>CAVXDG010000008.1:0-432574 GCA_963760475.1 uncultured Acidobacteriaceae bacterium | reverse complement strand
GCCGGCAATGCACCGGTCGGCGGCCTGGGCTTTATCAACCCCGCGATCTATACGATTGGCGGCGAGACCAGCTACAGCAACGACTTTCACGATGTCACTTCGGGCAACAACGACACGCAAAACCAGCCGATATGGTTCAGCGCCGTGACGGGATATGACCTGGTTACTGGCTGGGGAAGTGCGAATGGTCAGGCGTTGATTGACGCGTTGGCTGGACCGCAGGTCCCGGGTTTCTGGATATCGCCTCCAACCGCCAATGTTTCGTTGAACCAGGGTTCGTCGGCTACGAGTACGATCACGATCACCGACGCGGGGAAGCTTCACCGGCAACGTAACTCTTGCAGTGACCTCCGCCCTTCCGACTGGGGTCACAGCATCCTGGGTACGAATCCGACATCCGGAACAAGTGTGCTCACTCTAACCGCGACGGCGAATGCTCCTGCGGGAACGACAACACTGACAATCACTGGAACGTCCGGCAGTTTGACACAGACGACGAACATCACTGTGAGCGTTCACGCGCCCACCTTCCTTCTTTCAGCTTCGCCTGGCAGCGTGAGCATGAACCAGGGCGGATCTGTCGGTTCAACAATTACGCTGACGCCGCAATACGGTTTCTCGGGAAAGCGCCACACTGTCCGTCTCGGGCCTGCCGAGTGGAGTGACTGCATCCTGGGGCACGAATCCGATTACCGGTACGAGCTTGCTTACGCTCAACGCGAGCAGCACGGCCACTCCCGGACCGGCGAACCTGATCATTACGGGGACCTCTGGAAGTTTGACCGTCTCGACCACACTTTCCTTGACGATCACCGCGCCTTCGTTCACCCTCTTCAGTCCAGGAACCGTCAATATCGGTCAAGGAACCTCGGGCAATGCCTACATTTATATCAACAGCCAGTACGGATTCAACGGGAGTGTAAATTTCAGCGTTTCGGGTTTGCCAGTGGCGTCACGGCCTCTTTCTCTCCCAATCCGGCATCGGGGGCAAGCACTCTCACTTTGACTGCGAGCAGTGCGACGAGCATCGGCAGCAGTACGCTGACGATCACGGGTACGTCCGGAAGCCTGACCGCGACGACTACGATGACCCTCGGCGTTTTTTCTCCCACATTCACTCTGTTCGGTCCGGGAACTGTGAGTCTTGGTCAGGGACAGACACAGTCTGCCTATGTTTCTGTCAACAGCCAATACGGGTTTTCCGGTAACGTCACATTCTCACTGTCAGGCCTGCCCAAGGGGGTGACGGCGCTCTGGAGTCCGAACCCTGCTACCTCGTCGACTCAACTGAGCTTCTCGGCGAGCGGCGCTGCTACAACGGGGCAATATCCTCTAACGATCACCGGAACATCGGGTACGCAAAAGGCCACGACCGCAATTACCTTGGGAATCTACGCTCCAACGTTTACTCTCTCGAGCCCAGGGCAGATCACGATTGGGCAAAGTTCATCGAGTTCGACCTATGTTTTTGTCAACAACCAGTATGGGTTTACTGGGAATGTCAGTCTCGCCATATCAGGATTACCCAGCGGAATCACTACATCCCTTACTCCCAATCCCACCACGTATGGAAGCAATGTGGTTTTCACCGTCGGCAACGGGGTCGCAGCGGGCCAGTATCCATTCACTCTTACCGGCACTTCTGGAACTCAGACGGCCACGGCCACCGGCACGGTCAGCGTCGTAGTACCCAGCTTCACGATCTCGAGTTACGGGAGCGTCAGCGCCGGACAGGGAACGACGACTACGTCTTACGTGAATGTGTACAGCCAATACGGATTCAGTGGCAGTGTGAACTTCAGCATTTCGGGTTTACCAAGCGGCGTTACGGCGTCTTTCTCTCCGAACCCTACAACTGGGAGCAGCACGCTGACCCTGACAGTTGACGGCTCGGTGCCGGTAGGCCAATATTCACTGACGATTACCGGAACATCCGGCTCGAAGAGCACCACGACGACTCTTACACTCGGTGTCTATGTGCCTTCTTTCACCCTGTCGAGTTACGGGGCAGTCAATATCGGCCAGGGAACCTCCACTACGGTTCCGGTGTGGGTCTACAACCAATACGGATTCACGGGCAACGTGACATTCACTGCGTCAGGTCTCCCAACCGGGGTTACTGCGACTTTCTCGCCCAACCCGTCCACGGGGACGAGCACAATGACGCTGACGGCAAGCGGCACCGCGACCCTCGGCCAGTCGACCATCACAATTACCGGCACGTCGGGAACTAAGACTGCGACAACGACTCTCGGGGTGGGCGTCTACGCGCCGGCCTTCACGCTTTCGGCGGGCGGTCTGAATCTCGGGCAGGGCAGTTCCGGAACCGTCTACGTGAATGTATTCCAGCAATACGGCTTCACGGGCAGCGTCACCCTTGCGCTTTCAGGCTTGCCCAGTGGCGTAACAAGTTCGTTCTCGACCAACCCGACAACCGGCAATAGTCAGCTGACGATCAATGCCAGCAGTGCTGCTCCAGTCGGACAGTACAACCTCATCCTGACAGGCACGTCGGGGAGCGAAACCGAGACCACAACGGTCTACTTGGGGATTAGTGCGCCGAGCTTCAGTCTGTATTCATACCCGAGCAACGTGGCTCTCAATCAGGGAACTTCTGCGACGTCGTCAATCAGTGTGAATCCCCAATATGGATTCGCGGGGAGCGTGACCTTTACAGTTACTGGCTTACCCACTGGGGTTACGGCCACATTCTCACCAAATCCATCGACAAGCGGAAGCACATTGACGCTCTCGGTTGCCGATTCCGCCGCTCCGGGAATTGCCACGGTCACAATTACTGGAACTTCGGGAAGCTTGTCCGCAAGCACCTCGGTCTACCTCACGATCAATACGCCTGGCTTTACGTTGATGGGTGCCCCCAATACTGTCAGCCTTCTCGCCGGCGGTACGGGGAAATCGACCGTGATCGTGACACCGCAGAACGGATTCAGCGGTAGTGTCAACCTTTCTGCAGCAGGTCTCCCGAGTGGCGTGACCGCGGCATTCTCTTCGAATCCCATCACGCCGGGTTCAAGCACTCTCACCTTGACTGCGAGCGGTACTGCAACCACCGGAACAGCCACCTTGACCATTACCGGAACTTCGGAATCGCTATCGTCGAGCACGCCCCTCGTTGTTAACGTTGGAGGCTCGTCGACATCACCGGCATCAACCACAACGACAATCGCGATCACTTCATCGGGCGGTCCGGTTACTTCAGTCGCTGCGGGAAGCGTTGTGACGCTCGCCTCTCAAGTGAGCGCTGGCTCTGCGTCTCTAACGGCCGGACAGGTTAACTTCTGCGACGCGACTGAATCGTCGTGTGACGCGCTCCACCGAATTGGCAGCGCGCAACTGACCAGTGCCGGCTCGGCAACGTTGACCTTCATCCCGGGGCCGGGAACTCATCAGTATCGGGCGGTCTTTGCGGGTACGAGGAGCAACAGCATGGGTACGTCCGTGACGGAGACGCTGGCGGTGACCTCTGCGATTGCGACGACAACGACGATTGCTCAAAGCGGCAACGCCGGGAACTATTCCCTGACTGCCACCGTGACTGGCAAAGGATGGCCAGCACCCAGCGGCACCGTGTCGTTCTTGGACACGAACAACGGAAATGCCTTGCTCGGTAGCGCAACCCTTGCTCAGAGCAAGACATCGCTAGCCTTACAAAATTTCCAATCCCCAGCGGCAGGAGGAGAGCCGGAATGCATTGCGACCGGTGACTTCAATGGAGATGGAATCCTCGATTTGGCGATCGCCGACCAGAACAGCACTTCGTTGACTGTCCTGCTCGGAAACGGGGACGGAACGTTTACCGCCGCATCCTCGAATCCGCAATTGGGATCGGCGACCTCGTCCATCGTCAGCGGGGATTTCAATCACGACGGAAAGCTCGATCTTGCGGCCATAAACCAGAACGGCAATTCGATCAGCATTCTACTTGGGAGTGGCGATGGGACGTTCACCGCGTCTACCTCGAATCCGCCGACCGGCCCAGGGCCGACTGCGCTGGTTGTCGGTGATTTCAACGGGGACGGGATTCAGGACCTGGCCGTCGCGAGCAACTACACCGCCTCACTCACCATTCTCCTGGGTAATGGAGATGGCTCGTTCACCCCCTCTGAGCTGAGTCCGCAGACCGGCAACGGTCCGCGGTCTCTCGTGTCGGCAGACTTCAACGGCGATGGTATTGCAGATCTGGCCGTTACGACGGGAAGCAATGTCGTGACGATCCTGCTGGGAAACGGCGATGGATCCTTCGCGCCCGGAGCCGGGGTTTCGGTGGGTGCTTCGACCTACTCCCTTGCAATTGCAGCTGGCGATCTGAACGGCGACGGCGCGATCGATTTGGCGGTAACAACGCAAAGCAACGCGATCGCAATTCTACTTGGCAACGGAGACGGCACCTTCACGCTCAGTGCGGCGAGTCCGCAGACCGGGAGTAGTCCGTCCTCGATCGCAATCGCAGATCTCAATGGAGATGGGAAACCCGACCTGGCGATTGCCAATCAGTACAGCAACAATCTCTCGATCTACTTCGGCAACGGAGATGGCACATTCACGGCCTGGAACAGTGTTTCGACCGGGAGTAATCCCGTCTTTGTTGCGACAGGCGACTTTGATGGCGATGGGTCGCCGGATCTTGCCGTAGCAAACTACTGGAGTAACACGGCGACTGTCCTGACTTCACAAGTCACCCAGAGCTCTAGTGCGACATCGACCGGAATATCACCTATCGGTCAAGGCCAACACGTTGTCGAGGCGAGCTATCCGGGAGACAGTGCATACAAATCCAGCTTGTCATCGACGCTGCAGCTGACCGCACAACCTGGGGTGCCGATTGTAAGTGTGACGCCGGCAGCCTTCAGTATCCTGTCGTCGCAGTCCGTCTCCGTTGCTGTCACGGTCGCCGACGGCGTTGGCAATCCGATTCCGACCGGATCCGTGGTCTTGACCAGCGGCTCCTTCTCCTCGGCCTCTGCGATCCTGACTGCGGGGACAGCATCGATCACGATTCCTGCGGGAGCACTGTCCTTGGGCCCGAACACAATCGCCGCTTTCTACACTCCGGATACAGCAGGCGCGCTGAACTATCTCACGGCCACTGGATCGTCTGTAATAACGGTTTCAGCTCCAGCAGTTCATCCGAGTGTAACTGTGACACCGATGTTCTCTACCATCATCGCTACGGAGGCTGACAACGTGACAGTCTCGGTCGCGGGTGCCGCGGGACAGGCGACTCCCACCGGAAATGTAGTTCTGTCGGGCGGGACGTATAGCACTCAGCAGACGCTATCGGGCGGGTCAGCAACGTTCACGATTCCAGCAGGCACGTTGAGTAGCGGCGCGAATACGTTGACGGCCGCGTATTCGGGCGATGGAACCTACGCGGTGGCCACGGGGACCGCATCGATCACTGTCACACAGGTCGAACTGGCTGTGTTGAGTCCGTCCCCCATCGCCCCTGGAGGTTCGGCAACAACGACGGCCACCTTCACGGCGGAAAGCGGTTACGCGGGAACAATGAATCTGGCCTGCGCGTTGAAGGCGTCACCGAGCGGCGCGCAGAGTCTACCCACCTGCACGCTCAATCCAGCGAGCGTCACGCTCGTCGCAGGCGGAGCGACAACTACGAAACTTACCATCAATACGACCGCAGCCTCGGCCGCCTTTCTAGCCTTGCCCAATCGAACGAATCTCTGGGCCATAGGCTCGGGGGGCGCAACACTCGCGTTCGTCCTTATGTTTGGCATCTCTTCACGGCGCCGTCGTTGGTTTTCGATGTTGGCGATTGTTGTCCTGATTGCGGCCTGCGGGGTCATCGGGTGCGGCGGAGGTGGCGGTTCTGGAAGCTCAAGCCACGGCCAGTCAACTCCCGGAACAACGGCTGGCAACTACACATTCACGGTAACCGCCACTGATACGGCAAACGCAAAGATCACGACCTCGGTCGATGTCGCAATCACGGTTCAGTAGGGGAGGGCGGAACCTCGTGATCTGCGACAACCTCATCATTCGGCTCTCAACGATGATCGCCAGCCGCCTTGCCAGGTCGAACACGGCCACCTACATCTACTATGACGAGCGATTATGTTTGGCACGGTGACGCATCCGAACTACATCCGGACGGCGTCATCTGCCGCCCAGTAGGCAGTGGGCATTCTCCTGTCATTAAACCCACACCTTTTGAGACGGTCGGATCGGTGAGATTCGACCGTTTGTTTTGTGGGTTTTAGAGGAGAGGTTTTCAGGCCCCTTTTGTTACAGAGCTGATTCGCTTACGACGTTGACGGCCAGGCGGACAAGAAGGACGGCAAGTGTGCAGTCATGCCGCATTCTCCTGATTGATTGAGGCGGGCTTGCGGAGCACGCGTTGTACGGTGGCCGTCGAAACGCCGTGACCTTTCGCGATCTGTCGGATGCTCTGGCCCCGCTGGCGGTCTTGTTGGATCGCAGCGTTGTCCAGGATCAGCGGATTACGGCCGATGTGCCGGCCTTCGAGCCGTGCGCGCCGCATGCCGGCACGCACTCGTTCGACGATCAGAGAGCGTTCGAGTTCAGCGACAGCGCCGACGATGATCACGATGGCGCGGCCCAGCGGGCCGCCGGTATCGATGTTTTCCCGGAACGAGACGTATTCGACCCCGATCCGATTCAACTCGTCCAGGACATCAAGGAAGTGCTTTACCGACCGGGCGATTCTGTCACTTGCCCAGACCAGGACTACATCGAAGCGGCCACGGCGGGCATCAGTCATCATCTGATCGAGGCCCGGTCGTTTGGCCTTTGTGCCGGAGATCTTGTCGGTGTACTCCTGCACGATCTCATAGCCGCGTTGAGCAGCCATCTGGCGCAGGTCAAGAAGCTGTGTCTCCGGGTGCTGATCGACGGTGGAAACACGCATGTAGAGCCCGGCGCGCTTCAAGCGCGCCTGCTCTTCCTGGCAGGAGCGGGTCCGTTCTTGTCGACATACTTCTGGATGAACTCTAAAAGCAAGTCGGTCATTTCCAGGCCCTGCGCTGCGGTTGCGGACTTGAAGCGGCGGTGAAGCTCTTCGGAGATATTGATATTCAAGCGCTTTATCCCTGTTCCTTCCTTCGTCTTGATTGGTCTCACCTCCTTTCTCTGGAGATGAGCATATGTGGTTGTGAGTACCTGCCGCCAGTGCCCCGGAAGGTCCGGGGGCGGCGGCAAGCCAGGGTCTATGCCTCCCAGGCGACCCGGCAGATCTGGACCGCGGTTGCCAGCTGCACCTTGCTGAACTCGAGCGCTTCGGCCATCGAACGCAACTGCGCCGCGGTCTCCGGTACGTGGCCGGCCTCGGCAGCTTGCCATTCAGACGGCTCCATCCCGGCCAGGCGGGCCGCCTCTTCGAGCGACTGTCCCCGGGTCTCGCGGCCCTTCTTGATAAAGATGCCGAACAGATGTCCCCAGACCAGGCGCTGGACCCGGCTAAAGTCTTCTTGATTGCTCATTGTCATACTCATATACTCCGTACTCCTCATACGCATCCCTTGTCAAGGATGCGACTCTTTTATGAGTATGTGCTCACATGAGCAAGGAACCAAAGCTCCAGCATATAACAAGATCTGCCGACGTCTCTCCAGGGGAAATCACACTCAAGGAGTTTCCTGGAAGACAGTTTCAGTTCTCTTCCGTATCTACCAGCGCAGCGGATATGTCCGCACGCATCCTGGGCGAACACAACAACATGACCCGCAGCGAGGTGGCAGAAGAAGTCGATCGACGCCGCCTCGACATGCGCAACTACCTGAACAAGGCATTTGCCGGCGGAGAAGCACGCCTGGTCATCCCCAAGGGTGCTGCCCAGTCTTCGGAATTGATCCGCGCCGTCATCCTGGCCAACGGCGAGAACATCAACCGCGAACTGATCGACCAGGGATTCGGTCAGTACCAGGTCTCTTCATCCTTCCGGACACAAAAAGCCTCACGCGCCCACGCAAGATCGAGAACCCATCCATGATTTGGGCCGCAGTCTCTCGCTCCGTCATCCTCTATATATGGAGAGTGGCCATGTCTCGTCTTCTTGCTGGCGCTGGTCCTGTGCAACAAGAACAGTTCTGAAGTGGAGTCTTCTCTGAATCGCTTCTGTCTCTATTCTTCTTTTTATCCAATCAGGGCGATGCATTGACCGATGCTCGCGATCTCTCTCTGCTTCTCTTCTTCTGGCGCCCCGCGTCTCTCGGCGCCGGCCTGGCGGCCAGCTGGTTTACCCCCAGAACAGGCCGATTTTCTACCCAGTCCCGATTCGGGAATACTCCCCAAAATACTTTCAAACTCGCCCTCGGATTTCGGTATGGGTTTTTGCAGCAAAACCCGGGGGTACACGGGTTTCCCTACCTCCGACCCACACTTTTGACGTTAACGAACCTCAAAACCTCGATTTTTACCCCCGTAGTATAGGTCCGCTTGCCCAAATACGATGATTTGCTGTCGGCGAGTTGGTAAATATACCCCCGCATCCTTGTCGTTGCGAACTAGCCGGCGGTCCCTAACCAAGCACGAAGTTACCACGGTGGAGCTTGAAGCCCACGGAGAAGCCGACGCGCCTGCCATGGACCTGAATATGTTCACCTGTGCGCTGCCGACGCTATGAAACATCCATCTTGGTTGCGAATCGGATCGGAATGATAGGTGGTTTCCTCTATCTCCGCTGAGACCGTCAGAGACGATGCTGATCACTGAGCCGGTTGGCCATCGGATGGCATAATAGTGCGGGCTTCGATAACCCCAATGCCGCGGCCAGATGACGTTAGCCGACAGTCATCGCGCGCGGATCTGGAGCAGCCCATCGGCAATCTCGTACTGAGGGGATTGCTCTCAATGAGCAAGAAGAAACAAAAGCAACCTGTGGAGTTGCCGAAGTTGGTCAAAGCCGCAGTTGTAGCGGATGCGATTGATACAACAACTCCACAGGTTTACAAGATGGCCGCGGACGGAAGAGTCCCCAGCCACCGATTCGGCAATATGGTGCGCTTCGATGTTGAAGAGATTCGACAGTGGATCGAGACGCACCGCAGAGCCGCATAACCTGGTCCGGCGCTTCGGCGCCGGCCCTTCCCTGCGACTGTAATGTTCATCCAACAGTAACGTCCGAGTGGCGGGTGATTCGACACCAATCAGCGAAGCGGGCCGCAGGAGCATGGTCTTCGCGCCAGTGCGGACAAAGCGACGTTCAGATCAGCGTGAGGTATCACACGATCGCCCGCTGGGCAACCGTTGTACTAATTTACTGAGACACTGGTGATGGAGAAATTGCTATGCGATATACGAGACCATGGATCGTGGCTCTTTTGGCGGTGTGTTGGAGCGGGTTACTAGCGCAGGAGCTGATCGACAGCACCCCACATACTGTGCAGTTTGTGACGGTCGAGCCAGAGGTTCGCCTTGAGGTGCTGGATTGGGGAGGCGCGGGCAAGCCGCTCGTCTTTCTGGCGGGTTCGGGAGACACCGCGCATCGTTTCGACGGCTTTGCTCCGCAATTCGCGAACAAGTATCACGTTTATGGCATTACGCGAAGAGGATTTGGCGCATCGAGCCATCCTGCGCCTGCCAACGGTAATTATTCGGCAGATCACTTGGGCGATGATGTTGTCGCGGTGATGAAAGCGCTTCACATCGAACGTCCTGTGCTAGTTGGCCATTCAATGGCCGGAGAGGAACTGAGTTCGGTCGGCAGCCGCTTTCCCGAGAAGGTCGCCGGGGTCGTGTATCTCGATGCCGCAACGGATTTCGCTCTCTACGATCCGGCGCACCCGCTTCTTGAAGTTGAGATGAATGACATAAAGAGGCGCATCGATGAAATCGAGGCGGGCGGCGTTGACGAACAGAAGAAGCTGTTGGAACTGGAGTCGGCCGCCGCACGCTTCGAGTCTGCTCTGCATGAAAACAATGCGGGGATCGCGCATATGCCGCCGTTACCGCCCCGTTCGCCGATTGCCGCTGCACTCAATTTCGGCATGCAGAAATACACAAGTATTCCTGTTCCCGCTTTGGCGATCTATGCTTGCCCGCACAACTGGGATCGCATGCCGGATGGTGCCGCGAAAACAGCTCTCATCGGTGAAGACAAAGCCCGTTGTACCGAATGGGCCGACTCTTTCCGTCGCGGTGTGCCTAGCGCGCGCATTGTGGTGATTCCTAACGCCGATCACTACGTGTACCTTAGCAACGAAGCTCAGGTGGTACGGACAATGAACGAGTTTCTCGACAGTCTGCACTGAACGAAGGCAGGATTGCGGGCCATTGGGAACTAACCGCCGTTCTGCCGTTTTGGAGTTACTTCTGGATGGCGGGTGACCCACTAGTTGCTCTAATCCTCGTCGAATATATGCCCTGCTATCATCGGCGCGTGGAAGATCAGGCACTCAAATGGTGGCATGTTCGGTGGAGGTTGGCTGGTCGCATAGTCTCCCGGTTTGCAAAGGTTTCTGGAAAGATCATTGGGCTGTTGTGTTTGGTTGCCCTGATCATCAGTTCTGCTTATTACCTGCTATCGCCTTGGATCACCGCACAGGGACTCAAATCGGATCCTCGATTCGGCCTCTTGCCGGTGAGCCTCTCAGATAAGGTCGAGGCGCCCCTGTCTAGCGCGATCGTCGAAGGCCACGGCTTCAAGATTAAGTTCCCTAAAGATGTAGCGATCAACACGGCTGAAGATACGATGATCGTGCAATCCCGCGACGGGCAAATATGGATCAAAAACGCGCCGAGCGATGTAAATGATTTGGTCTTCGTCGCGTTCTTGAAGAACGACAGGGGCACCCAAGAACTCCTTGAGCCATGGCTACTCCGCTCCAAGTTCAAGCTGATGCAAGCTGTGATGTCAACGACACCTGACAAGGTGAAATGGTGGAGACTTCGCTCTCGACAAAACCAGAGAGCCGAGTTCCTGCTGTTAGCAAAGCTCACTGTTCTCGTGAGATCGACACACCGCTTGACTCCTATCTACACGATCTCCTCTGGAGAGATTAGAGGATTTCAGTTAGGGAATCCGAACGTTCCACCCTACGAAGCGCATCTCGATTTGTTCGACGCCGCAGACCGGCACTTCGCCTTAGATGTCATGGGGCAGGAGGGACATGGGCAGGTGCTCACCCAGGAGGAAATCAACGCAATCGTAGCGTCAATCCAGACAATCTCGGACCACTGAGTCTATGGGACAAAATTGGACAATCACTGGGAAATCCTGAGTATGGACTGGGTTGTGGCCGATCCGGAAGTAGACGTGAGCTGAATCACGTTGCTTCCGCGTGCGGGTAACTCGACCGAATCATTTGCCAAAGGCCAAGAGCCTTCAACATCGCTTCAACCTGCTCGGCGGCAAGCGGCCAACCCCACGCGCCTCGATCTCCGCAATACATCCACTGTAATCGTCCAGAAATCGCGGAATCTCAATCGTCTTGCCTCCTTCGCGCGGCACAAGTGCGATCCCACCGCTGACCACCACATAGCCCTCAATCTCCGGCCACCGCAGCTTCCAGCTCCGCTCTCTGATCTGCCGCGTCACTCCCAAGTCATCGACGGTCACAGTCCCCCTCGATTTGCGCGACAAACCAAGCGAACCCAACGTGGCGATGCCCAAGATCGCGAAAAGCCCGATTCCGATCCACTCCACCGCCGCCAGGAAAAACTGGTACACCCCGTCCGCAGGTTTCAGTCCTGGCAGATGCCCGTGTATTGCCGCCCATCCCGTGATGCCAATCGCGCCCGCCGCAAGTCCAAAGTACCCGAAGTACTTTCCAGTGCTGTCAAACCCCGCGTAGGTATCATCCTCCGCGGTAAACGTAGTCATGCCGGTCATAGTACAACGCCAGCCCACTTTGCGGGATTAGATGAGAACAGCCCGGCCTGCCGAGTAGACGGTGATTCACCAACAACTGATCAATCGATCTTTACGAGCGAATACGCTTCGATGTATTTCTCGCCCTGGCACCCGTAGTACGCCACGGTCCGCGCCGCAAAGTCTACGTCGTAACGCACAACGTCAGCCCGCCACGAGGCGTCGAGAAACTCAGGGAACCTGCTCTCGCCAGCTTGATCGATCCGCAGCGCCCGGACGAGCGTCTCGCGGTCAAAAGGGGTACAACTCTCTGCAAGACCATCGGACTGCGATTAAACTGATTCACTCGTCCTGAGGGTTTGCAGAGCTTTTGGTTTCTATGCGTTCTCGAAACGGCCTAAGTTCCAACAACTCCTCAACGACATACGCGCCCGTCGTCCCGTCCGAAAAAGTTACGATGAGGCCGTCATCACCATCGCGCTCGGTGGTTAGTATGTGGATTGGGTTGTGCATCGGTGCTATATACGCTCCTTCGGCCCGAGAATCTGTATCGTTTTTGCTCAGTAGCAGATTCATCGTTCCGATTCTAGCTGCGTCAACGCATCTTGGATCACACGCGCTTCGTCCAAGATCGTTTCCAGTGCTTCGCGCGCGTCCTTCCGATTCTCGGCGGATACCACAGGAGAAGACACGACCGCCCGCAAACGCATTTCGCGCCGATGCAGCACGACGAGCGTTGTTTCCATGTCAGCGATGGTGTGATTGCGGGTCTGTTCCATGAAACGAATATAGGCCTTTGCCGTCCAGACCGCCCGATGCTCGAAAGGATGGCCCATGACCGCCGCCAACTACATGCGTGGCCTCTACCCCCGTTCGCCATTGATGACTATCAATTCTGCCACGCCGTATGCTCGCGTGCTTTTGCGGTTGGATTGTGGACGATTGGGAAATAACCCCCATTTTCTCGTTTTCGGGTTACTTCCTCATAGCGGGTGATTCAACCGGAACGCGCTACAGGGCAAGGAGCTTTCCCGTTCCGCCGCACACCGGGCATCGCTCGAACAACCGTATGTCGCCATCCATTCCCACGACCTTAAAACCAACTCCGTTGTCGTTGTGTACGAGCCCTTCACCTAAACAGGTAACGCAAAGACCGTGAACGCGGCAGAAGTCTACGTAACTCGATGGTCTCCCCGCCTCGGCTTCTCTCGTCCGCCACGCTTTGCCTTCTTCTAAGGACACGGATTTGGGTTCGACTTTGGATACAGCTTCGTGCCAAGGCAGTCCTCGTTCCTGCACAACAGCCCTCCCCCGCAAAGACTCTCAAAGCGATGGTATCCGTGGACGTGCTTTAAATAACTCGATTTTCCGGTTATGTCCGGGTTGCGGGTGATTCGGGAAGAGAGTGTATTCCACGACCGCGATTGCGGTGTCGGCGCGCTCTCGATAAAGCGATCTCTTTCGGCACCGTCCCAATTTGCTGTGGCAGAGTGAGCAGGTCTGGTTGGCTATACTCTTCCACTAGCTTTCCGTTCGCGAAACAGTAAAAGTTCATCCCGTTAGGTCTCTGCAAGGCCACCACTGAATTTCTTTCCGGTGGGCTTGCCTATAGACCAAACATAGCGCTCATTTTCGCGAAATACTGCTCGCCGTCGAGGCCCGCCAGCATGGTAGCCCAGGTCTTCGCGTCCTCACCCACCAGATACCGCAGCCTGTCGGTACCATCGGTTGCTGCTTGGTAGATCGTCTCAGCGGCCACGTGGACTTCCGTGCCATTCTTCCACAGCTCTTCCATCGCCGCACCGAACTTCTGCATCAACGCCTGGTAGACAACCAGCGACTCGTCATTGTTGAACTCCATCGCATTCGCAAAGTTCGTATAAATAATTCCCGGCTCAATCAGCTTCACCCGCACGCCGATTTCGCGCAGTTCAAACCGTAGCGCCTCAGAGATCCCTTCCACTGCGAACTTCGTGCCGTTGTACATCGTACCCAGCGGATAGGTCATCTTCCCGGCTATCGAGCCTACATTCACAACCACACCCGACCGCCTCTTTCGCATCCCGGGCACAACTGCGCGCGTCGTCGCCAGTAGGCCCACCACGTTCGTTTCGAATTGCTTGCGGATACTCTCCACCGAGGTCGCTTCCAACAATCCGTACAGTCCAAAACCGGCGTTATTGATCAGCACGTCGATCCCGTCGAACCGCTCCTCGGCCTTCTTCACCGCTGCGGCGATCGAGTCCTCGTCCGTCACATCGAGGGCAGTCACCAAGACGTTCTTTCTTGCAGCCAATTCAGCGGCCGACTGCGGCGATCGCATCGTCGCCACCACATTCCACCCTCTGTCTGCAAACAACTCCGCTACAGCCCGCCCGATTCCCGCCGAACAACCCGTAATCAAAACTGTCTGCGCCATAGCAAAGCCTCTTTCTGTTTGAGTTGTCTTCTTTATTTCACACCTGACTGGGTCAACCTGACATAACCGATGAATGCGACGCTAGATCGGGACACTTTTACGTCTGGCAAATCGACGTTTTAGGTCGCAGTTCCCAGATTGTGGTCAACCAGGAAGTGACCCGATTTCTGGGTTCACCCCACTTGGCGGCCAACCGCCTGAGCTGGGAAAACCGTCAAACACCATCCTCATGCGAATTCGTATTGGCGCGTTCTAGAATTCAGCATTGCCAATTCACAAACAGTGCCCGGCCCGCATAAGCTTTGTGGTGCCTTGGAGGTGCAAGATGCAGCGTGTGTTCAACGCCGTGATGCGCGTGATTAGCAGCATTATCGGTATCCTGATGGTTTTGATGGGTGGGATCTGGATCCTGCAGGGACTGAATCTTGCGTGGGGATCCCTCAGTCGAAGCTTCATGCAAGGCGACCAACATTGGGCACTCTACGGCGCAATCATGTTGATTGTCGGAGTTTGCCAGATCGTTTGGAGCAATACTCGGCAACGCGGATGAGACTCCGGCCGTAATTCCTTGATGGAGGAACCCAACTCACGTGTGCTTGCGAGAGCGGCAGCCCGATAATCGACCTCTAGGTCCATTTTCAGTTGTTTCCGTATAGACGGTGATACGACCAGGAAGCCGGACTTTCTGGATTTAACCAATATCAATGGACACTTGAAATTCTCTGCTACAGTTGTGACTCAGTCCCCAACGAGGTCAGCGATGTCAGCACCGGACACGGCGCAAGCGCCGCCACCGCAGGCTCAGCTCATGCAAATGGCGATGGGCTTCACAGTTCCTTATCTTCTACGCGCGGCAGCGCAGTTGCGCCTCGCCGATCATCTTGCCGACGGCCCCAAAAACGCCGAACAACTCGCAGACTTCACTCATACCCACGCGCCCGCGCTCTACCGGTTCCTCCGAAGCCTCGCTTCCATCGGAATCTTCACAGAGGATGAAACTCATCGTTTCTCGATTACTCCGCTTGCCGAGCCGCTTCGCTCCAATGTCCCCGGCTCCGTCCGCACATCGATTCTCTCCTTTACCGGAGATCTCTTCGTCATTCCCTGGCACAAAATCCTCTACTCTGTGCAGACCGGCCAGCCTTCCTTTGACAAGCACTTCGGCGCGCCCTTCTTCGACCACATCAGCAAGGACCCTGAAGAAGCCGCTTGGTTCAGCGACCTACTTATCGGCATGAACAGTGCGGACGCACCTGCGGTTGCTGCCGCATACGACTTCTCCCATTACACCCACATCGCCGACATCGGCGGAGCCACGGGGCACATTCTCACCACCATTCTTGCCAGCCATCCAGGCCCGCGAGGCACCCTCTTCGATCTTGCACACAACCAATCCGGTGCTGCTGAACTGATCCAAGCACGGGGCATGACCGAGCGTGTTACGTTCGTAGCCGGAAGTTTCTTTGAGGGCATCCCTACCAGCTGCGACCTTTACATAATGTCCCACGTCATCCACGACTGGAGTGAGGAGCAGTGCCTCACCATCCTCGCCAACTGTCATCGCGCTATGCCGCACACCAGCAAGTTGCTCATCGTCGAGCAGGTTCTACCCGAGGGAAATGCATTTCACCCCGGCAAGATGCTCGACATCACCATGCTGACCTTGACCCCCGGCCAGGAGCGCACCGAGCCCGAGTACCGGACCTTGCTCAAGAAAGCCGGATTCGAGCTCAACCGCGTCATCGCGACCAACTCGCCTGTCAGCATCGTAGAAGCCATGCCAGCGTAATCCGCGCGGATCCGGAAACAACCCGTCTTTGGGCTTACTTCCGGGTTTGCGGGTGACACATCCGCGAAGAGCATCAACGGCTTCCCTCCCTTCAAGATCAAACATTAGCCTGCCTGCTAGAAAACACCGCGATCAGCCGAATTATCCCTGTAACCTATCCTCATTGCGTCCCCCTCGGTTTCGGGTGTTTGAGGTTGGCAGCTATGTCTGGAGGAAACGTGAAGAGAATCATTGTTCTCGCGCTGGTCGTTTGTTCGGCGATGGCTATGACCGCTCGAGCTCAAAATGGCAAGCCCGCGCCGAAAGAAGTAGTCCTGGCGTTCTATCGCATGGCTCTCGTTGATCTGCATCCGAAAGAGGCATTTGATCGGTACGCGGCGAACGATTTCGTCGAGCATAGTTCCGATGCGTCTGGGAGTACGAGCGAGTCGACCGTAGCCTTCCTGACGAATCTGATTCAACATGCGCCACACCCAAAATGGGAGGTAATTCGGACGATTGCAGAAGGCAACTTGGTGTTTGTCCATGCACGCTTTACACCGGCAGATGGCGCCCCGCCAGTAGCAATTGGCGAGATATTCCGGGTTCAGAATGGCAAGATCGCCGAACACTGGGACATCGTCCAACCTCCCAAGGAGCACTCCACCAATCCAACCTCTCCGTTTTGAGGTTATGTCCGGATTGCGGGTTACTCAGGCACTGCGTGAAATGAAGGGCAGGATCATCTCTCGTAGCTCCGCCGCTACTGGAAGAAGGGCCTCTGCAGTCGCAAATGGCTTTCCGTCGCAGTCTATGAAACCCATGCTCTCTGTTTCGATCTTGAGAAGGTGCTCTGCGATTTCCTCATCACTTACGCCGCGTTTCAAGAGGTCGTAGACACCCCAAATGTAGCTGTCATATTCGTTGGCAGCTCCTGGTTCATCGCTGACACCAATTGGGTCCCACTTCGCCATCAGGACGCGACGAATCGCAGATTCTATTTCCCGCAATTTCTCTTTGCCAGTCACATCACGATTATCCTGATTTACGTGCGGGTATGCATAGTCCTAAGGGCTCGTTTTCGCCCGGTTGACAGTTCATTCCTTGAGTTGCCGGAGGATGGTGGCCCATCCGTCAATAACCCAAAACTGGTGCAATTTCCGGGTTACGGGCGATTCGCTCAGAAAGCGAGTTTCATCGCCGTATGAACGAGTGAGTAGAAGCTTGACGCCACCATGGCCGGAGATCAAGCGAGTGAGAATCTGCTTGTCTTGGAGCCCAGCCGCGGCCAGCAACACGGTGCTGCAACCCTCGGCCACACGGACCCTAGTTGTGCGCCGCCGCACCAGTCTGTGCAATTCGGTTTGCACTTTGCTGCTCAGATAGATTGCTGGCGCTACTCGCATATCGGTCAGCTCAGAGCGCTTCGCAATGTCAATACAAGCTGGACAGCCAATCTTCTGCAGCCTGAATCACGGCATCGGACTCCATTTTAGCGGTCGAGTTCGTTTCAACTCGAACATCGGGCTGCAAGCCTTCCGGATAACCGTGGCCGAGCCTATCCTGTTCCACTCCGAAGTTGAGGGCCAGGACACCTCCATCAGACAGCGGGAACCTGGCGCAGCATCCAGTTGCGCCCGACGTGTGAACGCCAAACGAGCGCTCCCTGTGCCTCCCGGCAAACGCAATGGCAATAGCTTCGCCGGATCCGCCGGTCGCATTATCAAACAGGACTGCTACTGGAGCACTCGCAAGAGAAATCTGTGGCCCACCGAGTCGCTGGATGTAGACCTCGTGCGGCTTACCGTTCTCATCGAGAGATATCACCGCGATTCCGTCCTTGTCGTACACCCACTCCTGCCGACCTCTCCGATCTTTGAAGAATCCGACCGGGCCGTCGCCAAACAGCGGGCCAAGGCCGGCCAACGCCGCCCACATATTGCTTCCACCGTTTCCTCGCAGATCCACTATCCATCCGCTTGGATGAGCGTTGGCCGCGCTCAGAACCAGTGCTCGCAATGTGGCCGCCCAATGGTCCAGGAAGGACTTGTCTTTTGCCATATCGGCGAATGGCGGATGGCAATGCGGAACGACAAGATAGGCGAAGATTTTCCCGGTGTTTGATTTCAAGAGTTTCCCGACCGGATCGCTGCGGCTGGTGAATGGCGATGGCGGCATGGCGAGTATTGCTTTTCGCTCCGGAGGGGCATTGGCTGCTTCCGCCTCTTGCACCTTTCGAATGGTTTCGGGACTTGCAGAATCGGGAAGGCGGAACCCGCCACATTGCTGCTGCTGACGAAGCCTTTCGCAGGCGTAAATGATGGCCGGATAAGTGTCTGGCAGCGTTGACGCGCCGACAGCACGAACGAATGATTCTCGGCGAAGCGCTTTCCAATCAACTTGATCAGGAAAGACCACGTGTTGCTGCATCGTGTCGAGCGCGGCTTCTAGGTATTCACGAGGTCCAGTTCCGATTGCCACTTCCGGGGAAGATGGAGCGGGCAGGTTCTGGGAGATACCGAAATTGCAGGTGAATGCAACGGCGCACAACCAAGATAAGAGCCCGCGGTTCATCTCGCCGATTATATGGGAGCATCCAGATTCCCGGATCAGATGTTCTTCGGGCTTCCATGGCTAGCCATAGGGGCAAAGCTCTTTCTCAAAGCATTCACACGAAATCGGAAACCGGTGAATTCGAAAGGCGTTGAGCCTATCGACGAGCAAGAGAAAATGCTCAGGGGATGATGCTAGCCTGTTGCGTTCCGGTTGGGTTGTGGGCAATCCGAAAGTTATCTTTCATTAACACCACCCCTAGTGTCACATCGCAGCACTCTACTACCGGCACTACCACTTCACTGCGTTGACCTTCGCCTGAGCTTCTGGAGCCGATTCTGGGACCAGGTACCGCATCGTAGTTTCCAGTCGATGATGCCCTGCGTACGCCTGGACTGATCTCAAATCAATCCCACCCCTCAACATGTTCGTGATGTACGTTCTCCGCAGACGGTGGAGCGTGAACTCCCGGCACTGATTCAGCTCCTGGCATCCATCGCAAAGACCACAATTCAGCCCAGCGCGCTTCGCAGTCCCTTTCAGCATCAACAACAGCTTCCCATTTGGAGCCCTATTCTTCGTTCCCAGGATGAGAGTCTGAGCCGTGCTTTTGCTCTGCCAATCCTTGAGCGCTGTGAGCACATCGGCAGGCACAGGGACGTTCCGCTGTTCCCAAGTCTTAACCGTGAATTTCCATTGAGGCTTCGCACGCACGCGCAGGGTCCTGTCCTGCCAATTCACATCTCTGAACTCGACGTGCCGCATTTCCTGATCACGCAATCCGCACTTCAGTCCGAGCAGAATGCAGATGCGCATATAAGGCTTCGCTTTGGCCAGAAGCTTCCGGGTCTGTTCTGAGCTGTATACATCGGGGAGCTTCTCTTCGTAACGTGGCTTCGGAGGGATGTTCTTCGGATCGATTCCGCCGAACTTGAGCCAGGATGCAAGCCGCGCATGCTTGTTGGCGACCGTTCGATCCCCACACTGGTTTTTTCGCAACCACTCATGGTACTTGAAGATGTCGTCCTGGCTGACTTCGTCGACATTCACGCATCTTACGATCTTCATAAACTCGGCGGTGACGAGTCTCGCATGCCGAGCAGCTTCAAACGCTCGCCGTTTCTCAGCATTTTTGATGTATGCAGCTGCAGTGGCTCGCAGAGACTTGCTCACAGGAGCTTCGACGATCTCCACACCAGCTTCCTTGGCATGTTCGACGACGATGCTCTTCAGCTCAAGCTGCTGCCGTCTCGCGTCTGCGACAGAAGCGTTCTTCCCTGCAGACTCGTAGATGGTTCTCCGATCAACCGTGCACCTTATGTCGTATCTGCTGTTCTTCACAGCGACGACTTGTCCATCAACAAGCGCGTGGCCTGGCTTGACCCGGCCATTTGCGCCTCGTGCAGCTGGCCTGCGTCTCCACGTTCCACTCGCGTCCTTGTAGCGAATCATGAGTGTTACAGCACGTGCGCTCATGGGTGGGATTATAGGCAAAATGCACGACAATTGCACGACAACCGCACGACAAAGGACGCGATCTATGCGTAAACATTGGGGTTTGTGATGTATTGCGTAGAGTCTCCCCCTCTCCGCCAGAATTCCTCAAGACAGAAAATCAAACGCAGATCAGGACGCCTTCGTCCAGTCCAGGATGACCTTCCCGGTTTCTCCGGAGCCCATCGCATCGAATCCGAGTTGGAATTGGTCATAGGGAAATCGGTGGGTGATGATCGGCGCGATGTCCATGCCTGAGTCGAGCATGACGGACATCTTGTACCAGGTCTCATACATTTCGCGCCCATAGATGCCCTTGATGGTGATCATGTTGAAGATCACGGGACGCCAGTCCATGAGCGATTCCTTGGCTGGAATGCCGAGGGCAGCGATCTTGCCGCCATGACTCATGTTGGCGATCATGTCGCGCAGGGCCTGCGGATTGCCAGACATCTCCAGACCCACGTCGAATCCCTCGGTCATGCCAAGCTGCTTTTGGACTTCGGTGAGCGAGGTCTCGGTGGGGTTGATGGCAAGGGTCGCGCCCATTTTGCGCGCGAGATTGAGGCGGAAGGGGTTCAGGTCGGTGATGACCACGTGGCGCGCGCCGGCATGGCGCACGACCGGGATCGCCATGATCCCGATGGGGCCTGCGCCGGTAATGAGGACGTCTTCGCCCAGCACGGGAAACGAAAGCGCGGTGTGCACGGCGTTGCCGAAGGGGTCGAAGATGGCCGCGACCTCCTGATTGACGCCGGGGCTGATGCCGCCAGATGTTGGTCATCGGCAGGGCGATGAACTCGGCAAACGCGCCGGCACGATTGACCCCGACACCTTGCGTGGTGACGCAGAGATGACGGCGACCGGCGAGGCAGTTGCGGCAGCGGCCGCAGACCACGTGCCCCTCTCCGCTAACGATGTCGCCGGGGTGAAAGTCGTTGACGTTGGAGCCGACCTCGACAATTTCCCCAACAAATTCATGGCCGATGGTGAGGGGAACCTTGATCGTCTTCTGGGCCCACTCGTCCCAGGCGAAGATGTGCACGTCGGTTCCGCAGATGCCGGTATAGCGCACGCGGATAAGCACGTCGTTAATGCCGATGGCGGGTTTGGGGACATCCTCGAGCCACAAGCCGCGCTCTGCCCTGCTCTTGACCAAGGCCTTCATGTGCAGTCTCCCTTATCGAACCAAGTGTTCATTCTATTCCGCAGGCGCGAGCGGCTAAGACGCTGTGGCCAAGATGTTCCTCCTGTGCATCCAACCGTGAAGGACGGAGGTTCTTTGCATGGAAAAGCTGAAACCGGTGCAACCGCCGGGTGGATCCGCTGAGGAGAGGCCGAAAGCGGACGATGGGATGGTGAACGACTCGCTCGGAACCGTCAATATTGCGGATTCGACGGGGAGCGATCCGGAGAAGGAAACCGGCGACGCCAAGAGCCGGAACAAGAGCACGCGAGAGGACTGATATTTTCGGCAATTAAAGAGAAAGATGCTCGGAAGAGAAGAGAGGGGGGCCGCGGCAGAAGACGCCGAGGTTCGCCCCCTCGCCAACGAGGAGCCGCGCCTGCTAATTCTAATCTGGGTCCCATAGACTTATATGAGCGTACTTGACTCAAATATTCACAATCACCAACTTGACAAAGTGTATCTCTCTGCCTATCTTTAGCAATTGGAAGGCATGACTGCTAGCCCATCGCTGGTCCGAGTGCCAGGTCGCAGGGCGGCTCTGGAAGGAAAGGGAGTGGCCCAGCATTTTCAGCTCATCGTTCCAAATCAATCACCATCGGCGGATGGGGATCAACCCTGCCCGTCTGTGAAGGAGAAGCGAAGTTATGGCAGCAACCTCTGTGACAACCACGTTCACCCCGTTGCATGACCGAATTCTTGTTCGCCGTCTTGAAGAGGGCGAGACAATTCGCGGGGGCATCATCATTCCCGATAGCGCCAAAGAGAAGCCGCAAGAAGGCCAAGTCATCTCTGTGGGCAAAGGCAAGTCGAACGACGAAGGCAAGGTCTTCCCCCTGGATGTGAAGGCGGGCGACAAGATTCTGTTCGGCAAGTACTCGGGCACCGAGATCAAGATCGACGGCGAAGAGTTCCTGATCATGCGCGAAGAAGAAGTTCTCGGCATCATCAAGAAGTAGGCGCGCGAAGCGCGCAGTGGTCAGTGGTCAGGAACGGCCATGACTACTGCATTCGACCAACGGGTTCGCCAAAAACTCAAGAACTGAACGCTGAAAAGAACTGATCACTGTTCCCTGAACACTGATCACTGGAGAGAAATATGGCAAAGCAAATTCTGCACGGTGAAGATTCCCGTCAAGCGATCCTGCGCGGCGTGAACACGCTGGCGGACGCGGTCAAGGCGACGCTCGGGCCGAAGGGCCGGAACGTTGTGATCGAGAAGAAATTCGGTTCGCCCACCATCACCAAGGACGGCGTGACGGTGGCCAAAGAGATCGACTTGAAAGACCCGCTGGAAAACGTGGGCGCACAGCTGGTGCGTGAAGTCGCTTCGAAGACCTCGGACGTCGCCGGCGACGGCACGACGACCGCGACTGTGTTGGCGCAGGCCATCTTCCGCGAAGGCGTGAAGACGGTGGCAGCGGGCGCGAACCCGACGGCGTTGAAGCGCGGCATCGACAAGGCCGTGGTGACGATCATCGGAACCCGCGACAAGGACGGCAAGTGGACCGAGGGCGGCGCTCTTGGCAAGTTGTCGAAGCCTGTCGATGAGGGTTCTGTGGCGCAGGTTGGCGCGATTTCGGCCAATGGCGACCAGGAGATCGGCGACATCATCGCGCACGCCGTGAAGGTTGTGGGCAAGGATGGCGTGATCACGATCGAAGAGTCGAAGACGATGCACACAGGCCTGGAAACAGTCGACGGCATGCAGTTTGACCGCGGCTATCTGAGCCCGTATTTCGTGACCGACGCCGAGCGCCTTGAAGTGGTTCTGGAAGATCCGTACATCCTGATCTACGAGAAGAAGATCAGCGCGATGAAGGATCTGCTGCCTTTGCTCGAGCAGGTTGCGCGCGGCGGCAAGCCGCTCTTGATCATTGCCGAGGACGTGGAGGGCGAGGCCCTGGCGACCCTGGTGGTGAACAAGCTGCGTGGCACGCTGAACGTGGCCGCGGTGAAGGCTCCTGGCTTCGGCGACCGCCGCAAGGCGATCCTGGGCGACATCGCGATCCTGACCGGCGGCAAGGCGATCACCGAGGATCTGGGCATCAAGCTGGAAGGCGTGAAGCTCGAGGATCTGGGCCGTGCGAAGCGCGTGACGATCGACAAGGACAACACGACTATCGTTGACGGCGCAGGCAAGTCGACCGACATCGAAGGCCGCGTGAAGGAAATCCGTTCGCAGATCGAGAAGAGCACCTCGGACTACGACAAGGAGAAGCTGCAGGAGCGGCTGGCCAAGCTGGTGGGCGGCGTTGCCATCATCAAGGTGGGTGCGGCAACTGAGACCGAGCTGAAGGAGAAGAAGGCTCGCGTTGAGGATGCTCTGCACGCGACCCGTGCGGCAGTCGAGGAAGGCATCGTCCCGGGCGGTGGAGTTGCTCTGGTCCGTGCAATCCCCGCAGTGCAGGAGCTGATCAAGAAGCTCGAAGGCGACGAGAAAATCGGCGCGCAGATCGTGCTTCGTTCGCTCGAAGAGCCGCTTCGGCAGATTGTTGCCAACGCCGGCGAAGAGGGCGCAGTGGTGGTAGCCAAGGTGCTTGAGTCGAAGGAACCGCACTTCGGATACAACGCTGCAACGGGCGTGTTCGAGAACCTGGTGAAGGCCGGCGTGATCGACCCGACCAAGGTAACCCGCACTGCCCTGCAGAATGCGGCTTCGATTGCTGGTTTGCTGCTGACTACCGAAGCATTGGTGGTTGAGATTCCCGAGCAGAAGGCTGCTCCGGCAGGTGGCGGCCACGGCGGCGGCATGGACGGCATGTACTAGCACCTGCGGTGCGGCCGACTGCGCCTTCGGCGCGAGAGAAAGCAAAAGCCCTCAGCTTCGGCTGGGGGCTTCTTGTTGGCTGCAACTCGGTATTTGTTGTTATTTATGGTATACCTATTTATTGAGGATACTCATGGATGTGGACAGAGAAAAGCTCCTTCCTTGTTGCGGATCGAATCTGGGTCGCGACGGCGCTGCTCCATCAGCAACTCCCATCGCGAAGCGATTTCAAGAAAGCCGAGATCATCGCAAAAATGCACGACGAGGGCATGACCGGGGATGTAGAGCGCGGAACCCTGAATGTCCACCTCGATCAGCATTGTGTCGCGAATGTTCCACCGTCTTCGGCCAAGTATCGAATGCTCTACGAGACGACACCCGGAGGCAACCTGAGGTTGTTCCGCCCAGGTGACTTCATCTACGCAACGAGATATCAGAAAAGAAAACCTTCGAAAACAACGCCAAAGATCGAAGAGCTTCCGTTGAAGTATCGACCCCTGCTTGACTGGTATGAGACATGGATCGGCGTCGCAAGGTCGGACTCCTCCAAGCCTGCTTATGAAGACGACCCGCTTATTCGTCTCATCGGCTCGGGCAAACACATTTGGGCTGATGAACACGCGGACGAATATGTTGAGAACTTGCGGAGGGAAGACATTTGAGCAGGGTCTTCTTCGACACCAACGTCTTCATCTACATGTTCGAGGGTCTGGAACCAAACCGGAGCCGGACGCTCGAAATCCGAAGGCGAATGATTGACCGCGGCGATCGCGTTGTAACGTCCGCGATGACGCTCGGCGAAGTCCTGGTGAGGCCTACGAAACTCGGCCAAACCTCTCTCATTGAGCAATACGATCACGCCATCCGGACCACGGCCCACGTCATCAGTTTCGATCCGCAGGTCGCCTGGCGCTATGCTTCCCTTCGCGCCACCCACACGATTCGTAACGCAGATGCGATCCAGTTGGCGTGCGCTGCTCACTTCGGGGTCGATCTGTTCATCACCAACGACGTGCGGCTGCATAAACTGAACGTTCCCGGAATCGGGTTCATTGCCCCTCTCGATAAGGTCCCACTGTGAGGAACGCTTCAGCCAAAAGCAAAAGCCCTCAGCTTCGGCTGGGGGCTTTGTATTTCTATGAGTTCTATCGAGAAAAGGCCGTGCGAAACCGCACCGGCATCCCTACAAAACGGAGCGCCGCGCAAGCACGGAAGATCAAGACGCGATGGCGGTTACATTTGACTGGCGGGGGGCACTTACCACCGGCTTTGGCCGGAGCGGGTGCAACCAGCCGGCTGCCAGCCAGGCTTGCGGGATAGAAAACTCCGACGATCCGCAATCCAAGCAGACCTGAATATCCGGCGAAGGGGTCATCGGGGGATGGCTCAGCGTTCGCGGAATATTCCGAAAAAGTCGAACCTCCGCTGGCACAACTGAAAGACTCCCCGACCCGCATTTGGAACAAACCATCCCGGCACCTCTTAAGTACTTTCTCACTGGGGGAAAGCAAAATGTAGCTCAGGATTGGTCAAAAAGCAACGGAATTAGTGCAGACAGCCTTACCTTTGGATAAATTTCATCGAATATGCAAGAACAGAGCGGACGGAACCGAAGGACTTCGATCCCGCCGCACCGAATGGAATGGGCTCAGCGGCTCTTTTCTCTCCCCCACTGCAAGCGCACGCCGACGCGGACGGCGGTCGGCAAGCTGACATAGCCGAGGGGTGCGATGTGCTGATTGTTGGTGAGGTTCTCGATCCGGCCATAGACACCGACCAGGGGCATGAACTGGTAGCTCGCGCCGATGTCGAGCCTGGCGAAGCCGGGGTCGAGATTGCGGTTCGGGAGGAGAAGGCTGTTGCCGCCGTTGAGGTCATAGCCTCCGAGAAAGTCAGAGTCGTCCGCACGACTTGCGAAGGACGAGGTAAAGAGCGCCGACAGTTTCTTTCCCGAATAGGTAGCCGCGATGAAGCCGGTGTGCGGCGGACGCCGGAAGGGCCGCGCACCCTGAAGAGGCGAGTCGGACCCGACGGGAATGCCGTTGTAGGTGGGAACCGGGCCAAGTAGCGCCGTGTCGGCATTGGCAAAGGAGCGCTGGATGACGGCGTCGAGGTAGGTGTAGCCGCCGCGGAGAAAGATGCTGTGCCCGATGCCGCCTTCGACAGTGGTTTCAACACCCAGAGCCCGAAAGGCCTCCGTGTTGAGGCTCTGCTCATAGGCAAAGTTGGCCTGCAGAAACTGTTCGAGCTGGTTTTGCTGCGCTGGCGTGAGGCCAGGCAGAAGCTGTGGAATCAGGTCAACGCCGACGTATTCGATCTGACGCCCGAATTCGTTGTGAAAGAAGGTGGTGTGGAAGATGATGCGCCGACTCAGAAAAGCCTGTTCGACACCTCCTTCGTAGGTTCGCGCGGTGGGTGCGGACAATGGCGTGATGCCGAGTTGCTGGATTGTCGATTGCCCGCCGTTGGACAGTAGAAAGCTGTACAGCGAATAGAACTGATCGGTGAGCGAGGGTTCGCGTACCGCATCGCCGTAGCTAAAGAGAATGCGGGTGCCGCTGAAAACGCCGTCGCGTGGCTTCAATGCATAGAAGGACGCAGCGGCACGGGGCGTGGTTTGGGTTCCGAAGAGCGAGTATCGTTCGAGGTCGCCCCCGAGGGTATAGAAGAAGCGGCTCTTGAAGTCGCCATGGACGGCGGCACGGTAGTCGTAATTGGTGCGTTTGACTGGAGCGTAGTAGGAGCTGCCAGGCTCTGCGCCGCGCTCGTCTTCAAACTGGAACCCGATCTGCGCCACCAGATGTGGAGTGACTGTATAGTCGCCTTGATACACGAGCTCATCGCGATTGGAAACGAGCTGGTTTTCCTGCGGATAGGCGCCCCCGAAATCCAGCAAGACCGGGCCGGTGACCGAATAGCCATTGGCGCCTGTGATGGTCACGGGAAGGCCGAAGCTGTCACCGTACTGGTCAAAGATTCCGGAGCCGGTCTGGGACCAGTGGTGATATTGCTCGCGCTTGCGTGCGAGGCCATAGCGCACGGTGTTGTGAAAGGCCGCGGTGGTCTGGTTGTCGAACGATCCGCTGAGAAAAAGGTCCTGATCCTTTTGGGTTGCGTTGTTGGCAATGTGATAGAACTGCCACGCCCCCGGAACACCGGTGGCATCGACGCCGTAGTGGACGGTGCCGCGCACTTGCGTGGAACCGGTGGGCTGCCACCCGAAGTTGCCCGCGGCGGTGGCAACGTGAAATTGATTGAGGGGGAGATTGTTGTTGGTTTGGAGCCAACTAAAATCGCCGAGATAATCGAATTTGTTATGGGCACCCGCCAGTTCCATGTCGTCTTGCGCGGTGAGGAAGTTGCCGACATCGCCGTGAAAGAGGACAGAAGGAAAACTGGTGGTGCCGTGTGGTGTCGTGAGGCGCACAACGCCAGCCTCGGCATCAGCCCCGTAGAGGCTCGAGTCGGGGCCACGATAGACCTCGGCGCGCTCGATGGCCGTTGAGGCAAGGGGTCCGAAGTCGAAGCGGCCGCCCAGATCGCCTGCGCTGACGCCGTCGATCAGAATCTTGTTGGAATCGGAATCACCGCCGCGAATGAAGAGCGAGGCCTGGGCGCCCATTTGTCCGGTTTGTGCCACCGATGTGCCCGGAATCAGGCGCAAGGCACTGACGAGGTCGTCGTGTGCCGCTATTTCAGAGGGCCCCAAAACGGTGATCGACGCGCCGGTTTGGGGCAACGGCGTAGGCACCCCATTGGCCGTGACAACAACGGACTCATGAACCCAGGCTGGTTCGAGGACAAGGTTCCGTTCCATGTGATTGAATCGCGCTGCGTAGAATCCGGGCGTTTCAAGCTGGCGGAAGCCCTTGGCGGAAATGACGAGATAGAAGCGTCCCTGCTCGCCGGTTGTAATCTGGAAGGCTCCATCGGACCCGCAGACGGACGACGTCACGACAGCCCCATTGCGCACGAGAAGGACGGTGGCGCCGGCAACGCTGGCTCCGGAGGCGTCGGTGACCCTGCCGTGAATTTCAGCGGCATGCGAGGAAGCACAAGCAAGAAGAAACAGGCACGCGGCAAGACCACGCGCAGAGAGACCCAGAAATCGGAAAGGAAAAGTCATCGAGCTCCTTCGTTCCCCTCGGAACGCAAGCGGGTTTGGGGCGCGAGGACCGGTCTCCTGACTTACGCCTTCGCCGGCACCTTCCCAGAGCTCGTAGGCTCCAGTGGTTAGCTTGACGCCGAAAAGAGGGCGTCCAAGCCGGCTTCCTGCCCTGGCCGCATAGACGCGGGTCAAGGCTGGGGCGTTCACAGTTGCGGGGCAGTGGCGGAATTTCACCGCCTTCCCGTGCATCCTGGCGATTGCCGTTGTGGATGGCCGCTCGTTCGAGCAGCAGGAACGACATGAAACAAACTTTCATGTCATCAATGGTTATAAACGCGCCGGAGCAT
Organism: uncultured Acidobacteriaceae bacterium; assembly: GCA_963760475.1. Taxonomy (GTDB): domain Bacteria; phylum Acidobacteriota; class Terriglobia; order Terriglobales; family Acidobacteriaceae; genus Telmatobacter. The sequence continues at coordinate 404,123 of CAVXDG010000008.1, read as the reverse complement.
TCCGTCAAAATGGGCAGCGAATCCGGGTCACTAACGGCCCTCTGTGTGCTCTGTGTCGAGGGTTCTCTTGTGCGCTAAGATAGGCTTGTTGTTCCGCGGAAATGCAAGGCCCCGTAGCTCAGGTGGATAGAGCAGCAGTTTCCTAAACTGCGTGTCGGAAGTTCGAATCTTCCCGGGGTCACCACGCCACTCATTCCCGAAATCCAGACAACGATTGCTGGGCGCTTCCTTTGCCACCGCGATTCCTGGTGCTGTGAATTCGAAGTCAGTTGACTCCAGGTCGAGACCAAGTCCTGATGGGAATCTGATGACATTTCAGTCGAAGCAGACCGGGTCGGGATTCCCGCTTAAGGACGGGAATTTTCTGGGAGACCTCACTGGACTTCCCTGCTTGGCGTCGGTCTGCATTGAGCTATCGGGCAAGACGGACCAGCTACAATCGATACTGTTGATTTGCCACTGGGCTGAAGCAGTTTCAGGTTCCTCGAAGATGCGGGATTTCCGCCTCGGGGGTTAGTCGACCGGACACCAGGAATTGAGCGCTTCCCGTTCGATCCGCAGTCTACACTTTGCGGCCATTTGCACAGTTCCTGCGTCCTACTCAACAGTGCAACACGAACTCCAGTACAACCTCCGCCATGGAGGACGAACCTCCTTCGGCAATTCTCGATTTGTCCTGACAGCGAGTCGAGAAGACGATTCACCTGAGATTGGCGCCAGCGTATCCGTAGGCTAAGTTCAGACGGTTTTGCGCGCGCAACCGGCGCCGGATCCCAAGCAAGCCCGCAGTTCGGAACACAAGAGAGACAATGGATCAGCAACCTTCTGCTTCGCAAGCTTCTGCTTTGAGACAGTCTTCGCAGGATTCTCCTCAGCCCCCCGCACACCGTCGGCACCGCTGGGTCTGGGCCGTTGTTCTGCTTCTCTTTGGACTTCTGTTTTACTGGGCAATCGGCCAGCACGACAAGACACAGGCAGCCGCATCCGGTGGCGGCCGGCGTGGAATGATGGGGCCTGTTCCGGTGACCACGGCGACAGCAGTGAGCGGTTCCATCGGCGTCTATCAAGACGCAATCGGCACAGTAACTCCCGTGTACACCGATGCCATCACCTCGCAGGTGACGGGCGTGATTACAGCGGTCCACTACCGCGAAGGGCAGTTCGTGCAGAAAGGCGACTCGCTCGTCGACATCGATCCTCGGCCCTACGCAGCGCAGCTCGCGCAGGCACAGGGGATTCTGGAGCGGGACCAGAACCTGCTCGCAGAAGCCCAGATGGATCTCGAACGCTACCGGCAGGCCTGGGCCAAAAACGCGATTCCGCGGCAGACGCTCGAAGACCAGGAAAAAGTTGTCCTTCAGGAACAGGGGACTGTCAAGAACGACCAGGGCACCGTCGAATACGACCAGGTGCAGCTGGGTTATTGCCACATCACGTCGCCGATCTCGGGACGGGTAGGACTGCGGCTCGTAGACCCAGGGAACCTGGTTACGGCGAACTCATCGACGACGCTCGTGGTGGTGACCCAGCAACAGCCGATCACGGTGATATTCACCCTGGGCGAGGACAGTCTTCCCGAGGTGCAACAGCATGCGAAGGGCAAGCCGCTGCAAGTACAGGTCTACGACAGGACACAGCAAAAGCTGCTGGCGACCGGCAAGCTGATCACCATCGACAACCAGATCGATACAACCTCAGGAACGGTGAAGCTGCGCGCCGAGTTCGATAACCGCGACGGCTCTCTGTTTGCCAACCAGTTTGTGAATACGCGGCTGCTGGTAAACACGCTGACCAACCAGACACTGATTCCCGCCTCGGCCATTCAGCACAATGGCAGCACAGACTTCGTCTATCTGATCGCCAACAACAAAGCTACGATGCGGACGGTAAAAGCCGGGAACTCCGACCGAGGTAATACAGCCGTTCAAGGCATCGATGCGGGAGATGTCGTGGCGAACAGTAGCTTTGAAAAGTTGCAGAACGGATCACAGATTACGGTCTCGCATTTCAAGCTGCCCTCCACTTCAAGTTCGGCGGAGAGCAACGCTCCATGAATCCGTCCCGGCAATTCATTCTGCGCCCGGTAGCAACGGTGCTACTGATGGCCGCGATTCTTCTTGTGGGGATCGTTGCCTTTTTCCAGCTGCCGATTTCCGCATTGCCTGAGGTCGACTACCCCACGATTCAGGTCTTGACGTTCTACCCCGGCGCGAGCCCCGACGTGATGGCAACAACAGTCACGGCGCCGTTGGAACGCCAGTTTGGCCAGATGCAGGGGCTCAGTCAGATGACGTCGACCAGCGCGGGCGGCGTGTCTGTGATTGTTCTACAGTTCAATCTCTCGCTCGACTTGGACATAGCGGAAGAAGAGGTCCAGTCGGCAATTAATGGCGGGCAAAGCTTCTTGCCGTCCGACCTTCCAACTCCGCCGGTTTATAACAAGACCAACCCGGCCGACGCGCCGGTATTGACGCTGGCCATTTCGTCGCCCTCCTTGCCGCTGTCGCAGGTGGAGGATCTGGTCGATACGCGACTTGCGCCGCGCATCTCGCAGCTGAGCGGCGTGGGCCTGGTGAGTATCAGCGGCGGCCAGAAACCTGCCGTGCGCATCCAGGTCAACCCATTGCAGCTGTCCTCGTACGGGCTGAACCTCGAGGATGTGCGCACTGCCCTCACGCAGGCCAGTGTCAATTCGGCCAAAGGCAACTTCGACGGACCGCGGCAGAACTATCAGATCGATGCCAACGACCAGATCACTGAAGCGGACGGCTACAAGAATGTTGTGATCTCGTACAGCAATGGCGCGCCGGTGTTCGTTCGGGATGTCGCCAGAGTTGTGAATGGAGTCGAGAATACGCGACAGGCCGCATGGATGAACCAGACGCCGGCCGTGATCCTGAACATTCAGCGCCAGCCCGGCGCCAACACAATCACGGTTGTGAAGAGAATCCGCGCGATTCTGCCGCAGCTCGAAGCGAACCTTCCGGCATCCATCCAGGTAACAACGATGACGGATATGACCACAAGTATCCAGTCCTCAGTCAACGACGTCGAATTCGAGTTAATGCTGACGATTGCCCTGGTCGTCATGGTGATCTTCCTTTTCCTGCGCAGCCTGCGCGCCACAATTATTCCAAGTGTCGCGGTGCCGCTGTCGCTGGTGGGAACATTCGGCGTGATGTACCTGCTTGGCTATAGCCTTGACAACCTGTCGCTGATGGCGCTCACGATCTCGACCGGATTCGTGGTCGATGACGCGATCGTGATGATCGAGAATATTTCGCGTTATCTCGAAGAGGGCATGGCGCCGATGGAAGCAGCGTTGAAGGGAGCCGGACAGATTGGATTCACGATCGTGTCGCTGACAGTCTCCCTGATCGCCGTGCTGATCCCCCTGCTCTTTATGGGTGATGTGGTGGGCCGGCTCTTTCGAGAGTTCGCGGTCACGCTGGCCGTCACCATTGTGATTTCTGCCGTGGTTTCGCTGACCCTGACGCCGATGATGAGCGCGCGCATTCTGCGCCATACGCCGGAGGATCAGCAGTCGCGCTTTTATCACGCGTCGGAAGTGATGTTCAAGAAGATGATCGCCTTCTATGGGCGCACGCTGAAAGTAGTGCTGCAATACCAGACGATCACCCTGCTCATCGCGGCTGCGACGCTCGTGCTCACGATCATCCTCTACATCCTCATCCCGAAAGGCTTCTTCCCTGTCCAGGACACGGGCGTGATTCAGGGGATCTCGCAGGCTTCCCAGTCGATCTCCTTCAGCGACATGGCTACCCGTCAGCAGGAACTGGCGCGGGTGATTCTGGCGGACCCAGCGGTCGAGAGCATTTCCTCGTTCATCGGCGCGGATGGCATCAATACAACGATGAACAGCGGCCGAATTTCGATCAACTTGAAACCACTCGACCAGCGCAACATGAGCGCCTCAAATGTGATCCGGCGCCTGCAAAACAGTCTGCAGCAGGTCTCCGGAATTCATCTCTACATGCAACCTGTGCAGGACATCTCGGTCGACGACCGCGTGAGCAGGACGCAGTACCAGTACACGCTCGAAGATCCAGACACGAATGAGCTGAATGAGCAAACCGCAAAATTTGTTGCGGAGTTGAAAAAACTGCCTGAACTTGAGGACGTAGCGACCGACCAGCAAATGGGCGCGCGTGCGATCTCACTGGAGATTGACCGAGTCACAGCTTCGCGACTCGGCGTGGCTCCGGCGACGATCGATAACACGCTCTACGATGCCTTTGGGCAACGTGAAATCAATACGCTGTACACCCAGGTGAACCAGTATCACATCGTGCTGGAAGCGGCCCCGGAGTGGCAGACAAATCCAGCCAAGCTGAACGATCTGTACATTCAGTCCAATGCTTCGTCGGGAGCGAGCGGAGCAGGCGCAGTGACGTCGTTTTCCTCCTCTGCATCTGCCTCGGCAGGTTCAAATGCGTTGACGACATCGGTGAAGTACACGCCCTCCTCCTCGGTGATGACGACGCCGGCCTCGGCCCGAGGCGTGATTACAGCGGGCGGCGGCTCATCGCAGAATGGCGGGACAACTTCAGGAACGACGCCCAACGCGGCCACATCGGCGGTCAGTTCGAACGCCATTCCGCTAAGCGCATTTACGAAGGCCACCACGACCACCGAAGCGCTGTCGATCAACCACCAGGGCCAGTTCCCTTCTGTGACGGTCTCCTTCAACCTTGCGCCGAATGCTTCGCTGGGTACGGCGATCACCGATATCGACAGAGTGTCGAAGAAACTTAATTTCCCTGCCAGCCTGCAGGCTGAGTTCCAGGGAACGGCGGCTTCGTTCAAGAATTCACTCTCAAACGAAGCGCTGCTCATTCTCGCTGCGTTGGTGACGGTGTACATCGTGCTAGGCGTGCTGTATGAGAGCTTCATTCATCCGATCACGATTCTTTCCACTCTTCCCTCGGCGGGGGTAGGCGCGCTGCTTGCCCTGATGATCTGCGGGCAAGACCTTTCGGTCGTCGCGATCATCGGCATCATTCTCCTGATTGGCATTGTGAAGAAGAACGGCATCATGATCGTGGACTTTGCGCTGGAGGCAGAGCGCGAGCACGGCAAATCATCGGTCGATGCCATCTACGAGGCGAGCCTTCTGCGCTTCCGGCCTATCATGATGACCACAATGGCGGCGTTGCTGGGCGGCATTCCCCTGGCGGTTGGCACCGGGCTAGGTTCGGAACTGCGCCGACCGCTGGGCATCGCAATGGTCGGCGGACTGCTCCTGAGCCAGATACTCACGCTCTATACCACGCCCGTTATCTATATCTTCTTCGATCGGATCGGCCAGCGCATGACTGGTCATCGTCCTTCGCAAGCCGGAAGGAATGAGCAACAGGCGGCCGCGGGGCAGGCATGAGTCTATCGTCTCCATTCATCAAGCGGCCGATCGGCACGACGCTGCTGACAATCGCCGTGGCGATCGCGGGGGCCATCGCTTTCACGGTGCTGCCTGTTTCCCCACTTCCTCAGGTTGACTTCCCAACCATTAGCGTGAGTGCGGGCCTGCCCGGTGCGAGCGCGCAAATCATGGCCGCCTCTGTTGCCACGCCTCTTGAGCGCCAGTTCAGCCACATTGCCGGCATCACGGAGATGACTTCGTCCAGTTCGCTGGGCAGCACCAACGTGACCCTGCAATTCGACCTCAGCCGCGACATCGACGGCGCAGCAAGAGATGTGCAGGCGGCGATCAATGCCGCGCGCACTTACTTGCCGATTAATCTGCCGTCGAATCCCTCGTATCGCAAGGTCAATCCTGCGGATGCACCGATCATGATCATCGGGCTCACGTCGAACAAGTACGACGTGACGAAGGTCTACGATCTTGCCTCAACGGTGCTGGAGCAGAAGCTCTCGCAGATTCAGGGCGTAGGGCAAGTCGGCGTTGGCGGCGGCGCCACTCCCTCGGTCCGCGTTGAGGTCGACCCGAAAAAGCTGGAAAGCTTCGGGATGACCCTCGGCACCGTGCAGTCCGTACTGAGCCTGCAGAATTCGCATGAGCCGCGGGGACAGATTTCTGACGGCCAGATTACCGCCGATATTCTGACCAATGACCAAATCTCGAAGGCAGATGAGTACGAGCCGCTCGTCATCGGCTATCACAACGGGGCCGCTGTCCGCCTGTCTGACGTCGCGGACGTTATCGATTCGACACAGAATCTCCGTACCGCCGGCTATATGGATGGCACTCGGGCGGTGTTCATCATTATCTTTCGACAACCCGGCGCCAACATCATCCAGACGGTAGACCGCGTTCGAGCGCAGCTTCCTTTCCTTGAGGCAATCCTGCCGAAAGGGATCCAGTCGACCATTGTCATGGACAGGACCACGACGATTCGCGCTTCGGTTCACGACGTGGAGAAGACGCTGATCGGCTCCGTCATTCTTGTCGTTTTGGTCGTGTTCATCTTTCTGCGCAGCCCGCGGGCTACCCTGATTCCCAGCGTCGCAGTCCCGGTGTCGCTGATCGGAACCTTTGCGGTGATGTACCTGTGCGATTACAGCCTCGACAATCTGTCGCTGATGGCTCTGACGATCGCCACGGGATTCGTGGTGGACGATGCGATTGTGGTGATGGAGAACATAACGCGTCATCTTGAAGCGGGGATGGAAGTTTTCGCCGCGGCACAGCTAGGCGCGAAGGAGATCGGCTTTACGGTGTTCTCGATCAGCATGTCGCTGATCGCAGTCTTCATTCCCATTCTGTTGATGGGAGGCATTGTCGGTCGCCTGTTCCGCGAATTCGCGGTTACTCTTTCCACGGCGATCCTGGTGTCGATGGTGATCTCGCTAACAACCACGCCTATGATGTGTGCGCACCTATTGAAGTCGCATGCCGAAGACGAAAAGCACAATTGGTTTTATCGAACGAGTGAGCGGTTCTTCGACAGGTTGATCCGCATCTACCGTTACTCGCTTGCCTGGGCACTCGATAATCCCACCTTGATTCTCATCGTATTGGCCCTCACTGTGGCGCTGAATATAGTGGTCATTGTGCGCATACCGAAAGGTTTCTTCCCACAGCAAGACACCGGATCGGCGATCGGAATGGTCCAGGGCCCGCAGGACGCATCATTCCCCTTCATGAATCTATCGATGCAAACACTTGTCGGCATTATCAAGGCTGACCCGGCCGTGGATCATGTAAATGCCTATACGGGCGGACAGGGCTCAAGCAACGGAGGATTCATCTACATTGCGCTGAAACCGCTCGGTGAGGGCCGCAAAGTCTCAGCGATGGAAGTGATCAACCGGATGCGACCGAAGATCAACAGGCTCCCAATCGCCTCGGCCTTCATGCAGCCGACGCAGGATCTGCGCATTGGCGGCCGCGGAAGTGCGGCGCTCTACCAGTACACGATCCAAGCAGACAATGTGACTGACCTTTTCCATTGGGGACCGATCCTGCTGGCCAACATGAAGAAGCTGCCGGGATTGCTGGACGTGAATACAGACCAGCAGAATGGCGGCCTCCAGCAGATGCTGAACTACGATCGCGTCACCGCAGCGCGCCTCGGCCAGACGGCTCGCTCGCTTGACTCTTCTCTGTATAGCGCATTCGGGCAGTCGGAAGTGTCGGTCATCTACACGCAACTCAATCAGTATTACGTCGTGATGGAGGTCGCTCCACAGTACTGGCAGGACCCCTCGCAGCTGAACAATATCTACTTCAAACCCGGAGGCAGTTCTTCGCGAGCCGGCATCGACATGGTTTCGCCCCTTTCGAGTATTACTACGCAGAAGATCACCACAACGCCCTTGCAGGTGAATCACACCGGGCTCTTCCCTTCGGTGACGGTGTCGTTCAACATGGCCCCCGGCATGTCACTGAGCGATGCGACGCTCGAGGTATCGAAGATGGAGGCCAGCCTGGGCATGCCGTCGACGGTGCATGGCTTTTTCGCCGGAACGGCCGAGGCCTACCAGCAGTCGCTCGCCACCGAGAAATACCTTGTTATCACGGCCCTTCTCGCGGTCTATATTGTGTTGGGAATTCTGTACGAGAGCCTGATCCATCCGTTGACGATCATTTCGACGCTACCATCGGCCAGCGTTGGCGCCATGCTGGCTCTCATGCTGTTTCACATCGATCTGAATGTCATTTCGATTATCGGCATCATTCTGCTGATCGGTATTGTAAAAAAGAACGCGATCATGATGATCGACTTTGCCCTTATGGCCGAGCGCCAGGACGGCAAAAATACCCACGACGCAATCTTTGAGGCATGCATGCTCCGTTTCAGGCCGATCATGATGACCACCATGGCCGCTATCTGCGGCGCACTGCCGCTGGCATTCGGGACCGGAACGGGCTCGGAACTCCGCAGACCGCTTGGCATCACGATTGTGGGCGGACTACTGCTGAGCCAGTTGCTGACGCTGTACACAACACCCGTGGTTTACCTGGCGATGGACCGTATGCGGCTGTGGGCTTCGGGCAGAAGAAGCCACGCCGAACAGCCCCAGACAGCGAGCGCAACGTCATGATGCGAGAGAGTGTGACTATGTTGAGAGCGAAGACAATTCGGCCCGTCGCCGGAGCGGCGTGGACACTTGTTTTGATCGGCGCAATGGCCGGATGCCAGCTTGGCCCGCGCTACCATGCACCCACTGCACCCGCTGCGACTGCGACGAATTACAAAGAGTCCCCCGTTAACTTCCAGAACGCGGATGGATGGAAGGTGGCCAGTCCGCAGGATGCAATGATCCGCGGCAACTGGTGGGAGGTGTTTCACGAGCCGGAATTGAATGAGCTGGAAACGCAGCTGAACGTCAACAACCAGAACATCAAGATTTCGTTTGAAACCTACATGCAAGCGCGTGCCCTGGTTGCAGAGGCAAGAGCACAGTACTGGCCGACGATCACGGCGAATCTTGGATGGAGCCGTTCGCGCAGTTCAGGCAACCTTAGTAATTCGACTCAGGCAAACCCCGGCAAGACCTCGACCCTCTGGTCGGCACCTCTCGATATCTCATGGACTCCGGACCTGTTCGGCAAGATTCGTAACGAAGTGCACGAAGCCCAGTACAGCGCCCAGGCAGGCGCTGCCGATCTCGAATTGGAAAAGCTCACGGAGCAGGCGAGTCTCGCCCAGTACTACTTCGAGATTCGAGGTCAGGACATGCTGCAGAAGATCCTGAACGAAACGGTCGCGGCTGACCAGAAGGCGCTGGACGCGGCGCAAGGGGCATTCGATTCGGGTACGGGCACCTACATCGCGGTAGTGGAAGCACGTGCAACGCTTGAATCCGCGCGGTCCTCGGCAATCAATGTTGGGCTGTCCCGCGCGCAATACGAACACGCCGTCGCTCTGCTGGTGGGAAAGGTCGCGACGGACTTCACCGTTCCGGAACGACCCATGCTCTACGTGCCGCCTGCGATTCCAACCGGAGTTCCCTCGCAACTGGCGGAGCGGCGGCCCGATGTTGCCGCCGCAGAGCGCAGGCTTGCCGCAGCCAATGCAACGATTGGGATCGGCTACGGAGCGTTCTTTCCGCAGGTGACCATTTCAGCCGGCGGAGGCTTTGAAAGCTCCACACTTAAACGGCTCTTCGACTGGCCAAGTCGGTTCTGGTCAATCGGGCCGTCCGCGTCGCAAGTCATCTTTGATGGCGGGCTGTATCGCGCCCAACTCCATCAGTACGAATCGATCTATAACGGAGATCTGGCGACCTACCGTCAGACGGTACTTACAGCATTTCAGCAAGTGGAAGACGCCATGGCCTCGACGCGCATCTATTCGCAGCAGATCCTGCGGCAGCAAGAGGCGGTCAAATCGTCGCAGGAGTTTCTCGATCTGGAGACACAACGCTACAACAGCGGCGTCGATCCATACGTGGATGTGGTGACCGCACAGACATCGCTGCTGGGTAACCAGGTAACGCTGAACTCGCTGCAGGTGGAACAGATGCTCGCGGCCGTGCAACTGGTGCAAGCATTGGGTGGAGGCTGGGACAACAGCCAGCTGCCAACGCCCTCTCAAGCAGGGGCAAGAGCCCCCAACAGCGCCTACACCATGCAGCACTGAGATGTTCGCACTAGGCTATTCGGCGCAGATCAATCGATGACCGCATCAGTTCGACCTTTCCCAAACACCAGACTCCCCTGAGCGAAAGATCGCTTCGATCACCTTCATATTGCGAATCGCTTCTTCAAGTGAGACTGGCACTTCGCGGTTATCAAGAATAGCCTTGGAAAACTGATCACCCTGCAGCGTGTATTGATCGCAGATCGCGAACTCCTCGGTCACGCGGTCGGCGCCGAACAGGTCGCCACCGTCGATGACAATCCGTGTGGGCCGGTCGTTGGGCGCGTTGAAAGGAATCTCGATCTCGATGCGGCCTTTGGCGCCGAGAAACTGCACGCGCTGATATGGGGCCAGCTGCGTGCTGCACGTGAAAATCGCCTGGCCGCCGGCAAACTCGAGAATTGCGGAGGTCAGTCGATCCGTATGCATCGCCGGGTCACGATCGACGCAGCCTACGACACGAAGCGGCTCGGCACCAAATCCATAGCGTGCCGCCTGAATGCAGTAGCACCCAATGTCATAGAGCGCGCCACCGCCACTTTCCACTTGATTGCGGATATTCTTCGGATCCACGTTGAAATAGCTGAAACAGGCGACGACCGCACGCAGGGCACCGATACGGCCTGCATCAATAAGCTCCTTGGCGCGAAGCCATTGGGGATGGCTGCGAATCATGAAGGCTTCGCCGATTTTGACGCCGGTCCGCTCGCGTACGGACAGGAGCGATTCCGCTTCAGCAACCGTCAGGCTAATGGGCTTTTCGCAGAGGACGTGCTTGCCGGCCTCCGCGGCCTTGATGGTCCAGGGCACGTGAAATTGATTGGGGAGCGGATTATAGATGGCATCGATTGTTGGATCAGCGAGGAGTTCCTCATACGATCCATAAGCGGTGGGAATGCCGAGGCTAGATGCAGTCTCCCGCGCCTTTGCCAGGTCGCGCGAGGCAATAGCCACGACTTCGGTCAGCGACCCGCGCTGCATGGCGGGAAGCACCTTTCGTATACCGATGGATGCTGTACTGAAAGCCCCCCAGCGGATCTTCTTACTCATATCGACAATTTTAGCCCCGCGATTTGAGCTCTCCCTTGGTGTCATCCACGGCGCGGCGTTACAGGCACCGAGGGCCGCGCTTCGATGCGCCTGGTTGTGATGGAGAGCTTGGCCGGCGTCAGTTCCGGTCCATCCCATCCTTCCTTGACAGCTTCGATGCGGATTTCCCCAGGGCGCTTGGTGGACTGCACGATCACCTGGGCCAGCCCATTGAAGAGCGAGCGCTTCGGCTCCTTGTCGCTCTGCTGGCAATTGGGGTCCCCATTGCCGACTCCGATCAGTGCGCCCTCGCCGGCGACCTTGAAGCTGATAAGGTTGTCCGCGGTCGGCACCGGACGGCCTTCCTTATCGAGGGCCTCGACCTGCAGAAACACGAGATCTTCGCCGTCCGCGTTGATCTCGGTGCGATCGGCTGTAAGACGAATCGCGACGGTCGGGCCGGCAGTCTCGCGCTTTTCTGTGAGGACAACTTTGCCGTCCCTTGATCCGCGGGCTTCAATCACACCAGGTTGGAACTTGACCTTCCACTGAACGTGGCCGAGGTGCGGCACCTTCTGGCTGCCAAGGCTGTTCCCATTCAAAAAAAGTTCGACCTCTTCGAGATTCGAGTACACCCACACCGGAATCTCCTCGCCTTCCCTGCCCTCGAAGTTCCAGTGCGGAAACAGGTGCAACGATGGCTCAGTGCGCCACCAGGCCTTGTAGTAGAAGAACGTGTCCTTGGGAAAACCACACATATCGATAATGCCGAATTGCGAGTTGATCGAAGGCCAACCGTAGGGCGTTGGCTCACCACGATAATCAAAGCCTGTCCAGGCATAGCCACCTGCCTCCCACTCGCGCGTCCCATAGAACGTCCACCACTCTTCGGCAGTCTCGCCCCACGGAACAACTCCGTCGTAGGCGTTGATGGTGTTGCGCAGCTTGTCGGTCGAGTACACACCGCGAGTGGAGATTGCGCTCGACGTTTCGGATCCGTAGAGGGCACGCTTTTGATTCTGAGTATGGTACGCGTCGGGCATCTTGAGGTTGTAGTTGAAACCAATGACGTCGAGTGGGAGAGAGACGCCCTTCTCGTTATTGCCATTTACGGCGGCCGAAACCACCCGTGTGGGATCGAGTTCGTGGCAGCGGCGAACCATGGTGGCGGCAATCTTCGCGCCTTCTTCCGCCTTCTCGTTCTGCAGCGTGAACTCCTCATTCCCGATTGACCAGAGAATGATCGACGGAGAGTTGCGATAGCGCTTGATCATCATCTCGAGCTGCGCAAGACCTTCAGGATTGGAGCTCATCTGGCGCGTCTCACACATCATTGTCATACCCAGTCGATCGCAGGCTTCGACCCATTCAGGAGTAGGGATATTGTGCGAGGTGCGAACGGAGTTGCAGCCCATTGCCTTAAGCACGCCAATACGAAAAGCCTGGAGACGGTCCGGCAGGGCGGCGCCCACGCCGGCGTGATCCTGATGGTTGCATGTGCCCTGAATCTTCATGGACTTGCCGTTCAGGAAAAATCCCTTGTCCGAAGTGAAGGCAGCGGTGCGCACGCCAAACTGGATACGTTCGGCGTCACGGGCAGTAGCTCCGGTTGAAACAGTTACGACGGCGAAGTAGAGATTGGGCTCGTCGACCGACCAAAGCGCAGGGTTATCCAGACGCGCTGTCGCTGAGAATGAAGTCGGGGTATCGACGGGGACCGATTGCGCCGAGGTCTCGGCCGAAGCGACAACTTTGCCGGCCGCATCGAGAATCTGCCAGGTAACCTTCGCCGACTCCTCTTGTTTGCCTTCGTTGACGACAACAGTGGCCAGCGAGAGAGTCGCGGTGGTTCCATTCAACTCAGTGCGGATGAAGCTATCCCATTTCCCCAGATGCAACGTATCGGTCTTGGTGAGCCAGAGATGGCGATAGATCCCGGCTCCCTCGTAGAACCACCCATCGCCAAAACTCGCGTCGACGCGGATGACGATGTAATTCTTCACTCCGACTTCAAGGAAATCGGTGATATCGAAACAGAACGACGTGTAACCGTTGTTGTTTCTCCCCACAAAGCATCCGTTGACAAAAACGATTACGTCGCGGAATGCCCCATCGAATTCGACTGAAATACGCTTTCCCTGATCGCCTGCGGGGACGTCGAAGTCGCGCCGATACCAGCCGACGCTCGTCTCCGGATAGCGCCGCCCCAAAGGTTTGTACCCATGCGACTTCTGTTCGTCGTCGTTGACGAAAGGCAATTCCACGGCCCAGTCGTGCGGCAGGTTGAGGATGCGCCATTTCGAGTCATCAAGTTTGCCCTTAGCGAATTCAAAGTCGCCTGTCTTGGCGAAGTCTCCCTGGCCGTAACCAAAGCCGAGGTCGCGTGCCGGATCGGTTCCATGGCCGAATGTGAACCTCCAGCCGAAGTCGAAAAGCAGGTGCTCACGTGGCGCGATAGCGGGCAGGGCCCCGGAAAAGGGTATGTCGCCCCGAGCAGCCAGAACCGACGCGGCACGCGCCCAGGCCGAGCGTGCAAGAAACGAAGACGTAGAAAGAGCCAAACCGGAGGATAGGAGTTCGCGCCGAGAGATCGATGCCATGTGAGTCCCCATTTCAGGATGCCCGACATTGGACATCGAGTTCGCAAGCAAGGCGAAACTATAAATCACAAGGTCTGGAAAGTAAACGATTTCATCCTCGTCCAAACAGTAACCGGGGTTGGCGCCACGAACCGGGGCAGCGTGCCCAACTGTGTTAAATTCGATAGGGATAGCAGCCGATCTGGAGAGGTGGCCGAGTGGCTGAAGGCGCACGCTTGGAAAGCGTGTTTAGGGGAAACTCTAACGTGAGTTCGAATCTCACCCTCTCCGCCATTCCCTACCGGTGACGGTCTCGACTTTTTTATCTCATCTTTCTGCACCGACCAACGGCTTCCGGTTCGAATTAGAACTGCCATGGGTAAACGCACTTCCATTAGTGCGCTGGACAATGCATTTTGCGACCAGTGATCGCCACCCCCAAGGCGGGCTTGTGCGTGCATGACAGTTGGCTCGATGAAGGTAAAATCCTGGCGCGTTTTCAGGCTACCTTTGGCAGCCTGAAACACTTTCCTTGTTGCGACCAAATCAGCAGGCAGGCATCCGATAGACAATGACTTCCCCCGATGTTCGCGCGATCGAGCAGCCGGTCTTCGATCCCGGCTCCTCCGTTCAATTCGGTTTTGAGAATACCTATTCTCGTTTGCCTGGGCACTTTTACGCCCAGGTTACCCCGACACCGGTGGCGGCCCCGCGCCTAGTCAAGTTGAATGTGGACCTCGCGCGCCGTCTGGGTATTGATCCCGGTGCATTGATAAGCGCGCAAGGCGTGGAAATTCTCGCTGGTAATCGAGTCGCCGATGGATCGGAGCCGATCGCGCTCGCCTATGCGGGTCACCAGTTTGGACATTTTGTTCCGCAACTCGGCGACGGTCGCGCCATTCTCCTTGGTGAAGTGTTGGGACGCGACGGAGTACGGTACGACATCCAGCTCAAAGGATCTGGACCAACACCCTTCTCCCGACGCGGGGACGGCAGAGCCGTTCTTGGCCCGGTTTTACGCGAGTACATTGTCAGCGAGGCGATGGCCGCTCTTGGAGTGCCCACCGCACGTGCGCTCGCAGCTGTGACCACGGGGGAGCGTGTGCTGCGCGAAACAGTTTTGCCCGGAGCGGTATTTACCAGGGTCGCGGCAAGCCATCTTCGCGTCGGCACGTTTGAGTATTTTGCTGCACGGCACGACACCGAAGGCATACGCACTCTTGCCGACTACGCGATTTCTCGCCACTACCCCAAAGCCACAGAGGCTAAGCGTCCCTATCGCGCTTTGATGGATGCCGTGATCGCTCGCCAGGCAGAGCTGATTGCGCAGTGGATGCTCATCGGCTTCGTCCATGGCGTGATGAATACCGACAACACTTCCATCTCCGGGGAGACAATCGATTACGGCCCCTGCGCCTTCATGGAAGCCTATGATCCGGCAACGGTGTTCAGTTCTATCGACGCGAATGGACGGTACGCGTATGGCAATCAGCCCCGCATCGCACTTTGGAACCTGACGCGGCTGGCCGAAGCGCTGCTCCCCGTGTTGCGACAGGAAGAAGGCAGTGACGAGGCAGCGCTCGCATCTGCCCATGAGGCACTCGCAGGGTTTCCGCCAGCATTTGAGAAGGCTCAACTGTCTGGCTTTCGCCGCAAAATCGGATTCTTCTCCGACCGCGATGGCGATCAGGCGATGATTCAGGACCTATTTGAACGGATGACCGCGAACCGCGCCGACTTTACCCTGACTTTCCGAACACTCTGCAATGCCGCGGAAAGACCCGACGGTGACAACGATATCCGCGCATTTTTCAGCGATCCTGAAGCCTATGACTCGTGGGCAATCGGATGGCGTCAGAGACTCAAAGAGGAATCCGTTTCGGAGCTAGAACGTGCTGCAGCAATGCGTAAAGTAAATCCAGCATTTATCCCCCGGAACCATTTGGTTGAAGCTGTCATTCGTGCGGCTGTTGAGCGGCAGGATTTTCAGCCGTTTGAAGAATTGCTGGAGACCACGTCACGTCCATACGACGACCAGCCGGGGAAGGAACGTTACGCCGCTCCGGCGAGTCCCGAGGAGACGGTCATGCAGACTTTTTGCGGGACCTAGGCGGCCGGATCTCAACACGTCCGAGGCATCTCGAAGCCCATGCAAAAGTGCCCACTGTTATGCTAACGTGGTCTTACACCCCTTCTTGCACAGTATGACTCGCGGCGCGAGGACTCTGGTGCCAAGGGATGTGGACCGCCGACTTCAAGCGGGTGCTGCATGAGGGCGGATGGCAATTCAGATTGCGCTGAGTCATCGCACAACCTATCGCTACGACACGGCGGTTTCGCTCGGACCGCAGATCATCCGGTTGCGCCCTGCCTTACACTGCCGAACGCCGATTCTCAGCTACTCCCTGAACGTCACACCCCCTGATCACACTCTCATCTGGCAGTCCGATCCATCCTCCAATCAGCAGGCTCGCGTGCTGTTTCCCAAGAAGGTAAAAGAGTTTTCGGTGGATGTGAATCTGGTCGCCGATCTATCGCCGATCAATCCCTTCGATTTCCTGTTGGATCCAATTGCCGAGGAATATCCTTTCCAGTATCCTTCTGACCTCGCCAGAGATCTGCATCCCTATTTGTTGGTCGACCCTCCCGGCCCTCTGCTTCTCGCTTTCGTGGAGCGATGCCGCGATCATCGAATCGGAACTGTCAATCTTCTTTTGGAGATCAATCGCATTGTGCGCGATGAGATTGACTATGTCACGCGATTAGAGCAGGGAGTCCAGGCCTCCGAGGAGACGCTTCGGAAGCGTTCTGGCTCCTGTCGCGACTCCGCATGGCTGCTCGTTGAAAGTCTGCGCCATTTGGGAATTGCCGCGCGTTTCGTCTCGGGTTACCTCATTCAACTTGCAAGCGCAAAAACAGGGTCCGCCGACGCAACGGTTGGCCCGCAAGCCGACTCGGCAGATCTGCATGCATGGGTTGAGGCTTTCTTGCCGGGAGCCGGCTGGATTGGGTTGGACCCCACTTCGGGATTCGCAGCCGCCGAAGGACACATTCCATTGGCGTGCACTTCGAGCGCGTCACAAGCCGCTCCGATTTCGGGGACCTCAGAACGGGCAAGCACCAACTTCAGCTACGAAATGTCGGCACGCCACCTAAAAGATTCTGAGCCTCTGCCCAAGGTCGATGCTGAAGAGCAGTGGCTTAGCATCCGCCAACTCGCCCATCGCGTGGACGACGATCTTGAGGCACATGATGTACGACTGACCATGGGCGGTGAGCCAACCTACGTCGGCATCGATGAACCTGAAAGCGCTCAATGGAATATTGATGCCCTTGGCGATATCAAACGCACCCGCGGCTTGGCTCTCATCCAGGGACTTCGGGAGAAGATGGCGCCTGGCGGACTACTTCACTATGGTCAGGGAAAATGGTATCCCGGTGAGCAGTTGCCTCGATGGGCGCTCAGTTGTTTCTGGCGCGCCGATAGCGTTCCTGTGTGGGAAGACGTAGAGTTCATCGCGCTGGACAATCATGATTATGGATTCAAGGCAGACGACGCGCTGCGTTTTATGCGGGCTCTCGCAAGACGATTGCAGGTGACCACTGCGAACATTCTTCCCACCTTCGAACAGGAGGCACCAGGAGGTCAACCCGCGGGCTATATTCTTCCTATTCGTCGCAGGCAAATGAACGGAGTCTTGCGCTGGTCCAGTCAGTGGTGGTTTCCCCACCTAGAGAGCATCGTGCTTTTGCCAGGCGACTCGCCGATCGGTTACCGCATTCCGACTGAATCGATTCCTTGGGTCGCACCCGACGAACTCGAATATGTGTTCGATCAAGAGCCTTTTGCGGATCGAGTCAAGTTGCCGCCCAACAAGTTGCGGCGTATGGACCTCTTCGATGCAGAGCCAGAAGCCGACCCTCTGCCGCCTGTCCTGCGCCCGCCCGAGACCGCTCCGGAACTCATTCGGCCCTCGCTTTGTGTCCAGATTCGCGATGGCCGCCTTCATGTTGCCCTGCCCTATACGCCCGTCCTCGCAGATTATCTCGACCTCCTAAGCGCAGTCGAAGACACCTGTCGGTATCTCGAGATGCCGGTCTGGATCGAAGGTTATGCTCCCGCGGCAGACCCGCGCTTGCGGTCCTTCAGCGTGACTCCCGACCCCGGCGTTCTCGAGATCAACCTGCCCCCCGCGAAGAATTGGGACGAGCTCGAAGAGATCAACATGTCGCTCGACGAGGTAGCCCGCAACAACCGCCTGACTTCAGAGAAATACCACTTCAGCGGCAATGTCGATGCCACCGGCGGCGGCAGCCATATCGTAATCGGGGGCGCGACCATTACAGATAGTCCCCTGCTCCGCCGACCCGATTTGCTGCGCAGTATTGTTGCCTTCTGGCAGAATCATCCGTCGCTTTCTTATCTCTTTTCCGGGATGTACGTTGGTCCCACAAGCCAGTATCCGCGCCTCGATGAAGCGCGCACGGACGCGTTGTATGAGTTGGAGGTTGCTTTCCGCCATCTGCCGTCGACCGATTGCCCACCATATGTTGTGGATGGGCTCTTTCGGAATCTGCTTGCCGATGTCACCGGGAATACTCATCGCGCCGAGCTGTGCGTCGATAAGCTTTTCCCTCCAGAAGGCCTCGGCCTGCAACTGGGCCTTCTCGAACTGCGCGCCTTCGAAATGCCGCCCAACATGCGCATGGGGCTCTTGCAGATGTTGCTTGTCCGCGCTTTGGTTTGTTCATTTTGGAAGAAGCCGTTTGTGGGAAGCCTCATTCCCTGGGGTATGACGCTTCACGATCGCTTCATGCTCCCTCATTTTGTGAAGCAGGACTTCCTTGAGGTTCTCTCCCATTTGCGGGAATCCGGATTTAAGGTGGATGCAGACTGGTTTGACGCGCATTTCGAATTTCGCTTTCCCAAGATCGGTTCAATCTCTGCGAATGGAGTTGAACTTGAACTACGCCGTGCGCTCGAACCGTGGAACGTACTTGCGGAGGAGACGGTCTCTGGCCGTACGGTGCGCAATGTTGACTCATCGGTTGAACGGATCCAAGTGCGAGTCTCAGGATTGCCCGCTGATCCACAATACTTGATCGCGTGCAATGGAAGGCGTGTGCCGCTGCGCCCCGCAAACGAACCGGAAGTTGCTCTAGCCGGCGTACGATTCCGTGCCCGAAAGCTCTCAGCAACCCTGCATCCCACGATTCCTGTGCATTCCCCACTTACATTCACCCTTATCGATAGCCGCCATCGGCGATCCATTGGCCAATGCGTATACCGAATTGATCCTCCTGAGGGTCGCGACTACAAAGGCCGGCCCGTGAATGCTGCTGAAGCCCTTTCGCGAAGACTCGAGCGATTCGAAGCGATCGATCCGATCGTGACCGTACCTTTGCCCGAAGAGGAAATCAACCCGATCTTCCCTGGGACTCTGGATCTGCGCATCCCGGCGCCCGCTGCTACGGTCCCCTCGGCAACACAGGAGCTGTTGCCGTGACTGTCGATCTTTATCAAACTCCCCTGCGCTACGGCGAAGCCTATGACGAACTGTCTGCTGATGGCGTCAATCCGCGCGCGCACTGGACCCACTTGATCGAATCCCTGCGCGCCATTGGACCTGAGGAACTCGGGAGGCGCTGTCTGCGAGCCGAGCGCCGCATCCGAGAGAACGGGATTACGTACAACATCTACAGCGACCCTCTCGGCGCAGACCGTCCATGGGAAATCGATATTGTCCCGTTCTTGATTGCGGCCGAAGAATGGCGTTCTATCGAGCAGGGGATCATTCAGCGCGCAAAACTGCTGAGCTTAATTCTTGAAGACCTTTACGGACCTCAGTTGTTGCTGAAGAGCGGGCACTTCCCCGCTGAACTTCTCTACGCCAATCCCGCTTTCCTCAGGCCACTGGTCGGAGTCCGTGTACCATCGCATTCTTATCTACATATGCTGGCCGTGGATCTTGCGCGCTCACCCGACGGGAAATGGTGGGTGCTCTCCGATCGCACCCAAGCTCCTTCAGGCAGCGGCTATGCGCTCGAAAATCGCACCATCGTCTCCGACGTTCTGCCCAATGTTTTTCGCCGGTCGAACGTGTTGAGGCTTGCGCCGTTCTTCCGTGCCCAGCGCGATGCGCTCGCTTCCATGGCTGAATGCAGTAATCCGCGTATCGTGCTCCTCACCCCCGGTCCCCACAACGAGACATACTTTGAGCACTCGTACATCGCGCGCTACCTCGGCTTCACGCTGGTCGAGGGAGCGGACCTGACGGTACGCGACCGCTGCGTCTATCTCAAGACGGTCGACGGCTTGGAAAGGGTCGATGTAATCCTGCGCAGGGTCGACGACAGCTTTTGCGATCCGCTCGAACTGCGCAGCGACTCTCTGCTGGGCGTACCCGGCCTGGTTGACGCAGTGGTAGCAGGAAATGTAAAGGTCGCAAATGCGCTCGGTAGCGGCGTGATCGAGACGGCTGCCATTATGCCCTTTCTTCCTGGCCTCTCGCGCCTTCTGACTGGCGAGGATATCACTCTTCCATCCGTAGCGACCTGGTGGTGCGGGCAATCGTATGCGCTCGACTGGGTGCTTGAGCATCTGGATTCGGTTGTTGTGAAGCCGGCGTTTCCGTCGCGCGGAATGGAGCCCGTTTTCGGCTCAAAACTGGAGCGGGCGGGAAAGGGAAAGCTCATCACGCAGCTCAAAGCCTCCCCCCACGAATACGTGGCTCAAGAGCAAATTGCCTTATCCAATGCCCCGGTCTGGGGCAACGGCCACCTTTACTCGCGCAGCGTCGTGCTGCGAGCGTATGTAATCAACACCGGCAACGGATGGACAGTGATTCCAGGAGGACTGGTCCGCGTTGCCGATGCCGACGGATCCGTCGTGTCGATGCAGCGCGGCGGACACAGCAAAGACGCCTGGGTTCTGTCAGACAGCCCGGTGGACACTTTCAGCCTGTTGCACCCGCGCGACCAGCCGGTTGCCTTGCGCCGCGCATCGCCAGGAGTGCCGAGCAGTGTGGCCGATCGAGTCTTTTGGCTCGGACGCTATGTCGAGCGGGCCGAAAACACGGCGCGCATCGCGCGATCCTTGATTTCTCGCGCACGCCGTGCCGATCCCGGAGAACTGAGTTGCCTGATCCGCCTGCATAGCTGCTTGAAATCGCGCCACAGCAAGCTGCCAAAGGCCAAAAGAAGACGTCCGACGCCGGCGGAATTCGAACGAGAGTTAATTTCCCTGATCTCCGATATGAAGAGGAGTGACAGCCTGGCGTCCATTCTCTCCCAGGTCTCTCGTATCGGCAACAGCGTTCGCGAGCGTCTGTCGGCCGATATGATGATCCTCATCGGACAGTTGCGCACGTCGCTCGAACGAGAAAATGATTCACCGAATCTCGAGTACCCTGCGACTCTCACTCTCTGCCTTGAACTGCTCTCTGCGTTTTCAGGAATGGAACGCGAAAACATCAATCGCGGTTTGGGTTGGCTGTTCATGAGCATCGGGCGCCGCCTGGAACGCGCCATCTATCTGACGCGCATGCTGCGACAGATTACTACGCCACTCGCGGAGCAGGACTGGCCGCTGCTTGAATGCCTGCTCGAAGTGGCCGACAGTTCGATGACCTATCGGACCCGCTACTACACGACACTTCAGCCGATAGCGGTTCTGGATGTCCTGATGGCAGATGAGAGCAATCCGCGCTCTTTGGACTTTCAACTTACCCACCTGGCGGATTTATATCAGAGGCTTCCGCGACACATGTCCGACGATCTGCAAGCCATGAAGGAGGCGCTGGGGATGCTGCGCAGTTTCGACCTGCGCGAACTAAGCTACAGTCTGCCCACCGAACCCTCTGCGGCCACCCGAGCCGACGGGCTGGTGCGGCTCGAGAGTTTCCTCGGAGGGCTGGAGAGGCTCCTGCCTTCATGGTCGGACAACCTATCCGGTCGATATTTCAGCCACGCCCGCACGCTTCCGATCAGCATAGGCCTATGATCTATAACATCGTTCACCGCACGACTTACAAATATAAGTACCCTGTGTCGGTTGGCAGCCATGTCGCTTGTCTGAAGCCGCGCGCTTTGCCGCGCCACCACTTGGCGCAGAGCGAACTGCATGTCACTCCAAGTCCAGCCACCTTGACCGAGCGCATCGATTATTTCGGCAATAACCAATACTTCTTCACTATCGAAGAGCCGCACGACGAATTGATCGTTGAAGCAAGAAGCCGGGTCATCTTGGAAGAGACTACGCACAATTTGGATTCCGCCTCTTCTCCCTGGGAAGATGCAATCAAGAGCTTATCGACCGATCGCAGTCCTGAAGCCCTCGAAGCATACCAATTCCGATTTGAATCGCCTCGTATCCGGCTTCGGCGAGAGTTTGCCGCATATGCTCTGCAGTCGTTTACCCCCGGCCGGCCGATGGTTGAGGGGCTGCTGGATCTGACCACACGCATTCACCGCGACTTTCGTTTTGATTCAAAGGTGACCACGGTTCGAACTCCCGTTGAAGAAGTCTTTCGAAAGAAACGAGGCGTTTGCCAGGATTTCGCGCATCTTCAGATCGCGTGTCTCCGCTCAATCAACCTCCCTGCCAGATATGTAAGCGGCTATCTCCGCACCTATCCCCCTCCGGGTCAACCGCGTATGGTGGGCGCCGATGCTTCCCATGCTTGGGTGTCTGTCTACTGCCCTGGAATCGGCTGGCTTGATGTGGATCCCACCAATGATGTCGTGCCGTCCACCGGCCATGTCACCATTGGCTGGGGCCGGGACTTCGGCGATGTCAGTCCTCTGCACGGCCTGATTCTTGGTGGCGGAGCCCATACCCTTGAAGTCGGGGTCGATCTCGAAGCGGTAGAGTCCTGATCGCTTCGATCAGCACGGAACCAGTGGTTCCTCCACTTCAGAAACGACGAAGAACTTGTACAGGTCAGCTTGTCCGAAGGATGTCGTCATCGCGACATCGGATGCGTCCCGACCTGTCGCCATCAGGACGCGGCCCATCCTGGGCCGATTGTTGCGAGCGTCAAAAGTCCACCAGCGATGATCGAGATAGACTTCGAACCATGCGCTGAAGTCCATCGGTAGGATCAACGGCACTCCTATATCTCCCAGATAACCAGTTGCATAGCGCGCCGGGATATTGAGCGCTCTGCAAAACGTGATAGCAAGATGCTGATAGTCGCGACATACGCCCACGCGTTCGGTGTAGACATCGAGAGCGGTCTTCGTAGGCCGTGCGTGCTGATAATTGAACGACACTTTACTGTGCACCCAATCGCAGATTGCCTGTACCCGGCTCCAGCCTGGCGCGGCATTTCCAAATAGTTCAAAGGCAATGTTTGAAAGCCGATCCACTTCGCAATAGCGGCTATTCAGAAGATACGACAACACTTCATCCGGCAAATCCCCTACCGGTGACTCGCAGGCAAGCTTGTTTACCTCATCCGGCTGGTCGGAGTGCCGAATCAGTGTTGAACCTGAAAGCCGCAGCAGTCCTGGAGGTGCAACGAACCGCGAGCAACGATTCCCAAAACAGTCAAGATAATGGGTGACCTTAAGTTCCGGGTCCGTGTTTAGTTCATCCGGCTCCAGCAGATCACACGCGAGAGAGGGATGAACGCTCAGCAGGGCAACCATGGCGACACTGGCCGGAATTTGGAATTGGATGTCGTACCCAAGCCGGATCAACATTCTTTCACCTCTTATTTTGACGGGACTATCTGCGATTGTTCAGGTTGGATAGGAGTTTCCATCATCTCATTACTTACTTGAGATGCCTGAGAAATAGATTGATTTCCTTCTGAAGTCAGGATGCGCAAACCGCATCCGTCGAACCTTGGAGAAAGCCGCCTTCGAGCCCCCAAACGCCACACAAGACCCTCCTGGGCGGTTGAGTGTGCTCTGATGTGCTACTCATGGAGATGAGATGAATAAGCCTGACTTTTCCTGCCTGTTAACCTTGGCGGCCTTGGCATGGGTCGGATGCACAGTAATGTCCGGCCCCGCTGCGATGCTGGCCCAAGGGACTGTTCCCGAGCACCTGCCTGCTTCGGGAGATGCGCCAGTTTCGATCCACGTCGATCTGAATCACAAGGTTGGTGCGTACAAACCCATCTATAGCTGGTTCGGGTACGACGAGGCCAACTACACCACTACACAGCATGGTCGCGCCTTATTGAAGGAACTGGCCCGCTTGAGTCCCGTTCCTGTACACATACGCGTGCATCATCTCTTGACCTCCGGCAACGGAAAGGCAGAGTTGAAGTTCAGCTCCACGAACATTTACAGAGAAGACTCAAGTGGCCATCCAATGTACGACTTCACGATACTCGACGACATTTTCGACACGTACAAAGAAGCGGGTGTTCGACCTCTCGTGGAACTCGGCTTCATGCCGAAAGATCTCGCGGCCGATCTTCCGAGTCGGCACCAGCCTTACCAGGTGCACTACCCGCAGTCCACCATCTCCGGCATGTCAAATAATCCGCCCAAGGATTACGTCAAGTGGGAAGAGTTGGTGCGCGTGCTGACCGAACATCTTGTAGAACGCTACGGCCGAGACGAGGTTTTGCAATGGCACTTCGAAGTGTGGAATGAGCCGGACATCGATTATTGGCATGCAGCACCCGAAGACTATTGGAAGCTCTACGACTATGCCGTTGCGGGGGTGAGAAAGGCGCTGCCGCGGGCCTCCGTGGGCGGTCCAGCAACAACAAGTCCAGGTCGCCAGAAGGCAAATCTCTTTCTCAAGAATTTTCTTGAGCACGTCAATTCAGGCAAGAGCGCAGCGACGGGAGGCGTCGTTCCTTTGGACTTCATCTCCTTTCACGCCAAGGGTTCCCCGGCAATTCAGGATGGGGTCGTGACAATGGGTCTGAATCGGGAGCTCACGGACGTGGATCAAGGCTTCGCTTTGGTCGCAAGCTTTCCGAAGTTTCGCCACCTGCCGATTATCCTCAGCGAAGCCGATCCTGAAGGCTGCGCTGCCTGCTCTTCCAAGGTGAATCCGGCAAACAACTACCGGAACGGCACTCTCTATCCGGCGTACACAGCTGCGGCGATCAAGGGGATATTTGAGCTTGAAGATCGTCACGCCGTGAATCTCCTATCGATGTTGAGCTGGTCGTTCGAATTCGAAGATAAGGACTACTTTGAAGGGTTCCGATCCTTGGCTACAAACGGCATCGACAAGCCCGTGCTCAATGTGTTTCGGATGTTCGGCATGATGTCGGGCGATCGGGTCAAGGCAGACAGCACTGGCTCTGTCCCGCTCAGCGCCCTCGTGAGCATCGGCGTGCGGCAGCAACCGGATATCGACGCCTTCGCGACCCGGACCAACAGGGATGCGGCGGTATTGCTCTGGAATTATCATGACGTCAATCAGCCGAGCCCGGCGGTCTCGACAACCGTAACCATCTCTGGAATTCCCGTAGGCGTGACGCGCGTTCTCCTGCAACACTATCGAATCGACGAGACGCACAGCAACGCCTATACGGTCTGGCAGAGGATGGGCTCGCCGCAGAATCCGACCACACAGCAATACGACGAGCTTCAAGCTGCCGGCCAGCTCCAACTACTCACTTCTCCGGAATGGCTAGACGTCACGAATGGGAGTGTGACAACTTCGACTGATCTGCCACACCTTGGTATCTCGCTGCTTCGTCTTACTTGGTAAGGGTCAGGGTCCGACTCCCGCAAAATATGGCGTCGCGCGCAAAGGCCGTTCTGGAAACTTCCCTATTTGCTGAAGGGAACGCCAAAGGTGAGGAGTGCTCCGCGAGGCGGACGAAATCGAGAGCCGATGATCTTGGGTGATTTTCCCATTTCTTTCCAGATCCGAAGCGCCTCTTCGTTCATGTAGAGAAGTCGCAGTTGATCCGCACTCTCACCGCGGAGGCTGTAGACACTGATTGTGGTCAATTGATTCCCGCGTCCCGACCCGAGTAGATACGGCCCCATGCTGATTGCAGGCGCGTTCTCGACGTTTCGCACGTCCTCGGCGCATTGCGCGACAACCCTGTAGTTCAGCTCTGACCGGGAATGCTTCGCCATAAGTTCGTGGAGTAGATCATTCGAAGTGGGACAGGGGCCGTACAGCGCTGCGCTCATTCCGCACCCTTGATGGAGAAACAGTAAAACCGGCGCCAGCAGCACATGCAGCGGATCGGCTTCAGGGCAAACATTCCTAGAAGGATGTCCCCACCGCGCAACTCGCCCGGTTTGAATTCAACCGATGTGCAACGAGGACAGATTCTGCGAGGCCATAGGATGCGCGGCAGCCAACCGGGCCAAGTCATAGCTTCAACATTCATGTGAACACTCTTTTCCGGATCGCGAGGCCTCAATTAGCGGGTAGAGGAGTCACCGGCGCCCGCATTCGAATCCAACCATGTCAGAAGAGCTCGAATACTTCCAGTAGCGACAGCCATACAGGAGTCGGCGGCTCCGTAGTAGAGGTTGATCGTATCACCGTCGGCAGCGATGGTCTGCCCACATGGAAACACCACATCGCTCACATCGCCGCCGCGCTCGTAGGGAGCTTCGGGGCCGAACATCCAGGAATCGCCCCGCTTCAGGCATATGTCCGGTCTCTCCAAGTCAAACAGCGCGAGCCCGAGCCGATAAATGCTTCCCGATGCGGTATTGCGAACCCCGTGGTAGATCATCAACCACCCTCTCGGCGTTTCGATCGGCGGAGAGCAGAGTCCAATTTTGTTTGCATCCCACCATCCTCCCCGTCTCGCTTCGAGAATTACTTTATGACTTCCCCAATGCCGAAGATCCGGCGAAAAGGAGATCCACATGTGAGCTCCAAGTGTCGTCACGGGGCGATGGATCATTGCCCAATAGCCGTTGATTCGGCGCGGCAATAGAGCTGCATCTTTATCTTCGGGCGGCATGATGACGCCGAATCTCTGGAAACTCCTGAAGTCCCTCGTCAAAGCCAGGGAAACCCCGGGACCACCGCGCGCGAACGAGGTGTACGCCACGGCGTATTGATCGAGTTCTGGGACGTAGGTGATACGTGGATCTTCAATGCCCCAGATTTCCTCCGGAAACTCGCGTGGACTGGCGGGGAGAGTCGGTTCAGGGTCAATGCGCCAACCGTCAAGTCCGTTGCTCGATCGAGCTGCGCAGAGGTGCGAAAGGCCTCTCCGGTCCTCCACACGACACAGGAGGAGCGTGTCCCCGTCCGCCAGGCGCACTGCCCCGGCATTGAAGACGCTGTTGATTGGATAGGGCCAGTCCTCCCTGCTGAGAATCGGGTTTAGAGCGGATCGGGTGAAGAGAGGTGCCTCGACACAAGTAGGCTTTCCGTGCGTTTCCGCAGTTGCTGAGAGGGGTGACGATGGATGGGCAATATGCAGAGTCAAGAAGAGGATCTCATTTCCACGAGCGTTTCGTCGGCGTTTGATTCAGTCACGGCCTGCATATCGAGCAGAGCCATCAGGAAGGAGAGCGTTGATTCTGCTCCTTGGTTTTCGTTCACTCGATCAGGATGAAGTCCATCCCTGCATCCCCCAGTCGTTGCATCGTAAAGAGGGACTTGTAAATCGTTTTTGCCCAGAAACCAACCAAACACTTGCTGAGCTTCGTCAAGCCAGCGGCTCTCACCTGTCAGCTTGAACACTTCAACGCATGCGGCAATGGTGGCGCAGGCTTCAACAGGCTGTTGATCGAAGCGGGCCTTTTCAGAACCCTTTCTGTAGAAGCCGCTTGAACCAATCGGCACGAACACTTCTTTATTCTCGCGGCGCTGGGCAGCCAACAGCCAGTCGAGTGACTCGATTCCGGCTGTAATCATCCTCTGATTCTCGCTCCGCCACCCGGCAAGAATCAGCGCCTGAGACAATCGCGCGTTTGAGTAGGAAAGGCTCTTTTCAAACCATCGCCACTCCGGCGAAATACTCCGCTCGTAGATGTCGAGAAGGCGATTCGCCAATGTGTTGCGCGCGCCTTGAATGGCCCGGTCGCCCGGGAACCAGTCCAGATACGCCTGCATTCCGAGGATGCCGAATGCCCAGGCGCGCGGACTGCTGAATGTGAGAACTGCTGGAACTGCCGCTTCGAACAGCCTTCCCGCCGCACCGCGTAATCCCGCATTTTGCGAGTGACCAAGTACCGATCCTAACGCCCACAGTGCCCGGCCATGGCTATCCTCTGATCCGATCTTTTCTAACCATCTGCGGTTGTAGCTAAGGAAATTGCGGAAACGTCCCGTGTCAGAATCAAAAGCCAGCCATAGAAAGGCAAGGTATCGCTGACAGAGGCTGGAGTGCCCGACGTCGCGATATTCCTTGTGGCTCTCATCCATCCGAATTGCGACAATCAATGCGCGCGCGTTGTCATCGGTCGTGTAGCCTTCACGCGTATTCGGCACGGAATAAATAGCGTGCTGCACGATTCCCGTGTCATCCGTCATGGTCCGCAAATGAGTGGTATTCAGATCGGGCAATTGATCCGCCGGACAGATTGAGAGCACCGCGGGATCGTTCGGGTTGCTTGCTCTGGGTTGCAACGAACGCTCAAAGCGCGCCTTCTGGAAGCTCGCCATATACGCCTTCGCCGTCTTCGACCACGTTGTTCCACGTGAGTACAGATAGGCTCTCTTCCGCATCGCGTGGCGCTCCGCATCGTTCTCAAGCAGTGCCAGCACAGACTCTGCAATCGCATCCGGGGAATCAAACGGAACGATTACGCCTCGCCCATCTGCGAGCAGCTCCTTCGCATGCCAGTAGGGCGTGGAGACGATCGCTTTTCCCGCTCCAAGAGCAATTGCCAGTGTGCCTGACACCACTTGCGCTTCGTGCCGATAGGGTGTGATGTAGATGTCCGCCGCGCCTACATGTTCCACCAGCTCCTCGGTGCTGACGAATCGATTATTCAGAATTAGGTTTTCAGATACGCCCAGCTGTTCGGCAAGTGCTTCCAACTCCTCGCGGTAGCGTTCACCTTCGCGTCGTCGAATGTGCGGATGCGTAACGCCGGACACAATATAGACGACATTGGGATGGTGTGCCAGAATTGCAGGCAACGCGCGAATTACGTTTTCAATTCCCTTGTTCGGAGAGAGCAGTCCAAAAGTAAGTAACACAGACTTCCCTTCGGTTCCGAACTTGTCTTTGAAGTAATTGGGGTCCATGAAGGGTAAGTCGGGAACGCCATGAGGGATCACATCGATCTTCCCGCTCGGAACCGCATAGACATCGCGCAACAGATGAGCAGCAAGTTCGCTCATGACCACGAGGCGATCTGAAAGATGCGCAATCTCTTCAAGAACAATACGCTGATTTGCGTCAGGCTCTCGTAACACGGTATGCAGCGTAGTCACGAGCGGCATTTTCAGTCTGCGCAGCAATGCCAGGATGTAGCGACCTGCAGCGCCTCCAAAAATGCCATACTCATGTTGCAGACAGACAAGATCGTTGCCATTAAAGTTGAGAAACTCAGCCGCTCTCTCGTAGGAACCAAGGTCCTCCTGAGTAAGCTCCAGGCGGACCTGCCCTGGATACTCGTAGCTTGAGTCAGGGTCGTTTACGGGAATCGCGAACAGCCGTCCCTCGCCAAACTCCGCAGCAATCGCGGTGCACAAATCCGTTGTAAAAGTCGCAATTCCGCACTCGCGCGGGAGATAGTTTCCGACAAACGCAATGCGTGTGGGGAGTGGCAGCGTACACGGCTTCGGATTCCCTGGCAACGAGGCGACCGGCTTCGGTTCGCCCGCTGGCTCTGACACGGTGACAATCTTTGACATGAACGTATGTTCCTGCTTTCGGGAGGGATCTATTGGGGGTGCTGGCACACATAAATAGCCTTCAAATGGTTCAACAGGGACCGCACGCTCAACTTACAAAAGCATGAGCAGGCAATTCACCGCGCCGATACCGCCAATGGACCTTTGCCATAGACGGGTTCCAGAGATGAGTTCTGCTGGATATGGCGGGGCTGCACTGTGACCTTCGCCAAATAGATGCCGAGACACTTGCCGACCTGGACCGTGTCTAGCTCTGCGGCATTGAATCGTTTGGGGATTCCCTTCAATGCGCAAATCAGGCCACGCTGCGTCGCGTCGTCCTGCGTCGTTCCAACGCCTCTTCGGGAACTCGCACCGCGCAGCCAGATAAAATGCCATCCGGTCTGGCGCACCATGGCGTCGAACACCACGGTCGGGATCTCTTCAACAATCGTCCAGTTGTCGCAGACAGAAGTGCGGAGCGGATCGAGGCGATCCGGCAACACGCAGCGGTCGCGCAACAGAACCGAATGAACCTTCACGATTGCGCGTTTCTAAACGAAAACTTGCCCGGGGAATCTGCGGGATTGGATGCAGGGATGTCCGCTCCAATTAAAGAAGGAGACCCAAGTGCGTTGCCCACCGTAGGTTTTGATTTGATGCTCGCGCGTCCAGATTCCCCGCCCGAGAAACCGGTTGCATCGGGCCGGCTTGTCGAACCGTTAAGGAGCATTCCTCTGCGCTTGCGCTGAGCAAAATAGCTCGGTACATCACGCTTCTTGATAAGAGCCACGGCTGCTCCAGTCGTTCGGTTGCGTGCTTGAACGTTGCTCGTCTGGAGCGAAGCAAAAAATTCCGGAGGCGAGGAAACTAACTTCAACTCTAAGCATACTCTTTGCCGAGTCAACGTGCCGGCTATCGTCCGCTGTTATTCAATCTAAATCACGCGAAGATGCCTGACCTTCTGCCTAACATCTTTCGTATCAATCGTGGTGATTGACCAATGAACCACTTACACTGACTCATTCAGCCTATATCCGTCGTACGACTCGGCCAGAGGATACTTCGGGTTCGCGGGGTCGTCTTCACTCTTCATTCCTGCCTGTCCGCAGCATCTCCTCTTCCGCACACCGACCGACACCTGTTCCAATCGTGAGCGTCGCTATGTCGCGAACGGATGTGCACTGCCCGGCACGCTCGTCGCGGTTCCGCCTTGGATTGCTCCCCTGAAGTCGGCATGGCGACTGGAATCTCATGACACGGCCTTGGAGCATTATCCCCAAGGCTTCCTGACTCATACGCTCTTTCTGCTGACGGCAAAATATGGCTGATCTGAGAGTGTCTTGTTGAAACCCGGATACATCCAGGCTGCACCCTCTCCGTCCTCGAGTTCGAAGTAATACTGCAGCGGGTATTCCGATTGGGTGTACTCGGCAGGGATGGTTCCTGTGTAGCGACCGGCTTCGTGGTTCAACTCCGCTGACGTCCAGCGCTCCGCCTGGTCGACATGCCGATAAAACAGACGAATAGCGATGGGGTGAGCGCCACTGACAGTCGGCGATACCTCAATCGAGAGAGAGAGTGGCTGCCCAGGTCGAAAGTCGTCGGGTTGGCGATGCACGCACAATGCGATAGGGCGCTTGGGTCGACCGTTTGCCATCTGCAGCGCAATGGACGCGTTCTGTCCCGACCGCGTCGGAGCAGGTGCGGATCGTAGTTGGGCCTCCATGGCGGCCAAGTCTATGTCGATGCCAGGCAACCGATCGCTCCAGTGGCCCCTCCGTTTCGGAACGGAACCGTAAGAGATATCGGCGACGTAGACGCGGCTCGCTCGTTGCGCCATGACAGCCCATGCTTCGCGGGCCTGCAGGTAGTGTGCGAACGCGAGTTTTCCCGACTCGGCGTTTCCGGTTTGCTGATAGATCTCAAAGAGGACAGCGCTGCGCAGTTTATGGGCAAAGAAAGTGCCGAGCCCGATCTGGATGAGCACGTCCTCTTCGAAGCGGCGGAACTCAGGCGACGATTGCGATCGGGTGGTCCGGCGCGCAAAGTTGAGGGCATCGTGCGACTCGCCCACGCAATCTTCAATCCACTGCGCCACTTCGATGGGAGAGTACTTTCCGTTTGATTCGCGTGCCAACAATGCGCTTGCATATTCTCGTACCGTCAAAAACATCTGCGGGTCCAAAGGGCTCACGGTTGCGAAACATTTTGGGGCCGGGGTATCTCCGTAGGGAGAAGGTTCGCTGCCGAGCACGATGGGCATGTTCGTCGGCAGTTCGTACCAGAGATCGTGATTGCTGGCCGAATCAAGATGTGCCGATGTCAGCAAAGGCAGGATGCGGCTGCTGGAGGCAAGTGCGGTTTCGACCGCACCAGCACCTGAACCGAACTCCACGCGCAGATAGCGCTGCCAGGCGTCAGGATCGGCTTCCGGGTTGTAGAGTTTCCGTCCCCATACGCGATAGTAGTACTCGTATTTCTGCCAATCGGCTTTGGGATTCAGAGAGGCATCGGCATAGGCGCAGCGACCTCCAGGAGTCCCTGTGCCTTCTCGCCCTTTGAAGGTCAGAGGCTCCATCAGATCGAGACCGGCCGCACCGCAGAAGCTGGCAGTGCGAGCATAGCCTGCAGCCATCTCAGGGTCCGCAGAAAGGAGGTGCCGCTGGGTTCCGGGCCATAGCCGGAAGAGCACCTTATAGTGAGCTTCATGATGCAGGAAGTCTCCATAGCCATATCTGGTGAAGGATCGCGAGCCGCTGCTCAGGCTGAAAAGGGCTGACTCTGTCTGTGTCAGACTCCCGTGAGGGATTTCGAGCGCGCGTATGTCTGCCTGGTTGTAGCCGAGGCTCTGATGTTCAGCCGAGTACTTTGCTCCCAGCTTTACGGGCATGCCAGTCGCCGTAGCAATGTCGATCATTGTCTGATCGACGCCCTTCGCATGCATGTCGATTTCGATTGTGCGACCGCAACCGGAGATTGCTTCGAAAAGCGTTTTCCAGAAGGTGTAGCTTCCTTCGGGAATTCCGCTCTCGCCGTGGACACGCATCGTCACCCCTTGGATCTCCGGGCACTCTTTGAGAACAATCCCAAGAGCATCGCGACAGTACCGGGCGTGGGTTTCCGGGGTCAGTCCCTCGATGTGGTGGTAGGCATTCGGGCTGTCCGTCCATTGATAGGCATGAGTCCAGATGCCAAGCTGGAAATGAAGTCCGCGCGCTCCTGTTTCCTCTGCGATATAGCGCAGCATTTCGAAGTTCTTGTCCCGTTCCACCTTGCCAATTTCGGCTGGCGTGGCGAGTCTTGAACCGTCAGCAGCCGCGAGTTGCATGACGCGGACGTCGGGATAACCGGGCACATCGATCAGGTATGGATAGGGGAGATGGAAGTAGTCATCCGTGACGCCTCTCGGGAAGTCGTATTCGAGCCCATAGGAGAGGGTGAAGCGATTAAAACGAGTGGCGACGAGCAGGTCCAGATAACCGCTCCAGAAGTCCTTGTCGTAGTACCAAGACTTGTCTTCCATCTCGGAACAGAAATATCGGCTTACGCAACGCACTTCATTCGCGGGCTTCTCCTCGAGAACATGCCTCAATTGCAGGGCCGGGAGAGGATTGGAATTGAACTGCACCCGCTCGGCGAGTTCGAGCAAGCCATAGATGAAACCGCGTACGTCGGCGGCTGAGATCAAAATTGCCGGGACTCCGCCAACCTTTCCCGGTGACAGGCGAAGGCTCTCAGGCGCGCTGAGGACCGAGCTATCAGGAAATGATCGAGCAAGCTGCGATTCCGGGGAAGCAACGACAACGCAAAGTGAGGAACCGGCGGCAGCATCCACGGACTGCTCCATCGCACAGACGACTCCATTCGATGCGAGGGCCTGGCGAAACCGCTCTGCGGCGCGCTTCACAGGTTCGCTCGAGACAATCGGATTTTCCAGGTCCAGGATCAGACAGATATGGTTTGTCTCTCCGGCCAGACAGGCCGGGGCCAGTCCGCATCCTGTAATCGCACCGGCGAGTTTCAAAAAGTCCCTGCGTGCAATGTTGGAAGCCGCATCAGCTTTCATTCGTCAAGGTCCCTAATCTCGACTGAACCATCGGTTTGGAACTATGCAATGTCAGCATTGGAATCACGCTCACTTGGAGCCGAAGAGCACCGGAGGCAGCTGTTCGCGGTTGGGCTCTCATCCCCAATGAGTTCGAGGATGAAGCCAAAACCGCTATTAAAATGCTGTCGAAAAGTGAAAACAACCTTCAAAGAGATTACTCCTGTGAAGTCGGCATGTCGCAAGGTTCCCGCGGAGAGCGTTGAAGCAATTGCCTTCTCTTCATATTCCGGTATTCCGGCATACCGAACGCATACCGGATTCGGGCTCTCATCAAGACCGACGCGGCGCCTGGAGGGGGCCAACTGATGGCCAGTCAGTGGACCCCATATTCACTACCTGGGTGGACATGCCGCAACAGGTTTCTCAATCACTTGTCCGACAAGTCGACTACACAGCCACGTGACCGCGGGGCAGAGAGTGAGTTGGCGATTTAGCACAATCCGATAAGCGGGCTGTGGGCGGGGATGTCGCGTCTCAATTCGGTGGGATCGTTTTGAGCGGTAGGCGATCAAAATGGATCAGGAAGTGAAAGCCGGGCTCGGTCATTGAAGTGTCCAGAGCTTTGCTGTCCGCGGTCATTTTGCCGGCGAAGATTGACTGAGCAACGGTAATCGAGAGCTGGCGCGACGCCTGATCGAAAGAGACTTTGCTTGCCAAGGCGCCTTTGAATTTCTCTTCGGGACAATCGAGAAGGGCCATCAAGCCATCCTCGGTGTTGTGGATGTGAAAGATGAAGTGGATTGTTATGCCACGGCTTTCGTATTCCACACCCTCCCAATCGCCGTCGAGATCGGTGGGCGGAGCCGGCTTAGGGATCTTCGCCTGCCAGGTTAGCCGCTTGAAGTTGAGCGTCCGCTCGCCCTCTTGCTTCCAGACGCCGGTCATGGCGGAGCCCGATTCGCTGACCGTTGCCTCATAGATGGCGACTCTGGATTCGAAGTCGCCACTGCTGTTCGGCTTCCAATAACCAAATCGGAGGGTCAGATGAGTACCGTCGTACGAACCACCAATTGCGGGAACGCCAGAGACCTTGAGGTCAAGATTGTCGAGGAGGGCCGACATTTTCCCTTCGGGAGTTAAGTTCATATGAAGCACCGCGTGTTCGACAGTTCCCTTCACCTGACCTTCGACGGTGCCCTCCCAGTCGCCGGCAAGTGGAAATGGGGTGGGGCTGGACTGCGCGTTGGCGAGCGGAGAGCGAAGTGCCCACCCGAGCAACATTGCACAAAGAAAGATCGCCTTCATACGGTCTGTCGCCTTTGAATGGGGTCAATGATAGATCACCGTGATCCGTGCGGAATTTTGCTCCTCATACTGGACGCATCGAAAACTTCGTTGCCTAAATTCAGTGTCGCTCAACCCAGCAACTCCTGCCGCGATGCCACGGCTTACACTCAAACTACATGCTCAACTGGGGCTATGCCTACGCCACAATCATCAGCAGCAAATGCCATGGGCAAACGCTGCTCTCCTATTTGGCGAGCCATTACCCCCACTCAACCCCACAAGTCTGGCAACAAAAAATGAACGACGGCGAAGTCACTCTCAACGGCGTCATTGCCACCGGAAGCGAATCAGTCACTTCAGGCCAAGCCCTTATCTGGAACCGTCCCCCCTGGATCGAACCGGACGCCCCTCGGCACTTCGAAGTCCTGTTGGATGACCCCCATCTGCTGGCCGTGAACAAACCCAGCGGCCTGCCCACCCTCCCCGGTGCCGGCTTCATGGAAAACACCCTCTTGCGCCTGGTGCAAAAGCAGGTCCCCGAGGCAAACCCTGTTCACCGGTTGGGGCGAGGCACCAGCGGTATCGTTCTGTTCGCCAAAACTCCGCAGGCAGCCTCTAGCCTGACTGCAAACTGGAACACACCAAAAACTCAAAAGATCTACCGGGCGCTGGCTCAAAACGTTGCAGAGCAGGATGTCTACGAAATCCTCACGCCCATCGGGCGCGTACCGCACCCGCGCCTCGGTTCCGTGTGGGCCACCAACCCAAATGGCAAACCGTCAAAGTCTTTGGCAAAGGTGGTCTCACGCAGCGCAAGCACCACAATATTCGAAGTAACCCTGTATTCGGGCCGCCCTCATCAAATCAGAATCCATCTGGCATCCATCGGCCATATGCTGGTCGGCGATCCTCTGTACGGTGCAACCGGTCAGCCTCTTGAAAATCTCCCCGGCGTCCCTGGCGATGGGGGATATTTCCTGCACGCCGAAACTCTGAAATTTCACCACCCCATCACCGGAGAACAAATCAATCTTGAGGCAGCTTTGCCGTCAGGATTCCCATTACATCAGTAGGTTCACGGTACCAATCGAATGAGGGCGCGCTTTGAAGGCTGCGCCCCTTCCATTCCGAATGCCAACGAAGCGAGTTGAATTACACCCCTACATCCCAGTATTCGTGGTTAAGCGAAGACACGCGCCAATCGACGAACAACGGCTTCACTATGACTGCGTAACGTCCTACTGATAGGAAGTGGAGCCGCCGGATAGCCCCTGGACAGTCTGAAAGAGCCTAGCGTCTGGATAACTGCAGTAGCCAAGAGGATCGCCTTTCGCCAAGAGGCCTTACCGTAAACCCACAGCTGTCCGTCCATAGTTGTCCTGCAATCGTTATGATCAGAGCTGACATCTCAGAATTCGACGTATGAGGGGACCGCTGGTGCCAGTTTCTGCAAATCGTGTTTGGCGGCAATTGCCAAGTGAGATCCGAGTCGCCGTCTGCCAGGTTTTTTGGGCTGAGTCAAAGGGCGCAGAGAAACAGTTTCTCTTTGCCTCTCTTGCTAAAGCAAAGAAACTGCGTGAGGTCTTTGTCCGCAAAAGCCCGATTGAGCGGCTGGTCAACTGGACGGCGGCAACCTTGTCACTTCCTGACCCGATCGTGGATGACCTGCTGAAGAAATATCTCCTCCACGAGCATCGTGCCGTTATTGTCAGCTTTCTTGACTTGCTCAATGTCCCCCATTCCGAGGGAATGATCGAGGAGAACTTTGACTACGCCACCCTGACAGACGAACGCGTTCAGCAGGCCGCCCGTAATTTGCTCGCATCGGCAGATCGCACTGGTTCCGAGCTTTACCTGAAGTACCTCGTGCTTCAAGGTGAACCTTGGGTTGGGATTGAAGAAATCCTGCCAACCGGGGAGTAAAAGCCCGCGGGCTGCGTTTTTCGAATGATCCAGATCCGGCAGGCGAAGGACGATCTTACGACGAAGTGGCTTCTTGTTCTTCTTGCGCATACGAGCGGCCTCCATACCGCTGGCATGCGTCGAAGATACATCCAGGCCATTTCCGCTCTGCGGGCACAATAATCATCGAAGAGTGCACAGGCGATTGAGCGCCAACGCAGAATCACCAATTCTCATCCTGAGAACTGACGTACTTTTAGATCTGGTGAGTGGGTAAGGCTGCTCGCTGCGCTATACGAAACGAAGTAGACAATCTACCTCCATTAGGGGTAGAGTGTCTACATCTATGAACGAAAAAGACCAGTATAAGAACCGGATTGAGCTGCTGCAGGGAACACTCGACATGCTTATTCTTCAGACCCTGCAATGGGGACCGCAGCACGGATACGGAATTGTCCAGGCGCTACGTTTGCGATCGGGAGAGGTGCTTCAGGTAGAGACCGGATCACTGTATCCGGCTCTCCATCGATTGGAGCGTCAGAGCTGGGTGCAGTCTGAGTGGAAGCAGTCAGAGAGCAAGCAAAAAGCCCGATATTACCGAATCACAGCCAAGGGGAAAAAGCAGTTGGCCTCGGATCTGGGCCGATGGGAGCGAATTGTCGAAGCGATTGGGTCGGTGATGTACGTCAAGGCGGAGGAGAGTGAGTCATGATGTGGTTCCCGAGCTTCGGTTTTCAGCGGCGCAAGCGCGAATTGCAGGAAGAGATTGATGCGCACCTGCAGATGGCGATTGCAGATCGAGTGGCGCGAGGCGAGACGGCAGCGGCGGCGCGACAAGCGGCGGCGCGGGAATTTGGAAATATTCCTCTAGTGCAAGATGTGACGCGCGACATGTGGGGCCAAGCGTGGCTTGAACAACTAGGCCGGGACGTCCGTTATGCCTTGCGGCAACTGCGCAAGAGCCCCGGCTTTTCGATCACCGCGACGGCGATGCTGGCAGTAGCGATCTGCGCCAACGGCACCGTATTCAGTTGGATCGACGGCACAATGCTGCGTCCGATTCCTGGCGCGCAGGACACGGGCGATCTTGTTAGCCTGCAGCGGGGGGAACGGAACTTCTCGCCGACTCCGCCTTTCTCCTATATCGACTATCGCGATCTGCGCGAGCAGATCCACACCTTCACGGGAATACTTGCCTATCATAACGATTGGATTGCGCTGACTGGCGGCGCACAGCCGGATCGTGTCTATATAGCGAATGTGTCGGCTAATTATTTCGATGTGCTCGGCATCAAGCCGACGCTGGGGCGATTCTTTCTGCCGGACGAGGAGGCCCGTGCGGTACCCAACGTGGTCCTGGGTTACGCGCTCTGGAGGACGCGTTATGGCAAAGACCCGGCAATTGTGGGCAAGTCGATCGAGGTCGCCCGGCATCCGGTGACGGTGATCGGTGTGGCGCCGGAGGGGTTTGTCGGAGCAGCTCCCGGGCTGCGCGACGATCTGTGGGTAACGCTCGATCCCCTCGGGGCGGATGTGTGGCGAATGACCCATCGCGACTCGGACTGGCTGATCTTGATTGGAAGATTGCGGCCCGGCGTTAGCCGTGGCCAGGCAGCCCAGGATCTCGACACCGTGATGCACAATATTGTCGCGGCGTTTCCGGCTGATCATCTGGGCGAGAACCGGATCACACTGGATCCCATGTGGCGCTCGCCATTCGGCGTCAACGGATACATGGCGGCGACGCTGCCCATTCTGCTCGCCTTCGCCGCTGTGGTGCTGTTGCTGACCAGCGCGAACGTGGCGACTCTCACGCTGGTGCGGTTTGTGTCCCGACGGCGCGAACTTGCCATCCGGCAGTCGCTCGGGGCGAATCGCATGCAACTGGTGCGGCAGATGATGCTGGAGGGCGCTGAGCTTTCCATCGTCGCAGGAGTCGTGGCCCTTGGATTGACATCGTGGACATCGAAAACGTTCGCATGGTTCTTTCCAGCGAATGCAATTCCCCTCGTATTGAACGGGAACATGGACCATAAGGTGGTGATTGGAATTGCAGTGTTTTCTCTATTGGCCGGTATGCTATGCGGCGCGCTCCCCGCCTGGCGTTCATCTCACGCGCCGGCCATTGAGGTACTCAAGGCAGAGTCTGCAAGTATCTCCGGCGGCTCACGCAACCGGAAATTCCTCAGCGGGCTGGTGGTGGCGCAAATCGCGCTTACCCTTCCGTTGCTGTTGTGCTCCGGGCTATTTCTGCGAACACTGCGGAACCTTGCCGGCGCGAATCCCGGATTTGAACAGGACCACGTTCTCACTGCGTCCGTTGGGCTGAATATTGCCGGCTACAGCAACGATGAGGCAAAATTGATCCGTCGCAAGATACTTGATCGCGTGTCGGCCCTGCCCGGCGTGGAGGTTGCGTCTCTTACCGACTGGATTCCGATGACCCTGATTCAAAAGAGAAACGATGCGTATCCGGAAGGGTATGTGCCGCATCCTCATGAATCTTTGCTGGTGCAGAATGCCGAGGTGGGACCGCGGTATTTCGAATCCCTTCACATACCCATTCTGGAAGGACGAGAGTTTACGCCGGATGACGATGAAAAGGCCCCGAGGGTACTCATCGTGGATCAGACGGCGGCGAGGCGCTACTGGCCAGGGCAGGATCCGCTGGGAAAGAGGCTCCGGATTTGGGGCAGCCTTTTCACGGTTGTCGGCGTGGCGAGGAATTCAACCCATACTTTCGTGAATGAGTCACCCGAGCCTATGGTCTATATGAGTTATTTCCAACACCCGGGGTACGAGACGATGGTGCAGGTGAAAACCGAGGGGAATCCCGTCGACCTGGAGCCAATGGTGGAAAACGCCATCCATGGGATCGATTCGCGACTGCCGGTTTTCGACGTGCGTTCCATGCGGGAGAGCACCCAGATGGCGAGCACTTTCGCCGTCATCGAGAGCACCCTGGCGGGAATGTTCGCGCTGATTGGGCTGGTTCTTGCCATAACCGGAATCTACGGCGTCGTGGCCTATCGAACCCAGTTGCGAACCCACGAGATCGGGATACGAATGGCTCTAGGTGCTTCACGGGTGGACGTGCTGCGACTCGTGCTGCTGCAGGGATTGTGGCTCACAGGCACTGGGGTGGCGCTGGGATTGGCGTTTGCGTTGGGACTGACGCGTACCATCGCCCGGCTGTTGTACGGAATCGGCGCCAACGATCCAGTCACCGTTGCTTCCGTGGTCATGCTACTGGGAACAATGTCTTTGTTAGCCTGCTACTTTCCGGCACATCGAGCGATGCGCCGGAACCCCGTGACTGCGATTCGCGAATTGTAAGCTGCAGTTCAGATTCGACGCGAATTGCGTGAATTCGGCGTGTGCGTGGCCTCCAACTGATTGGCGAGAAGGGCAACCGGATTTCACAGGCCAGAAACCAATCTCCGCCCGGTGGCCTTGATTGTGCGTTGACGTGAACAGCCGACGCACCCATCGAGTAGCTGCACCGAGAATTGGTCCCCCGAAAACGCAATTCAGTCCAGCGACCAAGGCGAAGCCTACGGCATGGATCGGGTGGCGCACTGCCAGCACAAAGCGAGCCAGAGACTCCGCTTTCATCGGGGCTCGACAGGGTCGGGCGCTCGTTCTTTTGTCTTATCACCACCCGAGAATTATGTACTCAACTGCTCCTGCAGAGTCATCTCGAGCGCAGCGTCTCTGACACTGTCGTCGGGTAAGGTTCATCTGGATCTCGCGCTGAGCGGAGTCGGCATCGCCATCCTACCGCTTTACATGGGCAAGCACCTGGACGCGGAATAGACTGGTGCCGATCTTGCCAAATTGGAGCCCGGAGCCGATCACCCTATGCGCACTGTTCTCCGGTCCGGCGCGGATGACTCCCAAAGTCCAGGTCCTACTTGATTTTCTTGGAGAATACATCGGAACTGATCGCGATCCGCGCCTTCACCACTTGCCTGCGAAAGGGTTGTTTACCGACTCGAAGCTTGGGGAAACCTGGTGAGGCGAATGAGGAAGAGAAAATCGACGAGTTCGCCGCTTTTCGGATCGGGGAGCTTCACACTTTGCGGGCGTACCCTCTCCTACGCCGTGATGGCCTCGCCGACGATCCGATCTACAGGCTTGGCGGAGCCGATCGCCTGTCGACTGCTTTGCGGACTCCAGACACCACGCAAGAGCAACTGCCACCACGACTGCCATCGGATTAAAACTTCCACTCCAGTTTGGAAATACAATTTCCTCTTAACTAATTGATTTTATGGTGCCCGGAGGGGGACTTGAACCCCCACGACCGGTGAAGGTCTGCGGATTTTAAGTCCGCTGCGTCTGCCAATTTCGCCATCCGGGCGGCACGGCTATCAGGTCCGTCAACTGCCTCCGATCATGATAGCGTTCCTGCCTTCCGCTCTGCATACCGATCGAGCTTTGGAGACTTACCGGCAGCAACACCATGCCTTCGGGCATAGACCGCGCCATCAGCTGCTGCGGGCCGAAGCCATGGACTGCAAGAGCGATCGTGCCGTAGTTCCCTGCCACGATCG
This sequence comes from uncultured Acidobacteriaceae bacterium, assembly GCA_963760475.1. GTDB lineage: Bacteria > Acidobacteriota > Terriglobia > Terriglobales > Acidobacteriaceae > Telmatobacter. The sequence continues at coordinate 362,904 of CAVXDG010000008.1, read as the reverse complement.
CATCTCCGTCGGCGGCTCGCAAGCCTGATGAAGACGCAGCTCAAGCATGCCGTCGAAGGACTCTACATCCTCGATACGTTGCCTCACGTTGAGGGTTCCGATGTGAAAAGCAGTCGTCCTATTGTGGCTGTCTGAAGTTAATATTTTCGCCGTCAAGTTTGTATTCAGCGGAGCAGTGGTCACCGCCGCAAATCATCGTCTCGCCGCCACAAAGCTGGCGACGCGTGATCAGGCCCATGGTTCCACAGCGCGGGCAAGACATAACGGCGACATAGGGATTCTGCGCATTGCCGAGCTTGGTCTGATTCTCCAGGACGAATACTGTCCCCGGGTCCATCCGTTCCGGTATCCACTCTTCCAGATACTGCAAGTCGGTTGACATCCTGCCCTCCGGGAGTTTGACGTAACGGAGCGACTTTCGATGCTCTTGCCGCTCGTTGGTACAAGTACCGCAGGCTGCGAATGGCTTGTTGCGTAATCGTGTGTCTTCGATTGCTGTTCAGTTTTGCCGGGAGCCGGCCCAGACGTCAATTGGAATTAGAAGTTGGCCAGTATCGAATGGGGTACTCTTGGCACACACCAAGGTGGTATTCATTTGCCTGTAGCCTCCTTGCCCTTCGATGCGGCCACCGCGTCGATCGCGCGATAGGTTTCAACATTGCGCAGGATGGCCTGAACATATTCGCGCGTCTGAGTAAATGGAATCGACTCGATGAACTCGTCCATCCCATGGTAAGGGCCCGCTGCTTCCCAATCGGTCACGCGTTCGTCGCCGGCGTTGTAGGCGGCCAGAGCGTACTCCTGCACTCCGCCAAAATGATCCAACCCGTGGCGGAGGTAGCGCGTGCCCAGACGAATGTTCGTCTCCGGATCAAGGAGCTGATACGTCTCAAAATGCGTCATCCCCTCTTCGCGCGCCATTGCCCGGCCTACCGAGGGCAGCAGCTGCATCAATCCCCATGCGTTCGCATATGAGATAGCCGACGGATTGAATTCCGATTCCTGCCGAATGAGCGACGCCACCAGGTACGGATCGAGGCCATTCTTCGCTGACTCCGTCTTGATCGTGTCCCAGTAGGGCTCAGGGAAAAGGATGCGCCAATATACCAGAGGAATCGAGTTTATCGAGGCCGTGGCTGCAAACGGCAATGCCCGCTTGAGCGCGCGCATGGCGCGATAGGTTTCTCCAAACGAAGCATAAATTTGTGCCTCGGCTAGCGCGCTCCATGAACCTGAGTCGGGATCGGCGGCAATCTCCCGCGGGATATATTCGTTCAACCCGGCGTTGGCCAGCACGCGCGCCTTCGCCAAATGGTCGCTGTCTTCGGGAAAGCTCTCGTCGAGAGGCGGCAGCGCGGGCGGGTTGATTCGGTCCACATCCGGATCCGCCACCGCTTCCAGACTGCCGAGCGCAGCCAGTCGCTGGCGCGCCATCTGTGCATAGAAGAAATGCTGGTAGGCACGCACGATCGCCTTGTAGCTGGCAGCCGCCACCGCTGGCTTGTGGTCCTGCGATTCGTAGAGACGCGCGCGCCAATAGAGTGCCGCCACAGTCTCGGTCGCCGCGGGGTAGAGATGAATCTGCTCATCGAAGATGCGCGCCGCATCGGCATAGAGATTCTGCCGATAACATAACCAGCCTGCTCGCCAATGCGCCGCGGCAGCATTCTTGCTTTGCGGAAAATGGGTGGCCAGGTAGCTGTAGTATTCAGAGGCCTTCGCATAATCACGCGACAGCAGATACATATTGCCGCTGGAAAACAGGGCCTCGGCAAGCCATTCGCTTTGCGGAAAGCGGCTCTCCATCTGCGCCACCATCTGCTGCTGCCCGTTGGTATCGTTCCGGCCACGGGCCAGTTCCATCAGAAGGTAGGCGCGGCGCGCTCCATTCTCATCCTGTGTATCGGGCAGAGCCTGCGCCTCAACGGTCGCCAGCCTCTTCAACTTCAGTTCACAAGCCGCTGCCGCCACAGCAAAGCCGGCGCGCGTCTGTTCGGGAAGAGAGGTCTGACGCGCCAGTGCGCGGTACTGTTCCTCGGCTAGCCCAAAACGTCCAGCGTTGTAATAGGCATCGCCCAGGCTGCGCAGTTCGGTGGAGGTCAAAAATACTTCCGCACCGTTTGCCGTCAGGCGCGCCCGCGCCACTTCAGCCTCGGGCGCCAGCGGATGCTTCAGCAGAACGTCCTTAAAATCCTGATTGGCTTCCGATGTTTGTCCCAGCGCGAGTGCAACCTGTGCCTTGGCCAGTTGATAGCCGGGCCGGTCAGCCGCTCCGCCATGAGCACCCGCCGCGAGCGCCCGCTGTGCCCCGGCCAGGTCGTGCATTGCCAGCAGAACCGTCGCCTCCAGCTCGGGCGCTTCCACATCAAAAACGCTCTCCGGATATTTTTGGACGAAACCGTGCAGCAATGCCTCCGCCGCTTCCTCGTTCCCTGCTTCGTGGTCCGAGCGCGCCGCGAGAAAATCAGCGTAGTCCGCCAACACATCGCTGGCCTGCCGCGCCTGGCGCAAGCTATCCGCAGCTTCCGCAAATCGACGGTCGGTCAGGTATGCGTGGCCCAGGGCGAGGTAGGCCGCAGCAGCGGCATCCCCGGTGTGTTTGCGCGCGTAGTTGGTTACGCCCGCATACGCTGGCGGCGTCCGCATCGTGGCCAGTTGCTGCGCCATCGGGCGCAATTCTGTTGATGCGACAAACGCTTGTTTAATGCGAATGGCTCGTCGAGAAGGGTGACGTTTCCGGCGCACTGTGAGGGCACGCGAGCGCGCCCCCGTCTTTCCAGTGGTCTTGCGGGTAGTGGTGGCCTTGCTAGTCCCGGCTTTCCCAGTTCCGCTGGTCGCGGATGTTCGCGAAGCAGCCGGTTTGGGTGCGGTCGTTGAATCTGAGGTTTGGGCCGCAACCATCGACACAGCCAACACAGCAACCATCGCCTGCCCGACAAGGCGCAGCCGCGAAAGCGCAAAAAATGGAAGCAGAGACCTCATAGAATCACTTTAAGCGGATTTAGATTCAAGCAACAGGGCTGAACCAGTCATGTTACCCATCGGAAGTCATGCTGTCGTAAGAGACTGACACGCCGCCAAGCGGTGATCTAACCGAGTTTGGATTCCCTCCCCCTCTCCAGTACACTGAGAGAGCGGCGATCCCCGACGAACCGGCTAACACCTGCGCGACGAATTCCCGCATCCAACTCCGATGGCGACCATCCAACCAATAGCTGGAGAGAACGAGCAGCATCCCGACATCGCGCTTGTGGAGCGTGTGCGCGCCGGCGACGTTTCGGCGTACGACACGCTGGTCCGCAAGTACGATCGGCAAGTCTTCCGGATTGCGCAACATATCACGCAAAACCGCGAAGACGCCGAGGACGTGATGCAGGACGCCTTCATGAAGGCGTACGAAAAGCTCGATCAATTCCAGGGAAACTCGAAGTTCTACACATGGTTGGTTCGAATTGCAGTCAACGAAAGCCTGATGCGGCTGCGCAAGCGGCGCACGGGCAAGATGGTTTCGATCGACGAGGACGTCGAGACGGAAGAGGGGAGCGTTCCCCGCGACCTGGCCGACTGGGCTCCCGATCCGGAGCAGAATTATACCCAGGCCGAATTGGCCGAAATACTGCGCAAGACGATCCAGGGGCTGCCCCAGGGTTTTCGGGTCGTGTTTGTCCTTCGCGACGTAGAAGGGCTTTCGACGGAAGAGACGGCGGAAACGCTCGGCTTGAGTGTACCGGCTGTGAAATCTCGCCTCTTGCGGGCACGGTTGCAATTGCGCGAGAGGCTGACCCGCTACTTCCGCAGGAAAAAGGGTGGTGAAAAGTGACCTGCACTGAATTTTTAGCGCAGCTCGACGACCTGATCGACGACGCCGTGACCGACAAGATGCGCGCCGACTTGAAAGAGCACCTGCGCGGCTGCGAGCACTGCGAAGTCACCCTCAGCACCACGCGCAAAACCATCGAGATCTACCGCTCACACGAGATTTACGATCTGCCGACCGACCTGCGCGAGCGCCTGCACGCAGCAATCATGGCCCGCTGTAAGAAGGGCTGCTGATACTGGGTACGGCGCAAATCGCCGTACCGGTTATTGCAGCAGACCGAACTCCGCCACTCCGCTCTGCGTCCCCACGAAAACCTTGCCGTTCGCGACCATCGGGGTAATGAACTTGTTCCCGTTGCCGAAATGATCGCGGCTGCTTGCCGCCTGGTTGCTGTTATAAAGCTCCTGCAACGTGCCGGCATCGTAGGCGTGCAGCACCGCCGGTGAAGAATTCTCGACAGCCCACACAATTCCATTGGTGATGCCGCTGGCGCTCACCGCCGGGGTCGTCCCCGGATACTGGAAGCTGTTCGAGCTTTGCACGCTCGCCGTCGTCGCCAGCTTGGCATTGGCAATCGGGAACGCCTTTACCCGATCGTTTACCGCACCGTAATAGACCGTGTTGTTAAAGTAGGCCGGCATCGAAAATACGCCGGCGATCGCGCCCGAAATCTCCTGATAAATTGCATTGTCGTTCTGGGCGCTGAACTTGCCCATGGAGTCGCGGTTTACAACATAAATCTTGGAGTCTTTTCCAGCGCCCACCGCAAGATGATGCACTGTGCCTGCCGTGTCCTGCAGGTCAGGAAGAACGAGCGCACCGCCGGAGCCAAGATCCTCATCGCCCGCTGACTCCGCAACCGTATTCGACGTTTCGAAGTAATCCGCCGCGGCCAAGGTGTTCCCTGTCGTCGAAACCTTCATGAACGCATTGCCAAAGTCATGATTCGTCGGGAAACCGTTCGCATCGAGAGTGGTATCAAAGGTTCCGTTGGCATCAAGAAAATAGATGTTGCCGCTCGCATCCGCTGCCAGGCCGGCTCCCGCCATCCAGATCGCTCCTTCGCTGCCGTTCGGCGTCAGGTTCAACACGCTCGTCTGTGCCAGTGTGGTCTCGTTGTAGCCCATCAGCCAGCCGGTGTAAGGCTGGTTGTCGCAGTGCGAAGTCCAGCCCATGTAAATCACTCCATTCAGCAGCAACAACCCCGCGCGCACAGCGTATTGTCCTGGATCGAAGATGACTGTGCCGCTTGAGCTGTTGGCTCCGGTTCCCGGGTAGCTCGCGCTGATCTCCGCTGGACTGCCGGTTTGCTCGGCGCCCGTCGTCACGTCCAGGGCGTGCAGACGCTGGTGGTAGTGTCCAGACTGGTCCTGCGACATGCCGACGACGAAGATCGTGCCGTTCGTTCCCGCCTTGCGATCGATCACCGGGGTCGAAGTAATCCCGATCTCGGGCGTAATCTGGCCGCACCCGTGGTCCCCGCTGGTCGTCTCACCGCTGCCAAGAACCGAAGTCTTCCACAATTGAGTTCCGGTGTCGGCGTCATAGGCGTACACACTGTCGTGTTCTGAGACCACATACGCCACGTTGTGCGATTGGCCGGCCACCGTCAGGCCCGACAGCAGAAGTGCCTGTGCGTCCACCTTGCCATCGGTCGCCAGCGTGCGCAGCAGTCCGAATTGGGCCGACGTGACATTGCTGGTCGTGAGCGTGGTTTCATTTGAATTGAGACCCGTTCGCGCCACGTCCACGTGATACGTGGTGATGTCGATTCCAGCCGTGGGTGGCGGAGGTGGCGGAGGTGGGGTTGTCGAGGCTGCTGCTACCGTAAGTGCCACCGAGGCGGTATGGCTGCGCGTGCCCGACGTTCCCGTAAACACGAGAGTTGCGGTTGCCGCAGCGGCGCTTGCGGCCGCCGTCAGGCTCACCTGCTGCGTCCCGCCAACCGGAAACGAAAAGCTGGCTGGCGCCGCCGTAACCCCCGGGGGCAAACCAGTCAGCGAGACCAGCACCGTCCCTGAAAAGCCATCGACCGCTGTCGCCGACAGCGTAATGGTTTGAGCGCTTCCGCCCGCAGTAAGGCTCGCGGAGGAGGGAGTAGCCAGCAGAGAGAAGTCGGCGGACTTGTTCTCGGTGACGACCGAACTGCAGCCGGTCACCCAGCACGTAAACACCACAAATAGAACAAGCAGCCCTGCTCTTCCGAAGTACCACCTTCTCATTCCGCTTCCTTTCTGTTGTTCGCGCCCGTCTTTAGCCGCATGAACTGGGTAGTCCTGTCAGGGGGGCATGCTGCTTTTTCCCGCAGGGAAAGGATCGGGGCCAAGGAGACTGAGCCGATCATAGCGAGCCGGCGAGGCCATTGAAGCAGGGTTTCGCTCCTGGGGAAGTGACTTTAGGCAGCTTTCAAACCACAACTTTCTTCGTAAAATGCCGTCATTGCCTACAGACAGATCGAGCGCGGGGAAAACCTACCGCGGAGACCACAGAATTTCAGGGAGTTAGATGCGCCTGCCGCAGAAATCGCTGTCTATATGGTTATGCCTGAGCCTGGCTGGGCCAGTACAGGGATTGCCGCAAAGCGCTTCTTTTCAGGGGACCCGCGCCAGCACAAGACCAGCCTATCAGGCTAACCAGCTCGAGGGCGATGCCCGTATTCTGCACGCGCTGAATCGCTTCACGTTTGGGCTGCGCCCGGGAGACCTCGAAACCGTGCGCTCCATCGGGTTGGACAATTGGTTTGAGCAGCAACTCCACCCCGCAAGCCTGAATCAGACAGACCTGAATGCCCGGCTCGCCGAATTTCCTGCCATGCAGTGGAACCCCGAGGACCTGCTTTTCCGGGTCCCCAGCAACGCAATCATTCGCCAGGCCATCGACGGCAAAACGCCGGTTCCCGATCGCGGCGCTTTGCATGCCGTCTACGAAAATCAGATCTACCGCGTCTCCCAAAAGAAGCAGGAGAAAGCGCAAAAGAGTGAGACGGCGCGCATCCAATCTTCCCTGACCACAGCCGCAACGCCCGGCCCGCTGAAGACAGTAGCGCCGACCGCGCGCGAAACAGAAAACGCTGAGAGCGCCACCCCAATGTCCCGCGATCCCTTCCCTCCGCTACCGCCAGCTGGCGAAGCAGGACAGTCCATGATGGTGTCTTCGTCCATGCCTGCAGCGCCGGCAGTCAGCCAAGCCGAGATCGATGCCCTCCTGAGTCTTTCACCGGAACAACGTCTCTACCGCATCGCGAATATGCGTCAGCCTGCCTTCGACGATCTCTTTAGGTCCTTGAAGCCGTTGCAGCGAGTCGAGCTCGAGTCAGGCCTCTCGCCCGATCAACGCGAGGTCGTCGGCGCCCTCGAAAACCCCGAGCGGCTTGTCGTTGAAGAGCTCATCGCCCAACGCCTCACCCGTGATATTTACTCCTCCGCGCAACTGCAGGAAGTGATGACCGATTTCTGGCTCAATCACTTCAATGTCTTTCTGCGCAAGAACGAAGCCACTCCCTACTACCTCGTCAGCTACGAGCGCGATGTAGTCCGTCCTCTGGCGCTGGGCAAATTCGAAGACCTGCTCGAAGCCACGGCACATAGCCCCGCGATGCTGCTCTATCTCGACAACGCCGAAAGCATCGGGCCCGATTCCCTTGCCGCCGAACGTGCACAGATCGCAGCCGCCCGCCGCCCAGGCCAGCAGAAGAAAACACGCGAGGGGCTCAACGAAAACTACGCGCGTGAGCTCATGGAACTGCACACCGTTGGCGTCAACGGCGGCTATACGCAGGCCGACGTCACAGAAGTTGCACGCATCCTCACCGGCTGGACTGTCGAGCGGCCGCAACGCGGAGGCGGATTCCAATTCGAGCCCAATCGCCACGAACCTGGAACCAAGAAAGCCCTGGGCCAGAAGTTCAAAGAGAACGGCGAAATGGAAGGTCGCGAGTTGCTTCACTATCTCGCAACGCGCCCGGCCACCGCGCAGTTCCTCTCGCGCAAACTCGCCATTCGCTTCGTCAGCGACGATCCACCGCAGAGCCTGATCGACCGCATGGCCGCCACCTATATGTCGAGCGGCGGCGATATCTCCGCCGTGCTCAGCGCGATGTACCATGCGCCGGAATTCTGGTCGGCCAGCGTCTATCGCGCGAAGGTCAAAACACCGCTCGAGTATGTCGTCTCAGCGGTGCGCGCCAGCGGCGCAAACATCCAGAACCTGCGCCCCCTTGCAAATGAGCTGCGCACCCTGGGCATGCCACTGTATGGATGTGTTCCGCCAACCGGCTATAACTGGCAAGCGTCTGCGTGGGTCAGCACTGGAGCGCTCGTCGACCGAATGAACTTTGCGCTCGGCCTCGCGGCCAATCGCTTGCAAGGCATCACCACATCCTGGAATCCGCCGGAAGACGACAGTCCCGCAACCATCCTGGCCACCGATTCCGTCACTCCCGATGCAGAAGAGGCGCGGCTAGAATCGGCGCTCGTCGCGGGTGGCATCAGCGATTCGACGCGCGCCGCTGTCTTGCAGCAGTTCCAGCAGCAGAACGCGCAAATGCCCCAGTCTACTGGGGCCCAATCGGTTACGGCGCGGGGGCAGTCGTCATTGCGCGCCCAGGCAGCCACACTCGAACGCGAAGACCAGGTGCTCGCTGGCCTCTTGCTCGGATCACCGGAGTTCCAACGCCGCTAGAGGAGATGTCTTATGCAAATGAATCGGCGATTCTTTCTTCGCAATGGCGCCCTTGCCGTGGCCGGCACAACCGCGATCCCGAGCTTCCTCGTGCGCTCCGTGCTTGCACAGACTGCGGCAGCACCGAACCGCCGGCTCGTCGTCATTTTTCAACGCGGCGCCGCCGACGGCCTGAACATCGTCGTCCCCTATCGCGAGAAGAACTATTACTCGATGCGCCCCAGCATTGCCATCCCGCAAAACCAGGTCGTCGATCTCGACGGATTCTTCGGGCTGCATCCCTCGCTCGGCGCGTTCAAGCCGCTCTACGATCAGGGCCATCTCGCCGTCGTACATGCCGTCGGTTCACCCGACATGTCTCGCTCGCACTTCGATGCTCAGGACTATATGGAGTCCGGCACGCCCGGCCTCAAAAGCACGCAGGACGGCTGGCTCAACCGCGCCCTCCAAGCCGAAGACGCGCGCTGCCGATGCACACACACACCTTTTCGCGCCGTGGCGCTCGGAGCCGATGTACCGCGTACGCTGGCCGGCACGGTTCCCGCGATCGCCCTCAGCAATCTGAATTCGTTCAACGTCGGCGGCCGCGGGCCGTCTCCCTCACCAGCCGCCAATGCCTTTGAAGCCATGTACGCCGACAGCGGCGACCGTATCTTCCATCCCGCTGGTGAAGAAACCTTCGACGCCGTCAAAATGCTGCGCGCCGCAAACCCGGGCCAATACACGCCGAGCGCCGGTGTCAACTATCCAAATTCTGAATTCGGCAACAACATGAAGCAGATTGCGCAGTTGCTTAAAGCCAACCTCGGAGTCGAAGCTGCCTTCACCGACGTCAGCGGCTGGGACACTCACCAGAATCAAGGCAGCGTAAACGGACAGCTCTCCAATCGACTCAAGGATTTCTCCGACAGCATCAACGCATTCTGGTGCGATCTGGGCGATCAGGCGCGCAACGTCACGGTGGTCACGATGTCGGAGTTCGGCCGCACCGCAAGAGAGAACGGCACAGGCGGCACCGATCACGGCCACGCCAACGCGATGTTTGTTCTTGGCGGTGAAGTGAAAGGCGGCAAGGTCTACGGCAAGTGGCCGGGCCTCGACAACGATCAACTCAACGAAGGTCGCGATCTCGCTCTGACCACCGATTTCCGCGATGTCCTGGGCGAAGTCGTCGCGCGTACGCTCGGCGCCACCAACCTCGATACGGTCTTCCCTGGGGCGCGCCTCACACCCAGCAGCTTTTTGCACCTGGTATAAAGACTGGCTTCTCGCAGCCCGTGGATTTGCAGATCATTTCGCTTCGTTGTCGCACAATCATGGTGGGGAGAGATCAAGCACAGAGCTGAAGGGGGTACCCCCACCCCACCCCTCTTTTATTTGCGCTTTTTCACAGAAGCTTTGCAGATAATTCCCTGTTCTTCTGATTCCCTGCCCTTTCAGTGCTTGCGCGTCTGACACCCAGCATCTTCCTGCGCCTGGTTTAGCCGCAGCCTATTCTGCGCGCAATGCCTCGGTGGGATTGACCGACGCAGCTCGATGGGCAGGAATGAAACTCGCCGCCAGCGAGGCAGCACCGAGCACCAGCGCCACACCGCCGAGCGTCGGCACATCCCATGCCTGCACGCCGAAGAGCAGGCTCCGCATCAGTAGAGACGCGCATCCAGCGCACACAAGACCAACGCAAATCCCGATCCCCGTCAACCAACCTGCTTGTCGCATCACAAGCTTGTACACGGAGCCGCGTTGTGCGCCCAATGCCATCCGCACACCGATCTCCCGCGTCCGCCGGCTCACGGAATATGCCACCACACCATACAATCCAACCACGCTCAGCACCAGCGCAATTGCCGCAAACCCTCCCACAACCCATGCAGAAGAACGGTGCAATATCGAAGACTGCGAAGATTCGATCTGATCCGTCATCGAGATCTCGCCATAGACTCCCAGCGTGTGGTCTATTCGATGAAGTTCCGCGACAATTGCCGGAAGCATTGCCTTTTCGTCCTGCGTCGTGCGCACTGCAACTGCGAAGTTATTGTCCGGCCCGTGATAAATCGAGGAATATTCCGAAGGCCAGACCTCTTGATCCAGGCCTCCTTCACGCACGTTTGCGATTACACCCACCACCTGCCGCATCGAATCCGGCGCCAAATCGCCGTTGCCAACCCTCTTACCAAGTGGATCTTCCCCGGGGAAATACCTGCTCGCCAATGCCTCGTTGATCACGATCACCTGTGGATGTGCTGCATCATCGCTCTCGGTAAACCATCGGCCCCGGGTCAGTTTCCCTTTCAGCGTTGCAAGATATTCCGGGCTCACGTCGCGCTGGTTTACTTCGTTATGCTCTCCATGAAACGGCTTGCCTTCGATGCGAATCCAATCCGTATCGCAGTTGCACTGCACCGGCAAATCGCTGGTTATGCCCACCGACTGCACGCCTGGAAGCGCCCCGAGCCTGCGCACGATCTCCCGATACAGCGCAATCTTCTGCTCCGGCTTTGCATAAGAAGTCTCGGGCGCAATCACTTGAACAGTTGCCAGGTGCGTCGTATCGAACCCATCGTCGACATGAAGCAAGCGATAGAAGCTTTGTCCCAGGAGTCCAGCCCCCGCGAGAAGAACGACTGCGATAGCAAGTTCCACGACCACCAGGTTCGCGCCGAATCGTTGCCACAGTCGTCCCGCGGCGCCCCGACCGCCTTCTCCAAGGCCGACACGGATCTCTTGAAACGACAGGCGAAGAACCGGCGTGAATGCAAGCAGCAGCGCAGAGAGAACCGCAATCGCCGCAGCGAAACCGACCGTGTGCGCGTTCAGACTGGCAGAGCTCAGGAAAGGCACAAAGCTGGCAATGGTCGCCGGCACCATCCGGGACAGCAATGTCATCAACCATGTCGCGATGACGAGGGCGGCTACGCACCCGGCTCCAGCCAGCAGCAGGCCCTCGGTCACAAACTGGCGCGCCAGTCGCATCGGAGTCGCACCCAATGCGCCCCGCACTGCAACCTCGCGCCTGCGGCTTTCCGATCGCACCAGCAGCAGGCTCGCCACATTCACGCAGGCAATCAGCAAGAGCAGCCCTGTGCCCGCTAACAACGTGAGCAGAATGCTCCGGACATTCCCGACAATCAGTTCCGAGAGCGGCGCCACGCTTGCACCCTGTCCCTGGTTCGAGCCGGGATATTGCCTGGCCAGCTGCGCGGCAATCGACTGCATCTCCGCACGCGCCGCTTCCATCGTTACGCCGTCCCGGAGCCGTCCGATTGCAAAAAGATTGTGGCAGCTTCGCCGCCCTTCGCATTCGTTCTTGTCCAATAACGGCAAGTAGAATTCCGCGTTTCCGCGCGGAGCGAAGCTAAACTCTCGTGGCAACACGCCGACAATCGTGTACGCATGTTCGCTCAGGGTGACTGCCTGGCCCACGACATCCCGCTTTCCACCGTAACGCTTCAACCAGGTACCGTACGTCACCATCACGATCTTGGCCTTGCCCGGCTCGTCTTCTCCAGGCAAAAATCCGCGGCCCAGGACCGGTTTCACTCCCAGTGTGCTGAAGAAACCATCGCTCACCCGTGCCGCAGGCACCGGAACCGCACCCGAAGTAGTCGCCAACAGATATCCCGTGCCGGTATACGCCTCGAGTGCACTGAACGAGTGATTCAGTCTCTTCCAATCCTCGTAGTCGGGACGCGAAAGATTGGAGCGCGGAAATACGGCGCTGTTTTCCGTCACGTCCATCAACCGGTCGGGGGCGGCATACGGCAATGGCTCTAGCAAGGCCGCGTCCACAAATCCAAAAATGGCCACGCTGACGCCCATGCCCAGCGCAAGAATAAACACCGCTGTCAACGCGAATCCTGGACTCTGCCGCATCTGGCGCAAAGCGAATCGCAAATCCTGTAAGACTGTTTCCATACGAAATCCAACGGCCTCCTCGCTCTGCTCGCGCAGACGTGTCACATTCCCGAGCTGCCGTTTCGCTGCGTACCGCGCTGCTGCGGGCGACATACCCCCGGCCACAAATGCCTTCTCCGCCTCCGCACGATGGAACGCCATCTCTTCTTCCAGTTCGCTGCGAAACTGCTTTCGTCCAAAGAGGAACGGCAACTTTCTCAAGAATTGCGCGGCTCGAATCATGAGGTCTCCTGCGCCTCGCGCAGCACCCGTCCGATCGCTTCGATCATCTGCTCAAACTGGGAGACTTCAATCCCCAGCTGCTTGCGCCCCGCCGCGGTAAGCGTGTAGAAGCGCGCTCGCCGGTTGGTATCCGTCATCTTCCACTCGGCCTTCACCCAGCCCTGCAACAAAAGCCGTTGAAGTGCCGGATAAAGAGAGCCCTCTTCCACGGTGAGCACCTCGTCAGAAAGACGCTTGATCGAGAGCGCAATGCCGTAACCGTGCAGCGGCGCCCGCTTCAGTGTCTTCAGAATCAGCATGTCGAGTGTGCCCGGCAGCAGGTCTGGTTTCTTGGCCATGACACTACGTATAGGTTGTCTATGGATAGCGCGTCAATGGACTTGTGACGAACGAAGCGGCTATCGCCGTAAACAGGACAGCCAGCCCAGGTCAAACCTGGGCCGCTGTTTCAACTATGGATTGAACTGCGCCGCCGAGTCCTTATCGTTCACTGTTCACTGCCCTCTGGCATCAGTGCTTCCCGTACATCTCCATCACGTCCTTGCGCAGATCCATCCTGCTGGGCATGCGCGTGTAGAACATGTGCCCGCCCGGATACTCATGGACAGCCACACGGTCCGGATCGCCCATCAGCGGAATCTGGTCAACCGTAAGCACCGATCCCATGAAGGGACAGGAGAGATCGTTCCAGCCGTGCGCGATCAGCACACGCAGCTTCGGGTCTGCGGCCACCGCCTGGCGCAGTTGCGGCACAGAACCGGTGCGCAATTCGTCGTCGCGATCCCACAGGCGGTTCACGTCGTACGACAGCGCGTTGTAGCGCGCGTCGATCTTCCAGCCTACCGTGCGGGTAACAAAATCCACCATCGCAGTGGTCAGGGGTGCGACGATGCTGGCCAGAATCGGATCGTTGGCCCGCTGCTCCGGCGCAAACGGAAATGGGTCGAATGACGTCACGTTCGAGTCGTAAACCGAGCCGAGCTTGCCTTCTTCGCGAAACACTTCGCGTAGATACGCGCCTGTTTCAAGCCGACCGCCGGAGTACTTCACGAATGCTGGATCGAGTCCCGTCAGCTCCGTCACATGCTGGATCATCGCCTTGGTCGCGTCGGGATCGGAGCGTCCCTTCAGCAGTGTCGTTGCATACTCGCCCCGCGTGTACTTGATTACGTCGGCCATCGCTTCGGGCGTCAGCTTCTTCTCCCGCTCCAGATGCGCCGCGGTGATCGAGGGCAGCGTCATCATCCAGGGCAAAGGCGAAAGGTCTCCGTTGTCATCCACCGTGGGGTTCAGATAGGGCGAGACGAGCACCACGCCATTCAGAGCTACACCTAGTTGCGACTGCAGATAATAAGTCACCCGTGGGCCGCGGAACCCTCCATAGCTTTCGCCCACGAGATACTTGCGCGAGCTGAGCCGGTCGTTCTTCACCAGCCAGTCATAGATCACGCGCGACAAATACTGAATGTCCGGCACCGTGCTGTAGAAGAGCTTTTTTGCATCCGCTTCGGGAACCGTCGCGCGGCTGAATCCGGTACCGATTGGATCGATGAACACGAGGTCGGTGAAATCGAGCCATGTTCCCGGATTGTCGGTCAGCGAGGTCGGATCGGACGGGCTGTCGCCTTCATTGCCGGCTTGCAGATGCTTGGGCCCGATGGCGCCGAAGTTGAGATAGACCGACGACGCGCCCGGGCCGCCATTGAGCGCAAAGGTTACCGGTCGATTTTCGCCGTCGACCGTGTATGCGGTCACTACCACTTCGCCCGCGACTTTGCCGTCTTTGTCGCGCACCGGCAATGCGCCCACCGTGACGGTGTACTTCAGTGTCTTGCCGTCAATCATGATCGCCTGCTGCGTGTGCGCCTCGGCAGGCAGTGGCGGAAGCGCGACCTTGTCTTCAACCGGTTTCTCTGCCGGCTTGGCAGTTGCAGGCGTTTTGTCAGGCTGAGCCCGAAGCTCTACAGGGACAACCGCGAGGCAACACAAAGCCAGTCAGGCCCGCTGTGGCCCGCCCAAGGGAAAGCTGGAAACAAGAAAGACTCATTCGACTAAGATACATGGCTTCCGTAGCCTGCTGGCAGAGCGTGTGTCGCATGATTTACCCTCAAACACGGCATGAGATTCGCACACGTGCTTTTCGCTCCCACCCTTGCCGCGGCCGTTGCCGCCGGCGCGCTCGCGCAAGATTCAACCAAGCCCGCGCAGGATATTCCCGATGCCCCGCAAGCTACCGCGGCCGCGATGATTCACCCTAACGGCCCCAGCGTTCGTGATGGATACGTCGATGGGGCGCATTACCTGCCAGTTCTTTCAGAAGCAGGCGCCCAAGGCGGTCGCCAACTTCATCGGCCTCGCCCAGGGCACGAAGGACTGGACCGACCCGGCAACCAACAAGATGGAGCACCATAAGCCGCTCTACGACGGGACGACGTTTCATCGCGTCATTCCCGGAGTTCATGATCCAGGGCGGCGATCCGGTCGGGCACAGGCATGGGCGATCCCGGCTACACCTTCGACGACGAATTCGATCCCGACCTGAACTTCGATCGTCCCGGGGCGGCTGGCGATGGCTAACTCCGGCCCCAACACCAACGGCAGCCAGTTCTTCATCACCGAGCAGGCCTACGACTCGCTGAACCAGCACTACACCCTCTTCGGTCAGTGCGACGACTCCAGCGTCGAAGTGGTCAAGGCCATTGCGCGCGTGCAGCGCGATGGCAGCGACAAACCGCTGACGCCGGTCGTGCTGAAAAAGGTGACCATCGTTCCCGAGGGACAACCGGTGCCGCCGCGCTCCGCAGCGCCGCCCGCAAAGCCGCACCGCGCCCGCGACACCGCAACCAGTAACTCGCTGGACTCAACCGCAGACGAACAGCCAGTCCACTACGAATTCGAGGAGTATCCATGGCACTCGCAGCAGGAACCTACGCCGTCTTCAATACCACTGAAGGCAAGATTACGGTCCGTCTCTTTGAAGCCGACGCGCCCATCACCGTCAAGAACTTCATCGAGCTCGCCGAGGGCTCGAAGGAGTGGACACACCCCAGCACCCGCGCCAAGTCAACGACCAAGCTCTTCGACGGCACCGATCTTTCATCGCGTGATTCCCGACTTCATGATCCAGGGCGGCGATCCGACCGGTACGGGCATGGGCGGCCCCGGCTATCGCTTTGAAGATGAGACCAAGGGCTCGACGCACAAGTTCGACAAGGCGGGCAAGCTGGCGATGGCGAATTCTGGTCCCGAACACGAACGGAAGCCAGTTCTTCATCACCGTGGCAGCCACGCCATGGCTCACCGGCAATCACACCATCTTCGGCGAAGTCGTCGAGGGCCAGGATATCGCCGACAAGATTTCCAAGGTCGCGCGCAACGGCCAGGACAAGCCGCACAAGCCCGTCGTTCTCGAGTCGGTTGTCATCGAACGCGTGGCTTAGCCTCACCTCGAAATCCGGAGCCCATTCTCACATCGGAGAGGATGGGCTTTCGTGTCTCGCTCGGGTTCGCATTCAAGGAGGGATTGCGATGACGGCCATCAACACAAACGGTATTGTCGATATTCCTAGCCAACATTCGGTCGATGAGACAGTTGAGAAGCTCAGAGGCATGTTGGCTGCGAAGGGCGTCGTGCTTTTCGCGGTCATCGATCACAGCGGCGAGGCGGCAAAGGCGGGCTTGACGATGCCGAACACCAAGCTGCTCATCTTCGGCAGCCCCAAGGCCGGCACCCCCGTCATGCTTGCCGCCCCCAGCATCGCGATCGATCTGCCCCTCAAAATCCTTGTGTGGGAAGATGCGGGCGGCAAGGCATGGCTCTCCTACAACAGCCCACAGTTTTTGCAACAACGGCATCAAGTACCCGACGACCTGCTCAATATCCTTGCAGGCGTTGAAACTCTGGCCGCGAACGCCGCAGTTTGATTGCACGCGACGCCAGAATTCTGGATCGCATCTGTAATATCCAGTTAGGATCCAGCTCTGCACAGCCCCAGGATCGCTTCTCCGAACTTCTCAACCTTTGCCGATCCGAATCCATTCACCAAGAGAAGTTGGTTCGGAGTTCTGGGCCTGGCCTGCGCAACCGCTTTCAGTGTCTTGTCGTGCAGAATAATAAACGCCGGAATCCCCAGCCGCTTCGCTTCGAGCATGCGCCACTCTCTTAGCCGCGTCACGAGCTCCTCATCTTCCGCCGTTAGCTCAATTGGAGAAACCTCCACTTGCCGTGCCGGGCTCTGCTTCCTGGAAGGCATTTTCGCTTGCACGCCCGCTGCCTTCCGCTCTCGCCTCGGACTCAGGCTTGAGGGCGCAAACTGCGCGACGATTCCATCGTCGATCAATAACTCCGTGTCAGCCACGGTCCGCAATTCCAATCCAGCCTCCGTCAGGCTGATCTTGCGGAACCGCCGCACTTCTCCGTCTTTTTCGTACTCCGCATCCTCGATCGCGATCCACGTGCACCGCGTCATCGCGTTTAGAAGTCTTTCAAAATCGTCGCGGCTCATCCGACCCGTTGGGTCGAGCCCTCGTTGCAGCGTTCCGGCGGCCTTGTAGTTCACAGATCGCAGATCGTCGACGATCGCCTGCGCCATCCGGCGCTCGGCCGTCGTCGCCCGTCGGAACTGCTTCAGTACGGCGCTCACCGGATTGCATACGTCGCACATGCCGCACGAGCGAGCAGCGTCCTCAATGTCGCCAAAATGCCGCACCAACTGAGCCATCCGGCATTCACTTGACTTCGTAAAGCTCAGAACCTTCGCGAATTGATCCGCACGGTATTGTGCCTGCACTCCATACGTCTTCTTCCAACCGGTCCCGCCCGCAATAACGCTTCGCTCCGAACCAAATGTCAATCGCGCTCCACCGTGGATCTCAAGCTTCTCCAGCGCCTTGTCGAACTCCTCTTCTGTCAGCTTCGACTGCGTCCGCAACTCATCGACCAGTTTGGGCTCGTCACCCAAGCTGCGGAACACCTGCTGCAAGTGATCGGCAGGCGGATAATCCCGACCCAGAAAGAAGTCATGCGTGCGCTGGTCGGCGTAGGAATGCATCAAGAATGTCCGGCTTTGTGCGCCATCGCGGCCCGCGCGCCCAATCTCCTGGTAGTAGCCCTCCAACGTCCCGGGGAGCCCCGCGTGAATCACCGTGCGTATGTCCGCTTTGTCGATCCCCATTCCAAAAGCGATGGTCGCAACCACGACCTCCAGCGCGCCGGCTTGAAACGATGCCTGCACCTTCTCGCGCGTCGTCGCCTCCAGTCCCGCATGGTAGGCCGCGGCCGGCATCGTGGATGAAAGCGTCTCGGCCAGGCTCTCCGCATGCTTCCGCGACGTGGCATAAACAATTGCAGGCCGCCTCTCGGGCAGCGTTAGCAAGTTACAGATCGCCTGCGCCCGCATCGGCGTCGGCACCTCTACGACTTCAATCGCCAGGTTCTCGCGCCTGAATCCGTGAATGAACAGCCTGGGAGCTGTCAGGCCAAGTTGCGCGACAATGTCCGCCTGCACGTTGGGCGTCGCCGTAGCCGTAAGAGCCAGCACTGGCGCCGGCCGCAACGCAGGCAGGTACTGCCCCAGCATTCGATAGTCGGGGCGAAAATCGTGCCCCCATTGCGAGATGCAGTGTGCCTCATCCACGGCAATCAGCGCAGGCTTCACCTTGGCCAGCATCTCAGGGAATCCCGGCACGCGAAGCCGCTCCGGCGCAATAAAAAGAAATTGCAGGTTCCCTTGGAGATAGTCCACACAGGCCTGTCGCGACGCGCCTCGGTCGAGGCCAGAGTGAATCCTCGCCACGCGCAAACCCAGCGCGGCCAGCTTGGCCACTTGATCTTCCATCAGCGCGATCAACGGCGAAATCACAAGCGCGGTTCCGCGCAGCGCAAGCGCCGGCAACTGGTAGCACAGAGACTTCCCTGACCCGGTCGGCATCACTAGCAGCAGGTCGCGTCCCGCCAGCGCGCAGCGGCAAACGGCTTCCTGATTGGCTCGAAATTCCGCGAATCCAAAGACCGACCGCAGTAGCCCGCTGAGCATGTCCTCCGATGAATCGCCCTTGGTCAACTCGACACCAATCTGGCGCGTGAATCAACGATTGAATCGCACGCGACCCAGTCCCAACTTTATCAGGACCATGAGCGTTCAAAAACGAACGCATCTCAGCACAAATGCTGCCAGTCGCACACTTCCTCGCGATCCATCGAGTGGCCTTCTTCAATCCTTGAGGCGTACCATGCGGATGCTTTCAAATTCCATTGCCGCGGCCGGTCGAACCAAGCCTGCCGTGCGTTCGGAGCTGGGCCGCCGTGAATCCTTCCTTTCGCTATATCGTGTTATTTTCGTTCGTCTTCCTCTGCTGCGCCGCGATGGGCGCGCCCGATTCGTATCTCGCCTCCTACAGGGGCACTCCGTATCGCGATGCCCGGCGCAACGGCGGTGCGCAGAAGATTCCCGGCAAGGTCATGTGCGCCTACTACGACACCGGCGGCGAAGGCATCGCCTATCACGACACAGACGCCAAAAATCACGGCAGCGGCGAGCTCAACCCGGCCGATGGAACCTATCTGAATGAGTTCCGCATCGCCGAGGGCGTCGACATCTCCTACACCAAATTCAAGCGCGACCCCATCATCGACGACAACCCCTACGACAAAGTCACGCCGCCCGCGGATCTCCTCTACGTGGGCTGGACCGTGCCCGGCGAATGGTTCAACATCACCGTTGACGTCACCGAGGCGGGTACCTACACAGCCGACCTGCTCTACACATCAAATCGCGGCGGAGCCATCTCCATTGACGTCAACGGCCATCCGGCCACGGATACGCTCGCAATTCCAACGACGTTCGATGCAAAGGATCCCGTCGACTGGCGGCAATGGCACCACTGGAACCTCGCTCCCGGCATCGCGAAGCTCCCTCTCGCAGCGGGCAAAAATGTGCTCACCATCCACATCGTTTCAGAAGGCCAGATGAACCTCGCCACCTTCGATTTCAAGAAGATGAAATGAGCCTCCGACCCTTGAGCAGGCGCAACCCCACTCCCTGAAACTCGCTCCATTGGAAGGCCTTCTCAAGAACGACAGGTGATCTACATCACCGCGAGAATTCTCTCTTCTGGTAAGCTCAGGTCATGGTGCGAGGCGTCTTTCATCGCGCAACGGTGGCCATCTTACTGATGGGCGCCCTGCTTGCGCCTTCGGGAATCTGCCGCCAGCAGACACAAAAGTCCTCGCACGCCTGCTGCCCTTCCGCACCTGATTCTGGCGCTTCTGTCCAGAATGACTGCTGCATTGTGCGGACATCGTTGCCGGCTGTAATCGTGCCCGACTTCTCTGCACCGACGCCGCAGGCGGTCAGCCAGCAGTTCGTCAGCGCGGAGAAGCCCTCCGTACCAACCTCGTCTCTGGCTTCCGACCGAATTCCTCCGCACTCTGCGCCGCCGGGCGCTTCAATCCTGAGAATCTAGCTCTTCGCTTTCGCCGTGGCTCGCTGGGGTGTGCCTTCTTGCGCCCCGCAATCGTCTGCTGCCAGTTTTTTTCACGGAGTGAAGAGTGAAATCCCACCGTTTTATTGCGCCCCTGTTGTTGGCGCTGTCCGTGCTCTGTTCGCCCGGTTCGGGCAAGACGGAGCCGTCTCCAGCCGAGGCTCCGGCAATGTCCGAAACCGCATCCGTCCTTCCGCTGTCGGTCGATCAAGCGGTGGCGGAGGCACTCCAGGCCAATCCTGAAATACGTGCTTCAGTGCGCCGTCTGTCCCTGGCCCGGTCCAGGACCGCAACGGCGCGCAGCCTCGACGACCCGATGTTCATGGTGCGCGATTGGAGCACTCCGCTGCGCAAGCCTTGGGACTTGAACCAGGCACAACTGATGTTCAGCGTTCAACAAACATTCTTGAGCAAAGAAAAGCGGGACGCGCGTTCCAAGCTTGCCGGGGACGACGTGGAAGTGGCGACGAGCGACCTTGAATCTGCGCGGCAAGAGATTGCGGTTGAAGTGCGCAAAGCTTGCGTCGACCTGATGCGCAATAAAGATGAACGGAAGCTTCTCGACCGCCAGTTTGCCCTGCTCAAAGAAGCGCTTTCGATAACGCTGGCGCAATACACAACCGGCAAGGTGCCCCAGGCCGATGTGCTGCGCGCGCAGATGGCGCTCACCCGCATCGACGAATCCCTGATCGCCCTGGATGAAGAGCGAGACACAACAAAGGCCGGACTCAACACTTTGCTGGGACGCCGCCCGGATCAGGAGTTCGAAATCGCGGGCACCTACGCGACGCCGGGCAATCTACCGTCGATCGACGACCTGGAGCGGTTAGCCGTCGAGCATCGGCCGGAGCTTGCGGGTTTGCGCACACAGATCGCGAAATCGAAAGACGAAGGGCACACCGCCCGCTTGGCCATGAAGCCCGATTTCACCGCCGCGCTCGGCTACATGTTGATGCCGGCCGGCTCCGGCTCGCGCAACGCCTATATGGCCGAGATGACCATGAGCATGCCCTGGCTGAATCGAAACCGTCATGACGGAGAGGCAAAGCAGGCCGATGCCGCGACCGACGTCACGGAATCTGAATTGGAAGCACGGACCTCGGCTGTCTTTATGGAAGTACGTCAAGCCCAGGTTGCGACCATCGCTGGAGAGAAACGAGTGAAGGTTTACCGCGACACACTTTTGCCACAGGCCGAGGCTGCATTCAAGGCGTCGACTGCCGCTTACCAGAACAATCGCGCCGAGTTTCTCACCCTGATCGACAGCCAGAACCTCCTCCTCGACATTCAGACCGCTTACTACAAAGCATCGGCGGCAACAGATTCTGGATTTGCTACGCTGGAACGCGCTATCGGAACCCAGATCCCCTCAACCACAACCTCTGCACCATTCCCCGAACAGTCCACCACTCACCAGCACGGAGAGGAAAAGTAAATGACGACCAGGGAAAAGAAACTCATTGCAGCCGGTGCAGTCGCCGGCATTCTTATCGCTGTGCTGGTTCTCGGACTCTTCGGACTGCAAGGGGCTCACTTCTTCGCAGGCGTGCCGGCCGTAATTGCGGCTCAACCTGCATCGTCCACGCAACCCATCTCGAACTCGATATCCGCAACGGGCACGCAGCCCGGCGCCACCGTCGAATTGAGCCCCGCCGAGATCACTGCTGCGGGCGTGCAGATAGCCGAGGTTAGGACCGCGTCGCTCAAGACTGACATCGATGCATTCGGGCGAGTCGAACAACCGGAGGCGCAGCTGGCCGCCGTCAGCTCACGGATCGGAGGCCGCGTCGACAAGCTCTACGTGCAATTCACCGGAGAGCGCGTCCGAAGTGGTCAGGCCGTTGCCGACGTCTATAGCCCCGAAGTAGCAACGGCAGCCGAAGAGTATCGGCTGGCGGTAGAAAACCGCAATGGACTTCGCCAGTCAGACGATTCTTTTGCACGGACACAGGCGGACGCCCTCGTCACGGCAAGCCGCCACAAGCTGGAGCTTTGGGGTATCGCCAACAAGCAAATTGAGGCGCCAGAGAAAGACGGAGTGCCGCATGTCACCATCCTCGCGTACGCCTCAGGAACAGTCGTAGAGCGCAAGGTGACGCAAGG
The DNA here is from genome assembly GCA_963760475.1 of uncultured Acidobacteriaceae bacterium. Lineage (GTDB taxonomy): Bacteria > Acidobacteriota > Terriglobia > Terriglobales > Acidobacteriaceae > Telmatobacter. The sequence continues at coordinate 340,682 of CAVXDG010000008.1, read as the reverse complement.
GCAGTATGTCAACGCAGGCGACACCCTGTTCACTGTGGCCGACCTCAACCAGGTCTGGATCAAAGCGGATGTCTACGAAGAGCAGTTGCCGCAGATTCGCCAGGGACAGGAAGTTGAGATCACAGCTGAATCGCTTCCCAGCAAAACTCTCCACGGTCATGTGGACTTTATTGAGCCAGCAGCCAACCCGCAGACGCGCACCGTTCCAGTGCATGTGCACGTAGCCAATCCGGGCATGCGCCTGCTGCCGGGCATGTTCGTCAACGCAACGTTTGTCAGCCGCGCGGCGCAGCCCGTCATCGTCATTCCGCGTTCGGCACTGCTCGATACGGGAACGCGGAAGCTCGTCTACCTGGCCCGACCCAACGGCGTGTTCGAAGCGCGCGAGGTGCAGGTGGGCGCGCCTTCTGAAGATCTGTTCCCTGTTTCAAGCGGACTGGCTCTCGGTGACGAGGTGGTGCTCAACGGCAACTTCCTGATTGACTCGCAGGCGCATCTTAGCTCCGGCATGTCAGGGCTCTATGGCGGATCAAAGGAGTTCGGCGGCCAGCCACACCAACAGACGGGAGGCGCTCCGTTGGCCGCAAAAGGTGCTGTACAGATTCAATTGCACTCCGATGCCGATCCCCTCAAGACCGGCCAGGACAATGCATTCCGCGCGACCCTCACAGATGCAAGCGGCAAGCCTATTGCCGACGCGCAGGTCAGAGTCACACTCGTCATGCCCGCAATGCCCTCCATGAACATGCCGGAAATGAAGAGTCAATTCCAACTGCTATGGACACCAGCCAGCCAAACCTACGTAGGCAAAGGTCAACCACCGATGGCGGGGACGTGGACTGTAGTCGCTGAGGCAACAAAGAACGGCAAAGTGATTGCCTCAACTCGCACCCATCTCAGCGCCCGGTAGGAGCCCGCCATGATTAACCGCATCATCGAATTCTCCATGAGAAACCGCTGGCTGGTTCTGGGCGTCTACGCTGCGCTGGCGGTCTGTGGCTACTGGGCGCTGGTGCATACACCCATCGACGCCATCCCCGACCTGAGCGAAAACCAGGTCATCGTCTTCACTGAATGGCAGGGCCGCAGCCCGCAGGAAGTTGAAGACCAGATCACCTACCCACTCACAGTCAATCTCCAGGGACTGCCGCATGTGCGCACCGTCCGTTCCTCATCGGCATTCGGATTCTCCATGGTCAACGTCATCTTCGAGGATTCAGTCGATATCTACTTCGCCCGCACGCGCGTACTCGAACGCCTCAGCCTGGCGGGCAGCTTTCTGCCTGCAAGCGTGACTCCGATGATGGGCCCGGATGCCACTGGCGTGGGCCAGGTCTACTGGTACACGGTCGAGGGTCCGTTCGATAGCGGCACACTGCACTCCATCCAGGACTGGTATGTGAAGTACCAATTGAACTCAGTGCCGGGTGTAGCAGAAGTCGCAAGCGTCGGCGGCTTCGTTCGCCAATACCAGATTGATCTCGACCCCATCAAGCTGCGCGCCTATAACGTCGCGCTCAAAGACGTAGTCTCCGCCGTTGAACGCAGCAATAACAATGTCGGCGCAAAAGTTGTCGAGGTGGGCGACACCGAAGACATCGTTCGCGGCATTGGGCTCATTCGCGGGCTGAAGGATATTGAAAATACCTCCCTCGGCGCTTTCAACGGCACGCCCGTCACCGTCGGCAATGTGGGCAGCGTCCAGCTTGGTCCGGAGTTCCGGCGCGGCGTTCTCGACAAAGGTGGCAAAGAGGCGGTTGGCGGCGTGGTCGTCATCCGCTACGGCGCCAATGCGCGTGAAGTCATCGCCGCAGTCAAAAAGAAGATCGACGAGATTCAGCCGGGGCTTCCGCAGGGCGTCAAGATCGTTCCCTTCTACGATCGCAGCACTCTCATTGATCACGCAGTCGATACCTTGCGGCATGCGTTAATTGAGGAGTTGATCCTGGTGACGCTCGCGCATGTCCTCTTCCTGTGGCACTTCCGCAGCATCCTGGTGGTCACGATCCCTCTGCCCTTGGCCGTGTTGGGCGCATTTCTCTTCATGAAAGGCGCGGGCATCTCTTCGAATATCATGTCGCTCGGCGGAATCGCAATCGCTATCGGCGTGCTGGTGGACGCAGGGATTGTGATGACCGAGAACGTGATTCGGCAGGCTGAGCAATACGAAGCCGAGCATGGTAACTACACCGACCACATCTGGGAGATCACCCTCAACGCTGCGCGCCTCGTCGGCAGACCCATCTCCTTCGCGATGGTAATCATCATTCTCGCCTTCGTTCCGGTCTTCGCGCTCACTGGAATGGAAGGAAAGATGTTTCACCCCCTGGCCTTCACCAAGACATTCGCGATGGTTGGATCCACAATCCTGGCCATCACGCTGGTTCCTGTGCTGTGCACATTTCTTATTCGCGGAAAGCTGCATAGCGAAAGCGAGAATCCTCTGATGCGCGTGCTTCGCGCAATCTACAAGCCGGCGCTGGGGTGGGCGCTGCGGAACCGCGCCATCACGCTCGCCGCCGCCGTGCTCTTGCTGGCCGGCGCGCTCTACACCGCAACCACCATCGGTTCGGAATTCATGCCGCCGCTCGATGAAGAAACCGCGCTCTTCATGCCGATCGCCGACCCGCGCATTTCACTCACCGAAGCAACCAGAATCCTTCGCCAACAGGATCAGATCATTGCAGCGGATCCCGCCGCTGCAATGGTGGTGGGCAAAGTGGGGCGCGCCGAGACATCCACAGATCCTGCACCGGTAAACATGAGCGAGACCACGATCACCTTCAAACCGAAGGATCAGTGGCCGAAGGGACTAACGAAGGATGCGATTCTAGCCCGCCTCGATGAGAAGCTGCAGATTCCAGGCGTGACCAACATCTGGACTCAGCCCATTCGCAATCGCATCGACATGCTCTCAACAGGAATCCGAACCCAGATTGGCATCAAAGTCTTTGGCCCCGACCTTGGCGTGATTGAGGCCAAGTCCGAAGAGATTAAGGAGGTCGTCGCCCAGATTCCAGGCGCAGTCGATCTCTACGCGGAGCGAACCACAGGTTCCCCCTATCTGGAGATGACCATCGACCGTGCTGCCGCAGACCGATACGGCCTGAACGTCGCGGACGTCGAGGACACAATTGAGACCGCGATCGGCGGAAAGAACTTGACCACCACCATCGAAGGCCGGCAGCGTTTCCCTGTCCGTGTTCGCTATGCACGGGATTTCCGCGAGAACCCGCAACAGCTTCAGGAGGTTCTGGTCACCGGCAGCGGTGGCGCGCAAGTCCCTCTCAGCAAGGTCGTCAGCACGAAGACAAGCATGGGACCTTCAATGATCAGCAGCGAAAACGGCTTGCTGCGCGGCACCGTGCTGTTGAACGTGCGCGGCCGCGACGTTGGCGGGTTCGTTGACGAGGCGCGTCGGATCGTGGCGCAACGGGTACCCATGCCCACGGGTTACTACGTGCAGTGGAGCGGCCAGTATGAGAGCCAGATCAGCGCGCGCAAACGCCTCGAACTTGTCATCCCCGTCGTGCTGCTGGTGATCTTCGTTCTTCTCTATCGCACCTATCACTCCGCCAAAGAGGCCGCCCATGTTTTACTGGCAGTTCCCTTCGCGCTGAGCGGCGGCATCTTTCTTGTCAAGCTTCTGGGTCTCAACTTCTCCGTTGCGGTTTGGGTGGGCTTCATCGCTCTCTTCGGCACCGCGGTGCAAACTGCCGTGGTGATGGTGATTTATTTGGAGGAGGCCGTTGCACGGCGCAAAGCGGCCGACGGACAGCTCACCCGCAAAGGCTTGCACGAAGCCGTCATTGAGGGCGCGCTGCTACGGCTTCGTCCCAAGGTGATGACCGTGGCGACCGTTGTTGCCGGCCTGCTGCCGCTGCTCTGGTCCACGCGCACCGGAGCCGAGTTCATGAGGCCGCTGGCAGCTCCTGTTCTGGGAGGTATGCTGAGCTCTCTTGTCCACGTTCTGATCGTGACCCCCGTCATCTTCACCTGGCTGCGCGAGAGTGAGCTGTCCCGCGAACCGACGAAGTAAAGAGTCCCGCGCCGAGCAACGCACAAACGCAGCAACGGCCAGAGAACCTATACTCTCTGGCCGTTGTGCGCGTGGCGGGAAGCCGTCAGCGCTCTTGCAGATTCAGATCACATCAGATCGAAGCGATCCAGGTTCATCACCTTCGCCCAGGCCGCGACAAAGTCATCGACGAACGCCTGCTGCGAGTCGCTGCATGCATAGAATTCTGTCAACGCCCGCAGTTGCGAATTCGACCCGAAGACCAGATCAACCACAGTGCCCGTCCACTTCTGTGCACCTGTAACCCGATCGCGCCCTTCCAGAACACCTGCCGCTGTGGCGGACTTCTGCCATTTGGTGTTCATGTCGAGCAGATTGACGAAGAAATCATTCGTCAGTGTCCCAGGCCGCTTGGTGAAGACGCCGTGCTTGGATTGACCGAAGTTCGCATCGAGTGCGCGCAAACCGCCGATCAGAACGGTCATTTCGGGAGCGGTGAGTGTCAGCAGATTCGCCTTGTCGAGGAGCAACTCTGCCACCGATTCCTCTTGTCCCTTGCGGACATAGTTGCGGAATCCGTCAGCTGTCGGCTCCAGCGGGGCGAAGGAGGAAACATCGGTTTTCTCCTGCGTTGTGTCGGTGCGCCCAGGCGAGAACGGCACCTTGACCGCATGGCCGGCCTTCTTTGCAGCTTCCTCGATGGCCGCATCTCCACCCAGAACGATCAAGTCGGCAAGCGAAATCTTCTTGCCACCGATTTGTGCGGCGTTGAACTCCTTCTGAATCGACTCCAGCTTCGAGAGGACCTTTGCGAGCTCCGCCGGCTGGTTGACCTCCCAATCCTTCTGCGGCGCCAGGCGAACCCGCGCCCCGTTTGCCCCACCGCGCTTGTCTCCGCCACGGAAGGTCGATGCCGAGGCCCAGGCAGTCGCCACCAGTTGAGAAGTAGAGAGACCACTACCGAGGATCTTTGCCTTGAGCGACGTAACATCCTGCTCGTCGATCAGCGCATGATCGACGGCGGGAATCGGATCTTGCCAAAGCAATTCTTCCTTGGGAACCAGCGGACCGAGGTACCGCGAGAGCGGACCCATATCGCGATGCGTCAGCTTGAACCAGGCCCTTGCAAATGCATCCGCGAACTCGTCAGGGTGTGCGAGGAAACGCCGGGAAATCTTCTCATAGCTCGGATCCATGCGCAGCGAGAGATCGGTCGTGAACATGATGGGGGCATGCCTCTTTTTTGGGTCATGCGCATCCGGCACTGCATTCGCCGCAGCTCCATTCTTGGGCTTCCATTGGTTGGCGCCGGCAGGGCTCTTGGTCAGTTCCCATTCAAACCCGAAAAGGACTTCGAGGTAGTTGTTGTCCCACTTGATTGGGTTGGTGGTCCAGGCGCCCTCCAAGCCGCTGCTGATCGTATCCACGCCTTTGCCGCTGCCAAAGCTGTTGCTCCAGCCCAAGCCCTGTTCTTCAATGCCGGCGCCCTCGGGTTCGCGACCCACATACTTCACCGGATCGGCGGCGCCATGGGCTTTGCCGAAGGTGTGTCCGCCCGCAATCAGGGCAACGGTCTCCTCATCATTCATCGCCATGCGCGCAAACGTCTCGCGAATATCGCGTGCCGCCGCCACAGGATCCGGCTTGCCATTCGGTCCTTCAGGGTTCACATAGATGAGGCCCATCTGCACAGCGCCGAGAGGATTTTCGAGCTGTCGGTCGCCGCTGTAGCGCTCGTCGCCCAGCCACTTGCCCTCGGATCCCCAATAGATGTTCTCTTCCGGCTCCCAGACATCCTCGCGACCACCGGCGAAACCGAAGGTCTTGAATCCCATCGTCTCCAGCGCCACGTTTCCAGTGAGAATGATCAGGTCAGCCCAGGAGATTTTGCGGCCGTACTTCTGCTTGATCGGCCAGATCAACCGGCGCGCCTTGTCGAGGCTCACGTTGTCAGGCCAGCTGTTCAGGGGAGCGAACCGCTGCGCTCCTGAGCCGGCGCCGCCGCGACCATCGGCGATCCGGTAGGTGCCTGCGCTATGCCACGCCATGCGAATGAAGAACGGACCATAGTGGCCATAGTCCGCCGGCCACCACTCCTGTGAGGTCGTCATCAGCTCACGCAGATCCTTGATCACCGCATCCAGGTCCAGGCTCTTGAACTCTTCCGCGTAATTGAATCTCCTCGCCCATCGGATTGGACAGTTCTGCGAGTGCTGGTGCAGAATTTTCAGGTTCAGCTGATTCGGCCACCAGTTGGCATTCGTTGGGGTCCCAGCCACCGTGTGTTTGCGGGCACCGTTTGAAAACGGGCACTTTGCTTCACCTGACATGGCATTTTGATCGTCGACGATCGGCGGTCCTGGGGTCTTTGTCTCGCTTTCAGACATGGCGCGTCTCCTTGGGAGGCTATGTGAAGGTCGCTTGGGTTTCGCGCCGGGTTGCCTGCAGCATCCCCTGCGCCGATGTGTGTTTCTGGATCGCGGCTCTCGCACGACCGGGCGATCTGCGAAGACCAGCCCGCAAATCCAAACTAGTCCCGCCGCCCCGATAAGTAAAGTCGATCGCCTCTACGGTGACGATTGATAAAATCTATCGACAATGGGTTCACAGAATGAATCTTCGCGACCTCGTTTATTTCAACTCGCTTGCAGAGCACCGTCACTTCGGCCGCGCCGCTGAAGCCTGCCAAGTCAGCCAGCCCACGCTGAGCAGCCAGATTCGTAAGCTCGAAGACGAACTGGGCGTACAGCTGCTGGAGCGGACCAACAAACGCGTCGACCTGACGCCTGTCGGTGCGCGCATTTTGGAGCACGCGCGTGTCGCTTTAAACGCCGCGGCCTCCATACGCGACGTCGCGCAAGCCTCTCGCGATCCTCTGGTAGGGCCGATCAAGCTCGGCGTTATCCCCACCCTCGCTCCATATTTAATGCCCTACATCCTCCGACCCATCCATGCGGCCTATCCAAACCTGACCATCGATTTGTGGGAAGATCAGACGCAGGCGCTCATCGATGCCCTGCGCAACCACAAGCTGGATGCGGCCTTACTCGCAACCAAAACCGACGCGCCGGAGATCACCGAGATCGCTCTCTTCGAGGAGCCGTTGATGGCCGCGCTGCCCAAGAACCATCGCCTGGCGAAAAAGAATTCGGTCCGCGAAGAAGATCTGGCCGACGAGCTCCTGGTGCTTGCCGAAGGCCACTGCCTGGCCAATCAAGCTCTGGCCGCCTGCGGCACAAAACATGGCAGACTGGCTGGCTGGCAGGGATCGATGCAGGCGGCCACCCTCGACACCCTAGTCAACCTGGTTGCGGCGGGATACGGAGCAACGCTTATCCCTGCTCTGGCTGTCGAGTCCTTGCAAAGACGGGACATTGTCGTGCGGCCGCTCGCCGGCCATTCAGCCCGCACAATCCGGCTCGCGAGCCGGCCCGGCTATCCCCGCCCCCAGGCCCTGCGGGCAATCGAGAAGGTGATCCGAAAGGCCGTTGGCGGCAGGGTAGTTCGCCCCTGAATCCCCATCGGTTGGCCTGTGGAAAATACGGCCGAAACTCTCCAATTCACGGCGATTTCCAACCGAATCCCGGAAACTACCGAAATTTCGGATTCAGGCCCCTATTATCCACAAAAACACCTCCCCTCGCCGTTGACCACCCCTATCCCGCTCCTTAGAGTCTGAATTCGAAGGACAATCAAAGGTACCCGGTGACTCGGGGAAACGGCGACTGCGGTCACCGCCAACTCACCATTCGATGGTCTTCAATCCCTCCAGCGGAGTGCACATGCTGAAACTGAAAAAGGTCCACATCCTCGGCTTCAAGAGCTTTTGTGACCGCACGGAACTGACCGTACCGGGCACAGGCATCGCCGTCGTGGTGGGACCGAACGGCTGCGGCAAGTCGAACATCCTGGATGGCGTGAGCTGGGTTCTGGGCGAGCAAAGCGCGAAGTCGCTGCGCGGCACCCATATGTCCGGACGTGATCTTTGCCGGCACGCGCGACCGCAAGCCCCTGGGCATGGCCGAAGTGACGCTCACGATGGTGGATCCGGCCGCGTATGAAGGGCCGATCCCTGTGGAGCCCGAGGTCCATGTCGAACATGACGGTCCAACCGATTGGGACGAGAACGAGGTCCGCCGCCAGCGAGCCGCCGAGGCCGAAGAGATTATGGCTGCAGAACAGCCGGGCCAAGTCATCGATGAAGAGGGCGACGGAAGCGATACGGCACCGGCCGGGCAGGCAATCGACTCCACGGGACCGCAGGTGCCGCAGGCTGTGGTCTTGAAGATTCGCCGGCGCAAGTTCCATCAGACCCCGCAGAAGGGCGAGATCGTCATCACGCGGCGTCTGTTCCGCACCGGCGAAAGCGAGTACTTGCTCAATGGCAAGCTCTGCCGCCTGCGCGACATTCAGGACATCTTCATGGGTACGGGCCTCGGGCCCGAGAGCTACGCCATCATCGGCCAGGAGCGCATCGGCCAGTTGCTCAGCTCCAAGCCGCACGACCGTCGATCCATCATTGAGGAAGCCGCGGGCATCACGCGCTTCAAGACCAAGAAACGGCTCGCGGAGCTGCGTCTCGAAAGCTCAAAGCAGAATCTCGCCCGCGTCGACGATATCTTCGAAGAAGTGACGCGGCAAATGAACAGCCTCAAGCGCCAGGCATCCAAGGCCGAGCGCTTCGTCGCTGTACGAGACGAGTTGCGCGGACGGATGCGCGTCGTGCTGGCAAGCCGCATCTCCGTCATGGACGTCGAACAGGCGCGTCTCGACGCGGAGATTACCGGACTGACGGATCGTATTCACGCTGCGGCTGCGGAGATTGAAACCACCGAGGCTAGCCAGCACAGCTTGACCGAACACGGCTACGAGCTCGACCGTGCAATACAGGAAGCCCAGGGACGCGCGAATAGCGCGGCCGTCGAGCTCGAGCGCGCCGCTGCACGCGAGCGGGCCAACGCCGAGCGCGTGGCCGAGCTAGACGCGCGGCTTGCCGCTGCGGCGGGCGAACTTGAGCAGACGCGCACGCAGCTGGCAGGCATTGCCGATGAGCGCTCGCAGCAGAAGAACTTTCTCGAAACCGCCGCAGGCGAGGCGCACGCCTTCCACCAGCAGGTGGAAACAAAACAGCACGAAGCCCGCGTCGCTGCCGAAGAAGTCTTCACCGCGGAGCGCGACCTCGAAGCCAATCGCCGGCAGGCCATGCACCTGTTGACGCTGGCCGGCAATGCGCGCAACAGCACCGCCCAGGCTGAAGAGAGCCTTGCCGCTCTCGAGCGCGAAGCCGAGCGCCTCGCAGCCGAAACGAATCAGGCGCGCAACGAACTCGATAGCCTTGGCGTACAAAGCGGCCAGGCCAAGCTGCGCTTTGAGTCCGCCGCCGAAACATTGGAGCGGCTGGTCGGCGAGATCGCTTCATTGCGCGACGCCCTGCAGGCAAGCCGAACTGAAGAGGACGCACTGCGGGCGCATGCCAACCAGCTTCGCAGCCAGCATGCCAATGCAACAGGCCGGCGCAGTTCGCTCGAAGCCTTGATCCGCGATCACAGTTACGCCACCGATTCCGTACGCCAGCTGCTGAAGCCCGGCGCGCTGGGCAACGGCATGAAACCGACCGGCACCCTCGCCGATTTCCTCGAAGTGCGCGGCGAACACGAAGGGGTGGTCGATGAATTCCTGCGCGACGAGCTCAACTACGTTGTCGTCGAGAGCTGGGGCGCGGCAGAAGAGGGCGTTCGCCTCCTCAAATCCGGCGTCGATGGCCGCGCTACCTTCCTGATCCACGATCCAACCCAGCGCGAACTATTTGAAGAGAGCAACGACAACATTGCCGGCGAAGGCGTCACTCCTCTTAAGGACGCAATCCGCGTTCTGAACGGGTTTGGCCGATCGCTCGAGACGATCCTGCCCAAGATGCGGCATGGGTATCTCGTTCCCAGTGCCTCCGTGGCACAGCGTCTGGCCCACGAACACAGCTTCGCTTTCTTCCTGACACCCGATGGCGAATGCTTCCACAACTCGACGGTCACCGGCGGCAAGCCTTCGAGCGAAGGACCGTTGGCCCTGAAGCGTGAGCTGCGGGAGATCAATCACAAACTCGATGGTCTCGAAACAACTCTCGCCAAGGCCGACGCTGAAGCCGCCGCGCTCGCTCGCCGCATCGAGGAAGACTCCGCGCAGTTGGAAGCGCGCAGCGAAGAGCGCCGTGTCGCCGAACGCGACAGCGCCGACCAGGGTGCAGCCCTCAAGCAGATGGAAGCCGAGACTCAGCGTATTGAGCGCCGACTCCAGGAGTGGACGCTGCAAGCGGCACGCAACAAGGACGCGCGCGAAGCCAAACACGAAATCATCACCCAGAAGCGCGAAGAGGCAGTACACCTCGAGGCCGAGCGCGAGGCCGCCGAAGCAACGTTGACCGAGAAACAGACGCACCTCGGCACTCTGCGCCAGAAGCGCGAAACCCTGCAGCAGGAAGCGGCGCAGGTGACAGCGGAGCTGGCCAAGCTCGAAGAACGGCGCCGCGGTGCCGAAGCAGCCTTTCAGCGCATTGACCGGCTCCATGCCGACCTCGAACGCCGGGTGCTGGCGATCGAACAGCAGCGCGCGTCGGCGGAAGCCGAACGTGAGCAGCGCATCCGCGAAAGCGCCGAGCTCGCCGTGCGCGAGCAGGCACTCACAGCTCAGCGCGACGAAGCCTTGGCCCTGGCCCAGCAACTCTCCGCCGAAGCACAGGAGCTGCGGCAGAAGCTCGCCGGCATCGAAACCGAATTGAAAACCGCGCGCGCCGCACTCGATCAGCTGCGCGACAATCGCGCCAGCCGCTCAAGCGAAGTGGCCAAGCTGCGCTCCGATCTCGAATATCTTGAAGCCAGCTGCCTCGCCGAAATCAATCTCGAAGCGACTGCGCTGCGGGCCGATGCGGAACTCGTCCGCCTCGCGGGGGAAGAGTTGACCGCCGAAGAATTCGCCTGTCAGCAACTGCGTCAACGCATCGAGCAGATGGGTCCGGTCAACATGATGGCCCTTGACGAATACAAGGAAACAGCCGAGCGGCACGGATTCCTCTCCACGCAGCGCCAGGATCTGATGGAATCCATCGAGAACACCCAGGAGACCATCAAGGAAATCGACCAGATTTCGCGCGAGAAATTCAATGAGGCTTTCGCTCAGATCAATCAAAACTTCGGCGAAGTCTTTACACGCCTCTTCCACGGCGGCCAAGCCTTCCTGCGCCTCACAGACGAAGAGAACCAGGCCGAGAGCGGTCTCGACATCGTTGCTTCGCCTCCCGGCAAGAAGCTGCAGAACGTGCTGCTGCTCTCGGGCGGCGAAAAGGCCCTCACGGCTCTCGCGCTGTTGGTCGGCATCTTCCAGTTCCAGCCCAGCCCCTTCTGTGTGCTCGACGAAGTGGATGCGGCGCTCGATGAGACCAACGTGGGCCGGCTTGCCGACCTGCTGCACTCGCTCAGCCGCGAGACGCAGTTCCTCCTCGTTACCCACTCCAAGCGCATGATGCAATCCGCCGACATGATCTATGGGGTCACCATGCAGGAGCCCGGCGTCTCCAAGGTCGTCAGCGTCAAACTGGGTAGCGGCCACCACGAGCAGCAGCGGGCGACGGCATAGGCAGCACGGCAGCCATCGCGCCACCTTCTCCTAGCGCTTCCAGGGGCTCTGCACCTTGTACTTGGGTGTCGCCGTCACCGTTGCCTTGCTCACTTGAACCAGTTTGCGCTGCGCAAGCCAGGCCACTGCGGTCTGGGCCGCGCTCTTCGATATCCCAATCGATTCCGCCAGTTCCTGGTAGCTTATCTGGACCGCCAAACTTCTGCGCTGCTGCTCGGCTGCAAGCCACAAATAGACAAGAAAACTCACCGGCCGCTTGTCGTGTCCAACCAGGTCGCGCATCAACACGTCCGTCACATACTCGTCAATCTGAATCATTGGCTATACCAATCGCTACTATAGCAACGAATACCAGATTGCATCGTCGATTCTGCGCGGCTATAGTCCGAGAATCTCGACCAGGGAAGCTTCAATAATCAGGAGGAGCAAGATGATACGCGGCATCAAACTTGTCAGCATTCCAGTCAGCGACCAGGATCGGGCGCTGAAGTTCTATACCGAGAGCCTTGGATTCAAGGTCGCGACCGATCAAGCCTTCGGGCCCGGTCAGCGATGGATTGAGCTGTTGATTCCCGGCTCCGATGTGAACCTGGCTCTTTTCACGCCCCCGGGCCACGAGAGCCGTGTCGGCGGATTCCAACCGCTGACGTTTTGGTGCGACGATGTCTTCGCAACCGCGAAGCTGCTCAAATCCAAAGGCGTGGAACTTGCCGAAGAACCGAAAAAGGAGGTCTGGGGAACCATGGCAAAATTTAAAGATCCCGATGGCAATGAGTTTGTGTTTTCCAGCAGATGAGCCGAGCAGGATCTCCGGCACATTCAGAGCACAAAAAATCACCTCCGAAGGATCACGTCTCTTCGGAGGCGCTTGCATTTCACAAGATAGGAACGGGGACCAGTGGCCGACGCTGGAGGTCGGTAGCATGCGGCCACTGGCGATCCCTTAGAACGAAGCTAGCCGCGGCTTCCCCTTTCCACTGCTGCCTCGTGTCGCCCGGCTCAAAGAGGGCTTTCTTACACGCCCTCCGAACCATGTTGACAATTGGAGTGTCGCCTACCTTCCAAAAGTGGTCCGTGACCGCCGTCACAGGGCTTGGTTCTTCTTACCCCATGCGCGTTTTCCCTGGAGCCCTGCCTCCCATCAACCCAAAAAACAAGTTGCCGTCTGCCTCGCTCCTCGTGCATTGACAAACCCTTAACCGCGGCTGAGAATCGGAGATTCAGTACGAAATTCAGTAAGGCCCCCTCCGATGAAGGCTCTCCTCGAAACCAGTCTGGGCTCCACGCCGCTGCTCGGCAGGGGCAAGGTGCGCGACCTCTACGCAGTCGATGACGCTCTGCTGCTGGTCGCCACCGATCGCATCTCCGCTTTCGATCATGTGCTCGCCACCGGCATTCCCGGCAAGGGTAAGATCCTCACCCAGATTTCGCTGTTCTGGTTCGATCTTCTTGCCGACCTCGTTCCGAACCACCTCATCACCGCGAACGTCGACGAGTTCCCTGCCGCGCTGCAGCCGTACAAGGATCAACTCGAAGGCCGCTCCATGCTTGTGCCGGCGCGCAACCATGTTTCCCGCCGAGTGCGTTGCCCGTGGTTATCTGGCTGGCTCCGGTTGGAAGGAATACGTCGCCCAGCAAACCGTCTGCGGCATTCCATTGCCCGCCGGCCTTCAGGATGGTTCGCGGTTGCCTCAACCGATCTTCACGCCAGCTACTAAGAGTGAGGGCGGCGCGCACGATGAAAATATTTCCTTTGCCGCAACCGAGAAATTGCTGGGCGCTGAAACGGCTGACGAACTGCGGCGCCTGACACTGGCGCTGTATGCGCGGGCCGCCGCGCACGCCGAGCGATGCGGTCTGATTCTTGCCGACACCAAATTCGAGTTTGGAACCGTGGATGGACAGGTTATCCTTGCGGATGAAGTCCTGACGCCAGACTCGTCCCGCTTCTGGGAAGCTTCAGCATGGAAACCCGGCGGAACGCAGCCCTCGTTTGACAAGCAGTTCGTGCGGGACTATCTCGAAAGCATTCGACTGGAACAAGCAGGCGCCGGCTCCCAGTCTGCCCAGCGACGTGGCAGAGCGGACACTGGCCAAGTACCTTGAGGCGTTTCGCCGCCTCACCGGCCAGAACCTTGCACTGGATTGATAGGGATTAAACAGCATGACGGTTGTCGACTGGATTATTGTGGCAGTTCTCGCGGGATCGGTGCTGGCCGGAATCGTCCAGGGATTCTTTCGCTCTATTTTTTCGTTGGGCGGGCTCATCCTCGGGCTTGTGGTCGCTGCTTGGAACTACGGTCGCGTCGCGCACTTCCTCCGCCCGATCGTGCACAGCGACAAGGTCTCGGATGCAATAGGGTTTCTTCTCATCGCCCTGGCGGTGGCCGCCGTGTGCGCAGGTATTGGCATCCTCCTGTCGAAGGTCTTCAATAAAATCGGCTTGGGCTGCCTCGACAAAATGGCGGGCGCTCTCTTCGGCTTCTTTCAGGGAGCTTTACTCGTCACCGTGGCCATTCTCGTCACCGTGGCATTCTTCCCCGCAACGGAATGGTTGACGCAGGCACGGCTGCCAAAGTATTTCTTTGCTGCATGCCATCTCAGTGCGCAGGTGAGCCCTTCCGGGCTGGCAGACCTGGTCCGCGAGGACTTGCGTCGGCTTGAACAGGAGTCGCCTGCCTGGATGCATCCGGGGTTGAAGAATCGATAAATTTTTACTGGGCCGGAATACGGTCCGGTGTGGCAAGCTAATAGAGCAAGGGGACGACGTGAGACGAGAACTGGATAGCCTGGTGACACAAATGCATTCCAGCGGGATCCGCTATGAGGATGCCGTTCGCGAGTTCAAGAGGCAGTATCTGCGCGAAGTGCTGGTCGCAAACCGGGGAAACCAGTGTAAGGCCGCCGAAGAGCTCGGCATCCACCGCAACACGCTGAGCCGCACCATGGCGGAATTGGGCCTGAGCCTGGCAGAAGTTCGTGCCGGCCTCAAGCGTCCGCCCCGTAGCGAACGTCTACTCTTTGGAGCAGCACGCCAGGGATATCGCCAGGGCTGACCTGCTCCCCAGGCATGCAGACAACTTCAAAGAAAACCGCGCCACGTGTCGCAATCAAGCCGGGCTTTGTCTGGGACGGGCAGGACGCCTATCTCTTCGACATTGACGGCACACTGCTGCGCAGCCGCGATCGCGTTCACTTTGACTCCGTTGCCCGCGGCGTCAAGCGCGTCACCGGCTTCGAAATCTCCCTGGATGGCGTCGTCCTGCACGGAAACACCGACACAGGCATCCTCCGCGAAGCCTGCGCCGCCGCGGGCATCTCTCCCGACATTCTGGAGCCGCAGGTCGCTGCCATTCTTGAAGCCATGTGCGCCAGCGTCGCCGAACGCCGTCACGAGCTCGACCCCATCGTTATGCCCGGAATTCAGGATGCCCTCCGGCATCTCGCCGGCCGCGGTGCTTTGCTCGGCGTGGCCACGGGAAACCTCGAGATCATTGGCTGGATCAAGATCGAAGCTGCCGGCTTGCGCGAGTGGTTCCGCTTCGGCGGCTTCAGCGACCATTTCCCCGTTCGCGCCGAGCTCATCGGCCACGCAGCGCGCAAAGCCCGCGCCCTCGCCAGCGAGATGTCCACCGTGTGTGTCGTAGGAGATACGCCGCGCGACATCGAAGCCGCCCGCGCCAACAATCTACCCGTCATCGCCGTGGCTACCGGACACTTTGATTTCGACGTCCTGCAGGCTTTGGAGCCGGATGCCTGCGCCACCTCGCTCGCCGACTTGCTGGCCGACCCGAGGACCGCACTGTGAAACGCAGCGCTGCACTCGTCGCGCGTTTGCTTCTACTGGCCTTCACCGCAGAAGCAGCCAATGCGCAGCAGCCGCTGCCGCCAGCGCCTGTCGAGGCTGCGCGTCCGCCGGCCCAGCCCATTCCCAAAGACCCCTCCAGCAAGAACGTCCGCACCAAGGACCGTAGGCGAGCCGCGAAACTCTATCTCCAGGGCACCAGGCTCTTCGAGCAGGGCTCCTTTGAGAGCGCCATGAGCGACTACGAATCGGCTGCTTCGCTCGACCCGGAGAACAAAGACTACCCGCTCGCTGCCCAGGTGGCGCGCAGCCACGCCGTTACCGCGCTCATCCAGTCCGCCGCCAAGGCGCGCCTGCAGGGAGACCTGAGCACAAGCCGGGCCAATTTACAGAGAGCGCGCGAGCTGGACCCCACCAACCCGCAGCTCGCCCAGCACCTCAAGGAACTCGCCGACACGGCGGTGTTCGACCAGACCCGCCCCTTGTACGAGGAATCGGCATCGACCGCCGGCGAAGCTCCGGCTTTGGAGCCGAGCAATGGCCCCCAAAGCTTTCATCTTCATCTCGACCGCCGCACGCTCATCCAGCGCGTCTACAAGGCGTATGGCATCGACGCCACCCTTGATCAGAGCGTCCCCGCCATTCCTGTCCGCTTCGATGCCGACAACCTGGGCTTTCATGAAGCAGAAGACCTGCTGGCCGTCGTGACCACGTCGTTCTCTGTTCCGCTCGACGCACATCGCGTCCTTGTTGCCCGCGACACCCGCGAGTATCGCGAGCAGTTTCTCCGCCAGGAGGCCGAAACCGTCTACCTGCCTGGAATGAATCAGGCGGAAATGACAGAAGTGAGCAACATTGCCAAGAACGTCTTCGGCATCACCCAGGTTGCTCTCGAACAAAGCCTCGGCGCAATCACCCTGCGCGCACCCGGCAAGACGCTCGATGCCTTGAACGCGACCTTGCGCGACCTGCTCAACGGAAAGAGCCAGGTGATGCTCGATGTGCGCATCATCCAACTGGCGCACAGCAACCAGCAGAATACGGGAATCCAGCTTCCTCAGCAGGTGACGGCTTTCAACGTCTATGCCGAAGAGCAGCAGATCCTGAAATCCAACGCGGCCCTGGTCCAGCAGATCATCGCTTCAGGCCTCGCCGCACCCGGCGACACCCTCGCTATTCTCGGAATCCTGCTTGCCTCCGGTCAGGTTTCGAGCTCCCTTTTCTCCAATGGAATCGCTCTCTTCGGCGGCGGCTTGACCTTGTCAGGCCTGTCGCCGGGACCTCTCAAGGTGAACCTCAGTCTCAACTCATCCGACACACGCGAACTGGATGCGCTGGAACTGCGCCTCGCCGATGGCGAAGATGAAACCCTGCGCAGCGGATCGCGATATCCAATCCTTACAGCCTCCTATTCCGGCCTAGGCACAAGCGGTATCAACATCCCCGGCTTGAACTCCGCAGGCAACTCCGGCGGACTTTCTTCCTTGCTGTCATCCGCAGGCGCCTCCAACCTCCAGATTCCCCAGGTGCAGTATCAGGACATCGGACTCACCCTGAAAACAACACCCAAAATCATGCGCAGCGGCGACGTAGCCTTGACCCTCGACCTCAAAATCACTGCGCTCTCCGGCTCCTCGGCAAACAATATTCCCATCCTCAATAACCGCTCCTACTCCGGTGTCGTGACCCTGAAAGAAGGCGAAGGCACGATCCTGATCAGCGAGATGGACAAGGCGGAGAGCCGCGCTATGAGTGGAGCGCCGGGCCTTTCGGAGATCCCCGGGATGAACAATGTCACCGAGAAAGACGCGCAGCGAAACTTCGCGACTCTCCTGATCGTGCTTACGCCCCACCTGATGCGCAGCCCGCACTATCCTTCCGAACCGGGGCGCACGCTCCGCATCGATCGAAGAACGCTCGGCCAGTAAATGGGCTTCTTCGCGGGCGCCGCAAAAAGCCCCGCCTGCATGCGCAGAACGGGGCCTTTCACTGCTTCGGATTAGACCTTCTACTGCGACACCCCATCCAGCTTGGCCTGGTACGCCACAATCTGCTTCAAAGTTTCGTACGGCACACCGCCGATGGGAACCTGGCGTCCGTTAATCATCAGGGTCGGCGTCTGGTTCACGTTCAGCGACTGGGCCAGCTTGACCGATTTCTCCACCGCGGCCCCTGTCTCAGGCAACGCGACGCACGCCGCCACCTTGGCCGGATCGATCCCCGCCTTGGTCACCGCGCTGTTCAGCGTCAAAGCCGCTCCATCGGCTGTTGCCAATCCGTCCTGCCCATCGAAGACCGCTGTCGCGAAGCGGAAGAAGGCCTCACTGCCCCCCAGCTTGGTTACGCACACGCCGTACGAAGCCGCCGTTACTGACTCAGGGTGGATCTTCGCCAGCGGGTAGTTCTGGAAGACGATGCGCGCTTTGGGGAAATCCGTGGCCAGCTTATCCATGTTGGCCTGCGCTTCTTTGCAGTGTGGGCATTGGAAGTCCGCAAACTCCACAAGCTCCAGATCCTTCGAAGCTGGACCGTGATACGGGCCATCGGCGTTCTGCTGCAGCTCAGCACGATAGCCGGCATAAGGGTGATCGCCGAACGGGAGCACTTCGTCGCCGGCAATAATATGCTTGCCATCGGGCAGAGCGAAGAATTGCAGCGCGCCCACCTTCTGCTTCCCCGTCTTGTCTCCAATCAGGACAACGACCTTGCTTACACCGTCCACCGGCGTCTTCAGAATCGCCTGCACCTGCCAGACACGATTCTCATCGTAGCCCCAGCTCGATTGCAAAAAGGCGTTGATCAGTTCTTTTGAGGGGGCCGACGCCGTAAAGTTTGCCGGATCGGCCTTGGGAAATGTGGGCGCAGCGGCCGGTGCCGGAGCCGACGGCGCGGCCGCGGCTGAATCCTGGGCAGGGGCTGCAGGAACCTGCTGTTGAGCAGAAGCCGGAAGCATAAACAAGGGCGCAACGAACAGCGCGGCTGCGCCGGCAAAAATGGACAAACGACGAATCAAGCGAAATCTCCTTCAAAGACGGGGTTTTGCACCGCAATTAGCTTATACCTGAACCTTGACGGCAATGGGAAATCGGCGGCCCATGCCAAACGACTTGGAGGTGACCTTTAAAACCGGAGCGGCCTGCTGGCGCTTGTACTCCGAACGCTCGACAAGGCGCACTACCTGTTGGACGAGATCGAGCGGAAAACCGTTTTTAGTGCAATACATTCCGGCGTCTCGTAGCGCTCCACATACGCCTCGATAATCGGATCGAGAACTTCGTAGGGAGGCAGTGAGTCAGTATCCTTCTGGTCGGGCCTGCAGTTCGGCCGAGGGCGGCTTCTCAAGGATCGCGCTGGGGATGATCTCGCGCTCGCGATTGACCCACCGGCAGACGGCATACACACGCGTCTTCACCAGGTCTCCGATCACGGCAAGCGCTCCCACCATGTCTCCATAGAGCGTGCAATAACCCACCGCCATCTCGGATTTGTTGCCCGTCGTCAGCACCAGAGATCCAAACTTATTTGAAAGCGCCATGATCAGGGTGCCGCGAGTGCGCGACTGAATATTCTCTTCCGTAAGGTCTGGCTTGCGTCCCGCAAACAGCGGCCCCAGCGCTTCGGTGTACTCCTTAAAAAGCCCGCTGATCCCGATCAGCTCGAAACCGAATCCCCAGATTCGCTGCCAGCGCGCGGCTGTCGTCAATCGATCCCTGGGACGAGTAGGGGCTGGGCATGCCGATGGCGAGCACATTCTCCGGACCCAGCGCCTCGGCCGCAATCGCTGCCACCAGTGCCGAATCGATCCCGCCGCTCAGAGCAATCAGCGCCTTTTTGAATCCGCATTTCCGCACGTAATCCCGTGTGCCCAGCACCAGCGCCCGATACGCAGCCTCAGTGTCGTCACTCGGCTGGCGCAGAGAGGGCTGGCGCATCGAAAGGATCGAAGACCACCAGGTCTTCTTCGAACGACTTGGCCTGCGCAATCAGCTCGCCCTGCGCATTCAAAGCAAGCGAGGAGCCGTCGAAAAGCAGGCTGTCATTCCCGCCCACCTGGTTGCACATCAGCACCGGCACGCCGTCGCGGCGCGCAATCGCAGTCAGCATCTCGCGGCGCGTTTCACGCTTTGAATGCCAGAACGGCGACGACGAAAGATTGATATGAATCGCCGGATGCTGCCGCATCAGCTCTTCCACCGGGTCGACGGAGTAGAGGCGGCGCGGCCAGAAATTCTTATCGTTCCACGCATCCTCACAGATGGTGATCGCTAGCGGCACGCCATCCAGTTCAACCACCTTCTGCGCACGCGAGGCAAAAAAGTAGCGCTGCTCGTCGAAGACGTCGTAGAACGGCAGCAGCCGCTTGTGCTGCTCCAACAGCAGGCTCCCTTTGTCCAGCAGAACAGCAGCGTTGACCGCTGGCTTCCCGGCCTCGGGCGGAGCCGGCAGCGCCACCCCCGCTAGCACGGCTGTGGATAGCCCTCTGCGTGGCCGCCGCCAGCTCATCCACAGCCGTACGGCACCGCGCAAGAAAACTCGGCTTCTCGAGGAAGTCCGCCGGAGGATAGCCGCAGATCGAAAGCTCTGAAAAAACGGTCAGGCGCGCCCCTTCGGAGGCAGCCCGACGGCTCGCCGCGACAATTCTCTCAAGGTTGCCCGTGAAATCCCCAACTGTGGGATCGATCTGGGCGAGCGCGATCTTCACTCTTCCAGTTTAATCTGTCGCGCAGCGACTCAAACCTTCGGCAGTTCATAAACGTCCAGCGTGAGAAATTGCTGTATGTTCTCGTCCGGGGACGCAAGAAAATCCTTGAGAGGCCCGAAGAACGCCGCCCGCCCCTGGTGCAGGAACAGCACGGTGTCCGCAAGCCGCTCGGCAAAGCGCATATCGTGGGTCACTACGATGCTGGTAAATCCAAGCTGCCGCTTGAGCTTTTGAATAATGGTGCCGAGGCGTCGCGCGATGATCGGATCGACCATCGTCGTGGGCTCATCGTAGAGCACCACCTCCGGCTGCGAGGCCAGCGCGCGCGCAATGGCCACGGCGCGACGGCGTCCCGTCGACAGGCTCGCCGGCAGCACTTCTTCCACGTCCTCGGCGCCCACCATGTTAATCAGGCGGTCGACAATCTGCAGAATCTGGTCTTCATCCAGCGAGCCGCGCTCCCGCAAAGGAAACGCCACGTTCTCGCGCACACTCAGCGAATCGAACAGCGCGCCGTTCTGGAAAACCATCGTCACCCGCTTGCGGATCTCCTGCATGCCGTCCTCATCCAGATGGGTGATCTCGCGTCCTTCCACGAAAACGGAACCGGAGTCCGGCTTCAAGAAGCCCATCAGAACCCGCAGGGCCACCGACTTGCCCACGCCGCTGCGGCCCAGGATGCACAGCGTCTGACCACGCTCCACTGAGAAGCTCACGTCCTGCAACACGGCGTGGTCCCCAAACGAAATCGACACGTGCTCGAAAACGATGATGGGCGCGCTGGCCGCCACCACCGGATCGACCGCTGGTGGTTCCTTCTGCAGCGGTCGCTCGCTGCGCACCTCTGGGAAAGCTGAGGGAACATCCGGACTGGACGAGGGGTCGGCCATGGCTGTGCTTTCAGATTACGCGATGGGCTGTCGCAGCCAAAGACTCCGCGCGGGCCAGGTCCCCCGGCGTGTTGACATTCAAAAACCAGAACCCCGGCGCCAGGGTTGGATGACTCACCCGTCCGCACTGGACCAGGTTCTCAACCGGCAGCACGCGGAAAGGCATGTGCCTCGTCTCCGCTGCGGTGCGAAGCGCACCAAAGCAGCCATCGTTGCCTTTCTCCAGTTCGGCCTCTAGCGCCGGCAGCAACACCCGATTCACCACCGCGGGAAACGTCTCCGCAAACCCATGCACCGACGCCACCACGACGGCAGCCTCGGTAAGCTGCGCGTCTTCCAGCATCAACAACAAAAGCGAAGCAGGCAGCAGCGGCATATCCACGGACACGAACACCGCATATCCAGCCTGCGTGGACGCCAGTGCCGCACAAAGGCCGCCCAGCGGACCCACACCCGCATCCTCCACAACCGGGCCGTGCGACCGCAAATCAGACTGAGCTCCCGCAATGGCCGCTGTAAGCCTAGCTTCGCCAAGCAGCCTCAACGTATGCACAATCAGCGGTTCGTCCTGCAGCTCCACCCGTGCCTTGTCCGCGCCCATACGGCTCGATCGGCCACCGGCCAGCACGAAGCCTGCTGCCTCACCCCCGGCAGGCAGGGGCGGCACACTCAACAGCCAACCTCTTCAAGAAACCGAATCAGCGACTGGATTCCGAGCTCGAAGTTCTTGAGATTGAACTTCTCATTCGGTGCGTGCAGATTGTCGTCGGGCAGACCGAAGCCCATCATCACGCTGGGCAGATTCAGATGCCGCGCGAAGTCTCCGACAATCGGAATGGACCCGCCCGATCGAATAAACACCGTATCACGCCCCCAGACCTCATGCAGCGCGCGCGTGGCGGCCTGAATGTACGGGTTATTCACGGGAATCAGGCACGGGTCGCCGGAGTGGATCAACCGTACCTCGACATCGACCCCCTTCGGCGCGATCTGCTCCACATAACTTCTTGTACTGCGCAAAGGCCTTTGTCGGGGTCATCCCAGGCACCAGCCGCATCGAAACCTTGGCCTGGGCCTTCGCGGGAATCACAGTCTTCGCGCCCGCGCCTGTAAACCCGCCTGGAATACCGTGCACGTCCAGCGTGGGACGCGCCCACGTGCGCTCCAGCACGCTGTAGCCGGCCTCGCCCACCAGGCTCTTCGCGCCCACCTCGGCAATCCGATACTGCTCCTCGTCAAAAGGCAGGCTGCGCCACGCTGCCAGCTCCTCCGCGCTCGGCGGAACGATGTCGTCATAAAAACCGGGGATAAGAATACGCCCGTCCTCATCTTTCAACCGGGCCAGCATCTGCGCCAGAGAAACAAATGGATTGGGCGCCGCGCCCCCGTACATGCCGGAGTGCAAATCGCTCTTCGCCCCGCGGACCTCAATCTCCGTGTAGATCATGCCGCGCAGTCCGACGCACAGCGTCGGCAATCCCGGCGCAAACAGCTCCGTATCCGAAACCAGCGCAAAGTCTGCCTGCAGGTCAGGCGGCTTCGACGCGACGTAGGCTGCAATGCCCTCCCCTCCTACCTCTTCCTCGCCCTCGAACAAGACCCGCACGTTCAACGGTAGCGCGCTCCCCGAAGCCAGCAGCGACTCCAGCGCCTTCATCTGCGCCCACACCTGGCCCTTATCGTCCACGGCGCCGCGGGCGTAGAGATTGCCGTTGCGCTCCGTCGGTTCAAAGGGGGCTGAAAGCCACTCGTCCACCGGGTCCGCCGGCTGCACATCGTAGTGCCCGTAGACCAGCACCGTCGGCTTGCCCGCTGCATGTAACCAGTCGGCATACACCAGGGGATGGCCCTCGGTCTCGATCTGGCGAACGTTTTCCATCCCGATGCGCCCGAGCTCGGCCACCAGTAACTGCGCGGCGCGCCGGCAATCCTCCCTGTGCTCAGGCAATGTGGAAATGGACGGAATGCGCAGAAGCGCTTTAAGTTCACTCAGAAAACGGGGGTGATTCTCGCGTGCGTACGTACCAGCAGAGGATGACATTTTTGAAGGCTCCCAGAACAATCTCAACAGTATAGGCGGCGGGGCGCAGCAAGATACCGGGCACCGTTGCTAGTAACGCGGCACCAAAGAATCCACTTCCCGCGACCAGGCGTCGATCCCGCCGCGCATCGACTGCGCCTGCTCGAATCCCTGGTTCCGCAGCCACGCCGTCACGTTCATTGAGCGCACACCGGCATGGCAAAACACCACAACATGCTCCTCAGGATCCAGTTCCTGGTGCGCGTGCCCCGGTACCTCGCCCATCGGCATCAGAACGCTTCCTTCGATGTGCGCCGTGGCCACCTCCCACGGTTCGCGCACGTCGATCAAGCGCGCCTTCTTCTCGCGAAGCAGGGCGGCAGCATCGGCAGCAGAAATCTCGTAATCCAGCATGATGCCAGTCTAAAGCCCGCCATCCGCCGGGCCATAGCCCCGTCAGAAACCGGCAAAGCACGGCGAAAGACAAACTTCCGGCGATTAAATTGCATAGAATACCCATATGCAGAATGCGGTAAAGGTCCTGATTGTCGAAGACGAGCCCCACGCGCTGACGGGACTGGCGGAGCTCATCTCCGGCTGGGGTTACCGCACCGAAACCGCGCGCGACGGCATCGAAGGCTGGGAAAAAGTGCTCGCCTGGGAACCCGCCATCGTCGTGACCGACCTGAAGATGCCTCGCATGGATGGCCTTGGCCTGCTCGCGAAACTGTCTGAGCAGTCGTCCGCCGTCAACGCCAATGTCGCCGTCGTCCTGCTCACCGCGCAGGGGTCGATCCAGGTCGCGGTCGACGCCATGAAGATGGGCGCCTACGACTTTCTGCAGAAGCCCGTCGACGCAGCGCGCCTGCGCACTATCCTGCTCAACGCCACGCGCCAGCGCGACACCGCCATCGAGCTTGAAGTAGCCCGCCGCCGCCTCCGCGAAACCGGCGTTCTGGGCTCCATGGTCGGCACCTCCCGCGCCATGAAAGACATCTTCTCGCTCATCGAGCAGATCGCGCCCTCCAACGTTTCAGTCCTGATCACCGGCGAAAGCGGCACCGGCAAAGAGCTCGTGGCCCGCACCCTGCACGAACTCAGTCCCCGCAAATCGCGCCCCTTTGTCGCCGTCAACTGCGCTGCAATTCCAGAGTCGCTCATCGAGAGCGAGCTGTTCGGCCACGAAAAAGGCTCGTTCACCGGAGCCGTGGAACGCCGCGCCGGATGCTTCGAGCTGGCCACCGGCGGTACGCTCCTGCTGGACGAGCTGGGCGAAATGCCCGTTGGAACCCAGGCCAAGCTCCTGCGCGTCCTTGAGGAGCGCAAGCTGCGCCGCCTCGGCGCCCGCACCGAGCAGGATATCGACGTACGCGTGCTCGCTGCCACCAACCGCGACCCCGACGAAGCCGTGGCGCGCGGCGAGCTGCGCAGCGATCTCTTCTACCGGCTCAACGTCTTCCACATCGATCATGCCGCCTCTGCGCGAGCACATCGACGACCTGCCCGCTATGGCCGACGCCATGATCATCGAGATGAACCAGAAGCACAGCCGCCGGGTCTCCGGGGTCGGGCAATCGATCCTCGACCGCATGATGGCTTACGATTGGCCCGGCAACGCGCGCGAACTGCGCAACACCATCGAGCGCGCTGTGATCCTCTGCCCCGATGGCGCCCCGCTCGACGCCGCACATCTACCGTCAACCTTCGGCAAGGCGCAGACGCAGGCTGCGCCAGTCCTCGACGCCAATATTGTCGCCGTCCGGGTGGGCACTACCGTCGACGAGGCCGAACGCATGCTGATCCTGCGCACCCTCGAATCAACCGGCCAGAACAAGACGCGCGCCGCGGAAATCCTGGGCGTCAGCCTGAAGACACTGCACAACAAGCTCAAGGAATACAGCCATTCGCGCGAAGATCAGCCGGCATAGGGCTGGCCGCAGCAGCTAAAGGGTTGGCCACTCCATGCGTCTGAAGACAAAACTCGTCATCGCCATTGCCAGCCTGGTGCTGCTCATCTCCGCGCTGGTTTCGCTGGTCTACGTCACCCAGCTGCTCGATGCGGCGGTCAAGCAGACCTACCAGACCAATCGCATGGTCGCCAACCAGGTCCGCTACGCGCTGCAGGAGGCCCTCGAGACCGGCCTGCGCGGGCCGTCAGGTCGATCCCAACAATCCCGCCGAGCTGCGCACCCTTGAAGCCGAGGCCATCCACGACAGCGCAGCCCTCCATGCCGTGCTCGATTCGGTCAACCGCTACTCTCTCACCGTCTACGACGTCAACATCGGCGACGCCCAGTCACCGCACCCTGCTCAGCACCAATCCCGACAACGAAGACAAGCCGCTCCCCGTCCGTAGCCGACTACCAGCAACTCCTCGACGCCGACCCGATCAAGCTCATACAGAATGTCTTCGGTCCCCCCAAGGTTTTTGATGTTGTCGTGCCCCTCGATCGCAACGGCGAGCCCTTCGCCACCGTCCATGTCGGCGCGCGCACCACTCTGCTGCGCGAGGCCTATGCGCCCTGGCTCCGCGAAGCGCTTACCCTCACCGGCTTCGCCCTGGGAACCGCGCTGCTGGCCGCGCTGCTGCTGAGCAACCTCGCGCTGCGGCCGCTCGAAGAAATCAGCATGCAGCTCGACTACTGGACCGCCGCCGGCGAAGTTCCGAGAGGAAGAATCGACGCCGAAGCGCGACACCGCCGAGCGCGTCTCCACCAAAATCGAGACAGATCGGCCAGCGCATGCGCAACGTCGAAGAAGTCTTCTCGGCCTTGAAGGAGAATCTCGACCAGATCCTCGGCAACCTGCAGGACGGGATCCTCCTCTTCACTGGAGATGGCCGCGCCGTGCTCGTCTCCGAAGCCGCGCGCCGTTTCCTCGGCGTCGAGAACCAGCCCATCCTCGGCATGCATGCTCAGGAAATCTTCGACCGCTCCACCCTCCTCGGCCGCACCCTGCGCGAGGCTTTCGACAGCCGGAGCAACCCTCGAGAAGGAAGAGATTCGCACCGAGACCGGCCACCGCATCCAGGCTTCGCTGGACTTCATCTACGACGAAGAGACCCGCCGGGACTGGGCGCGCTCGTCACCCTGCACGACCTGGAATCGGTCGAGGCCATCGAGTCCGAGCTTGAGCTCTCCCGGCGCATGGCCGCCATCGGCAGGCTCACCTCCGGCGTGGGCCACGAGGTCAAAAACCCCATCAACGCCATCGTCGTGCACCTCGAGCTGCTCAAGAACAAATTGGGTGAAGGCAACGCACCGGCCACCCGCCATCTTGAAGTCATCGATGCCGAGATCCATCGCCTCGACCGCGTCGTGCAAACCCTGGTCGACTTCTCCCGGCCCGTGGAACTTCAGCTGAGAGAACAAGATCTGCGCCAGGTCATCCGCGATGTGCTCACCCTCGCCTCCGACGAATTATCCACCCGCAACGTGACCCTCGAAAGCTCCCTGGCGTCCAATCCATTGATCGCCAACGTCGATGCCGACCTGCTCAAACAGGCCGTAATCAACGTGCTCCAGAACGGGGCCCAGGCCATGCCTGAAGGGGGCCGCCTGCGCGTGGTTCTGGAAGAAGTGAAAAAGATGGCCGTGCTGCGCATTGCCGACGAAGGAGCGGGCATTCCCGAGGAGATTCGCGACAAGATCTTCGACCTCTACTTCACCACCAAAACCGGGGGCAGCGGCATCGGACTGGCCATGACCTACCGCATTCTTCAGTTGCATCATGGCAGCGTTGAAGTACAAAATAGTGGTAACCGTGGCACGGAGTTCGTCCTGCGAATTCCACTCACCGTCACGGAATGGGGACGCCGGCATCTTCAGCCGGCGAGTATGGGAAATTTGGAAGGACCTGTGGGATGAGAACGCCTGGAAAGCGCGTGGCATTGCTGTTGCCTTTGATACTGACGGCATGCGTGCACAAGAACGACCAGGCGCAGAATCAACCCCTCGCCCCGCCCATTGTCGACACTCCCATCATCACCCCAACGCCTTCGCCCACGGAACTGCCTCCGCCCGTGGTCACCGTGCCTCCAGCGCAGGCCCCGCAAATCACGCCGCCTCCGGAGCCCGAGCAAAAACCGGCCAGGAAGCCCGTACACCATCCCAAGCCAGATAAAACGACGGAGCAGGCTCAGGCAGCCAACACCGGCACACCCGCCGTCAGCGCCATCGGCCAGTTGTCTCCGGGCGGTTCTTCCGATCTTCGCCAGCAGACTGTCGACTCGATCGCCTCAACCGAGCACGGGCTCAAAGACATCAACCGCACGCTGAACGATCAGGAACAGAAGACCGTCACCCAGATCAAGGAATTCCTCAAGCAGGCGCGCACCGCGCTCACCTCCGGCGACGTGGATGGCGCCCACACCCTGGCCCTGAAAGCCAAGGTCCTCCTCGGCGAAATCAGCCAGTAACGGCCGTGGCCAATCCTGAAGCATCAATCACCACAGAAGTGGGTGCCCCAGGTCCCTCGCTCTTGGGAACCTGAGAAGAACCGATGATGCCACGACCGCAACCAGTGACTCAGCGTGCCTTGGACGACGCCCTCGCTGCCGCCATTTGGCTCACGACGTTAAAGACGATAGGCCGCAGCAGGTAGAGAAGAACGACGATGAACATCACCTCGGTCCCCTCGGCAAACGCCCACATGCCACCCGAAGCGTTCTGGATATCGATAATCTGCTGGATCGAAACTCCAGTAGTGATGGCCTGAAACCGAATGATCAGCTCGCGATTGAGGACCATGGCCTGATAGGCCAGCACCCAGATCATCACAAAGCAGAAAAGTTCGTAGGCGACCCGCACCAACCCCTTCATGCTGCGCACAAACCGATCGTATCTGTCGGTCTTCGCAGAAGTCCCATCTTTCAGCATTACGAGGACAGCGATTCCGAAGGGCCCCAATGCCGCCAGAACCAGCCATAGATAGGATCGCTCCTTGGAGCGAATGATCAGAAAACACACAAGCAGCCACAACACGGCCGCAACTGCGACAGATCCCAAGAAGCAAGAGATTTTCAGCAGATTGAGCAGATGGTAGTTGCGCACATAGTTCGGGTGACCTGCCGCAATTTCTGGATTAATGAGGTTGGACAGAAATCCCCCCGCCATCATCACGAGGGGAATCAGCAAGAGCAGGACCAGTGCCACGACCGATTGTTTCTTCATCATTCCCACCGCCCTGGGAACTACTACACCTGTCGCTACAATTCCCTCCAGCAAAGTTCTCTACCGCTCGCCCCAACTCAACTTGCTGCGCAGGGCCTCGAAGAACCCGCTCTCGTTCAATCGCACAAGGTTGACCGTATTCTCTGAGCGGTGGCAGCGAATCTCGTCGCCCAGTTCGAGGTTCACGGCCTGCTGCCCATCCACCGTGAGCAGGCAGTTGCTGGGCACCCCCTCGACGCGCACCAGAATCGATGCCTCCCCGCGTACCACTAACGGACGAAGCGTTAACAGGTGCGGGCAGATCGGCGTCACCACCAGCGCATTCACGTCGGGCGTGAGAATCGGACCGTTGGCCGCAAGCGTATAGGCCGTCGAGCCCGTAGGCGTAGAAACAATTACCCCATCGGCGCGAAAGCGGGCCACGGTCTTGCCATCCATCTCCACCGCGAAGTCGCCCATGCGTGCAATGTCGCCCTTGGAGACCACAACTTCATTCAGCGCCTCGTACGCACTGGTCTCCTCACCGCCGCGCCACAGGCTGGCATGCAACATGGCCCTTGGATCGAGCGTGTGGCAGTTGCTGCACCAGCCCTCGAGCGTGGCGTACAGATCGCCCAGCCGAATCTCCGTCAGAAATCCAAGGAATCCAAGGTTGACGCCAAGTATCGGCGTCCCGCTCGAAGCAAAAATCCGAGCCGCCGCCAGCATGGTGCCGTCACCGCCAAGCACAATCACCAGCTTGGGTTCACAGCGTGGCAGTTCGTCGCGATCGACCACCGGAGCGCCTTTGCAATAGACTCCACCCTCGCGGTCGAGAATCGGATCGTAGCCGTGCTCGCTCAACCAGGTCACGAGCACCGGCAGAATGCGCGCAAGCTCTTCCTTGTTCGGCTTACTGACGATAGCGACGCGGTTCATGCGGTCCTAGTGTATCGGATTGGCCCGCAGGCGCTTGTCTGAGAAGCACTCAGGCCTTCCAGGCGCGCTCATTTCGCCCCTGGCACAGCCGGCTTGCGCGCATAGAGAAGAAACTCCCGGTTGCCCTCCATCCCCGTAATCGGCGACGGAATCGTCTCCACTACCTGCCAGCCGGCGGCGGCCACAGCGCCGGCCACTCTCTCGATCGCCTGCAAATGGGCCGCAGGGTCGCGCACTATGCCGCCCTTGCCCACATGCTCGCGACCCGCTTCAAATTGTGGCTTCACCAGCACAATCGCTTCGCTCAAAGCGGGAGCAGCTCGAAACACAGGCTCCAGCAGAAGCGTCGCTGAAATAAACGACACATCCATCACCAGCAGCGTCAACACCGGCGTGTCCGCTCCCGCCAGCGCGTTCGCCGCGAGCAACCGCGCATTGGTGCGCTCCAGCAAGCGAACACGTACATCGGTGCGGAGCTTCATCGCAATCTGGCCGAAGCCCGTGTCGACAGCCGTCACATGCGCCGCGCCATGTTGCAGCAGGCAGTCCGTGAATCCCCCAGTAGACGCCCCCACGTCGAGGCAGGCGCGGCCCTCGATCGTTATCTTCCAGTGATCGAGCGCCCCCGCCAGCTTCAGACCGCCGCGGCTCACATAGGGAATATCAGAGCCGAGAAGCCGGACCGGCGCGTCCTCCGCCACCGTGGCCCCCGGCTTATCCACTTTCTGTTCATTCACCAGGACTCGCCCGGCAAGAATCAGGGCGCGGGCACGTTCACGGCTGGCCGCAAGGCCGCGCGTCACCAGCACGGCGTCGATTCGTTCTTTCTTTCGGACTGTTTTGTCGGCCATCGCAACCGTCGAAGGTCGCCCTCGGGTTTCTTCGACTGATTCTATGCGCGGCAACGCCGCATCAGGGCAGCGTCTGGCACGAAACAAGCGTTGCTGCGGCCGCGGCTCCCGGCAGATAGCAGGGCTGGCCTGCGCCCGGCCTGCGGCTCGTCGTGTTCCCGTTGCCGGAGACACCGTTCTGCGAACTTACCCGCACATCCACGATGTTCCCTTGCACCAGTACGGTTGTATCCACGATGTCCTGGTCGGTCCGGAGAATCGTCAGGTACGGGCTGTCGGGTGATGCCACGTAGACCTTCCCGTACAACGAGTTCGACGTCGAAACCACGGTGCGCGGATGCCCCACAACGGTCAACGTCTTCTCCACCGTGTGGCTGCTTAGATTCACGATCGTCACCGTTCCGTCGGCCTGGTTCGACGTGTAGGCCCGGCTTCCGTCGGCCACGGCCGTCACGCTCGACGGATTGGTCCCCACCGGAATCGTAAACGTTGTGCCGAACGTCGGACTGTCGTTGCCGTACACATCGAGGCTCACATCAATCACGCTGACAGTGTTGCCGTCATAGTTCGACACCACCAGCTGCTGCGTCGCCGATATGTACTCCCCATAGACCGGACCGGCCGTCGCCTTCATGCCTGCTGTTCCGTTCGGCGGTGTAATGCCCGTATTGGTGACAGCAGTCGTCGAAAGCGGTAGCGTCGGATGGCAGGTGACCGTTTTCCCATTCTGGTTGGTGAACGGCGCGCATGCATCAAGCGTGTTGTTCTGGCTGTTGATTACAGAGACCGTGTCGCTGCCCCGGTTGAGAACAAAGAGCCGCTTGTTGTCGGGGCTCTGAATGGCATACACAGGGCATGCGCCCACCGGAATGCGCGAAGAAACAGTATTGCTCGAAGCTTCGAGCCCGTCCGCCTCGCCCGCCTGGGTTACCGTCGAAGGCGCGGTATTGCACGTCATGTCGCTGTACGCCAGGGTGTTGCTGCCCGTCGTGTTCAGGCTGATAGAGTAATTCCTCTGGCTCACCGATCCCGGCCCGACAATTGCAATCGGCGCCGGTGCAACCGGGATCGAAAGCTTGAACGTCTCCGGGCTGCCCGTCAAAACATCCACAACATTGCCGTTCAGGTCGGCCACCCAAAGGCCCGCCGACGGCGAAAACAACCCGACAGACTGCGAAGCCGCCGGAAGTGTCGTGTACGTGATGTTCTTTTCCTGCAGCTGACTTGAAACCGGGAAATTCGTCAGCGTTCCGTCGCTGTTGACCGTGTAGCCCGTCGACCCACCCTCATCCACTGAAAATGCAAGCGGTCCGGGACCGATCGGCGCCTGAGCGACAATCGTGTCCCCCGAGTAATCGATAATCGTCGCGATCCCCGGCGAGGTTGGCGCGGGCGACGACACCACAATGGCAAGAGACGAAGGCTGCGGAGCCGGTCCGGTCGGGTTAATTGGCGTGACCACGGGCCGGTACGTGCTTCCGCATCCGGAAACCAGGGTGGCAACCGCAAGCGCGGTCCCTGTCTCGAGCAACAGCACACGCATCCCGCGTGCATTCTTGGGAAAAAGACTCATTCAGAACTTTCCTGCTTACTAGGTGATTGTAAATCAGCGAACCGGAGACCGGGCGGTAGCGGACCGCCGGAGTCAAGGGGGCCAAGCCATGAAAAAGCTTGCAGATAGGTGGGGCAATTCATACGCGGCGGGTAGGTGCGCAGGGACTCCTGGAGCTTAGACGCGCCACGGGCGGGGTTGGGTATCTTGGGCATCCCAATCCCGCCCCGCCGCTCTCGGCGTGGACCCGCTAGCGCCCAACCACTTCAACCATCGCCGCATCCGCGCCGCTCCATGCGCCCACTCCATCGTGAGTGAAATGCCCGCTCGCCTCGTCCCAGTGCAGACGGGTAATCGAGCCTGCGCCCTTCTCGTACGCGTAGGTCATTCCGTCGTCGGAGAACAGCGTGAACTCCGCATCGGCGCCCGGGATAGACGCGCACCTTCTCAATCGCCTGCTGCTCGTGCGTGCTCTCCACCGCCGCGCCCAGCGGAACGATCGACCCGGCCCGCACAAACAGCGGAATCGTGTCGATCGGCGCTGCCACCTCGATCGTCTGCCCGCCGTGCACTCGCTCGTTGGTCCAGTAGTTGTACCAGTCCGTCCCCGCCGGCAGATAGACCTAGCGGCTGGTCGCTCCCTGCTCCGTCACCGGAGCCACCAGAAACGCCGGCCCGAACATGTACTCGTCGCGCATATCCGCAACCTTGGGATCGTCGGGAAAATCCAGCGGCAGCGCGCGCATGATACGGCGCGCCGGTCTGCCAGGTCTTGTAGCCGAGCGAATAGATGTACGGCATCAGCTGGTAGCGCAGCCGCAGATACTTCTCCAGAATCGGCTCCGCCTGCTTGCCGTAGGACCAGACTTCGTTGGCCAGCCGGCTGCCGTGCGTGCGGAAGATCGGCAGAAACGTCGCGTACTGGAACCAGCGCGTGTAGAGCTCCGGATAATCGTCGTAGCCGCCCACGTTGGCGCGCGCATCCGACGGATCGAGCAGCGGCGGATGCGCCGGATGATGCTCCGCCGGCAGATACTGCCAGCCGCCCGTGTCGTTGGACCAGTACGTGAATCCCGACGCCGCCAAATCCAGACCGGTCGGAATCTGCCGTCGAGACGTGTCCCACGTGGGATAAATGTCCGACGACCAGACGATCGTTCCGTTGCGCTGCGCGCCCAGGTACGCATCGCGCGAGAGAATCAGCGCGCGCCGATTCGGCTCGTCCTTGCGGAACCCGTCATAGAGCGCCGCCGTGTGGAAGAGCGGATAGACGTTGAAGTACTGCGTGCCCGGCCCGATGTGGAAGTAGGCGCCATTCGGAGGCAGATCGGGCTCGGTCTCGTCGGCCCAGAGCGAATCGAATCCCTTGCTCAGAATGTTGTCGTGGATCGTCTTCCAGTACCACTGCGCCGCATCGGGATTCGTGGTGTCGATGTCCGAGCCGGCGCGGTCGTAGGGCAGCCCGTTCATCGGCGTTGCCATCCGCCATGATGAATGAACCAGCCCTTCTTGAGCAATCTCGGCATAATAGCGGTCCTCCGGCACAAAGCGCGGCCACACGCTGATCATGGTTTCAAAGCCCATGTCGTGCAGTTGCTTGTTCATCGCCGCGGATCGGGCCAGAACTTCGGATCGAAATCCATCTGCCCCATCTTCGTGTAGTAGAACCAGTCCACCACCAGCACATCGGCCGGCAGATGGCGGTCGCGATAGCCCTTGGCCACCGCCAGCACCTCGTCCTGGCTCGCGTAGCGCTGCTTGCACTGGATGTAGCCGTACGCCGCCTTGGGCAGCATCGGCGTCGGCCCGGTCAGCAGACGGTAGCCCGCATAGATCTCGTCCGCCGTGCTCGCCGGCAATCACGAAGAACGAAACGCGATCGCCCACCTCGCTGACTCCAGCGCGTCTGCTCGTTGAAGCCCGGCTCAATCGTCGTCTTCGAAGGGTTGTCCCAGAGCAGCCCGTAGCCCTTGTTCGTCACCAGAAAGGGCACGCACGAAGCTGGGCGCAGCCGGCGCCAGGTAGTCGTTCCAGCAGCGCACCGCGTGACCGCGATGATCGAGAAAGCCCTCCTGGTTCTGGCCCAGCCCGTAGTAGTGCTCGTCGTCCGGCGAAGCAAAGGTCGCGCCCACCAGTAAAACTGGCGGGTCGCTTGGCCGGCGGTCGTGCAAAAGGCCTGCCGTCCCGTCCTTGTGGTTGGGCAGCGCCTGTCGACCACCCCGTCATCTCCAGCAGCTTCTTGCCGTCGGGCGTGCGTGAAGGTGATATGCGCGCCCGGCGTCGACCCGTCAAAGTATTTGCTGATGTCCACCTGCGTTTGCAGCGCGGGCTTCCCGGAGGGACGGGGGCGTTCCATCGTCGACCACGAGCTGCGACGATCGATACACGTCGGCCCTCTCGGATCTCGCTGCGCTCCAGCCCGCAGCGTCCGAAGAAGCCACGAATCCGTAGCCCGGCTTCGCCAGCGCCGGATCATGCTGCAGGCTCAGCGTCACCCGAACAATGTTCGGCGCATACGGCTCCAGAACGATCGTCTCGCCCTTGCGATCCAGTTCCAGGTGCGAAGCCTGTGCGTATACCTGCAAACCGGAACCCGCGAGCACCATTCCGGCGAAAAGAAAAAGTGAAACCCGATACATAAACGACTCCGTTCGAAACGTGGGCAAAACCAATTCAAGCTGCGCAAATGAGTGTAAACCGATGGAGCACAACAGTCCGCAGGGGCGCGTTCCACTCATCCAGCTGGCGGTACCCGAGCCACGGTACCATGAGGCGTGGCCCAGGATAACCTCGCGTGGCAATCCAAACTGGTCCTCCTGCTCGTGCTGCCGGTGGTCGCCGCCGACGTCGTTCTGCGGAGCCAGGCGTCCCTGCAGGTACGGACATCGTGGACACTGTCTCTTCCCGTTGCTCTCTGGACTCTCGGCCTGAGCTTTCTCCTGGGTCTCATTGCCTGGAAGACGCATTCGGCGACGCCTCTAGCTGCCGCTACCGGTGCAGCGATCTCTGCAAGCCTCATCTTCTCCACCACGTCCTCTCCCTACCAGCCATGGCGAACTGGCCTCGTTCCCGTGCTGGCCGTGCTTGTTCTCACCTCGCTCGCCACGCGTCTCGGCCGCCAGCGCAAAGAGCGGTTGGGCACCGCCGAAAGCCGCAAAGGCCGCAAAGCTTCGCAAGTCGCCGCCAACCTTGGCGTCGCCGCCCTTGCCTGTATCGGCCCCTCGCGGAACTGGCAGATCAATCAGCCCCATTTGCATCTCTCCAGTCTGCTTTACGCGGCAGTCTTTATCGCAGGCCTCGCGGCCCTGTGCGAAGCCGTGGCCGACACCGTCTCCTCGGAACTGGGCCAAGTCCTCAACAGTCGCCCGCGCATGATCACCACGCTGCGCATCGCCGAACCCGGAACCGACGGCGCGATCAGCCTCGGCGGCACAACGGCGGGATTGCTTGCAGCCGCATTCGTCGCCCTCTCCGGTTCAGCGGCCCTCGGCGGCGGCTGGCTTATGTTCTGGATCAGTTGGGCAGGAGGCGCCTTCGGGCTCTTCTTCGACAGCTTCCTCGGCGCAACTTTCGAGCGCCGTGGCTGGCTCAACAATGATGCCGTGAACTTTCTCTCCACCTGCAGCGCTGTCGCCTGTGCGTTGACGCTTCTCGCGTTCCGCTCCCGCCTCGGCCTGCACTGAAGTTGCGCCGCACGCTCAGAGCCTTACTCCAGATGCAGCCGCCAAGCCGTGTAGCTCAGAATCTCGTGGCGAATCGAATCCACATCGGCGGCAGCGCCACCCGCTACAACCACCCGCGGGCGCGGTGAGGTCAGCACATCCAGCCCGTTGGCCGCGCAGATCGCATGAATTCGAAACAGATGCGTGTCGTCGCTGACGACCACAATCCTGCGGAACTGATTCGTCCGCGCGATCACGGCCAGCCTCCGCGCCGCTTCCACCGTGCTCCGGCTCTTCGGTCTCTGCAATAATCGACGACTCGGGAACGCCCACGCTCATCAGGTAATCGCGCCCCACCCCGCCCTCGGAATACTCGTCGCCACCGTCGCCGCCCAGCGTCACAATCAGCGGTGCAATCCCGTGATTGAAAAGCGCCGCCGCATGATCCAGGCGTGCCGTGTACACAGGCGAAGGACGCCCGTCGTATTCCGCCGCACCAAACACCGCAATCGCGTCCGCGGTCGCAGCCTGATCTTCATCGGCGTAGTGGCCAATCTGCACGTAGACCCACGCACACCACGCTGCGGCGCCTGCCACCAGAACAACCATTGTGAGGAGGACAAAACGAAAGATCCAGGTGCGCGGCTTCGGACTGGATCGTGCAGGCATGCGGACAATCTTAACGCTGCAGCACCATAACAATCTCGTGGGTTGGAATTGCGCCCTCGCGCAGGATCTCCCACCGGCCCGGCCCCAGCGATAAATCGACGATGGTCGTCGGCTGCGCCCGCCCCGTCGGTCCGCCATCGATAATCAGCGGGATACGATCGCCGATCTGATCGCGAACGCAAGCGGCGTGGGTACACTCCGCGGCGCCTTGCAGGTTCGCCGACGTCGCCGTGATCGGAAGGCCGAATTCTTCCACTACCGCGCGCGCGATCGCCGCGTCCGGCACGCGCAAAGCCACGTTACCCGTGTTGGCCGTCGAGCGCAACGGCAGCTTCGTGCCTGCCCGCACAATAATCGTCAGCGGACCCGGCCAAAACCGGTCGGCCAGCTTATCAAGCAGCGGGTCGCTGTCCCTCGCCAGCGTGTATGCCTGCGATAACGAGGAAATCAGCAGCGAAAGCGGCTTGTGTTTTTGGCGCGTCTTGATCCGGTAGATGCTCTCCACCGCCTGCAAATTAACAGGGTCGACCGCGAGACCGTAGAAAGTGTCGGTCGGAAGCGCGACCACGTAACCTTTGCGGAGACACGAAACGATATAACTGATCCGGTCCGGTTGAGGTTCATCGGGATGGACGCGCAAGATTTCTGCGGACAAGAAGGTCTACCTCGGTTCCCGAATTGCAGAAGCCACAAAAACGGAAACTATCACAGCACTAGCCATGGTGCAAGTTGCGCCCATCACAATTGCGGGCTCAAACAGCATAGAATCTGCATGGAGACTCGAACCAAGCCGCAATGCCTTTTCGTATTGTACAGAGTAAGCAGAATAGCCGGGTAAGAGAACTGCGGCGCGCCCTCATCGCACCGGTCCGCGGGGGACCGGCCGGCATTGAAGGGCCGAACCTCCTCCACGAGGCCGTCCGCGCAGGCCTGCGTATTCACTGCGTCTTCGTCTCTGCGGAAGAATTGGCCAGCGAACAGGAAAACACCTTGCCGCCAGGCACCGAGATTCTGCTCCTTCCCCAGGACCTGCTCAGTTCCGTCCTGACCACCGAAACGCCGCAGCCCGTGGCAGCGCTCGTCGATCCGCCCGATTGGACCTGGGCTCAGGTCCTCGGCGTCACCCAAAGCACGGCGCCGTTGCTCTTGATCCTCGCCGGCCTCCAGGATCCCGGCAACCTTGGAACGATCCTGCGTTCCGCTGAAGCCTTCGGCGCCAACGGCGTCATTTGCCTGCCCGGAACCGTCAGCGCCTGGAACCCCAAAGCCGTCCGCGCCTCGGCCGGCAGCGTCTTCCGCGTGCCTGTCATCACCGCAACCCCTGAAAGCGCCTTCACCCACCTGCGCGCAGCTGGAATCGAGACCCTCGTCGCCACGGCAGCTACCGCTCCTGCCGCCGATCGCATCCGCCTCGCTCACGCCACCGCCTTCCTCATCGGCAATGAGGGCAATGGCGTGCCCGAGAAAATTGCGGCTCTGGCCGATGGCGCCATCCGAGTTCCCTGCCCTGGCCCCGTCGAAAGCCTCAATGCCGCCGTCGCCGCCAGCGTATTGCTCTATGAAGCCTCGCAGCAGCGATCAAAGCAGACAGCCAGTTCCGTACCTCATCGAGGGCAACAACCATGAGCCTCTTCGACGGCGAGCCTGAGGGGCCGCGTGCATCCCTGCCACTGCACTCATCCAAAGGCCCGCCCTCCGCAGGAGTTCCGCTGGCGGAGAGAATGCGTCCGCGGTCACTTCAGGAATACAGCGGGCAGGAGCACTTGCTCGGCCCTGGCAAGCCGCTGCGCGTACAGATCGAACGCGACAGCCAGGGCAAAGGCGACCTGGGCTCGATGATCTTCTGGGGTCCTCCCGGTGTCGGCAAAACCACTCTCGCCAAAATCATTGCAGAAACAACGAGTGCCAGCTTTGTCGAGTTCTCCGCCGTCATGAGCGGCATCAAGGAGATCAAGCAGGTGATGGCCGCGGCCGCACAAGCCGCCGAACTCCACTCCCGCACGATTCTTTTCGTCGACGAAATCCATCGCTTCAACAAGGCTCAGCAGGACGCCTTCCTGCCCTACGTCGAACGTGGCACCATCAGCCTCATTGGCGCAACCACTGAGAATCCCTCTTTCGAGATCATCTCCGCGCTCCTCTCTCGATGCCGCGCGTATGTATTAAAGCCCCTCAGTGAAGACCGCATAACCGAGTTACTGCGCCGTGCCATTGAAGATCGCGAGCGCGGCCTCGGCGCCATGGAGTTGACTGCGGATGACGAAGCCCTGGCCCTTATCGCCAGCTACTCCAGCGGCGACTGCCGCAGCGCCTACAACACCCTCGAAGTCGCTGCTCAGCTCGCCGCTGCTGACACAACGAAGACCATCTCCAAAAGTACAGCCGCGGCAGCGGTGCAGCAGCGCGTTCTCGTCTACGACAAATCCGGCGAGGAGCATTACAACCTGATCTCCGCCCTGCACAAGAGCGTGCGCAACAGCGATCCCGACGCCGCTCTCTACTGGCTTGCCCGCATGTTTGCCGCCGGAGAAGACCCGCTCTATCTCGCCCGCCGCGTCGTCCGCATGGCCGTCGAAGACATCGGACTCGCCGCGCCCGAGGCCCTTAATCTCTGTCTCTCGGCGAAAGAGACGATCGACTTTCTCGGCTCACCGGAAGGCGACCTGGCCCTCGCCGAAGCCGTGGTCTACCTTTGCCTCGCGCCCAAGTCGAACTCCGTCTACACCGCCTACGGCGCCGTTCAGGCAGAGATCGAGCACACCCGCCAGGAGCCTGTCCCGCTCCATCTGCGCAACGCCCCCACGCGCCTGATGAAGGAACTCGAGTACGGCAAGGGCTACCTCTACGCGCACAACGAAGAAGGCAAAGTAGCCGACATGGACTGCCTCCCCGACTCACTGCGCGGCCGCACCTACTACCACCCCACCCAGGAAGGCCGCGAAAAACTCCTCGCCCAGCGCATGGAAGAGATACGGAAGATTCGTTCAGGCAAACGCTAAATTAAGCCAAGGAGTCTTCACTGTTATCTGCCCGCATGGCGGTCTACCCAATCGGAGAAGTATCTATCTTGCGACTCGGCAACGCATGAGAATCCGGAAGATTTGAAATCTTGCGCTATTCGCCTCTCATGCTCCCACTTACGCCACGGCCACCCGTCTGCGCGCCACTGGTCTCACGCTCACCTCCACCTCGATCCTCGCGCCCAGGCGGTTGATGATCGAAACCAAGCGGTCCAGCGTAAAGCGGCTCAAGTCGGCGTTGCGGATGCGGGAGAAGTCCGCCGCCGCTATGCCGGTCTGCGCATGGGCGGCACGCACGGTCAGTTCCTTGGCATCGAGCATCTTGATAATCTCCGACGCCAGAATCGCCTTGAGCTGCAGCACATCGGCGCTGCCATGGCCCAGGTCGCGGAAGACATTTCCGCTCCCGCGCTCCACTTCGATCATTTCCTTTTTCACCTCAGCATCTCCTTCAGCAGCTTCAATCGGCTCGCGATCACATCGATCTCGCGCTGCGGTGTCTTGATACCCTGCGTCGACTTCTTCTGGAATGCATGAATTACCCAGAGTTCGACGCCAATATGTACCCCTTAGACGACGCGAAATGCATTGCCCCGAAACGGCAAAGCAATCTCAAAGACACCCGCGCCAGCCCCTTTGAAAGGCTTGGCAATATCCGCTTTGCCGTCTTCTGCTGCAACCGTCAATGCAGTCAGACAGATCGTCTGCGCCTCAACCGGGAACTTCTCGAATTCTTTGCGTGCGGCCTTGATCCACGAAATTGGCCGCGTCGGTCTGGTCATTGGCCCCACAACTGAAACAACAACTTCATCGTAGTCATATTTGACAACAGAGTCAACATGGGTATCCCTGCCAATACCCTCAAAGGGCAGAGGAACTTAGCCAATACCCCTTGGGGAGAGAGTGCCGGGCCCCCAAGTTTGGTGCAAGTCCGAGGTCCGCGAGCTGAATCCAGAAAACCCGTTCCGCATACTCTACTGACTCGCTCCACGCGCCCCTGTTTGTGCCCCAGCCCTCGGCAGCTTCCCAATCTCATCCATCACGATCCCGGGCGTCAGCACCTCAGGCAAGAGCCGTGGGCTGCTTTCCCCAGGCACATAGAGCACGTACGCCGGAACACCACTGCGGCCCAACTTGGCCAGCGTGTCCCCAATCGCCTCATCGTGCTGCGTCCAGTCTGCGCGCAACAGGGCAACGTTGGCATCGACGAACGCTTTCTGAACTTCAGGCTGTCGCAGCGCTACACGCTCGTTCACCTGGCAGCTCAGGCACCAGCTCGCCGTAAAGTCCACAAACACCGGCCGCCCCTGCGCCTGATAGCGGCTGACAGCTTCCGCCGACCACGGCTCCCAGCCCGCGTGCAGTGAACCCGCCGCCGAGGTTGCATTCGAGGCGGGCGTTGCCTCCAGTCTTCCCGGTGCGAACACACTCAGCCCAACCACGCCGAGCAACAGAAAAATCGCAATCGCCGAAGCCCATCGCTGCGCAGGCCACCGGCCAAGAAACCAGCCCGCCATCGCAACAAGCAAGAAGCTCGTCAGCAGCGCAGCCAGCAGCGCGGCACCATACGCCTGCGCCAATACCCACGCCAGCCAGATCACCGTTCCGAAAACCGGCACCGCCGTCGCCTGCTTCAGTACTTCCATCCATGCGCCGGGCTTCGGCAGAAAGCGCGTCCACGCTGGCTGCAAGGTGAGCGCAACATACGGCGCCGCCAAACCCAATGCCAGCGCGGTGAACACCGCAAACGTAACCAGCGTCGATTGCGCCAGCGCATACCCAACCGCCGCACCCATGAACGGTGCCGTGCACGGTGTCGCCACAATCACCGCAAGCACCCCGGTAAAGAAGCTGCCTGTGTATCCCTGCTTCGCTGCCAATTCCCCGCCCGCGCTCGTCAGAGTCAGGCCAATTTCGAATTGTCCAGCCAGAGACAGCCCCAGAAAGAACAGCAGTGACGCCATCAGCGCCAGAAACACCGGCGACTGAAACTGATAGCCCCATCCCAGGTGTGAGCCTGCCGCGCGAAGCCCGAGCAGCACCGCCACCAGCGCCCAGAACGACACCACAATGCCCGCCGCGTACACGAACCCATGCGCGCGCATCATATGCCGCGCCTCGCCGCTCGACCGCACCAGCGCCAGCGCCTTGATAAACAACACCGGAAAAACACACGGCATCAGGTTCAGCAGCAGCCCACCAAGGAACGCGAGACCAGTCGACCGCAACAACCCTGCAGACTCCAGAGCCTGAGGCGGCAACCCGCTCGCTCCTGCACTCGGCGCACTCTGAGCTGATGCACTCGTCGGCGACGGAGGCGAAGGAACCGACCCGGCCGAGGCCGTTATCGGCACAGACGCCACCAACTTCGACGCCCCCGGCACAACGCCCCGCATCGCCGTTACCTCAAACGTCCGCCCATCCGACAGCTCCAGAACGCCGCGTAGCTGGCTGGGATTCGCCGTAAGATTCGCATCCTTCTTCAGTTCGAGAATCAATCCTTTCGCCGTCGGTGTTACGATCTGCGGCGCGGGATTGTCCACCACATCTTGATCGGCCGGGAAGAACACCGCGCTCGTCTCACGACGCCCCGTTGTCACCGCCAGCCGGAATCCCCCGTCTTCGGGCTCGAACACCGGTTTGAACCCCGCCGGAGCAGCCTTGGGCAGCAGCGCCTCGAAACGCTGAATTAGCTGCAGCTCCGCCTGCGACACCGCAC
The DNA here is from genome assembly GCA_963760475.1 of uncultured Acidobacteriaceae bacterium. Taxonomy (GTDB): domain Bacteria; phylum Acidobacteriota; class Terriglobia; order Terriglobales; family Acidobacteriaceae; genus Telmatobacter. The sequence continues at coordinate 299,059 of CAVXDG010000008.1, read as the reverse complement.
CGGTTGCATGGTCAGCCACTGTCCGCGTCAGGTCCAGTTCGGTCTTCTCTGGAATGCACACTTCGCGGCAGACCAGCCAGTCCACCTTCGCATGCAGATTCGCAGACCCAACCGCGGCGCTCTTCGCCGCCGTAATCGAAAACGGGAAGACTACCTCGCCCTCGTAGCCGAAGTCCATCAGCGGCCCAAGCGGCAGGCGCTTCGGTGCTGGAAATTTCAGCTCGCTCGCGGTCATGCCTTCCGGCAGCGTCCACTTCACATGCGGCGGCTCGCCCGAGTCGCCCGCATTCTTCCAGTACACATGCCAGCCGGGCTCGAGCTTGAAGTGCAGGCCCGCTGCGTTCGGCTTGCCCGTGCGGACCAATGTGGTTTCTGGCGCGAGAAGCTCGACATGCACATGCGCGGCTTCAGCCGATGACCCGTGCGACCCCAACGCAGCATCGGCAACACTCCGGCTCACAGCTCCCGCCGGAACCGTAAGCGCAAACAGCGCGATCCACACCTTGTGAAGTCGAATCACAGAAGTATCAGCTCTCCTCTTGGACGACCCATGCCCCTCGTTGGTCGCGTATTTCTTCTTCCCTGCCGCGCCGGGGTCATGCTTGTCTCATTGCGCCTGCGCACGCTTCGCGTGTTCTCGGAAGATGCAGTCGTTCTCCACGCACTTCACGCCCGCCGCGCGCGCTCGTCCCACCGCTTCTTCGTGCATCACATCGTCCTGCAGCCACAAATACCGAATCCCCAGTCGAATCACGTCGTCCACAATTGCCGGCACATGCTCCGAGGCGCGAAATACATCCACCAGGTCAATCCCTGTGCCGGTTTGCGCCATTGCCGCCGCCTGCGCCGCATCCAGGTCCGGGTAACAAGGCACTCCCAGCACTTCCTTCAGCGCTGGATTCACCGGCAGCACGCGATAACCGTTCGCCGCAAGATATTTGCCGATATTGTGGCTCGCGCGCCACGTCTTGTCGCTCATGCCGACCACCGCAATGGTCCGCGCCTTCTCGAGAATTTCGGCGATGACTTTAGGATCATTCATGATTGACATATTGGATGCGGCAACACTGCTTCAGCGCTCCAGCTTTCTGTGGTTGCCGTCCTCAAGGCGTACCCAGCGATCGCCGTTCATATCCAGCCACGGCCCAAAGGGCTCATCCTTCCGGCTGTCAGAAGCGAAGCGGAGAATATTTCCATCCAGGTCTTCCACCTGCATCTCCAGCGCCCATTCGTAATTGGTCGGCGGATTGCGAACCTTCGCTCCCGACGCGAGAAATTCCTGGTACAGAACGTCCACGTCCTTCCCGTCGATCCACACCCAGCTTCCCGGATGCCCCTGGTCGCCCTCGCTCAAAAACAAGCTGCACCCGCCATGGGAGATGGATGCAAAAAACGATTTCTGCGCTTCCGGGAATCCCCAATTGACCTTGAATCCAAGCGCGCCCACATAGTAGCTCACGCTCGCGGCCAAGTCCTTTACGCGCAGAATCGGCGTCACTCCACCCAACTCAATCCGAACCGCCTGTGTGCTCATGTCGTCTCGACCTCAATCAACCGAGTGTCAACCCAGTCCCTGTTCTTTACACGTCCAGATCGTCCGACTCGGCCGCACTCACTTCCGTGCCTCTTCGTTTCGCCAGCAAATACCCGCGCAGAAAGGGCTCCAGATACCCATCAAGCACCTTGTCCACATCGCCCACTTCCACCTTGGTGCGATGGTCCTTCGCAATCCGATACGGCTGCAGCACGTACGAACGAATCTGCGAACCAAAGTTGATTTCGAGCTTCGAGTCCTCCAGCTTTTTGCTCACCGCACGCTTCTTCTCAAGCTCGTATTCGTAGAGCCGGGACCGCAGCATCTTCATCGCCTTCTCGCGGTTCTTGTGCTGCGAGCGCTCGTTCTGGCACTGAACCACAATGCCGGTCGGCAGGTGCGTCATGCGCACGGCCGAGTCCGTCGTGTTCACATGCTGCCCACCCTTGCCGCCCGAGCGGTAGGTATCGATGCGCAGGTCTTCCACCTTCAGATCCACGTGAATCGTTTCGTCGATCTCCGGCGAAACATACACCGAGGCAAACGACGTGTGCCGACGCTTCGCCGAGTCAAACGGCGAAATGCGCACCAGCCTGTGCACGCCGCTTTCTCCCGCGAGCAACCCGAACGCATATTCTCCAGTGATCGTGAAGGTCGCCGACTTGATGCCGGCTTCTTCGCCATCCTGGTAGTCATTCATCTCCGTCTTGAAGCCCTGCTGCTCTGCCCAGCGCAGATACATGCGCAACAACATCTCGGCCCAGTCCTGGCTTTCCGTGCCGCCCGCTCCGGGATGCACGGTGACAATCGCATTCAGCGGATCGGCTTCTCCCGACAGCATCGTCCGCGCTTCCAACTCCTCCGCAAACGTGCCCAGAGCCTTGATGTCCCGTTCGAGATCCGCCAGAACATCTTCGCCTTCGCGGGCAAGCTCAAAGTAAGCCTCGATGTCGCCGGTGCGGCGCACCAATGCCTCATCGTCGGCAACCAGCGCTTCAAGGCGCTTGCGGTCGCGCATCAACGGCTTGCCTGCCGCTGAATTCGACCACATCGCCGGATCGGCCAACTTGGTTTCTATTTCAGAGAGTTCCCTGCGGATGCGGGCCGGGTCAAAGATACTCCCGCAGGTCGCGGACTTGGTCGCGCACGGGAGCATAAGCAAATTCGAGATCGCTGATCGACATGGCTCGGCTCTTTAGACCTGACTTGGTTTGGGGCTAACTTCTGTGTATCTCTACAGGCTTAAGAATATCACCGCACACGATGGACGCCGACCCCAGATCCTCCCCACGGTCGCGAGCCTTCTCGCCATTTAAGTCCGCAGCAACCTTCTTCCCGCCCACCCGACTACACCGAGTGCCAACACGACACACGCCCACCCAAACACATCCCCGTGCGCGGTATAGAACGTCATATCGTCGCGGAAACCATACTCCGCCGGCAGCGCATCCACCGCATGTCTCGGAATGCTTTGCCGCACCCGGCCATATGGATCGATCGCCGCCGTAATCCCGTTGTTCGTATCGCGCAAGATCCAGCGCCGATTCTCGATTGCCCGCATCCGCGCCATGTTCAGGTGCTGCCATGGAGCGCTTGTGTCGCCATACCAGCCATCGTCGCTCACGTTCACCAGCACCTCGGCGCCATACCGCGCAAACTCCCGCACCTCATCGGCAAAGACAGCTTCGTAGCAGATAAAAACGCCATACCGATGGCCATTCAGGCGAAATACTTTCCGCTCACTGCCGCGCGTAAACTCTGCCACACGCCCCGTCAGCTTGTGCGCAAAGAACAGCAAATCCTTGAATGGAATGTATTCGCCGAACGGCACCAGGTGAATCTTGTCGTAGCGGCCCACACGTGCACCCTCGGCATCAACAACAAACGCCGAGTTGTAATCGCGCCACCCTTGATCTTGCGGCGACTGATTCTGAGCTTCCTGGTTCTGGGGTACCTGGTCCATGCCCACAGACCCAACCACAAGCGGCGCCTGCACAGCCTGCGCCACGGCCGTCAACCCATCGCGAAAACGCGGATCCTGCTCTGCAAACGGCGCAGGCGATTCAGGCCACGCCACCAGGTCAGGGCGGGTAGCATACGGCGGGCAAACAATCTCTCCCATCGGCGCATCGGTCTGCGGAATCCCGACGATGTAGGTCTTGCACTGCTCCTCGGCCAGGCGCGTGAACTCCGCAATGTGCTGGTCCCACTCCTTGCCCGGCCACGCATCTGCCGATCCCACATCGAGATTAGGCTGGATCAACACCGCCGTTGCTGTCGTTGGTGCCTGTGGAGATGCAACCCATAAGCCACCGCAGCCCACAACGAAAACAGCCACACCGGCTGCACACGAAATCCAGCGCGCGCGGCCGCTCAGCACGCACGTCCCCGCCAGCAGCGCATTCACCGCCACAAGCAGAAAGCTGATGCCATAAACGCCCGTCCACGGCGCCAGTTGACTCACCACCGCGTTGTCCACTTGCGAGTAGCCAAGCTGGTCCCATGGAACCGACGTTATCCGCGAAGCTGCCAGTTCCATCGCCGCCCACAACACCGGCGCAGCCGCCAGCGCCCAGCGCGCGCTGCCTGTCGCCCTATGCACCAGCACAACCGCCCAGCCAAAGAGCCCGAAGTACAGCCCCAGCACAAAACTGTAGCCCAGCAGCAGCAGTGTCGGCGCCAACGGCGGCATGTCGCCGTAGCGTGACATCGTGTCGCGCACCCAATAGCAGTTGCCGCAATACCAGAGGACGCCGCAGAGATAGGCCAACAGAAATCCGCGCCGCAGCGGCCGCGGTTGTTCGGTATTCGCACACGAAAGAACGGCCCACAGCAGCGGAACCAGCCCAGACCAGGCAAACACACTGCGACCCGGCGGCATCGGCCCGGCCAGGGGAAAGGGCAGTTCGAGCAGGCCTCCTGAAAGTCCCGCCGCGGCCCACAGTCTCCACGAGTTACGACTCATGCTGGGGCGAGTTTAAATCCACGAGCCGCCCGTTCCCCCCTCCCGCATCGTTTCTTCCTGATCAAATTCAGGACATTCCGCGGGAGTAACTCCCTTTCGTGTCTCCCTTTGCATCCTCTGTGACTGCACAAACCTGTAATCTGCGCTTACAATCGACTCATGCACTTTGCGATTACAGGAATGCACGTTTTGGACGCCATGTTCTTCCTTGGAATGCTCGGATCGAGCATCGTGGTGCTCATCAGCTTTTTTGAGGACGCGAAGGAACTCTTCGGCGACGAATAGCCCTGCAAACTCCACGGCAAGGCTTACATTGCTGTCGCTTCGGGTGATGCCTGTCATTTCGATTGACGAAGTCACATTTCAGCAATACACTCAGCCGAGGGCGGCGGGGATTTTCGCTCCTTCCAGATTCTGAACGACCGGCAGCTCGTCGGTACCTGAGCAATGGCATCCACTCGAACGACCGTAGCGCCACCTTCTGACCGCGTCCGCCTCATCGTGGCATCCTCCGTGATGCTCACGTTCATCTCCTTTTGGCGTGCCGCCGCCATCGTTCTCAACGACCTCGGCTCCTCCGCGTTTTACGCGGGCGGCATTGCCGAACAGGCCATCGGCGCTTCGGCTCCCTGGTTCATCCTCGGCATCATGCTGTTCAGCTTCGCCGTGCGCGCCGTTTACGTCGAAAGCTGTTCGATGTATACGCGCGGCGGCGTCTATCGCGTCGTCAAAGAAGCCTTGGGCGGCACCTTCGCCAAACTCAGCGTCTCCGCCCTGATGTTCGATTACATCCTCACCGGCCCTATCTCCGGTGTTTCCGCGGGACAATACATCACCGGCATGATGAATGAGCTCATGTCCGTCGCGGCCCAGAGCCACTGGCTGCCACCCGTGTTGATGGACGCCAATAACAACCCCTTCCAGTTTAAAATGAACTCCACAGCGGCGGTCTTCGCGGCCGCCGTCACCATTTACTACTGGTGGCAGAACATCAAGGGAATCGAAGAGTCCTCCGACAAGGCTCTCCGGGTTATGCAAATCACTACCGTCATGGTGGTGATTTTGTTTCTTTGGGGTAGTTACTCGCTCCTGATCCGCGGCATTCACCTTCCCCCCGCCCCGATTCCCTCCAATCTACATTTCAGCGACGATGCCCTCGGGTTTCTTAAGGGATCGGCCGTCGTCCCCGTCATCGGCCTCTTTGGCATCCTCATGGCCTTCGGCCACTCCATCCTTGCCATGTCCGGCGAGGAAAGCCTCGCCCAGGTCAATCGCGAGATCCAGCACCCCAAGCTGAAGAACCTGAAGCGCGCGGCCATCGTCATCGCCATCTACAGCCTCATCTTCACCGGCGGAGCCACCCTGCTGGCGTCGATGCTCATCCCCGCCTACGAGCGCACCCACATCTATCAGGACAACCTGATTGCCGGCCTCGCCATGTACATGGTGGGACCCGCCTTCTGGCGCATAGCCTTCCGCGTCTTTGTCGTCTTCGTCGGCTTCCTCATTCTCTCCGGCGCCATCAACACCTCCATGATCGGCTCCACCGGCGTCCTCATGCGCGTCGCAGAAGATGGCGTCCTCACCGACTGGTTCCGTCGGCCGCATCCTCGCTTCGGCACCAGCCATCGCATCGTCAACCTCGTCTTCGGCCTCCAGATGTTCACCATCTTCGTGACCCGAGGCAACGTCATCACCCTGGGCGAGGCCTACGCCTTCGGCGTCATCTGGTCCTTTACCTTCAACAGCCTCGCCATGCTCGTCCTCCGTTGGAAGTACCACGGCGAACGCGGGTGGAAAGTTCCGCCAAATATTCGGCTCGGCAAAGTCGAAATCCCCGTTGGACTGCTGTCCGTCTTTCTCGTGCTTCTCTCCACAGCCGTGGTCAATCTGTTCACCAAATCGGTGGCCACGGTAAGCGGCGTCGCTTTTGCCGCAACCTTCTTCGTCATCTTCACCATCTCCGAGAGGCAGAACCTGCGCAAGCACGCCCTGACCGCTCGCCAGATGAAGGATCACTTCCAGCTCGAGCACCAGGACACGATCAGCCGCGAATCGGTGGCCATCCGCCCCGGCGCCATCATGGTTACCATGCACGACGCGGCCAATCCCGTGGCCCTCAAATGGGTCCTGGGCCGCACCAAGACCGAAGATCGAGACGTCGTCGTCCTCAGCGTCCGCATGATGGGCATGGGCGGTCCCGAATACCTCAGCGCCGAGCAGCAAAGTTTTAGCGAGCACGAGCAAACCCTCTTTACCAAAGCCGTCTCCGTCGCCGAAAGCTTTGGCAAGAAGGTCTCGCTGCTCGTGGTCCCAGCCGGCGATATCTTCGCGGCTCTCGCGCAGGGCGCAAATTCTCTTGAAGTCGATTCAGTTGTCTCCGGCCTCTCCAGTTCCATGACCGCAGAAGACCAGGCATTTCATCTTGGACAGGCGTGGGAAGCCCTTCCAGAACCCAAGCGTCAATTCAACTTTTTTGTCGTCGGCGCCAACGGCGAAACCAGCGTCTTCTACATCGGGCCCCACGCGCCTACCCTCAGTCCCGATGACGTTCAACTCGTCCATCGCCTCTGGCTCAACATGAAGCGCGATCCTTCCGTCCAGGACCTGCACCATAGCGACATCATCACCTACGCCTTGACTCGACTTGCCGGCCAGTACGCACGAGAAAAAGTCGAGATCCTCCGCGAACTGCGTAATTACCGCGCTGCTGAAACCCCGCTGCGCCTCGGCGGCCAGGAGATTCCCACCACCGCACCACCTGCCGCCCCCCCCTCCATTCCGCCCCAGCCTGCCGGCAAACTGACGCGCGATCGATAGCTTCTCTTCAGGGAAGATCACTCACGTCGAGCCGCTTCCGCACTGCCGCTCGTCACCTTCAAAAGCCAGCTTCACCCTGATAACTCCTTCCAGCGATCGATTCATCCAAGTACTTCGGTGCCTTTAGTATCTCTCTACATAACTTTTCGTACTGTTACTGAGTTAGCTAAGACTACTTCGCTTGTTACTTCGCGTTACCCCCAACATAAGTTCGTCTGAAATCCATCCTTTTTTGTTTGTAAATTGCAAGAGATTTTCGTATTGTGATTCAGAACACGAACCAACCTGGCGCGGTTTCGCAGCTTTTTGGTGCTAATGCGATCCACTCTGGAGCGCTCAAGAGGAGGAACTGTGGGTGTTTCCGAAATCCTGATTCAGATCGATCGCGAGATCGCTCAGCTCAAGCAGGCACGTGCCCTGCTCAGCGCCGCGGCGGGCGGTAGCCTCAAGGCCTCTCGCAACGGCAAGGCCAAACGCAAAAAGCGTAACCTAACTCCCGAAGGCCGCAAACGGATCGCCGAGGCCGTCAAGAGACGCTGGGCGCGTCAAAAGGCCGCTGCCTCAAAGTAAGTGCGTCAAAGCAAAGTGAAAGGGCTGGCTCTGCGCCAGCCCTTTTTCATGGACTCGCCGCGCACTTATCATTCAATCGTCTCGCCCGGAGCGCGTTCGACAACCTCGATTCCCTTGTCGATCAGAGCAGCAAGCTCCTTCGGCGTCCCCTTCAACGGCGGGAATGTTCCAAAATGCAGCGGCACCACCATCTTAGGTTCCAGCAGCTTCACCGCTAGAGCCGCTTCCTTCGGGCCCATAGTATAAAAGCCGCCAATCGGTAGCATGGCAACCTCCGGATGATAAAGCTCGGCAATCAGCTTCATATCTCCAAAAACATTCGTGTCTCCAGCGTGATACAGCACCGGCCCACCTGCCACCGCAAGAACAAATCCCGTTGCGACACCCACATAGTGCGTTCCGTCCTCGTCATGCGCAGCGGCCGAGTGCGTGGCCTCCACCATGGTCGCTGAAACATCCCCGAGTTCCGCAGTGCCGCCCAAGTTCATGCCCATCGTGTTCTTTACGCCCTTGCTCCCGATGTACGCCGCAAGCTCATAGATCGCAACCACCGTCGAACCGTGCTTGGCCGCCACTGGAACCGCGTCTGAGATGTGATCGCCATGCCCATGCGTCAGTAGCACAAAGTCGATCTTCTCCGGCAGCCTGAACCCCTTCGGGAACTTCGGATTCTGCTCGATGAAGGGATCGATCAGAATGCTCGTCCCCTTCGCCGTCTGGATCAGCACGGTCGCGTGGCCCAGCCAGGTAATGCGCGTTCCTTTCAACAAGCTCATAAATCCTCCTCGTTGCTGATCACTGCTCTCAAATCTTCTAGACGCTGGTTTGAGGAATCACCACGCGCACGCCCCTGCAAATCCCCCGAAGGGCGCAGAACCGAAGCGAAAACACTGCCCGCTGGGGGGGAACGAACCGCTCTAGCTAGCGCGTGATCAGCACTTCGTAGAGACCGTCTTTCGCTAGAAACTGACGAAATCCCGACCAGCGCGAAAACAGCTCCTGAATGCTGCGATTCGTGAAGGAGCGCTGCGTCTGGAACGGCTGCGCCTGCTGCATCTCCACTTCGTCCGTGTCCGTTACGTGAAAGCGGCAATACGGTATTTGCTCCTCTTTCGACTTGGCAAGAAAGAACGCCAGCACCTGCCCTCCGGGGTTCATCGCGCCGTAGAGGTGCTCCACCACCGGTACAACAAACGGTTCGGGAAGGTAATCCAGCGCCGTCCACAAGAGCACCACATCGAACATCCGCCCGGAAAACTGAAGGGTCTGGTCCAGGTATGCCTCAACGTTCCAGATCGGCTTGTCGTCCTCGTCTTTGCCCATCTCCCAGTCGCCGTTCAGAGCGTCGCTCACCGGATCGCATAGGAAGATACTCTGGCCCAGGTTGGTCAGGTAATTGATGTTGTGCGGCGAGGTCGCGCCTGCGTCAATCACCCGCAGTCCACTCTCGCTCTGCAGCCGCTTCCGCAACGTGCCCCACGCGCCGGAGTACCTGGGGTATTTCGGGCCGGTCGGACCGGACAAGGAGAGATTCGCTTCCGGTTTCTTCTCGAATAGACGCCTGATCACTCTCGAACCCCTTGAAAGGGTGGTGAAGACTGGAGTTGCCTGTCGGTCAGCCCTCGACACATGGGCGCCGAAGGCCTCCGGGAACAACCGTGCGCCCGTCAATCCTGCGCGCTCGGCCGGAAGCCCTTCCCTGATGAGAACGAGACCGTCCTAGAAGCCGTTCCCGGCCGCGGAGCCCTCTGCCGTCTTCGCGCCCTGGGTCAGATCGACCTTGCCGCGGAACACTGCATTGTCCTCAACCGCCAACCGCAATGCGCGCACATCGCCTTCGACGACACTGCCCGCCCGCAGCTCCACGCGGCCGCTTGCTACGATATTGCCTTGAAGCTTTCCCAGAATCAGAACATCGCGAGCCGTTAGATCAGCGGCAACATTTGCATTCGGTCCTATCGTCAGGCGGCCCTCTGAAAGGTTGATCGTCCCTTCCAATTGCCCATCTACAATCAAATCTTCGCTACCCTTGAGCTCGCCGCGAATCACCACTGTCTTACCAATGCGCGCGAGACCGTTCTCCGTTGCCATAATTGCGATTCCTTCCGAGGCATTCATTCGAGCATCTTCAGATATCAAGACAGCTGGTTTTTAGTGCGCCAGCAGCAGCTGAAAATCCAGGGGCCCTGCCCGCACTATACGCAAGAATCCCCTGTAACTTCAATTCCCGAAACCCGGAAGTAACCGGAGCGTCTAATACCTGTGCATCTCATCGATCGGCCCGTACCTGGGCAGGGACCAGAAATGAGCCGCCGAGTGGCACGTTGGCTCGCAATCGTCCCCTTGCTGGCCCTCGGTGCCCTCGCCCCTCCGCGCGCGATAGCCAAAGAGAACCCCGCCGACACCGTGCTGGTGCAGCGCGCCCTGGCCGCCGAACTGATCGCCGCACAGGACACCCAGCACCCTATGCGCTACCGCCTGCGCAAAGCTAGTCCGCGCCTCGCCACGACCAAGGAAATCGTCGAAACCAAAGACGGCGCCGTCGCCCGCCTCGTCGCCATCAACGACCAGCCCTTGAGCGAAGCCGACAACGTGAAGGAGCAGACCCGGCTCAATGGCCTTCTCGTCGACCCCGGCAAACAGCGCCACCGCAAGCAAGCCGAGCAGGACGACCTCAACCGCGTGCTCAAGGTGATGCGCGCCCTGCCAACTGCCTTCCTGTATCAATACTCCGGCCCAGGCGTCGCCCCCGCAGGTCGCCCAGGCGCAAGCCCTGCCGGTCGGATCGAGAGGTTTTCCTTCAAGCCCAACCCCGCCTTCAATCCGTCCGATCTCGAGACCATGGCCCTCACCCAGATGGCAGGTGAGCTCTGGATCGATCCTGACCAGGCCCGCGTCACGCGCCTTGAAGGTCACCTGCAGCAGGACGTCGACTTCGGCTGGGGCATCCTCGGCCGCCTCAACAAGGGTGGGTGGATCGTCCTCGAACAAGCCGAAGTGCAGACCCGCCAGTGGCGCATCGTCCATTTCCAGATGGTGATGACCGGCCGGCTCGTCTTTCGCAGCAAAAGCTTCGACACCGTCGAGGATCAAACAAACTACGCGTCCCTCCCCGTGGGACTCACCTACGCGCAAGGCATCCAGTTCCTCCGCGCCGCGCCGCCAAACCCCGAACAGGCCCGGCGCTGAGCGGTTCGTGAAAGCCGTCTGCCGCTAAAAGCAAAAAGCCCCGCCCGCAGGCGGAGCTTCATGCGTTGCTACCGATTCGCTTACTTGACCTTGGCGAAAATGATGACCAGTGTGAACAGCGTGAGCGACTCGATCAGCGCGAGACCCAGCACCAAAAAGGTGAAGATCCCGGCTCGCGCCCCAGGGTTGCGTGCCAAAGCTTCGACAGCCGAACCCACTGCCTTGCCCTGACCCAGACCGCATAGACCTGCGGCGATTCCCATGCCAATACCGGCGCCAATCGGCACCAGGCTGGCCGCGCCTGTCCCGCCATCCGCGAACGCCGGAATCGCGAAACAAAGTGCCGCCAGGGCCATGAACACATATTGCAATCTCTGCATAGTTCTCCAGCTTCTCTTTAGATTGGCCGCCAGGGGGTGGTTGAGGCTCACCGTGCTGGCCCCCTCACACTCGCAGCCTTCCGTGGTTCCGAAGCAGAAGCGCTCTCCGGCGGAATTCCCTTTCTGTCGATCCCAGGCAGCCGAGCCACAAATCCTGGGTGCCCCGGGTCTCGATTCTGAGACCTGGGAAAGCAAGAACCTTCGCCCGCAATCAATGTTCGTGCGAAACCGCCAGCGACAGATAAATCATCGTCAACAACATGAACACAAATGCCTGAATCACCGACACCGCTACGTGCAGCCCAATAAAAATCGCCGGTACCGCCACCGGAATCAGCGAGAAGAACACCAGCGTCACCAGGTCGCTGGCAAACATGTTGGCGTAAAGACGGATGGTGAGCGAAAGCACGCGCGCCAGATGCGACACGATCTCAATCGGAAAGATCAGCCAGGCCATCCACCAAACCGGCCCCGCAAAGTGCTTGATGTAGCCCACCGGGCCCTGCGCCCGAAGTCCGTGGTAGTTGTAGAAAAGAAAAGTCAGCAGGGCCAGACCCAGCGGTACCACGGGAGACGTAGTCGGCGCCGGAATCCCCGGAATTGCTCCCAGAAGATTGTTCAGCAGCACAAACAAAAAGATGCAGGTCACGAACGACTGAAAGCGCTCGTATCCATGCCCAATAATCTGCTCGGACTGGTCGCCAATTGCCTGGTAGACCATCTCGGCCACCTGCTGCGCAGGGTTCGGGCTCTGCACTGACAGCGTGGCGCGTACGAGGACAAAGAAAAGGATCAGGCCCGTCGCAACCAGCAGTTCCAGCGCAAATGCATCTGTGATTGCCGTTGCCGGCGTCGATTGAATGCCAACCGCATGCTGCAGCGACGACACCGGGCCGCCAAACAGGCTATTCAACAGGCTTGTAATTGCGAGCGATTCCTGCATCAACGAGTTCTTTCTGTCCCCGGGCGCGGCTCACCGCACGCGTAATAGCACCCATTATTCACGGAGCAAACGGATCACTTCCCAGCCTACGGACATCACCGCTAATCCGAGACCGCACAGAAGCGCGACTACCGATCCCTGGAAACACTTCAGGCTACCATAAATGGCCCCCGCAAAGACTGCGAGCCGCATCACAAAGAAGATCACCACGACTGCCGCGCTTCCCGGCGTCCTCTGGTGGTCCATACGCGCGTTGAACACCTTCACCAGGTGCCGCCATTCCAGAATGCTTGCTGCCGAAATCGCCGCGCCCGTCAGCAGCATCGCGCCATCGCGCCAGTTCGACCCGATCGTCACCGCGCCCGCGCCCAGAATCCCCAGCGCAATCGTAATCCACAAAGCCCGCTTCAGCATGCCCTGCAGCGCTTCATCGGTTAGATCGGCGATGGGGTGCGTCTCCTGTGTCGTCATTGCGGGTCGCCCGAGCCGTTTCCCTTCTTGCCGGAATCGTCCAGCGGACCAATTCCCTTCTCCGCATCCATGGCCAACCGAACCACGTACACCAGTCCCGAAACACAACCGAAGATCACGCCCACAATTGTCATCCACGACTGATGCAGCTTCAGATCGCCCCACGCACCCAGCAGCCACCCAATCACCATGGCCGACGGCAGAACAAACGCGATCTGCATCAGCTTCTCAGCCTGTACCAGGCTCTGAAATCCGCCCGCCGCTTTGCTGCGCGTCTTGGGATCGGGAATGGGATTGTTATACGGCATCGTGCTCTATGTCGGGCCAATCCTTCAGACCCGGTACGCCTCTGCTTCTCTGCTTCTCTGTTTCTCTGTTTCTCTGTTTCTCTGACTACTGACCAGCATACAGCGCCATCTCACCAACAGGTATACTTCCCTTTTGAGTACAACCCAGAATGACAGCAAACAACATCCCGTTCGATTCCGAGTTTGAACGCAATCTCTTTGAGCTGCGCCAGTCGAAATTAGTCGAGATTCAAAAGCTGGGCCAGGCCACCTATCCCAACCAGTTCCCCACCTCGCACACCCTTCCCGAGGTCCGCGCCAAATGGGACCCGACCACTGGGGAAGAGCTCGAAGCCAATCGCGTCACCGTCGCCGTTGCAGGCCGCATCATGGCCGTGCGCGTCATGGGCAAAGCGGGCTTCGCGACGCTGCAGCAGGGCGGTCAGCGCCTGCAAATCTATGTCCGCCAAGACGCCGTCGGCGAATCAGGCTGGGCCCTCTACAAACTCCTCGACCTAGGCGATCACGTCGGTGTCAGCGGCTATCTCTTCCGCACCCGCACCGGCGAACTCTCCGTCCACGTCGAACGCCTCACCTTCCTCGCCAAGGCCATGCTCGCCCTGCCCGAGAAGTTTCACGGCCTCGCCGACGTCGAGCTCCGCTACCGCCAGCGCTATGTCGATCTCTTTGCCAACCTCGAAAGCCGTGAAGTCTTCGTCAAGCGCGCCAAGGTGCTCAAAGCCCTGCGCACATTCTTCGACGAGCGCGGGTATCTCGAAGTCGAAACGCCCATGATGCAGCAGATCGCCGGCGGCGCCGCGGCCCGGCCCTTTAAAACGCATCACAACACGCTCGATATGGATCTGTTCCTGCGCATCGCCCCCGAGCTTTATCTCAAGCGGCTCGTCGTCGGCGGGCTGGATCGCGTGTACGAAATCAATCGCAACTTCCGCAACGAGGGCGTCAGCACCCAGCACAACCCCGAGTTCACGATGCTCGAGTTCTACCAGGCCTACGCAAACTACCACGACATGATGCAGATCACAGAGGACCTCATGGAGTTTGTCGCCCGCGAGGTCAACGGCGTCACCACCACCGAGTTCGACGGCAACACCATCGACCTCGCGAAGTGGGAACGCCTCACCATGCGCGCGGCAATCCAGAAATACTGGCCAGAAGAAGCCGGGCCGAAACCCGCAGAAACCGCGTTCGACTCCGCACCTGTGCTCCAGGCGCGACTCCACGCAGCCATGAGCTCCCTCGAGAAGGCCGCCGCCCAAACCAACACCATCCTTCCCGATCGCCTGGCCGAGCTCAAGACCATTCATGGCGCCGTCACGGCCGTCTACTACGACTCCATGAAAGGCGCGCCGCTCGGCAAGTCGGTCTACAACCTCTTCGAAGCGGTCGTCGAGCCATTCCTCATTCAGCCGACCATCATCTACGACTACCCCACCGTCGTCTCGCCGCTTTCGAAAGCCAAGCCCGACGACCCCGAACACGTCGAGCGCTTCGAGTTTTTCGCCGGCGGCTTCGAACTGGGCAACGCCTTCAGCGAGCTCAACGACCCCGTCGAACAGCACAAGCGCTTCGAAGAGCAACTTGCCGAAAAGACCCGCGGCGACGACGAGGCCCACGCCATGGACGAGGACTATGTCCGTGCCCTCGCCTACGGCCTGCCCCCCACCGGCGGCGAAGGCATCGGCATCGACCGCCTCACCATGCTCCTCACCGGCTCCAAATCCATTCGTGACGTGATCCTCTTCCCGCTCATGAGAAACGCGGGGGGCAGGGATCAGGTTTCAGAGATCAAGGATCAAAAGCCTACAACCAGCTAGTACACTCCGTGCCCCATCCTTGCGGCTTCTTTCTGCCGCAAGGGTGGGAAACCACAGACCATCGCTAAACGAAACAAATGAATCAGCCCAGGGAAGCTGAACAGATCGCACAAGCGGCAAAGCTCCGCTGATCCCTGAAACCTGATCTCTGGCCACTGTTCACTCTTCACTGTCCACTGGAGTTCAATGAACATCCTTTTCGTTGGCGATATTTTCGGTAGTGCCGGACGCCGCATCGTGCGCGAACACATTGCCCACGTCCGTGCCGCGCACAACGTCGACCTCACCATCATGAATGTCGAGAACGCCGCCGGCGGCTTCGGCGTCACGCCCCAAATTGTCGATGAGCTCTTCGAGCTCGGCGCCGACGCCATGACCACCGGCAATCATGTGTGGGATAAACGCGAGCTGCTCGACTACCTCGCCTCCGTCCCCGCCGACAGCCACGCCCGCGCCCGCCGCGTCCTGCGCCCCGCCAACATGCAGCCCGGCCTGCCCGGCTACGGCATCTACGAAGGAACCATCGCAAACGGCCCGCACAAGGGACTTCCCTACGCCGTGATGAACCTCATGGGTAAGGTCTTCATGAGCGGCACCAACGACCCGTTTCACCTCGCTACCGATCTCCTCTCCGGCCTCAAGGCCAAGGTCATCCTGCTGGACTTCCACGCCGAAGCGACCAGCGAGAAAGTTGCCATGGGCTGGCATCTCGACGGCAAAGTTACCGCCGTCCTCGGCACCCACACCCACATCCCTACAGCCGACGAGCGTATCCTTCCAGGCGGCACCGCCTTCCAGACCGACGTCGGCATGAGCGGCCCCTACGACAGCGTCATCGGCGTCGACAAGGACATCGTGCTGCAGCGCTTCCTCACCGGCATGCCCGGCAAGTTTGAAGCCGCCAAGGGCAATCCCAAGATGTGCGCCACCCTCGTCACCTGCGATTCTGCTACCGGCCGCGCCACCGCCGTCCAGCGCATCATGCTCGGCGAGTAATTTCCCCGGAGACCCGTTATCGCGGCACCCCCACCTCCCCAAGAGTTGTGAGAGGCAATCGCTTTGTAACAGGGCACGGCTTCAGCCGTGCCGAAAGACACCTGGGCTTTCACCCCTGAGGGTGTTCCTCGCGATCGGGACCGCTCTTGCCGGCCTCCTGCCGTTCTCCGCCCCCAGATTGAAATTCGCCATCTCCATTGACCTACACAAAAAGGGCAACCTCATCCGAGGTTGCCCTTTGTAATTCCCAGGAGTGCCGGGTCGAGCCGAATCTTGCCTTCTGTCGGCGCTCGACCCCGCTTGTGTTAACTAGCTGGCTTTCTTGTGCGCCGCTGCCGGCTTATGTGGAGCAGCCTTCGCCGGCCCCTTCTTCTTCTCTGCCTGGATGAAAGCGTCCTTCAACACGATCTGCGCGCTCTGCGCAGTTGCAGCCACCGCCGGAGTTGTATCCGTCGCTGGCTTGGCGTCCGTTGCCGGAATCTGCGTGTACGTGTCGTAGGTGCCATCCAGCTCTGTCGCCGGCTGAATCTTGAACTCGAATCCCGGTGCGGGAATCTCGCTGTCCTTCAGCGGCTCTTTCAGGTTCACGATGAAGTCGGCAACCTTTGCATCCTTGGCGTCCTGCGTTACAGCCACCTTGATCTGCGAAGCCGTCGCCTCAATCACGATTCCTGGGACAGGTGTCTGCTTGCCTTGCAACAGGCTCCACAGCTTGTCCGCATCCTCCTTGGTTCCAAAAGCGAGAACCGTTTCCTTGTCGGCCAGGGCAAGCGTCGTCAGATCCGGTGTCGCCACGATCAGGTCGTGAATCTGTTCCTGCGGGCTCTTCGCCGGGTCGATATGCAAACTCGTTGGCGGAAACACCGTCGCCGATGCCTGCTGCTTGATGGCATCCAGACCCTCAAGATTGCCGTGATACTTCTTGTAGTAGTAATCGAGCTTCGGCGCGATCTGTCCCTTGTAATTCGCCGGCGCTAGATCCCATACCCGCGCATAAAGCCAGATTGCCTTCACCAGATCCTGTGCCGGGCCCGGCTGGCTGTACGCCTGGGCCAGAAGCAACGTGTCCTGCAGGCCGGCCATCTTGCTCTGGTCGTCCGAATACAGTTTCAACTCGGCCGTGTATTCATCCTCGGCAGCCTTGTAGTCCTTCTTGACCACCGTGTCGTCCAGCGCAACCGCCGAGTGAAACACGGGGTACGCCACCGCCGTCTGCTTAGCCCAGTCGTCGGCCGAGACCGCGGCCGGCTTGGTTAGACCCAGCCCCTTCGTCGCCAGCGTTGCTGCGTCGTCGCACGTCTGCGGATCCGTCGATTTACCCGAAGCGCTCACGCTCTTGGCGCACTGCGATTTCCGCACGAAGACCGAAATCAACGTCGCCTTCATGTTGTTGGCGTCGATCTGCAGCAGCCGATGGGCCGCGTCGAACGTCTTGTCCGCATTCTGCGTCTGCTGATACGTGTCGATCAGCAAATCCAGAACCGCGCTCTTCACCACGCTGTTGGGATACTGCGTAAGAAATGTTTCGAGTGCCGCGGCCTTGGCCGTCGGGTCGCTCTGGGTGGTTGCCATCTGGTAGGCGTTGAATTCGGCCGGATCGTTGATCTTGATCGTGCCGCCCTGATCCTGTGCATGCAGCATTGGGGCAACAAGGCTAATGCTTGCCAACGCCATCACAGATGCAAAAACTATCTTCTTCATTCAGTGCTCCTGGGAGATACGTAAAGTGAAATGAATATCAAGCACTCTCTTGGCGGACTGCACAACCCTTCTGCTTGGCGGTTGGACACGGCTACCAGTGCAGTGTTGCGAGGATTATAGAAACCAGCGCCTCAAGTGACAAGCAAACTTCTCGCTAAGAGGTCGAAAGTCAACACACTTGCCTCAATATGAGTCTCTCAGACACGGCCACCGGCTCGGCTCGCTTGCCCCGCTTCCCTCCGCCTCGAGCTGCTTCAACTGCGCGCCAAACCGTCCAAGCATACCGCGTTAGACACCGGTCGAAAGAAAACTGTTCCAGAGCGGTTGTGCCCGTCCGAATACCGGACTAAAGCATCGATGGTTCCCGAAACCGCTCTATTGCAGCAACCGAACCAGTTCTACCTGCTCCGCCAGAAACGCATCGTGCCCATGCGCGCTCACCATTTCCCGGTAGTCCGCTTTTACCCCTGCCGCACGAATCGTCTCCGCGAACTCCCGCACCGAGGCCGCCGGGAACAGCCAGTCCGAACTGATCCCCACAAAATTCAGCTTGGCTCTAATCCCCCCAAACACTTCCTTCGAAGTCCCGCCTCCACGCAGCGGATCCCAGTTGTCCATGGTGCGCAGAATGGCCAGGTAAGCATTCGCATCGAATCTGTCGATGAATCGCTGCCCCTGGTGATCGAGATAACCCCCGATGTCGTACCGCCCGCCCACCAGCCCGCCGCCCTGCACGTCATGGGCCCACGGGTCTTCCCCATTCCTGTTTGGATTCCGCCCGAACCGCTCCTCGAACAGCTCGGCCGACTTGTAGCTCACCATCCCGATCGCGCGCGCCAGCGCCAAACCCTGCCGCGGCATACGCTGCGTCAGATAGTAGCCCCCATCCCAGTCCGGATCGTTCTGGATCGCCTGCCGCTGCAGATGGTTCAGCGCCAGCCCCATCGCCGTCAGCGGAGCCACCGCAATAATTGCCGCGCGCTCTACCCGCGCCGGATCGTGAATCGCCCACTCCAGCGCCTGCATGCCCCCAATCGACCCGCCCAGCACCAGCCGCAGCCTCTTGATCCCCAGCGAATCCAAAAGCCGCGCCTGCGCCCGCACATTGTCTCGAACCGATACCAGCGGAAAGTCCGGCCCGTACACCAGCCCCGTCTCCGGATTCACCGAAGCCGGCCCCGTCGAGCCGTAACACGATCCCAGCATGTTGATGCAGATAACGAAGTCCTGCTCCAGCGACAATACCGCGCCCGGCGCAAAAATCTCCGGCCACCACTCCCCCACCAGGGCCGACCCCGACAGCGCATGGCACACCAGCACCGCATTGTCCCGCGCCGCATTCAGCCGTCCATACACGGCGTAATGCAGCGTCGGCGTCGCCAGCGTCCGCCCGCTCTCCAGCGTCAGGGGACCCGGTAAAACAAAATCCCCTTCATACGTGGGAGCCAGCGCGCGGCCTTTCGCGGCAGGCGCCGCGCGCTTCACCGTTTCGGCGTCAGTCATTACACCTATTGTGCCGCAACGGCCGCCCTTTCGCTTCCCGCGCACGTGGAGCCGTTCGCCGCGGTAATCGCCTGGTCAAGATCCGCCACGATATCGCGAATGTCCTCAATCCCTACAGACAACCGCACCAGCTCCGGCGTCACCCCGGTTTCCGCCTGCTCCGCCACTGACAGCTGCTGGTGCGTCGTCGACGCCGGATGAATCACTAGCGACTTGGCATCGCCTATATTCGCCACCAGAGAAAACAGCTCCAGCGAGTCGATCAGCTTCTTCCCTGCCTCATACCCGCCCTTAATCCCAAAGGTGACCAGCGCCCCCTGGCCCGTGGGCAGATACTTCTGCGCCCGCTTGTAGTACTGGCTCGATTCCAACCCGGGATAATTCACCCACTCCACCCCAGGATGCTTTTCGAGGTGCTTGGCCACCGCCAGCGCATTCTGCGAGTGCCGCTCCAGCCGCAGATGCAGCGTCTCAATTCCCTGCAGCAGCAGAAACGCATTGAACGGCGACAGCGCCGCGCCCGTATCCCGCAGCCCCTGAATGCGCGCTTTCAAAATGAAGGAAATCGCTCCGAACGTCTCCCAGTACGACAAGCCATGATACGAAGGATCGGGCTCCGTGAAATCTTTGAACCGCCCCGACTTCGCCCAGTCGAACTTGCCCGCGTCCACAATCACGCCGCCGATCGACGTCCCATGCCCGCCCAGAAACTTGGTCGCTGAATTCACCACAATATCCGCGCCCCACTCAATCGGCCGCACCAGCGCCGCCGACGCCGACGTATTGTCAATCACCAGCGGCAACCCATTCTCGTGCGCAATCGAGGCCATCCGCTCAATGTCCACCACATCGAGCTTGGGATTCCCCAGCGTCTCCGTGTAGACTGCCCGCGTCTTGTCGTTGATCGCCGCACGCAGCCCGTCAAAGTCATCCGCATCCACAAACCGCACCGTGATCCCCAGCCGTGGCAGCGTGTAGTGGAACAGGTTGTACGTCCCGCCATACAACGATGTCGTCGAGACAATCTCATCCCCCGCCGAAGCCAGCGTCGTCAGCGTCAGCGTCTCCGCCGCCTGGCCTGAAGCCGTCGCAAGCCCCGCCACGCCGCCCTCCAACGCCGCCACGCGCTTCTCAAAAACATCGGTGGTCGGATTCATGATCCGCGTGTAGATATTCCCAAACTCTTTCAGCGCGAACAGGCGCCCCGCGTGATCGGCGTCCTGGAACAGATACGACGTGGTCTGGTAAATCGGCACCGCGCGCGACCCGGTCGCAGGATCAGGCGACTGGCCCGCGTGCACGGCAAGGGTGGCCAACTGCAACTGCTTCTCATCAGGCATTCTCGAACTCCTCATTTGGTTTGCGGTAGACGGTATGGTTTGCGGTTTGTGTTGGACGACTGCGGCGTTTCCTGAGGGGAGCGGGCCGCACCAAAACACAAAAACCCGAATCCTCTCTCAGGACCGGGCCGCGGGTTTCGTTTCAGAATCGGTTGCGCTTAGCGCATGTGCCGTTCCAGAGCCGCGCGGACTGGCCCGCATGTACACATGCACATAGCCATAGCCTCATCCCCGCATTTCCCCTGGTTCAGCATGGACGCAGTATCGACGTTCCCAACCACCAAAGTCAACAGAATCCCAAGTCCCAACTCGCTCGTCATCCTGGGCGAAGCCGAAGGGGATCTGTGGTTGCCGTTCTCATCGCTCTTGCCTTGTCATCCTGAGAACCCGCGCGGTTGGGGCCCCGAGAACGCGGTAGCGTGCGTGGGGTAAGCGGGGCGAAGGATCTGCTGTTGTCCTTTTTTGCAGAGCCCGTATGCGTGGGTGACTCTTCCAGGCCGCGAGACCACTAGGGTGCCCCCGGTCCCTTGCAGCTGGGGACCGAGGAAGGGGCACGTGCCCCGGCCATGAAGCTGCGCCCCGTTCATCGCAGTCTCATCGTGATGAGCGGGCGTCGAGGTAAGACCGTGGACAGGTGGCCCAACCTTAACCCTCCACGAATGCGGGTGCCCCATCCTTCGATTTCTTCTATCGAAGGGTGGGAGACCACGACGGCGCGGCCCAGGTCTCAGGATGCCGGCTCCAACCAAAACTCTGGGTGCCCCATGTCTCCCGGTTTTGGAGACGTGGGAAACCACGAACCTCGGCCTGCCTTCTTTGGAGGCTTCCGGCAAGTCCGATGCCTAGCCCTTACTCCCCGTCCTTCCACACATAAGCCCCCGGCTGCGCCAACCCCACATGCGCCAGAACCCGGAACACAAACTGCCGCGCCATCTCGTCCGAATCGACCGGCTTGTTATAAAACGCCGGGATCACCGGAAAGATCGTAGCGCCTGCCTCCGCGGCCAGCGTCATGTTCCGCAGGTGAATGCGATTGAAGGGCGTCTCGCGCACGCACAGAAGCAGCGGCCTCCGCTCCTTCAGCGTCACATCGGCCGCGCGCGCAATCAGCGAGTCCGCCAATCCGTTCGCAATGCGTGCCAGCGTCCCCATCGAGCACGGCAGAACAATCATTCCATCGGAAGGATGGCTCCCGCTGGCAATTGCCGCCCCCACATCGGCGTCGGAAAACGTCAGCGTCTTCGCCGGCTTCCGGCCCAGCAGCTTCTCCACAAGATCGTTCCGCCCCGAAACACCAAGCTCCTCGGCGATCACCCGAAGCGAGTTCTCCGAAGCCACAAAATGAACGCGGTCCACTCGAGCGTCCGACTCAAGAGCACGAAGTGCTTCCCTGCCGAACACCGCCCCGGACGCCCCCGTAATCGCCAATGTCAGATGCATTGAACCCCGCTCTTCCTCATCCTCAAAATCTCGACTTCTTCGGCGAGCATCACCCGGCCGGGGGGCCCAATCCGACTGCTGCATTCTTTGCCGTCCGATTTGCGCAAAATAAGCCGCCGTTCCTTCACAATCGAAATGGGGTCTAGGTGCGCTCTCCGCCGATCCCGCAGGGGGATACCCCCCTCCCCCCCCACCCGCGCATCGAGAATGGTGCACTTCTGCAGTACCTAGGTCACCGCAATTCTCTGCAATCCAACCCAACACATGTATCCGTCAACACAATTGTTCCACGTGGAACAATTGTGCGCGCCAGCACATTCCTTCACACGCCTCGCGAATCCCCCGCCCGGACGCCACCTCCAATTGTTCCACGTGGAACAATTTCGAATCCACGCGAAGCCGCTGCCTGGACAGCCTGCCCTGAGCAAAGTCGAAGGGGCAAGTCCTAGTCCGCGCCCAGAACGCGCTTGAAAATTGCATCCACATTGACCAGCTGCCGCGACGAGTCAAACGTCCGCGCCAGCGTCTTCGGGCTTAACAGCTTGGTGATCGCAGGATCGGCGGCAACTTCATCGCGAAATATACGGTCTTCTTTCCACGCGCGCATCGCGTGCGCCTGAACGAGCTTATACGCGTCTTCGCGCATCATTCCGGCTTCCGACAAATCCAGCAGCAATTGCCCGCTGAAAATCAGTCCTCCCGTGCTTTCAAGGTTGCGCTTCATCCGCTCCGGATACACCAGCAGACGATCGATCAAGTCGGTCGTTTTGGCCAGGAGATAGTCGACAAGAATCGTCGAGTCGGGGAAGATCACGCGCTCCACCGAAGAGTGCGATATATCGCGCTCATGCCATAGCGGAACATTTTCGAACGCCGCCTGCGCGTTGCCGCGCAGCACGCGCGCCAGGCCGCTGATCTGTTCTGACGTAATTGGATTCTTCTTATGCGGCATCGCCGAAGAACCCTTCTGCTTCTCGCTGAAATACTCCTGCGCCTCACGTACCTCGGTGCGCTGCAGATGCCGAATCTCAACGGCAATCTTGTCGAGCGTACTGCCGATCAATGCAAGCGTTGAGATGTAAGCCGCATGGCGATCACGCTGAATCACCTGCGTGGCCACCGGCGCGGGCATCAGGCCGAGCCGCGCGCAAATGCGCTCTTCGTGCTCCGGCTTGAGATGACCAAACGTGCCCACAGCGCCGGAAAGCTTGCCGACGCGCATGTCCTCTGCGGCCGCGTTAAAGCGAACCAGGTTGCGCTCCATTTCGGCATACCAGTTGAGAATCTTGAGGCCGAAGGTCGTCGGCTCCGCATGAATGCCGTGGGTGCGTCCGATGGTCGGCGTGTGCTTGAACTCGACGGCGCGGCGCTTGAGCACCACGAGCAGAGCCGTAAGCCCTTGCTCAATGAGATGCGAGGCCTGCTTCACCTGCAGCGCCTGCGCGGTATCGACAATGTCATTCGAGGTGAGGCCGTAGTGCAGCCATCGGGACTGCTCGCCGAACCCTTGCGCCTTCAGAGTTTCCGCAACAGCAGTGGTGAAGGCGATGACGTCGTGCTTCACCTCGGCTTCGATCTCCTGGATGCGCGCGACGGAGAAGCTGGCCTTGGTCGCAATCGCTTCGGCAGCAGATTTGGGAATGACGCCGTCTTCAGCGAGCACGGCGCTGGCGGCCGACTCAACCTGGAGCCAGCATCTGTACTTGCTCTCTTCGGTCCA
Source organism: uncultured Acidobacteriaceae bacterium (assembly GCA_963760475.1). GTDB lineage: Bacteria > Acidobacteriota > Terriglobia > Terriglobales > Acidobacteriaceae > Telmatobacter. The sequence continues at coordinate 275,362 of CAVXDG010000008.1, read as the reverse complement.
GATGCGCCCCATCGCCGGGCGTGTATAGCGTTCGATCAAGGGCTACTCCTCAGGCTAAGGCCGCTTCGTGGGCGTCGAGCCAACCTTTAATTTTACGGGCGCGCGCCGGTCAGGTGCGAGGAATGTCGAATCGCTTGTGAAGTTCGTCGTAGAGCAATCCGCGGCCCGGCTTGTAGGGCTGAAACCATTGCCCATCGATGACCAGCTGCGGAATGGCCCGTTTGCCGACGTGTCGAATCAACTCGTCGGAGGCGCGGGGATCCTTGTCGACGTCGATTTCGGTGTAGGCAATGCCGTGAGAATCAAGAAATTGCTTGGCTGCGCGACAATCGCGGCACCAAGCAGCCGTATAAACCTGCACGTCCATACAACGATTCTACCGTTTCCGCGCTGCTACCATAATGTCGAGATGACTGCGGAAGAAATCAAAGACTTGCTGAAGCTGGAGCCGCATCCCCTGGAGGGCGGTTGGTTTCGGCGCACCTACACGTCGAGCGAGACGGTTGAATTTCCGCGCGGCCTGCGGACGTATGGTTCTGCGATCTATTACCTGCTCGAACCGGGCACCTTCTCCGAAATGCACGTGCTCGAATCCGATGAGGTCTTCCACTTCTACCTCGGTGACCCGGTGGAGATGCTGCAGCTTTTCCCCGATGGCGGCTCCGCCGTTTTCATCCTTGGTCATGATTTGAAGGCCGGACAGCATGTGCAGGTCGTGGTACCCGCGGGCGTGTGGCAAGGGACGCGTTTGATCGGCGAAGGCAAGGTGGCACTGCTGGGTTGCACGGTGACTCCAGGTTTCAACTATGCCGATTACCACAACGGCAAGTTCGCCGATCTGGGCGAGAAGTGGCCTGACCAGGCCCAGCGCATTCGTGCTTTGACGCGCGGCTGATCGGCTGCTCCATAAGGCACAACGTGTCAGGCGTCTTCCCACGCTTGGACGATGAGGCCGCGGATGGATGGATTGCCTACGCTGCTCTGAGCAGGTTCTAACGTTTAGAATTGTCGGCGATGCTGGGAAAGCCGCTTTTCTTCGCACCGGTTTTTTGTGCGATCTGCCTTGTTTCCTTGCCCTGTTTCTTCGCTCGGGCACAGGCCTCTCCGTCTGGTCAGGGAGACTCGCCAGCGATGGTGCTGCGTATCGAGACCCGCGAAGCTGTGATCGACGTGGTGGCGCGCGATCTCCACAACCTGCCGATTGCGGATTTAGCTGCGAACGAATTTCAGGTGTTCGAGGTCCCGAAGCATGGCGGCAAGATTCCTCGCCGCATCCTGTACCTTCGCACCATCGACCCGGAGCGCAGGGACAAAGAGGAAGATGCAACGAGCGGCTTTCACGTCAGTTCAGGCGCGGTTTGCGCTCTCGACGCTGCGGTTCATTACCAGATCGCCATTCAGGCATCTTCCGAACCCGGCTACCACGCCGTTGTGGTGAAGACGACTCGGCCTCACGTGAACCTAACTTTCCGCCGGCAATACTACGTCGGCCACACCATGGAAAACGCGGCGTTGAAAGACCTGAAGGCGCTCGTCACTCCGGAAGCGTTGCAGGAAGCAGCCTGCTATCACCCGCTCACACCGCCCACGCTGGCGATGACCGCCAAAGTGCTCGCCGCTGCGGGCGGAAACACCACGCATTACGCCGTGGCGATCAAACCGGAATCCCTGAGCTCGATCGGAATCAACGGCGCCGTCCCACGCGTTCAGCTCGACTTTGGCGTGTGCGTCTTCGACGCGGCCGGCGAAGTGGCCCACTATCTGCACTCGACCGTGGACCACCAAATGAACACGACCGATATTGCGCGCCTGCCAGACCATGGCTTTGTCAGTTTTCTTGAAGCACCAGGCCCCGAACCGCCTGCCCTCGCGCGCCTGGCCGTACTTGATCGCAACACCGGCAATCTGGGCGTCGTCGATGTCTCCCGGCCCCTCCCGATCGACGTTCAAAAGAGGCAAGCGGGAAGAAAGAAGAAACTCATCGGCGATATTCGAGCCTTCGGCGCCGCCACACCCAGCGAAAACGCCTTCTGCGGCGATGTTTACGAATTTCCCGTTGGCGTTACCTCTGTTGACGAATTTGGTGAAGTCGATCCAGTTGCCTCGCTCTACACCAATGCCCTCAACGTTCCGCAGCAGGACATTACGCGCATGGGCGGCATTCCTGGCGTCACTCACACGAGCGTCTGGTTCGGTGTCGACTACTACGGCAAGTTCTATGTCACCGAGCCGGGCGATTACAGGTTCGAACTTCAATCGGACGATGGCTCACAGCTTGAAATCGACAACCGCCTTCTCATCGATTTGGACGGGGTGCACACCGTCGAGCGGCAAACCGTCAGTACAACACTTTCAGTTGGATGGCATTCGATCCACGTGCCCTACTTCCAAGGTCCTCCAACCGAGCTTGCTCTCGTCCTCAGCATTCAGCCGCCCCGCGAAGCCATGCGCCCATTCAACCTCAACGAGTTCGTGCCTGCGGTGACCAAGCCGTGAGAAGGACTGAGCGTGCGCTCTTATTTGAAGGCTGGAGGACGGCGGTTTTCGCTCTCCCAGTGGCCGACAACAAGCCATGGGCACCCAGGCTCTTGGGATCGAAGGGGTGCAGAGGACATTCCCGACTCAGAGCAAAAAACGACCGCATATCCCTCGACTCGTATCGCTCGTTTGGGATGACATATTGAATGCGGGCTTTCGGTACGCAACACTAGAAATCGTGCAGCTCGCGCATGGGAATCGATGCGCGCACGGCGTTGAACACCGCGAGCAGGTCGATGACTTCCTGACCAATGGCGCCCTGCAGCGGAGACAGGAAGCCGAAAGCCGCAGCGGCCATGCCCAGCGAACTGAGGACCATGCCGCCGATTGCGCTTTGCAGCGCGATACGCGTCATACGCCTGCCGATGTGCAGCAGCTCGTCGACTTTGTCCAGAGTCGGATCGAGGATGACGGCCCCCGCAGCTTCTGCGGTGATGTCGCTGTTCTGACCGAAGGCCACGCCCACTGTGGCTGCCATCATGGCAGGGGCGTCGTTGATTCCATCACCGACAAAGAGAGTGGGAGCCTTGCTGGTTTCATCGCGCACGATCTGTAATTTCTCTTCCGGCGCGAGACCCGAACGAACATCGGTAATGCCGACAATGTCCGCGAGATGCTGCACTTCGCTGTCCCTGTCGCCGGAGAGAATCATGAGCCGCTTGACGTGATGCTTCGGCATGAGATGGCTGATGAACGGCTTGCCTTCTTTGCGAGGGCGGTCATGAAAGCGCAGCAAGCCGGAGACGCAGTCGTTGATGACAATAACGCACTCCATGCCAGAGGCGCTGGCGGGGAGAACGGCCGCCATTTCCGCGGGAAGCTTGCTTCTTCCGGTCACGAGAATTTTTTGTCCTTCAATGTGTCCGATGAGACCCTCGCCCGGCTTCTCGCTGATATTTTCGACGTTTTGGAGAACGAGGCCCTTTTCTTCGGCAGCGCGCAGGATGGCTCCACCGAGCGGATGCTTCGAATACTGCTCAAGGCTTGCGGCAAGCCGCAGGACGCCAACTGAGTCGGCTCCCGAAAAGCATAGAACCTCTGTGACAAGGGGCTCGCCGTGGGTAAGCGTGCCGGTCTTGTCGAAGAACATGGTCTGGATCCGTCCGACCTGTTCGAGAACGACGGGCTTCTTGATGACGATTCCGCGTTTGGCCGCGAGTGAAATGGCACCAATGATCGAGACGGGGATTGCCAGCAGAAGCGGACACGGGGTAGCGATGACGATGACGGCGAGAAAACGATCTGGATCGCCGCTGAGCAGCCAGCCGGCCAGCGCGGCCAGCACCGCAATGGGCGTGTAGATGGCGCCCAGCCGGTCGGCAAGGCGGCGGATGCGGGGCGGGTGCTGTTCCGCGGCCTGCATTACTTCCATGATGCGTGCGTAGCGCGAATCGACGGCGAGCTTGTCAGCCACGATCGTTAACGCAGAATCCTGATTGAGCGCGCCGGAGATTACCTGGGAGCCGGCTATTTTCCGCATACGAAACGGCTCACCGGTAAGAAACGACTCGTCCATGGTTCCATTGCCCGATTCAATGGTTCCATCGACCGGGCAGATTTCATGGGGAAAAACGACGAGGTGGTCTCCGACGGCAATGTCGGTAACGGCAATGTCGCAGGCTATGCCATCAACAACGCGGTGCGCAACGCTAGGCATGCGCTTTGCCAGTTCGTGCAAGACCGAGGAGGCGCGCTCTGTTGCGAACTCCTCCAATGCCTGCCCACCGGAGAGCATGAGCACGACGATGGTAGCGACGACAAGTTCGCCCATTGCGACTGCTGTGATGATGGACAGCCCGGCAAGGAAGTCCGAACCAAACTGCCGTTTGAAGACCTGGCGGAGAAGATCGTAAAGCAGCGGTGCGCCACCCGCGATCACCGCAATCCACAAGGGAATATCCGGAACATAACCCTTCTCGTGCAGCAAGAGGTTGAGCAGGATATGTGAGGCGATGGCGATCGTTGAGATCGCGACAGAGATTCGGTTCCACTTGAGCGGAAACGGGCGGCGCAACGGACCTTTCCCGTTCTCCATTGCTGCTCTCCTGAGAAGTGGATTGTTTTTGCTGCGGCCATTGTCGCACCGAGGGAGGGCCTGGCGCGGTGATGACCGACGCATGCGGTCCTGAGGTCACAGGGAGGCTAGCTAGCGGCGCTCGCGGAAAAAGCTGCGCAGCAGGGCGGCGGATTCGTCGGCGAGGATTCCCCGTTCGACGGCCATTTTGTGGTTGAGCTGGGGGTGATTCAAGACCGCCAACACGGAACCGCAGGCGCCGGCCTTAGGGTCCGCAGCCGCGAAGACCAGGCGGTCGAGACGCGCGTGAATCATGGCCCCGGCACACATGGCGCACGGTTCCAGCGTTGCGAAAATCGAGCACGCGGTGAGTCGGTAATTGGCCAGGATCTTCGCTGCCTCGCGAAGTGCCACAATTTCGGCATGCGCGGTGGGGTCGTTGTCGCGCACGACGCGGTTCTGCCCGCGCGCGAAGATCTCGCCGTCGTGCACCAGGACGGCGCCGATGGGCACCTCGCCCGCTTCAGCGGCTAACCGAGCTTCGGTGAGGGCGGCCTGCATGGCTTCGAGGTCGGAGATCATGCTCCCGATGCTATCGCGCAGGGGTCCCCGCGGTCTGGTCTTCGTGCGCGGCTTAACTCGCCGGCTGCTGCTGGGTCATGCAGTGAAGCGCGCCGAGTCCCCAGATCAAGTCGACCGAATGAATGCCGATGACCTCTCGGTCAGGAAAAACCTGGGCAAGGATGTTGAGGGCAACGCGGTCGTTTGGGTCGTGAAACGTGGGCACGAGGACGAGGCCATTGGCGAGATAGAAGTTGGCGTAGCTGGCGGGCAGGCGCTGTTTGCGAAAGACCACTGGACGCGGCAGAGGCAGTTCGACGAGGGTGAATTGTTTGCCGTCGAAGGTGCGCGCGGCCTTGAGACGGTCAAGATTCTCGGCGAGTGGTTCGTGATTTGGATCTTTGGTGTTCGGCTCGATGGCGGTCACGATGGTTGCCGTGCCGACGAAACGGCTGATGTCGTCGATGTGGCCGTGGGTGTCATCGCCCGCAATGCCGCGGCCGAGCCAGAGAACCTCATTGATGCCGAGGTAGTCGTGGAAAGCCTGCTCCAACTGCGCGCGGCTGACGCCGGGGTTGCGCTGCTGCACGTCGCTGAGGAGGCATTCCTCTGTCGTCAACAGTGAGCCTTGGCCGTTCGTATCGATGGAGCCGCCTTCGAGGACTATGCGATGCGGGGTACCGTCAATCTCGATCGACGGCTGCCACTGCGGCAGATGCAGCAACGCCGCCACGCGGTCCGGCACCTGGTCATCGAGGTGCCAGTCAGAATATTTGGCCCACGCATTGAAGTGCCAGTTGGTGAGGGCGAGCTGGCCTTCTCGATTGCGGACAAAAATGGGGCCGGAGTCGCGGGTCCAGACACGATCGGTGGGCCAGGCATGAAAGAGGACCTGATCCAGGTTGGCGCCGGCTCGCTTGAGGATACCGGTCGCGAGCCCCTGGGCCTTAACGTCTTGGACGAGGATGTGCACTTTCTCGCGCGCGGCGAGCAGACGAACGATCTCAGCGTAGACCCACGGGATGGGCTGGAATTTGCCGGGCCAGTCTTCGCGATTGTGCGGCCAGGCGAGCCATGTGGCCTCGTGCGGCTCCCACTCGGCAGGCATGCGGTAGCCGAGTTCGCGGGGGGTCAGTTCAGGCGCACTTGCGGGCATTGCTATTTGGGATCTCCGTCGGGCGCCCAGGCATGCACTGGATCGAGAAAGCGCTGGGTGATGGGGCTGTAGGCATCGATGCGGCGGTCGCGCAGGAACGGCCAGTTGCGGCGCGTGTCCTCCAGGAGCGCGAGGTCTATCTCGCCGAGAAGAACTTCTTCCGTATCGTGAGAAGCCTTGGCGATGATGCGGCCGAAGGGGTCGGCGAGGAAACTGCCGCCCCAGAACTCGATGCCGGGGCCTGGAGCACGATTGCCGAGGATGTCGCCGTTTTCGTGACCGACGCGATTGACGCCGGCAACGTAGACTCCGTTGGCGATGGCGTGTGCGCGCTGGATGGTCTGCCAGGCGTCGTACTGCGCCGCGCCAAACTCGTCCTTCTCTGCGGGGTGCCAGCCGATGGCTGTGGGATAAAAGAGAATTTCGGCGCCTTGCAAAGCGGTGAGCCGCGCGCCTTCGGGATACCACTGATCCCAACAGACGAGGGTGCCGATGCGGCCAAAAGAAGTATCGACAGCGCGGAATCCCAGATCGCCGGGTGTGAAGTAATACTTCTCGTAATAGAGCGGGTCGTCGGGGATGTGCATCTTGCGATACACGCTGGCAATGCTGCCGTCGAGAGCGAGGGTGACGGCCGTGTTGTGGTAGAGGCCGGGGGCGCGGCGTTCGAACAGCGAAGCGACGATCACGACGCGGGCTTCGCGCGCGACTTCGCCGAGTTTCGCGGTTGACGGACCAGGAATGGATTCGGCGAGATCGAACAGATGGAGGTCTTCGCGTTGGCAGAAATATTGCGCGCGAAAGAGCTCGGGCAGGCAGACAATGTTGGCGCCGAGATTTGCGGCCTCATGAATGTGCCGAATGGCCGAGGCCAGGTTGACCTCAGGGTCAGGCCCCATGCGCATCTGGACTAAACCAACTTTGTAGCGGCGCTTTTCGACCATGAGCAGCGATCTTCCTTCCAGGGGAATGAAGCAGCAAGGCCAACCCCGCGGACGGAGTTGGCCCGAGAAAGTGATGAGGCCCTAGACTTCGAGAATCAGGACGGCAGCGGCGATGGTCGTGGTCCAGAGACCGCGCTTGTCGCCCACGGCGGACTGCGTGATGTTGCTGGTGCGAACGATCTTGTTTGAGATGCGGTAAATCTCTTTCTTTTCGTCCCAGCTTTTGTCGGGGTCAAAATCGACGTCGAGGGTGGTGGCGAGCATTTCGGCGGCCAGTTCTTCTGCGTATTCGCCGGCTTGATCTTCAGTTTCGCCGAAGCTGTGGTGCTCGCTGAGATAGCCGTAGGTGTCGCGGTCGGCGGGAATGGCGACGCCGATGCTGGAAACGACAAGGCGGTGCGGTTCACGGGTGGAGTTCTCGGCAATGACGGCGAAAACAACTTCGCCATGGTCGAGATACTTGAGTCCTTGTTTGCGCGTGATGACCTTGCACTGCGGTGGAAAGATGGACGAGACGCGAACCAGATTCTGCGAAGCAATTCCCGCATCACGAAGGGCCAGCTCAAACGAGGTCAGTCGTTCCTTGTGCTTACCAACTCCCTTGGTGAAGAAGATCTTCTTCGGGACCATGTTCTTTCCCAATTTCTATGTACCCTCCGTGGCGTGGACAGAGCGCGATTTGGAGACGCTCCCGCATGAGTCTATCGCATCTTGCCGTCGTGCAACAGCGTTGGAAGGGATTTCATCTGGTGTTCACAGGGAAAGAAGTCGTGCGGGAGGGGTAGGAGAAGCGAATAGTGGTCTGTGTAGGTTTGCGCAACGTCTCCGAGCGATTCATGCAGGGCGAGAAAAACAGAGAATTGCCCGGAACTTTTCGAGCCGGTCAGAGTTCAAGAAGATATGAAGCCGATTCTTCTAGTTGGGATAGTTGTGTCTTGCCTGGGAATTTCTGTTGCGCGTTGCCAGCAGGGGGGCGCCCCCGGGCCCACGGCGCAGGGAGTTTCCGTCGAGACAGCGGACAGCGAGGCGTTTGCGTCTCCCGTGCCTCTGGAATGGACGCCGCCGGCGCTGGAGAATTTGAACCGGCAGGCCGCGGTGAAGTCCAGCTTCACCCTGGATCGCAATCTGCTGGGTGTGGCGGCTGGGATGGTGCCGTATTCTGACGCGGGAGAACGGCAGGCGATCCGAAAGCTGGATGGAGTCAGCGTGCACACGATGCGATTTGGCGATGCAGGCATTCCCGATGAGGCGGAGGTCGATGCGGTTCGCGCTGCCTACCACCTCCGGGGATGGAAGCACCTGGTGACGACGAATCGTGCCGGCGGTCCGGTCCACGATCAGACGACCGACGTCTGGGTGGTGCTGGACGGGGTGAATGTACGCGGCGCTGTGATCCTTGCAGAGACGCCGCGGAGCCTGACCCTGGTGACGGTGGCCGGAAACCTGAATCCGGTGGACTTGCTCCATCTGCGCGGTCACTTCGGGATTCCCCGCTACGACAACGACCGTATGCACGATGCTCCGTAGAGAGTGTTTAAGGATTGGTCCTGATGGTTCCTGCAACCAACCCTCAGGGGTTAAAACCCCTCGTCATTGCTCCTCTATTCGGCACGACTTGAAGTCGCGCCCTGTTACAAGAAGAGTCTTGAAACTCACTCCAGAAATGCGCTTGCAACCCCGTTCAGCTCCCTTCCACACCCTGGGATTTGCCGACTTCGGCCTTGGTCTGCAAAGGTATAGAGGAAAGGGACATTCGAACCAATGCAGAAGACCTATAACGGGCTTGAACTGCCCAAAGACGGCGCGGCAATCGGCTACTCGAACGGCGAATACAACATCCCCGACAATCCCATCATTCCTTTTATTGAAGGCGACGGCACCGGGCGCGATATCTGGAAGGCATCGCAGCGGGTGTTCGATGCGGCGGTGGAGAAGGCCTACGGCGGCAAGCGCAGCATCAAGTGGTTTGAAATTTTTGCCGGCGAGAAGGCTTTCCGCCAGTTCAACACCTGGCTACCGGATGACTCCGTTGCGGCGGCGCGCGACCTGCGGGTTTCAATCAAAGGACCGCTGACCACACCGATCGGCGGAGGAATTCGTTCGCTCAATGTGGCCCTGCGCCAGTTGCTCGATCTCTACGCCTGTGTCCGGCCGGTGAAGTATTACCAGGGCGTGCCCAGCCCGGTGAAGCACCCCGAGAAGGTCGATATCGTGATCTTCCGCGAGAACACTGAGGACGTGTATTCGGGCATCGAGTTCAAACAAGGCAGTGCGGATGTGGCGCGGCTCATTGAATTCATCAATGAGGACTTGCTGAAGGGCGGCAAGAAGAAAATTCGTTCCGACTCCGGCGTGGGGATCAAGCCGATTTCGATCTTCGGCACCAAGCGACTGGTGCGGTATGCAATCAAGAGTGCGCTCGAGACCGGGCGCAAAACAGTCACCCTCGTGCATAAAGGGAATATTCAGAAGTTCACCGAGGGCGCATTTCGCGAGTGGGGCTACGAAGTGGCAACCCAGGAGTTCCGCGCAGAGACGGTGACCGAACGCGAGAGCTGGATTCTCGGCAACCTCGATGCCAATCCCGGTCTCACCATCGAGCAGAATGCAGCGCTCATCGAGCCGGGCCTCGAATTTGGTTCGCCTGCCTTCCGCGAGGAGTTGTACGCCGAAGTCAAGCAGACACTTGACACGATCGGCAAAACGCATGGCAATGGGGCGTGGAAGTCGAAGATCCTGGTCAACGACCGCATCGCCGACTCGATTTTCCAGCAGATCATTATCCGGCCGTCGGACTACAGCATTCTGGCAACGACTAACCTGAACGGCGATTACATTTCCGATGCTGCGGCGGCCCAGGTGGGCGGACTCGGCATTGCACCGGGCGCGAACATCGGCGATGGGTTCGCCGTGTTTGAGGCGACCCATGGCACGGCGCCGAAGTACGCCGATAAGGATGTCATTAATCCGGGCTCGGTGATTTTGTCGGGCGTGATGCTGCTCGATTTCATTGGCTGGAAAGAAGCGGCCAAGCTGATTGAGACGTCGATGGAGAAGACGATCCTGCAGAAGTTCGTGACCTACGACTTTGAGCGGCAGACGGCAGGGGCCACGAAGGTGGGAACAAGCGAGTTTGCGACGCGGATTATCGGAAACATGTAAAGACAGGGATCAGGGACTAGGAAATAACGGACAGTTAGGGCACCGGGGAGAAAAGAGACATGCGGAAGAAGGTAAGTATTGTCGGCGCGGGCAACGTTGGCGCGACTGCGGCACACTGGATTGCTTCGAAGGAGCTGGCGGACGTTGCGCTGATCGATGTTGTGGAAGGTGTTCCGCAGGGCAAGGCTCTCGACCTGCTCGAGGCGATGCCGATTGAAAAGCGGGACGTGAACATAGTCGGCGCTAATGACTACGCCGCGACCGCCAACTCCGACATCGTCGTCATTACGGCGGGCATTCCGCGCAAGCCGGGGATGAGCCGCGACGATCTGCTGCACACCAATTACAAGATCATGTCGGATGTGGTTTCGAAGGTGGTTGCGCAGTCGCCGGAATCGATCCTGATTATCGTGTCGAACCCGCTGGATGCCATGGCGCAGGCAGCGTATCGACAGGCTGGGTTCAATCGCGAGCGCGTGATCGGCATGGCCGGCATCCTGGATTCCGCACGCTTCCGTACTTTTATTGCTGCTGAGCTGAATGTGAGTGTCGAAAATGTGACTGCCTTTGTGTTGGGCGGGCATGGCGACACGATGGTGCCACTTCCCCGCTACTCGACGGTCGCCGGGATTCCGATTACGGAATTGATTGCGCCGGACCGGCTGGAGGCATTGGTGCAGCGCACGCGCGATGGCGGCGCCGAGATTGTGAAGCATCTCAAGACAGGCAGCGCCTACTACGCGCCTTCGGCCGCGACGGTCGAGATGGTCGAGGCAATCCTCAAGGACAAGAAGAAGATTCTGCCCTGTGCGGCTTATCTGCAAGGCGAATACGGAATCGACGGCTTCTACATCGGTGTTCCGTGCAAGCTGGGGGCAGCGGGTCTGGAAAAGATCATCGAGATCAAGCTGACCCCGGAAGAGGACGCGGCGTTGAAGAAGAGCGCAGCGGCGGTGAAGGAACTGTGTGCTGTGATCGGCGTATAGGCCGCTCCGCGCGATTTCCCGACTTTGAAGTGCGCTTTCCCGATTCGTGGTCTCCCACCCTTTCCGCAGGAAAAAGTGGAAAGGATGGGGCACGGGAAGGCAGACGCCGGTCCGAGGCCATTCAGACTCTCACCGCCCGAGAAACGCGGCGACACCGGGCCCTACCTGCGGGGCGCACATGCTGGGTGCGAGATGCCCGCAGCCCAGGATCACATTGAATTGTGAGTCGGGGATCAGCCTGTGCATTGCCTCGCCCTCGCTCAAGGGAGTGATACGATCCAGCGCTCCCCACACAATCAACACAGGCATTTTCAACGCCGGCAACAAAGCGTCCGTGGCATCGCGCCCGGTGAGCATCGAAGCCAGCGCCTTTTGGATGACCCAACCATTTTGTTTCGACGTGCGCAGGATGTCGTCAGCGACAAATCCAGGCACACTGGGTGGATTGGGCATAAGAAGGTCGTCGAGTTGCTCTAGTTCTCTGGCGGTCGTGGGAGTGAAGAGGCGGGTATCCCAATCGGGCCTGAAGGCGAGGCCGGCGCTGTCAAAAAGCATGAGCTTGCGCACCCTCTCAGGATGCTCGAACGCGACCCACTGAACGATCCATCCGCCCATCGACCAACCGCCCAGGTCAACCTGCTTGAGGCCGAGCGCGTTGAGAAAGTCCACGACCGCGCCTTCTTCGTCCCGAATCGAATAGGAAAACCAGGGGGGCTTTTGGCTCTGCCCGTAACCCACCAGGTCAGGCAAGTAGACGCGATACCCGGCGCGCGCGAAGTAGGGCGCAAGGCGCACCCAGTTTTCTGCGCGACCGCCGAGTCCATGGACAAGTACGACGGGGGGACCGGTGCGGGGGCCGAGCACATAGTAATGTACTCGAGCACGATAGACGGGTAGGGTGATCGTTTGCGATTCCGCTCCCGAGAGGAGGAGGCGCATCTCGGTCTGTTTCTCGAAGAGCTCGACGGGGCGGAACCAGAAAGCGGCAAAAGCCGCGAGTGTGACTACCAACAGAGTTCCGAGGATCCATCGGCGACGCCGTCGCATCATTGCGTCTCCAAGGCTCGCGCGCGCTGCCAGCCGGCTTCGATCACGCGCACTGTAATCGGGTCGAAGATGAGGGCGCTGTGGCTGTTCCATTCTGCGCGGTCAACCCAGCGCACCGCATCGGCGTCAGAAGCTGCTTTCAGCGTGCCGCCGGTGACGCGGCAAAGATAGTCGGCGATGACATAGTGGTAGCGAACCCGGTCCTCTTCGCGATGAATGCGGTCGAGCAGTTCGATGAGTTCGAGGGGCTCGACGCGCAGGCCCGTCTCCTCTTCCACCTCGCGGACCACGGCATTTCGCAGCGACTCGCCAAGTTCGATGAGGCCGCCCGGGAGCGACCAGTGCCCTTTGAGGGGCTCGCGGCCACGCTGCACGAGAAGCACACGGCTCTCGTGCACGATTACGGCGCCGACGCCGACGCGCGGAGCTTCAGGAAACTCTCTGAGCATTGATGCCTGCTATGTCCTTTGCTTTGTGACGGATTGCAAGGGACTTTCTGCAACAATAGTAATCGCCCGGAGCGCATTCTGGGGGCTGCGCATCGTCGGTGCTGGCGTATCATCAAAGATTAGCGGGGGCACGAGCGGGGGCCAAAAATGACTGAATTTACGCTCCGGGTCGACGGGATGCACTGCGGCTCCTGCGTCCGACGGGTTACGCAGGCGTTGAATTTGAGCGACGGGCTGAAGGTTCTAGATGTACAGATCGGCGCCGCCCGCCTGCGTTCGACAGGTGAGCCGGTTGCAGTCGACCGGGCCATTGCGGCGTTAGCCAAGGCGGGGTACTCCGCGCATCTGGAGCAGTAGCGCGTTCGATGCCAGCCGAGACCTCAGAAACGGTGACACTCCCAGTACTGGGCATGACGTGTGCCGCTTGCCAGCATCACGTTGAAGCGGCATTGCGCGCGACTCCCGGCGTCGAGTCGGCCCGCGTAGATTTGATGGCCCACCGTGCGACTGTGGTGTTCGATCCCACGCAAGCGAATCCGCCGGCCCTGGTGGAGGCGATCCGTGGAGCCGGCTATGACTCTGTAGTCGCCAGCAAGAACGATCACGGGGCCTCCCGGCGCGCGGAAGAAGACAGTCATTCTGGAGCGAAGGCGGGGATCATGATTGCCGCGGGGATCGCGGCGATGGTCGTCGCGATGCCGCTGGACCGGCACATGGGGCCGATCGATCAGTTCCTGATGGGATCCCTGCCGTGGATGTACACGGCGCCGCCCTCGTTGCTTCGCTGGATTCTTCTGCTGCCAACGGCATATCTGCTGGTGTGGGCGGGACGGCCGATCTTTGTGAGCGCGGCGGGAATGCTGCGGCACGGCGCCACCAACATGAATTCCCTGGTAAGTCTCGGGACGGGCGTAGCGTTTATCTACTCAGCCTTTGCGACGATTGTGCCGGGAAACGGAAAACAGGTTTACTTCGACGCAGTCCTTCTGATTCTCGGCTTTCTGTTGCTGGGCAAGTGGCTCGAAGCGCGGGCAAAGAAGCGGGCTCTGGCGGCGCTGGATTCCCTAAGCCGTTTGCGGCCGTCTACGGCGCGACGGGTGGAGCGCGGCCTCGAGACAATTGTGCCGCTCGAAGAGATTCGTGTAGGCGACATCGTGAACGTCCTTCCGGGAGAGCGCTTCCCGGTGGACGCCGAAATTGCCGAAGGCCGGACCACCGTCGATGAGTCGATGATGACGGGCGAGTCAACACCACTGGTGCGGGAGCGCGGGGACAAGGTACTGGCCGGCTCGCTCAACTACGATGGCGCCGTCCTGTGTAGGGCGCAATCTCTTGGCGAGGAAACGGTGCTGGCGCAAATTGCGCGCATGGTGGAGCAAGCACAGAGTTCACGGGCTCCGATGGAGCAGCTTGCCGATCGGGCCAGTTCTGTTTTTGTTCCAACGGTGCTGGCGCTGGCGACGATTACCTTCCTGATCTGGGTGCTCGCCACGCATTCTCTCGAACTCGCGCTGGCCAGTTCTGTGGCGGTGCTGGTGATTGCCTGCCCCTGCGCGATGGGCCTAGCGATCCCTGCGGCACTGACAGTAGCGGTGGGGCGCGGGGCGCAGATGGGTGTCTTGTTCAAGGGCGGCGAGACCATTGAGCGCCTCTCGAATATCGATGTGATGGTCCTGGACAAGACGGGAACGCTGACGGAGGGAAAGCCGGCGCTGGCGACGATTCAGACCCTGGTTGGATACCAGGAGAACGATCTTCTGCGTCTTGCTGCAGCAACGGAGGAGCAGTCCAACCACCCTCTTGCGCATGCGATTGTGGAAGCCGCGAGGAGCCGCAATTTGTTTTGGCAACCTGCTCGCGATGTGCAGGTGATGCCAGGGCGCGGTGTCTCGGCAACCGTCGACGACTTCGACTGCATGATCGGCAATGAGATCTTCTTCCGCGATGTTTTCGCCAAGACACCCAACAACTTCAACCCGGTAAAGCCCGGGATGACACGCCTTTTTTTGGCACTCGACGGGCAACCGGCGGGGTGCTTCGATGTCCGCGATACTCTGCGCGCGGACGCGATTGAAACAGTTGCGTTTTTGCGCCAATCTGGACTTCGGGTCATGATGCTGACGGGCGATTCGGCGGCGGCCTCCGCGCCGATTGCCAATCAGGCGGGCATTGATGAGATGGAAGCGAGCATGGATCCCGGCGGCAAGCTGGAGCGGGTCCGGGCTCTGCAGGAGCAAGGGCTACGCGTTGCGATGGTCGGGGACGGCATCAACGACGCGGGCGCGCTGGCGCAGGCAGACGTGGGATTGGCCATGGGATCGGGGACTGACCTGACCCAGGAAGCGGGCGACGTGGTTCTGCTGCGGGCTGAACCTACCTCGATTGTCGTAGCGCGGGAACTGGCGCGCGCGACTCTGAACATCATGCGCGAAAATCTTGCCTGGGCCGCGGGCTTCAACCTGGTGGGGATTCCGATTGCGGCCGGTTTGCTGTATCCGGCATTTCACATTCTGCTCACTCCCTGGCTTGCAGCTGCGGCGATGGCCCTGAGTTCAGTGAGCGTGCTGGCAAACAGCTTACGCCTGCGACGCTGGAAGCCAGTGCGGCTGGCGCGTGTGCCGGCACGATAGACTAATCGCAGGACCCACCTGTGCGCATTCTGACGCGTTATATCCTCGGCGAAATCCTTTCCCACACGCTGATCGGCTGCGTCATCTTCACTTTCATTCTTTTCATGCGGGACCTCGATCACATCCTGGAGATGGTGATCCGCAATAGCTCCACCTGGACGGACGTGCTGGAGGTTTTTCTCCTCACGATGCCCAACACGTTCAAAGTGACAATACCCATGGCTGTGCTGGTGGGGATCCTGCTGGGTCTGAGCCGCCTGGCAGCCGATAGCGAGATTATCGCGATGCGCGCGTCAGGCATGGGCATTGGCTATTTCGTGCGTGTCGGGTCGATAGTCGCCGTGGGCGGCACGCTGCTTGGTCTGGTGAATTCCACTTATCTTGCGCCGCGAACCAACCAGGCGATTCTCGATCTGCAGCAAAGGCTGGAGACATCGCAAGCCTCGTATGAAATTCAGCCACGCGTCTTCTACGAGGATTTTCACAATCGGGTTCTCTATGTGCAGAACGTGCGCGGGGGAACAGGCGCGTCGAACTGGGATCGGGTCTTTATGGCGGACGTCACGGATCCCACGACGCCGCTGGTAACGACGGCCGCCTCGGCCACCGTGGTCAGCGACTCGACGCAGGAACTGCTCATGCGCCTCAGAGATGGAGCAGAGCACGATGCGACGCCTGGAGAACCGGAACAGTATAAGGTTTCTACATTTGCCAGCACAGATCTGCCTCTGCCACTCGCCCAGCAGAGCGACATTCATCTCGGTCGCATGGACACGGCCATCTATGCCATGCCGATGGCGACCCTTGAAAAGCGCGCCCACGGACCTGATGGCCGGCGCTTCCTGATTGAGTTGCACAGCCGCTTCTCCTATCCTGCGGCTTGCCTGGTTCTGATGTTGGTGGGCGTACCGCTGGGGGTCATCTCGAGACGCGGCGGAAAGAGCTCCGGCTTTGTGTTTACGCTCTTGCTTGTCATTCTGTATTACGTTTTGTCTTATGTTGGAATCGCGCTTGGCCGTCAGAACAAGCTCTCCGCATTTCTCGCCGTGTGGCTGGCTAACATCGTCTTTGCCTCAGCCGGCGCTTTTCTGCTGTGGCAGATGGCCAGTGGTGGGCGTGTTCTGACAGCGATCGGGCGCTGGACGTCGCGGCTCCCCGATTTGGGCGTCAAGACGAAGCAAAACGCAAAAGCCTTCTCCGGCCTGCTGAACCGGCTTCAAACCAGATCCGTGCGGCGTGGCGGGCATGGAGCATTTCCACGCATCCTCGACGAGTATGTGGTGCGCGAGTTCCTGAACACATTTCTCCTGGTGCTGGCGGGATTCGCCCTGTTGATGTTGGTCTTTACGTTCTTTGAGTTGGTTGGCGACATTCTGCGCAACCACATTCCCTTGACAACGGTCGGCGAGTACCTTCTGAACCTGACGCCTAGCATGGTCTACAGGATTGCGCCGCTCGCGGTGTTGATTGCGGTTCTGGTCACTTTCGGGGTGCTGAACCGCAATAGCGAGATTGTTGCAATGAAGGCCACCGGGATCAGTCTCTACCGACTGGTGGTTCCGATTGTGTGTATTTCCGCGGTTCTATCGGTGTGCCTCTTCCTGTTCGACCAGTACTATCTCCCGCAGGCCAACCGCAGACAGGAAGCTCTGCGCAGCACGATCAAAGGGCGACCACCGCAAACGTTTCTCCATCCCGAGCAGAAATGGATTTTTGGCCAGCCGCGCCCGGGCGAGCCGAACCGGATCTTTTACTACCAGTTTTTCGATCCGAACATCGACGAGTTCGCGAATCTTTCGGTATTTGAGTTCAACCCCACGGACTTCGCCATCTCGCGGCGCATTTTTGCATCCCGCGTGGCCTGGAACGCCCACACCCACGAGTGGACCTTTCAAAACGGCTGGGAGCGGGATTTCGACGGCGCAACCCAGACGCAATATCGCGCGTTTGGTTCAACTTCGTTTGCCGAAATTCACGAAGAGCCTACCTACTTCACAAAAGAAAGCCTGCAATCGCAGGAAATGAATTTCGAGCAACTCGATCGCTATATTCGCGATCTTCGTCAGAGCGGATTCGATACCATGCGTCTACGGGTCGCGTTATGGCAAAAGCTGGCCTATCCGCTGATTGCCGTGGTAATGGCAGTCCTCGCCATTCCCTTCGCGCTCTCGATGGGACGGCGCGGTTCGCTGACTGGCATCGCGGTGGCTATTGCGGTGGCTCTCGCGTACTGGGTTATCGACGGACTTTTTGGCGCCATGGGCAACGTCAATTACCTGCCGGCTGCGCTGGCGGCGTGGAGTCCCGACGTGCTGTTCGGACTGGCCGCGGGATATTTCCTGTTGCGTACGCCCACATAGAAATACCGATGTGGTTGTGGGGATCGCCAGCCATTTCGCACCTATCCAGCAACCCCGTACAATACGAATATGCTTCGCGATCTGGCTCCCCTCTTCGGTTACATGCGCCGCTACCGGTGGGGATACGTCTGGGGCACGCTCTCCTGCATTGCCACGAACGGTGTGTGGGTGCTGTTTCCACTGGTGCTGGAAAAGGCCGTCGATGGCCTGGAACACGGGATTACGAGAAACAAGGTTCTCGTTTTTGCGGGATTGCTGGTTTTGATCGCTCTGATCAAGGGCGTATTCCTCTACGCGCAGCGATGGATTCTGATCGGCATCTCGCGGGAGATTGAGTTCGATTTACGCAACGACCTGTTTCGCCAGCTGGAAGCGCAGGACACCTCGTTCTACGAGCGCTATCGAACCGGCGACATTATGGCGCGCATGACCAACGACCTGAACGCCGTGCGCATGCTGCTTGGTCCGGCCCTGATGTACAGCGCAAACACGATCTTCTTTACTGTTGGCGCACTCTTCTTCCTATTGCGCATCAGCCCCTACCTGACCCTGGTGGCATGGGCCCCGATGCCCGTCGCCAGTATCCTCGTGCAGTATTTCGGACGGAAGATTCATGACCGTTTCGAGCGAATCCAGGAGAGCTTTTCTGAGATCTCATCGCAAGCCCAGGAGAACTACTCCGGTGCGCGGTTGGTGCGCGCCTTTGCCCGCGAGGAGTCCCAGATTCGTATCTTCGAGAAGCTCAACCTTCAGTACATCGCACGCGCCCAGCGCCTTGTCCAACTCATGGGAATGCTTTGGCCGACGCTGGAGTTTATTCTCGGCGTTTCGATGATCATCACTCTGCTGGTGGGTGGACACGAAGTTATCGCGCATCACATCACGCCAGGCCAGTTTGTCGCTTTCAACACCTACATGATTCTTCTCATCTGGCCGATTATCGCGGTGGGATGGGTGGTCAATCTGTTTCAGCGGGGCACAGCGTCTGTAAAGCGAATCGACGAGTTGTTGCAGGCCAAACCGGCGATCGACGACAGTCTTGCGGACGTCTCAATTCCTGCGGACGCCCGCGTTCGCGGCAATCTTGAGTTCCGCAATCTGAGTTTCAGCTACGGAAGCACCGAGGTCCTGCACGATATATCGCTCAACGTTCCAGCCGGGTCGAGCCTTGCCATTGTCGGGCCGACCGGGTCGGGCAAAACGACTTTGGTGAATCTGATCGCGCGCCTCTATGAGGCGCCGGAAGGATCGCTCTTGCTCGATGGGCGCATGATCCGGGATTATCCGCTCGCGGTGCTACGGCGCAACATCGGCATGGTTCCGCAGGAGACATTCCTCTTCAGCGAGACAATTCGGGAGAACCTTGCGTTCGGAGTTCCTGAGGCTCGAGTAGAAGATATGCTCGAGGCCGCGGAAGCAGCTCATATCCGGCAAGAATTCGAGGAGTTTCCCCAGGAGTTCGAAACCATGGTTGGTGAACGCGGATTGACGCTATCGGGCGGGCAGAAGCAGCGTGCTGCGATTGCACGGGCACTGATGCGCCGACCCGCGATTCTGATCCTCGATGACGCACTTGCCAACGTCGACACATACACTGAAGAGCGCATCCTGAGCGGACTTCGATCGTATACGTCTGCGTCTACTACGATACTGATCTCGCACCGTGTCTCGACGGTGCGAAGTGCCGATCAGATTGCTGTGCTGGATCATGGCCGGATCGTCGAGATTGGCAGGCATGAAGAACTGCTTGCTCTCGATGGCTACTATGCGAGCCTCTACCAGAAGCAGCAGCTCGAAGAAGAGCTAACCGTCACGGGTTAAGCCGTCCAACGCGCAGGCGCAGCAGAATCTGGACTCCGGTCGGAGGAACTAAAGGTCGTTTCGCGCGAGGCGGGAGACGGGTTCGCTTGCGCGACGCTTGCTTCTCCATCACGCGCCACTTGTCTCCAGGCATCGCGAACCTCTCTGACGCACTCAATGGCATGCTCGAACTTGGGCCGCGAGGCCCCCTGAGATGCCTGAAGTATCTGCGCAAAGATGGATGCGTAGAATTCGCTCAGCGCCTCGGCCGGCTTGCCGCCGACATCCATACGCAATCGCGCCTGAAGATGAACGATAATGTCGAGCGCCCTTCTAACGTCGCGGCGCCTGCCGGGTGGATCGCGGCGATCGACTGCGGCTGCCGCAGAGTGAAGGAAGCGAATCATTCCGTCATAGAGAGCGACAACTAGATCGACGGAGGAGGCTCCATCGAGGACATGTTCCTGGTACAGTGACATTCGATCTCAGCTCCCGATTAACTCTTCTGGTTATAACCCGAGATTGCCGAATAGATCTGATTGATTCCGTCCAACTGCGAAGGCAGCTGCTGGAGTATTTGATTGGCGGTATTCAGTTCGGCGGTCAATCGCTTCTGCTGCAATGCGATCACGGCCTCTTCCTTGGTAATTTCCGCATTCAAGCCCGCCTCGATGTTCGTGTTTGAGTTTTGAGCCAACTTGAGAATTCCAGTTGAAGAGGTGTTGCGGGCGGAACTCAGCATGTTGGCGAACGAAGTGCCCCAGCTATTCACTCCCTGAAACATTCCGAGAACGCCATTGAAATCTGTATTCAGCAAAGAATCCAGACTTGAAGCATCGAAGCTGATCGTTCCATCGTTATTCATGCTGATCCCGAGTGCGGTCAACGTGGAGAGATCGGAGGAGGCCGTGTATCCCATGTCAGCAGTCTTCGAGTTCGAACTGTCCAGAAGCGTCGACGTGATCGCCAGGGTGCCCGCGCTTCCTCCGGTCGCGGAAAGAAGCGTCAACGTCTTGCCATCGGAGCTAATCAACGCTGTCGCTCCGATTCCGGAGGTGTTGTTGATGACGTCCGCAAGGTCCTGGAGTGTGCCACCCGACGAACCGAGAGAGACCGTCTGCGAGGTGCCGTTCCCGACCCGAATCGAGATCGATCCCGTGAGCACATCGCTCGCGTCCGCCACGGTTGTAAGGGCGCCTGCAGAGTTCGAGGAACTATTTCCCGCCGTTCCCGAATAGCTGAGCGGTGTTTCGCTGGTCGCAACGATCTGGGATGTCACCGATAGTGCACCGTTCGAGCCTGAGACCAGCGTCTGCAGCATCAGATTTGACTGACCGTTCCTCGTGACAACGTTTGCGATCACACCGATCTTGGCTGCATTGATCGCGTTGGCGAGGTCGTTGATGGTATTGCTGGGCGATGCGGGCACATCGACTTCCTGCGGTGCTCCGGAGCCAACCGTGATGATAATGTTGCCTGAAAGCGTGGTGTTGGCATTGACAGCAATTGAACTGAAGGAACCGCTCGGGTTGGGCATATTCAGACCGCTGAGAAGCTGTTGCTGCAGCAGAGACAAAGTGGGCGAGCCAAAGAGCGGTTCAGGTTTGCCTGTACTATCGTTTCCCTCCTGAGTGTTGATCGCGCCGATCAGAGCGTTGTAGTCAGTCACCATCGAGTTGATGGCGGTCTCGACGCCGGTATTGTCGTTTCCTATGACGATCTGAATCGGCTCAAGGCTGCCATCCGACTGCTTGGGGCTCGCTGAAAGGAGCTGAAACGTGAGCCCCGGGATGAGGTTCGTTGGAGTGTTGGATGAGCTTGTCAGGTCGACGCCATCGACATTTAACGAGGCGTCGGAACCTTGGACTGAAGAAGAGTAGGCGATCGTAGGGCCGGCATCCGTAATGCTGGAAGCTACACTAAGCGACCCTGCGGATCCTTGCGTCCCGGAAGCAAGCGAAAGGCTCGATGACCCGTCGCTGTTCGTTACGACAGAAGCCGCAACACCGATGCCGGCCTGACTAATGGCGTCGGCCAGCTTTGCGAGAGTGTTAGTAGAAGAGTCAAGGGTGAAATTTGTGACTGTCCCGCTGCCGACCTGAACCGAGAGGGAGCCGGACAGCGTGTCCGAGTCGTTGGCAATTGATGTCAGTGCGCCGCTGGAATAACTGGTTCCGCTTCCCACCGAGCCGGAATAGCCGAGCTTGATGCCGGTATCGACGAGCGAGCTCGATGTCACCGAGATGTTTCCCTTGGATCCGGAAGTCGTGGAGACCAGACTGAGCCTCGATCCGGTTGCGTCGGCTAGAATGCTCGCCGTGATCCCGACTCCCGATGCATTGATCGCCGAAGCGAGATCCGCCAGGGTGCCGCCGCCCGATGGCAGGCTAATGGTCTTCGCCGCTCCGGCGCCTACCTTCAAGGTGATCGAACCGGAGAGTACGTCTGACAGGTTAGTGATCTCGGTGAGAGACCCGCTTGATGTCTGAGCGAGGTTGCGCACAACCACGGTGTGGGTGCCTGCTGCAGCAGAGCTGCTTGCGGCGGTCAACTGAAGCACGTTCGTGTCCGAACTGGAACCCGTCTTCTGGGCAAGCACCCCGTTGAAGTCTGTGAGCTGGCCCAAATCGGTGGAAAGTTTGGAATAAAGCGTGCCGAGATTCGAAATGACTGAGTCCTGGCTTTCGAGCGAAGTCAGCTGGTTCTTCCAAGGTGTCTCAACCTTCTGCAGGTTGCCCACGATTTGGGCAACTGTGGCGCTCACATCAAAACCCGTGCCGCTGGTGGGTGCACCGAAGCTAAGGCCTACCGTGCCCATTCCGTCCCCCGATCCCTCAGTAGAGCAGCGCGGCGGCCATTTTCGCTTCCGAAACGTTGGAAAGTGCTCATCCGCAATGAATCGCATTCAACGGCAAGCGACAAAGGAGGCTATAAGGGCCTCCCTTGTCGCGATGGCCTGCCGAGCGGAGCCTTGGTTATTGCAGCAGCTTGAGAACTTCCTGCTGCATGCTGTTGGCCTGGGCGAGAGCAGCAATGCCGGTCTGGCTCAGGATCTGATACTTCGACATGTTCGAGGCAGCCGAAGCGTAGTCTGTGGCCTGCACCGCGTTCTGCGCCGACTGCACATTCTCAGACTGCGTAGCGAGCACCTGACTCACGGAGTTGAGCGTGTTGATCATCGCGCCGATGTAGCCGTCCTGCGCTGCCACATTCGAGATAGCCGCGTTGATCGCGTTCAGAGCGGACTGAGCGCCGGACTGACTGGTCAGATCTGTCGCGCTGAGCGACTGGCCTGCTCCGTCGGAGTAGCTGATCGTGGCCACACCGCTGCCTGCTCGGGTGTTCGCGAAAAAGCTCGCCGCCGCACCTGCCGTCTGACCGGCCGTCGTGTCGAACACCTTGTTGGTGCCGGTGCTCGAGAGACCGACGTTGTAGTCGCTGTTGGCTGTATAGCTCAGCGCTGCTCCGGTGGTCGTATCGGTGAGGCTGGTTAGCATCGACGATACGTTGACCGTGCCCGACGGTCCTTCCGTCCCTGAGGTCAATTTAATGTTGCCGAAGGAAGTGTTACCGGTGGTATTGGGAACCCACGAAGCGCCAACCCCGAGCGTTCCTTGGTTCGCATTGATGTACGAGACCAGCCCCTGCACAGTCGAGGCAAAGTGTGCAGCAGTCACCTGGGCCATGGTGACGGTTTGGTTCGCACCACTTCCCACGTTGAAGACCAGAGCTCCGCTCAAGGTATCGCTCTGGCTGGCGAGCTGGTTGGTTGTCGTCGCCGACGAGAATGTCCCCTGAGTCACATCGACGAGCGTGTTATTGCTGGTGCTGAGCGCGGCTCCGGTGTAAGTTCCCGTTGTCCCGGTCTGGGTCAATGTCAGCCCGCCCGCGTTGGCCTGCGCGGTCACGCCCAGGGTCGCCGACTGCGCGGAGATCAACGAAGCCAGCCCGGCGAGAGTGTTGCCGTAGTTGGTTCCGAGGTTGTCCGTGTTGTTGGTGTAGTACGTCCCTGACACGGCGGTGTTTGATCCGCTTCCGATGACGAATTTGTCCGTGGTGGTTCCGTTGACAACCCAGATGCCACCCGACATCGCATCGTTGGTGTTGACCGCGGTGGCTACGCTCGAGTTGTTCGTGGCCGTCAGATTGTCCACCGCATTGTTGCCGACCGCACCGGTAACCCCTGTGACTGCGGATCCCGAGCTCAGGCCGGAGGTGACGCCGAGCGGGGTCATGAGGTTGGGCGTGACCGCATTCATGTTGATGGTCTGCGCAATGCCCTGTCCGCCCTGCAGATAGATCCCGCCGGTTCCACCGGTCGGAGCAGAGGCCGTGATCCCCAGCGTGCCGGCCGAGTTGATGGCACTGACCAGGCTGGCGGCACTGGTGCCGCCGGTATAGATGGCGCCCGCAACCAGCGTATTCACATCCGACGGCGCATTGCCCATGATGAATACCTGGCTGTGGCCGTTGAATGTGAGCGAGAGTGCGCCGCCCAATACAGCGTTGGCGTCGTCGATGTTGCCGCTTGCGAGTTGCAGGATCGCGGTGCTCGAGGTCGCAACAATGTGATCGGTTCCGTTTGTAGCACCTGTGCCGCCTGCATCCGCAACAACGCTTCCGGCATGGGTCGTGTCGGCCAGTGTGTTGGTTCCGGTCACGGTAATGGGATTGATCCCATTCTGGTTTCCAGTCAACACGACTGCTCCGTTGCCTGAGCCTGCGGTCGCATTCCACGCCGCGCCATAGCCGAGAGTTGAGCTCTTTGCCGTGATGGCCGCAATCAATCCGGTGTAGGTGCTGCCGCCGTAGTTCCCGAGAAAGAACGTGTTGGCGGTATCTGTTCCCGCTCCCGCAGTAAACGTGTAGGACCCGGACGAGTTGGTCAGGCTGATGCTCCCCGTCAAAGTATCGCCCGTTGCGGCGGCTACGTTCCCATTGTCCAAAACGGTCACTGCCGCTGTACCGGCAGACAAAGACTGGCCGGCGACCTGGGGACTGTAAACGCTGAGCTGCGTCGCAGTCGAGGACGAGGTCAAATTGCTGCTTTGCACTGTGACGTTTTCGCCAGTGAGGGTCGTCGGCGTTCCCGTTGAAGTACCAGAATTCCAACTCCCCGAGGTGAGGGTAAGCCCAGTCGACCCAACCGTTGCGTATAGGCCAAGGGTGCTGTTTTGCGCGTTGATGGCGGTTGCTAAACCGGCCAGCGTATCCGCGCCCGCGGCGGATCCGGTGTAGATGGTGCTGGCATGGGCGCCGACGACGTTAGTTCCCTCGCCGATCACAAAGGTCAGATCCTGCTGGTTGTTTGGAATGGTGTTTCGAATCGTGATGCTCGAACCCAGCGTGAGGGTATCCGTGCTCGCGTTGGTACCGCTGGCGCCAACCACGATTGAAGAAGCCACAGAAGCAATGTACTGATTACTGGCGATCTGCGTGCCTTGAGTTTGCACCGACACCGTGGTGCCTGTGGTTCCGGCAGCAAATGCCGGAGCCTGCGCCGCGCCGGCTGTAGTCGTGACGCTCAAAGCGCCGCCTGTAGTTCCGGAATCGGCAAGCGAAAGGCTCTGTGTGCCGTCGCCATTTGTCACCACGCTCGCAGCAACCGCAAAGGAGGGGTTAGCCGTTGTGTAGTTATTGATGGCCGTCTGCAGAGTATTGAGTGTGTTGTTGGTCTGATCGATGGTGAAGGCATGGGAGCTGGAACCCTGGCCAATCGTAACGGTCGCGCCTAAAGCCAGAGTTGCGCCTGCCGCCAGGCCGCTTAGGTCGAGTGTGCCGCTGGTGCTGGCCGAGCCGGGTGTAACGCCGGCCGAAACCAGCCCACCGGTAATCTCAATCCCCGTCTGCGAACCGGCTCCTTGCACGCCGGCATTCGCCTGGGTCGCGAAAGTCGCGGTCAAGCCAAGACCGGAATCATTGATGGCGCTGATCAAACCGTTGACCGTGTTGCCATAGTTGGAGCCCTGTCCAACTGTGATCTGGGCAGTGGCCGTATTCGCGGTACCATTGCCGCCTTGAACCAGATAGTTGACGTTCAATGTCGTGGTGCCGCTTCCGTTGAGCGTGTCGGTAAGTGCGGCATTCGCCGAACTCGTCGACAGGTTCATAAACACATTGTTCTGCCCACTGCTATAGGACATGGCTCCGCCGGAGTCACCCAGGTTGGACGAAGAGAGCGAGCGGATGTTGAGCGAGGTGACCGAAGCGCCCTGCGTCGAGGAGTCTCCGGTATAGACGTTGGTGACCGAGTTGAAGACCTGTTTCTGGTTGTATGTCGTCGTCGAACCGATATTCGAAATCTCCGAAAGGATTGACTGGTACTCCTGGTTGGCCGCCATATCCTGTGTGGAGTTGAGGGTGCCGTTCGCGGCCTCGGTGGCCAGCGTCACAGCACGGTTAAGCAGGCTCGTCACTTGCGAGAGAGCACCATCGGCCACTTGCAGAAGGCCAACACCTTCAGTTGCATTGGTCTGCGATTGGGAAAGTGCCTGTTGGTTGGCCTGAAGGCCGAGGACCAGTGAAAGGCCGGCCGCATCGTCCGCGCCGGAGTTGATCTTCGATCCCGAAGACAACTGCTGCAGCGTCTTGTTCAAGCTGTTGTTGGTGTTGTTCAGGTTGTTTGCCGCATACAGCGCGGAGAGATTATTCAGGACACCCAGGGACATGGGAGTTCTCCTTGATAGATGCTTGGAATTGCGAGATGCCCGCGGGTGCGCGCCCATTGTTTTGTGCTGCTCTGGGCTGCTGCGTCCGGAGGGAATGCCGCTGCATCTGGCCCGTTCTTCGGCGGGAGGAATAGGGACTTTATGAGCGGGCAAAATGTGTCCGGCGGAGGACACAAAACGGCCCACCATTCTAATCTTTGAACCTTTCCTATGTGTCGCCGATAACCGCATCAAAGGAGTCTTGCCGCGATGATCACACTCACGAGGCTCAATGGGCACTCCATGATTCTGAATAGCGATCTGATCAAGACCGCCGAAGCGTCCCCTGACACCATGCTGACACTGATCAACGGTGAGAAGCTGATCGTTCGCGAGGGGCTGGATGAAGTGATGGAGCGGGTCCTCGCGTATCGAGCGCGACTGCTGGCGACGGTCGCTCGTCACCTGCCGGACTTTGGCAATCTGTCGCGCATGGTATCACTGATAAGTCTTGACGCCGCGAACCGTCCCTGCACCGCGGCCAATGCGCCGACGCGGTCGAATTCGGAGCTCTAGCTCGGCGCAATGGAGCATGACCCATGGACAAGGCGAGCTTCAGTGGCGCAATTCTGGCGATTACAGGGATTATTGCCGGCCTCTTGATTGAGGGTGGCAATCTGCGTCAGATCGTGCAGCCGACAGCGGCTCTCATCGTTTTTGGTGGAACCATGGGTGCCGTTCTGCTGCAATTCCCGCTGGACACGGTCGGCGCCGCCTTTCGCAGGATGACGCATGTTTTCAGGACGCCGCGCAAGCAGAGCGATGCGCTCCTTTTGCAGTTGGTGGCCTTCGCGAACAAGGCGCGGCGGAGCGGGGTTGTCTCGCTCGATGCGGACCTGCAAACCATCAGAGACCCTTTTCTCAAGCAGGCCCTGATGCTGGCTGTGGATGGGACTGATCCGGCCGAGCTGCGCAAGATCATGCGGGTCAGCCTCGACTCGGCGGCGGAGAACGACGATCGGCTCCCTTCTGTGTTTGAATCGGCGGGCGGCTTTTCGCCCACGATCGGGATTCTTGGAGCGGTGCTGGGACTGATCCAGGTAATGCAGCAGCTCGAGAATATTCAGGAGGTCGGGCGCGGCATCGCCGTAGCGTTTGTGGCCACCATCTATGGGGTGGGCGCGGCCAATCTCTTCTTTCTTCCCTTTGCGGGGAAGATGCGGATTCAGCTGCGGGAAGAACATCAGATCCGGGAGATGATGCTGGAGGGTATCGTGTCCATTCTTGAAGGCATGAATCCGCGGATGCTGGAGATCAAGCTATCGGGATTCCTAAGCCAGCCTGGAGCGCAGCAGAAGGAGCGAGCCGCATGAATCCCCGGGTGCACCGCAGCCGCGTCACGCATGATCGCTGGCTGGTTTCATACGCTGACTTTATTACGCTGCTTTTCGCCTTTTTCGTGGTTCTTTACGCTTTTGCCAAGGCGGACCAGAAAAAGCAGGCAGAGATCTCCCCGGCGATCGACGGAGCTTTTCGTTCCCTCGCCATTCTGCCGGACGCGACGCCGCAAAAAACAAATGCGGAGCCGTCGGTTCAGCCAGTGATGAACGAGGCTTTGCTTTCGCCATCCCGCGTGAAGGACGATCTTGACCAGATTCAGAGGGAGCTGGAAAAGGCGCTTTCCGAGCAAGTGGCCCACCATTCGGTGTCGATCCAGATGGGCCGGGACGGGCTGATTATCAGTTTGCGGGAAGCGGGATTTTTCAATTCCGGCTCGGCAATACCGCGAGCGGAGACCCTGGAGACGCTGCGAAAGATCATGGCTTCTGTGGGTAGGACGCCGTATGACGTGCGCGTGGAGGGGCACACGGATGATGTTCCCATCCACACCAGCGAATTCGATTCCAACTGGGAGCTCTCTTCGGCGCGGGCAACAAGAATTGCGCGAATGATGCTTGCGCTTCACGCCATCTCACCCGATCGGCTGGCAGCTGCGGGATTCGCGGAGTTTCATCCAGTGGAGTCGAATGCGACGGCGGAAGGACGGGCGAAGAACCGCCGCGTCGACCTGATCGTCCTGCCGCGATCCAGAATCGATCTCGCCGCAGCCCGCAGTAGGCTGAGCAGCGGCGCGTGGGCGCGGATCACCGACCGCGATCCATAACGAAGGATGGTCCCTATTCGACCCCGAGAACCTTGACGATGACGCGCTTGCGACGCTGGCCATCGAATTCGGCGTAGAACACGCGCTGCCAGGTTCCCAGATCGAGCTGGCCCTTCGTCACCGGAAGGGTTGTCTCGTGGTGGAGTAACAAAGATTTCAGATGCGCATCGGCGTTGTCTTCGCCGGTCTGGTGATGCTTGTATTCAGGCCGCGCGGGCGCCAGCTCTTCAAGCCACTTGCCGATGTCCTCGATCAACCCGCTCTCATGGTCGTTGACATAGACAGCGGCGGTAATGTGCATCGGTGAAACAAAGCACAACCCATCTTTGACCCCGCTGCGGCTGACAATCTGCTCCACTTGGTTGGTAATGTGGACCATTTCGCGGCGTTTTTTCGTTTCGAAGACCAGATATTCGGTGTGACTTTTCACGGCCATTCCTCCGGGATTAAGCGCAAGGATGCGTTCAGACTTTATCCTAAAGCTGTCAATGAGCCATACGAGCGCACAAGACGCCGACGCACTTGCGCAAAAAGGAATGGATATGCTGGCTGCTGGACACGCCGCAGAAGCAGTAGAGGCATTCCGTGATGCGATTGCGGCCGATCCGGCGCATTACGAAGCGCATCACGGGCTTGTGCGCGCCTTGCGGGATGCAGGTAGGCTGGAGCAGTCGGTTGGCGCAGCGCTTGCTTTGACGGCATTGACACCGAATGACCCGCTTGCCCATGCAGCCCTTTCGATCTCGCTGCAGCATGCAGGACATGTTCCGGAAGCAGAGGCTGCCGCGGCACGCGCGCGAATTCTGGAATGGAAGATCCAGTTAGAGACTCCGCCGGATACGGAGACCTCGCGGTGAAGGCGCTCAGCGTCCACGGCTCTGCCCAGAGGTTGCGCCAGATGCATGACTGGCTGGCAAAGGCATATGGTCCACAGCACTGGTGGCCCGCGGAAACCGCGTTCGAAGTGATTCTCGGCGCTTACCTGACACAAAATACTTCTTGGAAGGGAGTCGAACGATCGCTTGCCAATCTGCGGGCAGCGAACGTTTGGTCGATTGCCGGTCTTCGGACGGTTTCTCTCGAAGAGCTGCAGGAACTGATCAGGCCTTCTGGTTTCTATTCGCGAAAAGCGCCGGCTCTGAAGTCATTTGTTGCTTTGCTCGATGCGGAATTCAATGGCTCGCTGGATGAGATGGGAGCAACTCCGACGGAAGTGCTTCGCAGTCTGCTGTTGGATCTGCCGGGGGTGGGGTACGAAACCGCGGATGCCATTCTGCTATATGCGCTGGGACACGCGGTTCCGGTGGCCGATGAATATCTGCGGCGGATTACAGAGCGGCATGCGTTGCTTGCTCCGGCACCCAGCAGGAATCGTGCGGGCTACGAGAGCCTGGTGCAGCTGACGAGGGTGGCTTTCGCGGGCGATCCGGAACAGGATCATGGGCGACTATTCAACGAGTTTCATGCGTTGGCAGTAGCCGTAGGAAAGGCTCATTGCGCGAAAACTGCCCGTTGCAAAGGCTGTCCCTTAGAGGAAGATTTACACATGCCCAGCCGAAATAGATATTGATGTATTCAGTTAAATTATCAAGCTATCTCCTTGTAAATAATCAGTAAATATATTGGCCTGCCTTAATTCTTGACAAAACATCTGCATTGGTAGAGTCTAGGCGAATAAAAGGCGAAAGTCGCCTTACCCCATGTCTTCTTCTGCTGCCCTTCGACTTCAGATCGAGCGTGCTGTCGAGCACCGTTTTCCCTCCGCGCTGACGCCTTCTACGCGGACCATACGCGAAGTTGCGCCTACCGGAGTGAGTGCCGTGGATGACTTGCTGGAGGGTGGCCTTCCAGTCGGGGCGATCAGCGAAATTCTGGGGCCGGAGTCATCGGGCCGAACGAGCCTCTCGCTAGCATTTGTTGCGCGCCGTACAGAAAACGAGCAGTGCTGTGCATGGGTTGATGTGGCTGATGCCTTCGATCCCGAGTCAGCCGCAGCGAATGGCGTAGAGCTGCCTCTTCTTTTGTGGGTGCGGTGCAGAACTCCGGAAAGACAGATGAAGACCAAGCCTTGGTCGCGACTCGACCAGGCACTGCGAGCAACAGACTTGCTACTGCAGGTTGGCGGGTTCGGCGCCATTGTGCTTGATCTTGGAGACACGGCTCCGGAGCATGGCACAAGGATCCCACTGGCCACGTGGTTTCGCTTTCGCCAGGCAGCCGATCGCACGCGCTGCTGTCTTGTTGTGCTGGGCCAGGCGGACTATGCACAGTCGAGTGCGGCAGCCGTGCTGGAATGTGCATCGCAGCATGCAGAAAGCGCAGGAGGAACGATCCTGCGTGGTTTTGACTATACTGTGCAGCGCAAGCGAGAGCGCTTTGTACCTCTATCGACGAGGGCAGCGAAGCCGCCTCTATCCACGTGGTCTGCCAATGCTGCCTGGCATGAGGAGAGACGCGGATGAAAGAGGAGATGTACGCCTGCGTGCACGTTGCAGAATTTCCAGTGCAGGCTCTAGTGCGTCTGCGGCCCGACATCAAGGGAAAGCCGGTCCTTGTCACTCAGGGGAAGGCGCCGCAGGAATTCGTCTGCTCGTTCAATCAGCTCGCGCAACGCCAAGGAGCAACGCTGGGCATGACTCCTTTGGACGCACAAAGCATTGCCGGAGTCGTTCTGCTTTCTAGCTCGGCGCCTTGCGAAACCGCAGCGCGTGCAGTTGTGCTGGAATGCGCAGCAAGCTTCTCCCCACGCATCGAAGAGGTTTCGCGCGGCACGGCGTGCGCATTTGTACTGGATATTTCCGGCACAGAACGATTGTTCGGCCCTCCGGCACAACTGGCTGAGCGGCTGCGGTCTGCACTGGCGGATGCTGGCTTTCGCGCTTCCATCGTGATCAGTACGAATTTCGATACAGCTCGGCTCAAAGCAGGAGTGACCCGCGGCATCACCGTTATCCCGCCCGGCGAGGAAGCTGCTGCCCTGGCCAATCTGCCGATTGCGGAGATGCAACTTGAAGAAGAGCCTCTGGAAACCTTTGCCCTCTGGGGGATTCGTACGTTTAACGCCTTGGCGAATCTTCCCCGTGCCGAGTTAGTGACCCGCTTTGGCCAAGTGGCTTCGGGGTGGCGCGAAGTTGCCAGGGGAACTGCGGCTCACACCTTTCAGCCGATCGAGCCCGCCTTTACACTGGAAGAATTCTGCGCCTTCGAGACTCCGGTCGAGCAGATCGATTCCCTTCTCTTTATCGGCGCGCGCATGATGGATTGCCTTGCGTCGCGTGCTGCCAGCCGTGCGCTCTCGCTCGCATCATTGACTGCGGTGCTGAAGCTTGACGGCGGCCAGACTCATTCGATCAAGATCAGACCAGCTCTGCCCACCATTGATCGCAAATTTCTGCTCAAGCTGTTGCATCTGGAGATTGGTGCCCACCCTCCACCTGCTGCAGTCACAGCTCTCACGCTTAAAGCCGAAGCAGGACGGTCCAGCAAGGTTCAGTTGGGCTTATTTGCCCCACAGGCTCCAGAGCCTTCGCGGCTCGATGTCACCCTGGCTCGGTTAAAAGCAATCGTGGGCGAAGATCGCGTGGGCTCGCCAGTGCTCGAGGACACGCATCGGCCAGGCAGTTTCCATATGGAGGGTTTTTCTCTTGCGGTTCATGCAAAAGAACAAAAGCAAGATCGGACCCGCATGGCTCTCCGGCGCATGCGGCCTCCAGTGCCTGTCCGTGTAGCTCTGCGCAATCTGAAGCCGGCAGCATTTCGCAGCCGCGAAATCAGTTTCAACGTGATCGATGCCTACGGACCATGGAAAACCGCTGGCTGCTGGTGGTCCACGGACAGATGGGACCTTGAAGAGTGGGATGTGCTGGCTGCCGATTCCAGCGGCAAATCGCTTGCATGCCTTCTGGTCTATGACTGCACGCAGAAGGAGTGGCGGCTGGAAGCGCACTATGACTAGCCCCAACACGCGCTCACCAGGAACCCCAGTTTGCCACCCTAAGGATGCATGCAGACCGCCGGTTCAAACACTCTCGCCTGCTCCTCGAAGGAGTGACGGCGATTATGTCGAACTGCATGCGGCCAGTGCATTCAGTTTTCTCGATGGAGCGTCTCAGCCGGAGTCATTGGTCGAATGCGCAGCGCAATTGGAAATGCCCGCGCTCGCACTTGCCGATCGGAACGGCCTCTATGGCGCTGCCCGTTTTCATACAGCCGCAAAAGGCTGCAATATCAAAGCGCACATCGGCGCAGAAATTTCCGTATCTTCCTTCGGCAACAAGCTGCGACCACCCGAGTGGCTGCCGCACCAGCAGCCCGCTGAGCCGCCGCGCCTGACACTGCTGTGCGCTTCGCAGACCGGTTATCAGAATCTGTGCCAGCTCATTACGCGCTTCAAAATGCGCGAATCGATCAAGACAGAAGGTGCGGCGACACTGGAGGATATCGAGGAATTTGCAACGGGCCTGATCTGCCTGACCGGCGGCGACGAAGGCCCGCTTGCCGCAGCGCTCGCGCAGGACGGACAAGACAGCGCACGCGAGCTAGCTGATCGGCTTTCTTCGATTTTTGGGCGTGGCAATCTATTTCTGGAATTGCAACGGCATCAACAGCGCGAAGAAGAGTGCCGCAACCAGGCATTGCTTGGCCTGGCCTCCGCTTTACAGCTACACGTGATTGCGACCAATAGCGTGCGCTATGCGACGCACAAGGATCGGGAAATTCTTGATGTCTTCACTTCCATTCGCCATCACACCACGCTCGATGCAGCGGGCCGGCTGCTCACGGCAAATGCAGCACGGCATCTACGCACGGCGCGAGAAATGTCGGCGCTGTTCCGCGACATTCCTGAGGCACTTGCCAACACGCGCATTGTGAGCGATCGGCTTGAATTCAAGCTGAACGATCTAGGCTACGAATTCCCGCAGTATCCTGTGCCAGACAACGAGACCATGGACAGCTTTCTTGAGAAGCGCGTCGATGAAGGCGTGCGCAATCGCTACGGTTCACCTGACAAGCGGCATCTTTTTGAAAAGGCTCGCGCCCAGGTGCGACACGAGCTTGCTTTGATCAAGAAGCTCGGCTTTGCGGGCTACTTCCTCATCGTCTGGGAGATCATTCGCTACTGCAAGCAAAATGGATTCCTGGTCCAGGGTCGCGGGTCGGCGGCAAACTCGGCAGTCTGTTATGCGCTCGAAATCACGGCAGTCGATCCAGTCGGCATGGAGCTTCTCTTCGAGCGATTCCTAAGTGAAAACCGCGGGGAATGGCCGGACATCGATCTTGATCTGCCCTCGGGTGATCATCGCGAACAAGTGATTCAGCACTTGTATGAGAAGTATGGTTCGCTTGGGGCCGCGATGACCGCGAACGTGATCTCGTATCGGGGCCGCTCGGCAGCGCGCGAGGTGGGCAAAGCGCTAGGGTTTGACGACGATCAGCTGGCGCGACTCTCGAGTCTTGTGGGCCACTGGGAGTGGCGCGGGACAAACGACACGATGGCGCGTCATTTCGAGCAGGCGGGGTTTGACATACGCCATCGGCGCATCGCGCACTATCTCGATCTATGCATGCGCATGCAGAATCTTCCACGACATCTCGGCCAACATTCGGGCGGCATGGTCATCTGCGCAGGCATGCTGAATCGTGTTGTGCCACTCGAGCGCGCCTCGATGCCAGGCAGAACTGTGGTGCAGTGGGACAAGGAAGACTGCGCAGATCTCGGCTTGATCAAGGTGGACCTGCTGGGCCTCGGCATGATGGCTGTGCTTAAGGATTCGCTCGAACTGATTCCGCGCCACTACGGTAAGCAAGTCGATCTGGCCGCTCTGCCTGAAGACCCCGCGGTGTATGACACGCTGTGCAGGGCCGATACCGTGGGCATGTTCCAGGTCGAGAGCCGCGCGCAGATGGCGTCGATTCCGCACAACGCACCCAGGCATTTTTACGATCTTGTGGTGCAGGTCGCGATCATCCGGCCCGGCCCGATTGTCGGCAAAATGATGCATCCCTATATGCGCCGTAGACAAAAGAAAGAGGAAGTGAGTTATCCTCATCCGTCGCTCGAGCCGGTGTTGAAACGCACACTTGGCGTACCGCTCTTTCAGGAGCAGTTGTTGCGCATGGCAATGACGGTGGCGAGTTTTTCCGGTGCGGAAGCTGAGGAGTTGCGGCGTGCCGTGGGCATGCGGCGCTCCATGCAGCGCATGAAGGATTTGGAAGGCCGCCTGCGCTCCGGCATGACCAGCAATGGGATTGGCACAGAAGCGCAAGACAATATCGTGCAGGCCATTTCTTCGTTTGCCATGTACGGCTTTCCGGAGTCGCATGCGGCTAGCTTTGCGTTGATCGCCTATGCGTCAGCATATCTGAAGGTGCACTACCTTGCGGCTTTTACCTGCGCGCTGCTCAACAACCAGCCGATGGGTTTCTACTCCCCTGCAGTGTTGATTAAAGATGCGGCACGCCATGGACTTCGTGTACGGCCGATCGATGTGCAGCGATCCGATTGGCTTTGCACATTGGAGGCCGAAGCAGACGGCTCGCGCTCCTTGCGCATCGGCATGAACTATGCGAAAGGATTGAGGCAGGCTACGGCAGAAGCGATTCTGGCAAGGCGTACGAGCTGCGGGCCATTTGCTTCGGTTGATGACCTCGCGCTTCGTGTGCCTGAGCTGAATCGCAAAGAACTTGTTTTGCTGGCGCGCATCGGAGCGCTCAACTCGCTTGGCAATATCGAGCACCGCCGCGATGCGCTCTGGCAGGTAGAGGAAGCAGGCAGGCCGGTCGGCCCCCTGCTCCGCAACGCGCATGCCGCACAGAAGAACGACAAATCGCCGATGCCGCTCCAGCAGATGACGACGGATGAACGTC
This sequence comes from uncultured Acidobacteriaceae bacterium, assembly GCA_963760475.1. Taxonomy (GTDB): domain Bacteria; phylum Acidobacteriota; class Terriglobia; order Terriglobales; family Acidobacteriaceae; genus Telmatobacter. The sequence goes on along the minus strand of CAVXDG010000008.1, from coordinate 240,037 downwards.
TCGCAGCCGATTACGCAGGAACGGGCCTGACGACGAGCCCACACCCGATGGCTTATCAGCGGACCGCGCTTCGCGCACGAGGTGTTCTGGCAGCAGAAGAGTTGGGCCACGTGCATGGCAATCGCTTTGTCAGTATCGCCGGGTGTGTAATCTCTCGTCAGCGGCCCGGAACAGCGAAAGGATTTGTCTTCCTTTCGCTGGAAGATGAAACCGGAATCGCGAATATCATCATCACGCCGGACACATTCGAGCGCGAGCGCGTAATCGTGACACGCAGCCGGTTTCTTGAGGTTGAAGGCCCGGTGCAGAATCAGGATGGCGTCATTCACGTCAAGGCGTATCGAATTATTCCTCTTGATATCACCACGGCCGATATCCGCTCACGGGACTTTCACTAGAACAAAAGCCCCGCGCGTGAGAGGACACAATTATTCCGAACGAAGCGCTTCCACCGCGTTAATCCGCGCTGCACGGGCAGCGGGAACAGCAGATGCAACGATGGCCGCGGTCAGGATCACTCCCGCTGATGCGACAAACGATAGCGCGCCCGGCTGATGGATCTCCGCAACGTATTTGCTGACGACACGCGCAAGAACAAAGCCAATCAACCCTCCTGCTCCCACCCCGATGCCCGCCATTGCAAAACCCTCCACCAGCACATTGGTGAGGATGTTGCGCGGTTGCGCGCCGAGGGCCATACGAATCCCGAACTCCCTCGTACGCCCGCTCACCGAGAAGGCCAAAACACCCGCCACACCGACAACCGAGATTAACAGCGCAACGGCAGCGAAGCCGCCAAACACAATGGCATTCAGGCGATCGGGAGTGAGGACTTCGGCGCGCACATCATTCAATGTGCTTGCGTGCTCGACAGGCTGGTCGGCCGACATCTCATGAATTGTACGAGTGACTGCCGGAACGAGCGCATAGGGGTCCTGATGCGCCCGAATAAACAGGCGGCCGCTCCATCCTTCCTGATCGACCGGCTGGTAGATTGTCATCGCCGGCGACGGGATAATGTTTTCGTCATCGAAATCGGGCACTACGGCAATGATGCGCCGCGGCTCAGTGCTGATCCCGATGAACTTCATGACTCCATCGGTCCACCACATTGTCCGATTCACAGCATCCTGTCCTGGGTAAAGCTGCTGAGCGAGGCTTTGGCTGATGATGACGACCCGTTCTGAGCCGTCCTTGTCGCCGTCGTTGAAGTCGCGGCCCTCGATGATCGGGACACCAAGGGTCGCGAAGAATTCCGGCGATACCGAACGAAAGGTTGCGCGGAAATCGTCTTTTCCGTTCTGGCGGTGTGCCCCCTGGGCTGCAAACGAGAAGCTAAGTTCCTGCGCTCGGTCGCCTCGCCATGGGACGTTGAGCCCTTCGGCCACGTGCTCCACGCCCGGCAACGCAGCAACCCGCCGCTTCACATCGCGATAGAACTGCTCCACCTGCTGCGGCGTCTTTCCATAGGACATCACGGGCAGATTGAGCGCAAGAACATTGGCGGAGTCGAAGGGGGGTCGGGTTTGTTCCAGAACAAAGAGGGTCTTCATCAACACACCTGCGCCGGCAAGCAGCAGGAAAGACGCCGCAATCTGAGTCACTGCGAAGATGCGTAACCGTCGATTGCTTCCCCCTGCGACGCGCACGCCGCGACCGGTCAGGCCGCCGTGCGGAGAGTTCGGCGAAGGCAGCCGTGGGATGTACGCAAGGAAGAATGCCGCGACTAGCGCAAGTGCAATCCCAAACCACACCAGGCTGAAATCTAACGTCAGATCGTTGGCGCGCACCGAGAATCGCGAAGCATAGCGGCCCAGTACAGCCACCATCGGGACGGCAAGGAGGATAGCGGCGACTGCGCCGCTTCCACAAAGCACGATTCCTTCGGCCAGCAGCGAGCGACGCAGAACAGCGGTACTGGCGCCCAGAGCAGAACGAACGGAGAGTTCTGATTCGCGACGGACTGTGCGTGACAAAACCAGATTGGCAACATTGGAGCAGGCAATCACGAACAATAATCCCGAAGCAGCAAAAAGCACCCAGAGGATTGTGTTGGCGCGCGAATTGATCTGATCGTGCATCCGCGTGACGTCGATGGTGAAATGGTCCTCTGACTTGTACACATCAGGATGTGAGGCCAGCATCCCCCCATAGACTGTTTGCAATTCGGCACGAGCCGTATCGACCGTTGCGCCAGGAGCAAGTCGCCCGAAGACTTCGGTCATTCGGTGCTCCCTGCCGGTCACCATTGTGGCGGAAAGATGATGCGGGCTTGTGACGACGTTGGCGATGATTTCCGTTGCGACTGGATAGGGGACGGAAGGCTCCAAAACTCCGACGATTGCTGCTGAACGCGCACCGCTCGAACTTTCCAGTCGTACCGTTTTCCCAAGAACACTGGGATCGGAATGCAGCGACGTTCTCCAGAATTTGTAGGTCAGCACGACCGCACCTGGAGCATTGGGGCCGTCATCGGCAGGTGTCAGGAGGCGTCCGAGAACAGGCCGGAGGCCCATCACTTCAAAATAGTTCCCATCGACAACGCCAGCGGGTATCTCACGAGGTGTTCCCAACCCAACCAACGTAAAGTCAATTTCCGAGAAAGTTCCTAGCTTCTCGATTGTCTTCAACCCGCTTCCAATGTCGTGAATCTCAGGCACCGAAAACGTTACATTGGACGCATTGATCCCGGGAGCACTCTGCCGAATATAGAGGAGTCGGTCTTCATCACGGTTGGCAAGGGGCCGTAACAGCACAGCACGTACAACGCTGAAGATAGCCGCGTTTGCGCCGATACCCAAGGCCAGCGTAAGGGCAACCGTGATCCACAGCGCTGGGACCCGTGCCAGGGAGCGTACGGCAATCTTCAAATCGCGAAAGAAAGACATGGAAACCTCCAGTCAGGCGTTGTCGAACCGGGGAAGAATCGTCGTGCCTGGACTTGATGCAGATGGATACCGTAACCATACGGTTTCCGTCACCGTAACCGTTTCGTTTCCAAACGTCAAGATATTTGTGACCGGGATGCTTTCACTTGCCGGGCGTCGGAAAGGACCTCCGCGGAGGCATTGACGCTTACGTTGATATCAACTATTCTTTCCCTGTGTCAAGTGGAAAAAAGCTCCCGTATGAAACGACGCTTCTTGTACGGGACTGCTGCCTCTGTCTTCATGTGCAGCGCGCGGCGCGTGCACTGGCACGCCGCTTCGATGAGGTATTGCGGCCTTTTGGCCTGACAAACGGTCAGTTCTCTCTACTGATGTCCCTGAACCGCCCGGAGCCGCCGCCGATGGGGCCGGTCGCTTCCCTTCTGGCCATGGATCGAACCACGCTTACCGCGGCACTGAAGCCGCTGGAACGACGCGGGTTCGTCAAGGTGTCGCCCGACCCAGCCGACGGAAGAAGCCGCCTCCTCGCGCTAACGCCCAAAGCGCATGAATTGCTGCTTCGCGCTGTGCCGGTGTGGGAGAGCACGCACCGCAAAGTCGAAGCGCTCATGCCAGAAGGGGCTCCGAAGGGACTTCGCGATGCCCTGCGCGCGATCTCGTGAACCCGGCATGACTGGACGAGCATATCAGCGGCTTGATTGATCAACGGCGGACGCGGCCATCCACGGCAACGCTGCGATGGCCACTGCAAGCAGAATTGATCTCATAGTTGACTTCCCTTCTTTCTGTGACGGCATCGCGCTTCGGGTGAAGTGGGCGAACACTTTGAGCGGGAGTCTTCCTCTCGATGCAGCGATTCGGGTGCGCTTGCCGCCAGTTCTCTGTCCCCGAGGTCTTCAGACCTGATTGAGCTTTCGTGATCCGACGAAGATCAGGATGACAGCATGGTCGTGGAGTGCTCCGCTCTGAAATAAGTTGCAGCATTCTTCCTGTTGATGCTTGGCGAGAGTATGCTTAGTGCCGATTCAGGACGAGTCAATTCATCGAAGAAATCGAAGAAGAGAATCGATTTTCCTGCTATCGAGAGTAAAACCGGAACTTCGTCGAAACCTTAGTCGGCCACGCCCGTCATCCTTCATAGAAGAAGCATTCACAGGTGATCCAGGACGTGTGCCTGTTTGCGAAAGGGAGCGAAATGCTCAACAGAAGACATTGGCTTGCGTTTGCCGCGGTAGCCGCTATTCTGGTGGGAACTGCAGATGCGGAGTCGGTTACGGCTACGATAGACGCGACGCACACCGCCCAGCCTATTACGAAATGGATATTTGGCGGCTTTATGGAGCCGGCGACCACACGCGTTTGGGCCGAGATGCTGACAGACCGAAAGTTCTTCAACGAGATTAATTCGAAGCCGCAACCGGCTCCCCAGCGGCGGTCCTTCTTCAGAGGGCCGCAGCCCAGGTGGATGCCTGTAGGTGCGGATGAATTCGTCACGATGGATCGCAAAAACGCATTCGTGGGCGACTGGAGCCCGCTCATCCGGCTCGAGGCGAACGAGCCCCACGGAATCCGAGAGTCAGGATTCCCTGTGCGTGCAGGCCGCGCCTACACAGGACGCGTTGTGCTGGCGGGCACGCCCGGCACAACCGTGAACCTCAGTCTGAGCTGGGGACCAGGAGCCAATGATCGTCAGACGGTCAGCATCCGGGTTCGCTCCGTCGAGTACGTGAAGTATCCGCTCAAATTCACAGCCAAAGCAGACACGACCCATGGCGCGTTTGAGATCGCCGCGACGGGCAGTGGCTCTTTTCATATTGGCGCTGTCTCGCTGATGCCCGCCGACAATGTCTCCGGCTTCAAGGCAGAGATGATCCGCAAACTCAAAGAGCAGGGTATAGAGATCGCCCGCTGGCCGGGAGGGAACTTCGTTTCCGCATATGATTGGCGCGACGGTATTGGGAACGCCGACAAACGGCCGCCGCGCCGCGAGCTGGCGTGGGGAATGCTTGAGTCGAACGACATGGGCGTCGACGACTTCATGACCTTCTGCCGGCTGCTGGGCGCAGAGCCTTACGTCGCAGTCAACTCGGGGCTTGGCGACGCACACTCTGCCGCAGAAGAGGTTGAATACGTCAACGGTTCGGCCACCACCAGGCTTGGGAACTGGCGCGTATCCAATGGGCATGCTGCTCCGTACGGAGTGAAGATATGGGGGATCGGCAACGAAATGTATGGCCCCTGGCAATGGGGCTACATGGCGAACAACTATTACGCAGAGAAACACAACATGTTCGTCCGAGCCATGCGGCAGATAGATCCGACCATCCAGGCGATCGCCTCGGGCGCCACGCCGGAAGAGTTGTCCTGGACCTATATTGAGAACCGGCAGTTCAGCACCTTTCCGGAACGGGAGCGGGTCGACGACAAAGTTCCCTTCGCCTTTGGCTCGAAGTATGACTGGACGGGCGGTCTGCTGGCGCACTCCGCTGATTACATCGACTATCTGGGTGAGCATTTCTACGGCTATCCCGATTGGGCGATCGATGTCGAGACGCAGCAGTTCGTGCCTTCAAACGACGCGCAGCCCGACAAGGTGCGCCGCATGGCGAACCGGGTGGAGTTCAAGTTCGAAGCATGGGATGAGTATGTAAAGCGGATGCCTTCTCTGAAAGACAAAGGCATCAAGTTTGCGTTCGATGAGTGGTCCCCCAGGAGCCACACAGCGCCTTCGGCGAACGGTGCTCCGGCTGCGGTCAACCCGATGCTGAATCCCATAACGGAAGCGCTGGTCTACCACGAGTTCTTTCGTCATTCCGATAAGGTGGGCCTGGCGGTGGCAACGGGCGGTATGGGGATGGTCGCGGTCGACGCTTATGGCGACCCGATCGGGCTGCGCCTGGACGGATTAGTGATGAAGGTACTGCACGACCACTTCGCAGGCGCCCTGCCAGTGACCGTGGGCGGAAGTTCTCCACAGCGCGACATTAAGGGGACGGTCGCCGTTGACAAGGGTGCAAGGCCCTCGGGAAGTCCGACCTACCCGCTCGATGTGTTTGCGGCGCTCAGTGCGGATCGCAAGAAGCTGGTGATCTCGGTGGTGAACCCAACAGAATCGGCACAGGATTGCCAACTCCAACTGGTCGGCATTGAGGCGCGGGGTTCGGCGCGTCTGTGGCAGTTGACCGCACCGGCTGGCACGGCAGTGACGCCTGTGCAAAGCCCGTTCGGTTTTGGCCCGCCAGCGACAATCGCGGAGTCGATGCTGCCCCGGGCGCCAGCCAGTTTGACGGTGCCTGCGAGCAGCATTAGCGTGTTTGAGTTGGAGGTAAATCAGTAGCGAAGCCGATAGGCGCCCTCCTTGCTGTCACATATCGGCGATCACGCCGAAGCCAAGATCGAAGAACCTGTTCCGGCATTCATGCTTCCAACCGCATTGCATGCGACCGCCGGACTAAACTTTTAAAAGAGATCGGATACCGACACAATGCGCACTAATTCAAGGTTCGTACGAACAAAGGCCATTCTCTTCGCTGCCGCGCTGATTGCTCTTCCCGCTTTCGGCTCAGATCTCCAGATGCAGGTGACCGATAACGGCTATCTGGATGCCAACGGCTTTAGCGTGATCCTGTATCAGAGCACCTATCACCCCATCTTTGTGGACGAGAAGAACGCAGCCATGCAGATTGTCCTCCATGGCCAGCGCATCGCCACCAATGGGGATGTGCATCTGATGCCGACTCCGGAACAGTGGGACCTGGTGGCCAAGCTGAAGGGCCATCAGGCCGACAAGGACCACAACCGACTGACAGCGGATCTCTCCTTTCCCACCTATAAGATGGACTACACGCTGGAAGTGACCGCCGAGCCAGGCGGGGTGCGCGTGAGCGTGAACCTCGACAATCCGCTGCCGGAAAAGCTAGCGGGCCGCGCGGGCTTCAATCTCGAGTTCCTGCCCTCGATCTATATGGGAAAAAGCTACGCGGTCGACGATAAGGCATTCGGCATGATCCCACGTACTCCGCAGGACCCGATGCAGAAAGTGCTGCCGCCCACCGACGATCCGAAAAAGCTGCCATACCAGGAGGAGTGGGATCGCGACAAGGGCTACGCACAGCCCCTGCCACTGGTCAGCGGAAACAGCATTACACTCGCACCGGAAGATCCGCTCTTTCGCATCAACATCGCTTCAGAGACCGCTCCCGTATCTCTCTTTGACGGACGCGATCGCGCGCAGAATGGCTGGTTTGTCCTGCGCAGCCTGATCCCCAGCGGGAAGACCGCGGGCGCCCTGGTCTGGCATATTCGCCCGATCAATATCCCCAACTGGACGCGGCCACCGATGATCGCGCACAGCCAGGTCGGCTATCCCCCCGCCTTTCCAAAGGTCGCAGTCATCGAGATGGATCGGAAGTTCGATGCTCCAATGACCGCGAGGGTACTGCGCCTGGACGAAGACGGCTCCTACAAGCAGGTCTTCGAAGGACCCCTCTCCGCGTCCGCACCTTGGCTGCGCTATACCTATGCGAAGTTCGATTTTTCATCCGTCAAAGACCCAGGCCTCTATGTAATCGAGTATGCGGGCCAGCGCACCGATCTCTTCCCCATCGCAAAAGACGTGTACAGCCGCACGTGGCAGAACAGCTTGGATGGATTCCTCGCGGTGGAGATGGATCACGTTTCAGTCCGCGAGGGCTACCGGCTGTGGCACGGCGTTTCGCATCTGGACGATGCGCGTCAGGCACCGCCGAACATCGATCACTTCGACGGCTACCGCATGGGCCCGAACCTCGACTCGCCCTTCAAACCAGGCGAGCACATTGATGGGGTCAACGTGGGCGGTTGGTTTGACGCCGGAGACTACGACAACATCGCGCCCAGCCAGTATGCGGTGATTCAGAATCTCTCGCTCGCTTATCAGGAGTTCGACTTGAAGTGGGACCAGCTCACCGTAGATGAGACTGCCCGGACGGTCGAGATGCATCGCCCGGATGGAATTCCAGACGCGGTCCAACAGGTGAAGCACGGGGTGCTCCAGGTGCTCGCCCAGGTCAACGCATTCGGGCATCCGATCCTGGGAATCATTGAGCCCACGCTGCGGCAGTACACGCACCTGGGGGACGCCGCATCGAACACCGACGGACGCATCTACTCAGACAAACTTGGCCCCAACGAGATCAGCGCGCTCTACTCCGGCAAACCGGATGACCGCTGGGCCTTCACTACAAAAATGCCTTTCCTGCAATACGGCGCCGCCACCTCTCTGGCATCGGCGTCTGAAGTGCTGAAAGGCTGGGACGACCCGCTCGCCAAGCAGTGCCTCGAGACGGCGGTGAAGCTCTGGGAAGACGAGCACGCGCATCCGACGCAGATGCAGGGTCCGTCCTTTGGACCTCCGGGCATGGCCGCCTTAGGCGAGTGGCGTGCAGCGCTCGAGTTGATGGTCGCGACCAACGGAGGCGAGGCCTACAAAAAGCGTGTCGTCGAGCTGTTTCCTACCGTACGTCAGCACTTCGGCTTCGGTGGTTGGCAAGCGGTGCGCGCGCTGCCCTACATGGACGCAGCGTTCAAGCAGCAGCTTGAAGAAGCGGTGCGGGCCTACAAAATCGAACTTGACCAGCAGCTGGCACAGACGCCCTTCGGCGTCCCACCCAGCCTGCGCAGCTGGGGCGGTTCGTCGGCAGTGGCCCAGCTCGGTGTACAGATGTATTTCCTTCACAAGGCATTCCCGCAGATCATCGGTCCGGAATACACGCTGCGCGCCGCCAACTACTTGCTTGGCACGCATCCAGTCTCGAGCACATCGTATGTGTCGGCGGTTGGAACTGTTTCCAAGATGAAGGCCTACGGCAACAACCGCGCCGACAATACCTTCATTCCCGGCGGCGTCATTCCCGGATACATCATCATCCAGCCGGACTTTCCGGAGTGCATCGATGACTTCGGCTTCCTCTGGTTTGAAGATGAGTACGTGATCAACGTGGCCAGTGATTGGATTCTGGCAGCAAACGCTGCGAATGCCCTCGTGCAATAGGACAACACTGCGGGAGCGGGCAAAGTGCGGAGCAGTATCGCGCGGCTGGCCCGCTCCTGCAGGATCGGCGCACCAATCCGACGCGACGGAATACCGGCTTGTTGCCAGGAGTCCTGAGAGTCAAAAGCCGCGTCCGTTCTCTACGCAGGGCGAACCGGTCGAAAGAAGAACCAGTCGGGGATGCGCCTACGCCTTCTGGTCCTTCTGGTTCTGCAATTGCCAGTACACAGAGTAGCGTTGATCGCCGATCTGATAGAGGGGCGCGAGGTTCAGCTTCGCATTTTCGGCGGCGACAGAAAAGCGCAGCTCTGAAGCTGAATCAACATGTATCCACTGGCTGGTCTTGGTGTCTGCCTGCGCGGCAACTTTCGGCAACGAATCGGCGGGGGGGATCACCGTGGGAAACGGCTCGTGCAAAAAGCGTGCCGCCTGGTCCGTTGGGCCAGGCCCGAGATCTGCGGCCAGAGCCAAGGGGCCATACAGCGGGGCACATATCGAATTGTCGCCGGCGAGCGACTCGGTCCACAGCTGCATCGGCAGGTGGATACCAATCGTATCGCCATCCTGCCACACTCTGCGGATCGCCAGATACGATCCCGGATCGGCAACCGCTTCGAGGACGCGTCCGTTGATCTTGATCTCAACGCCGTCTCGAGTCCAGCTTGGAATCCGAACGTGAATCGTGCGTGCCGTCGGACGTGTGGATTTAATCTTGAGCGTCGTGCCTTGCTCAAGCGGGAATTTCGTGACCTGTTCAATCGCCAGGCCCTCTTCTTTCCAGTCAAGTGCAGAGGCGAGGAACTGATTCACATAGACGTCACTGCCACGATGGAAATAGATCGTGTCAGCGAACTTGGCGAATTCCTCGACACCGGTACCGGTGCAGCACCAGAAGGATTCCTCCGGCGTGTGATAGGCGCGCCAGTAGCCAGCGGCAAGGGGGACAAAGTACTGCTTGAGTCCTTGTGCATTCTGCGTGCCCAGCCTGCAGTTAAACAACGCCCGCTCGTATGCATCCATCCAGCGCGCATCGCCCGTCCAGCCGAAGACAAGGCGCTCGAGCTTCATCAGGTTGTAGGCGACACAACACTCCGCATTCTTCCATTGCAGAGTGCCTTGGAGTTGTCCGGGCGGTGTCCGCCAGAATTCCTCCGCACTTGTATTTCCGATGACGTAGGTGCGGGCAGTGAGAACTTCGTCAAGGAAGTACTCGGCGATTTGCCGGTAGCGGCGGTCCCCTGTTACTTCGTACATGCGGGCGGCGCCGATAATCTTCGGCACATGCGTGTTCGCATGCAGCCCCTGCAATTCATCGCGACGCGCAGCGAGCGGATCGAGAAAGCCCGGCTGCTCGAATAAGTGGGCGGTCTCGATATATCGATCTTTCTTGGTCACTGCTGCCAAGTTGACGAGAACCTCATTCATACCTCCGTATTCTTCACGGAGCATACGTTGGCGCTGCTCGGCGCCGATCGGCCAGAAAAATTCACCTGCCCAGCGGGCCATGCCTTCAGCAGCATCCAGAGCATCAGTGTTCCCAGTCAGGACATACATATCGAGCAGCCCGGCCATGATCTTGTGGTAGGTGTAAAAGGGCGCCCACACCCGCTTCCCTTGCGCCAGATGCTCGAACAGATCCGTCGGGTAAGCGCTCAAATAACCTGTTCCGATCTTCTTCTGGCACTGGATCAAGCCGGCAACCACTTCGTCGCCGCGCGCCTTCAAATCCGTATTGCCGGAGGCTGCCGAAGCCAGGGCAACCGCCGACAGAAAGTGTCCGCCGTTGAAGTGTCCCCGCAGCTCGCAGGTGGGATCCTCCCAGCCTTTGTACGGTGTCGCGCTCGTGGAGATTCCGGCAGTCGTGTGAAAGCTATAAAGGAGACGATCGACGGCAAGAGAATCCAGATAGCGCGCATTGATCTCTTCCTGTTCCTTGAATACTCCAGGACCCAGCCGCACTGAGGCGAGTGGGAAGGGGGCGAGCTTGTCGGAGACCAGCTCGTGAGTCTCAGCGGATAGAGCGCTCGCGAGAGCGGATGGCCCGACAAGGCAACAACCGGCTGCGCCTGCCCCAGCTTTTAGAAATGAACGACGCGAATGATGGACCATCGAGAGCCTCCTGTGGAATATCGAACCAGAGCGGTGCAGCCTGAAGAAACAAGTCCTGTGCCGCTCCTATGCTATGAGATCTCGCCAGTATCGATTTGTTTTGCTCTCATACAAGATCAACTTTCAGGGTGAGAAGGTTCCAGCATAGCGGCGGTTCCCGTGGCCTATTGCGCTTGCTTACATGCCAAGAAGGGATTGCCGGAATCCGTATTCGTATCCGGATTCGTCTTCAGTCCTGTGATTTTCAGGACAAAGGCCTCCTTGCGTTCCGCTGGAGTCAGGCAGCGTCACTGTGAGCCCGGCAGCATCCTGTTTGTAGCGCAGAGCCCCGCCGCCGAGCATTGTCACAGAACGCACCGAACCAGCCGGCCCACCCTGTGGCAATGAGCTGATCGCGACCTCCGCTCCGGCAGCTCTTGCCCATCACGATCGCGTAGAGATCCTGCCCCTTCACGGTGAAGTAGATCTGGTCTTTGCCCTTCTCCTCGAACTTCGTCCAGGAGTGTGTATCGTAGATCGCCTCGCCATTAGTCTCCAGCCATTTGCCGACGGCGAGAAGCGTATCCTGCTGATCCTGCGGAATCGTTCCATCCGCCTTGGGCGAAACATTGAGCAGCAGCGTACCGTTCTTGCTCACAGTATCCACCAGCCATCCAATCACGGTCTCGGGCGAATTAGCCTTCAGCCCGTCGACATATCCCCAGCTTCTCGTTCCGATTGGCCTGTCCACCACCCACGAGCCGCCGCGAATGCCGTCCGGCGGCGCCGCCTTCAAAGTCCACGATCGACGCGATGGTTTTTGTATTTGTGCCCGAAGGAGCAAATGCCGCCTTCTTGGTGGTGAACGAAACCTCTTTGCCCCAGCTCTTGGCCCGGTTGTAGTAATACGCAGCGATCTGCAGTTTCAACGGATCAATGTGCCGTTGATCCACGCCGTTATCGAAGTAGATGAGATCCGGCTGGTACTTGTCGATCAGTTCAACATTGCGCTCATACCAGTTCACCAGGAAGCGCTTCATGGCCGCATTGCTGCGGTCCGCGTAATTGTAAAAATCCGCCCACTTCGGGTCATAGAGATCGGCCTTCTCTGCCTTCATTTTCTCGGCCAATTCGAGGGGCGGGTTAATGAATTCGAAATTCTCGATCCCGTGATTCGCCACTCCCAGCTTCATCCCCTGCTTTCGCACCGCCACCGCAAGTTCGCCGATGATGTCGCGCTTTGGCCCCATCTGCATCGAGTTGAAGGGCGTCACCTTGCTGTCCCACATGGCAAAGTTCTCATGATGCTGCGCCCCGGGCATGACGTAGCGCGCGCCTGCCTTCTTGAACAACGCCGCCCAGGCATCGGCGTCGAAATGCTCCGCCTTGAACATGGGGATGAAATCCTTGTAGCCGAATTGGTCGGGCGGCCCGAAGTGCTCCGTGTGCCAGGCACGCGTGCTGTTGGGACCGGTATTGGCGTCGAGCGCCATATCGTTGCCGCCGAGCACCTTCAAGACACTGTCGTTTCCGCCCGCATACAGAAACTTCTCGTACCACTCGTTGCCATGCGCCGGCACCGAGAAAATGCCAAAGTGCATGAAGATACCGAATTTCGCCCCTCTGAACCAAGCTTGGAACCGTGTAGTTCTCCCTCAACGAATCCCACGTCGGTTTCACCGGTCCGGGAGCCATCGGCGTCTGGATCTGCTTGACTGCATCCTCCACCACTCGCTGACTGGTCTCAGGCGCCATGTCGAACCCTAAGCTGTTCCCTCCCTCACCAGCACACTGCGCAGTCACCCGCGTCGAGGAGCTTATCAGCAAAGCCAGAGACGGTCATCGCAAGAACAAATCTCGCAGGCCGTTGAGTTAGCGTTGTCTCTTTCTTCAATAGGAAACATGTCATTTGGAACTAACCTCGTGTTTTAAAGAAGTTGAAAATTGGAGAGGGCAGGGCTTCGCTCGGACGCCGTCACTCACTCCTCTGAAGTTCTTTCTTGGAGTCTTCGCGTTATCGCGGTGATCCATTGCGTCTCCCCATCGACAGCCTCAAACGCTCCTCCGCCTCTCGGCTCCAATACCCACAATCCAGTTCCAGAAACACTGAGGTATAAGGGATCGCAAGGGTCGATTTGAGAATCAGAACGCGAAAGAGATTGCCGCTCTCATCGAGCTTCGCGATGATCTGCTCGTGCGGAAGCGCGCGGCTCTCTTGGCGGGCAAGAAGGCGCCCTAATTTCTGCCGATAGCTCGTGATCCCCGGCGCATCTTGCTCGGCGACAAACTTGCTTTCAAGATCCAGGTAGATGTTAGCTCGTACGTGTTTGATGCTGCGGACTGCGTTCAGCGTCGTCTGCAATAGGAGCAGATGATCCGCTCCAGTCGCGATCGTCTCAATGCCAGGGTTCGACTGGGCAGGATACGCCGCATCAGCAACGACGATCCAGTTGCGATGGCCCCACAAGGGGAGCAGGCGCTTGAGGGTTGAATCCCACGGAGCGGCCTTCTCAGAATTCTTATCAATCACACGGAACCTCGCTGGATCGCCCTTCGGCGAGTTTTCGAGATGGGGGAACTTGCGATCCCCAAAACGCATAGCCCGCCACAACCGCATAGCAGATTAGGGGAACACACATGCTGAGCGCCATGCTCTTGCTCAACTGGAATGCAATTCCCATGAGTGGTGTAAAAACTGCTCCCCCGATGATGGACATGACGATGATCGACGCTCCTTCTTTGGTATGCGGGCCCAGATCCTTGATGCCGAGCGCGAAGATGGTCGGAAACATCAGGGACATGAAAAAGCTAGTCATAAGAATCGCAATCAGCCCAACCCACCCCGCGAAAGTCATGCCTATCCCGAGCAAAAGGATATTGACCAGCGCGAAAAACCCCAGCATCTTCGCCGGACGTATCCGTTTCATCCAGTGGCTTGAAGCAAATCTCCCCACTGCAAAAGCCACTAGTGTCGTGGTCAAAAGATACCCCGCAGTTTTCTCAGAGACGTGCGTGTAGTCCTGCGCGTATTGAATGAAGTAACTCCACGTGCCCACCTGGGCGCCCACATAACAGAATTGGGCGGCCACCGCAAAAAAGAAGCTGGGATAACGCAACAGACGGATGTATCCACCATCTCGTGTTGTCAGAGACGGGGATTGTCCACCGGCAACCTCAGGGAATTTCGTCCTGAGAATAAGGAACGCCCAGATGAGGACCACGACGCCGAGCACCATGTAGGGCGCGAGCACCCGCGCGGTTTCATGCTGCAGGTATGCGTTATACGCGCCTTGCGCTTTCATTTGCGCAATCTCGCGCAGGCCGGGCTCGACGCCTGAAAAGATAAACAGGGTGCCGACCATCGCTCCGCAGATCGATCCGATGGGATTGAATGCCTGAGAGAAATTGAGCCTGCGCACGGAAGTCCCCGGGGTGCCAAGCTGCGCGATGAGAGGATTGGCTCCCGTCTCGAGAAAACCGAGACCACTGGCGATGACAAAGAGCGCCATCAGAAAGAGAGGATAGCTCTGCGCAGACGCGGCGGGGAGAAACAGGAAAGTGCCGCTGGCGTAAAGGAGGAGTCCCGTTACAAGGCCGGCTTTATAGCCGAAACGGCGCATGACGAGTGCCGCGGGAATGGAGAAGACGAAGTATCCAAGATAGAAAGCCGATTGGACGAGGCCCGCTTGCAGGCGAGTAATCTCGAACGACTTCATGAACTGGCGAATCAGGACGTCGTTGAGGTTGTTGGGGATCGCCCAGAGAAAAAATAATCCGGTCACAAGAAAGAAAGCGAGCTTGCCTTGACGCGGGACCAGGCTCTCCGATCCGGATTGTGCGGGACTGCCGACGTTAGGAGATAGGTGCATCCTTCACTCCCCTGCCGGGCAAACTGCGACCTTGCCGCAACGTCCCGAGGCCATCAACTGATACGCTTCGCCTGCCTTCTCCAGTGAGAATCGGTGCGTGACGATATCTTCAGGGTGCAGGTTCCACCGCACTAGCCGCTCCACCAGTTCTTCCATCAGCCAGGTCGAAGTCACCCATGATCCATAGATTGTTTTCTGGTCGTGAATGATGTCGGGGGATGGATTAAACGAGACTGTGCCCCCTTCGCCGACCATCACCATCTTTCCCCATTTGCGAGTGGCTCGGATGGCCGTGGCGCGGGCCTCTGCGTTTCCAGAACAGTCGACCGCCCGTTCGACGCCGTACCCCCCGGTCAGTTCACGCACTTGATTCACTTTTTCCGGTCCGGCGGTCAGCACCGAATCGCAGAGGCCTAGCTGCAGGGCGAGGTCCCTTCGTTCGGCTGAGATATCGATGCCGATGATCATCTCCGCACCCATCTTGCGGCAAAGCGCACCAGCCGCGAGGCCAACCGGGCCAAGCCCGGTGATGAGCACCGCATCATTTCCGCTGATCCCGACTTTCTGGAGAGCTTCGTAGACCGTGCCAAATCCGCAGGCGACCTGGGCGCCGTCAAGGTATGTGAGCGAATCGGGAAGAAAGATCAGATCCTTTTCCTCAGCGAGCAGGAATTCGGCCATCCCGCCGTCGCGCTGCCAGCCGTAGGCACGCCGATACTCCGTGCTGGTGCAGGAGATCATGTATCCGCGACGGCAGTCGTTACAAACGCCGCAGCCCGAGATGTGATAGACGATCACCCGGTCGCCGGCTTTGAATCGGCGACAACCCGGACCGGTCTCGACGATCTGACCGCACGGCTCGTGCCCGGCAATCACACCCTGATACCCTTCCGGTCCCTTGCCGAGGTGCTCGTGGTAGATGGCGCGGATATCCGAGCCGCAGATCGTTGAGGCTTTGACTTCGATCAGAACTTCACCGTGGCCTGGTTCCGGTACCGGAACAGTCCTCAACTCGACGGTGCTGTTTCCTGGAAGAAAAGCCGCCTTCATGGTCTTTGACATCTAGCCGATCTCCTCCTGCGTCCTGTTCCGCAGGTCTCTTTCGCCGCTACCTGACAGACTCCGAATGGGCGAGCCTACAAAATTCCGGGAAGGCGAAGCGTTCAGGAGTAGGCTCGCCTTCTCGGCCGCGGCTACGCGGGAGTAATGACACCCTTGACGTCCCACAGATCTTCCCAGGACTGATTGTCCTTCCACAGGAAAACCTGTCCTTTAATCAGGCGACAGTTGCGGTCCAGCTTGGCGATTGTCTCCATGTCCTTCTGGCTGAGTGGTTCGCCAACCACGCCCAGCAGATTGCTCAACATGTTTTTCGGGTTCGTCGAAAAAGGGATCGGAACCTGTCCACGCTGAACAGCCCACTTGATGCATACGACGGCGGGATGAATGCCAAGCCGCTGTGCAATCGCTGCGAATCGCGGGATCTTCTGTCGGCGATGTGTCCTCCGGCGTTCGATCGCGTTCCGGGCGTGCCGGAGATCCGATCGGCGAATAGCCGATGGGCTGGATTCCGTTGTCAACGCAAATACTGAAAGAACTCCGGTTGCTGAAAGTGCGGATGAAGTTCCATCTCGTTTGCAGCGGGCTTGATCCGCGCATCGCGCAGCAGCAGCTTCATCTTGGGGATGGTCATATTCGAGGTGCCAATGTGGCGAACCAGCCCTCGATCGACTAGCTCCTCCATCTTGCGCCAAGTCCGCATGTAGTTCTCATGGATGTAAGGCACCGCATGCGGATTGCGTGCATTGACGTCGCAGCCCGGCGGATGGTGATTGGGAAAAGGCCAATGAACCAGGTAGAGATCGAGATACTCGAGCTGCAGATCCTTCAGCGACTTCTCGCACGAAGGAATCACATCGTTTTCGCCGTGCTTGTCGTTCCAGAGCTTCGAGGTGATCCAAACTTCGTCGCGACGAAGGCCAGCCTTGAAAGAGCTGTCTGAAGACCTCGCCGATTCGTTCTTCGTTGCCATACACTGAAGCGCAGTCGAAGTGCCGATAACCGATCGATGCGGCATACTTCACTGCTTCGGCTACGGCATCATGGGAAACATGATCCGAGCCAAAAGTCCCCAAACCGATTGAGGGCATCCGAACACCTGTCTTTAATGTTCGAAAGCGAAGTCGATTCGGATCAACGGTCTCAATGTGCAGGGGCTGTTTGAGGCTGAGGTTGCATCGACCTTCGTCCTCCAGACGACCATAGAGTAAACGATAACTGAAACGATAATACCGTAGTGATCGAAACATCGCCCTGTCAAGGATCATCGACGAGAAAATCATATTCAAATTGAGCGATTTACCTCTTGAAGGTGGCCTCCCCTCGGGCATTGGTAATCGCTTTAGTCATCGACATCGAGAGGCGAGAAATAGGGTAAATTCGTATTATGGCAACCCGCTTGAAAGACATCGCCAACGATCTCGGTCTGTCCATTGTCACGATTTCGAAGGTTCTGCGGGATCACCCGGACATCGCGGCTGAAACGCGCCGACGCGTCCTGAAACGGATGCGGGAGCTCAACTATCAGCCAAATTTCGCCGCGCGCTCTCTCGTCACCGGCCGAACCTGGACCCTCGGCCTCGTCGTTCCCGATCTGTTGCATCCTTTCTTCGCCGAAATTGCCAAAGTGATATCGGCTGACACACGAAAGCACGGGTACAGTTTGCTGATCTCATCTTCAGACGAAGATCCGGATCTTGAGGTGCAGGAGATCAAGCAGTTGCTGGCAAGACGCGTCGACGTCATTTTGATTGCATCTGCGCAATGGTCGGTGGACTGCTTCCGCATGATCGAAGAGCACAAGACCCCTTACATTCTGATTGATCGGCGTTTCCAGGGACTGGATGCGAATTTTGTTGGCGTCGACGACGAAGCGGTTGGCGCCTTAGCGACGTCGCACCTCATTGAGCAGGGATGCCGACGAATTGCGCATATCCGTGGTCCCGAAGTCAGCACTGCGATTGGCCGACTCGAAGGCTACAGACGGGTTCTGGCGTCCTACAACTGACCCCCTTGCCTGGACACATCGTTTCTCTCGGAACCTCCGGGGACCATCGCGGTGAAAATGGCGGCTACGAGGCAGCCAGGAAACTGCTCGCGACGGAACCGCTGCCGGACGGCGTCTTCTGCTTTAACGATCCTTCGGCTCTCGGCGCGATGCGCGCAATCCTCGATGCCGGCCTACGCATTCCTCAAGATGTCGCGGTCGTGGGATGCGGCAATCTCTCTTACTCCGACTTCCTGCGTGTTCCTCTGTCTTCGGTCGATCAAGGAAGCGAAAGCATCGGAAAGTCCGCTGCAGATCTTGCGCTGAAGATCGCGCGAAAGAAAGACCCTCTGCGACCGAAATCTGAACTGATCACCCCGCGCGTTGTGATTCGTGCCTCAAGCCAGCGCTTCCCGGCAAAGTGAGAAGCGAGTTAAGGAAATCGCGCGCGCTCCGCCACGATTGAACAAAGACAATGCGGGATATCCTTTTCGCAACATGCGGGAGAAGCTACCCGAACAATTCCCGGTCCTCTTCCCGGCGGATCTAGGCATCTATGCCGTCCCATTTTCTCTCCCGATTCCGGTAATCATGCTTTTTACGTCCAGGCTATCAAGTGGAGGAGTGGCTCCAACCTGTGTCGCCACCCAAGAAGCAAGGCGATTTGCGAACTCATTAATTTCCGCGAGCGATCGGCCTCTAACCAGATGATGCGCCAGGCACGCCGCAAACGCGTCGCCGGCTCCCACTGCATCCACAACCCGCACCGTGAATCCTGGATGCACAACGGTCTCCTCCCGAGAGACGAGCACACTCCCACGAGATCCGCGCGTGACACAGACCAGCCTCAGGTCGAACTCATCGAGCAGGCGTCTGGCGCGTTGCTCATCTCCGCTGGCTTCCAGTCCAGTCAATGCCATGACGCGGACAAGTTCCTGGTCAGTAAGCTTTACGACATTGGCGTAATACAGGGATCGCTTGAGCACCTCGCTCGTGTAATACGACTGGCGCAAGTTCACATCAAAGATGCGAATTGCGTCCGAACGGGAATTCCGCAGAAAGCGCTCCACTGTATCAGCCGACACGGGCGAGCGTTGCGCAAGGGAGCCAAAACAGACGACATCAGCCCGAGGCGCAAGCTCCTCCCATTCTGGTGTCCACTCAAGAAAGTCCCACGACGCGTGTTCCTTGATCGTGAATTGGGGTTGACCGGCTTCGTCGATCGCAACCTTCGCGAATCCGGTTTCATGCGACTGATCGCGCTGGAGGTATTGGGTGTTCAATCCAAATTCCGCCATGGCCGCGTAAGCTTCCTCGCCCAGAGGGTCCGACCCAATTCGGCTGGCGATCACACCTCGATCTCCCAGCGCATTCGCCATGTAGGCGAAGTTCGCCGGAGCTCCTCCCATGATCTTGCCTGAAGGCAACAGATCCCATAAGACTTCGCCCAATCCAACCATGAGGGCCGGTTTCATCATTGGAAGAGCCTCGGAGCAAAATCTGCCAGATATTTTCGCCATACGGTCCATACGTGGGCCCCGGAGCTCTCGATCCATTCATGCTTAATTCCTGCACGCGTCAATGCGTCATGAGATTCCTTCACAGGGATGTACAAGAAATCGTCGCGACCGATTCCGATCCAGAGAAGACGCAGTTGATGATTGAGCCGGTCAGGATCTGCGAGGATTCCGTCGTAGTCAGTCTTGGTATCTTTAATCTCAATTGCCGGGCTGAAGGCGCCCAGATAGGCGAATGCATCCAGGTGACTCAGACCGAGGCGGAGCGCCTGTGCGCCGCCCATCGAAAGGCCCGCCAGCGCCCGGTGATCGCGATCGGGAACCGTGCGGTAATTTGCATCGATGAATGGGATCAGTTCGTTCACAACAATGTCGTCGAACTGTGCGTATCTTTGGTCCATAAAGAAGCGGGCGACCGCATTCGACGAGGCCTGACCTTTTGTGTCCTGATGTGGCGAAGGAGGCAGTGGGGATGCAACACCGGCCATTCCGTTGGCGTTCACGATGATCATGGGCCTGGCTTGGTGTGCGGCAATCAGGTTGTCGAGAATGAAGTTCTCGCGCCCCTGGTCGCTCCACCCTGCCTCATCTTCGCCGAAACCGTGCTGAAGATAGAGAACCGGAAAGCGTGCAGTAGAGTGCTCATATCCGGGCGGTGTGTAGACAAAGATCCTTCTCGTTTCGCCGGTCTTGCTCGAGCGGTACCATTCTGAGCGTACCGCGCCATGCGGGACCGCCTTGATCTCGAGGAACTCGGAATCAGGTGCGGGAACTTCAAGCCCGCTTACTTCTTTCCTGGCTGCGAAGAAGACTCTGCTTCCAGGGTCATTCGAAACGAACCCATCGACGGAAATAGCATAGTAGTGAAACCCCGGCAGAAGCGGTGCCGTCGTAACTTCCCAGAGCCCGTCCGGTGCGCGGGTCATATCGTATATAGACTGACCAAGCTCCATGAATAGCTGAACTTTCTGAGCATGTTCAGCCTGGATCCGGAAGGTGGCACTCCGATCTGCATTGAGCCTTGGGTATTCAGAGCCGGGTATATTTGTCGGTGCCGGACTGGAGCGATTCACTTGCCCGCTGCATACCCCACAAGCCAGAACTATCGTGACCAACCATCTGCTTACCCTCATGTGGCACGATCCTTCCTGCAACCTTTCGTATCGACTTCGAAACCCAAGCGCAAAGTTTCCCTAGTGAACCTCTACCGCACGGAACCCTGAAGAGATGTCACGTCAATGGCCCCGGCCATTGCGTTGTAGCCGGCCGCACTTGGGTGAAGGTGGTCGCCGGACTGATAGTCCTGGCGGAATTGCGAGGGGTGGGCGGGATCGCGAACTGCTGCGTCAAAGTCGACCACCCCATCAAAGGCTCCGCTCGTGCGGATCCATTGATTCACGGCCTGGCGGACTGCTTCGCCATCCTGGCTGAAGTAGTCCGCACCCTCGTAGGGAGTCAACGTTGCTGCAAAGACCTTGATGTGATGCTCATGAGCTCGCTCGACGATCTGCCGCAGGCCTCCGATCAGGTCGTCTGCGGTTACGCCCTGGGCTGCGAAGGGCCCTTCTTTCGACATGGTTCCGTCTTTCGCTGTCCGGGGTTTCATGTGGGGCCACCCAATATCGTTGATGCCCTCAAGCACAATAAGATCGCGGACCCCGGGCTGGGCCAGAACATCTCGATCGAAACGAGCAAGCGCATTGATTCCAGCGCCGTCGTAGAGGATGCGATTCCCGCCGATGCCCTCATTGAGAACTGCAAGACTTGACGTTCCGCTCTTAGCCTGGAGTCTCTTGGCGAGTAGGTCTGGCCAGTCGCCGTAACTTCCCTGCCTGGCTCCGACTCCATCCGTGATCGAGTCTCCCAAGGTCACGACCGCCCCGGTACGATCTGCAGTCCAGACCTCGAGATCCGACAGCCAGTACCAAGACAACTTCGTAGTCGGCTCTGAGATATCAGTCTTCGCGGAGAAGTCGCCGGCAGCGGAGACGTAGGACTCATGCTGCGCCCAAAAGTGGGTGGTGGTCGCAGGCGTGCTGTGCGGCAGATAAAGACTCACCGACACTTCAGCGAAGGGAGGAATCTTCATGTCCACAGGATCACTCAAGATGGGCGCGCCGATGGGAACTTTAACGCTGGGCTGGCCGTTGAATGTAAGTGCGTGATCCGTTCCGGCCACGATGAGTGAACCGTGATCGGTCAATGCCACGTGCGCTGCGCCGATTTCGAGAGCCGACAATCCATAAGCGTTGGAAAGGCGAATGCGAAGCCGGTCGCCGCCGATGGTCGGACGCACAACCATGCGGATGGTTTGATTTTCGAAGGTAGGTGTCGGTGGAAGGCCCGGAAACGGCAACGGCGTATGGACCGATGTGCTCCAGGCACTCACCCATTTTTGGTGGCTCGTGTCTTCACAAGGTGCGGACAAGCCCATCGCAAGCAATAGAAAGAGACTGGCAGCCGCTCTCGGTTTTGTTCCTGGCATTGTTGTTCTCACATTCGTATGAAAGGCGTGCTGCATCCTTGGTAGTGAAACTCCGAGTCCCCGGAGCCGACACGATTTCGTCCCAACGTGTCGGCCGGGATGCAGATGGAGTCCTTAGGCCCGCTTCGCAAGCGACCCAACTTCAGCGCAAATTCCGATCGAAGAACTTGATCATCACGTTGAACGCATCCCTCGATTCCGGCACGTCTGCGTTGTAGAAAAAGCCGTGGAACAGGCCTTCCCACACATGTAATTCGGAGCGGACTCCCTGTTTTGTCAACTGTGTGTCGGTGTTTATGGTCCCGCTCATGGCAAAATCGCGGGTACCCGTGATCAGCAACGTTGGCGGAAACTTGGCGAGTACGTCAGGTGAATTGATCGGCGAAACCATGGGGTCCTTCGGATCGGCTGTGCTGAAGTACCCAAGCTGTGACGTACCTGGTGGCCGCGACATGGGCACGCGCCCTTCCCCAAACGGAAACGCGATGTACGTCGCGTCGCCTCCGAAACTGCCGGCAGAGGCGCAGTAGATGCCGACAGCCCCCGGGGACGGAAGCTGGTGCGTTTGGAACCATGCCACGGACATCGCCGTAAGCATTCCGCCGGCTGAGCAGCCATAAACACCGATACTCCGCGCGGAGTAGGTCTTAAGAAGCTCCCGGTAGACACTCGCGACGTCTTCACTCGCCGCCGGGAACTTATGCTCAGGCCCCTCCCGATAGTCAACGGTCACGACTTTGATTTGCATCAAGGCCGAAATCGGAATGGACTCAAGCTCCGCGCAGGCCGGCCAGCACCCGGAAAAACCACCGCCATGGAGGTTAATCAAGACGCGTTCTTTGTTTACTTCGGAGATGCCGGATTTCGGTGTGTAGACATAGGCATGGACACCTCCAATCTGCGTGTCCTGCTTGTCAACTGCGAACAGCTCCTGGTCTCGTGCGAGCATTCCCTTCATAAAACGGGGCACGCCCTCATCTTGCTTCACGAGCTCGGGATTTTGCATGTCGTGAAGATGCTGAGTCACGTAGGCTTTCGCCTCCGCACTTAAGAAGCTCGAAAGTGGTACCGACACGGCGGGAACCTGCACGGTGCCATCCGCTTCAACCACGACACCCGGGGGGGTGGACTGGGGCTGACCCTGCGCGTGGGTGAATCCCACCCCGCCTGTGACTGCGAAAGCACTGCAAGCAACAAACAGCACGAGTGTTCGAATTGACATTGGAGTTCTCATCACTCTCTATCTGGAGTTCGCGAGGCTCGATGACCTCGGCGGTGTGCGAGTGCGGCGCACCTTTGTTTGGCACGCCGCACTGTTGACTACGGTGAATGACTAGATTTCAGTAGGTAAATCTCAAAGCAAACTGTACAGTGCGTGGAAGGCTGCTTTGATGGTTCACCACGCCGAAAGAAGGCCCTAGACCAACACCGGGCTCGGCGAATTGAGGATGGTTGAAGAGGTCGAATATCTCGCCGCTGAACTTCAGCTTGGCCTTTTCAGTTATATCGAAGGATTTGTTGGCCGAGAAATCGAAGTTCACGACTCCGGCAGCTCTCATGCCCGAGTCAACCCTCGGTTCATTGCCGAACGAAAAGGGTCCGGGTTCAGAGAAGCAGCTTGTGTTGAACCACTTGCAGCTGCCTGACAGTGCGATTGCCCGAAACGCTCTTTGAACATCCCGGCGTGTAATTTGGCCGGATGATGCCGCTACCCAAACCAAACCCCGGAGTACCACCTCCGAAGTTTTGCGCGAGGGTATTCGGAGTCGCCGTAAGGGCGATTGGAACGCCACTTCTTAGACGTCGTAATTCCATTAACGCGCCACCCGCCAACGATGGAGTTTGTCACTCCATTGATGTGGGAGGCGTAGCATCTGACCGTGTCCAAAAGGCAGATCGAGCCCATAGTTCACGACCAGGTTGTGCCGGATATCCTGTTGGCTGACCGATTTCTCAGCTTTGAGGTTATAGAGATCCTGAACAAGACCTGTCCCTCCTTGCCCGTCGAGGAAGGCGCTCGTGTTGTCCGTATCGCTGATCAGCTTGCCCCAGGTATAAGCGGCCTGCACCATACCCGCGTGGCTGAAACGCTTGGTGAAGCTTGCCTGGAGCGAGTGGTAATTGGAGGCGGCGATGCGGGCATCTTGCTGGATGACGCCCAGAGGATATTGCGGGTAAGGCATCAAGAGCCTGCCCTTGAGTGATGGTGGAGCCGCCGCACAGATCCCGCAGGCAACACGCCGAAGAACGGGTTGGCAACCGGAGTCAACAGATCACTGCCCAAAGAAAGATACTGGTCGGGAATCTGATTGAGTTGCAGACCAGAACCTGTGTACGGCGACGCGATGATCAGGTGCGTTCCTTTGGAACCGGCGTAAGCAAGACTTGCCGTGGAACTGCCGCCGAGCGTACGCTCGACCGCCAGATTCCATTGCTGTGAGTAGCCAAGCGGCTGGTCGGGGCCGCGACCCCAGATGCCGCTTCCCAGAAGGTTATCCACGCCTACCTGGGAATGGCCAAGGGCCGGTGTTGATACCGGTGGGAAATGGGTTCGCAACGGTAGCGCCTAGCGGTTGGCCAACCGTGTTCTGGTTGCTTGTGGCCGATACGCGTGAGCGAACTGAGCTGCGGACCGTCCTGATCCAGAACTGCCGGGAAGAACGAAATGCCGTAGCCAGCGCGGATGACGCTATTGGAATCGAAGCGGTAGGCAACTCCAAGACGCGGAGAGAATGTCTTCCAGTGAAGCGACTCCTCTCTTCTCGAAGGATGGAGCGTTGAATTCAACAGTGCAGCTTGGCCCTTGAGCTGTACGGTAGCGCCAACCGGGTTGACATACGAACTGACGCCGCCGAGAGTCAGAGGCGCATTGGGGACGAAGACCGCGTCGATGTCATGCTCCTCAGAGAAGGCGCCGGGCTGTTCCCAACGTAGTCCTGCGGTCACTGTCAACTTCGGCGTCGCCTGAAAGGTATCCTCTACGAACAGGCCGTAGTTGTGAAGGAAAGCATGGGTGGTCGTTGTGGTCGTCGTGCTCGTGGTTGCAGGAATGCCCAGCATGAATGACGCCAGGGCATTGCCTGTTGCCGGCTGCGCCGGGTTGTTGATTCGGGTTCGCAGTGAAACCGGGGAGCGCGGATATCGTAAGCCCGCCGCTGGCCGGATATGCTTCCCACAGAACCTGACGCCAATTGCCGCCAGACTTGATGGTGTGCTTTCCCACAATCTTGGTAAAACTTCCGCTGACGGCCCAAACGTTGTTGTTCCAATGCAACTGCGAAAGGTTCGGTCCTACGCTATATCCCTGAATGCTGAGTGCCGGGAGAGAGAAGACTTTAAGGCCGGCCGCCGCTGGGATAGCACCCCAATTGCTGTTGATCGACGACATGTCGAAACCATTGCTCAACGGATCCTGGAAGTTGTAGTTCTCCAGATAAGACAACCGCAATTCGGCAATCGAGGTCGAGGTGAAGACGTGGTTGTCTCCCAAGACGGCTGCCTGCGTATAGTTGCCGGTTGGCCCTGCTCCGGTCTTGTTGCCGAAAGGATCGACGGACACATTGTGCGGATTCCAGAACGTGTAGCGTGCGAAGACAGTATCTTTACCCAAGGCTGGCGTCGATTCGCGCGTTGTATTGCGTTTGGACGCCTACTGCCGGCACCGATGCAAAGGTGTTGTTGGTGTAGGGAACCTGCTTCACCCTGGATTCGTTGGGCGTCTCGAGTTGAAGAATCTTCAGAGCTGCCGGATCAATTTTGCCGGCGATGCTATTTCCAGGAAACGGCTGTCCCGTGGTTGGATCGTAGATGATCTGCGGGTCGCTCGAAAAGTCTCCACTCAATTCCGCCGTCGTCGGCATCACATAACTCGCCGGAGAGGCAGAACTCAAGGCTTCATGCTCCCATGAGAAGAAGAAGAAGAGCTTATTCTTCAGCGCAGGGCCGCCAAGATTCGCCCCGTATTGGTTCTGGTGGAGAGGCACCTTTCCGAGACCGGCATGGTTGGAGAACCAGTCGTTCGCATCAAGGACAGTGTTCCGGAAATACTCGTACGCACTTCCATGAAACTGATTGGTGCCGCTCTTTGGTGGAGATCTGAACTACGCCGCCGCCGTACCCGCCAAATTCCGCGCTGACGTCGCTTGTCGAAACCCGGAACTCCTGGACGACATCCTGCGTCGGGACCAGTGTGTTCACGTTGTTCTCGGAAATGTTGGTGCCCACGCCGTCGATAAAGAACAGGCTCTGTCCGCTGAACGCGCCACCGATCTGATAGTTTCCGTACGAGATTGCCTGCGTATTCGCGCTCACTTGGCCGGTTCCGCCGTTTGCCACGGTGTTGCCCGCCGTGCCGCCACCCGGAATAACACCTGGAACAAAATCGAGAAGATTATTCACGTTGCGCCCGTTCAGGGGCGCCTCTTGCACCTGCAGTCCCTCGATCACTCCGCCTAGCGTTGCGCTATCGGTTTGGATGTCGGCACTCGCCCCGGTTACGGTGACGGATTGGGATACGTCGCCAACCTGCAGCGTCAGGTCGGCTCGGGTTGCTCCGCCGATACTGACTGCGACCTGACTATTCGTGGCGGACTTGAAGCCCTGGTTTGTCACTGTAATGCTGTATGCCCCGGGATTCAGGTTGATGAAGGTGTAAGTGCCAGCCGTCCCAGTAACCGCCGCCTGCTCTGCGTTCGTCCCCTTGTTCGTCAATTGAACGTGAGCTCCCGCTATGACCGCACCAGCGGTGTCCGTTACTGTTCCGACAACGCTCCCATAGCTTGTTTGAGCTCTCACAACATCTGGACAGATTGCGCAGCCGATCGCAACAAATGCGATCCAAATGCAATTTGCTAAGTATTTGCGTCCGGTGAAACGCGTCGTTCGTTGTGTCCTTTGACTCTTGGTTGAAGCAAGAGTCTGTGAAATCTCGTACATACTGCCTCCTGGAAGCATTGATCGTTGTGGCACAGCGTTCTGCTGACCTGACGCGCCTTGATTTCCTGACATCGTCACCCTCCAAAATTGGCTCACTCGAATATCGGTCTTGCTCGACACTCGGACTCAACCCTTCGAACTCAGCCCGAGCCTGCTTTCTTTGCCTGAACAGCAAGTACTTGGAGTCTTCCCGACAGTTCGAGATCGGCCCCGAAGGTTCCCTGGTAGACAATTAGCCTGGCGGGCAGGAATGTTCTCAAGATGATCTGTACAATCCGCACAAAGCTCCCTATACAACATTCCTGGGCTTTGCAGAAAGCACGCTATTTGCCGACCTCGCGACGAGTATGATCGGTTGGCTTTTGCCCCTGGCAGAGTGGATCTCGAAGAATCGACGCCTATTCATTCAGTGGATTGCTGGCTGGAATGTGTGCCGCAAGAACGGCGAATGATGAGTTGGCACCCGAGGAGTACATCGCGCGGGGGCAACCCCGGATTCGAGATTCGGTCGAGCATAACGGACAACGCCATCCTTCCAATTTCCCGGCAAGGCTGGTGCTGAGTTGTGAGTGGGACCGGCAGTAGACGCGCATATTTCACGTCGTCGATGCCAACAATGCGAATGTCGTCCGGCACTCTCATGCCGATAGACAGAAGAGTGTGCATAAGGTTTCCAGCGGTCAGGTCATTTGCGCAGAGGAACGCGTCCGGCCGGTCTCGCTTCAGAATCGACTTCACAAACTTGGTGTCCGAGGCATCTCCAAGATGCACCATGTCCCTGCCAGACTGCTTCGCTAACGCCTGTGTCGCTTCACGATATCCCGCGATCCGAGCGTCCACGGTAGGCGCCGATGCCGGTCTGGCAAAAAATGCAATTCGCTTCGCTCCTCTATTCATAAGGTGCTCGGCGGCTGCATATGCAGTGCGGCGATTATCAATTCCAATCAGATCGTAATTGCTCCGTCGGGGATATCTCTCGATACACCGATCCAAAAGAACGACGGGAATATTCGCCTTATTCAACGCAGTCACAATCCTCTGATTTGCCTCAAACCGGCTCTCGGTAAATTCGAGTGGTGCAAAGAAGACCCCGGAGACGCGTCTCGCAATGTAATGCCGGCACAACTGCTCTGCGACCTCTTCCTTTTCGTTTTCGCTGGACGCGGTATTGCCCCACAGTAGGGAGTGATGAGCTGATTCGGGGGCCTCCATCATTCCTTTGCAGATCACCTCGAAAATCTCAGTTTGTCCAAGCTCTGGAATCAGGAGCCCAAAGACGTAGCTTCCTGACTTCAGGTTCGAGGAAACGAAGGTCCCCGATCCGACTCTGCGCGTCACAGCTCCCAGGGTCTGCAACTCATGCATCGCCCGAAACACCGTCATTCTGGAGGCGTGATACCGACGAACTAGCTCTGCTTCACTGGGCAGCCGCTGCCCCGGCTTGTATTTTCCCGACGAAATATCGTCTTGAAGTTTCTCAACGATCTCTCTGTATTTGTGAATCGCCACCTGTGTCGCCTCTCTCTTTGACTGCAACCCTGTCACACTTCTTGAGACACTTTTGCTGGCTCTTAAGGGACAAGCCGACATAGTACCCTAGACAACTTGTAGGGGGCCATCACAAAAAATACGTGCGCCAGCGCGGCACGCCCGTAGTGCAACAGGCGGATGAGGCATCAATCGCGCATCCATGAGAGCCTCAACACCGCCGCGTCAACCCACTCGCGAATGCGCAAACAACGCGTGATTCACACATATTTCCCAAGATTCGTGCGGAGTTAAATGCTTAAGAGCGCTCCCAGGACCGTCCCAAATTTCGACTTGCACGCCGGAGTCAGTCAGAAAAGAACACTCGTAAGCCTGCTCAATCTGTCTATACAACTTTTAAACTCCATTCAACCTGCAGGTCGCAACAGCCAGAAAAAACGGCCCTGCACTTTGAGTTCGCATGCCGCGTCTCATCGGAATGCGCGTTGCCTGTCCGACTGATCCGCCAGTCTGGCAAGGCCTAGGGTGTTGGCAACTCTAGTAAGGTGAAGAGTCTCCGGCACCGGTATGGTGCCCTTGAATGCGAGTCTGTCTGCGCTCGCGCCAATGTGGAGTTCGGGTCGGGGTTACACCCCCTATACTGACTCCTTGCAGAGATCTTCCACTCGGGGGCATTGATGAAAATTGGCGTCAGCGCATTCGCATGGACCGCGCGGTTCCAGCCATTCCATTTGAATCTACTGCCGAAACTCAAGCAGATGGGCGTCGCAGGTCTTGAAGTTCCGATGCTTGATCCACATGTGCTTCCGGTCGTGGAAATTCGATCTGCATTCGAGGCCAATGAAGTGGAGTGCACGGTTTGCGCGCTTCTGCCCAAGCACATCAATCCGATCAGTCCAGATAAGAGTGACAGGAATACAGCAGTCAAGTACCTGACGGAGTGCATCGAAACATCGGCCGAGATGGGTGCAAAGACCCTCGGCGGTCCACTATTTGCTCCGATCGGATATCTTCCCCAACATCGCCCAACAGAAACCGAGTTCTCATGGGCCGTGGAAGTCTTTCAGGCTCTCGATAGCGCTCTCGATCAAAATGATATGACCCTGTCGATCGAACCGGTGAACAGGTCCGAGACGTTCTTCCTGAGAACTGCAGCAGATGCCAAGCGGCTGTGCGATTCGGTTGGCAATCTGCGCATAGGAATCACGATTGACACATTTCACGCAAACATTGAGGAGCTCAGCATTCCGCAAGCGATCAAGGACCTCGGACCAAGACTGAAGCATGTGCATCTCAGCGAAAACGACCGCGGGCCTCTCGGACGAGGACACATTGCGTTCGATGAGATCCTTGCCGCCCTCACAAAAATCGAATTCCCTGGATATCTGATGATCGAAGGATTTGGCTACGACAAGAATGAGACGGATGCGCCAGGAACACTTTGGGCAGATGTAGCTGTCTCACCTGACGCTTTCGTCGAGGAGAGCGTGGGATTCCTGAAGAAGCTCATGCAACGAGCCTAGGGTGCTATCCCGCTATTGTCTAGAGATCCGTTCCAAATGCGAGTACGAGAGGCGCGGCGACCGAGATTGCGCTTCCCTTGCCTTTCGCTGACACCGAGACGTGGGACGGAGACGCCAAAAGCTGAGACCTCAGCGCTTTCATTCCGCGGTAATAGAGGTTCCTCGTATTCGCAAGAGACTGTTTCAAGACGGTTGCGGTTTCAAGCAACGTGTAGCCGTGAAAGTGAACAAGCTCGACTGTTCTCCGCTGACGCGGGTTTAGGGTGGCCAGGCACTCTTCAATGAAGGTCGCCCTTTCCAAGGTCCCCTGAGCACTCTTAAAGCGCAGCAGCCCAGACTCAAATTCTGAAAACTCATCCAGGTTCCGCTGTTCCCGCGTCTGGAGATAACGTCGTCGAATCAGGGCCTTGAAGTGCGCGAATTGAGCAATCCATGTCTTCACAGACCCGCGCGATACATCGTAACGATCAGATCGAAGATAGATCGTCAGGAATACCTCCTGGACAATATCTTCTGCGTCGGTCCGCTGGCGCAGAATCTTCCACGCGATGGTAAAAACCAGTTTCCAATGTCGTGCAAACAGCGACTCAAAGCACTTGTTGCAACCATCTTGAAACGCTTGAATCAGCGCCAAGTCGTCGTAGATATCTGAATGCACGTGTTCATGATTGTTCGCAAACTGGATTTCCTCGCTCATGAGCATGTCAGGGGGGGCAGGACCATATGCAACCTCTTGGAGCATTTGCAACGATAATCTCGTATCGGGCAAGGGGCCTCCTTGGAGAACAAACGTACAGCGGCTCTGTTAGCAAACGCTTCTTCGCGACGTTGTTTTGGGGAAAGGAGCAAGTAACTTCCGACGCCACATTTCTCCTAGGGAGGGAATACTAGGAACCACAACTGCCGGTGTCAATACATCTTGTCAACTAGTTGTCTATACAGGTGACGTCACAAAACTGCGGACTCATTTTTAGTTTCGCTAGACCGCCCTAAAAACGCGATGATTAAGTGGATTCCCGTCTTCTTCGTTTCTTGACGCCACAGTGTAAATCGGGAGAGAACATGCCCACGGAAGCGGTGCGCGGAGAGTCTCTCCCAGCTATCGAAGAACCCGATCGTCGACTCAGAGGTTACATAGACAACTTTCTCAAGCTTCCCTAGGACGCGATAGACGTATTTCGCTACAATCGCTTCTGATTTATTCACTGGCATGCAGAAGATTCGTAGTTTCAAAGGCGCTTAACGAGCCTTCATCGAAGCCTGAATCCCATCGCGCACTAGAGACAATGAAGAAGGCCGGGGATCGCCGTGACTGATCCTCAGGACCGATTTCAATGGAGTACTCCAATTGAAGAATCAGGTCCAGCTCATTACCTACGTCGATCGACTTACGGACGGCGGACTCAGAGACCTCCAACAACTCCTGGAAGGGCCACTTGCCGGCGTATTTGGTGGAGTGCACCTTTTGCCATTCTTTCATCCGATTGACGGCGCAGATGCCGGCTTCGACCCGATCGACCACACACGAGTGGATCCTCGCTTAGGAGGTTGGGACGATCTTCGAGCCCTCGGCTCGACGGTTGAACTGATCGCTGACCTGATCGTCAATCATGTGTCGATCCAATCGCCGCAGTTTCAAGACTTTTCCCAACACGGCGAAGGTTCGCCCTACTCTGGTTTGTTCCTGACCTTCGACCGCGTGTTTCCTGAGGGAGCGAGCGAATCGGAGCTGTTGCGGATCTACCGGCCGCGTCCAGGCCTGCCATTTACGAGCGTCACCCTTGCGAACGGTGAGAAGCGTTTGCTTTGGACTACGTTCACTCCCCAGCAGCTTGATATCGATGTGACACACCCACAGGGAGCGCAGTATCTCGGTGCGATCCTCGAGCGCTTCCATCAGGCTGGGATTCGCGCAATACGGATGGATGCGGTCGGATACGCGATCAAAAGGCAAGGATCAACCTGCTTCATGATCCCGGAGACCTTTGAGTTCATTTCGACCCTGTCTGAGCGAGCACGTGAACTCGGAATCGAGGTCCTCGTCGAGGTTCACAGTTACCATCAACGACAGATTGAGATTGCAAGACAGGTTGACTGGGTTTACGATTTCGCGCTTCCGCCACTCGTCCTTCATGCTCTTCACAAATCGGATGCGAAGCCGCTCGTCCGATGGCTGGCAATTCGCCCCACAAATGCAATCACCGTGCTTGATACGCACGATGGCATCGGAGTCATCGACGTTGGGGCCGACAGTGACGATAGTCCCGGCCTGCTTGATCCTCCTGAGATTGACGAGCTTGTCGAAACAATCCATCGCTCCAGCCAAGGAGAGAGTAAGAGGGCGACTGGAGGGGCGGCAAACAACCTTGATCTTTACCAGGTCAATTGCACGTACCTGGACGCTCTCGGCAGAGACGAGACCCGTTACCTCATCGCACGAGCAATTCAATTCTTTGTGCCTGGCATTCCTCAGATCTACTATGTCGGCCTGCTCGGCGGCACCAACGATATGGAATTGCTTGCGAGCAGCGGAGTGGGTCGCGATATCAACCGCCATTACTACAGTCCCCAAGAAGTTGCGAGTTCGTTGAAAAGCCCCATGGTCCAACGGCTCATTGAATTGATCCGGATCCGCAATTCGCACCCGGCATTCGAGGGTGAGTGCTCCGTCGAATCGACTTCGAAGCAACTTCTATCGATTACGTGGAAACACAACAATCATCGAATCAGCCTGAAGGTCGATCTATCACGGCCTTCGGCCACAATCGAGTACTCGATCGACAGGAATGACCGTTGCGCAACGATGCACATCAACTGATTCTGTCTGTCCAACAGATAAGAAAGCGTCCATTACGATGGAGTCTCCCACCGCAAACAACTTTGTGATAAAGCTCCTGACGTTCTTCATGTTCACGATGTTCGCGATGACGACAGATTCGGTTGGAGTCATCATTCCCGAAGTGATCAGGGCATTTCATCTCAGCATGACATCTGCGGGTGCGTTTCACTACGCAAATATGGCTGCGATCGCTATCGCAGCCATATCTCTTGGATTCCTGGCTGATCTGATGGGCCGAAAGAAGACAATCATCTTCGGGCTCGTGTTGTTTGCACTGAATTCCTATCTGTTCTCGATTGCCAATTCCTATTCTGTCTTTATTCTTCTGCTTGTGGTTTCAGGTGCAGCAATTGGCATCTTTAAAACCGGTGCATTGGCCTTGATCGGCGATATCTCGCATTCGACAATGGAACATACGTCGACCATGAACCTGGTCGAGGGCTTCTTCGGAATCGGTGCGATCATCGGTCCCGCGATCGTTGCCCACCTGTTGCTCGTCGGAATCTCGTGGAAATGGCTTTACGTGATTGCCGGAACAATCTGCGTGCTTCTGATCTTCACCGCCTCGATAGTGAAATACCCGAGAACGCGAAAGACACGAACAGAGAGCACGAGTCTTTCGCGCACTCTTCACCTGGTCAAGAATCCTTATGCGCTTGGGTTTTCGCTCGCATGCTTTCTCTATGTGGCGGTGGAGTGCGCTATTTATGTCTGGTTACCTACCTATTTAAAAGACAACAAGCCTTCGTCTCTATTCATGGCGACGTATGTCGTCTCGATCTTCTTCATTCTCCGCGCCGGCGGCCGCTTTCTGGGCGCATGGGTCCTAAACAGGTGGACCTGGACGCGTGTGCTGGCTGTCTTTACTGGTGCGATCCTTCTCTGTTTTCTCGGTGCCATGTTTGGTGGGCCCAATGCAGCCGTCTACCTTCTGGCGTTTTCCGGCATTTTCATGTCCGTAATCTATCCGACTTTGAATTCCAAGGGGATCAGCTGCTTTCCAAAGTCCGAGCACGGGGCGATTGCTGGAATCATCCTATTCTTCACCTGTGGCGGTGCGGCTCTCGGGCCGCTTGCCATGGGAGTCGTCAGCGACATGTTTGGAGGATTGAAGGCGGGGTTTGTCCTCGCAACAGTCTTTGCCGCCCTTCTATTTATCGGCATGCTCTACAACCTGGTCGCAGATCCAACACTCGAAGTTCTCCACCAATCCGATGCCACGGAATACGGAATCATTGAAAAGAAGCCGTTGGGGCTTTGAGTTCTTCAGCGCATTACTTTCGAGTGAACCGGATCGTCCGATTCAACGGCCTCAGGTGATCAGCAAAGAAACAGAGTTGAGGACTCGGAAGTGCGTGGAGGTGATGCGTTATTCGTGAGGATCATGTTGAGTCCCCGGTGCCGCTATCCATTCAGAAACTCTCGCGGGGCAGCTGATGTTCCTGGAATACCCACACGATACCCGCAGCCTGCGGGTGTTCTCTCGGCCGCTACCACCAAAGGTTCCGCCAGAAATAGCCCGCTTACAGCGGGCAATTGAAGATCACGGAGGACCTTCATGGACTGAAAATGGCTTTTAAATCAAATAATTGAGCAAGAGAATTGAAGCTTCTGAGAACTTCCGAGGATCGCCCTAATCGAAGTATTGGCTGCCCCCCAGGGATTCGAACCCCGATAGGCTGCTCCAGAGGCAGCTGTCCTACCATTGAACGAGGGGGCAACAGGAGCGGAATATAGTTCAACCAGGGACGCGGACCGCTCTGACCACGGCTGGGTTGTCCATCTGCACAACTCGTTTATCATAAGTGGCTCGAACCGGCTGGGTCAATGCCTCGCCCCGATTGAGGACTCTCCGAAGTTCACGGGCACTTTCACTCCTCGCGCAAGACCTCGAGGGGGCGCAGTCCAAGAATGCGATAGCTTGCGATCCAGCCCGTGGCAGTCGCGAGAACCGCCGTTCCAACAAGCGCGAACAGCGTTGCCTTCCAATCGAGGTGGAACGCGACCTCTAGACGGTGCAGAAGAACACGGGTCAGGATGTTGGCGAAGACAACACCGACCGAACCCGCGAGAAGCCCAAGCACACTGAACTCCACGCTGAATGTGCGCACAATCCGCATCCGCGTGGCCCCCAGGGTCTTCAGTACGACCGCCTCACGCATGCGCCGGAAGCGTGCGCTGGCAATGCTGGACGCGAGAATCATCAAGCCCGCCAGGATCGAAAAACCCGCAAGAAAGCGAATGACGACCGTGATTTGATCGACTACGGTCTCGATGCGGTTCAGGACATCGGCGATGTTAATGACAGTAACCGTGGGGTAGGCGGTAAACAGTGCACGCTCCATCGCCGGAATCTGCCCGATCTCGACGTGCACCCCGCCGTACCAAGTTGCCGCTTCGTCTTTGAGAAGCCCCGACGGCAACACGAACGAGACGCGCGCCGCGGGGTGCTCGCCATCGGCGCGATAGATGGATCCGACCTTCAAATTGAGTATGCGGTCGCCAACCTCCAACTGAACGGCGGAGCCAACACCGATCTGCATGCGCTTGGCAACACCCTCGCCCACCGCGATTTCATTCAGGTTTGGAGTGCTCCACCATTTTCCTTGCGTAACCTTGTCGCCCGGCGGCGGAGTGTCGGACCAGGTCAGCTCGGCATTCTCGAGCATGCGCCGAGGAAAATGCTGGTCCTTCAGCTGGTCGAGCGTCTTCCCATTGAGGGAGACAAAATGGCCGGCAATCACGGGCATAAGATCGAGTGCCTGCGTGACTCCTGGCTGATGTTGAAAAAAGTCGCGAATGCCGGCAACTTCGTCGCTGCTTACATCGATCAGGAAGACATTGGGTAGCTTAGGCGAGGCGGTCTCCCGGATGTCGCGCAATAAGGAGCTCTGCATTAGATAGACGGCGAGAATGAGCATGACGCCGGTACCCAGCGACGCCAGCACCGCCGCCGATTGATTGCCTGGCCTGTACAGGTTGGCAAGGCCATGGCGCAAGGACGAAGGAAGGTGGAGTCGAACTCGGTTGAGAAGGAAGCGCAGGACACGCAGTGCGACAAACGCGAGGACGAGAAGCACGACCAGCGCAATCGTAAAAATCAAGGCGAACCATCCGCCGACCTTTGCCGAGTCGGAGAGCGCCCACGCTATCCCGCCAAGGGCGAGAACAACCAGAACCGAAATGCCAAGCTGCAATCGCCGTGCCCACCAAAGCGCGAACCAGGCGCGGAATCCTGTAGGAGCTTGCTCGACCAGGCGGCGCAGCACTAAAACAGGGCGAACGGCGCGCACATCGAGCAACGGAGGAAGACAAAAAAGCAGCGTAGTGAGCAAGCCGGTTCCGAGACCTGCAAGGACAGAATGCCATGGAAAGCCGAGCGCCGTGTGTACCGGAAGCAGCTTGCCGAAGACCGAGGGCAAAAGCTCCATAACGGCAACGCCCGCAATCACACCGAGCAGACCGCCCGCAAGGCCCAGGCCGAGGGTCTGCAAGAGGAAAATGCGGAGCAAGTCAGTGGAGCGAGCGCCCACCGCTTTGAGGATCGCAAGCATATCCATGCGCTGCTCAAGGTGCGCGTGCATCGCCATGGCGACGCCAATAGCACCGAGCACCATGGCCACCAGACAGATGAGACTGAGAATCGCTGTGGCGTTGTCGAGTCCCTGGCTCAACGCCGGGTTGCCTTCCTTGAAGTCCATCACCTGGGCGTCGGTGAGAATCGCTTCAAGCTGCTTGCGCGCTGCGACCGGATCCGCCTTTGCTGGAAGCCGGACGAGCAAACGCTCGCTGGCGCGACTGCCTGGCGCGAGAAGACCGGTGCGCTCGAGAGCAGCGCGCGAAATCATTACGCGCGGGCCCATACCCGCGCCAGCCGACATGCGATCTGGTTCCTGTTTGAGCACGGAAGAGATTTTGAAGCTTCGGCCACCGAGACGCAGCGACTGCCCCACATGCGCATTGAGGCGAATCAGAAACTCTTCGGCCACAATTGCCGAATCGCCATCGAGTGCCTGCCGCAACGACATCCTCGGCTCTAACTCCGCCTCGCCGTAATATGGATACTCCGCCGGGTCAACCGCCTTGAGAGTGACGAGAAGCGGCACGGGATCAGGTGGAACCGAAGCCATGGAAAGAGTTTCCACGACCCACGTCGCCCGGCCTTCGCCCTTGGTCTGGACAACGGCCTGAATCTTCTTCTCTTCGTCGCCAGTGGGTTGGCGGAAAATCCGCGCGCTGAGATCGCCGCCCATCAACGATTGCGCCTCCACGGTGAGAGTGCGCCGAAAGGCTTCACTGAAGCCGCGTACGCCCACCAGGGCTGCCACACCGATGGCCACGGACAACACGACAAAAGCAAATTTCCCCGGAGCGGATTTGAGGTCCCGCCAGCCAATGGCCGCAGCACGTTGCCAACTAAGGGCACGGTTAGCCATTGTTTTCCCGGCTTTCGACGAGGATCCCGGAAGAGACTGCCGGCAGAGTATCTTCGACGACCATGCCATCTTTGAGAACAATCTTGCGATCCGCTTGCCCGGCAACTTCGGGGTCGTGGGTGACCAGAACCAGTGTCGTGCGCTGTTCCCTGTTGCGCTGCAGCAGCAGATCGAGAACCAGGCGGCCATTGGTCGAGTCGAGATTTCCCGTCGGCTCATCGGCCATCACGATGGGAGGATCGACGATGAACGCCCGGGCTAGTGCCACTCGTTGCTGCTCGCCGCCGGAGAGTTGGATGGGATAGTGCTCCATGCGCTCGCCAAGACCCACTTGCTCAAGCAAGGCGCGTGCCTGAGGGAGTCCGTTCCCTTCCACGTTGAGCTCAAACGGCAGCAAAACATTTTCGACTGCTGTGAGCGTAGGAATGAGCTGATAGGACTGAAAGACAAACCCAATTTTGCGTCCTCGCACCGCGGCGAGATCCGTCTCGGCGAGGTTGTGGATCGGCGTTCCATCGAGCCAGATTTCACCGGAGCTCGGGGTATCGAGACCAGCGAGGAGGCCGAGCAGTGTACTCTTGCCGCTGCCACTGGCGCCGACGATGGCAACGAATTGGCCGGCGGGGATGCTAATTGAGATGCCCTTTAGAATTTCGACTTTCCTGGAGCCGTTCTGAATCCACTTCTGCACGTCGCGAACTTCAATCACCCAGTGGCCTCCCAGCAATCGTCAATCTCGCCTGCAACCATGATACCGAGCGGCCTCTTGCCCACTCCTCACAAGTACGCTACGGACGAGCCTCGGGTTCCCGCTCTTCCCGCTACACTGTGAATGTGGACGTTCGCCGCACCCTTCTCGTTTCGTTCTTTCTTCCGTTTCTGGGAGCGCCGCTCTTGGGCGTCGACAAGCCTTTGCTGGTTTGTTTTGGCGACAGCATCACGGCAGGGTATGGGCTCAGCGCTGGCGAGTCGTATCCCGATGCATTGCAACGTGACCTGAATCAACTCGGCTATCCCTACAGAGTCGAAAACCAGGGGACGAGCGGCGCGACCACGAAGGACGCCGTTGCAAAGGTGCGGTCGGTGGTGGCGATGCATCCGAACCTTGTTGTCGTGGAGTTCGGCGGCAACGATGGACTCCGCGGCCTCCCACTGGACCAGACGCGCAAGAATCTGGACAGTGTGTTGACTACCCTCGAAGCCGCGCATATCCGCGTGCTGCTTGCGGGCATCACCCTGCCACCCAACTATGGACCAGAGTATGTCCACCAATTCGATCAAGTCTTCGTGGATCTGGCGGCCAAGCATCGCACCGCAATAGTGCCCATGATCTACAAGGATCTCGTCCGAGTGCAAGGGACAATTCAGCCGGATGGGATTCACCCCACGGCGAAGGGCTCCGAGATTCTCGCGAAGACGATGCTGGCTGCGCTCCGCCCCATGCTGCACAAGAATATGTGATGCGGCATCAACCCAAGACAACGACAGGCTGAAACAGGGTTCCGGCCAGGCGCCGGGCGATGGCGACCAGGTCGCG
The DNA here is from genome assembly GCA_963760475.1 of uncultured Acidobacteriaceae bacterium. Classification (GTDB taxonomy): domain Bacteria; phylum Acidobacteriota; class Terriglobia; order Terriglobales; family Acidobacteriaceae; genus Telmatobacter. The sequence goes on along the minus strand of CAVXDG010000008.1, from coordinate 201,355 downwards.
CTGGCCTGAGAAGACCTTGACGAGTTCGGCCTGCGAGAACTCGGCGAGGTTGGCCTGCCCCCCATTGCGCAAGCGACCGAGAGCCAATGCGTCGGCTGTCACGGTGGGCATGTGGGGCAAGAGGCTACGCGGGTGGATGCCCCTTGCCTCGAGTGCCGTAAAGTCGCCCGCGTATGCCTGCAGTTCTTCCAATGTGTGGGCATCGGCCAGCGTGAAGGGGCCAGCCTGCGTGCGGCGAAGACTGCTCAGGTGCGCCCCGCAACCAAGCCGCTGGCCCAACTCATGGGCGACGGAACGGACATAGCCGCCAGCGCTGACAGCCATTTCAAACTGTGCTTCGCCGCCAGCCAGTCCAAGAATCTCAAAACGCGAGATGCAAATGGATACGCGCTTGAGCTCGACCGGCTTACCGGCGCGTGCCAGCTTGTACGCGGGCGTTCCGGCAATCTTCTTCGCCGAAAAAGGAGGAGGCATCTGCTCGATCTCGCCATGAAAACCAGCTGCAGCCTCCCGCACCCGCTCGAGTGTAAGGTCCGGCTCGACCCGGACGCCGACTGGCGTTCCCTCTGCGTCATAAGTATCGGTCCCAAAGCCCAAGCGAATGGTGCCGGTATAGCTCTTCTCCGCAGATGAGAAATACTGCGCCAGACGCGTGTATCTGCCGATGAGCAGAGGCAGAACTCCAGTTGCCATGGGATCGAGCGTGCCGAGATGACCGATGGATTGCTCCGAGGTGAACCTGCGCAGCCGCGCCACAACATCGTGACTCGTCATGCCACTCGGCTTGTCGATAACCAGAAGTCCGTTCACCTAACTACTCTAGTCGAACGGACCTCGGGTCACGAGATCACAACACACCGGCGCCAGGCTGGCGGACAAGGGCTAGAAACTCGGCGCGTGTCTCTTTTTGGCGGAAGCACCCAACCATTGCGGAAGTGACCGTGGAAGAGTGCTGCTTCTCAATGCCGCGCATCATCATGCAGAGATGCCGGGCCTCGATAACGACGCCCACGCCCTGTGGCTGAATCGCATCCTGGATCGCGTCGGCAATCTGGCGCGTCAACCGCTCCTGGACCTGGAGCCTGCGCGCGAAAACTTCGACGAGACGTGGGATTTTGCTGAGCCCGATCACCTTGCCTTTGGGAATATACGCAACGTGAACCTTGCCGAAGAACGGCAGCATGTGGTGCTCGCAGAGCGAGAACATCTCGATGTCCTTGACGATGACCATCTCATCGTAGTCCACATCGAAGAGCGCTCCGCGCAGAATCTGTCCTGGGTCCTGATCGTAGCCTTTGGTCAGAAACGCCATCGACTTCTCGACGCGGCTCGGCGTTGTCAACAGGCCGTCGCGGCTTGGATCTTCGCCCAGTCGGGCGAGCAGCTCCCTATACATCTCCTGCGTGCTGACCTCAGACAGAGTACCCTCCGTCCTTGTCGATCTGCGAACGGGTTTGGTAACCGCAATCCCGTGTGCCATTCTTCCATCCTCCCGCCCGTCAAGCGGGCAGCATCATCTCAAGCAATCTATTGCCCGCGAGGACTCATTTCGCCCTCTGCATCCCAACATTGGAAAAAATTGTTTTCGGTTTCTTCCACGCGCACATACTCGAGACGCCCTGAAGGCAACCGATCTCGAAGCAATCCAAAAACGGCTCTACAGAGATTCTCGGTGGTCGGCACGCGATGCACAAAGAGTGTGTCCAGGTTCAGGTTCGTATGGTCAAACCGATCGAGCACTCTTGTTTGCACCACTTCATCCAATGCAACTAGATTGACGACCATACCTGTTTCGGGGTCAACCGGGCCGCGCGCGAGAACTTCGATCACATAGTTATGTCCATGACCATGAGGGTTGTTGCACTTGCCATAAGCACGGCGATTCTCTTCCGCGGATAATGTCTCGGCATGCAAGCGGTGGCTCGCACTCAGCGTGTACCGGCGACCAAAGTAACCGGTCATGCCTCGCCCCTGTACTCAGCAAAGATTTCCGGTGTCTCGTAAACCCGCACTCGCTTCAAATCTATCCCGGCCAGTGCAGGCTGCAGTCGCTTCCACGCAGCGATCGCGATGTTCTCTGCGGTGGGAATCGTAGTCTTGAACTCCGGAACCTCCAGGTTCAGGTGGCGGTGATCGAAGGCCGAAAGAACCTCACGCTCCATCACGTCCTTGAGCCACTTCAGATCGATCACAAATCCCGTGACGGGATCGGGCTCGCCGGCCACAGTCACTTCAAGCGTGTAGTTATGCCCATGCCCATTGCGATTCGCGCAGCGGCCGAAGACCTGCTCGTTTTTCTCGGCGGACCATGCGTCGTTCCAATAAAAGTGCGAGGCCGAGAAGGTTGCGCGTCTTGTCAATTCAACCATGCAGTCCTCGTAGCAAGAGATGCTCGATCAGCATCCCGCGCTTCATTCAATTCCTTAAAACCGGCAACCTAGATGTTTCAGGGGAATGCAGTTAGCCGGGTGAGCCTCTAACCGGGATAACTTCGACCCTTCCAGCTTACCTGCTTGAGCACCCGGTGCTGAAACCAGCTTCGATAGAGCAGCACGACAAACAGCGGCAGGCCGAGAGGGGAAATAGCGCAGGAAAGGAAATCAAAATTCGACTTGGCCACCCGTGCATAGAAACGAACAAGGTTGCGTACCCACAACAGTAGAAGGACCCACCCTGCCCCAAGCCACTGAAAGGAATGCGCCGCAAAGCGCGCATTCCACAGGTCGATCGCCAGCCAAGGCAGGCCAACCAGAAGAACGATATCAAGGGCACGCCATAAGGCTAGGGCCAACGAGTTGTGAAACAGGAGTGCGAGGTTCTTGGTCCAGCCTTCGACCAGGGCGGGGGTTGTCCGATACATGCGCGTCGCAACGGCGTCGTCTGCATAGCGAAAACGCAAGCCAATTTTGCGGCGCTTGGCAAGCATCGCAAGTTCCACATCCTCAAGCACCCGGTCGGCCACTGCAGGGTGCCCCCCGATCCGCCGGTATGCCTCGCGCTCCACCAGCAGAAACTGACCATTGGCTGCGGCGATGCGCTCGTTGGGATCGGAGACCTGGGCCGGAGGGTAGGCGAGCGCCAGCTCCGAGAAAATCAGAGGCATCAGGGTACGCTGCGCAAACCCGGTCACGATCTGCCGAGGCGAGTAGCTGAGCATCCCCGCTTTGTGTCGAGTCGCCTCGTGCACGGCGCGATGCAGATCGCCCGGATCGTGCACCGTATCCGCATCCGTAAACAAAAGCCAGCGACCGCGCGCCTTTCTGGCTGCGGTCCAGATTGCGTTTGCCTTTCCAGTCCAGCCCTTCTCGAGCTTTGCCGCCTCCAACACGGTCACCCCCGGAAAGCTCCGTGCAATCTCCCCGGTGCGATCGGTCGAATGATCATCCACCACCACTAGCTCCCAATCCCGGCCAAGAAGAAATGCGTCGTCGGACTGCGCAATAAGGGATTGGAGGCAGGCACCCAGGCAATCCTCTTCATTGCGGGCCGGCACGATCACCGTCAACTCAAGAAGTTCGGCAGGCTCGGGCTGGTCAAAGACGCTGGAGCGCGGCACTGGTACGGTGAGAGGTTCAGACGAGGCGTCCACCAGCCCCAGCACCGGCTTCCATGTCCTCGCGCCGGGTACTTCGTTCTCCTCCTTGAAATCCCTGCTCATGACTTTGTGACCTTCCGCTCAGTATTATAGGGATGTGCGGCTACCCAGACTCCTAGCTTCGGCCCTTCTCGCGCTCCTCGCCCCGCTACCGGGCTGCGACCGTGGAGCACGCCCCGCCCAAGCCGGCAAACAGGCTCCTGATTTTACGGTTTCGGATGGAACGACTTCAGTCCATCTCGCCAGCTATCGCGGTAAGGTTGTGCTGCTCAATTTCTGGTGGAGCCAGTGCGGCCCGTGCATCGAAGAGTTACCTTCTCTGCTCAAGCTGCATCATGAGAATCCAAACCTGGTGATGCTTGCGATCAGCATTGACGAGGACCCGGATTCGTATACGAACTTTATCCGCCGGCGTCACGTGGATATGATCACCGTGCGCGATCCGCACCAGACTGCCGCCGCCCTCTTTCATACCGATATGTGGCCGGAGACCTACATCATCGACCGCAAGGGCGTGATCCAGCGCAAATTTGTTGGAGCAACGGACTGGTCTGACCCTGAAATCCGCACCTACCTCAATAACCTGTGAGCTTCTCCGATACTTCCCTTCGCGCGGTCCAGGTTAGGGGCTGGGGGCAAGCCGTGGTTCCACACGCTGCTATCATCGCCTTATGACACAGGTGGACATTCTCTTCCGCTATGGAACTCCGCCGACTGAAGCCGTGACGTTTGCGCTCGCAAACATCAAAGAGGTCTACGGGATTCGCAGGCTTACGTTTGATCGCGCGGAGCACACTCTGCGCGTGGAATACGATGCGACACGCCTGAACGGGCCTGCTGTAACCAAACTCGTCCGCGACGCGGGTCTGGACATCGAAGAGCAGGTGTCCCTGATTCCGCCCCAGACGGCTGCCGAGCCTGCACCCACGGTATAACGCGGCACATTGCACGCCCCTCGAATTCTTGTTACTCTGACAGAGGTTCATCCCCGAACCATGTGCGCCCGTAGCTCAGCTGGATAGAGCGTCTGGCTACGAACCAGAAGGCCGGGAGTTCGAATCTCTCCGGGCGCACCATTCAAACCCCAGCATTTCCAAGAGCTCCCCAAAAGCTATCTCGACGCTGCCTGCTCGAGAACTATGACCGGCGGCACCACCATGTCGCGCAAAACAGCTTGCGGCTTTTCGGCAGCTTTCAAAATCTTTAGGTTGCTCTGAACTGTTGCCGGGTCGAGGGCGCGATGGTTCTGGATACTGTCCAGCGCGTCGAGGCCAATCGCTGCAACCTGAGATAGCGTCGCCGAAACCGGCCCCAGTTCAGCCGTGAGATCGGACCTGAGGAGCTGCGGTTGCAGCTTCGCATCGTTGTCGTGCCAGAGCACGAGCCATTCCCGCGTCTCCTGCCATTGTTCTGCCGACGCCGCGCCATCCGCGATCGCCTTTGCGAGTCCCGCAAACCTGCGCGCAACCTCGCTCTCGGGCGCAACGGCATCGACAAGACGGTTGAGCGGGGTTGACGCCTCGTAATGCCCCAGCTCCTCACGCTGATAGCCCACGGGGGGCTGCACAACGGCCGCAAGAACTCTGAGGGCCTTGGGATCGGGATAGCCGGCCATTCGCTCCAGCATCAGTTCGGTCGAGGACAAGTGGTGCAGGCCGTAGAACTGCAGCCTCTCCGAGACCGCGGCAAGTCGCGCATACATCGAGGGAAGATCGCGGACATCCTGCGCAGACCACAACCGCTCGGCAATGGCCGCCGTGCGCGGCCAGACGCGGCTGTCGACATTCTCCTGCGTCACGAACTCGCTCCACATGGTTGCTTCGCCCCCCAGGATGCGGGCCTTCTGTTCCGAAGTGAGGGATGCTCCCTCGCCAGCCAGGGGATCAGCAAGGTAGTGCTCGGCCGCCGACTGATTCAGGTCAATGTAGTAACCAGTCGAGAGCAGCCCGCGATTTCCCTGCCGCGCCGCTGCTGCCAGGGCCCTTGGTCCGCGCCAGGACTGAATGACAACATCGCGCGGCGTATCGGGCTGCAGCACTTCATCCCAGCCCTCCATGATCTTGTGATGGCCTGCAACAAGCTCTTGCACGCGCGCCGTGAAATAGGATTGCAGCGCGGCGTTGTCCTTGAATCCATGGGAGCGCTTGAAAGCCTGAACCCCGGCGTTCGCGTCCCACTCCTTGCCGTCGCACTCGTCGCCGCCAATGTGAAAGTAGGCATCGGGAAACAGCTTGATCATCTCGCCGAAAAAACGGTCAAGAAACTGATAGGTGCTTTCGCGCGTCGGGTCCATCGCCGGATCCATCACGCCCCATCGTGTTTCGATCTTGTAAGGACCAGTTCCGCTGGCGAGCTGCGGATTACCGACAAACCACGAAGTTGTGTGGCAGGGTACATCGAACTCAGGAACCACGCGAATACCCCGCTCCCGCGCGTACGCCACGATGTGTTCGATCTCTGCCTGCGTGTAATAGAGGCCGCCGGATCCTTTCTCCTGCAGCGATGGGTACAACTTGCTCTCGACGCGGAAGCCCTGATCCTCGGAGAGGTGCCAGTGAAAGACGTTTAGCTTGACCGCTTCCATCCCATCTAGGTTGCGCTCGATCACGCCCAGCGGCATGAAGTGTCTGCCCGCATCGATCATCAACCCGCGCCAGGGAAAGCGCGGGCTGTCATCGATCGTGACGACGGGAACAGCAAAGCCGCTCGGCGTAATCCTGACCAGTTGCAGAAATGTCTGAAGCCCGTGAAGCACACCGAGCGGATTCGGCGCCGTCAGTTCGGCGTGGCTGGATGTGATTTCGAGATGATACGACTCATCCTCGCGCAGCTCCTGCACCGGGCTGCTTGCTCCGCCGGTGCGGAGAATCAACCTGGCCTGCCCAGCTGTCGTCCCTGTCTGGAAAAACACGCCGGTTTCTCGCGAGAGCGTCGACAGGAAACGGTCTCTTGCAGCGAAAAGCCTTGGCTCCGTGTACCCCTGCAAGTCGATCCCAAAACTGCCGTCGATCGGCAACTGTCCCGAGCCCAGGGCGACGTGAGCGGGCATTGGCATCAACGCCGGCGTGTCATTCGTTTGAGCGTGAAGGCTCAGGCACGGGATCAGGAACGGCATGAGCAACAAAGTGCGGCGCGTAACGCATCGTGTATCGAATTTCCAAAACATGTGCCTTCAGGCCTCGAGTTCTCGCGCGAATGCAGGCCGAGAACCATCCATCATAACCGGCGGGTCTGCCCATAGCTCGCGTGTCGAGGAGCCAAAGCAGGCTTCTGTCGATCTCTGGCGGCCCAAAAGCAAAACGGCGAAGCGCAATGCGCCCCGCCGTTGAGATCCGTGGATTGCGGTGTCAGTACAGCCGGAAGTTCACTTCGATCGTGATCCGCACCGGCACAGGGGTACGTCCATCCTTCATCGCCGGCTTGAACTTGTATTTGCGAACCGCCTCCAGGGCCTTCTCGTCCAGCCCCATGCCCAGCGCGCGAATCACGCGCGGATCTTGCGGATTACCCTGCGCATCGACGATGAGCGAGATCAGGCACACACCTTGATACTTTGCGCGCCGTGCCTCGTCTGAGAATTCCGCTTCGGGCGTGAATATGGCGACCGGGGCCGAAACGCCTCCGCCGATCTGATACACCCCTCCACCCGCATTTCCACCGCTCCCAGGACCAAACCCGTTGCCGGTGCCAGGTCCCATGCCGCCGCCGTACCCGGTACCCATGCCGCTGCCGCCACCTTGCCCGTTGGACGCCAGAGTGACATTCGCCGATTTCGCCATCCCGATATTCGGGAGGTTTGGATTGTCCGGCAACTGAATATTCGTCTGTACGTTAATAGCGGACGGAACCGACAGTTTCGGGTTATCCAGCACGGGAACCATCGGGGGAGCTATGGGGTCCTTCATCCGCGGAGGGAGTTTGCCTTTGATCGGGTCGACAATATCGTGCGATCCGCCCCCCCCGCCACCGCCCGCAGCTTGGCCGGCCTTCGGCGCTTTCAGATCGAACGTGCCCACATCGATATTGGTCGCCGTTACCGCCGGCTTCACGATGGCGTGGAAAGCATGTATACCCAGCCAGATGGCCAGGAGCACGAGGGCGATGTTGAAGGTGGAAGATATCCCGATGGCCCACGGGTTGGCCTTCACAGCCATCCGGTCGGGTACCGGAATCGGGGTCGACGTCAACTGAAGCGGAGGAAGCTTCACGGGAAAGAATAAGTCGCGCACGTTCTCGTAGAGCGTCTTCCAGATAGGCGGCTCTTCAAAAGCCTTGCCCAGGAAGGCCTCGAGTTCGCGCCCTGTCGACGTTCCCGCCGCGGTGCCGGACTCTGTTCGGGGTTGAGTCAGAAGATCGTTTGCCATGTCTGCCGCCAGCTGCGTTGCCCGTAGGGGCCCCGCCAGGAGGCTGTTCCTCTCATTATGCTCGACGCCGCCTATGCCTGTCTGTAGCGCCGAAGACCGGGGGTCATGATCGATAACCTCCGGAGTCTCATAATCCGCCGAGTACAGGTTTCCCATAAACAATAGACGGGTTGTCGTCGTTGTTGTTACCGAAAAATCTCTCCCAAACATTTACACTAAAAAATGGACAGCTTTCGAACAAACCCAGGGAGTGACAATGTCTCCAGCGCCGGAGTTGAAGGCGACCTTAACCTTGCCCCAGACAGCCTTCCCGATGAAGGCAAATCTGCCCCAGAATGAACCACTTCGCCTGGCTCGCTGGGCGTCGTTGCGCCTCTATGAAGAGCTCAGAAAAGCCGGGAAGGGGCGTCCCGTCTATCTTCTCCACGACGGTCCTCCCTATGCCAACGGGCCCATCCACCTCGGTCACGCACTGAACAAGGGCCTCAAAGACTTTGTCGTCAAATCGAAAACGATGGCGGGCTTTGACTCGCCGTACGTCCCAGGCTACGACTGCCACGGCCTCCCCATCGAAATCAAGGTCGACGAGCAGCTCGGCCGCAAAAAGCTCGAGATGCCCGTCCCTGAAGTCTTGGATGCATGCCGCGCGTACGCGCAAAAGTATGTGGATTTGCAGACCTCTCAATTCCAGCGCATCGGCTGTTTTGGCCGCTGGGAAACTCCCTATCGGACCATGGCACGCGATTACGAGGCCCGCACCCTCGAGGCCTTCTACGGTTTCCTTGAGAAGGGCTTCGTCTATCGCGGATTGAAGCCGGTCTACTGGTGCATTCACGACCGCACGGCGCTCGCTGAGGCTGAGGTCGAGTACGAGATGCACACCAGCCCCTCGATCTACGTGCGCTACAAGCTGACTTCCGCCCCTGAGGCGCTGGACCCCTCGCTCGCCGGACGTGAGGTCTACACCATCATCTGGACCACGACACCCTGGACGCTGCCCGCGTCGATGGCCGTCGCCTTCCACCCTGACTTCGAATATGTCGCGCTCTCTGCAAGCGGGGATCTCAAGATGCCGAGTTCCCCTTCCGACCCGGTCTACATTGTCGCCGCCGAACTCGCCCCTGCCGTCGTTGCGGCCTGCAAGCTCGGCAACACGCATGAACTGGCGCGCTTCAAAGGCACAAAACTGGAGAGGGTCACGTTCAAGCACCCCTTCCTCGATCGCAGTATCCTCGGCGTTCTTGCAACCTACGTCACCGCAGACACCGGAACGGGCGCCGTCCACACCGCTCCCTCGCACGGCGCAGACGACTTCTACACCGGCCAACGCTACGACCTCGATCAGACCTGCCGCGTAGACGCCTCCGGGCATCTTCACGTCGACCAGGATGCATGGTCGTTCGCAGCTCCGCCGCCCTTTGAAGGCCTGACAGTCTGGGCCGCGAATCCCATTGTTCTCGCCATGCTCGAAGAGCAGCGCGCGCTTCTTGGCTCGTCCGACTTGGAGCATTCCTACCCGCATTGCTGGCGCTGCCACAATCCGGTCATCTTCCGCGCAACCGAGCAGTGGTTCATCTCGCTCGATACGCCGATTCAGTCGAACGGCCAGAAAAAGACTTTCCGCCAGCTCACCATCGAGGAGATCGACAAGGTTGTCTGGGATCCCGCGTGGGGCAAGGAACGCATCACCAACATGATCGCGACCCGTCCCGACTGGTGCATCAGCCGGCAGCGTATCTGGGGCGTGCCCATCGCAGTCTTTCTCTGCGAAGGATGCAATCAGCCGATCCTCGATCCCGCGTTGAACCGCAAGATCATCGCGCTCTTTGAAAAGGAAGGCGCCGAAGCCTGGCACACCACCCCAATCGAAGCCCTGTTGCCCGAGAATACTTCGTGCCGGCATTGCGGAGCAGTCGGCCAGCCCGGCAAAGGCTTCCGCAAAGAGACCGACATTCTCGATGTGTGGTTCGATTCCGGCACCAGCTGGTTCGCGGTCTGCGAGTCCGATCCGGAACTCAAGGCCGGCTATAAGGCCTTCCAAGACGTGGACGGAACGAATGTCCTCTATCTCGAGGGTGGGGATCAGCACCGCGGCTGGTTCCACTCTTCCCTGCTCACGTCGGTCGCATTGCGTGGCCGCGCTCCGTACTCGCACGTGGCCACCGCCGGGTGGACGCTGGACGAGCAGGGCCGAGCCATGTCGAAATCGCTCGGCAACGGTGTCGACCCCGTGGATATTGCCGAACGCCTGGGCGGCGAAATTGTCCGCCTCTGGGTCGCGTCCATCGACTTCAGAGAGGACATGGCGGCCAGCGAAAACCTGATGCAGCGCTGCGCCGAGCTCTACCGCAAGCTCCGCAACACCTTCCGCTTCCTGCTCGGCAATCTGAGTAACTCGACCCCTCTGCTGGGATTGGTCGATAGCTTTGACCCGGTACGCGACGGCGTCGCGGAAACGGAGCTCCTGCCACTCGATCGCTACATGCTGGCCCGCACACGCGACCTGGCCGAAAAGATTCTCGCCTGGTACGACGCTTTCGAGTTTCATCGCGTCTATCAGGCGGTGAACGAGTTCGCAATCGTCGACTTGAGTTCGTTCTACCTCGACGTGCTGAAAGACCGGATGTACACCTTCGCGCCAACCTCGATCGAGCGCCGTTCTGCCCAAACCGTGTTGTTCCGCATTACCGAAACCCTTGTCCGCCTGGTCGCACCGATCCTGAGCTTTACAGCAGATGAAGTGTGGGAGTATCTGCCCGCCGTGGCAGGACGCGAAGCCAGCGTACACCTCGCACAGTTTCCCAAACCTGAAGAGATTTTCTCTGAAGAGCCCGCGAAGCTGCTTGAGGAATGGAAACAGATCTTCGCGGCGCGTGATGAAGCACTGCGCGTCCTGGAAGACGAACGCCAGGCAAAGCGCATCGGCAAGAGTTTGGAAGCCGAAATCGAGATCTCTGCTTCCGGCGAGTTGCTTGCCTTGCTGCAACGCCATGCTTCGGGGCTGAAGGAAATCATCAACGTTTCAGCAGTTCGCGTGGTCGAAGGTTCCGGCCTCTCGGCAAAGGCCCTGCCCGCCTCAGGCCACAAGTGCGCGCGCTGCTGGAACTTCATGCCCGAAGTCTCGAATTACGGCATCTGGCCGAACGTCTGCACGCGCTGCCACGGGGCCCTCAAGCAGATGGGCATCGACCCGCCGATGGAGGCTGCCTCGTGACCTTCGCTCTACCGCGCCGCCTGCCTTGGCTGTTGCTGATTTCAGCTGCCGTCGTCTTTCTCGATCGCCTGACCAAGACTCTCGTCTCAGCGCGCATTCCCATCGGCGGGGCCGTCCCGGTGATTCCGCATTTCCTCCGCATCACGCATTGGACCAATGAAGGCGCCGCTTTCTCCCTCTTCGCCGATACCACTTCGCCGAACACAGTCCGTTGGGCACTCATCGCCTTCTCGCTCCTGGCTGCTGTCGTCGTGCTCGTCGCGATGGTCCGGCTTGGCGATCGGCTGACGTTGACCACAATCGCCCTGGCCCTGGTCTTTGCCGGCGCCCTCGGTAACGTGCACGACCGCATTGTCTATGGCTCCGTGGTGGACTTTGTGGAGGTCTACATCTTCGGCTATCACTTTCCCGACTTCAATGTCGCGGATAGCGCGATCGTTACGGGAGCGTGTTTCCTGCTGCTCGACTCGCTCCGCCCCCGAACAAGCCCGGAACCCAGCCGGGATCATCCAGCCGAGCCTTCGCTCTAGGGCAGTTTCGGAAGACACGCTCTAGGTGTTTCTTCTCTCAGCACCGGTACCGCACGACCTTCGGTCCCCAAGGGCGGGCTATCCGTCACTCAAATGCTGACTTGAGCACTTCAGCGCCCTAAAATAGGTGCAAGGCAATTTGTCTCCGCACGCAACACATTCGTTTCTCGCGGTGCCACAACGCGACCTGCAGAAACCTGAACCACATTACGAGGACCGCATGAAGAAGTGTCGTACCCTGGTTTGCGCCCATGCAGGAATCATTGCTGCAGCGGCGTTCACTGGAATCCTTTCCAGTTCGATCGATCGAGCAATCGCGCAGCGACTTCCCTCCCCCGTAATCCCCGACCACTACGCGCTCACCCTGACCCCCAATTTGAAAGACGCCACGTTTTCTGGCGCCGAGAGCATCGACGTCCGCGTCAAGGAGTCAGCCGGCAGCATCACCTTGAATGCTGCCGAAATCGCGTTTCAATCCGTTACCGTAACTGCCCACGGCGAGCAGCAAACAGCGACCGTCTCGCTCGATACCGAGAATCAACAGGCGACATTGCGATTTCCGCAGGCCGTCCCCGCCGGCAAAGCAACACTCCACATTCGCTATACAGGCATCCTGAATAACGAACTCCGCGGCTTTTACCTGAGCAAGACAGCACGCCGTAACTACGCAGTCACTCAGTTTGAATCCACCGATGCCCGCCGCGCTTTTCCTTCGTTCGATGAACCGGCATTGAAGGCCACCTTCGATATTTCACTGGTCGTCGACACTGGGGATACTGCGATCTCAAACAACCCAGTCGCGAGCGACACCCCCGGACCTGAAGATGGCAAACACACCCTGCGGTTCCTCACCACGCCAAAAATGTCGACGTATCTCGTCGCATTTCTCGTCGGCGACTTTCAGTGCACGAGCGGCGAGCAGGACGGCGTAGCGATCCGTTCCTGCGCAACACCGGACAAAGTCGGTCTGACCCCCTATGGCGTCGAAGTCGGAAAGTTCATGCTCCACTACTACAACCGATACTTCGGCCTCCCCTACCCCTTGAAGAAGCTCGACTTCATCGCCGTCCCCGACTTCGAAGCCGGGGCAATGGAAAACTTCGGCGCCATCACGTATCGCGAGACCGCGTTGTTGCTCGACGAGAAGACCGCCTCGATCGAAGCCAAAAGGCTGGTTGCCGTCGACATCGCACATGAGATGGCCCACCAGTGGTTCGGCGACCTCGTCACCATGCAGTGGTGGGACAATGTCTGGCTCAACGAAGGGTTCGCCACCTGGATGGAAAACAAGGCCGTGGCCGCGATGTATCCCGACTGGCACATGGAAGATATTGTCGCCAACGATCTCGACCAGACCCTCAATATCGATGCCGCGCCAACAACCAGGCCGATCCGAGCGAAAGCCGAAACGCCGGATGAAATCAATCAGATGTTCGACTCCATCGCCTACGGCAAAGCAGGCCATGTTCTGGTGACCGTCGAGAATTTCATTGGCCCCGAGATTTTCCGCCAGGGCGTTCACAACTATCTCAGCGCTCACCTCTATGCCAATGCAACCGCCGAGGATTTTTGGAATGCCGAGACTGCGGTGAGTCATCAACCCGTCAACCGGATCATGGATAGCCTCATCACCCAACCTGGCGTTCCGGTTCTGACCTTTGGCGAACCGGCCGACGGCCAAGTCCCCGTTACGCAAAAACGCTTCTTTCTCAGCTCAAGTATCGAAGCCGACCCAACGCACAAATGGGTTCTTCCCGTCTGTTTCAAAACGAAAGGCGGGGGGCAAGACTGCGAAGTCCTCGATGCGAATACCACTTCGCTCAAGATTCCCGCAAGCAGTGTTTTCTATGCGAACGCCGAGGGCAAAGGGTACTACCGCAGCATCTATCTCCCTGCAGCGTATAAGGCAATGGTCGCGCGTGTTGAGTCCGACTTCACATCCACAGAGCGCATCAGCCTGATTGGCGACGAATGGGCCCGGCTTCGAGCCGGCAAGGCTTCAGCCGGAGAGTATTTAAGTCTCGTACAAGCGGTCAAAGACGACCCGGATGCAGCGGTTCTTTCCGATGCGATCGAGGGCCTGCAGGTGCTGTACATGCGTGTTGCCTCTTCTCCAAGGGGAAAGGACGAAATGGCTGCCTGGGTACGAACCACCTTCTTACCCCGCTATGCCAAACTTGGACCGCCCACGCCGGCCGATTCGTCCAACACGCGCGAGCTGCGGGCACAGCTCTTCTCCGTCCTCGGCTTCAACGGCAAGGACCCATCCGTTCTGGCAGAGGCACGCAAACTTACAGAGGAGTATCTCGCCGACCCGGGAAGCGTCGATCCGACCCTGCGCGAGACGGCGCTATCAATTGCCGCAAGCAACGGCGACGCTGAACTCTTTGACAAATTGCTTCACATCTACGAGACGTCGACAAATCCGGAACTGCAGATTAGCGCCCTCCGGCGACTGGCGCAGTTCGAGGATCCACCGCTCGTCGAGCGCGCTCTGAGTCTAGCCGTCTCCGGCAAAGTCCGTAACCAGGATGCGATATTTCAACTCGACATTGAGCTTGCGAATGAGAAGACCCGAGAGCTGGCCTGGCGATTCATCCAGGCGCATTGGGATAACGTTCAGGCCCAATTCACCGCCAACATGGGTGCGTCGCTAGTCGAATCGACCGAAGCGTTCTGCTCTCCGGCGGACCGGGACAATGTGGAGCAATTCTTCTCGACTCACAAAGTAGCGGCGGCGGATGTTTCACTACGCCACGCGCTCGAACGCATCAATGGCTGTATCGAACTGCGCGCTCTTCAACAGCCTCAACTCGAAACATGGCTGGCGGCGCAACCGGGCCTGTAGGGCGGATGCACGTCGAAACCAAGCGCGTAAACGAACCGAGTTCCGATTCTCCTCACACCGCCCCAAGTTCTCTGAGGGCGTGAGGAGAATCACGAGTTAAAACCCGCGGCCTACTTCTGCTCGAAGTTGACGATCAGGTTCACGTCGACTGGAACATTCTGATCGTCGAGCGTGCCGGGAATAAAGCGATACTGGCGAACTGCCGCAAGAATGCGCCCGTCGACCGCTTGGTTCACCGACTTGAGCAGGTGAACATTCTGCGGTTCACCCTTCTCATCGACGCGGAAGCTCACCACCAGGTGCTGTGCCGTGAGATCGTGGGTCGGGAAATCAGCGGAAGATATGCTGACGTTGGGCTCCGAAATCAGCTTGGGCCAAGTCACACCGGTGCTGATGCGGCGCGAAGGAGCGGTGCCGCTGTCAGTAGTGGCAGGGGCTGCGTCAGAGAGTGACGTGACGGTGCCATTGCGTGCCTCCAGAGTGACACTCTGGCCCTGCGTGCCTTTCTGGGCATGGAGGAACGCGGTGGAGAGAAGGAGCGTGGATACAATAATTCTGCGCATGATTGATCTCCAATAGGTCAAGAGTGACCATCACCAATATAACGTTAAAGAAAAACGATTGTCAAATGTATTATTTTAGAGATTATTTTTCAATGAATTAGAACGACCGAATCCCCTGTCCTCAACAAGTTCCATGAAAAATATGGAGGCTCGAATGCCCACTGAAATGCATCCGGATTTTGCGTGGCCCATTGCCAAAACCCCAAAGAAGGCTGGTTTCGCACTCGTTATGCACAAGTACCCCTTTCCGAGCCGGCTGTCTCGATTCGCTACCATAAGCTCATGGCGCGATTTATCCCCGGCCAGACGCTGCTGATCGACGCAGATGACACGCTCTGGGAAAACAACGTTTACTTTGAACGCGCGATTGCTGCATTCATCAGCTATCTGAATCACCACGAATACTCGCCGCATGAAGTGCGCCAGGCCCTCAACAAAGTCGAACGCGAGACTATCCTGGCCCATGGTTATGGACTCACGAGTTTCACCCGCTCTCTTGTTACTTGCTTTGAGCGCTTGAGCCAGTCCCCCATCACCGAGGAGAATCGAACGCGAGTTACTGGTTTCGCGCGCGCCATCGCGGATCAGGAGATCGAGTTACTGCCGGGAGTCAGCGAAACCCTGGCGCAGTTGTCAGCGCGGCACAAATTGATTCTCATGACCAAGGGCGATCACGCCGAGCAAGCAGACAAACTGGCGCGTTCCGGCATTGCCCCCCATTTCTCAGCGGTCGAGATTGTGGGAGAGAAAGACCCATCCACCTACCGCGCCGTGATGCGGCGGCATGAACTGGCGCCAGATTCAAGTTGGATGATTGGGAACAGTCCGAAAAGCGATATCAACCCTGCTTTGGCAGCCGGCCTCAATGCTGTTTACCTGTTCCACAAGGACACATGGGTCCTGGAACACGCAGAAATTGACTCAGCCCCGAAAGGACAACACTTGCTCGAACTCGATTCCTTCCCAAAGCTCTGTGCTATTTTCTAGCTAAGTGGAATCGTAAGGTGACCCGCGATGGACCGACCCCCGATCCCGCCAGCTGCACGGTACAAGGCTTCCTATCCTCCACCTCCCGGCTTGAATTGGGCTGTCCTCTTCGTCGCAATTGCGGCATCCGAAGGCATCGTGCTGTGGCTCGTTCCTCAACCGTATCGAGAATTCCTTGTCAATCTGGTGATCGCAGCCTGGCCCATCTATCTCTGCATCTGGATACGAAAAATCGACGATCAGTCCCTGTCTCTGTATTGGGCTCTTGCCTCGTTCGCTACGGGGTTTCTCTTCTCGTGGCTACTCTGGATCGTCGTAATCTTCGAAATTCGCGAGGAATTGCTCGATCACTACAACCGGCGCGAACCGATCGGCCTTCGGCTGAACCTGATGATGACCATCCTCTTCTCGTTCGTGTATTTTCAGTATGAATTAAACAAAATCACCCGAGAGAAGGCACTGGAATCCGAAGAGCCGATTGCGAAGAATGAGCCCTCTGTGCTCGAATAGGGCCCACTTCATCAGGCCTTGACGGTGGCTTCCTCTAAAGTGGAGAATTGGGTCCGCAGTCACTCCGTCCAGATCAAATTGGCCGTTTGGCCGAACCAGCGTCCCTTGATGGGGCTTGTCCTGCAGCAAGAAATAACAATTTGGTTGGAGTTACTCAATTAGTTGTCGACACTGTTGCGAAAGGTGAGCGCTGCATAGCTTCCTCGAACTCATGGCTTGCACAGGGATCGCAACAGATTTGACCCGGCATCCTGCGGCTGCATTTCCTTCCCTGGATCTTGATGTTTCTGCGATTCGGCCGTCCTGCTTGGATCGCCGGTCTTGTACCCTGTACCAGAGACTCCCGTTTTGTTTAGGCGTGTATGGATCCTAGGAAGTTTGTCGTTCACAACCAGACGCGAAAGAGCGCCCTCAGTCCGTCGGTGACTTCTGTCAACGCCGCCCTCGAACCGCTGAAAGTTCTGAAGGTCCTGATCGAAGGACTGCCGCTGAACTCTCGCACAGGCCTCTGGCTGACGAATTTCAAAGGCGTTCCTGTTGCCCGAACCCTCTCTCCATTCGACCTTATCTACCTGGACAAGGATCAGCGTGTCATCCACGGAATCGAGCTATCGAAGGACGGCGAATTCGCGCCGTTCAAAGGCACCCCGGCAAGCGCTCTGGTCCTGCCCCCCAAATCGCTCACCGCGTCCCAGACACGCGACGGAGATCAACTCACGTTCACCGCTCTTGAGGTCGAGGCTCCAGTCGCGGCCCCATCGGCTTCAACCGCTCCGGCTGAGCCTGCTTTAGAGCCGGCAGCATACAGCCAACCGATTCCCGCCGAACAGTCCCCGAGTGCCCGTTTTTTTTCACCCACCAAAGGGGCGCAAGTCCCTCCCCCCGCACCCACCGCAAAGGACCAGCCGGTAAGCAAGAGCGCTGCCGCCCTCAACTCCGAGTTAGCGCCGGAAAATCCAGAACTCGAGAAGTTTCCAGACGTCCTGCGCTCTGCCCCGTCGGCGCCCACACCGAAACCTCCCACCCTGTTTTCCTTCCCGGTCGCCCCCAGTTCTCGCGGCGCTGCAGCGCGTGTCCAACCGGAAGCCGGCAAGGCAGAAGAACCTTCGCTCGCTGCTCCTCCCCAACCGGCGATCCCGCCGCCGAATCAGCGCCCCTCGCCCCCGCCCGATGTTGCACCGGTAACTCTTCCCATCGCGGAAGCCCCGGCGTCTTTCGACCCCTCTTCGGCCGATTCTGAAGAAGCAGAGCCGTTGATTGCGCCGTCACGCATCATTAATCTCCCATCGGCACCTGCTGAAGTCCCGGACTCCCGTAAATATGCCCGCATTCCACCGAAACAATATTCGCGGAAGATACGACTTCTGCGCTGGCTATTCCCCGATCTTGTCATTCAGGAGCCCGAGCAGCCGGTCGATCGCCGCCGTGCGGACCGGCAGTCTCTGCCGGGGCTCATCGCGTACTACTTCACCGGCGGCTCACCCGAGCCCCAGAGAATTGCGAATATCAGCGTCACGGGGTTTTACCTGCACACCGACGAGCGCTGGATGCCCGGAACCATCGTCCGCATGACTCTGCAGCGCGTGGGCGCCAAAGGAGACGATCCTTCCGATACCCTTACTGTGAACTCCCGGATTGTCCGATGGGGCGAGGATGGCGAGGGCTTCGAGTTTATTCTGGCCGATCCAGATGAGTAGCTAACGGGATCTCGAAATCCGGAGTGGAGCGACCCCTCGGCTCTCTTGACGCGAAATAAGATGCTCTGGTGTACTCAAAGAAACTTCATGCTTGCTGCTGGCGCCCACTCCGACTTTTTCCTGGTTCAAAGTTTCCCTGCGCCCAGTCCAGCCCATCGAATTAAGGCCCCAAGTCGCGCGGGAGATAGGGCCTGAACGAACGCTTCATCGGCGTATAGAAATTTAGGCCACCTCCCGCAATCGCGGCTGGTGGCTTTCGCATTTTTCTTAGTCTCACGATCGAGGAGATTGTCTTGGAATCGGTAAGTCTCTCCAGTATCCAGGTTGCGCGCGCCCGAATCGGCGAGGCGATTCATGTCTCGCCTTGCCATCTATCCCATCATCTTTCTGAGCTTGCCGGACTCCCCTTGCACCTCAAACTGGAGAACCTGCAGCGCACCGGCTCGTTCAAAGAGCGCGGCGCACTCAACAAGCTCTTGACCCTTTCTGAATCCGAGCGCAAGCGCGGCGTCATCGCGGCAAGCGCCGGCAATCATGCGCAAGGAGTCGCGTTCCATGCTGCGGCGCGAGGCATCCGCGCGCAAATTGTGATGCCGCTGGCCACGCCCCTTGTCAAGGTTGCAGCCACCAGGGGCTATGGAGCCGAAGTCATTCTCCATGGCGCCAGCTACGATGAGGCTTGTGAAGAGGCGTTGCGACGCCGTCTTGAAGAAGGATGTACTTTCATTCATCCCTTCGACGATCCTGAGGTGATTTCAGGACAAGGAACGATCGCACTCGAACTGCTCGAACAGGTCCCAGACATCGAAGCGGTCGTCGTGCCCATTGGCGGCGGCGGTCTCATTGGCGGTATCGCCTGCGCAATGAAAGAAACGAATCCGCGCATCCGCGTCGTCGGAGTCGAACCGGAGCGATTGCCCTCCATGTTGCGGGCGCGCGAGGCCGGCAAGCCCGTCACGATTGCCGCCGAAGCAACGATCGCCGACGGTATCGCCGTCCGACGCGCGGGCGATCTGACGCTCCCCCTCGTTCGCCGTTACGTCGACGAAATCGTGACGGTCGACGATGAAGAAATTGCAAGCGCGATCCTGATGCTTCTCGAGCAGGAGAAGACTCTCGCCGAGGGCGCCGGCGCCGCTGCTCTCGCCGCCATCGTCCAGGCCAAGACCAATCTGCGCCATCGCCGCACCGTGGTGATGGTGTGCGGCGGCAATATCGACGTGACCCTGCTCGCCAAAATCATCGAGCGCGGACTGGTCAAAGACGGTCGACTGTTGCGGGTGCGGGTGTACTTGCAGGACCGGCCCGGCGCCCTGCTTCATCTCACCGAGATCCTGGCCCGCGAGCGTGCCAACATCGTCGAAACAGTGCACAACCGCGCCTACTACGGCGTCAGCCTCGGAGAAACGGTGATCGACGTAACGCTGGAGACGCGCGGTTCCACCCACATCACCGCCATCAGCCACGCCATGCGCGAAGCCGGCTTCCGCTTCGAACGGATCCAATGATGTATACGCCACGATTTAATCAAGTCGCCGATCGCGCAGTTCTTATTGAGGCCATGCGCGAACATTCCTTCGCAATTCTGGTTGGACCCGCTTGCGATGGAGAGACGCGCGGCACAACCGCGACGCATCTGCCCCTCGTCGTAAAGGACGAGGGAGAGCACGGCATCATCGAGGGGCATTTCGCCAAGGCAAACCGCCATTGGCAGGCCCTCGCGGGACACGAGACACTCGTGATTTTTTCTGGCCCACACAGCTACGTGTCGCCGACGCTCTACACCGAGGAACTCTCGGTCCCCACCTGGAACTACATTGCCGTTCACGCCTACGGGACATTGGAGTTGATCGAAGAAGAAGATCGCAAGGATGCTCTCCTGAAAGACCTCATCGCAATCCATGAGCCACCCTACGCCGAGCGCTGGCGCGAACTGCCCGAGGGCTTTCGCCGAACCATGCTGGCCGGAATCGTCGGCTTCAGGATCCCTGTCGAGCGCATCGAAGGAAAGTTCAAAGTGAGCCAGAACCGCAACGCAACCGAACGGCACAACGTCAGAACAGCGCACGCCGCGGGCACACCCGATCAGAAGGCTCTCGCAGCCTGGATGCAGCGCCTGGGCGGCTAGAAAGCCGTGTCGAATCAATACCGGAGTCCGCTCCCCGTCAGGGGCAGATGTCGCTTCCCTTTTGGTATACTCAATAGGTTCACCTCATGCGGAGGTGGCGAAATTGGCAGACGCACTAGCTTGAGGTGCTAGCGCCGCAAGGCATAGGGGTTCAAGTCCCCTCCTCCGCACCAAAGAATCCTTCTTGGCGGCCACGACCTCAGGCCTTGGAAAGCAGCTGAAGCAATGCAGATTTTCTTCTACTTCGTCATTGTCATCCACGTGATCGTCAGCCTTTTTCTGATCGGAGTGGTCCTTCTGCAGCAAGGCCGCTCTGCCGATCTAGCCGGCGCTTTCGGCGGGCAGGGTTCACAAACAGCCTTTGGCCCTCGCGCCGCCGCCAACGTTCTCACCCGCCTCACCACTTGGTCGGCTGTCATCTTCATGTGCACCTCGCTCACTCTGACGGTGCTGTATGTCCGCGGGTCCAATCACAGCCACTCGGTGCTCGATGACACCAAGCCGGCGTCGGCTCCTGCCAAGTCGGGCAAATAAGACGCACTCAGCGAATTCGCAGCGGGGCGGACTCCTTGGGTCTGCCCTGTTTTGCGTTGTGGGAAAATCGCAGCCGTCGCTCCTAAGGTGATCGCATGATTCTTGAGACGTTTCCCGTAGGGCCGCTCCAATGCAACTGCACGCTCCTCGGCGACGAGGCAGCCGGCGAAGCCATCGTGATCGACCCCGGAGACGAGATCTCCCGCATCCATGGCCGGCTCACGGCTAACGGCCTCAAGTTGAAACAAATCCTGATTACCCATGCGCACATCGACCACGTCGGCGGCGCCCTCAAGCTCAAGCGCCTTACCGGTGCCCCTATTCTCCTCAATGAAAACGATCTGCCCCTGCTCGCAATGATGGACAAGCAGGCCGCCTGGCTCGGGATTAACCACGCCCGAAACTGCTCCTCCCGATGAGGCCTTGATCGATGGCCAGATC
Source organism: uncultured Acidobacteriaceae bacterium (assembly GCA_963760475.1). Lineage (GTDB taxonomy): Bacteria > Acidobacteriota > Terriglobia > Terriglobales > Acidobacteriaceae > Telmatobacter. The sequence goes on along the minus strand of CAVXDG010000008.1, from coordinate 179,944 downwards.
GTCGGGCTCCCCACGTATCCTGCCCATGTCATGCACACACCGGGCCACACCCAGGGCTCCGTCTGTCTCCATTTCGAGCCCCTCAAAATGGTGATTGCCGGCGATACGCTGTTCGCGGGAAGCATCGGACGCACCGACCTGCCCGGCGGCGACAGCGACCAGATCCTCGAATCGATCCACGCGCGGCTACTCAATTTGCCGGATGAGACGAGGGTAATCCCCGGACACGGCCCGTTCACGTCCATCGGTTCGGAACGAAAGAGCAACCCTTTCCTGCATTCGTAATAATTACTGCGTTATATTCTTTTAATTCATATGCTTATTAGTTTTTCTCAAAGCTACTCTTGAGGTCGATTGGCCGATTTGTTACTACCTAGATGCGTTCCTAAATAGGCAACCAACGTGGTTACTCCCGCTGCGAAATCGGCTTCCTGACCAAGCAGGCTGATCACCAGCCAGCCCGCCTCACCCATGCCGAAGAAGTACCCCGGATGCACCCAGACTCCCCTCTCCAGCAGCTCGCGCACCGTCCGCTCGTCCCGTTCCAGTGCCGGGATGCGCAAGACGGAGTACCAGCCTCCCTCCGCTTCGAGCCGATTGATCAGCGTTTGTTCGCTCAACTGCCGGTCGAGTTCCGCGAGGTTGGCAACAACGCGGGTCCGAATCTGATCCTGGATCGCCCTTCGCTCGCCAAGCCAATGCGACAGCGCCAATTGCACCGGCGCATTCATCGAAAGAAACGTATCGGCAATGACCTCGAGCCGGTTCATGGCCTCAGCCCGCTTGGGACCCGTCGCAACGATCCAGGCAGCCTTCATCTGAGGAAGCCCTGCCACCTTGCTGAGCCCGCTCACGACATACACCGGAACCTCCCCAACTCCCTTGGCGAAGCTCGCACCATGCCCTTCGAATTTGTAGTCGAGAAAAACCTCGTCCACGATCAACGAGAGACAATGCTCCAGGCACAGTCGCCCTAGCTCCTCAGCTTCCCACGGCTTGAGAAAGTGTCCGGTGGGATTGTTCGGGTGGACCAGTACCACGGCGCGCGTCTCAGGTGTAATCGCCCGGCGAAAGCCTTCGGCATCGATCTGCCAGCCATGGTCATAGACGAGAGGAGCGGGCTTGATCCTCACATCGTCAAGATCCGCAAGAAAGTCGAAAAGCGGGTAGCTCGGTTGCGGCACCAGCACTTCGTTTCCTGGATCGCAAAGGAGCCGAAACAGGAAGCTGTAGGCCTCGCTGGTGCTCGTGGTCAAAACAATCTGATCTGGTTTGACCTGAACACGGTGGTCGGCATAGTACCGGCAAACGGCCTCCCGCGCAGCCAGCAAGCCCCTGGGCTGCGGATCATACTCAAGAGCCCGTTCATCGGTGAGGGCGCTCAGAAGCGTTGGATCGTACTGGAACCCGCAGCGGGTCGGATTCGAGGCAGTCAGATCCGCGATCGGCAATCCCAGCGCGACCCGCTCCCGATACGCGCAAGAGAGATCGTTCTCCTCGATATTCCAGCTTGTTCTTCTCGAAAACCGCATGATCGTCTTGGTGAATCGGCTTACACCCGCTTCGGGGAAAATCCGCACCCTCGTCATGCACAATAGAAGCAGGTCCTTATCAACCATACACGGACACAAGTGGGGGAGATTTTGGCGCTGCGCGCGGTCATCTTCGACTACGGAATGGTATTAACTGGAACACCGGATCAGGAAGCTCACGATGCCATGGTGCGCCGGACCGGCCTACCCCTGGACCGCTTCGAAAGCCTCTACTGGAAAGACCGCCACGCCTACGACGAAGGCAAGCTGACTGGAATTGAATTCTGGCAGAAACTGCTGCGCGATGCTGACCTCGATCTCGGCCACGGCGCGCTTGAAGAGCTGAACCGGCTCGATGCGCGGATGTGGACCACGCAGAACCCGGCCATGCTTGCCTGGCAGCTCCGCCTCAAAGAGCACGGGATTCGCACCGCTATTCTTTCCAACATGGGCGACTCCGTTCTGGCGAACATCGAGCGCGAGTTCAAATGGATCAATCGTTTCGACGTGCTGGTCTGGAGCTATCAGCTGCGCATCGCCAAGCCCGACCCCGCAATCTACCTCCATACACTGGAAAAACTGGACATGCACCCCGAGGAGACTCTGTTCCTCGACGACAGGCGCGTCAACGTGGACGCTGCCCTGGCCCTGGGCATGAAGTCGATCGAGTTCGCGACTGTAGAACGCCTGCGCAGTGATTTGATCGCCGCAGGGCTGGATGCCGAGTTGCCTCTGCCTGCCTGACGCCTCCCTGCGAAATCGCTTTATCTCCGCTCACTCTCCTTGCCGCAGCGCAACATGCCTCGCATGCAGTAAACTTGCTTGCCGTTGGGGAAACTGGCTCAGCTCAAACGTTTATCTTGGGCCATTCCCCACACTTCGAGGTGGACCGATCCGTGTCGCTCGCGATTGAGCCCGCCAACATTTCAGGGGGCAAAGTGAAACTTCCAGAAACACAGCACTATCCATTTCGCTTGCGCGCAGTACTCTGCGCCGCAGCATACGCGCTCGGCGCAACCTTTGTTCTAGCCCAGACCGTTCCGGTCGTTACGGGCGACGCTCGGGTCGACAAGCTTCTGAGCCAGATGACGCTCGAGGAGAAGATGACCCTGATCCACGGCACAAAAGAAGACCCTGCCGTTTATCAGGGACAGGCTGGCTACCTCGCTGGCATACCACGGCTGGGCATTCCCGGCCTGCGTTTCGCCGACGGGCCTCCTGGCGTGCTCACGCGCCATCCTTCGCAGGGCGAGACAGCCACCATGGGCGTGGCGGCAACTTTCAGCGTCAAAGACGCAGAGGACAACGGCATCGTGATCGGCCGCGAAGATCGTGCCCTGGGCATCGATGTTTCCCTGCAGCCCTTCGTCAACATCGACCGCGATCTCGAGTTTGGCCGCGGCTACAACACCTTCGGCGAAGATCCTTTCCTCACCAGCCAGATGGGCGTTGCCGAGGTCAAAGGCATTCAATCGCAGCACGTCATGGCGCAGATCAAGCACTACGTCGGCTACGACTCCGACGGCGGCAGCACCTACATCGACGACCAGACGCTGCACGAGGTCTACGTGGCCCCGTTCGATGCGGCCGTCAAGGCCGGTGTCTCCTCCATCATGTGCTCGTACAACAGGCTCAACGGCACTTTTGCCTGCGGCAACAAGGACTCCCTCACCACCATTCTTCGCGACCAGATCGGCTTCAAGGGCTTCGTCACGTCGGACTGGGGCGCAGTACACGCGGTCAACTTCATCAACGCCGGTCTCGACATGGAGATGCCCGGCGGTCAGCCCGGCCCCATGGGATCGTTCATTCCCTCCTTCTTCGACTCCCTGCCTCCTCCACCTCCGCTGAAGATGGATCCCAAAGCCGCTGCAGAAATGAATGAGGCCATGTTCGGCGGCCACATTCCGGAGGAGCCTGCTCCTGTCCGCGAGGGCATGGGCGACTTCGGCGTGAAACTGAATCCAGCCAAAATGCCAGACGCTCTCAAGGACGGCTCGGTCAACGAAGCAGCCATTACCCGCGCCGCAGGCCGTGTGCTTTACGAGATCGTCAAGTTCGGCTACATGGATGGTCTCTCCAAACACGAAGTCACAGCCCAGGCAATCGATGCCAACGCCAAAATCATCGAGAAGACCGGTGAAGACGCAGCCGTTCTCTTGAAGAACGAAGGCAGCATCCTCCCCTTGAAGTCTGCGGACCTCAGCTCAGTCGTTCTCATCGGGCCGACAGCGGGCCAGATTGATTCCATCGGCATCAATGGCGAACGCTCCGTTGGATTGCCCTCGCGGCAGGTCGGCCCGCTGACCGCCATGAAGAAAATCTCCGGCGATTCCGACATCGGTTTTGCAGTAGACGACGACATGACCGGCACGCCGATTCCGGCGAGCGCCCTCAGCCACGATGGACAACCGGGCCTCGAGCGCACAGGCTCGGGCAGTTCGCAGACTGACGCGCAACTCAACTTCACCGTAAAGGATCACAATGCCCTTCCTGCCAATTCCGTCGTCACTTGGAAAGGCACTCTCACTGTGCCTGCGGCAGGCAACTACTGGCTCTACCTGCAGGCTCTCGGAACCAACGCGCGCATCGTCCTCGACGGCAAGCGGCTCGCCGCGACGGGCGCATTTCAGGGCGGCGTGCACGGCGATATCCTGCAAGCCAATCAGGACAACGTAATTCCCACCACCGATGGGCTAGATAACGTCCGCCGTGCCGTCGACTTGACAGCCGGTCCGCACGCGATTGAAGTCAGCACCGGCCTCGACACCTCTAAAGCGCCGGTCCAGGTCCGCCTCAGCTGGTACACACCCGAACAGCGCAAAGCCGATCACGAAGCTGCAATCAATGCTGCCAGACATGCCAAGGTCGCAGTTGTCTTTTTGTGGACGCGTCTCGAGCCTGTCTTCGGCCTTCCCGGCGAGCAGAACAAGCTCGTCGAAGAAATCGCCGCAGTCAATCCCAATACTGTCGTAGTGCTCAACACCAGCCAGCCAATCGCCCTGCCCTGGGTCGACAAGGTGAAAGCGATTCTTGAGATGTGGTGGCCCGGCGACGAAGGCGGTTGGTCGACAGCGAATCTCCTGCTCGGAAAGACCAGTCCCGCCGGTCGCCTCCCTGTGACCTGGGGCAAGAGTCTCGAAGACTACCCGGCGACCAATCCGAAATACCCGGAGCGTTCGAAAAAGGGAGTCGACAGAAAAATCACCTACAGTGAAGGTGTCAACGTGGGCTACCGCTGGTTCGACAAAGAAAATGTCGAGCCCCTCTTCGCCTTCGGCCACGGCCTGAGCTACACAACCTTCGACGTACTCCGATCTCAAGGTCGCCAAAAGCTCCGACGGCGGCCTCAACGTGACCGTAACCGTCAAGAACACCGGCAACGTCGACCTCAGACGAAGTTCCTCAGGTCTATCTCGGTGCGCCGAGTGAGATTCCGGCGGGCGTGCAGTTCCCTGTCCGGGCCCTGGTCGCCTTCGATCGCGTACACCTCGCGTCCGGCGAATCTAAGCCGGTCCAGTTGCACGTGGCGCCGCGGCAGCTCCAATACTGGTCAACGGCCGATGCTAAGTGGAAAGAGGCCGCTGGTAAACGCGAAGTGAGTGTGGGGGCATCCTCGCGGGATCTGCGCCTGCATCAATCCATCGACTAGCACGGCCATCGACACGCTTCACGGGGCCAGTTCCTCACCGGACTGGCCCCGTCTTTTTATTCAGCAAAGAATATCTCGCCAACCGCAGCCCGCCGTGCGACACTTTCAATCGGATTTGAGGTCCGGTTCTTCGCACACAACTCCCCAACCCGTTTCCACAATTCATCGCGCGCCGTCGGAAGATCGCGTGCCTGAAAAATCAGAAAGGAAAGACCCCTCTATGAAGTTTCTTCATGCTCTCGCTCTTAGCTCGGTTCTTGGAGCCAGCCTCGTCGTGGCCCAGACCCCTGCCCCGAGTGCGACCTCTACACCTGCCCCAGCCAAGACTGCAAAAGCCGCCAAGCCGGCTCCCGCACCAGCGCCCAGCGCTGCTGAGATCGCCGACGCCAAGACCAAGGGCCTGGTCTGGGCAAACCTCAACAGCAAGATCTATCACTACGCAACTGACTCCACCTACGGGAACACCAAGAACGGCAAGTTCCTGACCGAAGCCGACGCCAAAGCCCAAGGATTTCGCGCCGCCAAGCAAGGCGCCGTCAAGTCCAAAGCTGCAAAGTAGTCGAACCCCTGGCGGCTACCGGCCGGGGTAGCCGCACTCACTCCATCCTCCTGGTTGACCCGCTCGCCACTACGACGCCATCCCCAGCCCAACAAGATTGGCCGCGGCGATAATCACCAGGATTCCTGCCCAGAGAAGCCGGATCGGTCTGCCCTCGACCTCTGCCCATTCGCCCAGCGCCAGGCCCACCAAGCCCCCGCACAGCACGTAGATGCTCATGTGCAGCATCCAGTTCACGTAGGAGAGATGCTGCGGAATATTGGCCGCTCCCCATGCGTAGAAAAAGAACTGCAGATACCACATGATTCCGCCCGTCGCTGCAAGGGCTGCATTTCTGGCCAGCGTCGGGGACGGATGACTTAGATCCGCGCGCAAAGACAAAGTTTTCAGCGCTGCCAGGCGGAGGAAACAATAACTCAGATTGACGACAGCGCCACCGCCCATGATGAAGACATAGCTGGGAAGAGCCGCATACAAGGGATTGACTCCCAGGTGCAAGGCCGCGGCCTCCAACGGTTTCGCGGCATCGATCGCAAAGGACATACCCGAAGAAAAAATGCCGCACAGCACCGCCAGCAACAGCCCAAGTGTCAAATTAAACTCCTTGACCTCGCCGCGAAGCTGCACTTCTTTCTGGTGCCCGGCATACGAAACAATCGCGACACCAAGAAGCGCCACAACGATGCCTGCCAATGTGAAAAGGCCGCTCCGGGTCGAGAAGAGCAGGCCGGCCTGTCCATGCAGCAGCGGTGGCACAAGCGTGCCGACAATCAGGGTCACTCCGATCGCAACGCCAATCCCCAGCGACATCCCAAGGTGGCGCATCGTGAGGCCGTAGCTCACATTCCCCACCCCCCACATGGCGCCGAACAGGGCCACTTTCAGCAATAAAGGCCATCCCATGGCAACGTAAAATCCGCCAAAATCCGGCAGCAGAATCAGGCTCACGCTGATCGGCAACATAATCCAGGAGAAAAGACCCGCGATCGCCCACGTGGTTTCCCACGACCAGTTCTTCACCTTCTCGATGGGTGCGTAAAAGGAGGCAGCCATCCCCGCGCCGAGCACATGCCATCCGATTCCGGCGACAACTGAGGTCATTCCTTTTTCTCCATATCCGGTCGCGTGCCTTCTCCCAACCGCTCATTCCCTTTTGAAATTGTTTCGGCACGGAGACGCTATGGAATCGGATACTGCGTTGTCAACGCAAAATCGGTCTGGCCACCCCGGCACGGGCCACACTCGACCTCACGGCGCGCCAGTTACACTTCCCTCATGGCTCTCCGCCTGTTTGTCGCCACCACGAGTCAGGGTAAACTCCGCGATTTCCGCACCGCTGCTGAGGCGTATTCGATTCTCATTGACCCTCTCCCAAATCTCGAATCCATTTCCGCTCCCGCAGAGGATGGCGACACCTTCCTCGCCAACGCCACGCTCAAAGCGGTCTACTATTCGCGCTTCGCTCCCAATGACCTGGTCCTCGCCGACGACTCCGGACTCGAAGTCGATGCGCTCTCGGGCGCACCCGGCGTCCGCTCCGCCCGTTTTGCGGCCGACACGGGCCTGGTCGATTCGCCCGACGCCAACGACAATACCGACGTCTGGAACAACATGGTCCTCCTGCAGCGTCTCTCGGGTATCGCGGAAGCAAAGCGCACCGCCCGCTACCGATGCGTTCTCGTTGCGGCTCGCGATGCGCAGCCCGTCCTTTCCGCCGAGGGCGCCGTCGAGGGCAGAATCCTCGAGGGTCCGCGTGGAACGGGCGGTTTTGGCTACGATCCCCTCTTCTATCTGCCTGAACGCGAGCGCACCATGGCCGAAATCGACCTCGACGTCAAGCTTTCCCTCAGCCACCGCGGGCACGCCCTGGCAGCCCTTCTTGCGAAACTTGCCGGTATTTGTTGAGCCCGTCGCAAATAGCGGTCCGGCTTTCTTGACGGTAGTTCTCCCGGAAACCAATAATGCAGAAGGCACGCCCTAACACTCGTCGCTTGAGCCGAATAGACAACCGCCCGAGGAGCCGTATTTCGCATGGCCACTGTTCAAAGTCCATCAACGCCAAAACTCCGTCCAGGCGTTGAACCCCTCCGTGCCGGGCAGGGTACCAGCTTCCTCTGGCGCAAGCTGCATTCTTTGCTCGGCATCGTCCCCATCGGCGCTTTTCTGGTCGAACATCTGCTCTCCAACTTCGAGGCGCTCAAAGGTCCGGCCGCTTATGCGGCGCAGGTCAAATTCCTCAATGGCCTGCCCCTGGTGCGCGTGCTCGAATGGGTCTTCATTTTTCTGCCCATCCTCTATCACGGCATCTACGGCGTTTACATCTGGCTGCGCGGCAAATCGAACATCGTCTACTACCCCTGGGCCGGTAACTGGATGTATCTCGCCCAGCGCTACACCGGTCTCATCGCCTTTGCGTACATCCTGCAGCACGTCATCCGCCAGCGCTTTACCGGGGCCGACCTGCCCAACCATCCCGGCATGGCCTTCGCCAAGGTTCAGCACGAACTCTCCAACCCGCTTATGCTCGCCGTCTACGTCATTGCCATGATCGCCATCTGCTGGCACTTTGCCTACGGCATCTGGCTCTTTGCCGCCAAGTGGGGCATCACTCCAGGAGAAGTCGCCCGCAAACGCTTTGGCTATGTCTGCGCCGCCATCGGCCTTCTCCTCTGTGCCATGGGCCTGGCCAGCATCTGGGCATTCGTCTCGCCCAAATACCAGAACGCACCCGAAGATGTTGCTCCGGCGATGATCCTCGCGTGCACGCAAACGGCGCATCCGCTTAATACCTTCATCGAGCCCTGAGGTTGTCCTTGCCCACCACTGAAGCCATCGACGACCGCATCGACTGGAAGGCCTTTCAGGAGATCGCGCCTGAATTTGCCACGGGGATGGCCGCCATCACCCATGCGCTCAAAAAATCCAGCATCGAGCCTGATCTGCGCGAGCTCATCAAGATTCGCGCCTCGCAGATCAATGGCTGCGCCTTCTGCGTTCAGTATCACCTGAACGACGCGCGCAAGTTGAACATCCCGGCAGCCAAGCTGGACTTGCTCGCCACCTGGCGCGACGCAGGCATCTTCTCTGCGCGTGAGTGGCCGCCCTCGACTGGACCGAGCGCCTCACCCGCATCGCTCAACAACACATCGACGACGAAGCCTTCGACGCACTCAAAGCGCACTTCACCGAGCGCGAGATCGCATTGCTCACGGTCGCCGTCAGTCAAATCAATGCATGGAATCGGGTCGCAGCGCCACTGCGCTTCACGCCGCCGATCCCACAAGCATCGACTAGTCCCTAGTCCCTGGTCCCTTTTTTCGCACCATCGGTTTGAAAGGAAGCTAAAGCTCAATGGCAGGACCCAGAATCATCGTGATTGGCGGAGGCCTTGCCGGGCTCGCCGCCGTCATCAAGATCGCTGAAGCAGGCGGCAACGTGGACCTGTTCTCCATCGTCCCGGTCAAGCGCTCGCACTCCGTCTGCGCGCAGGGCGGCATCAATGCGGCCAAGAACCTGAAGGGCGAAGGCGACACCACCGACAAGCACTTCGACGACACGATCTATGGCGGCGACTTTCTGGCCAACCAGACGCCTGTCAAGGCCATGTGCGAGGCCGCGCCCGGCATCATCGACCTGCTCGATCGCATGGGTGTGCCCTTCAATCGCACCCCCGAAGGTCTTCTCGACTTCCGCCGCTTCGGCGGCACGCTCTATCACCGCACCGCATTCGCCGGCGCAACCACCGGCCAGCAGCTTCTCTACGCGCTCGACGAACAGGTGCGCCGCTACGAAGCCGAGGGTAAAGTGACAGCAAGTACGAAGGCTGGGAGTTCCTCTCCGCCATCCTCGACTCGCAAAGGCACTGCGCGCGGCATCACGGCGCTCAATCTGCGCTCCATGGAACTGCCGTTCTTTCCCGGCGGACGCGATCATTCTTGCGACCGGCGGCGTCGGCGCCATCTTCGGCAAGAGCACCAACTCCGTCGTCTGCACTGGCTCCGCACAGTCCGCCATCTTCCAGCAGGGCGCGTACTACGCCAACGGCGAATTCATCCAGGTCCATCCGACCGCGATTCCCGGCGAAGACAAGCTGCGCCTCATGTCGGAGTCGGCGCGCGGCGAAGGCGGTCGCGTCTGGGTTCCGCGCACTCCGGGCGACAAGCGACCGATCAAGCAGATCCCCGAAGCCGAGCGCTTCTACTTCCTCGAAGAGTGGTATCCGAAATACGGCAACCTCGTGCCGCGCGACATCGCTACCCGTGCCATTCACAAAGTGGTCTATGAGCATGGCCTCGGCATCGATGGACAGCCGATGGTTTATCTCGACCTCACCCACATCGACCGCGAGACACTGAATCGCAAGCTCGAAGGTATTCTGGAAATCTACGAAAAGTTCGTCGGCGACGACCCCCGCGAAGTGCCGATGAAAATCTTCCCCGGCATGCACTACACCATGGGTGGGCTCTGGGTCGACTTCAACCAGATGACCAATATTCCCGGCATCTTCGCCGCCGGCGAATGCGAGTACCAGTATCATGGCGCCAATCGCCTCGGCGCCAATTCCCTCGTCAGCTGTATCTTTGGCGGCTTCCGGTCCGGTCCCAACGCGCTCAACTACGCGAAAAGCCTGCCTGCCGCAGACGGCGATGGCGGCCATGCGGCCGAACTCACCCGTCAAACCGAAATCAACAGCAAGCTCATGAAGAATGAGGGGACGGAGAATCCCTTCAAGCTCTGGCGCGAACTGGGTGAGACTATGACCAAGCACGCCACAGTCATCCGATACAACAAGGGACTCAGGGAAGCCGACGAGAAAATCGTCGAGCTGATGGACCGTTTCAAGAAAGTGAACCTGAGCGACAAGAGCCAGTGGGCCAATACTTCGTTCGCTTTTGCCCGCCAGCTCAGCAACATGCTCGAACTCTCACGGGTCATTGTGCATGGCGCCCTTCAGCGCGATGAGTCGCGCGGCGCACACTACAAGCCCGACTTCCCCGACCGCAACGACGAGAAGTTTCTCAAGACAACCAAGGCAAGCTTCACCGGCCAGAGTTCGGGACCTCGTCTTGAATTCGAGGCCGTCGATATTCAATACATCAAGCCGCGCCCGCGCCGTTACGACGCAACCAAATAGCTAAGGGAGACTGACTGATGGCACCCAAGACCGTTCAACTCGAAATCAAGCGCCAGGCCAGCCCCGATGCACCCGCGGTGTGGGAGAAATTTGAACTCGAGTGGCGCTCAGGCATGAACGTCATCTCCGCCATGATGGAAATCGCCGCAAATCCTGTCACTGCAGACGGCCGCGCGACCACGCCCATTACATACGACTCCAATTGTCTTGAGGAGATCTGCGGCTCCTGCGCGATGCGCATCAACGGCAAAGCCCGCATGGCCTGCTCCGCCCTCGTTGAGAATCTCGAGCAACCCATCCGCGTCGAGCCCCTCTCCAAGTTCCCGCTGGTGCGCGATTTGCAGGTCGATCGCTCCGTCCTCTTCGAAAACCTGATGCGCGTCAAGGCATGGGTTCCCGTCGACGGAACATACGATCTGGGCTCCGGCCCGCGCGTCTTCCCCCAGCAGCAGGAAGCCAATTACCCGCTCTCGAACTGCATCTCCTGCTGCTGCTGCATGGAGGTGTGCCCGCAGTTCAATGAAGACACTGGCTTCGTCGGTGCGGCCACCATCGCTCAGGTCAAGCTCTTCAACAACCACCCCACAGGCAAGGTCTTCAAAGAGGAGCGGCTGCGCGCGCTGGCAGGCGACGGCGGCGTGCAGGAGTGCGGCTTCGCGCAAAACTGTGTCGAGGTCTGCCCCAAACAGATTCCCCTCACCAACGCCATCTCCGACGTCAGCCGCGATGTGACCATCCAGGCCCTAAAGGACCTTCTGCGCGGATAGCTCTTTCGCTCCCGGCCTCTGCGCAGATCCACGCGCGATTGCAGATCATTTACTTCGCCCGTGGCACAATGGAATTGATGAATCCCTGCACGGCAAAGGGACAAAGCCACCTCGCAGCCAGGAAGCGCGAGTTAAGTCCTTCTCTGAGAGGATTCTGCGGCTAAGTTTAATGAGCAGAGGATCTTGGCGAGATACCCCTTCGCTAATCCTATACAGCAGAGGAATTTACTCGAAAACCCCCCGGGGGGGGTAGCTCACACTGCCGCGTAGAAGCCCTGTATCCATCCTTGCAGGATCGCGGGGAAGCAGCCGGCCATTACAACCCAAAGCGTGATGAACACCAACGCCGTCAGCGTGACCGGATGCACGCGAATAGGTGAGTCGTCGAGCGCAGGAAAAACGAACGCCCGTTTGAGCACCTGCAGGTAGTAGTACAGTGAGACCGCGCTCATCGCGACGGCCAGCGCGACCAAACCAAACGGCACGACTCCTTTGTCGACGCCAAGGACCGCGGTAAACAGATTGAACTTTGCCCAGAAGCCAACCAGCGGCGGAATGCCTGCTAAGGAGAGAAAGAGCACCAGCATCACTGCCGCGAGAATGGGATTGCGACGATGTAGACCCGCAAACGCATCCATCTGATCGCTGCCATTCACACGCTCTATAATTCCGATCACGCCAAATGCGCCGATCACCGTCAATCCATAAGTGAGGATGTAATACAGAATCGCCTGCGCACTCACATCGCTGCGCGAGAAGTACGCGAGAGCCAGCAGCATGTAGCCTGCGTGCGCAATCGCCGAGTAGGCCAGCAGCCGCCGCACGCTGGTCTGGGCCAGCGCCGCCAGGTTCCCGAGCACCATCGACCCGACGGCAAGAATCGTTAACGCGAACGACCACGACTGCCCGAATCCAAGATACTTCGGCAAAGGGTGGTTCACCGTCACTAAAACAAATCGAACCACCTGCGCATCGCCGAACATGTGGAGGGATGCGGAACCGATCGATATGAGCAGCGCAAAACTCGCCACTTTGGAGGCAGACGCAATGAACGCAGCTGCCGGAGCTGGAGCGCCCTCGTAAGTATCGGGAGCCCAAAGGTGAAACGGCACAGCAGCCACTTTGAATCCGAGCCCGGCCGCAATCATGACCAGGGCCACGCTCAACAATGGCGCGGCATTGACGGCATTCGATCCGTACATCGCGAGCATGATCTGGTGCAGGTTCGTCGATCCGGTGATGCCGTAGAGATAGCTGAATCCGAAAAGTAGAAACGCTGCAGACATGCCGCCGAACAGATAGTACTTCATCGCAGCTTCGGCGCTCTTGGCCGACTTCTTTGCAAACGCAGTGAGGATGTAAAGGCTCAGGCTCAATAACTCCAGGCCAATGAAAATGACGAGGAGATCCTGCGCTGCCGAGACGAGAATGCCGCCGATCGCAGCCATCAGCGTGACAGCAACAAACTCCCCCACGTTCCGCGTAAACGTGGAATCGAACAGGAGAAGCAACGTAAACACCGTGAATACCAGGATCCCGATCTGCGCCACAGCCGCGGATCCACCGGTCGCAAGCAGAAGTTGATCGCTCCCTGGATAGCTCAGCCCGCCCCGCAGCGGAATCACCATCATCGCCACACCGCAGCCAAGGATGCCAAGAATCGATGCCGAGGCAATGCGCATGCGCAGCGAACTCTTGCGCAGAAGACCAAGGTCGACAACGAGAACAAGAAGCGCCGCAATTTCGAGGGCCGTTTCCGGCAGCGTGACCCGGAGGAGATCGAAGTAGTTCATTGTCCTCCTCCGGCGAGCATGGCCTTTACTGCCGGTTCAATCGCATCGAGCAGGATCCGCGGATAGAGCCCCACAAAAAGGCTCGCTGCGACCAGCATCGATACCCCGGCAACTTCGGGCCAGGTGATCGCATCGAATTTCGGCCATCCCGTCTTCGGGTGCTCCTCCGGTGTCGGCAGCCTGTCGCTGAAGAATGCTCGTTGCAGCGCTCGCCAAGTGTACGCGACACCGATCACGATCCCCACGCCAGCCATTACCGTCCACCATGGATTCGCTTTCCATGAACCGACCAGCACTTGCAACTCGGAAACAAAACCGGAGAATCCGGGCAAGCCCATCGATGCGCATCCGGCAATCACAAATGCCGCGGCCGCAAACGGCAGCCTCTTTCCGAGGTGCATGCGCTCCAGCTCAGCCAGGTCCCTTGTATGCGTGCGTTCATACACAATGCGTCCGACAATCGCAAACAGCAGTCCCGCAATCACGCCATGTGAAAACATCTGCATCACCGCGCCGGTGATGCCGATCTGGTTCAACGTCATTAGGCCCAGAAGCACAAAGCCCATGTGGCTCACGCTGGAGTAGCCGATCACAAACTTGAAGTCGGTCTGCACCAGCGCCACAAGCGCGCCATACACAATGCCGATCACAGCCAGCAAGCCGAACACATCGCGCCATGAGCCGATCCCGAGGAACGCAATACCCCAAGGATCCATTCCATGCGGAAAGAGTCCCATCGCAACGCGAAGGCAGCCGTAAGCACCCAACTTCATCACCACGCCGGCCAGCAGCATCGAGGCCGCCGTTGGGGCGGCAACGTGTCCGGTCGGCGCCCATGTATGGAAGGGCCACATGCCGGCGAGAATCCCGAAGCCGACAAACACCAGCGGGAAGGCCCACATCTGAAAGCTCACCGGCAGCCCCGCATGCGCCAATTCGACAAGACCCGTCGAACGGCTTCCCGATGAAGCGTAAGCCGCCAGCAAACCAAGCAGCACCATCGCCGAGCCGATGAACGAATAGAGTGCCAGCTTCATGGCTGCGTATTCGCGCCTTGTCGATCCCCAGATCGAGATGAGAAAGTACTTCGGCACGATCGCAATCTCATAGAACACAAAAAGGAGAAAGAGATCGTAGCTGAGAAAGACGCCGAACACGCCGCCAATCAAGGCGAGATAGAACGCAAAGAACTCATTGGTCCGCAACTCGACGTTCCAACTGAACAACACACCGGCAACCGCGGCCAACCCCGTGAGCAGTACCAGCACGAGACTGATGCCATCCGCGGCCAGGGTATAACGAATACCCATCGCCGGCACCCACGGCAGATCGGCAATCACGATGCGGCCATGTCCGACACCAGCCGCGAAACCGAGGATCGCAAGGACAAGCCCGGCAAGACAGACAGCAAGCGCAAGACCGCGCGCCAGAGCAGGCTTATCCTTCGGCAACACCGCCTCGATGAGCGCACCGGCAAACGAGAGATAGATCGTCCAGGCAAGCATGCTTCAAAATCTCCAGTGCGCCAGCAGATTCATCACGGTTGGGTTCACGCTGCCGACGATCAACTGCGGCAGCAAGCCAAGCAACAACATCAGTCCGATCACGGGCGCCATCGCCAGGCGCTCGCCGCCATGCATGTCGGGAAATGCAGCCCACTTCTCCGGAACCGGCCCCGTGAAGACTTTCTGGATCACGGTAAGGATCACGGCTGCGGTAACCAGCAGGCCAAGGATCGAAAACGCTGCGGCGACCCACGAGAGAGCAAAAACTCCGCGGAAGATCAGGAATTCACCGACAAACCCGTTGAGCCCGGGAAGACCCAGGGATGAAAAGAGCGTGATACCCATCAAGCCAGCAAACACCGGAGCTGGTTTGCGAAGGCCGCCGAAATGATCGATCCAGCGCTCACCGCCGCTGCGCTCCTGAATCATGGCGATGAACCAGAACAGAGCTGCGGCAGTGATGCCGTGATTGAACATCTGGAGGATGACCCCATTCAGCGCGGCGGCCTGGCTGGTTTGTGCGGCCGAACCGGCAGCGGGGACGGCAATCGCAAAGATGCCCAGCAGGCAGTATCCAAGGTGATTCACAGAGGAGTAGGCGAAGACACGCTTCAAGTCTTTTTGTGCTGCGGCAGCCCACGCGCCCATCACCACGGTGACGACCGCAAGCACTAGCAGAGGCGTTCGGATTTGAGCAATCTGATGCCCGAAGATCGGCACCGCAATCCGCAGCAGGCCATACACACCCATCTTCGACATGGTGCCTGTCAAAAGCATCGTCACCGGCGAAGGTGCCTCAGAGTACGCAGCGGGAAGCCAGGTGTGGAAGGGCGCGAGCGGCACTTTGACGGCAAAGCCTGCCAGAACGCCCAGGGCAAGAACCATCATCACGGGGCCAAGGTGCGCCGTCACAGCTGGTTCCAGCGTGCCATTGAACGCCATCGTCCCAAGCTGTTCAAAATCCATGCTGCCAGTGGCGAGGAAAACTGCAAGGAACGACACCAGCAGTGCCACCGACCCAGCCATGGTGTAGACAAAGAACTGTGTAGCTGCAGGCCCGCGCTTCACCCCGCCCCAAAGCTTAATCAGGAAGAACGCGGGGATCAAGCTCAGCTCCCAGAACAAAAACCAGTGAAAGAAGTTGAGCGCTGTAAAGGTGCCGAAAAGTCCCGACTCCAACATGAGCACCAAGGCGAAATACAGCCCAGGCTGACGATGAACGCGATGCGCCGCGTCCACGCTCATCAGTGTCACGATGGCCGAAAGAACAAGCATCAATGCGCCCAGCGCGTCGACGCCGAGGTGATACTCGATGCCCAGCGACGGGGCCCATGCGGCATGCTCCACCAAACCGATTGAACCATCTCCGGGAAGGTTCATCCAAACCACAAGAGAGATTACAAGTGTGGCCAGGGTCGTAAGAATCGCGACCAGGCGCGCATGCCGGCCGGAAACAAGGGCGACGACTGCGCCCAGCATCGGCAGGAAGGTCAACAGCGTCAACAGAGGAATTCCATTCATCCCCGGACGCTCCAGATCAGGATCGCAGCAAGCAAGACTACCGCGAGCGCGAGCAGGCGCAAGTATGTCTGCACACGGCCATTCTGCACACCCGCCATGAGACCACCGCCGTTAGCCAGTTCCTCGCAGCTTTTGTCGAAGCTGCCGTCGACCCAGTTGGCATCGAACAGCCGGCTCAATTGCGCGCCTTGGCGGAAAAGCCAGGCAATGCCTGCCACAATGCCACCCCATACGCGGCGATCAAGCCAATCGGCAACGCCCGCCCACCATGCATAGAACGCGATCACCGTCACACCGTAAAGCTCGTCGATGTAGAACTTGCCTTCGAGTAGAGTCCAGAGTGTAGGCGCCGCACGCTCCAGTGCATCCGGCTCGTCGGGGTGTGGTGATTTATTCCCATAAATCCACCACCCGAATCCAAGGCCCACAACAAATACGGAAGTTGACGTGAGCAAGACCAGAACAAGCCCATGCTCTCCGAAGCCTGCCCAACCAAACGGCGCAGAGTGGTTTTCAAGGAACGAACGGAACCAAGGCCATGCCGGCGTGCCGAGATAACCGAGCAACATCGTACAGAACGCCAGAATCACGAGCGGCATCAGCATCACCGATGGACTCTCGTGCGCTTCCCCGTGTCCACGCCACTTGCCAAAAAAAACGTAGCTGACCTGCCGCGTCATGTAGAACGCCGTGAGGAAGGCGCCGCACACAAGCATGTAGAACGGCCCACTTGCAACGCTCCAATGCTGCGCGGCCTCGAGAATCGCGTCTTTGCTCCAGAACCCTGAGAACAGCAGCGGAAAGCCGCTCAGCGCAAGCATGCCAACGGCGTAGGTCAGGAAGGTCAAAGGCATCTCGATCTTTAACGCACCCATGCGCCGGATGTCCTGCTCCTCGTGGCAGCCGTGAATCACCGAGCCTGCACCCATGAAAAGCAGTGCCTTGAAAAACGCATGGGTGATGAGGTGGAACATCCCCACGGCCACGCCGCCCATGCCGAGGCCTGCCATCATGTAGCCGAGCTGCGAAACGGTGGAGTAGGCGAGAATCCGTTTGATATCGTTCTGCGCAACCGCGACAAGGGCGGCGAAGAGTGCGGTCGATGCGCCCACCCACGTGACGACAGTCAACGCGGTTGTGGAGCCGATGGCCTCGCCGGATTGCGAGATCTGCACGCCGGCCTGCATCAGCGGATACACGCGAGCCACAAGATACACGCCCGCGGCCACCATGGTTGCAGCGTGGATCAAAGCCGACACCGGCGTCGGGCCTTCCATCGCGTCCGGAAGCCAGACATGCAACGGAAGCTGGCCGCTCTTGCCGACCGCACCTGCAAATATCAGGAGCGCAATCCCAGTGGCAGCCGTAAGACCGAGATGCGATGGTGTCGCCAACAGACGCGCAAGATTCAGTGCCTCCATCGAGCCGGCACCAGCGCTGTAGAAGAGCAATGTCCCGGTCTGCGCGAAGAGCCAAACCATGCCCAGCAAAAAGAAGACGTCGCCAACACGCGTTGTGAGGAAGGCTTTTTTGGCCGCTGCCGCAGCCGATGGCTTCTGATACCAGAAGCCGATCAGCAGGTAGGACGTGAGGCCCACGAGTTCCCAGCACATAAAGAGCAGCAGCAGGCTGTTGGCGATGACCACGCCCAGCATCGCCCCCGCAAACAAACTCAGGAAGCAGAAGAATCGGGTGAAATTTTCATCGTGGGCCATGTAGCCGGTGGAGTAGATAAAAATAAGCAGGCCCACAAAGCACACCATCACCAGCATCACTGCTGAAAGTGGATCAAGGACCCAGCCGAGATCCACATGGGCCGTGCCAACTTGAATCCAGGTAAAGTTGACTGTCTCGCGCACTGCTGCGCCGTGCGCCCATCCGCTCAGTACGTGCCCCATCGCCACCAGGGACAGCAACAACGAAAGGCAGAGAGAGCCGATCGAGAGAGTAGCCGAAATCTTGCGCTGCGGCTGCTTGAGGAGGGCGATGATGCCCGATGCGATCACCGGCAAAGCTGGGATGAGCCACAGAATTCCCGCGATCACTGACGCAGCGGTTTGTGGTGTGAACACAGTCTCTTCTTGAATCACTGGTTCACCCTTTCATCCTGGTGATCTGGTCGAGATCGACCGTTTGTACGTGGCGATGAATCGAAATCACGAGCCCGAGCCCCACCGCTGCCTCGGCCGCGGCCACAGCAATCGAAAAGATTGCAAACATCATGCCCGTGAGCGCCTCGGGGTGCGGCCCGTACCGCCAGAATGCGATGAGATTCAGGTTCGCCGCATTCAACATCAATTCAATACCGATGAGCACGAGGATGGCGTTGCGCCTTGTGAGCGCTCCGGCTAAACCAATGGCGAAAAGGAGCGCGGCTACCAGAAGATAACCTACAAGCGGCGTAGCCATACTTACTCTGTCCCTTCTTTTTCGTGTCGGGCCACGATGACTGCGCCGATCAGCGCCGCCGTAAGCAGAAGAGCGACGATCTCCAATGGCAGAACGTAGCGGCCCATGAGCGCAGAGCCGATCATTTGCACCGTCGCAATGGGCACCGCCGCTTCATGGGGAAACCCCGCCTGACTCTCAAGAAGAGCCCAACCAATGAAGGCAAACACCCCCGCGGCGATTGCCAGGCCTGTAAACCATGTCCGACTGAACACTCCTCCATCTCTTGGAGTTTCAGAGCTGCGCGTTAACAAGATGGCAAAAACAACAAGGATGGCGACCGCGCCGATGTACACCAGGATTTGTGCGGAGCCCGCAAACTGCGCATCGAGCTGAAGAAATAGCCCGGCCAACCCGGCGAACGCCACCGTGAGTGCCAGCGCGCAGTGCACCAGGTTGCGAAGCATCACGGCCGCCAGGGCTCCAGCAATGGTGAACGCCGCAATCAGCCAAAACGCAATTCCCATCAGAGCGCGCCCCTTTCTGTTGAGTTCACGCGCAACTTACTCTGCATATCGGTAACTCCGCGGCCCGAAGTGTTTCCTGCGCATGCCCAAACGGCCTGCCGCGACGTAGACGAGCAGGAGAATTGCCGAGCACACAATCCACCGCGGCCAGCCGTCGCCCATGAACCGCCACAGCGCAACCACCATCAGGTTGAGAAGCGTCATGGGTAAAACAAACTTCCATGCGAAATTCATGAGCTGATCCTGGCGCAGGCGAGGCAAAGTTCCTCTAACCCAGATCAGTACAACGATAGACAGCATGACTTTCGAGAAGAACCATATCCAAGAAGGGACCCAAGTCAATATCTCGAGAGGCGCTGACCATCCGCCCAGAAACAACGTCGTTCCAAGTCCCGAGATCGACAACATACCGAGGTATTCACCGAGGAAGAACAGGGCGAACTTGAAGCCCGAGTATTCAGTAAAATATCCGGCGACGAGCTCCGATTCGCCTTCCGGCAGATCGAACGGAGAGCGATTGGTTTCAGCCGTAGCCGCTATGGCATACATGATGAAGGCGGCGAAGCCCCAGGGGGTGAAGATGTACCAGTGCGGCAAACCCCAACTGTACTGGTTCTGCGCCTCCACGATCTTCACCAGCGAGAGGGATCCGGTAATCATGACGATCACGACGCTGGACATCAGCAATGGCACTTCGTAGCTGATCATTTGTGCTACGGCGCGCATGGCTCCGAGCAGCGAGTACTTGTTGCGGCTCGACCACCCCGCCATGAAAATCGAAACCTCGGTCGATGCGCCCATCGCAAAATAGAAAAGAAGGCTGGCGTCCATGTCGACAAGCACCATATTGCGGCCAACAGGAAGTACAGCGAAGCCCATGAATGCGACCACGACCAGATAGACAGGCGCCAGAAAATGAACCGCCGCGTCAGCATTGAGGGGGACAATATCTTCCTTGGTCAGCGATTTAATCGCGTCTGCTATGGGCTGAAGGATTCCGAATGGACCCACGCGATTCGGCCCCAGCCGATTCTGCATGCGCCCCAGCCCCTTGCGCTCCATGAGAACTGCGATCGCGAAAAGCGCCGGAAAGACCGAGATGATTCCGATCACGCCCAGGACGACACCCGCGGCGCCCTGCCACGCTGTGGGCAAAAATCCCACAACCCAATCCTTGAGCAGAACGAAGATTTGATCGGCTTTCTCGAGCATCGCTTACTCTCCGCCTCCAGCTGGTTTGGGAGCGGGGCTGCTTTCTGCGGGCTTAGTTGCAGGTGCTGTTTCTTCGGGCTTCGCGGCCGCGGCAGTTCTGGCAGCAGCCGCTTCGGCTGCGGCCTTGGCCTTTGCTTCCGTCTTGGCTTTCTCCACGGCAAGACGCGCATCCACTTCTGCAGCTTCTGCGGGATGAATCTCGTGGTAGTACTCGTTCGATCTTGCGAGCTGTTCGCGGTCATATAATAGACCGCCGAACCTGTCGTCGGTGCTCAGCTCAAAATCTGTGTCCATCTTGATGGCTTCGAAGGGGCAGACTTCGACGCAGATCTGGCAGCTCATGCAGACCGACACGTCGATGTCAAAACGCGCCGGATAGATCTGTAACTTGCCGACATAATCGGGCTTCTTGTCTTTGCTCTTCTCAATGTAGATGCATTTTGGAGGGCATTCCTTCTCGCAGATCTGGCAGGCAACGCAACGCAATCCCGACTCCCAATTTGAGCCGTCATATACGAGGAACGGAAAAACGCGCGCGTTCTCGACCGTCGGTATCCGCTGCTCGGGATACTCAACCGTCGTCATGCGTTCTTTTGACACGAAGCTACCGACGAAATTCTTCGCCGTTTCCCCCAGCCCCTTCAGTATGCCTTCACCCAGCAATGCTTGCTCCTGTCGCTGCCCGTTTCCCTGCTCTACCGATCGACTTCGCCCAGCACGATATCGATGCTGCCGAAGATCAACACCACATCAGCCACATTGTGACCGAGGCACATATCTTCCAAAATCGTCAAATTGATCAGGCTCGGCGGTCGCACGCGATACCGATATGGATTCGGACTGCCGTCGCTGATCAAATAGAATCCCAACTCGCCTTTAGGCGCCTCAATGCGTCCATAGGCTTCGCCCGGCTTGGGTCGAAATCCGCGGATCTTCGCCTTCGGATCCATCACTGGGCCGCCCGGAATATCTTTGAGCGCCTGCTCCAGAATCCCAATGGACTCGCGCATTTCGAGCATGCGCACCATGTACCGATCGTAAATGTCCCAATGGTCGCCGAGCGGCACGCGGAATTTGAATCGATCGTAGATTCCGTAGCGATCTATCTTGCGAATGTCGTAATTCACGCCCGACGCGCGCAGCATCGGTCCCGTCACACCGGCGTTCACTGCCAGTTCAGGCCGCAAAATGCCCATGCCCTGCGCACGCGCCATCAGGATCTCGTTGGTACGGAGAAAGCTCTCGAACTCGTCGACGAACGCCGGCAACTCAGTGACAACCTTGCGGGCCGTATCAAGCCAAGCCGGCGACGCATCTACGCGGCAGCCGCCAAAACGCATGTAATTACACATCATGCGTGAGCCGGTCAGATTCTCGAACAAGTCCAGAATCTTCTCGCGCTCGCGAAAGGCATACATCAAGGGTGTGCCGCTTGCACCCATTTCCTGGAGCAGAAATCCAATCGAAGAAGCATGATTCTGGATGCGGGTCAGTTCGGCCAGGATCACGCGCAGGTATTCGGCGCGCTCTGGAACCTGCTGTCCGGCCAGCTTCTCCACCGCCAGCGCGTAGGCCCAGTTATTGGTCAGCGAGCAGAAATAATCGAGCCGATCCGTGTACGGCATCGACGCCAGGTACGACGTGCCTTCGGCAATCTTCTCGTGATTGCGATGCAGATAACCAAAGACCGGCTTGAGCCGGATCACCCGCTCGCCGTCCAGGGCCACGTCCATACGAAAGACGCCATGCGTCGAAGGATGATGTGGCCCCATGGCCAGCTCGAGCAGTTCCCCTTCCCCGTCGGGTTCAATCACCGGGGGCCGGTTCCAGCTTTCCTGGCGTGCGAGCTTGATCGAGATGTCGCTGGCAGGCACACTCATTGGCCGGCCACCTCCGGAGTGAGCCCTGCGCTCGCCGCCCTGTGGGCCTGCGCCCGCCGTAGAACTTCATCGTGCGGTGTGGGCTCGTATTCAAAGTCGTCCGGCTCCACATAGTCCTTCCGCATCGGATGGTCTTTGAATCCGTCCCACATCAGAATGCGTCGCAAGTCGGGATGCCCCTCAAAGATGACCCCATACAGGTCGAAGACCTCTCGTTCCTGAAACTCCGCTGACCGCCAGATCGGCGTAAATGAAGGCAGGCCGACGTCGTCCTTCCGGTTCGCTGTACGCATCCGCAATACCACAGGCCCATGCTTCTTCGCCATCGAGTAGAGGTGATAAACGACCTCGAGATAGCCGGGCTCGATGCGCTTGCGCGATTCCTCCACCGTCTCCTCGACCGTCTGCTCCACACCGTCCACAATCTTGACAACCTGCTTTGGCACCTTCACCTTTTCGGTGATCTCACGATCTGGCCAGTCAACGCCGGTCACGTTCGATAGGAAATCGAGGGCAAGAGTTGCATCGTCCCGCAGGAACGTCGCAACGTCGAGGGCGTATTCGTGCCCCAGCAGGATTGAGTGCTGCCCGCTCGGGCTGGGATTGGCCACGACCTCGACCTTCGCACCCGGGACTGCCGCCTCGATTACAGCTCGAATCTCTTCAACCGTCTTCATCAGCGAATCACCAATGGAACCGGCCACACGCCGGGATTCGACGTCGGCTCCAAATCATGCGCGCCTTGCTCCGGCACCGCAAACTCGCCCTGTGCCGCCGCGTCTAGAAACCGCGGGCGCCCCTCGCCTGTCAGTGGCTGTCCATCAATCTTTTTCTGCAGCGTCATCAGCGCCTGCAACAGCGCTTCGGGGCGGGGTGGGCAGCCTGGAATATGCACGTCGACGGGAATATAGCGGTCGATGCCTTTCAACACGTTATAACCCTGTTTGAACGGTCCGCCGGAGATGGCGCAGGCGCCCATCGCAATCACATACCTTGGCTCGGCCATCTGGTTATACAGCCGAACCACCTGCGGCGCCATCTTCTTCGTCACGGTGCCTGAAATGATCATCATGTCCGCCTGGCGCGGCGAGGGCCGAAAGATTTCCGCGCCGAAGCGGGAAATGTCGTAGCGCGCCATCGTCGTGGCAATCATCTCGATAGCACAACAGGCGAGCCCAAACTGCATCGGCCACACCGAGCTCCGACGACCCCAGTTGTAGAGCTCCTGGATAGACGTGACGAATACGCCCTGCTTGCCCAGTTCGATCTTCAGTCCTTCATCCACAGCCATGGATTGTTCGCTCCCGATCCCAGGTGCTTCGTTTGTTGTTTCCGTCGCGTCAGACTTTCTGCCGCGTTCTCCGCCATCACGCCCAGGTCAACACGCCTTTTGCCCAGGCCCAGGCCAGCCCTTCCACCACAAGCAGAACAAACATCAGCATCGCCAGACAGGCAGCCAAGCCGAGGCCGGAAAATGCCACGGCGAAGGGCAAAAGAAATACGGCCTCCACATCAAATATCAGAAAAATGATGGCGTAGAGATAGTAGGCCGAGCGAAATTGAACCCATGCGTCGCCCTTCGATTCCAGTCCGCACTCATAGGTGGCGTTTTTGATGGCATTCGGTTTAGGCGGCGCAAACGTCTTTGCCCACAGCCACGCCAGCGCCAGCGGCGCAAGACCAAAGCCAAGTGCTGCCACGAAGAGAACAGCCAATGAAAAATAAGGAGTTGATGCCATCTTCTAAATCTGCGCCCTTTGCTCCAACGTACCAGTTTCGGGTGTCCTTTGGCCAAGCCCATGTGATCCGAGTCACCCTGTTGGGAGCTGTTTTTCGGCCATTCATCCCACGTTATGAACCGTTGGCTGCGATTCCTTCTTGAAGCTCCCGGGAATGTCCACAATGAGATGAGAATCGCGCTTTATCGAAAGGGTCAGCTCGGATTGATTGACGCCCAAAGTGCGTTCGAATCGGAGAGAATGATTTCGATGACGACATCTCGGTTCAATCTCCTTGGGCGAGCTTGCGTCGCTCTTCTTCTTGCAGGGCTCGCAGGATCGGCGACCAGAGTCAGCTGCGCACAAGGTACTCCGATCATGCTGCCGGGGGATTTCACACCTCGAGTGAAAAAGCATAAGACGCCGGATCGGCTCCCGCCTGTTCCGACGCTTTCGCCCTCCTTCAAGATTCCCATTGCTCCACTGGGCTACGGGACGCCGGGTGTCACCTATCTCGGTCGCAATCAGACCCTCGTTGCGTTGATTTTTCTGGACGAGAACCACTTGCTGTTCAGTTTTCGCGGGACCGGCTTGATGGAGCGAAAGTCGGAGGAGGCCCAGGCAGGTGCCCCACGTCAGATGCGGGGCGTCCTTCTCACAATTCCGGACGGCAAGGTCGAAGGCCAGGCCACATGGACGCTACCCGATCGCGGACCTTATCTTTGGCCGCTGAATGATGACCGATTTTTGCTGCGTGACCGGGACGGCCTCCAGGTAGGCGATGCGACTCTCCAGACGAAACCTCTTGCCCCTCTTCCCGGACAGTTTGTCGCTTTGCGTCTCGATCCCGCAGGAAAATTCCTGGTTGCAAGCACGGTCGATCCGGCAGCACACTTTGACGCCACCAATGGGATGGGAACCAGGAAGGTTCTGCCTCTCAAAACTGCAGCAGCGGAGAGCGGCGAACTCAAAGATATAGCTGATCGCCTCATCCAGTTCGACTCGGGGCAAGTGCTCTCAACCCTGCGGGGCAGTTCCGCTTCTCCTGCGGCAATCAACTCCGATGGCTCCCTCGAGACGACCCACGAAAAGCTCGATCAATGGATTCTGAGCATCCACAGCTTTAACGGTGGAAGCGCGACGGTAGGCCACGTTGAGTCAACGTGTCTTCCAAAATCGCAATTTGCCTCGGAGAACGAGATTCTGGTTTCCGGTTGCACGGCCGGTCATGTGCCTAAGCTTTCGGCCGTCTCGATGAGCGGCCAGCTGCTCTGGGAGGTCGAAACACCCGTGGCAATCGTCCCACCGCTGTTTGTGTTTTCTCAGGACGGCTCGCGGTTTGCGCGCGAGACTATCGTTTTCAAGCGCCCTCCCAGCGCCGATACAACAACACTCTGGGTGAATGCGGTCAAAGGCCAGGTGGTTCGGGTCTTCGATGCGCCCACCGGCAAGGTCATTCTGGAAACGCCGGTCAGCCCCGTGCTCGATGCAGGCGGAAACGCGGCCCTGTCTCCTTCGGGCCATCGTCTTGCTGTGCTTCACGAGGGGGCCATTGAGGTCTTCGAGCTTCCGGCCTCCGCGCCTGTGGCGAACACCGGAAAATGAATGCCGGTGGTTGCCGCCGGTCAGGCCGGCTCATCGATGGGCCACACCGTCTCAGCGCCTGGCGACACGATGCCGTACTTGCGGTCGAGAAAGTCCTGCAGCCCGTGGGGCAGCACCGCGGCAAGTTCCTGCCATGTAATCGCCTTCAGACGGACGCGAAGGTCCGCGGATTTGACGGCCGCCATGACCTCAAACCACGCTTCGCGCAAATCGGGCCGGCGCGCGTCGTACATCACGCAAAAGCTTGCGGACAGCGCGTGGGCAGCCAGAACACTTCGAATCAGCTGATAGCTTTGATACCCGCTGATGCTCTCAGGCGGCACGCTCCACACGTGCGGTTCCCACTCCTCGGCGGGAACCACTATTTCCTCCTGCGAATACTCCTCCGGCAGCTCGACCGATGCCTTGCGTCTTCCGATTGCAATCGGAACGCGCGGCAAGCTTTCGCGGTCGAAGACCGCATCCAGGTCGCGATAGCCCTCCACAAGCGCGGGCCTGCAGGTCTGGAAGTCCGATTCGGTCAACTTCGCTTCCACCAGCAATGAACCCCAGCGCATGTCGACTTCCGTCCGGTCGAAATGGCCGTTCGCGAGGGGAACACGCGCCTTCCATCCAAAGACCGGGACCTCTCCCTCATCGACTCCCATCACGCGCCGCACGGCGACGGACTGGGCAACTCCCGGCGCGCAGAACACATTCATCAGAAGCGCATCGGAACTCATCGATGAGTCGAGTTCCCGCCACTTCCTCTCGGCCTTGGGTAGGGAACGTCCTTGCGCGTGAATCTTGTCAAAGCGTCGCAGCCACTCAGGCCTGGAAGTGATCGCTTCGTAGGATGGGTCGAAAAAGTTGCCGTGCTTCAGGCCATCCGGCGCATACACCATGACGGGCGGATCGCCGTAGCTTTCCACGTGGGCCCGTTCGCGTCCATACCGCCGGTTACGCGCCCTCAGTTCCGCCCTGAGGTGGGATGCAAACAGGCTCGCTTCCCGCACCCTACATCACCCCTGCCTCGCCCACTTCTTCCTCTACGTCGGGCCAGACCACACCAGTGAGTTCTTCGGATGTCTGCCAAAGCCTGAGTGCCAGCTCGCGATTGCGCGCGCGCTTGCTTACGCGTGCCAAGCCGGTTGCTCCCGCCAGTTCGAAGAGCCCCTGAGGGCCGTAATACTCACCGGGTTTGACTTTCAGGCCAGTGGCCGCGTACAGAATGGAGAGCGCGCCCGATGCCGCGGAATGGCCAAACAATCCACCGAGGCTGCGATGCATTCGATGAATCAGACTCTGGGTGCCTGGTCCCTTCTCAAACAAGCTTGTGCGCGCATATCCGGGATGAGCTGCGACGCTCATCAGGCCCCATTTACGCTCATCGCTTCTGCGTTGCAGTTCAATCGCAAACATCAGCATCGAGAGCTTCGATTGACCGTAGGCCTTCAGGGGACGGTAGTGTCGCCGCCCATGCAGGTCGTCGATGTCGATGGTTGCGAGCCGGTGCGAGACGCTGCTTACTTGAACGACCCTTGGCTCGCGGCCGCGCCGCAAAAGAGGCAAGAGCAGGCCGGTGAGAGCGAAATGGCCCAGATAATTTGTAGCCAGCTGCATCTCGTGACCGTCCACTGACAGCTGCTGCGTCGGCAAAGCCATTACGCCGGCGTTGTTGATCAGTAGATCGAGCGGCCGATCCAGCTTTTCGATACGCTGCGCAAAGTCGGCAACCACCGAAAGATCGGCAAGATCGAGCCGTTCGAATCGGATCAGAGACGCGGGCGCAAGAGGCCGAATCTTGCCTACGGCCCACCGGCCGTGGGACTCGCTCCGGCCCGCAACAACGACGTCGGCGCCTGCCTGCGCCAGCGCAACCGCGGTCTCAAAACCCAGCCCGCTCGTGGCTCCCGTGACGACCGCGAGCTTTCCCGCCTGAGTCGGGATATTCCCTGGAGACCATTTCAGAGGCGAACCCGATGGGATAATAGCCGTCGCTCCTTGGGCTTCTCTTTTGTTTATTAAATAATTACTCCCCCGTTCAAGGGAAAAGAGAGAAAACGTGCGGGGGTTCCAGTATTGCAAACCCCAAGAGGCGCTCTCAGACAACGACCGGCACGTTGGCCACTCCTGCCGTACCGAAAATGCGTCGATAACGCTCGATCTCCGCTGCAGGCCCCATCGCCTTCGAATAATTGTCCGACAGCTTCACGGCGGAACGTCCATCCACTTCGCTCAGTTTGCAGACAATGCTCACGGGATCGAATCGCTCATCCCCCTGAGGGCTGCAATTGCGAAAATCATTTGTCAGCAGAGTACCCCAACCGGCGCTGAAGCGAATGCGGCGGTCAGGACGCCACCTGCGCTCGTCTAGAAAATCACTGGCCCGCTTGAAGCTGGCGGGAGTCGCACCATTCCGGATGGTGCCCGCAAAATATGCATGCAGCGCAAGAATCACATTCACATCGAGGGAGTCTGAAGCAATGAGACGCTTCTTGCGGGGATCGAATCCGCGCTTGTGCAACCAGTCAATGTATTCATCGCCGGCCACAAAGGGATCCTTGCTGTCGATGCGCTGACCGGTCCAATGGGCCACCCATTGCGGCGCATTCTCGAGAAACTGAGTCGTGCCAAATGTATCGGGTAAAAGAATCAGCAGCTCTCCCTGGTACGTCTTCTGCCAAAGCTCGAGCATTCGGTACTGGGCCGATTTCAGTTCTTCGTCCGAATTCGCCAAGGCGGCCAGCGCCATCGGCAATTCGTGCGCATTGGTTCCAATCGCCTCCAGATCGTGTTTGTAAGCCAGATACGTGTTGGAGCTGCCGGTGAAGTTTTCGCCCAGCACGTCAGCCATTGCCGTCACCACGTACTCCTGCCAAAGATAGCTGTGGCGACGGCGGGTTCCAAAATCGCTGACGTTGAGGCCCGGGACTCCACGCAGGCGCTCCATCTTCTCCCACAGGCGGGTCTTGGCGCGCGCGTAGAGGATATCGAGTTCGAGTTCAGAGAGATGCTTGAGACTGGCGCGCGTCTTCAGTTCGTCAATGGCGGAGAGCGCGTAAATCTCCCACATCGTCGTCTCAGTCCACGGGCCGTCAAAGCTGAGCGAGATCTGGCCGTCTTTGATGGCAAGCTCGAAATCCGACAGGCGAAAGTCCTTCTCCAGCCAGGCAAGGAAATCCGGCTCGAAGATACCGCGTTTGCCGTAGAACGTATTGCCAGCCAGCCAGATCAGTTCGGACTTGTGGAAGCGCAGCTTTCTGGTCGACTCCAGTTGTTCGCGCAGCTCGTCGATGTTGACGATATGCCCGAGAGGAACCGCAGAGGTCCGATTGGCGACTGTAAAAGTGGCGCGAGTCTTCGGAAAATGCTTCCAGATGAACTGAAGCATCAGGAGCTTATAGAAATCTGTGTCCAGAAGCGAGCGCGTGATCGGATCGAGTTCCCAGTTATGGTCGTGGGCGCGTCTGGAGAGGTTAATGATCACGGTCTCTCTACTCTAAAGCAGCGTCGAACGGAAACGTCCTTTTGGTTCAGGCATTTGCTTTTGGTGCAGCGAGGTGGGCTCCGCAGGAGCGCCGCACGACCAGTTGAAGGGGGGCAAGGATATCGCGCACGGGTAGGTCGGGATGCTCCAGACGCTCAAGCATGGTGGTCATTGCGAGGGAGCCGATGCCCGCGCAGTCCGGACGGATTGTTGTAAGCGGAATGGGAAGCAGGCCTGCATATCTGGCATCGTCCATGCCGACGATCCGCACGTCTTCGGGAATGCGCACCCCGTTCGCAAGCAAGACCTGCATGGCGCGCGCGGCGGTCATATCGTTCGCGCAGACGATTCCTTCAGGGCGCGCGTCATGGAGCAGTTTTCGCAGAAAAACCTCATCCTGCGGGTCACCCATCCAGACTGATCCGCGATGCGACTCGATGCCTTGTGCCCTCAGACCCTCATGGAACCCGGTGATCCGGGCATTGAGGGTGTTGGATGAGGGCCCTTCGGCCAGAAAGACGAGGCGGCGGGCACCGAGGCGCAGCAGATGGTCCGTGGCCATATAGCCGGCGCGGCGATTATCGATCCCGACGAGGTCGTGCGCCGACCGCTCCGGATAGGGAAGATAGCAGTGGTCCAGGAGCACCAGTGGAATCCGGGCTCGCTCAAGGCTGCGCACGATGCGCCGATTGACGGCGTCCTTATCCGGCGCCAACTCGAACGGCGCGAAGAAGACGCCTGCAATGCTCTTCTGGATGAAGGACTGTGCCAGGTCTTCGGCTTCCCTGGAAGAGCCGCCGGCGGTAGAGGCATTGCGCCACAGCAAGGCATCGGGACGGGCGACGGACGCGCGCATCATTCCCTGGCAAATGGGCTCGAAGATCTCGGCCAGGCCGAGTTCAGGAACGAGAAGGCCGAACGTACGTCCGGTGGCGGGACGCTGGCGAAGGATATGGGTGCCAGCGCCCGGACGGCGCGAGACCAGCCCGAGCCGCTGCAGGTCGAGCACGGCTTTGCCCACGGTGATGCGGGAGGCGGCAAACAGGCGGCCCAACTCCGCTTCGCTTGGCAGGCGATCGCCGGGCCGCAGTTCGCCCGCCTGGATGCCGGCAAAGAGATGGTCGAAGATGCGGCGATGTTTCGCAACATTTTCTCCGGCCGCAGCGTCGGCGGGGATCACCAGCTGTCCTGTGGACCTTCGAGGCCGCGTTTTCCGCTTGTCGTTCATGCACACCCAGTGTCGCAGAATCACAGAACGCGGTAATCTTCTGCAACTTCTCTGTGGATAAGCGCAAATTTTTTAGGGGGGTGGGGGGTACCCGATGCTGGGTACGGTGATTCCCTCTCGATCCGCTCAACCAATTGTGCTCCCGTGCCAGGTTATTTTCTGCACATACTGTTCGATCCTTTGTTACGCCGTGTTCTCGATGGTCTCTTCAAGACGGTGGCGCACCGCTTCGGGGAGCGGGGGCATGGCTCCCGATTGGGAAGCAATCCACGAACCCCAGCGATTGCCTGCCTCGTTGAGCGTCGGCAGGTCGGCGCCACGCAGGAGGTAGTGGGTGAGGGCGGCGGTAAAAGCATCGCCGGCGCCGATGGTGTCGGCAACAGGAACGTGGATGCCCGGGTGCCGGTGCCACTCTTCGCGGGTGACCAGGAGACTTCCACCGGCGCCGCAGGTAATGGCGACCATTTGCAGGGTTGGGAATTCGGAGAGCAGGCGCTCGGCGCCGATGCGCAGCCGGATGGAGACAGGCTCTTCGTTGAACGGCAGACCGAGCAAAGCGAGAACCTGCGGAACCTCCGCGTCGTTCATCTTGACCACGGTGGCGAGCTCGAGCGACTCCTGAACAATTTCGCCGGAATAGAACGGCGAACGCAGATTCACGTCGTAAACGCGCACGCAGACCGAGGTAGTTTGGGCGGCCAGGGTCTGGATAGTCTGGCGAGACTCAATGCTGCGCTGCGCGAGTGAACCGAAGCAGATGGCGTTGGCCCGCTCGGCTAGCTGGAGCCATTCATCAGAAAGCTCAAGCGAGTCCCATGCCGCGGGCTGGTGAATGACATAGGCGGGCTGGCCATCCTGCAGCGTGACGGTCACGCGGCCGGTTTCGTGCAAGGGGTCGATCTGGATATGACTCGAGTCGACCGGGAATGGATCGAGGAGCTTGACTGCACTGCGGCCGAGATCGTCGCGGCCGATGCGGCTGAGGATGGCGGCGTGGTTGCCAAGCCGCGCGGCCATCACCGTGAAATTGGCCGGCGCGCCTCCCAACTGCGGACCAGCCGGCAAGATGTCCCACAACAACTCCCCAATACCAAGAATCAGATGCGGCTCTTTCAAAGTCTCTCTCCGCGACGGCCACTCTATGAAGAAGATAACCAATTACTTTCTTCCCGCCGGGCGATTTCGTCAATGTCTCAAAGGAACAACTCCTCGGCGGCAAAGGTAGGAGAAGGCTTGGATTGCGCGCCTCTTGGGGACGCTGGGCACCCTGGGTTCGTGGAGATGGAAGCTTTGCGAACAACAGATCCTTCGCCCCACTTACCCCAACGCGCGGGTTCTCAGGATGACGGGTTCGGTGGAAGATGAGGCTTCAGGGAGAATGACCGAAGGCTAACCGGTCCAGCGCCAGATGGAGCAGTCTTCGTAATTGGCGGAAGCGTATTCGCCGTCCGGCTGGTTGGCGAGGATCGCGTGGTCGGCGATGGCGTCGGCGCGGGAGCGCTCGATTTGGCCGAGGAAGAGGCGGCGGAAACCACGGTGGCACTCAAGCTCGCCTTCCTGCTCGTTGTTGATGTAGAGAAGATCAAGTTCACCGGCGCGGTTCGTGAATTGCCGCGCAATGTGCTTGAGCAGACGGCGCATCACGGCTTTCCCAAAGGGATTGAAGAGGAAGAGCAGGCAGGGGCCTTGGGGGAGCGGAAACTGGACGGCGTCGCAGCAACGGACTTGCACGGGGACGATGCTTCTTCCGCACTGCCGCCAGACGCGCATGTTGCGGCGGGCGATGCCGGCCAGAGTTGGATGCAGCTCGACCCCGATGACTTTTTGGAACGGCATTTCCGCGGCGAGAAGAACGGCGCGGCCCATGCCGGCGCCGATGTCGACGAAGGTGAATTCTTGGATGGGCGCGGTCGGTTTTGTTCGCTGCCAACGTTTCAGAAGAGCGTGAAAGACCGAGGGCGCGACGCCGTAGTAGGCCGTGGCGTGGCGATCGTGACGATGGCCGCTTTTGAGGTGGCGTCCGGCGATCAGGCCGCTGGTGCGGACACCGTTGGTTGTGTCGAAGGGATGGCGCATGAAGCCGTCAGCCACGGTGAGTCCGGGAAGCAGACGGCGCTTGGTCGGGATGGGCACGTCTGCACGGTAGCACAGGGGGGGGTGCGTGCTTTCAGCGCTCGTGCGGAGAGGTTGGTGTCGGCGTTTGCTTAGGGGCTGAAGCCCTTCTATTTATCGGGGCATTGCGGCACGACTGAAGTCGTGCCCTGTTACAAGGCTGATGCAGATTGCGTTTGGCGATTCCCTGCCCGATGTCCGAACCGGCACCGGTAACAATGGCGACTCTGCCCTGCAGGCGCTGCATTTGTTTTTCCCCGACGCGCCGCGTGCACGTACCCCGATTGGATGCGGTGAACGTCAAAGTACTGTTACGGCGGTTGCCCTGGAAGGTTCTCGACCGTGACACAAATGCCTGAGTCGCGCTACGCTGAGAAATACGAAGGAGCCATTCCACCCCAATGCCTATACAGACAACATCAAAAATCTGGCATAACGGCAACCTCATTCCCTGGGAGCAAGCCAACATTCATGTGATGAGTCACGTGATTCATTACGGGTCGAGCGTCTTCGAAGGCATTCGTTGCTACGCCCAGCCGCAGGGATCGGCGGTGTTTCGCCTGCCGGAGCATATGCAGCGCCTTCTGGATTCAGCCAAGATTTACCGCATGGACCTGCCGTT
Source organism: uncultured Acidobacteriaceae bacterium (assembly GCA_963760475.1). Classification (GTDB taxonomy): domain Bacteria; phylum Acidobacteriota; class Terriglobia; order Terriglobales; family Acidobacteriaceae; genus Telmatobacter. The sequence goes on along the minus strand of CAVXDG010000008.1, from coordinate 146,720 downwards.
CACGCTCGACGAGCTGTGCGCAGGTGTCGTTGATCTAATTGAAAGCAATGGAGTTGCTCCCTGCTACATTCGGCCGATCGCACTGCGCGGCTACGGGGAAATCGGTGTCAACCCGAAGGGATCGCCGATCGAGGTCTACATGGCGAATTTCCCATGGGGCAAATACATGCCGGGGACCGGCGGTGCGGATGTCTGCATCTCGAGCTGGAATCGTCTCGCTCCCAACACCATGCCGGCGCTGGCCAAGGCGGGTGCGAACTACATGAACTCGCAGCTGATCCGAATGGAAGCCGATGCGAACGGCTATGCCGAGGGCATTGGGCTGGATGTGAATGGGCTGGTGAGCGAAGGCTCGGGCGAGAATATTTTTGTGGTACGCAATGGCGTGCTCTACACGCCGACCCTGGCGAATTCGGCGCTGTCGGGCATCACGCGGGACAGCGTGCTGACGATCGCACGGCACCTCGGCTTTACTGTGACCGAACAGTCGATTCCGCGCGAGCTTTTGTATATCGCCGACGAAGTATTCTTCACAGGAACGGCCGCTGAAGTCTCACCGATCCGGTCGATCGATCGCATCCTGATTGGAGATGGAAAGCCGGGCGAGATCACGCAGAAGATCGCCGACGAATTCTTCGCGATCGCGAATGGGTTGAAGCACGACCGGTTCGGGTGGCTGACGCCTGTGAATGTGACGGCGACGGAGCCTGTGAGCGCGTAGTTTTCTTCTTCTGGAAAAACGGGCGGCCTTAGGGGTCGCCCTTTTTCTTTGGTGCGCGTTTGCGGTGCGCCGAATTCCTTCCCCGGTCGGCAAAGTCGGGGGACCGGGGGCACTCCGATTTATGGTGATTGAGGCTTCCGGGAACGGGGCGCCCGGCTTGTTGCGTGGGGTTAACAGTCTCGTGTTTAGAATTGGCTCATGTCCGGCAAAAGCAGTTCCCTCCTCTACCGACTTGGTCTTTTCGTTGTTTGCCTTCTTTCAGTTCTCTGCCCTGTTGCCGCGTCCGCGCAGGCGTATGGGGGTCAGCCCAAGCTGATTGTGATTCTGGTGATCGACCAGTTTCGCGGCGACTATCTGAATCGCGACCAGGCGAAATTCAAAGGGCGCGGATTCAATCTCTTTATGAAAGACGGCGCGTGGTTCACAGACTGCTACTACGACTATGCGAATACGAAGACCGCTCCGGGGCACGCCACGATTGGGACAGGGGCGTACACGGACGGGCACGGCATCGATTCGAATGAGTGGTGGGATGCTTCGCGGTCCTTCGACGTCCAGGTGAGCTCGGTTGAAGACGAGCGCTACAAGCTGGTGGACCTGCCCCACAATTCGATACCGGCCAATCAGCCGGGGGCGCCGGCGTGGGCCACGGACTCTGTCGTGGGTGCGTCGCCGCTGAATCTGCGCGCAACGACGCTGGGCGACGAGCTGCGGCTGGCGACTGCGGGAAAATCGCGGGTCTACGGTGTATCACTTAAGGACCGGGCGGCGATTCTGCCAGCGGGGCAGTCGGCCAACGGAGCCTTCTGGATTGACCAGGCAAGCGGTCAGTTCACCACGTCGACCTACTACATGGAGCATCTGCCGGAGTGGGCGAAGGCGTTCAACGCCGGACCGCGCATTGCGCAGGCGGAACACGAGGCAAACGCGGAGGGGACGACGCAGTTCTACGAACTGGTGGGTCGGACGCCTGCGGCCAACAGCTACGAACTCGACTTTGCCAAGGCGCTGATCGAGAACGAAAAGCTGGGGCAGAACGGTGTGACCGACCTGGTGACGATTTCGCTTTCAGCAAACGACATTCAAGGGCACCAGTTCGGGCCGGATTCGCCGTTCGAGGAGCAGATGATTCTAAGCCTCGACAGCGATTTCGATGGCTTCTTCAGCTGGCTTGACAAGGCGGTGGGACTGAAGAACGTGTGGGTGGCGCTGACTGCGGATCATGGCGTGGCGCCGATTGCGGGCGACGCGGCCAAGCTGGGCATCCACGGCGTCGCGGTGAACGTGGACAAGGTCTACGACGAGCTGAATCGGGAACTGAACAAGCGCTTCGCACCGGGCGAGAAGATGCAGTTCCTTCTGCCGAATCCCGACTTGCCGTATATCGAGTTGGACAAGCGGGCCTTTGCAAAGCTGCATGTGGATGAAAAGACGGCCGAGGATGCGGTGGCGGAATTGCTTCCGGCCGCAGTGGCCCTTCAGAACCAGAATCCGTTGCCGGAGCTGAAGCTGGTTCCGCCGACGGTGCCGCATCCGGTGGATCATCGGCTGCCGCCTTCTGCCGAGGCGCAGTACATCTACACGCGGCTGCAGCTTGCGGCCGGGCAACTGCCGCCCTCGGAGTGGGGCAAGCTGATTGCCCACAGCTACACCTCACACGGAAATTGGTTTGTGATGTTGGTTTTGGACGCATACCAGATGCCAGGGACCGGGCAGTTTGCGGGAACGACGCACTTCAGCCCCTGGAATTACGATCGGCATGTGCCACTGGCTTTCTACGGGGCTCCGTTCGTGCCCGGCGAGTATCATGAACGAGTAGCCCCGGTTGATCTTGCAGCAACGTTTGCCTCGCTTGCAGGGGTCAATCAACCGTCGGCCTCGGTCGGGCGCGTCCTTACAGAAGCAATGAAAGGGAGCGCGACAGACCGGCATTAAAATCCGCTGTCGAGGAAGACATCCGCGCGTGAAGCCCGACATGAAAGTGCAGTTGGCCGGCCTTGAACTGGTCAACCCGATCATCGCAGCCAGCGGCACTTTCGGATATGGAATCGAATTCGAAGAGATTGTTTCTCTTGAGCGAATCGGCGGCTTCGTCACCAAGGGACTTTCGATTCAGCCGATGGCGGGCCACCCTCCCCCGCGCATCCTCCAGACAGCTGCAGGAATGCTGAACGCGATCGGCCTGCAGAATGTCGGGGTCGAGGAATTCATCGCCAAGAAGCTGCCCCTGCTCCGGAAATACCCCAACACCTGCTGCATCGTGAACGTCTTCGGCTACACGGTCCACGACTACATCCGCGTCATCGAGCAGCTGAATCATGCGGAGGGTATCGGCGCCTATGAGCTGAATGTTTCGTGCCCCAATGTTCATGCGGGCGGAATGTCTTTCGGCGCCGACGCGAGTTCTCTCGAGTACCTCATCAAGCTGGCCAAGGCAGTGGCGAAGCGACCGCTGATTGTGAAGTTGTCGCCCAACGTGACATCGATTGGGAAGATGGCGAAAGTGGCTGCCGATGCGGGCGCAGACATGGTGAGTCTCGTGAATACGTTTCTCGCGATGTCGATCGATGTGGAAACGCGCAAGCCTCTGTTGAGCAATTTGACTGGCGGGCTTTCAGGACCGGCGATCAAGCCCATCGCGCTGCGCATGGTCTACGAGGTCGCCCAGACGGTCAACATTCCAGTGATCGGCATGGGCGGAATTTTGACTCCCGAAGATGCGGTGGAATTCATGCTGGCCGGTGCCGCTGCGGTGCAGGTGGGGACGGCGAGCTATGCCGATCCGCGAGCGACAGAACGCATTGCAGCCGGGCTTGAATCCTGGTGCCGCAGCCATCACGTCGAGCGTGTGGCGAGCCTTACGGGCGCCCTCGACGTTCCGCGCGGGTAGGTCGATGCGACTTTAAGTCGTGTTGGCCGATTCACTCAGAGCTCGCCTTCCAGGCGGACTTCAAAACCCCCTCCCAAAAGTGGCGCAGGCCGTTCCATCCAGGATGGAATCTGGGTCCGCGCGCATGCCTGCATGCCCGTAAAGTCACTCATTTCAGTCGTTACTAATGGGGCAGGCGCGACCCCTTGAATCTTCAACTTTAGTAACCGTTTTTTGCTATTACTTGCGCCCAAATCTCTTCCCACAATCGGGGTATTGCACTAGATTTGTTTTAGAAACAAACCAATGAATTGACGCTATTCCTCGATAAATTTAATTTTTATCGATATTTACCAGATATGGCTCTTTAGTAACACGCCGCTGAGCACCTTGGTGACTTGAATCACACGCGACGAGGGAGATCACTGTTACCCCTTTGATCAGATCCTCCTTCCTGCGAGCCCAGGGGAATTACCCCCGAACAGAAGTCGAGGAGGTTTGCTGAGGCATTATGCAAATATTCGGGATTCACTTCCAAAGAGGCATCAAAAATTCGGAGATTTCTTCTTTCTCGTCCAATCGCCCGAGCCCAAACGCCAGTCGGATTCTTTCCGTCCTTATTTGTTTGATGTCAGGCGCAGTCATGCTGGCACTCGCCGGCTGCGGCGGTGTGGTCTCGAATGGAACAGCTGCAGCCAGTGCAGGGAGCATTACGGCCTCGCCCACGGCGGTTGCTTTCGGAAACGTGACCATTGGTAGTCCGGCTACGGCCCAGGTGTCATTGGTGAACTCAAGTTCAACGGCGGTCGTGGTATCGCAGCTGAGTGTGAGCGACAGCACCTTTTCGGTCGATGGAGCCAGCACATTGCCGCTTACCATCGCGCCGAAAGGCACGGCCACCGTGAGCGTCCATTTCACTCCAGCGGCCGCAGGGGCAAAGACCGGGCAATTGGTGATCGCGAATAACTCGTTGGTCAGCCCATCCGTGACGGTGCAGATGACCGGAGCCGGGGTGACATCGACATCCGGCGCCACATTAACGGTGAATGCGAGCAGCATCACCTTTGGCAACGTACCCTTGAGTATTCCCGCGACTCAGTCCGTAACATTGACGTCGACGGGCACGGCGAACGCGATTGTGAGCAGTGTCACCGCGTCCGGCACCGGCTTCACTGTGTCCGGAGCCACCTTCCCCCTGACATTGACGCCTGGGCAATCGGCCACCCTCAGCGTGCAGTTCAATCCCACCGTCGCCGGCACAGCCAGCGGGAAACTGGTCGTCGCAAGCAACTCCTCAACCAACGCAACCGCAACGGTCGCCCTCAGCGGCGTGGGTGTACCTCTCGCGGTCGACCTGAGCTGGAGCGCGCCGAGCAGCGGAAGCGTGGCGGGCTTCAATGTCTACCGGGCTACGGGCACCAGTTCGTCCTTCCAGCGCCTCAATCCGTCGGTCAGCGCGCCGGTATCGTTTATGGACGCGACGGTGCAGAGCGGCACAACCTACCAGTACTACGTGACGACCATCGATTCAGGCGGAGCGGAAAGCACCCCGTCCAACACCGCCACTGTCACCGTTCCATAGATAGAACCTGCTGAAAAGACGAAAGCTGCGATGCCCCGATCTTCTGGAGCATCGCAGCTTTCGTTTTGCGTATCGTGACACTCTGCCAATGGCGCCATCCGAGGGGAGTAGCGACGAGGCAATAACCGCGTGAGCAACTTCGGCTCGGCAGGTCTGGCGTCTCGGAACGATCCGGGCTGCCCAATGGAATCAGGTGCTGGCCGGGGGCTACTCCAAGGAGCGTCAGAATTACACGATCAAAATCTGTAACAATCTATTCAAGAAATGCGTGGCAAGACTCAGAAAAACAAAGATTTGTATTTTTGTGGCAGAAGAAAGTACTTGCCCATGGAAGGAATTACATAGTTCCCGTGGCGTCCCGCGGCTTGATCCGACCGACCTGCGCCCCATTTACTCTTTGCTAACTATCGCAATTCGATTTACTTAAGCAAATCGGTCCGGTGTCGGGCCCCGTCTGGCAGAACAATTGCTTGGAAGCGTAACGAGAAACCCATTTATGGTCTTTTCTACACGCTTGTGCTTGCACTCCTGAGCGCGTCGTGGGGAGGACCGCAGTCATCAACGGGCCTGGGATCGATTGGGCCATTCACGCGCATACCCTGCGAATCGTCTCCTCCAAGAGTCTCCCTACACGATTTGTACAGTTGTACCGAACGCCTCTTTAACCAAAGACACTCCCCCCGTTTCTGCCAGGACGGCGTGTTTCGCCAGCCTGAATGAGGCATTCCCGCGCGCGGTTGCCGTTGGGAAGTCTCGGGATGCAGCGGGCTGCTCAAAAACAAGAGTGCACCACGAGCGAGGCACAACACGCAGTGATTTGCGGAGGTCGCAAGCAGTTCTTGAACCCCAGGTTGAGGTGAAGTTGATGTACATGGATCAGCGTGGTCAGCGCGGTGATGTCAAGCCGGAAAACCACATCGCATTTTCTGAAAACGGAGATCGGCTCGAACGGCAGTCTTCTCTACCAGTCTTCTTGAACACAAAAACACGCGGCTATCGCGTAGGCGCGTTGAGCGCCGTCATTTCGCTTACATTCTCTTTGATGCTCTTGAGTGGTTGCGGTGGGGTGCAATTGAACCAAAGCACGAACACCATTCTTGCGACGCCCGGTACAATCGCTTTCGGCAATGTTGCCGTAGGCCAAACCGCAACGGCCAGCGTTACTCTGCAGAATCGTGGTCTGGCGTCAGTCCAGGTCGATGACCTGACCGCGAGCGGACAATCCTTTTCGATATCGGGGGCCACCTTCCCGATCAGTCTCGCGGCGAGTGCGAGTGTCACCCTCAAACTGGTGTTCACTCCGACAGTTGCGGGTAGTGTCACTGGTCCCCTGATGATTACAACCAGTGTGGCGTCCACTCCTGCGGCAATTGCGAAAATAAGCGGGACCGGCACCCCGGGAATCAGCGCGCTCTCTTGCAGTGTCAGTTCTCTCTTGGCCGCCGGAACGGACTCCTGCACGGTAAAGCTGAACGTAGCCGCGCCCACCGGAGGCTTCGTTGTTAACTTAGCCAGCAACAATGCAGCGGTGGTGCTGCCCAGCACTGTTACAGTATCCGCAAACGCCACGACTGCATCTTTCACGGCAACGGCCACCGCGGTGACCGGCCAGCAGACGGTGGTTTTGACGGCAACTGGAAGCGGTACGTCGGAAACCTTTGCAATCAGCCTGGGCACCGGCGGATCGCGAAAGGTGCAGTTGACCTGGAATTCTCCAGTTAGTTCCAGCGACCCAATTGCCGGCTACGATGTATACCGTTCCGTCGACGGCGTGACCTACCAACAGCTCAACGGTTCGATCGACTCACAAACAACTTTTATCGACGGGGGTGTGCAAAGCGGCGTCCAGTACAACTACTACGTCGTGAGTGTCGATGCCGCGGGGGTTCGCAGCGCCCCGTCGAATCTGACTACAGTGGCGGTACCTTAGAGCAGTTTCGGAATTTACTTGGACTTTTTGAGTGCTGTGGAAGGTGGCTTTTTCTTGATGAAGAAGCCGCCGGAGTGCAAGCTTTCGGTCTACACCAATTCCGAAACTGCTATAGCGATAAGTACGTTCCCGCCATCCTGGGCGCCGCACACGCGAAACCAGCGCTGCGGCGCCTTCTTTTTTGCAGGATGGCAAGCGAACGACGTTCAGTATCCTGCATTGAGATTCGGTCAAGGCTCGGTAGTCGAAATCATCTGCAGAATGCGATCCACGGCATCCGCAGCTTCGCCGCGACGGCCAGCGTAACAGGCAGCTCCCTCCACTGCCCGCTGAAATGAGTTGACCATCTCCGGCGCATCAGCCAGGACGTGGGGCGTGTTCTGCAGCAGCGAGAGCAACGCCGAACTTTGATGCACAGGCGCAACGTCCCAGTGGGATGAGCTTTCGTACTGGAGCGAAAAGATCCAGCCCACCGGGGCGGATTTGGCTGCAACACGGGCATCGTAGCTTTCCGGCAGTACCGGGGTTTGCTCGTGACCGCCGTTGCGGAGCAGGAGAATTCGTGGGTATACGTGAACCCATCCGGCTGTGTCGATCAGCGCATATTCGTCAGAAAAGCATCCTGCGCCGCGGCGAAGCAATTCGGCGACGATTGAGGACTTGCCTGAATGGGAGCCGCCCGGGATAAGAAGCGCGCGGCCTGCAACCATGACCGCGCCGGCGTGTACCGCATGGAGATTCTGCAAACGCTGAATCAACGCTGTATCGAGAACGTCAATGGCTTTGCGCAGCAGACTCTCCGGCTTATCGGCCGAGGCAATCAAGACATCGTCGACCAGGAGCTGCGAGGAATCACCGTTCTGCAGCAGACGAAGATGGATCTCAGTCTTTGCGGGATCTGCGATCTCTCGCGGAAGCGAGGGAAAGACATATCGATCAAGAAGATTGAAGGCCGGGCCAGCGGTAGCCTCGAAATGGATCGCGCATCCAACTGCTGAAACGAAAAAGGATTGTGTGACAGGGGTTGGGTTAGAGGATGGCACTTGCCTCACCGACTTCGACTGCCGAGGGTCATCGAGAGATATTGATCTTCTCATGATGACAGATCGACCGGGAATTGGACCTCACGCAAACGCAGTTATGGATGCCCCTGATGGAGCATCCATGACTACAGAGAGAAGTCCGGAATTAATTGATCCGACTTCCGGATTTATGGCTCACGTGCGCCTCCGGACGACGACAGTTGGGACCATCGTCCGATGTGGGCGGTGGATCCTGTCTGGAATTCGCCCTGTCGGCGAACGCCTTCTGCTCGGTCATGGTCATGGAGACGACCAGGGGCAGGGCGACCGCAGTCAACCCGGCGAGAACCTGACGGCGGCTCGCATTGTGAAGGAATCCGGAAGTCTTCACCAGTTCCTTCTCCTGCAACTGAAGAACGGCCTGCTCGGCAATCTCGTCGTTCACTGCCGGATTGGTACGACGCATTTCCTCCGCAACTCCGGAGAGTGTAGTTTGGCTGGCGCACGCGTCCCATGCCGCCCCAGCGGTCGTATTCAGTGCAAACACCTTCTCGCTCTCGGAATCGACGATGACTTTCGAGCCGTCGGGAAGTCCGTTCACTACGAGATTCTTATCTGTACGCTCTATATGCATTCGCCCGCTCCTGAGAGGACACCCAAAATCGCCCCCTCGTTTTTAGATTTAACGCGAGTATACGATACAATAAACCGTTTAAATACAATCATTTAGTAATAGAATGCGCCGTTCTGGTAACTCATCAAAAGCGATGCCTTTCGGGGCACGCATATTCCACCTTTGTGTTATCCCTGCCGGATTCGCGCCGTATTTCAGTGCAAAATCGCAAATTGCGCACGCCTTTATTTGATCTTACGAAGGTGCACTGGTCAGTGCGCACCGCGTACAGCACAGATTCGCGTCTGTGCTACTTTGAACACAGCTAACTGGACCTTCATCGCGAAGTGCAGCGGCGGAGTTGTCGGTTCTGCCTCTACAGTCTTGACCCAATTCCGATTGATCAAGCAGATGATGCGGGCAATTGCGAGAGAGTTCGGACGGAATCGAGACGCTTCGCCTATGACTAAAATGCCGCTTTCAAGTTTGAACCAACAGACTATGGCGGGCGATAGGCGCAAATGATGCCTGTCGATCAGCCTGCCCGCGCGTTGCTGATGGCAATAGTGCAGACGCCGGCCATCAGCGACCAGCAAGGTCTGGTGGAGCTCGTGCAAGCAGTTGAGGATTGGGGTGCGCTGATCGATGTCGCGCATCAGCATCGGCTATTGCCTCTGCTGTTTTCGCAGATCGGCGAGATCGATGCGCCCCTTCCTCCAGAGGCGCGGCAGAAACTGCGCACGGAGAATGACAGAAATGTGTTCCACAACCTTGCAAATGCCACTGAGCTTGTTGGATTGCTACGGGCATTCGATCTGCAAGATATCCCCGCCATGCCATTCAAAGGGATTGTGCTGGCAGCCTCTGTCTATCCGAGTATCACGATCCGCTCCGCGGGAGATCTGGATTTCCTTGTCTTTTATAAGGACCTTCCGCGCGCGACTTCAATGCTGCGCGCGAAAGGCTACGAGCTGAAGACGGAACTCAGAGACGGTTTGCCGGCAAACCCAAACTACTATGAATATCATTTCGAACGCGGATCCGATGGGATGGTCGTGGAGCTGCGCTGGAAGCTGGAACTTATCCAGCCGCGGTTTCGACACGATCTCGGAATGGAATGGGTGTGGCCCCGAAGGCAGAAGGTCAGCGTAGGTGGCGTCGATGTTCCCAATCTGGATCCAGTATCGACTCTGCTCATCCTTTGCATGCATGGGACCAAGCATCTCTGGTCACGCATGATCTGGGTCTACGATGTGGCGTGTCTCCTGGTAACAAACCCGGAGTTGGATTGGGAAGCAGCGGCGCGGGATGCAAAGCAGCGAGGACTCTGGCGCGCGCTCGCACTCGGAATCTTGCTGGCAAAGCGAATCTGCGGCGCGCCTGTTCCTGTAAGAATGATCGAGCGTTTTGCCTCAGACAAAGCGGCTCGCGAGTTGGCCGATTACTTTCAGAAAAACATGCTTGAGCATCCAGGGCAGATGCCTCCAAGTCGCGTCCCTTACAGTCTCCGGGTTCTCGACTCCATTGATCGAATCAGGTGGGCGCTCACGTTGGACTTTCTCAAACCTAACGAAAGAGACTTGGCTGCGGTCCGTTTACCGGGTGCGCTAAGGCCCGTCTACTTTCTGGTGAGGCCGTTCCGTGTGCTCTTTGATCGCTCGGCGCGGTAGGCAGCTGAGTGTTCACAGGACTCGGTCTCAACGTCTCAACGCGCACCGGCTCCGACGCCAATTCCCACAATAATCTGCAACGCAAACATGCACATGTAGCCGCCAGCACAATTGTTCCACGTGGAACAATTTCGGCTGCAACGCGCTGATCTTTCGTTCAGCCCTATCCGCAAAGAGCCTCGAAAGCACCCTTCGCGCCCCGAAATTTCCATCGCGGATGCCGCCCCCCACAGCCAAAACCTTGACACCCGCGAAACGAAGCGCATCCGATCCTTCAAATGACGTGGCCCTTGCCCATAGCCGCAAGCAGAGATTTTTGAAGAGGCAATAAGCGTTGCGCAAGCCCGCGCGCTAGGCGACAAACGCGTCCTTTGCGCTGTCCAGGATATCGTCTGCAATTGCGAGGCTCGCCGTTGCCGCTGGACTGGGCGCATTCAGCACATGCAGCGCATGCGGTTGGCGGACGAAATAGAAGTCCTGCACGAGTTCGCCGGACGGCGTGAGAGCCTGCGCCCGTACCCCCGCGCCGCCATGTGCCAGATCTCCAATCTGCAACTCAGGAACGAGTCGCTGCAGGGAGTGGCAAAAAAGAGCCTTGCTCAAGGAGCGCTGGAACTCGCTCCAGCACATGGTGGGGTAGCGCAGAAGGAAGCGCCAGAATCCGCGGAAGGTCGCGGTCTCGAGCGTGTCGCGCAGGGAGAAATCGGTAAGACGGTATCCCTCGCGCGCGAAGGCAAGGACGGCATTCGGACCTGCCTCTACACCCCCGTGAATGAGGCGTGTAAAGTGCACACCTAAAAATGGAAAGCTGGGATCAGGGACCGGGTAGATGAGGTTGCGCACCAGGTGCTGTCGATCGTCCTTCAGCTTGTAATACTCGCCCCGGAACGGCACGATCTGCGTTTGATCGCGGTTTCCGGCCAGCCGGCTGACGCGGTCGCAATGCAGCCCGGCGCAATTGATGAGGAAATCTGCTTCGAATTCCCCACCGCTCGTTTCAATGTGCCACTTGTCTTTTTCAACGAGGCGAAGCACTTTGGATGAGAAGTGGATTTCGCCGCCTTGCTTGACGATCTCGGCGACCAGTGACTCTGCCACAGCCGGGAAATCGACGATGCCTTCCTGTGGCACGCGGATTGCGGCCAACCCTGCCGCATGGGGTTCATGCTCGCGGATTTGTTCCGGCCCCAGCAGCTCGAGGCCTTGCAATCCGTTGGCGCGACCACGCTCGAGCAGGGCGTGCAAACGAGGAATTTCCTCCGGCTCCGTGGCCACCACGATCTTTCCACAGAGCTCGTGCGCAATAGAGTGGCTCTCACAGAACTCGACCATCCTGCGAATTCCCTGCACCGCCAGGCGAGCCTTGGTTGAGCCCGGCTTGTAATAGAGCCCGCAATGGAGAACTCCACTATTGTTTCCCGTTTGATGACGGCCGGGACCAGCCTCTTTCTCAAGAACAATAACTTGGACTTTCGGGAATCTTTGTATCAACTGATATGCCGTGGATAACCCGACAATTCCTCCACCAATGATTGCGACTTTCATGCGAGCACCCCAGCGAATGCGGTCACGGCATTCATATGCCAAACAAGTCCCGGTCAGGCGATGAATGGCGCCATCTGCTTCAGCGCAGGTCACACTGCGCCAACAATCGCTCTTCGGCCTCTCCGCCGATTTTTTGAAAATTGTTGATTTCGCATTCGGTTACGAGCAGGTTTCCGGGTGGGGGCAGGCCCAACTTGCCGCCTTGCCCAGAGAACGGTATTCTAGTTCCAGCCCCGAAGCGAGTGGAGTGGAAGGGCTGATAATGAGGGATCGGAGCCAACACTAAAATAACGTGGGAATTGTAATGGTGTGAGCAAGCGCACTCGTTTCATAGAGTCCCCGGAGTTAAAATTAGTGGAATCGCGGCACGTAGACCAAGTAGAGACTCCGAAATAGCACGGCCGCGTTCAGAATCTTTTTCTGAAATATAGACATGTCGGCCTTATTTGACCAATTGCTGAATCTTCTGCCTGGATTTGAACCAAAATCCCGATAATCGACAAAGGATTCAGAGAATGAAAATTTATTCGTCTTTATATGCTCTAGCGCTTCTGCTGCCTGCGCTATCTTTGAGCAGTTCCGCACAGACTGCCACGATCAGCGCCGGGACGGTCTATCAGACCATCGACGGATTTGGGGCAGCCACCATGGACTATACCAATCGGCTCACTGCTGCCGACGCGCAACTCTTCTTCTCGACGACTCCCGGCGTTGGTGTGGGTTTGTCCCTGCTTCGCAGTGAGGTTCCCTACGACGGAAGCTGTTCCTCAGTCAGCTCAAATTGTGCAGGTGCCGAGATCGCTGATTTGCAACTTGCGAACTCATATGGCGTAAAAATCTGGAGTATGTCTATAAGTCCACCGGCCTCGATGAAGACCAACGGAAGCCTCATTTGTAACACAGGCTCTGGTAATGGCAGCCTTTCTTCCGATTCCTATGGAGCCTTCTCAACCTATCTCTCCAACTACATCGCGAGCGTGAAGGCGCAGGGGATAGACCTGTACGGCGTGTCGGTACAGAACGAGCCGGACTACTGCCCAACAACCTATCAGGGTGCAATATGGTCAGCACAGAACCTGCATGACTTCATCCTCAACAATCTGGGGCCCACCCTTGCATCTAATGGGCAGAGCGGCGTGAAGATTATCATGCCGGAGTCCGAGAGTTGGGGAGATTTCACAAGCGAGGCCGGCACAACAATGAATGATCCGTCCTCTGCTGCCTACGTCGGCGTGAATGCCTTTCATGGGTATGACAACACGACTTCAATCAGTTACCCATATAGCTTGTCGCATTTTTGGGAGACCGAGGTTTCCGGGTTTCCCGGCGCCGGCCCGTCGCTTTGCGGCGGATGCTGGGATCCCTCGATGGCTGACGCGATCCTGTGGGCTCAGGTCCTTCATTACAACTTGGTCAACGGACATGAAAATGCTTGGCACTATTGGCTGCTCATCGATAACATGACGACGGACAATCAAGGCTTGGTCGGTGGTCCTAGCGGCACCCCGCGCAAGTTCCTCTACGCACTCGGCAACTGGAGTCTTTTTGTACGTCCGGGCATGGTGATGGTGGGCGCTACGAACTCTCCCCAGTCTGGAGTGTACGTATCGGCGTTTCTGAATAAATCGACAGGGGCGTTTGCGATTGTTGCTATCAATGCAAACAGCAGTTCCATTTCACAACCATTTAGCCTGAGCGGTCTCTCGGCCAGCTCGGTGACGCCTTACATCACGGACTCCAACAACAATCTGGCGAGCCAGCCAGCTCTCGCGGTTTCGAGTAATACCTTTACCGCGTTGCTCAATGCTTCCAGCGTCACGACCTTTGTAGGTTCTGGCAGTTCCCCTACCGCACCGACCAATTTAATTGGAACGGTGGTGCAGTAGCTTTAGGCTGAAAGGGACGCTCAGCCACTCCTTGGGGCCGCTGGCGGCTTAGTGTGCGGAGGCCTACGCAACAATTCCGTATCCAACAATTGCGATTTGCATTTTTAGGTGAAAAGGCGTGCCGGGCCTCTCAAGTTGACAGTGCGTCTTGCTTCGTCTTGGCTCGCCTACTTGGGATCTTGAGGAAGCTGACCCGCGAAAGCCCCTGGCGCTATTGCTTCAGGTCTCCTTCGTTGGGCACGGTATTCAACGATCGTGCCCACGAGTCCCCACACCTTCAGTTTGCAGTTGAATCTTCTCCGCTCACCAATGCTGAAGAACCATCGCGCGGACCAGACGCACAACCTGCGCATCAGATGGATCGGGACTCCGCCGATGCACCAACCGGCTCCGGTTGGCATTCCGCTTTGGCGCAAGTCTGCCCTGGCTTTGTCAAACCACCATGTCAGAAAATACGCCTTCTTCAGTCTGTTCGGCGGGATGGTGTGATACACCACGGCGGAAGGTTCATACCGGAGACTCTCGCCTGCGGCTAACAATCGATCACCGAACTCCACATCCTCGTTTCGTATTTCACTCCCGGGCCGCGGACCCAAATCTGTACGGAATCCGCCGTGCTTCGAGAACATGGCCCTGCGAAAAGCCATGTTGGTGCCGAAAGGCGCCTCCCGCAGTTCGCAGGCAACCTGGCCGAGATCAAACATGGCCAGAGGTGCAAGTGCATATCGGACACCCGAATCCAGCCAGGGAGGAGACGAAAATGCCTTTTCCGGAAGAATGCGGCCCCCGGAGCCTACCCACACTTGGCCATCTAGGGGCGCCGTCAAGTTGCAGAGCCAACTGGCATCCACTTCGACATCGTCATCCATGAAGGCCAGAACGTCCGCATTGGAAGCAGCTATCCCGGAATTGAGAGCGAAGGATTTTCCTGGCTGCGGCTCAAAGAGATACCGAAAACGATTTGGAAATCGCCGGCAGTACTCCTCAACCACGGCGCGAGTCCTGTCACGAGAGTTGTTGTCAACCACCAGAACCTCCCAGTCAACTGACGCCGGGAGCAAAGACAGGGCAACACTTTCAAGAGCTTTGGACAAGCTTTCGCAACGATTATAGGTGCATAGGATAACTGTAATTTTCATGAGGATCGAAAACTCTTGCGGCCGCGTGGATTAGTCTGAGCCTTTTACATTGGGGGCTGAGGGTTGCGCTTGACCCAGATTGGCCGCCACGATTCGCTTGATTCCGGTCCACCACACGCGAGGCATCTCGACCATCTCTCCCATCATCATCCAAACAACGCCCTTATTGTAGAATCTTGCCTTTGGGTCCTCGGTCTTCAACCAAATTTGAACATTAATCAGAAAAGGGCGGGCTAGTATGATCGGGATGCTGAAGCACCACCTCGGGATCCCGTAAACCGAGGGTCGGTAGCCGCGCTCTCGAGTCATAGCTCGCCCGTGGTCATACCAGAATCTCAACAAATAGCGCTGCGTGAGGCGGTTTTCAGGGATTGCGTGATAAACAACCGCAGACGGTGCATACCAGAGACGTTCGCCGGCGGCCAAGACGCGACGGCCAAACTCGGTATCTTCGTTACGAAGTTCGCTGCCTGGGCACGGCCCCATATCCGTACGGAATCCACCATACTTTTCGAAGATCGTCTTTCGAAAGGCCATGTTGGTGCCGAAAGGCGGGTAATTCAACTCGGTAGCCTGGTCACCTAAATCGAACAGAGCTAGCATCCCTGCGAGCGAGAATTGGCCCTCCAAGGAGAGCCAAGGTGGCGCGGAGACTACTTCCTGCGCACATATGCGGCCTCCTGTGCCAGCCCATTCGGTGGCATTGAGAGGCGAGGTAATATTCAAGAGCCACGTCGGCGCCACGAGTACATCATCATCCATGAAGGCCAAGATGGTCCCCCGCGCTTCACGGATGCCGGTGTTGAGCGCGTTCGACTTCCCTTGTTTTCCTTCGAAGAGATAGCGGAATCGACCAGGATAACGACGGCAGAATCCTTCGGCAATTTCCCGGGTCTGGTCCTTCGAGTTATTGTCGACGACCAGAACCTCCCATTCGATCGATCCCGGGAGTTGCGAGGCCGCCACGCTTTCCAAAGCCTTCGCCAGATTTTGGCAGCGATTATACGTACACAGTATTACGGTGATTTCCATGAAATGACCTTCCAGGAAGTTCGCAGTCAGAATCTGTACAGCCCAAGACTTTCCGATGCAGTCTGACGCGATAAATCCGTCAGCTTCGAAAAGAACTAGAAGTCCACATGGTGATCCCAGCGACGTGCATCCTTGGCAACTCTTTTGAAGGCAGCGATATTCTGTATCGGAGTTTCGATTTCAGCAAAGTCCTTGCGGTTATTTCGAATAAAGGACACTGCCCGCTGTATCGGTGGCATCCACATGTCATCCAAGACAATATGCCCATCCATAGCACACACTTCTGCAGCAATCGTGAAGTCAACGAGCGCATCGTCAAACCGATGACTCCCGTCGACGAATATGAAATCGAAGGATTCTCCACCCCGAGCCAAATCTGCCATCGCCGGAACTGACTTCTCACAAATCCACCGAAACGCGCCAGTCATGCCAACCTTTTCCGGTTGATGTGCACCAATGTCGTGATAATACGACTGGTAAGGATCGATCGAGATGTGTGAGCCTGAACCATTTTCATGGAGGGCCGCGAGAATATAGAGGGTGGAATATCCATAGGCCAGACCAATCTCAACAGTCTTTTTGGGCTTGAGTTTCCGGCACAGGTTGTACATCCACATTCCTTGCTCAGGACCGACAACAGTCACCTTATCCGGCTCGAACATTTCGCCGCTTGTTCCGCATTGCGGCTCGCCAAGATACAGCGAAAGCAAGGGCAAACGGAAATGCTCCGGTAACGGCGCCAACAATCCTTCATGGTATGGAATCTTTGAATGGGTGGGTTTTGACCATAACTTCATCATCATCACAAATGCAGACCCCTCTCTCTGTGTAACTTACTTATCCATCAAGCTTCGATTACCACTCTTAGCCCATCTCAGTCCGGCTTTGAAGATCGCACGTCGCGATTCCAGCCCCTTTCCCTCTCCGATTAAACAACAGCAACATCTATCGAACCGACGCTATCGAGTCGCCGTCCCTAACCATGTGCGCAATTCGCGAGGCGAAGGGCAAGCGCAGCAGCCGTCCCTTGATCCGATCCCTTAGAGTTCGAGGCTTTGGCTCTTCAACGGGAGGCTCTTCAGTATATGGCTGTGGGTTCGCAAAATCGTCAAAGAATGCGTTTTCCTCGTCTGTAGTGCGCGCAAGATCAAGCGCACTCGGGGACTCGTAGAGGGGCTTGCCGTCGATCAGGTAATTGCAGATGCGGTCTAGCGATGCGTCTTTACCCGCGCCCAAATCTTCCGGCTGGCTGTAGTTCGGTTCTGCCTGGAAGATATTCAGCACTTTGATTGTCGGAAACTCCAGCTCAAATCTCGATATATAGCAGGAAGCAAGTCGAAATGCCTCACGCTGAATCTCTCTATTTGTTGTAGAGTCCAGACATTTCTCGAGCAGCGCCGGCAATAACTCGCTCGAGCGTACGCTCAGGATTGTGGAGCAGTTATCGTATAGGGCCCGCGACGCCACGAGCACGGGTTTGCCGAGCATCGCCATTTCCAGGCCTATGATCGAACCGAAGGTAAGACCAACGTCGGCCTCTTCCGACAAAAGATAGGCATCCACCGCATCCTCGGGCAGCGCAATTCTTACGTTTGCGGGTAGGTTCGACTTCATCTCCTCGTATATTCGTAATTCGTCGGTTGCCTTCCCGATATAGAGGTTCCCGCCCAGGTTCGGATGTACCTTGATGATTAACTCAACATCATCCCGTTTCGCGACCCACTGAACCACCTCGCGTATCCAGACATGCTGGGACGTGAACGGTCCCTTCCACTCGGGGTCTCCGGCGATCTCATCCGTCGAGGATGTAAACAATACCCACAGCTTCTTATCGGCACTAAGGTTCATCTTAGTGCGAAATGCGGTTTCTGTTTGCGAACGACTGTTAAACGGAATCCAAGCCAGGTTGGTCCCCGTCCGTCGTTCCAACAACCATTTTCCCGCAGCTTCCAGCGAAGGACGATCTAGGGCAACATGCGCCCATTGGCTCCATAGGTCGCCAAATGGCTTTGGGCTCATACAATGTGAGTTTGGCCGCACATTGATATGTCCCCGGCTATATTCAGCTCGCTCGTGGGTGAGCACGCGGATCCCGCGTTGACGGAACAATTCGAACGCGACACGCGTGATGGACTGTCTCCCATTAAACAGAATGGCAGCATCGACATCGTTGGCATTCAAATAATTCTTCAAACCTGTCGCCACAATTGCTGCGCTATACAAGAAGCCTCTATATACATTGACGACATGCCAGTTGGTGAGATCCGGGGGAAATTGGCGGAAGTACGAAATCACGGAAGAGCGAACCCACTGACTAACAGGCACACCTTCAAACGATGCTTCCTCAAATTCGCCGGGCGTCAACCCCTGTGCCCACGCAAATGCCGCCGCGGTTGCGGTCGCGTCGACGAACTCTCCCAACTTGCGATGAGGGATACCGGTCTCCTGCAGGTCCGTCGCAGCTGCAGCTTGGCAGCGCGTGCAAATGTCAAGAGGACGCGGCGTGTTCGCCTTAGAATCCCAATGTAGATCACATTCAGGCAGCAATCCGTCACAAAGCAGATAGTCCACTTTCGCCCCGTGAGCCTGGCATGCCCGCGCAATCGTCTTCTCATAAATTGTATGTATCGTCCAAAGTGCGTAAGGAGAGAAGATAAGGATTTTCGTCATGATGTCAGCTCAGTCTATGCCGATCTGCGGAGCTTGCGTTCCGGTTGCAATCCATGGTCGCTGCTAAACAACGCGCTCTGCGCGGACGGAATCAAATAGCGAATTTCTTTGTGCTCTGCGCTCCAAAAGGCTCTTAAGGCTTTGGTAGGCCGAACGGCTGCGCTCAATCTGTTGCGTGGCCGAATTGAGAAGTGGTAACCGCACCTTATCAGCAGTGCCCCATGCTTCTTCTATTGCAACGTGCAGTTTCTTCGCGAAGTTCGGGTCGTCCAGTGCAATGGTCACGCATCCGCTCTCAAAGAGAGTTTCGAGTCCTTTAAACTTAGAATCATAATACGACGAGTTGGATAAACCTATCACTGGTATCCCCTGGGAGAGCGCAAACACGGCGGCGTGATAAGCCCCGGTGACAACCACTCTGCACCGTGCGATCTGCTCGACTATTTTCCGCGGCGTGTCTAACGTCGAGCCCCCATCCGACTGATCGTCAAATCCAGCCAAGAGCCGTCGAATTGTCTCGCGATCATTGGCACATTCATGAAAGGCGATTGGAACTGGGAGCAAAGCGGCGTGCTGCTGCCGGGCGAAATTGTGCAGAACTGACCCAACTTCTTCAACAACATGCACATTCACTTCAGAATAGAACGCGACACGTAGGTTGACTCCGATCGCGTCGCGCTGCCTCACCGACGGAACTGAGTGTGCCAGTTCGACCGCGTCATCCCCCGTGGCGATCATCCTGGATTGCTGAACGCCAACCGACTCAAGAATCTCTCGATCGCCTCTCGTACCGCGCAGGGCAATCAATTGCACTTTAGGAAGGACGTGTCGCGCCCAGGACAAAACAGCCGGATCGCTAAGCGGTCCAATCCCCTGCCCGAACATGACCACCATCTTGCCGCGCATAATTGCCTCTGCCATCGCGCCGAGGATAAAGAAATTCCACTCTCTGCAACTGTCGGCAAATCCCCCAGAGCCGCAAACGACCATTGCGTCGCAAGTCTTGATAGATTCACTGAAAGACCTGAGGTTTTCACCGATTCCAGTTGAATCGCGGAACTTCAACCTCAGGTCAATGAATGATTTCATCAATCCTGGCCAGCGGAAGCCGATAAATTTCTTCAGTGATGCGAGAAAAGCTGCCGGCCGCTTGGGCAAGTATCTGTGGAATCGGCCAATGAAGAAGCGATCACTAAGCCAACAGGCACAGTCAGGTCGCGACAGAGCGATGGCGGTGGGACAATACCGCGCTAGATTTGAAGCAGAATCGGTCAAAACTTGAATGCGCACATCAGGCCACAATTCCGAAAGGCGCGTGACCGTAACCTGCAACATGGCAACATCACCCATGTTTTTGTACTCGGCCTGACCTGCGTTCAGCGCTGTAGCGACAACAATATGCATAGTCGTGGGATTCAGATTTCCTTGCTTGTGAAGCTTCGGTGCCGTCTCCGCGCCGTGTCTACGGCCGGTTCAATCACTTGTCAACAAACTCGACTAGACCATGCCGCTGCAGTTCCTCGACAACATTCTTAGCGGATTCAACGGGTATCTCACAGATGCGAGCGATCTCAGCCAGCGACCTGGTGCCATCTATAAGAAAGATGATGTCGAACAAGGCGCGATTTGCCTCGCGATCGCGGTATACATCAATGTTCAGACCATATCGCGAGCAGAATATCTCTCCCTGATACAGGTTCCTCGGAATCCGACTTCCTTCGAAAGCGTCGAGCATCCTTAGCACAAGATCTCTCGACTCGGCGAGACGCAACGGAGAGGTACATTCCGGGGTATCTTCGCTGGAATGATATTGAGGATAATATGGCCAGTCACTCGATCCTTTCGGCATCACTCGCGAAAGTGACAACATCGGTACTCGCACGCCGGGGGCATTGAATTGCCTCTCATCGTTGCCAACAACTGTTCGGAATGCCCCTACCCACCCTTTAGGATCGACTTCACTCAGCACTTCTTTCAGGCATCTGTCTGCCTCACTATCACCGGTGAACGAAAGCTGCAGTGCGTGAGGGTTTTCCAGTCCAAGCATTTCCAGAAACAGGCCACCCACCATCTTCTGAGTGAGCTCGTTATGATGGCTCAGGTAAGCCACCGAACCGATAGTCTCAGGCAGGATAAGAAAGCGATATGTGTAGCGTAAATCTTTTCTCGCAAGTAATGCTTGCATGACCTTTAGGCCAACCACTACTCCCGACAGGTCGTCGTTCACCATCGCTGGGTGGCAGAGATGTGCGCATAGCACAAACGTTTCAGTACTGCGCCCGGGAGCGATCACCTCTCCCACCTTCAATGTGCCGTAGCTCGATTCCGCTCTGATCAAGACCCGATACTTGTCATCGCGCAATGTCTTCTTGAGATTCGCGCTGCAGCATAGGCCCCAGTCGCGCTCGTAATACTTGAATACAAATGGAATCGCATCCGGCAACTTCGGGTGGACGTGGAGATGTTCGAACAACTCCTCTCGAGAGATCTCGCGGTCGATTGGAAGGGAGTAGGAGACGACGTGCAGCGGATTTTGCCCGTAAGAGAATAAGCGACGACCGTCCATGGTCTCAAGCCATGCCTCGTGGCAGCTCCACTTCTCTGGTACGATCCACGTCCAACATTCTGACCCTGTCGGATACTCGTGAATGACCATTGGTACTTGGGTCGATAATGCACGCAATGCAGAATCGTAGCCATCCGAGATAATGTGCCTTGGAAGCAGCCAGAGTTTGGAAATCAGCTGCTCCATTGATGCATTCTCTGAGAGCTCAATATCGTACGTTTTCGCATCAGTACGAAGGTTCTCAAGTACGATTGGATCTCCAGCTGGGCCTCGCGCCGTGATCCATGGATCTCGCCCGATCTCTCTCTTCATTAGTTGGCAGAAGGCCGCGCAATCTGCCGACACAATCTCGTCAGCTCCGACGGAGGCTGCACCGGTAAAACCCTCTGACCGAGCAATCTTTTCAATACGAGAACCATCTGGGATGCCATTCGAAACCTGAATGGGAATACTCCTAATCCAACCTGCCTTCCTCGACCTGCCCTGCGCAACGACCTTCCCTGTGAAAAGCTTCTTATAGCGAAAAGGGACGTTCAACATTTCTTCAATGTAGTGAAGGAACGGGGTGTCCGCGAGGCTTGTTCCAATGCAGCAGATCTTTCCACCGGCGGTGAGAAGCCGATCGTATACGCAGTCCTTGCCGAAAGTGGTATTCGACAGTCCAGTCAACAGTTCATTTGCCTTTGGTCCAATGGCAACAACCGAACAGTCGGGATCGTTCGAACGCACTGCACCGGGGAGCCTCCGGAAGTACTCGACAAATACCGAAGCACCCCATTTCCCGTCTACACTCCGCGTTTGCTCAATATCAAAGTCTTCGTTCTTTTCAAAAGAAAAGGAGAACGAAGGCACAACGAGTGTTCCTTCCGGCCCGATGACCTCTCTCAGGGCTAAGCAGAGGAACTGAATCCCCTCCTCTCCAGATCGCGCGAGTTGAATCCTTTCCAACGCGCCTGAGGACACCTGACAGTAGACGACGTCCCCTTCACGCAGCCCAACCTGCCTTAAAGCGCCAACGAGGGCACTTCGGCTGTAAGTATCATTGTTCACAGGCATCCGATCATTCTCGTGTTTACCAGTCACCAGCGCTCGACGCCAGCTGTATCAAAAAGCAATCTGTGGCGTTCTCGGAACCATTCAGATCGATAGATGTCATCGCGCATCAAGCTCTTAATTCTGCCGCACGAAGCATCTGGACACTCCCAGATTCCCAAATCCGATATTCTCAACAGAAGAGCAATGAGATCTGAGAAATTCAGGAATCGCCTGCACTCTTGGCGGTAGCCTCTCAAGTTGCAATGCAACGTCAATCTCCTTATACTTCTTTGTCTCTATCGCCTGCGAAAGCAATTGTTCCGGGTCGGCCGTCTGAAGATTTGGAAAGATTCCCGGGCCCGAGGGTGGTTTGTGGAAATCTGTAACCAGCCCTGTGATCTCCGGCTGTGCATACGACTTGAACAGGCCGGTTGAGTAGTAATTCACCAATATCTGACAATACGGCTGTAACACTACAACGAGTCGTCGCTGCTCCGGAATCCTCAATAGATAGTCCGTGACGCCGCGCCAATCCTCCTTTTTCTGTTGATGCATCGAAAGCGATGTTACCGTCCCAGCCAAGAGGACAAAAGCCATGATCTGAAACATTTTTTTGAGATTGCCGCCTTGGACCGCGATAGGAGCGAACAGTATCATTGGCATCAGAGCGCACGCGCCAATGAGGTTTCGCTCCACGTAGACCGGCGTAGAGATCTGACTCCACACAAACACCAGCCCTATCGGCAACAGAGTCCATAGCTGAAGAGCGATGCTCTTTCGGCGGTCTGTCGAGCGAACTCCCCACCACGTTCCGGCCATGCAAGCAACAAGAGTAACCAGAAGCAGTAAGGTCCAGGTTCGGAGACCAAAGAACCGCGAAATCGGAAGATGACTGCGAATATCTTGAAGGACATAGATATCCAGACCGCTGAACGTAAACAGGGTGTTGAATACATCTGTCGCTCTTGGTTTTGGCGCCCAAAAGTATCCATGGACCGAGGCCATTTGTTTAGCCAAAGTGGGAAGCCAAGGGGCATACAAGATCAAGACCACGAGTCCCACCAAAGCTGCCTTCTTGAGACGCGTCGCGAACGGCATCCGCGACGGATACAGAAACCAGAACGCCGCAAAGCCAGGAAGGTAGAACAGGGCCATGTTATGCGTGTAGAGGCATAAGGAAAGCGCTATGGCCACACTTGCTAAGCGAAGACCCCCGTCTTCACTTAGGTACTGCAGCATGCAATAGATAGTTGCCAAGAGCAGGAACTCGAATAAGGCGTAGCACCTCGACTCCTTCGCATACCAGATCTGAAAGAAGGAGAACGAGTACAGAATGAGACCCAGAGAAACGAAGAGCCTGTCCGGCCACACTTTACGAGCTATCAGGTAGAACACGAACAGTGAAAGCGTGCTGAAGAGAGCGGAGAGCGCTCGAAATGATGTTTCCGAATCACCAAAAAGGGAGACCCAGTAATGGAGAACGACGTAATAGATTGGAGCTCCGTTATCCCACGCCAGAAGGTGCCACTGTACTCCCGGAGAAAACTGCGAAAACCATGTAGTGAATCCTTCATCCGCCCACATGCTCTGCGAATTTAACCCGCTCCAGCGCAGCCATACAGCCGCGATGATGATCATGCTAATCACCGCGGCGTAGACTACCTGCGACCTCCGGGTCCCGGAAGGGGATACTCGAACCAACTCAGGCTCCTGTACGCCGCTTGGCATTTGAATCGCTCCTGGCGTCACGTGTGTTGCTCCCTATTCTAGGATCTTGGCTAGCGGCAATCGACTACTTGAGCAGGGCTGCGATCACCCGATCCTGATCGAGTTCGGAGAGGCCGACCGAGCACGGCAGGCTCAGAGCTTGACGAACGAGTCGATCAGCCACTGGCAAATCGACAACGTCACCCGAGGCGTGAGCGGGCGACCTGTGAATGGGCTGCCAAAGGGGACGACATTGAATCTTTTGCGCCCCAAGTGCGTGCATTATCTGGCGGGAGTCCGTTGGGAATTCCTTCTCGTCGATCAGAATCGTATACATCCAGAAGGTGCTTTCCGCCCAAGGAGCGTTCTTCATCGGAGCAATGCCGGTTACGTGCTGAAGGGCCTCGCAATAATGGGCAGCAATCTTCCGCTTCTTGGAGACGTAATCATCGAGTTGCTCCATCTGGGCGCAACCCACCGCGGCAAGAAGGTTTGTTAATCGGTAATTGAATCCAATTTCTCCGTGAATGTATTCAAGCGGGTCGTCCTTAGCCTGCGTCGTGAGATATTTCGCTTTGCGAGCGAATTCCTCGTTGTCGGTCACCAACATACCGCCGCCACCGGTAGTGATGATCTTATTGCCATTAAAGCTAAAGCAACCAATGTCTCCCAGTGAACCGAGTTGACGCCCTTTGTATGTAGCGCCTAATCCTTCTGTGGAGTCTTCGATCACCTTCAATCCGTATTTCTCAGCGATTGCTAAGATAGGGTCGAGGTCAACGGGGTGGCCGAGCACGTGAACCGGAAGGATGGCTGATACGCGCCGTCCCGTGCGCGAGTTGTATAGCGCTCCCTGACTCCAACGGCAACCGCGCTCAAGAAACTCGACAACATGATCAGGATTCATTTGCCAGTAATCCGGCTCGGCATCAATGAACACCGGCCACGCGCCGGCATAGCGGATAGCGTTCGCTGGAGCGATGAATGTAAGGGTCGAGACCAGCACTTCGTCTTCAGGCTTCACTCCTGCGACAAGCAGTGCGACATGGAGCGCAGAAGTACCATTTACGGTAGCGACCGCGAACTTAGTTCCCGCCTGCTTCGCTACCATCTGTTCAAATCGATCGACGTAGGAACCCACCGACGACACCCATCCGGTATCGAGGCATTCCTTTACATATTGCCATTCATTGCCTCGGATCTCGGGTACGCTAAGGGGAATAAACTCGGGTGCCATCGGGGCTCCTGGAGCACACTTTTCTGTCAATGAGAGGTCCTTGGTCATAATGATTGGAGGGTTAAAGCTGCTGAATGGCTTTCCTATTCCGTCATCATTGGATCGTCGACATCGCTTCTTCCTCACGCCATATACGGTTGCGACCCATCTGTATGATGATCCTTCCGATTCCAGTGGGTGTGGTACCGTACCGCTTGATTAATGCCGCCATCTCCTCCTGCTTAGCTTTTGAGAAGACGAATTGATGTGCGACTGGACTGCTGAACTTGAAATCCGTAAGCGGCATCGAGAGCGGACTTCTCATCCAATGAGCGATATCGTAATGCAACACGACACTGGGATTATCCTCGTTGCGGTTGCTTCCCCAGATATTGTGCGTCCGTCCAATGCAGTACGCCTTTACGTCGGCAAACACGTCTGTCAACTCGCCGTCCTCCGCGCCATCGGCCCTAAGCATCCCGTGAACCGCCTCAAAGACGTACTTAACCCACTCGTCCATTACCGCGAGACTCATTGCTACATGCGTTTGGATGAGGTTTATACCGATTTGTCCGTTCAGCAGCTTCTCGTAATTCCCGTCTGCCCGCACATACGCTCGAAGCTCCTCTTCAGAATCCCAGAGTTCGTCTTTCGTCAACCGCACAAAGGACGCGAAGATAGCTTGGACAGCTTCGGGAGCTGTGTGAATGCCACTGACAAGCCGCTGGAGCAGTTCGATGATCGAGCGATGATTCTGCCTCAGAAGCCTTAACAAGGGACTAAGTCCCCCACCGTTATAAACGACGGCGACCATCAAGTGGAGTTTTCGCGCCTCCACGTAGTCCTCGAACGACATCGTGTTCGTAGAAGTGATCACCTCTTCGATCTCTACCGCGATACGTCCATTACCAAGTTTCGCGAAGTCTCGGGGCAGGATCCGGAAATGCGAGCCAATCCTATAACTCGCCCGGCTGAACGCGGAATTGAGCTTGGTTCCGTTGAGCAACATGCAGGTATATGTGTCAATGATGTCGATTCCTGCTTCGACAACCTGCGAGAGAGAGTTGACGTGACGTTCATACGAATCGCCTGGCAGGCCCAGAATCAGTTCCGACAGAGTCGGAAGGCCGAGTTCCTGATAAACACCTGCCAAAGACATCATCTGCGACGTGCTGATGTTGTCTCGTTGGATTTCTTGAAGGACAACTGGATCCATCGACTGGACAGACATCCACATCGACATTGATCCGTTCAGCTTCCTAAGTGCTTTCGCGATGCGCTCTTTTTTATTCTTGCCCGTCGAAGCGAAAATAGATCGGGGCCAGTTTTGCCTTTGCTGAATCTGTTCAATGTGTTCGACAATTTCGTAGTCACGCTCATACATTGCAAAATTCGGATCGGCGAACATCAAATTCGTGATCAGATTCGGAGCTCTCTCGACAGCGGCAGCGATATAGTCCAGTTCTGCCTTGACCCGCTCAATACTAAAGTGGTTCACCTTCGAAATGAGCTGATTTCCCTCGTGGCAAAAGGTGCATGAGAATGGACATCCGCGATTCGTCTCCATCATCGGAGAGAGCTTGCCATCGAAGAACTTGTCCATGTAGCCAGTCAGGTAGGGAGATGGGATCTCATCAAGATCGCGGCGACGGGGGAGCAACACACCGCTCATAACCTCCGTCTCACTGAGACGATGGATGAATCCGTCGATCGGCGAAGATTTCATCTTTTCGCGGTCAAGACTTGACTCAAATGCGCGCGTCACGAGCGCCACGAAGGCCTCTTCACCTTCAAGGTAAGAGTAAAAATCAATCAGGGGGTTGCGCTTCACGAACTCCCGGCGTCCCTCATCCTCAAGAGGGAAGTTGGGGCCGCCCATCACGCAGATTGTCTTGGGCGAGACTTCCCGGCTCATCTTGAAAAATTCCAACCCCAGGTTGAAATTCCATGGGTAGTTGCTTAGACCAAGAATGTCGGGCGGTCTCTCATTGATCGCCTGTTCCAGATCATCAACATACTTGAACAGCTTCAGATCAATCTCATTGCCGAAGCGTTTGTTCGCGTAGGCTGCGATAAAACCGATGTTCAGAGGGAACGCGTCGGTTGCCAGGGAGAGCGTGGTGTATGTGAGGTCGCCCAGATAGACACTGAGCGGTCTCGAAGTCGATTTGCCCGTAAGTTGAGTCATGTGACCTCCGTTGGAGGGGGAAGGTATTCGGTGATGTTTCTGCTACTTATTCTATTGAACTTATAGACGACTCAATTTCTATTCAGTCGCTCTTGTTAGCGGCCGAACAACGATCGTCATCAGTGGACCGCAAAGGCGGCCTCGCGACTCCACGAATCATCCCCCACGGTTGAGTCGATCTGGTACCGTCTGCGGTGGAGCGAGGCTGGCGTGACGTAGGCTGATGTTGCCAAAATGCGCGGTCGCGTCTTGGTCGTTCCGCCGCGGTGGAAACCGGCGGTATCGCAGAAGATGAATGTCCCCGGCTGCCCTTTAAGAACCACGTGCTGCGATGCAGGAATTTGCCGTTCCACTTCTCCATCTGGAGGATAGGGAATTCCAAGCGGATCCTTCCATGGAAATACCTGCTCGTATGGCCCACCGACGTGACTACCAAGGAGATATTCCATGGCGCCGTTGTCCGAGTCAACCTGGTTGTAATAGAGAAATGTTCGAATCTTTCTACGATCCTCCGGGTCGCGATGCCATCGTTGGGAGGAGATGCGCGTTTCAGTGTTGAGCGGCAGTGTGTGCCACATGTCAAAGTAGATCAATTTTGACCATAGTCCGAGGTACGAATTGACAACATCCAGGACCAACGGATGAACGCCAAAACTGAGGAGCGGATTACTGCCATCGATCATTGGCTTCTGGCTTTGGTCGTAATAGGTAATGATGTACTGCCCAACGCCAAGGTCCTTCTTCTCTTCGAACTCCTGGCGGCGCTTTTTTATTATTGTTTGAACTTGTTCGCCCTCGCTGAACTCCCCCAAATGCTCGGAGATTCGTCGCCACATTATCTGATCTTCAAACAATTCCGTGAAATGACAGCTTGCCACGCCAGTGGCAAGCAAGTCTTCAACGAGCCGCCGCTGCAGTGCAGTCAGTTCCGGTGGGCTGGCATGAAAGGATCGGCGGCTGGCCGGATTCCGGCCCAAACTCCAGTCGAATTTGTATTTCATCCTGAGGTAGCGGTCGTATTGCGCATGAACCTGCTTGCCGCATACCGGAAGCTCTGAAATACGAGTCATCAGTTGCGAACGTTCAATTCCCCACTTCATATCGCCCTCCACAAGTTGAAAGAGTCATCTATTCAGTCATTTGCTGACGATCTCTGCTTGGCCAGGCAACAGATGGATGTAGAAGGAAGTCCCACTAACATGGTCCCAACCATCTGTCATGCCACCAGCGGGGAAGGCGTCAGTTACGACAGCCTTTGAACCTGCTTTGAACAAAACATGATCGATGTTTTCTTTTACATCTGAAGATGAGGACCAATAGATATCCACGCTGGGTTCCAATCCTGACACCGATGAGTACGGAACGACCGCGAAAAGAGTCCTTTCCAGATCCCATTGCCGGATCTCCGCATTCACCTGCACGCCTGCAAGTCTCGCCCAATAAAAATCGCCCGTTCTTCCGATGTAAGCAACCTTATCGCCTCTTTGAACCCCGTGTGCCTTGAGCGCATCGCTCACAGCCTGATTCGAGACGTGCCAGGGTTCCCTTCGGCCGAGAATCTCCTCATGGTGCATCGACCTCGCGAATGAGAGAAACTCGGCTGCCGCTGGCTTTGCCGAAGAAACGGCAAAAAATGCCGCGGCCAGCAGCACGGTAACATTGACGAGCTTCCGTGCCTCTACTGATCGAACGGTCGCAACGCCCGAGAACAGAATTAGCCCCACTACGATTGGGTAAGGCGCAATATACCTGTCCTGCACCAGGACCACTGAAAACATTGCAAGGGCGGCAAGGGCTGAAAAGAGGAGAAACCATTGCCTCCCTATTGTCCGACCGAACGAGCGCCAATCGCTACTCATGCATAGGAGGATCAGAAACCCGTAAATAAAGCCTTCATCGAACCCCGACGCTTCCTCTTTGAGAATCTTCGCATTTCCTTTTAGGACTCGTAGTTGTCCAGCGAGGTCGAAATGGGGGGTGATTCCGGCAAACCAGTAATATGGATCCCGCCATGGAGGAAAAGTGCCGCGCACAGGCGAGCCAAACTCGTAAACGAGTGGCTTCTGAAGAAGCACTCTCGTCGGATGCAGGGGTGTTCCTGACCCCGCAGGTTGGCCGTGCCAATGATACGGTAAGGCAATTCCGTTCACGGTTCTTGCGTAATTCCAGGCCCCGCTCTTTCCAAACGTCAGGCCGCCAGCCAAGGTCGACAATTCAATTACAAGAGGCGCTGCGATTAGGGCAAAGAGACCGAAAGACAACAGGACTCGAGAAGCGGCCTTCTTCCGATCTTCGACGAGGAGGAAGGCGACGCCGAGAAACATGAATGCCAGGGGGAAAATGGGAGCCTTCACCAGATATCCACACCCCAGCACCACGCCCAGCATTACGAACGGAGGGAATCCGGTCGCGCCCATCTTTATTTTGAGCAGCAACGTAAAGATCAAGAACATAATTCCCATCACCAGCATGTCTGGAGTTGAGAACCATGCCATAAGCAGTCGTGTGATGGTCCAGATGAAGAGCAAATAGCCAACTGTTGCTAATGCGAGTTTGGGAACCATCACCCCGGTTCCCATATATTCAGATTTCGCTCTCTGCTCGTTGTAGCGGCAGAATCTGCTAACGAATAAATCAAAGCAACCAACTGTGAACAGGAAGATGATCATGTCGACCAACTTGACGACCGCCACCTCCCAAAGCCCAACGGGATGTAGAACCTTCAGTGCGAGTCCTATAAGAAACGGATAGCCTGGGCTCCAATGATTCGTGATCGCATTCGCGAAATCGCCACGCCAAAGCAAGTCCCCCGAATCCAGATAGGAGAGGGTATCGGCCCAAATGATGTGGTCCGTAACCCAGATCTGCAGAAACCCAGTGACTCCAGCGACAAGCCAGAATGCAATCCTCAGACATTTAAACCTCCGGGATTCAAGGTCTCGGGTGTCGGTTAGGTTTTTACCGATTTGCGGTTGAGTTAACACTCCCATATCAGAATGCCTCTCCATGGATATATTTTCGTGGTTCGCGGACTTCGTATTTGGCAATGCGGACTGTTAATGGCCTGACGCGCCGGTCTCGAATCAGAAGTAGCGCTCGATTTGCGGACGCCAATCCTTGAGAGGTTGCGGCAGCGATTTCTTAATTTATGTCAGTTGCGATACTTCTCTTCTTCGAAGTTCCGAATAACGTCCTGGCGCACCAATCGCGCGACTTCTTCAATTCCCTGGGCAACGGTGCGAGTTGTCTTGAAACCAAGCTGGCTGGTTACACGTGCGAACGACACCCGGTAGTCGCGCGGATCTTCAGCCCGATGAACATATTCAACGACCGCGTCAGGAGCATGCGGGCGAATCAGTTCGACCAGTTGTTGCTTTTGATAGTTCTGATCGGTCGCTCCGACATTGAACACGCGCCCACCAACAAGATGCTCCGGCGAATCGAGGACTAGCTGAATTCCCCGAGCCACGTCTCGGACATGGATATATGGCCTCCAAAATTGCTCGCCAAATACTTTGAGACTTTTGTTAACCAGCAACTCCATCGTGAACTCATTGACCGTCAGGTCAAAGCGCATCCGTGGTGATACGCCGTAGACCGTGGCGAACCGAAGTGGCGTAGCGCACCAGCCGCCAGGGCCGCCGGCTTGCAACAAGGCCTTTTCTACGGCAACTTTGGTCTCCGCGTATAGAGAGACCGGACTCAACTCCGAATCTTCGTCCACGAATTGACTCGGATCTTTCATTTTGCCGTAATTGCTGCAGGTGGATGCAAAGATGAAGCGCTTGACTCCCGCACCTTTGCTCTCTTCGATCAGTGCGATGGACGCATCGAGATTGGTAGCACGCGCCAGATCCGGCTTGCGGGAGCAAGCGGGATCACCAACGACGGCGGCAAGGTGAACCACCGCGTCCTGTCCGACCAGTGCGGCACGTACGGTTGAAAGATCTCGTACATCTCCATGAATGAATTCGAATCCAGGATCACACCAGCTTCCGAGAAGCGAGTCACCACCAAACGTCAGGCAATCCAGCACCCTCACCTCATGCCCCGCGGCGAGCAGAAGTGGAGTCAGCGTAGAACCTACATATCCGGCACCGCCGGTAATCAGGATTTTCATATCATGCGTCCGTTCTTTGCGTATTCTTGCACCTTCATATAGTCCTCGGGGCGTCCAACATCGATCCAATATTCCATGATGGGAAAACCAACAACGGTCCTTCCTTCGGCAAGCAGCGCTTTTATCAGATCCGTCATGTCAAAACGATCATCTTCCGGGATGCTGTCATAGGCAGAGGGTTCAAGCAGGTAAACTCCTGCGTTGACAAAGAAACTTAGCGATGGCTTTTCCTGCAGACTCGTGATCTTCACATCTTCGCATTGAACCACGCCGAAAGGAACCTGCATTTCGTATCTACGAACGCCCACAGTAATCTCTGCCCGGTGCCTTCGGTGGTACATCAGCATCTCCTGAAAAGGAACGCCCGTAAGGATATCGGCATTGACGACAAGAAACGAACCTTCAGGCCTCTTCATCAATTTCAGGCCCCCGGCCGTACCCATCGGGCTCTCTTCCTTCAGGTAATTCAGCCGGACCCCGAATCCGTTGCCATCTCCAAAATGGTTCGAAATGGACTCCGGGAGATAGTGCGTGGTCATGTTGACTTCCGTGACGCCTGACCGGCGAAGCTGCTCAATGACATGCTCCAACAATGGACGATCGCCGACCGGCAGCATTGGCTTCGGAACACTCTCCGTCAATGGAAGAAGTCGCTTCCCATATCCACCTGCCATGATCACAGCCGAGAGATCCGCTGGCCCTTCTGCCATCAGATCCTTACGCAGCAGGAATTTGACGACGTGGTTCTCCGCATCGACAACCGGCAAGTGATGTATGTCATGCTGATTCATCAGGTGCAGAGCTTCCCGCATGGAAGTGCTTTGCGGCGCGGTCACAGGGCTGACACTTGCGATCGTACCGCACGGAATACTCATGGGCTTACCCTGAAGGACTGCTCTGCGAATGTCTCCGTCCGTCAACAAGCCACAAAGAACCCTGCCACTTGCACATAGAACCAGGGCCCCCGTTCCAGCTTTATCCAGCTGCTCGACTGCCTCAGAAATTGAGGCGGCGGGAGGGATTATCACACTCTCAAGGCGTTGCTCCGAGGCCGCATCGAGTTCGCTCTCTGTTGCTAGATCGCGGCGGAGAATGAGGTCACAAAGAAGACCGTCTGAGTCCACCACAGGCACGTGGCTTATGTCATGCTGGTTCATCAACCGCAGTACATCAGAGGGTGTAACCGGGTCCAGAGCAACGATTGGTTGCCCGTTGGCGATCGAGTCACATGGATCGCTCAGCGATCGGCCTTTGAGGATCGCCCTTCGAACATCGCCGTCTGTCAGAAGCCCGACAAACCTTCGATTATCGGTACACAGGACGAGCGCACCAGTTCCAGCCTTGTCAAGACGCGAGATAGCCTCGCCGATGGGAACTGCAGGAGATATGACTACGCTATCTAAGCGTGCTTTATTTTCTTTATAAGTCATAGTGTTTTAACCGGGACATCGTTGATTCTAGAGGTTGCTTCAGACGCCGAGGATTCAGATAGATTCCAGTGCCGTTTCTTGACGTTTTCCGTCGAAGGGTCCATCACCGCCACAGTAGTGACTCCCACTGCGTTGTTTGCTGCAACTCCGATGGCTTCTAACGCCGGCAATGGGAATGTATCTTCATCAAAAACGTACTGCCAACTATGGAAAGGTCTGTCAATATCAAAATTATCGAAATGGTAAGTTCCGTCGACTGTCTTTAAGGCCAGCCAAGGCTGTGGCCCAAATGTGGGCACCTTGGATTTCACATTCAAGATATGGGTCGAGTCGCCCACCCGCTGCAGGGTCATGTCAAGCTCGCAAGGTGCTAGCGGCGCGAGATTCAATGCAGATCGCATCGCCGAGATTGCTTCTGAAAACACAAACGGTGTGTCCGGGTAATCCCTGGCAACACGATGGATCAGCTCTCGGGTTGAATCAACATCTGGCGCCATATCACGGAAATCGTGATTTGTGATGGCCAGGACCACGGGCTTGCCCTCTGATGCCTCAGTAAACGCCAGTCGTACGTCCTGCTCCTGCAGGAGACGATAGCGCGTTCCTACGTTGAGGCATCGAGCGATCCATCTGCGGCAATCGCCGAGAACCTGATAATCATCCGCGGAGGGATGATAAGGCTCCCACGTTACGGGCGCGCGACGCCAGTCTCCGTATCGACCGCCTACCATCTGGGCCTGATCAATTGCCGAAATTGCAATTGCCTGACTCGAAAAATCGAAGGGAATATATTGTTCCAAAAACCAATGGCTGTCCGGTCGAATCACGTGGAACCCTGGGCGGTGCGCTGCCGGAAACCATAGACGATCGATTACCCGCCGCGACAATACTTGATGCAAGCTGTCGGACGACGCCCACCAATGCGTCGCGCACCGATGAGCTTCCCGGCGAAATGAATGGGGATGGTAATGAAAATGAATCCCGTCCTGCGTCGAACCTGTTTCACGTGTCGCCGTTCGGTAGTGATCAAAGACATTGTGATAGCCCATGTCCCTGCGCCGCGGATTCACATCATAGTCGACATGGTCGACGCAGAACCAGTTGTACACCCATCCATTGCCTATGGAATCGCGCATCTGCTTGCGAAACGCTTCACTCATCACTTCAGCTAGCATTGCGTCAACTTTATCCCACGTGTCGTTATAGGCCAGCAAATGCGGATCGACCACCCTCTGGACCGTCGCCTCCAGGCCTCCAAGATCCTCGGTTCCCGCCTGCAGACGCCGCAGCATCTCGGAGCTTGGCTCCAATTCGAGACGGAAGATATCGCGCAGTCGCTCAAAAGTCGCGTCGATCGACTCGTGGAGCGGCCCTTCTGTGTCGATGCAATGGACTATATATACGGGTTTTCCTGGCATCTAATCCTCTATGGCCGAACGTCGGTCCGGCGAGTAATCAATGTTGCTGGTACACCTGCCACAGTAACCTGAGCTGGCACGTTCCGGATCACGACCGCGCCAGCCCCGACAACGCTGGCAGCTCCAACCCTTATGCCCTGAATGATCGTGGCTCCGGCTCCGATGTGCGACCCTATACCAATCTGAACGTCACCAGACAAAGTAACTCCTGGTGCAATGTGAACGTGAGCTTCTATCAAGCAGTCGTGATCGACGCAAGCTCCGGTGTTGACAATGGTGTTCTTTCCAAGCCTGGTTCCAGACTGGACCACAGCGCCGGCCATGATTTGGACGCCCTCACCAATCTCCACATCGCGCGAAACTACGGCAGAAGGGTGAATGACAGCTTCAAAAGCATACCCTCTCCCGGAAAACATGTTGTATATCTCCTGCCGCCTGATCACGGAACCAATCGAGCCAACGCCATTTACAAGCCGCACATGCTCCGGAGCATGAGCGAACACTGCACTGTCAGCACCTAGGTTCGCGACACCGAGCAATTCAGTAATTGAACGATTCAAATCGACAAACCCAAGAACCCTCCGGCCTAGCAGTTGGAGCGTGCTTACCAACACTTTGGCATGTCCGCCGCCACCTACAACGATCAATGGAAGCTTCAAGACAGCATCCTGATTTCTCAACGCAGGTGCTCCCAGTGGAGCACTTGGTCAGCAGCAATCTCGCAGGTCAGTCGGCGACCTAGTACATAGGAGAGTTCGTCAGGGGATATTCCTGTACCCGGACGTTTGGCATCGAGATCAGTCTCGACTAAGACATGGTCCCGGTCGAGCTTATGACGCGCAACGAGACTCCGCCGGAATTTCTTCCGTTTCTCAATCTCCTCTGCACTCACAGACCTGCTGCTCTCCCCCAAAGCCAAGAAGATGTTTCTTCCTTCTGCCACAATGGCTTTCAATTGCGCGGGGTTTGCGGATATGGCATGGTCCCATCCTTCCATATCCTGATCGAGCGTGAAGTGTTTTTCGATGACGCAGGCTCCCCTCGCGACTGCCGCAAGGGGAATGGCAATTCCCAAAGTATGGTCACTGAATCCAACCGGCACATCGAATGCTCGTTGCAAAGTCGCCATATTTCTCAGATGGATTGCACCGTACTCAGGAGGATAAATCGACACGCAATGCAAGAGGACGATCTGGCTATTCCCCTCGCCGCGGACTGTCTCGACCGCTTGCTCTATTTCCCCAAGCGTGGCCATACCCGTCGAAATCACTACCGGGCGGTTCTTTCGGGCTACATACCTGAGGAGGGGCAAATGTACGACATCCATTGACGCGATCTTGAAAAACGGAACATCCAGTTCTTCAAGAAGGTCAACCTCTTCCACCGAAAATGGCGTCGAACAGAAAGCAATTCCCCTGGCTTTGCAATGAGCCTGTGCCTCGCGATGCTGATCCGCCGTCAACTGGTAAGCGGTAACCATTTCTCTCAAAGAGCCGAAGTGCTTTTTCTTGTCAGAATACTCCGTGTTACGAGCGTATTCCTCTTCAGCAATGAGTGACTTATCGCTCCACGATTGGAATTTAACGGCGTGTGCGCCGGCCTCCGCAGCCGCATCAATCAATCGATGGCACAGATTCATATCACCATTGTGATTTGAACCTATCTCAGCAATGATGAAGGGGGGCCTGTGGTGACCGACTTCCACTTCTCCAAACATCATGGTTTTCATATTCAGTCTTTTCACTTTCTCCACATATAACTCAGGGCTGGATAGGCAACGCACGACCACCAGATCTGCGGTTTGGCCAGTGTGTTATAGGCATCGACATAAGCCGCTAACAGGTTCGGATCAGGAAGGATGCGTTGATTGAATTCTTCCACTTCGCGAGCAACTCTCTCTAGGTCGAAGAATCGATCGGGAATGAAATCCTGCTCTTGCTTCCGAAGCAAAAGCTTAAAATGATCGCACACCAAGGCCGTAGCGCGGGTCACTTGATCTGGGCGAAAAGGCAGCCTAACTAATGCCATATTCTGGGGATGCTGGCGGTAATCCATACGGGGCTCACGATCGAACGAAAGTTTGGCACCGAGGAGCCAAGCACGTGTCGCCATGAACCAGTCCACCAAAACCGCGCTGGCTGGAATTGTCAAGATTCGTCTGAGCAGTTCAACACGATAGGCCGAATTCGAGAATCCAAACACATTGTTCCGCGGCAGAATATCGTCGGGGCGAAGAGACGTCGACAAAGTAAAGAGTGATTCGAGATCTTCGCCTTCTTGATCGACAAGTCGTAGTGCACATCCCGCAAGTTCGCTCGTTTGCAGAGCTAATCGAGCCGCTGCCACGCGGGTCGGATGAAGCAAATCGTCGCTATCAACCAGCACGACCTCGGACGCGGTCTCAGCAATCCGGGAGAGCGCAGTTTGGCGGATCTGCGCGGGACTAGCGCCGGCGGCCCCTTGCACCCACTTCACCTTGAAGCGTGGCCCCAGCAGCCCCTGGATATCATCTCTCTTCAGCTGATCTAAGCCTATCCAAAGTTGGAAATCTTGGTCTGACTGCTCACAGACAGATCTGTGCCACTCCTTTACATAGCGCTCGACGCCGGGATATATCGTTGTATAAAGCGCAAGAGCTGCATGCTTGTTTGCCAATTGCACAAATTCCTTAAATAGGCCCGTCAAAGGCGAGAGCGTTACGTTGAAGCCTGATTAGTCACTGCTGGAGCTTGAACAATACCTCGGCCATTTTCCAATCGTCAAGAGTATCAATATCGATGCCCCGCTGCCAGGGGATTTCCCAGCCAGATCGTCTCTCCACGTGGAATGTCTTGGTACGGCGTAAGACTTCTGTCCGAGTCCACCAAATGGCCCCGGTGGGACAGAAGAGATCAGGAAGGTCCTGACTCCTCGCGGACATTTTCTCCTTAAAAAGTGGTTCCAGTTCGCGTTGTTCATTTTCTTTCATCGCCCACCACGGATTCTGCCAACTGTACCGCACCACCGAAATCTGTGATTCAGTCGAACTCTTCTCAAACTGTCTATAGCTGTCGATGACATCGGTTGATGAACGTAGTGGGCAATTCGGCATAAGTTGGGCGATTGTCTCAAACCTGTCGCCGGTCGGGTCGAGCTTGCAAAGGGCGTCGGCGGTAGCCGCAGAAACCGGGGTAAAATCATCGGCGAGCCTGGCATCGCGTAAAAACGGCACATCGGCGCCATATTGCCTGGCAATCTCCGCAATCTCTTCGTCATCGGTACTGACCATCACCTGTTGAAAGAGCCCGCTCTCCAGAGCTGCGCCGATCGTGTGTCCGATGATCGGTTTTCCTTCAAAGAGTCTGATGTTCTTGTGAGGGATGCGCTTCGATCCACCACGAGCCGGAATAATTGCGATTAATGAAACGGCCATGAATGGTGAATCCTTCAGTCAGCCGCCAAGAGGCGGGGAGAATATTCTAATGCGGCACGTTGCGTTGAGATTTGCGCGATGATCTACCGGGTCATAACGTCGTCGCCAGCTTTTGTGTCATTTCCAGCGAGACGGAAGCTATCTCTCCGTCGGGTAGATGCCATTCATAAGGAATAACCACCGGAGTAGAAGTGGCAGCGCGTGAAAGAAATTCGCCATGATATCCGTATTCAGTCAGGTCTGCTACCACGGTAAAATAGGTCGCTTCCTGGAAACTTACGACATTGTCGTTGCCGTTTTGAGCCCTAATTGACATTTTCACTGAATACTTCTGGGGAAACAGAGGTATTGACTTGAACCGGCACGAAAGCTTGCCTTGACCTACCAGCACTTCGGGGCGCCGGCCATCGAGCAACATGTTGGCTGTGAAGCATGATCCGCTGTTCCCAAAAATGCTGAGAGTGATATAGGGGCGCTCGAGCGGTTTTTGAGCATCGTAGTTGATCTCAACAATCAGATCCTCACCAGGCTTGAACTGCCTTCGCTCTTCTCCCAGGTCATCTTTCAGCACCACTTTCTGAACTGTCAGACCGTAATCCGGGTTCGTAACGGCCTGGACTTTTTCCGTGGCGATGTAATCGAAGTAATCACCGATGACTTCATCTGCGTCCCCGTCTCGGTGTACCTTGCCATCTTTCATCCAGACGACTCGCTGACACAAGGTTCGGACTGCTTCCACATTGTGACTGACAAAGAGGATGGTCCTTCCCGTACCAGCGAAGCTTCCCATCTTACCGAGACACTTCTTCTGGAAGGACGCGTCGCCCACCGCCAGCACTTCATCGATAATCAGTATTTCGGGGTCAAGGTGAGCTGCAACAGCAAATGCCAGCCTGACGTACATGCCTGACGAGTAGCGTTTCACTGGCGTATCAAGAAACTCATCAATCTCCGCGAATTCGACAATCTGATCAAATTTGCGGCTGATTTCGGCTCGGCTCATACCCAGGATGGCGCCGTTGAGAAAAATGTTCTCCCGCCCCGTGAGTTCGGGATGAAATCCAGTACCGACCTCGAGAAGACTGGCCACTCTACCATTGATACGAATTCGTCCTTCGGTAGGCACCGTAATGCGGCTCAAGAGTTTCAACAAGGTGCTCTTCCCTGCACCGTTGCTGCCGATAATGCCGACCACTTCTCCCGGCCTGATCTGCAGAGATACACCGCGCAATGCCCAAAAGTCTACCTGCTTTTCCTTTGCACTTTTCCAAGAGCGAAGCCAAACTAGCGGCTGGCGCATAACGCCCTCGATGGCATGGCGCAGCCCGTCACCGTTAGCGCGCTGACGGCCGATGCTATACCTCTTACCGAGGTTCTCGATCGCAATAGCTGAATCGAGATTGAGAGGAGATGTGGACGAATGAATTGGCATAGATTAGATGATATCTGCGAAGGTTCGCTCAGTCTTTCTAAAATACCAAATGCCCGATACGACGAGCAGGATAACGTCGAGGACTGCGATTGCTACGCCTGGCAAGTAAATGCCGCCTTTAGCGCCTAGCAGGCTCCACCGGAAGCCGTCGATGATGCCTACCATTGGATTAAGCGCATAAAGCAGTCGAAACTTGGCAGGAACAACACTGCTTTGGAATCCTACTGGCGAGAGATAAAGGCCAAACTGGACGACGAAGGGGACGATAAAGCGGAAATCACGATACTCCACCATGAGGGCGGCAACCCACAGACCCACGCCGAGCGAAGCACCAATCATCAGCACCACGAAGAATGGAAGAAGCACTATTTCCCAAGGGGGAACGAATCGGTACCAGATCATTAAGACCACCAGAAAGGCGACCGAAATCAGAAAATCGACAAGGTTGACCATGACGGTGCTTGCAGTCATCAAGAGCTTTGGGAAATACACCTTGGAAACCATGCTCGCGTTTTGAATGAGGCTGTTGCTGCTTTCGTTCATTGAGTTCGAAAAGAACTGCCAAGGCAACATGCCACAAAGAACAAGAAGTGGATACGGCACACCATTCGCCGGCATCTTTCCCAGTCTTCCGAACACAACCGTTAGCACCATCATCGTGAGCAGAGGTCTGATAAGCGACCAACTAACTCCAACAACGGTCTGCTTATAACGCACCAACAGGTCGCGCCACGAGAAGAACAGGAAGAGCTCGCGAAAGCGCCAGAGGTCGCGCCAGTATTGTCCTTCTACTCGATCAGCTTCGATAATCAATTCAGTCATTGCAGAATTCTCTCTTGTGGCGAGAAAAGCGGAATGCACAGGTTAAAATCTTATGGTTACAAAACCTAGCTTACCGCCATGAGGTCCAGGGAACACGGCTCGGCTTGAAGATCAGGCACCCGGTACGGAGTACGAGGTCGCATCCGGATTGGTTTTTCAGAACCGTGAATCGAAGGACTATTTGTTGGACTTCCAATACTTTTTTGCAGCTAAATAAGGTAACATCGCGATCTCTGCAACGGACGGAAGAGGATCCCGCCAACTAAAGACCGATTCCACCCGAGTTGCACCGAGCGACTTGAAATAGGTTCCGAGGCTTAAGCTCCCATGAAACAAATCTGAGATCGCGGTCGGAATATCGCTGACTACTCGCAGCCATCCTACTCCTGCCTTGGCGTGCACAGACTCAATTGGCAGACCCATCTGGTCAGCGTAGACGAGGTAGGGGAAATCGACGCCCGAAACGGACCCAATGGTGTGAAACCCCCAAGTCCTGGCATTCACATCAAGCAGTTTGTATTGCCCGTCGCGGGGATCCCGTTTGTATTCGATTTCGACGACGCCGTGATAGTTGATTGCCCGCAAGAACCGCTCGGAGAATTCGATGATCTCCGGAGCCTCGATCGTCTCCACATAAGTGGCAGCGCGTCCAAATTCACGCGGATGTTGCCGCGCCCTTCGGGCAGTGAGGGTGCAACACGGAACTCCATGACGTGCGAAGGCACAGTAAGAATATTGCTCATTGCCATCGCCAGGAATGATTTCCTGAATTAGTATCTCCTCGGCCCTGATTTGCCTTGACGCTCTCTCATAGAGCGAGACCAAATCCTCAGGAGTATTCGCGCGCCAAGCCTTATCTCCGGTCGCATAAAAGAAGTTCTCTTTGACGGCCGGCTTGATCGCCAGGGGAAGGCGGGCGAAGAGACTGGGCAGCTCCTCAGCCGACTTCAGAACGAAAGTCTTGGGACAAGGTATGTTTAACCTTTCGGCGAGGTCATAAGTCTTCTTCTTATCCCATGCCCACTCGATGCTCTCCCATTCTCCGGTTGTCACACGAAAGAAAGGTGCAAGCTCGGCGCGGTATCGGGAGAATGCCGCCACGTTTTCATCACGCGTGGGAAATAAAATCCAATTGCGCAGATTGTAGCGTTGCCCCACTTCGAGCACCGCGTCGACCGTCTTTCGCTCGTCGAGAA
Source organism: uncultured Acidobacteriaceae bacterium (assembly GCA_963760475.1). Lineage (GTDB taxonomy): Bacteria > Acidobacteriota > Terriglobia > Terriglobales > Acidobacteriaceae > Telmatobacter. Next base: position 105,499 of record CAVXDG010000008.1, on the reverse strand, counting down.
TACTTTCGACCCTGATGACCTTGGTTGCATATTTCGAGAAGGACGAGACGCAGTACTGGTCATCCAGGATGTAGACCGGAATGCCGCGCCGCCCGAGGCTTCGAGCAATACCCAAGCCAGGGTGATCACCGCCGACGACGACTGCGCCGACAGTTTCGCTCTGCACTCGAGTATCGAAATCAACAATGTGCTTCTCTTGTGGAATGGTTGTAACCTCCATGGTTTTTTCCATGGCTAATTCCGATTCCGACGAAGGTACGAAGCCAGTTCCAGCGTCGCGACATCACAGTCTCTCGACAGAGTCATTGCCATAGCTCCTATATTCTTTTGAATCGATATTAGATTCAGAGTAAGCGTTGAAGCTTTGCAGTACCTGTGCCAGACGCGCTTGCCGAAGGATTCTCCACCTCATAAACAAGGCGGTCGCCATCAAGGCTTGCATAGGCTATCCGCGCGCGTCCATCCCCTGGGTTCTCGATTACCCATCCATCCGGAGTTGAAACAAGCTTCATCTTAGCCCTCTGTCTCCACCACCGGTTAACCTCGCCCGGAGTCGTAATCCAGATGGACTCTCTCTCTCTTAATTCGGCCAAATGTTCAAGCAGTTCCTTGTAGACCGCACGCTCGCGCGCTTCGATCACATAGTCAGGATGAATGATGAAGCTCATGAGGCCGAACTTCTCCGCGATAACTTTGGTTTGCTGTTTCCAGATGCGCGTAGAGAAGTCACCAAGGATATGGAAAAGCGTGTAGTCCTGAATTGTGGTTACTGGGATTTCAAGAATGTCGCCGATAAAGTAAGGCATGACAGTGCAGCAACCGCCGCGTTGTGGATCCAAGTGCGCGACGTTTGGTACCGACATGTCGTACTCGAATTTCAGTTCGTCGTACCATACCTGTTTCCGATAGAGAACTGCTGCGCGGAATCCATCGGTCTTGAATTGCTTGGCGTACGCATTGATTTTCGCAGCCCTCTCAATAAACTGCTCCTTGCTTCTATAGAGGTGGCCATCATGGTTGAGGTCATGAATCACCACCTCATGATGGCGCTTCCTGATGACGTCGAGGAATTCGGCGGGTACACTGTAGCGCTCCTCCGGCACAACTTGGAACGACGCCTTGATGCCAAAAGAGTCGTCGATATCCATCAAGGTTGAGCAAAAATCTCTACCGAGCTCCGTCTCGATGTCGTGCGTCATAAGGGCACATCCCCGATGACCCTCTGGCCAAAACCAGATAAACGGAACCCGTTGAGCGCCAGTAGCTTTTAGCGTCAAGGCCAAAAGGCGTTCCAACAGATTGTCAATAGAGCAATCTACCGGCCAACGCGGGAACGGAAGCTTGTCCCATCCACGCAAATAAAACTTTTGAAGATGTCGCCGCACGCTCACTGGCAGCAGCGGACGGATAAAGTAATAAGGCTTTGAGAGATTCGAAAGCGCACCGTGCCGCCACTCTTCCACATACGCTTCTCGATGAAGATTATCGACCACTTCGGAGAGATTGAAGGGCAGGCGTATTACGCCATTCTCGATGCGAACGTCTTTCGCTGCATCGTAGATCTCAGCGCCGGGGTGTCGGGCTGCCGAGTTGCCGGCAAGGTGGCCGAAAAGAGCAGCCTCCTTCCCGAACCGAAAATATCCAGTTCTGGAAGAAGACGCGTCTTCGAACACGATAGGTGCGTATTCTTCAGGACATCTGAAGTGAGTTGAAAGATAGGTTTCCATTCATCCAACGATCATCAAAGAGATAAACAACTTTGATCCAAGAATCTAATTGCCTTGTCAGCGCTGCCTTTTCCCGGTTGAAGCCGCATTACACTCTGACCTGTTTTGATGTGAAATTGTCCGTTCCCTGTTTCTGAATACTCGATATTCCAGCGGCGGGATCCAGGCTGGTCTCCGTCGTACCTCGAGGACCCTGGTGCCTTCGCGCCTTTTTCTCAAAGGCCCTTTCATAAGCAGCGATCAGGTTACCTATCGAGTGCTCCCAGGAGAGGTGTTGTTCCACTCGCTTCCGTCCAAAGTCTCCCATCCGTTCACGCTCTTCGGGGTGATCCAGAAGCCAAAGAATCTTGTCAGCAAAGTCCTCAATCAAATTCTCACCATCGCTGTAAAGCGATGCTTGACCAGCAGTCAGCTTGCCTTCTCTTAAATTGAATTGAACGATTGGCTTGCGCAAAGCCATGTATTCCGCAATCTTGATCATCGTGGAGATATTGTTCATCTCACATGGCTTGTCAGGATTGACGCAGACATCCGACGTCGACAGAACATCGAGTAAGTCCCTGTCGGGCACGCGGCCTGTGAAGTTAAACATGTCCTCGAGTTTCTTCTCTGCCAACAGGCGTCGCAGTCCGGGCAGACCTGGGCCTCCACCGACACAGGTAAAGTGAACATCCAACCGCCCGCGACTCTTTATGTTCTCGGCGACATCCATAAGGATATCGAGTCCCTCCTGAATGCTCATCGTCCCGACATAGCCGACCAAAAAACGTTTGCCGTATTTGAGTTCAGGACGGGGGGGAACTGACCTGAATACCTCCAGATCTGGGCCATTACGCACCACAAAGACATCCCGTGAATCGTGGCCGCCGCGCGAGATGGCAAGTGCCTTATAGCTCTCATTCGTGGCAATCACAACATCGCTAAAGTGATAAGTGAGCCTCTCAAGCAATACTTGAGCCCGGTAGAAAGCGCCCTTCCTCTCGTACTTCGAGAGGTACAGTTCCGGATTGGCGTCATGATGATCGAAAATGTACTTGACGCCGAATAATTTAAACGGCAGTGCAACCAGGAATATATCATCTGGCGGATTACACCCTTGAATAACATCAAAACCACGGACCCAAAAGATCCACCATGTGAATAGAAACTCCCAAAACAGCGCACACCCATATTCCCACACATATCCAAGAGGGGTGTTCCCTTCCCTCGGCATCGGGTGACGATAGATATGGATCCCATCGAGGAGCTCATGAGCCTTTTCGAAGCCCTTACCCCGGGGACTGAGTACGCTGACATCGAACCCGTGCCCATGAAGAGCACGAGCCTCTTTCCAGACGCGACCATCAAAAGGCACCGGAAGATTTTCGACAATTATGAGGACTTTTCCTTTGGTAATTTCCATATGAAGTCTCGACGGATGCAGGAGGTTCACCCTTCCGGTGCTACGAGGAAAGTTTTCGACAGTCTATCAGATGTAAGTGAGTTGCTTGGTCTTCTCGCTTCTGGTGTTGGTTACGCGCACAAAATCCACAAGACGCTGATCCTCGCGAAGCCGCGCCGGTATTTGACAGAATTCCAGATCGCGATTGCCGATGACAATTGTCTGTGCGTGATCGAGCACCGCATCTATGGTGGAGACCATCAACCTTGAGATGTGCGGAATATGATTCAGGATAAAGTCCCGATTGGCTCCCACCAAGGCAGCGATGTTCACGTTTCGATCGTAGATGCGGAGATCGTAACCCTTGCCAATGAGTCGCTCTATCACTTCGATAACAGGGCTCTCTCTGAGATCGTCCGTCCCCGCCTTGAAACTGAAGCCTAGAATTCCGACGCGCTGATTGCCATGATCAGTCACCATCTTGATCCCGCGCGCGATTTGCATTTCGTTGCTCGGCAGAATTGCTCCCAGAATTGGGAGTTGCAGATCAAGCGACTTGGCCTGGTACGACAGAGCCCGTAGATCCTTCGGGAGACATGACCCACCAAACGCGAAACCAGGCTTCAGATACGCGGGCGAGATATTCAGCTTCTTATCCTCACAGAAAATATCCATCACCGCGTCCGGATCGACGGCAAACGAGTCGCAGAGATTACCTATCTCATTAGCGAATCCGATTTTCAATGCATGCCAGCTGTTATCAACGTACTTAACCATTTCGGCCGTGCTGAGATCAGTTCGAATAAGAGGTGCTTGGATTTCTTTATACAGAGATGCAAGAACATCGCCGCTTGCCGGCTCCAGTTCGCCAATCACAGTCTTAGGAGGGTTTCGAAAGTCCTTTACGGCCGAACCCTCTCTAAGAAACTCCGGGTTGTTGCAAAGACCGAAATCCGCGCCCGCACGCTTCCCAGAAAACTCTTCCAGGGTCGGAATAACGATCTTGCGCATCGTTCCGGGAAGAATTGTGCTGCGGATTACGACTGTATGTCGGCTGGCCTTGGTGCGAAGAGCTGACCCAATTTGCTCGCAGATGCGACGAATATATCGAAGATCGAGATTACCATTGGGCTGGCTTGGCGTCCCAACGCAAACGAAGGACAGATCCGTCTCATGGATCGCTGCAATAGGATCTTGAGTGGCCCGCAAACGGCCGGCCTTCACCGTCTCTTTGATAATCCGATCAATCTCTTCCTCGACGATCGGTGACGTGCCGAGGTTGATCAAATCGACTTTATCAGCGACCGGATCGACGCCAATTACCTCATGCCCTTCGTCTGCCAGACATCCTGCAGATACGGCCCCCACATAACCTAATCCAAATATACTTATCCTCAAAGTGCGCTCCATTTCGTCGTTTTCAACTTACAAGAATGACCCGGCAACGCTGTTATCTTCAGGTGCACTTTCTGACTTTATGCGATTGTCTGAGCATTACGTAGAGTTACTCCGTCTCAGGGCGTTTTCGACGCCGACCGTCTGAATTCCGACACGAAGGCCACTCCTGCTATACCGTTGCAGCAGTCTCGATAGGAAGCCCACGGAGCCATTCCTCGAGAACGATGAGACTGAACAACACCTTATGATTGTCTCGCCGGCCCGCTGCATGGTCGGCATAGAGGCGCCTGACCGCGGCAGGATTCAAGAATCTGTAGATTGCGGAATCGTTATCCTCAAACGTTCCAGCCATACTGCCTCCGAGAGCGTCACGGAACCAGCTGTCGACGACATTCATGGCGAAGCCGCGTTTTGGTCGCCGCACAATCGACGCAGGCAGAAACTTCTTGCAGACCTGCCGGTGAAGCCACTTGCTGACGCCGTTGCGAACCTTCAGGTTCGGTGCCAGCCGCTCTGCATATTCGACAATGTCCTTGTCGAGATATGGCACGCGCAATTCCAGGCTGTGCGCCATCGAGAGTTTATCGGCATACATGAGAAGCTCATCCGGCAAAGTGGAGCGGACTTCGAAAAACTGAAGTCTTCCCAATTCGCTGTCGCTCGGCGCAAGGTCGGCCAATTCCGCCCAGCACTGTTGCAGCCTTGCCTCCGACCCGGATTCAAGCACGCCGTCCCGGAAAAGGCCCGCGATCTCGTCGCCGGGCATCAGGGACAGGATGCGTTCTGTATGCTGGCCAGCAGTTCCATTGGACAGCGCATAAAGTCCGCGCTTCAAAGTCTCATTCCGTGGCAGCGCGCCAGCAGCCAGCTCCAACGGCGCACGAACCCATCGCGGCAATGCTGTCCAGGCAGCACCATAGCGAGCACCCAGATGCCGCCGGTATCCTCCGAATAGCTCGTCGGGGCCTTGCCCTACCAGACCAACCTTTACGTTCTCGTGCGCACGTTGACAAACGAAGTACATGGGTACAACCGATGAAGTCGCAATTGGCTCCTCAAGAGACGCGACGATCTTGCTCAAATCCCGTTCAAAGACAGAGCGACTGATTCTGACGCCTGTGTGTCGTGAATTCAAGATTCGCGCTGTCTCTTGCGCATCCGCTAATTCATCGTCGGCATAACTCTCGCCGTAGCCAACCGAATACGTCTGCCAGTCGGCCCCGTTTTCGTTCATGAGTGCAAGCAGGAGAGCTGAGTCAATGCCGCCACTCAAAAGCAACCCAACAGGCACATCGCTCACTAACTGCCGACGTACTGCCTGACGATAGAGCGCTAGCAGTTCCTCCCCGGCCTCCTCTGCCCTCTTCGGGGGCGTAAATTGAGTCGGGGAATAGTTGTACCATCGACTGGTTTCAAGCGCGCCATCCTGCACCACAAGCTTGGTTCCTGGGGCCAGTTTGTACACTCCCCGCACTGCCGTATAGGGCGAAGGGGTATATCGATACTGCAGGAACAGGCTCACCGCCTCGGGATCCGCTTCAGGTCTTTCCTCGCCCAATGTTGCGCACACAGGCCGTATCTCGGAGCCGAACCATAGCGAATCTGCGTTGGCACGATAATAAACCAGCTTGATACCGAACGCGTCCCGCGCCAGGACCAGTCGCCGTTGGCGCACATCCCATATTGCGAGGCCAAACATGCCGTTCAGCTTGTTTAGAATCTCGTCTCCCCACTGCTTGTACCCGTGGACGATCACTTCGGTATCGCAGCGTGTCCGAAAGACGTGGCCGAATCCTTCCAGTTCTTTGCGTAATTCGCGGAAGTTATAAATTTCGCCATTGAAAACCACCCAGGTCGTTTCTTCCTGATCGGACATGGGCTGATGACCACCCTCGAGATCAATGATGGAGAGCCGCCGGAATCCGAGGCCAATGGGACCGGCAACGAAATAGCCCTCGTCGTCGGGTCCGCGATGACGCATCGTTCGAGTCATTTTCTCCAGATCGCGACGCTGGACGGGCGCATCGTGGCGAAAGTTAAACTGTCCACATATTCCGCACATTGATTTCTATGCTCCCTTGACTGTCTGGCTGCGCCGTTGCTCGCTCGTCGACAGCAAAAGACATAAGCTGCGAAACAGCTGCGCCGATGCCCATCGATGCATCGGTGTATTGTCCCAGCCAACGTAGAGTTGCCGGCTTCGGAACGATCCCTGGCTGGTCTGCCAATGTTCGAGAATCTGATCAAGCGTGGTAGCAAGGTAGCGATCCAAAATCGGAAAGCGCCCACGCAGCAATACCGCCAGATTAATACATTCCGCGAAATCGTAGAGCTCACGGCGATAAACGGTCAGTCGAGGAGCGCGAGAGAACGGCTTAGGTATGCCGCGTTCATCAAAGAGATGCCGCGTGTAGTAGTCTACTCCCCGCTGAATGGCACTTGTGCAGTCGGCGTCTCCTGTAAGCGCCTCGATCTTTGTAAGAGCTTTCATCACAAAGCAGGTATGAAAGTGATCGACAAAGGAGCGCTTGCCGTCCCTGGCGTAGAACCACGAGCCATCTGCATTCTGCGCTTCTAAAACAAAATTCAGGTTTCTCTGAGCCGCGCGCTCATATTGCGGGTCAGAGAATTCAACTGCTGCGTTGGTCAGAAGATACGCACGATAAGCATTTGCGTTGACCACCATCAGCGAGTGTTCAGGAAACGGCGTGTACGAACAGGTTGCTGCCGATGCCGATGTAGCAACGTCTTTGTAATCCTGCAATGCATGCCTTGCAATCGAGTGCATTATCTGGTGCCACTCCGGATTGCGATCGATCTGATATACCTGCTGGAATGCCTCATACACGTATGGAACAGTCGTGATCAGAGGTGTTCCTTCAGGGATCGTTCCTGTCATCGTCTCCCAGTGAAAAGGGTACCCCCAACAATATTCCTCGTATCCGGGACAACGCGTTTGCTTCAACACTTCCAGAAAGTGCAAGGCTCTCTGGTAATAACCATTGTCGTCGGACATCGTCGCGAGGGCGGCAAAACCCATCGCATAATGCGCATCCGCGATCGGAATTCGCTGCGGCTTCCAAAACAATCGCCTTCCCCATGGGAAAAAAGCTTCAGAAAGCACCATGGGCAAAACCGCTACTGTCCCCAATTTGCGATGCGTATAGTACAGTTGTTTGGCTTTCCGTCCTAACGCGCCGGAATAATAGGTCTGGAAGTCGTAGGACAGCTCGCCATATCCATCAAGCCATTGAATAAACCGCGACACCGACGACAAAGTCTCCTGCAAAGGCAAATCGATCGCCTTGCTGCTCTCACGAACCGGCGGTTCCATTTCCGTTTCAACATTCATAGATTGTTGATTTCCACCTTCACAATTCTAAATAGAACTTCATCTTCGGGATCGCGGCGCCAGGAGCAGTTATTGGCGATCAACCGGCCTCTGTCCCGGACTGGCTGCGCGTGCGACCGGTAACAGACCAAAGCTGTCTATCTTCTTGAACTTCACAAGAGAAGACAGAATCGCTGTTAGCTTTTTCATTTGCTCTCGGCGATGGAAGCGCATCAGATCATCTGAAACGACCCGCTTTTCACCGCGTATCAATGCACTGAAATATCCGGCACAAAGCATCGTGCCCCCGATCAGGTACGGGGGTTTTGTCATCTGATAGGTGCAGCGAACGACTTCCCACAGCGGGTGACCACCGATGTAATAGTCCTTTTTGCCATAAGCAAAGCTCTTGCCAATTCGACTGTGGTTCGCAGTTCCCAGGATGCGATGATGGTAGAAGCTCTTCTCGCGAAAAGACCTCGTCCCCCAACCCATCATGCGCGCCGTAGTGACCGCCATCCAGTCGATTCCTCCAGCCTTGCTCGGAACATAGCCGCCGATCATTTCGAAGCAGTCGCGACGAAAGATCTGACACTGTCCCGACACATACGTTTGCCCTTCAAAGCTGTCGGTCGCCGAGTTATAGCCAGGTTCCTGGAAGACCGTGCCCGCGACACCAAGGCCGGGATCTTCTTGAAATCTTTTGAGCAGAAACTCGAAGTGGTCCGGATCGAGGGAGACATCGGCATCGAGGTTTCCTATGATCTGGTAGTCAACCCCGGCGAGTCGCTCCTGGCCGGCTTTGAAGGCATTGACCTTTGCCGCAAAATCACGCTCTCGGCGCCGCGGAAGATCGATCACTTCAATCCACGCAAATCTGCTCGCATAACGAGCGGCGATCACACCGGTGTCATCCGTCGATCCGTCATTCACAATTACCCATTTCGCCGGGAGAACGGTCTGCTGCGTCACCGACTGAAGCGTGGCCTCGATGAACTGCGCCTCGTTCCGGGCTGGTGTGATCAAAACATACGACAAATTGGAAGCCGTTGACTGCATTCTCACCCCAATTGCACTTCACTATTAATCGATGAACAGCCGGTGCGTCAGTTCCAGCGTCAGAAGCCGGTTCAGTTCGATCGTGTAGTTTCGAGTCCCATCTAGATGCCGCGTGACAATGTTGGTGACAGCATCCTTGTTGAGATAAGGACGCGAAAGAGAACGCGAGTCGAGCAGCATTTCGCGAACATAGTCTGCCAAGTAGTCCCGATACCACGGACGCATGTGGAAAATCTTGTGGCGGCCAACCCACATCCGTTCGAAGTGCACCCAAGAGAACATATGATCGAGCGACGCAACCCACTGCGGCATGCCGTAGTCGTAGCAATACTCAGCCTTAAAGGTGAACTGGAGGGCGGCTCGTGTCAGGTAGCTATTCAGGCCGCGCGTACCGCGATCTGTGCGCAATGAAGAAAGCGCCGGGTTTCCGGATTGCACGAGGCGCACCCTGCATTCCTGGTTTAGATTCTCTATCTTCGGAGCTCGATAGACCGTTTTGACAAGATCGTTATCGAGAAACGGCGTCCTCACTGCGACCTGCGTTTGTTCGAGTTCGAGAACGCCGTAGTGATGCCAGGGCGACTGGCGAAATGCAACGAACGTCGATTGATTCCCCTGCAGGATAGCGTGATAGGTCGTTTCTGCCTTTTGGATCCAGGGTGAAAGAGCCGTCTGATACAAGCCGACCGCAGGCGGGACCGCCTTAAACATCACGTCTTGCAGAATTATCTCGCTGCCGTAGGTTCCAACCATACGTACCGGCGCTATCTCTCGGGCTTTCTCGTTCACGTAAAGATCAGGAGAACGTCCGAGATCAACGCATGCATCTGTGAGATACACAGTCCGCTCCGCGTAATAAGGGAAGCGTGAGAGAAACTCCTCGCCGGTTGTGATTACCTGATGGGACTGTTTACAAATCTCTGCAACCTTGCGCGCCAGCTTTACATCTTCGTTGTCGCGATACATGCTGCCGAATGTGTAGCACGGCATTGAACCCGGGTCGGCCTTATGCCATGCCATGATGATTCGAGTGTCCAAACCTCCGGTCAGAGAAACTCCGACCTTCTCCTGCCCCTCGAAATAGCGGGGGAAATTCCCCTCGACCGTGGCGCGCAATGTGTTGAAGTATGCTTCAGCGGAGAGAGGCTCCTGGTTCTCCCATTCCGAAGGCTCAAAGTAATGCCCCTTCTTTTCCAGGGCGCCGTTTTGAAAGGTCCACGAAGATCCCGGCGGCAGAACACCGATACCGGGAAAGAGAGTCCGATTCTCCAGAACGCAGCCGCAGACAATGAACTCTCCGAGACCGCGTTCATCCATCTTGCGCAGCCAGGGGCATACCTTGAGAATTGCCTTGGCCTCTGCCGCAAAATAGAACGCATCCTCGCCCTCGTGATAGTAGAGGCGTTGCAGCCCGTAGCGATCATTGAAGAGGGTCGACGTGCCCTTTGAGCGATCCGAAATCAAGCCGTGAAATCTTCCGTTGAGTTGCTTGGGAAACCCCGGGTCCTCTTCGTACTGATGAACTAGATAGGAAGGCCCCTCCAGAGCTACCTGATGTCCTCGAGCCCGAAGCGCTTCGACAGTACCCTCTTCGGGAAATTCTTCACCAGAAAAGATAAGCGTTAGATTGCGCCCTTCGTTCTGAATCGGCATCTCTGCTGCGAAAGAACCGCGTCGCGCCACCCAACCTACGTAGACGCCGAGTGAAGGATCACTCCAAACGCCCGACGTATAAAACGACTCGTGCATCATGGTTTTGAGCATCCCGCCGAGCTCATTTTCCGCCCAAGCTTGTGGCCGCTTGGTAATAATTCCGACTAAACCGGGCATTTACAGCTCTCCTTCGAGGTGTGAGGCATTTGTTTCGATTCGCTGCGGGATCTGTGTTGGCTCGTTCTGCTGAAGGGCAATGGGAGTGGATCCTAAGTATGTTCGTTCAGATAAAGCTAAGTGCCTACTATGTGCTGTACTGCAAATCCTTTGTCGAGGATAGCTGCGTATAGACGTCGCACGTTTTGCCGGCCGCAATATCCCAGGAATGACTAAGCTGGATGGCATTCTTAATGTGAACCCTTTGTGCATCTAAATCTTGATAGAGCTCGCTCGAAAAATAAGTTTCGATCGTCTTGGCGAGGTCCACCGGGTCGCCAGCGCGACAGATATAGCCGGTTTTCCCAGTCACAATGTCGTGGGGCAATGACCCAACATCGGTAGCAATCACCGGCAGACCAAAGCTGTAGGCCATGAACAGAACTCCGCTCTGGAAAATCTCGGTATAGGGCAGAGCAAGTACATCCGCTCCCTTCAGGAACAGTTCGATCTCATCGTCCGGTACAAACCGAATGTGTTGAATCACCTGCTCCCGTATGGGACTTTGCTCAATCACTCGTTGCACCTTCTGCCATTGCTGCTCCGACTCCTTCATTGCCTCGCCTGCAATTACCAGCCGATAGCGTGAATCCTCGCGAGCGATTTTCTCGAAGGCATTGACCAGCAGATCGATTCCCTTGTACGGTGCAATTCTCCCGAAGAAGAGGATGGTCCGATCGGAGTTGCGCAGCCCGAGCTGCAGCTTTGCCTCCGCTGGAGTCAACGTGGTTTGCGGCACCATGTCGTATGTGCCGAAGGGAATTATGGTGATCTTTCCCTCGTTCACACCAAAGGTCTCAACCAGCTGATCCTTCATTTTCTCCGTGTGCACAAAAATGTGATCAACAAGACGATATTGAGTGCGCAGTGACCATCGATTAAGGGCGAAATCAGTCCCATCTCTTTCCGCCGCGTTCACATTGTGGGCGGTAAAAATAATTCGCTTTCCCAACAGCTTGTAATAGATAAGAAGAAGTGTCCGGTCGAACAATTTGAATTTGTAGCCCCATAGGATGTGAATGATCGGCACAGATGAAGTGGCTGCGTAGTGCATCAGGCGAACATAGACCCAGATAAAGGCCAGCAACTTTCTGGCGATGGTCCCGTATCGTTGCGGGGTTGCGTAAAGTGCCAAAACATTCAGATTGGCAGCCCGTGGCGATTCACGCATTTCGTCATTGCCGATCACATCCACGGCAATTCCGGCAGCAGCCAGAGATTGACTGAGCCCAGAGGCATAATGCTTGTCGATCCCCCCCGTCATCAGAGCAATCTTGAGCGGCGAAATCTGATTCTTCATGCCCGAGGGGTTCCTTTTGGAATAGTGCGAATCTTTAGTGAGTATTGTATTGATTTGACGATTTGCTTTGTTTCTTCATGGATTTGGCCGCTGAGTTCGATGCAGCCCTGCGCAAGGTCGTTGTGCTATACTCTGTCAATTCCTGGGACAACGTGACCTCGATAAGTCTATAGACCACCGGGAATCTGGCCAGCCTCCTAAGGTTCAGACTTGGCTTGTTGCGAGGCAGTCCATTCATCTCAATTTAAAGCTTCCTTCTCTCTCATGATTGGAAGCTCCTTGTAAGACAGGCGCCTTGGCAACGAGTCTGGAGTAAATCGTTGATCCGCCTTCTCTTGCTGTATCAGTCTCTCATCTCGCGAACACAAACTGCGGACCTTACTGTGAGTGACTGCAGTAACATCGCGGAGCCTCGCTCGTGCATCTTTCCTCTTCTCCGCGTACTATCGTCAATAAAATCGAACTTTGCCGCCTGGGGCGCAGTCCCGGTGGATTCGCAATCCCCCGGAAGTTGCGCGATCGTATTATTTTTGTACGTGTAAAGGAGTTCTACTACACCATGAAGCTGCTTCCTTCTTTTTCACTCGTGCTTCTGCTCTCGGGAATTTCCATGTCAGCCGCTGCGCAGTCCTGCACAACCGCAGTGTGCAACGCCGCAAGCCCCAACGAAGCGGATGTTCTTGCGGCCTTGCCGTCCAGCGGGAATACGAATGCCACAGTTGTGGTCAACGTTCCATCTGGTTCGGCAGCATGGTCCGCCGGATTCACCTATACAATCCCATCTGCGGTTAAGAGCCTGACCATTCAGGGCGCGACAGCAGTGAATTGCTCAGGGACAGCCGGCAGTTCAAGCTATGCGTGCGTCGCCTCGGACAGCACCGTAATTCAAGACGTTTACCAGAGCAACAATGCGCTGATGACTTTCAATGTTGGAAGTTCCAGTTCACTTTTTCGGGTCACCGGTCTGACTGTGGCAGGTGGAAGCATCGGCAGTTCTTCCTATTCAAAATACAACGGGCTGATCGAGGTTTATTCTGGCGCTGCTCAAGTCAGGATCGATCACAATCACGCAAACGAGACTACCTATTCGCCAGCCATTGCCTCAGTTTTCTTCCGCACCTACGGATCAGTGATCGGCGTGGCGGATCACAATCTCCTGGACCTTGCCAATAACAACAGCAGCTACCCCTTCGGCTTTTCAGACTTCGCAGCCTATGGCGACTCGATTGGGAATGGCGACGGAACCTTCGCTCACCCGACACCTTGGGGTGCTTCCTCATCCTTTTATGTCGAGAACAATGTCCAAAACGGCGGAGTGATTGACGACTGCGGAAACGCCGGTGCTCTTGTGATCCGTTACAACAACATCAACGACGCGTCTGTTGGAATTCAAACTCATGGCACGAAGTCGCCAGCTGGTCCTGCCCGTGGTTGCCGCTCGATTGAGATGTACAACAACTACTTCACTGGACCTTCAGGGAGCTCACAGGCTTCCGCTGCAGTTGGAACAAAAGGAGCGACAGCGCTGATCTGGAACAACACCGTGGCCTCGGGCTACTACCGCTTCTACCAGGGTGGAGGCGACCGGCAGTCTGGGGATGAGGCGGAAACGGCAGCGCCGAACGGCTGGGGCTACTGCGGCACCGCGGTTGGTGGTAATGGGGTGGGCTCGGCGTGGGACGGAAACCAAAACAGTACCACTGGCTATCCTTGTTTGGACGGCCTCGGCCGAGGACAAACGCCTCAATCCCTCAACGGCGCAAGCTTCCCAAGTCGTCTCAACTCCGCCAGCGGCACAATCTCCTGGCCAAAACAATACCTTGAACCTCAATACCTGTGGAACAACGCTCTAGATAGTGGCGCTTCCTCTTACATGCTTCTGAGTGACGGAAGCGTAAACAATCAGGACTACTACTACGATTGCGGATCGTGGAACAGCAGTTGCTCCGGCGGATTCACTGGAGTAGCCGGAACAGGCTACGGATCATTGGCCAATCGCCCCACGACTTGCACGGCGGGAGGTGGAGGAACGTATCTCACCAGTCCGACGGGGTCTTACGGTGTCGCCTACTTTGCTACGGATGCGAATAGCGGCAACGGAGAACTTTATGTTTGTACTGCTGCGAACACATGGACGGGAATTTATCAGCCTTACGTCTATCCCCATCCACTGGAAAGCGGTTCGACCACATCTGCGAGTCCGCCGGCTCCGACGAACCTGACTGGGACCGTAGTTCAATAAGGCCACGTTGAGTACTGCCTTTTTCTCAGGTTCAACGTTGATCGACTTACAAATCCCCTGCTACCGGGCTTGCTGGACTCGGTGTCAGGGGATTTTCTAGTGCCAGCTCCCGATCGCTGCATTCGTTTCAAAGTGTCTCTCTCATCTTCCTGGATTCGAACTGAAGCAGGAATCTGTCCCAGCACCGCATCGCAAACCATCTGAAGCGCACAACAAGATAGTGAGCTCGCTTCGCTCGCCGCCAACCAAAAATCGCGGCGAACAGTGTCAGCCTCCAGGAAAGCTTTGGAATAGGAAGCTCTTGGCCCAGGCTCGCAGCCATGTCTTTCGCTTTTTTAACGAGATCCGGCCGATTGGGATGAAAGAAACGCATCCAGCTTTGAAGATAGGAGACGCAGGCTTGGCGCGCTCTCGGACTATCCTCGAGTGAACGAAGATAGCGGATGTGCATTTCAAGCGAGTGCATCTGCGCATCCATCTTGCGGTCTGAAAGCCCGATATAGCTCAAACTGCCAACGCCCGCCTCGCGATAGTAGACTTTTGCTTCGGGGACGAATCGCACTCCATCGCTGGCCAGCAGGACGCGGCAGAAATACTCGCCGTCGTCATCTCCCAACAATCGCGTGTCCCATGGACCTGCTGCTTCCGCCAGCTCTCGGCTCACAAGCCAAGTGGACGTTTGCATGTAAACGTTGTTTTGCATTTTGCGGATAAGCCATTCCGCGGGAGACAAATCGCACCATAGAGCGGTTGGAACAAAAGATGTGCGATGGTAGCGATACACGAACTTTCCCCAACTTGATGAGAGCAGCGTTCTCTTGCTCGGGCATTGCCCCAAGGCTTCCATCTGTTTGGCAATCTTGTCCGGCGCTATAACATCGTCCGCGTCCAGGTACTGGATGTAGTCCCCTTTACTGAGCGACAAGGCGTTGTTTCTCGCCGCGGCAGCGCCTTGATTTTTCTGACTCACAACCGTGAGCTGGTCGCATGCAAACCGCCCTAAAACTTCAAGTGTTCCGTCCGTCGAACCGTCGTCGACGACGATGATCTCCTTGGGCTCCCACGTCTGGGTAATTGCCGAACGAAGAGACTCTGATATCCATTGCTCCGCATTGTAAGCAGGAATGAGGATCGATACCAAGGGTCGTGTCATACGATTTCTCCGGGTTGCCCCACTCAAAGCAAAGGTGGACTGAACCGTCCTCTGCCAAAGACGAGTCATTTTTGCGCAGGACCAGTCAAGTCCCGAGGCAAGGGCTTGAGGTCAGAACTCCCGTTCCGCGTTTCCTTGCGCGCACTCTGGGCCGACGGTCATGCTTCCATTCTCAAGATCGGCTCAGATACTCCAGATGCAGTCTTTTGGGCGGCACGAAATCCGGTTTAGGCGCCCGCTGCAACACCCAATCGAGAACTTGAGTCGTAGCCTGCGCCTTCGCTTCCCATGTGAGGTTTTCCTGGGCGTAGGTCATTCCATTTTTTCGCAATCTCTTTAGGAGTTCGCGATCGTGCACAAGTTCGGCCAGTGCCTTCTCCATCTGCGCGACCACATCGGTCTCATTCGTGAGCGGCACCTTGTACCCGAATTCTGGTTGAACGATATCTCCGGGGCCCCCGAAGTCCACAACCACTGGCACTGCGCCTGAAGCGAGCGCCTCGAAAACCACGCCTGCCCCGTTATCGCGTACGGACGGAAACAGAAAGACATCAGAAGTGCTGAAGCGTCTGAGAACTTCCGCATGGTCGAGCCAACCGCACAAAGAAACCGCCTTCTCAATCCCAAGCGATTTCACCATTTCCTCAAGCCGGCCTCGCTCGGGTCCATCCCCTATCACCGTAAAGTGGGCCAGACCGCTGCGTAAAATCGAGGCGGCGGCACGCAAAGCGAGATCGCATGCCTTCCGGGGATACAAGCCGCCGACAAAGATCAGCTCCAGCTTCGCGCCTGGTTCAGGAGTGCGTGTATCGACAGGACACAAAGAACGAGCGATACCGGGTTCCGGGACAAAGAAAAGCTTGTCTTTAAACTTGACGAACTCTGAGAAGGTTTGGGTCGAAGCCGCGATGATTGCCGATGCATGGCGGTAGGTAGAGCGGGTAAATGGGAGGAAACGGTAAAGACTCCGAAGATTAGATATCCATTCCTTTTGATTCTCGAGCTGGCTGAACCCAGGGGGCCACGGCAAACCGCCGTTGAGCGGACCGATCACGAAGGGTATCGGCCCTTTGCGCAAAAAATATGCGAAAGGGCTCGGAATCACCGGTGTCATTGGCATGACGCGCAGGACGATATCGAACTCGCCCGCATGGATGCGGGATCGGAGACTCCGCCAGGCGTACCACTCGAATGCGAGAGAAAACGGATAGCGAAGTGCAGTCAGAACCTGGGTATCGTAGTTGTATTTGAGGATCCTGCGCAAGCTCCAAGCGTTGAAGCGCTCGAAGAGCGGGATGCTCACTACCTCAATCGCGTGAAACGGCGCATTCGCACGGCGAACCGCGTCCACACTCTGCGATCCAGTAACCAGCGATACATCGTGAATTTCGGCGAGCGCCGCCGCATGAGAATACGTGACATAGGGCATGCTGATCGTGTCCGGGTTAATATCCGGCGCCAACAGCAAGATGCGTAACCTGCTCATGAATTTTCCTCGTGAAGAAACTCCGCCTCACCACCCGGTTTGAACCTGGCACAAGATGGGGTCGATCTCATCACTTGCTCCTTTTCGCTTTTATGCCCTGCATTCTCAACCACTATAGAAGCACCGCAAAACCCTCGGCAAAGCAGCCGTCTTCTCATTATCCCGGGATGGACTCTGCGACTTCAGGGCTACTCTTAATCGAGCGATCCGGCAAGAGGTGCCGAAGAAGAGCAACTGTTTCAGTGATAGGTCTCAAACCGCGATAGAGGATAATGACAGCGCAAAAGTACAGTGCGAAGAATCCTAAAGAGACTAAAACCAATCTTACAAAAGCCTCCCTTGCCCCCAACCCGGCCCCAGTCTGGTGCATCGTTCGAAGGACCATCTCGGTCAGGAATGCGGCGCCGGCCGACGCAACAAAGAATCTCCATACGACAGCAATTACCGACCCGACCTTGAGCCCAATGGGCCTCCCAGCGTACCAGAAACCTGGAAACATCAAGAGGAAATACGACGCCGTCCAGGCGAATGCGACACCAGATGGACCCCAACGCAAAGTCAGAAGAAAGAGACTTGTGGTAAACAGAAATTCAATCACGCCCCAGCGCAGCCATCTCTCAGGACGGCCAATCGAAAGATGAATCCATCCGTGCGTGTTATAGAGCAACATGACTCCGATTCCCGGTCCGAACAAGGTGAAGATTCGACCAGCCTCTTCCCAACCGGGGCCAAGAAGAACACGAATAAAATCCTTCCCAATCAATGCAAAATCGGCGCCAATTCCCATCCCCAGGAGCGCGATTACCGATATAGCCCTCAGAAAAAAATGCTGAAACTCGCCACGATCACGGTTGACGCGGCTCAACGTACTTACGGCCACTGCAGAAATAGGCGAAAGCAGTTGCGTTGCGGCGACCACGAACAGGTCGTACGCTCTTTTGTAGAATCCCAACACTTGAGCGCCAAACCGCCAGCCAACAAGGAGATTGTCTGTATTACGCGTGAAATAGCTGAACGCGAAATGCGAATAAACGCTTAGCGCAAATCTCAGGCCTGAACCAGCGTCTGGAGCACGCCTCGGCCATCGTGGGATCCATCGGCAAACGAACCAGGCACAGGCTGCGACCACTGTAGATTGCGCAACAATGCCCCAGACAAGCGACCAGTAATGCCACCCTCTCGCCGCCAGAGTGATGGAGACTATCATCAGGATCGCCTGTCCTATGAAATTGATGACCGCGGTGGCCCTGAAATGCATGGCGCGCTGCAGCAGCGCGAGGTGAATATATGCCAGGGAACCGAGCACAATGGTCAGTGACATCACTTCGGCAACTTGAGCCACTCTTGAATCATGATAGAAACTAGCCAATAGTCGGCCCGCACTGCCAAATCCCACGGTGAGGGTCGCGCCGATTGCCAAATTCATCCAAAAAAGGTTGCTCGCCAAGGAATCAGAAAGTTCCTCGCGCTGCATGATCAATTCGGTGAAGCCGTTCAGACCAAAGCTCACAAACAGCAGACTAAAAGTCGTCACCATAGTTACGGTTCCAAAATCTGCCGGGGTGAGCAGCCGGGCTAGAATCATCACCGATGCCATCTGCAGGCCAACATTCGCCCCTTGGCCAGCGATTGAGGCAGCGGCACCGCGGACTGCACTCCGACGAAATTTATGCCCTGTATCGATCGGCCGGAACATGCCGTTGGGTTGAAACGGTTTCACTGATTTCCTTGTAATGAGTTAGTAGACAGCAGTCGACGGCTGGCTCTTTGCGTCTGTTGTGTCTTGGGAATTGCTCCTGAGAGCAAGGGGGAGTTACGAGAGCCTGCGCCGCGGGGCATCAATCTGCTCGCTTGATCGGTTGCTTTGCATGCCATCAGGCTGGGTCGCGCCTTTGTCACGAAAGGCAACAACCTTAAGCGCCTTGCGGTTGAAGATTCCGCTTGTAATGCTGGTTGAACTAACAATGGCCAGCAGAAGGAAGATCCAGATCGGGTCCAGCATCCTGAATCCAGCCTCCGTGATGCTGTAAATAACCGCCGCTACAATATATGCAAGCATGAGCCCGGCGAACGACCAATTCTTTCGAAGCGCTTTCGCTGCCCGCAAATAGCCGGTGATCAGAATCGTTGCGATCAAAGCCACCCCAAGGATGCCGAGGTTGAGATAGACCTCGATATAGCCGTTATGTGCTTCGTTAAGATACTCGGGATGCCACCAGCCTATAAGCGCGCTTTGGAACTTCACAACGTCAGGGCTGATCCAAAACCCTTCGAACCCAGAGCCCACCAGCGGGTTCGAGGCAGCGGGAATGACCGCAGCCCAAATCGCAGTCCGTCCGGAGAGAGTCGATTGCCTCCCAAGAGCTTCTGCGACGCTACCCACACCACCCAGCCACAACGTCATCACTCCGGCGATTAAGATTGCGACGCAAAGCGCGTGCACACGAGCCGGCCGGTTTATAAACCAGCGAAGATTGGTCGCCACGATGAGTCCGCCTCCGAGGATAAAGCAGGCGATGGAGGTCGACGAGTGGGCCATCCTCAACAGAGCCACACCAAAAGCAAGCAACGCTAACTGCGCGATCAGATGCCGGCGGCGGTCGCGTTGCCCCTTGGCTCGCAAGAGGGTGATAACGTGCCACAGGGTCCCCATAGAAATGACGAGAAGCATGACACCGAGCATGTTCTTGTCGGTTGTCACTCCCGTGTTCATCATTTCCCCATTCGGCGCGGAAGCTCGTCCGAGGTATGGGTAATATTTGATCAGAAGCACCGACACGGGCAGCAAAACAAAGCCTAAACGAGAGATCAGGCGTTTGAAGGCAACAGTTGGGTCCCGATCCGTAACAATGACCAGAACCATCGCTAAGTCACCGGTAGCTTTGATCCAGCGCTTGATCGAGACGTCCGGATGAAAAGACCAGGAAGCACTGATCAGACAGAAAACAAAGTAGAAGACGATTGGCCAGTTTGCGAGGAGCAGTGTGCGCGCCCGGTTGCCGCGGCGAATGAGGACCGCAATGGCAGCCAGCGTGAGAATCCCGAAGAATGCTGCATCGATCGGACTCCCCTCAAGCTGTACATTGCCGGTCGGTGGCTCGAAACCTAACAAGACCGACAATGGCCTTGATCCGATCAGCGTCATCCAGATGATCGGGAGCCAGATGGCTTTGGACGGACGCGCGCCTTTCTCACGATCGAGGTAGAAGAGTCCTGCGATCCCGAACACGCACATCAGAGTGGCGATTGAAGGATTCATCTAGCTTAAGCGGCGGTCGACGACCAAACGGAATCAAGATTTGTTTTCAGGAGAGCTCTAACGAGCACATCCTGCAAATTGAAGGATAAAGCACCGGGCCTGGGTCCCGCCCATGCGCAAAATCTTCATCGGCTGCGGTGGGCCTTCATTGCGGTTGATGATCTCAGGCGGAAATCCGTGTCTCAGGATTCGGTCGCCGTCCGGAATCTGCGGTCGTACCACGCTCTTCGCAGGTCGCGCAGTGTTTCTGCGATCGGCTCTGGAAGTTTCTCGACAAGTGGGCGATGCAAACCGAACCGGAGGGCAATGCGTCCAAGTTCCGTCAATGGCACGTAGTACCGCGGCACATCAACCCGACCGAAGCCGTTCACCTCTTTGAAATGTGTGAGGCTGTCATCCAGCTTTTTACCATAGTTAAAGTTCTCGTAGACAAGATAGGGAACCTTTTGTTCCGCGCAAACGCGTACGGCTTCTGCAATCAGTGCGTTCGTCGGCGCCTTCTCCTTGTGCTGGACCATCGACAGGATATGAACGAGACACGCTTGTGTCCGGCTTTCGTCCATGGTCAGCTTGATAAAGCCAATCATTGCGTCGCCCAAAAACGCTCCCACATAAATGCTGCGATCGAGAAAGGTCCCGGCATATTCCCGAGCACGTTCTCTGGTCATTCCATAGTGGGGAAACCGCTTGCCTTGCCGTATCGGCGTCTCGTTATAGACTGCGCAGATTCCGTCGATGAGCTCCTCGCCAAACGGGACTTCGCGCATCGTAACTCCTCGCTTCGCCGCCTGGCGAGCCCGGTTGCGAGGATAAGAGCGAATTTGCTTATTCCACCAGTTATCGAAAGTTGAGACTGGAAGCACCGCTAGATTATCCATCTCCATCGGGTATGAGTATTTGTGTGACGTCTCTGCCAGGCTCTGCAGGAATGTAAAAACATCTACCCGCGCTTTTCCCTCACGCAACTGCGCCACGGTGGCCGCCGGATCCTCCGGAAAGGTGTACTTCTCCCCATCCAGATGCGCAATTCGAACCAATCTCCCTTGAATGCGAATTTCCTTACCACAAACCATCATCAGCCACAATTCCTTTAGCTACTGTTTCCCGGCATGAACATCTCGCGCACTTACTCCGACAGTTGCATCGAATAGCGCGAAGTGCCTGAGTTTCCAACCTGCGATCTCAGGCCCAATAGAGCCGCTCCCCGTTCAGAGACTGCGCGCAGCTGACACCAGCCGCGTCTCCTCACTTCTCCCATGCTGGAGCGATTTCGAGACGGATGCGTAAACCTCTTCGGCGACCCGGCTCTGTTGCCCTACTGTCAAATGCGGGAACATCGGCAGCGAAATAATCTCTACGGCGGCACTCTCTGCCACGGGGAAATCTCCCGCACTGTATTTCAATGCTGAGTAAGCCTTCTGCAGGTGAAGCGGAATTGGGTAGTGAATGCCAGTTCCGATGCCGGCGCCGTTCAAATCGCGGATGAGCGTCTCCCGGTTGTCGGCGCGAATTACGTACAGGTGGTAGACGGCGTGAGACCACTCCGGTTCGTAAGGCAGGCTGATTCCTTGGTGCGATTCCATGAGCCGGTTGTACTCTATCGCACGATCTCTCCGTTGCTGGTTCCAGGCCGCCAGATGCGGTAGTTTGGCGTGCAAGATCCCAGCTTGAATGGCGTCCAGTCGCCCGTTGTATCCCTCCATATCGTGGTAGTACTTCTTCACCTGACCGTGGTCGCGAATCATCTTCATCTTGTCGGCCAGAACCTTGTCGTTGGTGGTCGCCGCGCCACCTTCGCCGCAGGCGCCCAAGTTCTTGCCCGGGTAGAAGCTGAACGCAGCTGCATGGCCCATGGAACCGGCTCTCATCCAGCGATTGTGGCGCTTTGAGAAATACTCGGCCCCGTGCGCTTGGCACGCGTCTTCGATAACTGCGAGTTTGTGCTGTTCAGCAAGACCAAGAATCCCATCCATGTCGGCCATCTGCCCATAAAGATGCACTGGGACGATCGCTGTCACAGGCCGATTGCTTCGCGTGCTGATCAGCTGCCCCGATTCGTTGCGAACGCACTTCGTCTCCAGGTAGCGTTTGAGCATAGATACCGACATGTTGTATGTCTGTTCGTCTACGTCCACGAACTCCGGGATTGCACCGGCCTGCGAGATGGCCTCTGTTGTTGCAATAAACGTGTTGGGAACCGTCAACACGACGTCCCCGTGCTGAACTCCGCAAGCCATAATCGCGAATCGCAATGCATCGGTGCCGCTGTTTACACCGACAGCGTGACTGGTTTGGCAGAATTCTGCAAACGCGGTCTCGAAGGCCTCAACCATTGGACCGCCAACAAATCCGGCTGTGCGCAGAACACGGCGGAATAATGCTGTGAGCTCTTCCTCAAGTTCTACATGGGGGGTTACTAAATCGAGAAACGGGATTGCGGGGTCAGTACTCATCAACTCTCCTGATTTCTGCTCTAAAGATCTCTTGTAAGTGTTTGTTCGTGCTCAACTCAAGGTGCGGGAAAGCGCTATCGTCATTGCGGGAATGACTGTACGGTAGCAAGTCGCCAGTGCGGCTGATTCTTCAACTCCGTCGAACTCAGTTACCCGCGCTGAGCGTGGTGTCAGGCTGCGAAGCGTCCACGTAGCGCAGTACTTTCGCGGGGTTGCCGGCTATGATCGCATTCGCGGGGACATCCCTGGTTACCACGCTTCCAGCGCCGACAATTGCATTCTCTCCAATACAAGTATTTGGGAGAATCGTCGTTCCGGTGCCAATCGAGGCTCCCCGTTTTACCACTGTCTTCTCCACTGTCCAATCTGCCTCTGTCTGCAGCTTTCCATCGAGACTCGTGGCCCGAGGATAGGAATCGTTGGTGAACATCACCCCATGGCCAATGAAGACGTTGTCCTCGATCGTGACGCCCTCGCAAATGAAGGTGTGACTCGATATCTTGCAGCGGCGGCCGATCCTGGCATTCTTCTGGATCTCGACAAATGCGCCGATCTTTGTATCGTCCCCGATCTCACAACCGTAGAGATTGATGAATTTTGAGAGACGCACGTCCCGGCCCAATTTCACATCGTCTGCGATGCAGTTGAAGGTGTTCATAGATAAACCATGGCCCCCTTCTTCTTCAGGGATTCACTCGCCGCTTCCAGCATCTGAACTACTCTAAATCCGGCGCAGCCATTGTTGAATGGTTCTTTCCCGGCAGATATGCAATCAACAAAATAGGACAATTCCTGACGGAGAGCCTCGACCTGCTCCAATTGCGGCGCCCACATATCACCGGACCGATAGCTGACCAATAAGTCATATACGCCCTCGCGGCTGGTGATCTTAACTCCCTTGTCGTACACCTTCACCTTTTCATCCGCCTCGAGATCGTTCCACACCAGCATGCGCTTCTCCCCACCGATCAAGGTCGTGCGCACCTTCACTGGCGAAAGCCAATTCACGTTGATATGTGCGATCACCTTCTCTGGGAAGTACACCGTCATAAACGCCACATCTTCGTGCCCGTTGAGATGCCCCTGCCCGGTTGCCACAATCCCTTCCGGCTTTCCCTTGAGCAGATTGTCCATGATCGAGAGGTCGTGAGGCGCCAGGTCCCATAGAACATTGATATCGTGCTGGAAGAGGCCCAAATTGACCCGGGTCGAGTCATAGTAGTAAAGATTTCCGAGAGCATCTTCCTCGATTAACTGACGAATCTTACGCACGGCACCCGTGAATAAGAACGTGTGGTCCACCATAATCTTGAGATTCTTCTGCTCGGCCAGGTTGATAAGCTCCTCAGCCTGAGCAGTGTTACTGGTAAATGGCTTTTCGACAAAGACATGCTTGCCCTGCAGCAAGGCAGCCTTTGTCAATTCATAATGTGTCCACACAGGAGAAACGACCGCGATTGCATCAACGTCCGGCGAAGTAATCACCTCCGCGGCGTCCGCAGTCACCTTAATCCGCGGATAGGCCTTTTGAGCCCTAGCGCGCGCACCTTCGCTGATTTCAGCAATCGCAATTACTTGCGAGCCCTCGAGGCTCACTAAGTTCCTTACGATATTTGGCCCCCAATATCCGTAACCTATAACCCCGAAATTCACGAGCCTTCTCCATCTTCCGCCGCGGGCGGACGTTCTGATCTAATTTTGAAATTGGTTTAACTGCCGGCAGGTATTACGCGGAGGCAGGAAGTCCGCTCCTAATGCCTCTAATCTAAATCAATATGCACCCGAACCTCGAATCACAGCAAGCGGCGTGCAAAGCAGTATCTTAATATCCAGCCACGGCGACCAGGATGTCGCGTACCGCAGGTCAAGTCGGACCATTTCGTCAAATTTTACACGGCTGCGCCCAGTCACCTGCCATAGCCCGGTGATTCCCGGCTTAACTTCAAGCACCCGGCGACGGTGCCAAACCTGATAGGCAGCCAGCTCATATGGAATCGGCGGTCGCGGACCAACGAGCGACATATCTCCTCGAAGGACGTTGATCACCTGGGGTAACTCATCGAGGCTCGTTCTCCGCAGGAATCTACCTATTGGCGTTACGCGATTGTCGTTTGTAATTTTATAGACTTGAGGTCTGCCCGCGCCTTCCGTCTCCGCTTCCCGATTCTCCGTAATCAGCTTTGTGACAAACTCCCTGTGAACTGAGTGATCGTTGTTGACGCGCATTGACCGAAACTTGAGAAACGTAAAACTCTGTCCGAACTGCCCGATCCGTTCCTGCCTGAAAAGAATGGGCCCCTTAGAGGAGCACTTGACCGCAATAGCAATCGCCACAAACAAAGGCAGGCAAAGAAGCGCAAGAACCCCGCTTCCCAGAAGATCGATGGCTCTCTTCAGGACCAATAGCGACTTGCGGCTGGTGTTGTGGTTTGTGAGATCAGGATAAAGGGCAGAATTGCTCGGGCGTCCCGGCTTATCGTTCTCCCAGTCATCAGGGAAGAGATGGAATGAAATACTAATTTGGCTGAACTGTTCAAATGAGAGCTCGTTGCGCAGAGTATCGCTCACTCTATTCAGGATCGCTCCCAAAATGGAGTTCTTGTCGCTCATAACCAGGCCTGTATACATCACGCCAATAATTGAGCCTTCTTTATACCAACCAACAAGATCCGTATCTCGGCATGATGCCAGCAAAGCTGCCACGATGCATTCAAGAGCCGACCTTGTCTTCTCCACCTGCTGGTGTTTCGCTACTTCCAAAAGCATCAGGACGAATGGTGACTTCGATCTCTCGGTTCGTTTGCGCTCGATCGCGATGACTCTCTTGAACGCGTCTTCATTGAGCGCACCTCGTTCGACCGCAGATTCAGAGTCGAAAACAGAATCAACGAGATTGGCGGCTCTTTCTTGGCGAATGGTCACGACCGTCTCCCTTCATCGGACGATGTAGTTCCCGTGCAGTTCTCTTCGAATCTCAGAGTGACATTCCAAGGAAAGGAATAGAGCCTTGGCAAATGGGCTGAACAATCAATCCTCAACTTAATCACTTGGAAGACCTTCACTTGTCGCGGCGTATGTTTCGCGGGCTCAGTTGATGTGTGGGAACAGAGTTACTTGAACGAATTAGTAATAGTAGTGACTGTGCGGCGAGTTTTGAGAGCAATTCAAAAGCGCCCCAAGCAACTTTTGGGGGTCCAGCGCGGCAAGTCCCTTTTCCAACTGCTTCTTCTCGGTAATCCCCTGGCGAGCTACAAGGATAATTCCATCCGCAAGTCTCATCCAGACACTGGTGTCGGCCAAGGGCAGAACGGGGGGGGAATCGATCACGATGGTGTCAAACCACTCGGCCAGCTGCGCCATCAGAGCATTCAGTTTGGTTGACTGAAGAACTTCGAGAGGATTCTGCGGCGAGGCACCCGCCGGCATCACCCAAATCCCTGCATCAACGATCTGATACACACAGTTCGCTAGCTTTTCTTCGCCTCGAAGCCACTCGCATATTCCAGGGATTCCCTTCAGGCCGAGCATCGCCGAGAGAGCAGGACGCCGGATATCGCCTTCCAGCAAAAGGATCTTTTGTCCGGTTGAACGGGCCAGCGTGCACGCTAGATTCGCGGCGACGGTCGTCTTCCCTTCCTGCGGAATCGTGCTGGTGATGAGAACTCGCTTCAATGAACGCGTCCGGCTCAGATCACGGAGACGAACTCCCAGTAGTCGAAATGCCTCCGACGCTGGGCTGTCCTGCTCCGTGAACGAGACAAGGCGGCTCTCTGGAGCAACTGAAAACGGCAGGCTTCGAAATTGGCCAAGAATGCGAAGCCGATCATCCGGCTTCACTGGGCCTGTTGAAAGCGCCACTGCATGTCCATCATGGGATTCGAAAGTAGCCTGCGTTGCCGTTGGCACGTCGAGCCCGTCAAGGCTCAACCCCTCCGCATCACCGAGCGATGTCTGTCCCTGCCATTTGGTCGCCATAAGCCGTTCTGCACGGCGTAAAACGTCGGTTGCTTGCAAAGGTGCCGGCGTCTCCGCCCCTGCGCGCTCTGCTTCGGCCCTTTGTAACGCGTCGAAAATCTGGCTCATTTTCTTCTATCTCCTCTGAGTTACCGGCGAGCTTCTTCAGAGTCACTCTCTATTTGATTTGCCGCCGCATCAGATAAGTCAAAATGGTGCCCATTTGTAGACTGCGAGAAGATTCCGTTGCCTCTCGCTCTGCCTTCTTCAGCAAGCGCTCCCTTGTCGAGACGCAACTCCTTGGCAACGAATTCGACTATGTCCGGATCGATCACCGAAACCTGTCTGGCATAGGCTGTGATCAATGAGTTCTCACATATCGTGTTGATCAATCGCGGAAACCCCCGCGAGAAGCGATAAATCGTCGACACTGCTTTCGGCGAGAACAACGATCCTGCGCTTTCTCCCGCGCCCGCTACTCCAAGTCTCTGCTCGATATAGCGCTGTGTCTCTTCGAAGCTAAGCGGCATCAGGTGTGTGCGGAGCGCTATACGCTGCTTCAGCTGCCTGAGTCCCCGGGAGTCCAGTTTGGCGTCAAGTTCGGGCTGCCCTACGAGCACGATTTGCAGTAACTTGTCATCGTATGTTTCGAGGTTTGACAGCAGCCTGACCTCTTCAAGCAGTTCCTCCGAGAGAAGGTGGGCTTCATCCACGATCAAGACCGTCGTCATCTGCCTTGATGACCTTGAGACCAGGAACTGGCTGAGATCAAAAAGCATCTCGCACTTATTCTTTCCTTTGGCCTCAAGCCCGAAATCCAACAGCATGTACTGCAGGAATTCCGTCGAGGAGAGCCTGTTGTTGAAGATGTAGGCATACGAAATATCCCTACTCTCTTCAAGCAGCCTCAGCAGGCATCTAAGGAGCAACGTCTTTCCGGTACCGACTTCGCCGGTGACGACAACGAAGCCCTTATGACGCCGCACCCCATAGTAGAGCGCAGCAAGAGCCTCATTGTGCCTTTCGGTCGGAACGAAACTGGCCGGATCTGGTGTGAGATCGAACGGGTTCCGCGCGAGTTGGAAGTATGACTTGTACATTCGCCTGCTCTAACCGTTGAGAATGCTGACTGCCGTGCCGGCCAGGATCATCAAGACGGCCACAATCGTCACTGCCCAGTTGAAAATCACTCGTCGCCGCTTCTTTGCCTCGTCTGAGGGGTGTATCACTTCCGGCACTTCCGAAAGAACGGTCAGTGGAAGCATGGCCCGTAACTCCGCT
The DNA here is from genome assembly GCA_963760475.1 of uncultured Acidobacteriaceae bacterium. GTDB lineage: Bacteria > Acidobacteriota > Terriglobia > Terriglobales > Acidobacteriaceae > Telmatobacter. The sequence goes on along the minus strand of CAVXDG010000008.1, from coordinate 77,606 downwards.
TCATTGTGCAAGCGGTCATCTGCAAACTCAAATCCGCCGGCCACAATGACTCCGAGGAAGAGTCCAATCGCCAACCCGACGCCGCAGAATTTCAAGCGGTTCGGAAAGTCTGGTTTGACGGGCAAGCTCGGCGGATCGAGGATGGTGAAGTGCTCGCCCTGCTGCAGCTGCTCCATGCTGGTGGCCATCGACGAGTCATTTTCCTTCTTCAGAAGTTCATCGTAGATCGCTTTGGACTGTTCGTAGCCGCGTGTGACTTCAGCATATTGCTGCTCGACACCGGGTGCCGCGTTCAGGCGCCCTTGATATTCATTGATTCGCCCCTGCAGTTCCTCGATCCGGTGCTCGCGATTCACGATGTCTAGCTGATTTGCCTTGAGCTGCCCCTGCAGTTGCGGAAGAGGCGAATTCACGCCGATCCCATCCAGTTCACGAGCGGCTTCAGTCGTTTCGTCAACCGGCTTCTTGGGGGCGGCGAGCAGTTGATCCCGAATCCTCTCGGTCTTCGCAATCTGGTCCTTGAGCTTCAACACATCCGGATACTGGTCCGTGTAGCGCGAGCTTAGGTCCACGAGTTGAGATCTCAATTTCTCAAGCTGTGCATTGATCTCCGCAAGGCCCGTTGGTGTTCCGTCAGCGCGTGTTGCGCCTCGAGTTGTTCGATTCTGATCGATGAGTGCCTGGAGATACACCTTCTGCTGCTTGGATTGGTTCAACGAATCCTGCTCGTTCTGCAACTGGGACTGCAGCCCCGCAAGGATCTGCAGGTTGCTTGTCTGCTGCGAAGGCAAAGCCCCGGAGTGGCCTCCTTCGAACGCTTTCACTTTCGCTTCCTGCTCAGAAAGCTGAACCCGAGCCACCTCGAGTTGGTCTTCGATGAATTTCGTAGTTCCTACAGACTGCTGCAACCGCACCTTGCCGTTTTCGCTGATGAACAGGTTGGTGAGTTCGGTTGTGACCTGCTGAGCGACCTGCGGATTTCTCGATGAATAGGAGACCATGAACGCCGATATTTCCTGGTTCCGCGCATCTTGAACAACGTCGATGCTGATATCTTTCCGCATGTGCGCCACGCGGTCATCCATCGTTTCACGGCTGTCAGGATACAGGTGAAGCTTGTCGATAATCAGCGCCAGGCGGGTCGGGCTGAGGATTTGCTGTTTGATGCTCTGCAGGCGCGACTGAATGTCATTGTTGACGTTAGGTGATACGTAGTTTGCCGGCATCGTCGGTTCTTCGACGATAATCTGCGTACTCGACTTATAGAGCGGCGGCAGCACCCAGCTGAGACCCCACGCAATCAGCCAGCTAAAGAAGAAGGGAATCAGAAAATAGAGTTGGCGTCTGCGCGCTATATCGAAATACTGCGCGATATCAGACTGTTCCGAGTTTTGTTCTTCAATCGTCTCGATCATAGTCAATGTCCCAGAGGTCTCGTGAACCCGTAGTTAAGAGAAACGGCTACCCGATCGGCATCGGGATCACTCGATATAAATCCAATTGCGGAGTAGGCCTGATGAAGCCGGGTGTATTCACCGACAAGATTAAGGCGCTCGCTCAGCCGATATGAAAGCGCTGCCCTGCCAAACACACTGTGCCCTGTCGCCGTGTAGGCAAAAAGCTGCGACGCGGCGCTCTTGGTGTTTGAGTAGCTGCCATTAAGGTTCCCCGTAAGTCGACGCGTGAACTGCCAACCCACTGTCGTGCTCGCGCTGTCCGAAGTGAAGGAGCCGAGAAGGCCATAGCCTGTGGTAATCGAGTGCGCATAAGAGAGCGCGAAATTCGCACGCTTCCTTTGCCATCCGAGGCCTGCATTCACGCTTGGCGCCCAGGTGTGGGTTGGGGCAGTGCCTTGAGTCGTGGTCGTCGAGTATTCCGGACCCCCGGTAAGCGACAGAGAAAAGGCCTTGCCGAGATCGATGCTGTAGAAAACCGAACCGGTATGGTTGTCTGTTGTCGTATCGAATGAGCTGATGTTGGAGACCGAATAGCCGTAGGATGCGCCGATAAACTGTGTCCGAGTCAGTCGCCGGCTGTACGAGACCCCGCCCCCTCCAGCATTGGAGTTGTAGAGGCCCTCAGACAATGCTGAACCCGAGAAATGGAACGAGGAGAAAAAGCCTGCAGCACTAATCATGCTGCTTCGGCTGATTTGGTAGCCTATGTGCCCGTTTGTGAAGTCTGTTATCTCACCGCCATATGGAATGAGTACGATCGGCAACGCCGAAGTCCCAGAACCTGAAATCGTTGCGCCTGCCGCGGTATAAGGCCCGCTGAAGACGGTTGAGTTCTGCTGGAACGACTCCTGCACGCCAACTACTGTATGAGGAGTGATGCGATACGAGAAGTCGGCAACCGCATTCTGAGTTACATCATTCAATTCGCTGGTCGGCTGATAGAACACGAATCCCGGGCTGTACCGTAACGATCCATTCAGCCGGGAAGTCCTCGTATTGAGTGCGATATTTGGCAGTATGGTGTAAGACTCAGCCGTAATCGGCTTGGTTGCTTGCCCGGCCAAAACATTGTCGTCGTAAGCTGCCGTAAAGAGAATGCCGCCCGACAAGGAATTCTCTTTATACTGGTCTCCCGTTTCGGACGGATAAAACGACCCACTTACCGAGGGTGGCAGCGTCATCAACGAATCGTCGTCTGAGTTGCCCGCTCCCCCGGTGGCGCTAGGCTCCACCTGGCACCATAGGTTCAGCGAACCAGCAAATACAGCGAGACTGAGGAGAATTTTTCGAGACATAGTGGACCTTATGGGACGATGATCGTGTCTTGCGGCTCGATCTTTATGTTCTGGGAGATGTTTTTGCCTTTGATGAACTCCTTGTAGTTGAAGTTCAACCGGACCTGCGCGCCCTCTGGACTCTGACGAAGGATATACACGCCCTTTGATTTCGCAAAATCCTTGAATCCGCCCGCTGCTGCAATTGCATCCATGATCGTTGTCGAGAGCGTCAGAGGATAAGTTCCAGGCTTTCCAACCATCCCCATGATGTTGTACTTCTTGCTGTTGATTTGCTCGACGATCACCGTAACTTCAGGCACGGTGATGTAGTTGCGCAGGCGATTGGCAATCTCGAGCTCAAGTTGTAAAGGCGTGCGCCCTGCGGCCTGAATCTCCCCGACCAGCGGCAATGAAATCTTCCCGTCGGAACGGACCGGGATAGACTTTGTAAGATCTGGCTCCTTCCAAACGCTAATCGCCAGTTTATCGTCATTGCCAACAACATAAGAGGCATCGTGAGCTTTGGTGCCCCCCCCGGAGACAGCATCGGCGGATGACACTGCCGCGTCGGCCCCTTGAGGCCGGCCTTCCGTCGGGTTCGCTGCTGCGGTCTGCCCGAATGACACACCCGACAAAACCAACAGCGACAAAACGGTTTGGACGGTTCCACGCGCGATCGATTTCATAATCACTCCTGCCGCTTTCCAATTACTTACTGCCGGGATTGCACAGCTCCCAGCAGCGATTTGCGGCGTTTCTTGCGTTTCAACGATTGAGTGCGTCAACATCCTGCAGCAGGCCGTTGGAGAGCAAATCGTGCGGCAATCCAATGCTTGCGGCCTCTACGCGTCGAACGACACTCGCAAAGCCATTTCCTTTTGTGGGTTCTACATCTGCTGCATCGATTTCGACCGCTACAGACTGCGCGAGCATCTCCACCGAAAGTACCAGTCGACACAAGCTCTTTTTGCGAACGAGCACGCCTTCTACGCCCTCGAGACTGCCGCGAATCACCCGGACCTTCTCACCGCAGCGGAGAAATGGATGCGGCTCGATCCGCGATGGACTGTCAGCCGCCTTCCGAATGGCATCGATCTCTTCGTTCGGGATAGTGGCGACTTGATCGCCCGTGTAGAGAATGGTGTGAATTCCAGGTGTTGTTACGATCTGGAGCCGGCGATGCAACCCGCCTCGCACGAAAACATAGCAAGGGAACAGGGGAAGGGCTAAGGTCTTGCTTCTGTCCTTCCATCGCCTGACCGATTCATAGAGTGGCAAAAAAACCTCGAACCCCTTCGTGGAGAGAACGTGCGCAACGGATTTCTCGTGCTGGTGGCGGGTGTACAGGGCCCACCAAGAGCTCTCGTCGACCGATCCGTCATTCGCAGCTAACTCATTCATTTTCATAAAGATGCTTGAAGATCTATCACGAATGGTCGCGTAGCTCCGCCCTGTGGGCTACATGCCCGTTTTGGACGCTCTTCTCACCTACAACCCTCTACCAATCCCCAGCCCAGGAATCTCGGGCCCTTTTCATACAGGAGAAGTTGGAACCCCTAGGGAATGCTCTGCGTTGAACGAGTTGGGCAGAGCTACACAATGCAATCCTTCTGAAATGCCTGACAGATGCGGCAATCGATCTTTGATTTCGGGTTTACTTGTGTACCCTCTCATGTCATCCGCTTCTGGACACGATGTCAATTCCACCTTGGTAATTAGCTATTTCATTACCTGTTTCATATCCTCTTCATATTCAACCAGATAGAGATTCGTCCCTGGTGCGACTTCTCTTTCGGAGCCTATTACTTCAGGAACCAGTCACCGGATCGGCCTCGTCTTTGCCAAAAGCGAAGTCCGTTCACCGTCCATCCGCCCTGCCGCCATCCAACCTCAGAATCTCGAAACGGGTCGTCCAACGACACACATCCTCCATGAAAGTCGCATTTCTGCGCTTTCTCGACAATGCATAAATCGTGCTATGAAGTCGTCGATCGTTTCACTGCATCGGCGCGTGTCCGACGAATTTATCGCCTTTCTGCAGTCGCATGCCGCAGCGAGGCACACACCCGATAAACTCCGCGCAGCAAGGCTCTCTGAGGCCCGCGCACCCAGGGGACAGGCCGCAGCTGCGGATCTGACCGCATGCACGCGCGTCTTCAGGTTTCGTGTCGGAAACAGGGAAAACACGAGTGACCTCACAAGGCACCTTCAAAAAGCGACTTCATTCCGAAGCCGCCAACAGGGCCCCTGCCCTGCAATAGGAAAAAGCGTCAGCCTCTTGGGTGGGCAGTTGGGAGCGCTATCTACTTTGAACGGAAATCCATGAATTATTCCGTCCGATTCATCGCGTAAGCCAAAAGACAGAGACCTGCACGACACGGTGAACCGGCCAAACCGCATCTTGGTGCGGAGTGCTGAGCCGTTCAAACGAAGGCGGAGGAGTTCAGGAAGAGGATCGGTGACGTTCAGATAGCGGATATCCGCCAGTTACCCCTGCGCCACGTGTCTGGACTATAGGGTGGATGAGCAGAAGTGTCAATGATGAAAAGGTTGCAGACCCGAGCTAACACGACACGCAAAAGACATGCACCGCCGCTTCTTCACACCACGAACAGATGCGGGTGTTACGCCAACAAATGGCACCCTTCATCTACAGCTGGCGCGGGGTCGCTGCAGGCAGTTTCCTCGCCAGTCGTTTCAGACCACCTTAAGCAATTCCGTCGCCGCAAAATGCGACCCCGAAACAAAGTTCAGCAGCGGACCAAAACTCCACGCCGCGGGCTTGCCCACAAAGTGAAGCCCTGGAATGGACGACTCCAGCCCCCGCCCGAGCACCGGATACCCTGCCACCGTCTTCAAATCCCGCCGAACCGACTCTCCGAAAAACCCAAAGCGCGACGTATCCACGCGATACCCGGTAGCCAAAATCACGTGATCCACTCGTCGTTCTGTTCCGTTGTCCAGCTGCACGCGCACCTGCTCGCCCAGCATCTCCGCCCGCGTCACCCGGCAATTCATCGTCATCGGCACTTTCGCCAAAGAGGGTCGCTGCCATCCCGTACCTGCCGGCCGCGTCGCGCGATAGCTGAGCCGGTTGCGCAACCTTGGTGGGAGCCGCCGGAAAGCGTTCGGAAAGCCTACCAGCCTGCTCAAGCCGGCTGGCCCCACATCGTAATTCGAATACAAGCACCACGAAATTATGCCCAGGTGATGCAGCCAGCTGTGCTGCCCCACCCAGTTGAGCTCTTTCTGTTTCGCTGCAATCTCAACGCGCCCGCCGTATCCCGCCAAGATCCGCGCCGCATCCAGAGCGCTCTGCCCTCCGCCGACCACCAAAACCTGCTGCTCACGCAAGTCGCTTAAATCCTTATGATCCGAAGAGTGCGTCACGCGCGCCGTAGGTAGCCCATCAAACTCCTTGGGCCGGGAGGGAAATGGCGCAATCCCCGTCGCCACTACAACCCGCTTCGCCTTCACAACCGCGCCATCGCCGAGCGTCACGCGAAACCCATTTCCGTTCCGCTCCACCGCGCTCACCTGCATTCGGCATAAATCCGGCACAGCCTTTTCCTGATACCACTTTCCGTACGCCACAAAATGCTCAAGCGGCACCGGCTGCTCAAATTCAGCCCCCGTATCCGCCTTAAAATGATCGAGCGTCAACTTTCCCTGCGGGTCTGCGATAAACGAAGCCACCCAGTTCGAGCGCAGATACATCCCGGCAGGCATGTGGTTCTGCCAAAAACTCATCGCCTCCCCAAATACGCCCACGCCCAGGCCCTCGGCCTTCAAATGCGCCGCGCACGACAGCCCATACGGTCCTGCCCCCACAATAATCACGTCAAAATCCATCGCTAACGATCCCTCCCCAACCCAATAACCTTCATGTAAACATAGCTGTCGCAATCACATCCTTCTATACCAAGCACTGCGAAAGCAAGCAATGCAGCGAAGAGATTCATTCCCTTAGTTTGCGTCGCGTTCAAACCATGGGAATCTGGTAACCAGACCCAGGTGCTGTGGCAAAGCGAAGGCGAGCAACCGCCTCACTCAGCTCCCATGTCACTGACATTTGAGTGTGAGTCTTTTGATAGGCACAAAATAACCGCAACACTGAGCGACTCGTTGCGACAATGAGCGAGGAAGGGCAATGCAAAAAACGCACGTTAAGTAAAAACCTAGAGGTATCGGCTCTCGGGCTCGGCTGCATGAGCATGACAGCGGCTTACGGACCGCCAGCCGACAAGGGCGAGATGATCAAGATGCTTCGAGCCGCACACGACCTTGGTGTCACCCACTTCGATACGGCTGAAGCCTATGGACCGTTTGCGAACGAGGCGCTGGTAGGCGAAGCTCTCCAGCCGATCCGCGACAAGGTAACGATTGCCACCAAGTTCGGCTTCGACATTGATCTTGAGACGGGCAAGCGCACGGGCGGCACCAATAGCCGGCCCGAGCACATTAAAGCAGTGGCACACGCCAGTCTGAAGCGTTTGCGGACCGAAGCTATCGATCTCTTCTATCAACACCGCGTAGACCCTAATGTGCCGATCGAGGATGTCGCAGGAGCGGTCAAGGAGTTAGTGGCCGAAGGCAAGGTCAAGCACTTCGGCATGTCGGAGGCCGCGGTGCAGACCATTCGCCGGGCACACGCCGTTCAGCGGGTCACCGCGGTGCAGAGCGAATACTCCCTCTTCTACCGCGGGCCTGAAGCTGAGCTTCTGCCGGCCTTGGAGCAACTTGGCATTGGGTTCGTTCCGTTCAGCCCGCTCGGCGCTGGATTCCTCACCGGCAAAATCGATGAGAACACGAAGTTCGATCCCGCCGACTTCCGGAACATGGTGCCGCGCTTTTCGCCGGAGGCGCGCAAGGCCAATATGGTTCTAGTCGAACTGGTCAGAAAGGTCGCGGAGCGCAAAGGCGCTACCCCGGCACAAGTTGCACTCGCCTGGCTGCTGGCGCAGAAGCCGTGGATCGTGCCGATTCCTGGAACGACCAAGCTCCACCGGCTCAAGGAAAATCTCGGTGCGGTGAACGTTGCGCTCACCGAGGCTGACCTCACAGAGATCAGTGAAGCTTCTTCCAGTCTGACGCTCGAAGGCGCACGCCTTCCTGAACCTATGTTGAAGATGACGGGACTTTGAGTGCGATTGGGCTGGAAGGAAGGGCAACACCACCAGATTCGATGAAACAAACTCAATAAGCAGGCGGCATCAGAATTCACAGTCGGAATCCAGAATCAAGCCGAGAGATTAAGCCCTTTAATATATGCGACATAGTCGTGAATCTGGCTCCTCAGGTAGGACTCGAACCTACAACCCTTCGGTTAACAGCCGAATGCTCTGCCATTGAGCTACTGAGGAGTGTCTGGCGCTGGTTTGTCCTTTAACAACTTAGCAGACAGGATACGCCACGTCAAAAGGCCCTTCCACGCAGAAACGTCCGCAAGCGATACCATAAAACCAGCCCCTCACTGGAGATCCCATGTCCCGCATTTCCCGCCTCGAACGCAGCGAAGTCACCCCCGATCTGCAAGCCCTCTTCGAGAAGGTCTACGCCCAGCGCGGCAACGTGCCCAACATGTTTCGCGTCATGGCCCATCGGCCAGAGATCTTCTCGACCATGCAGGCACATTTCGGCGCCGTCCTCACTACCGGGACCGTGTCGACCAAACTGAAAGAGCTCATCATTGTTCGCACCAGCCAGGTGAATGAAACGCCCTACTGCCTTGCCAGCCACACCATCCTTGCCCGCGGCCTCGGCTGGACTGACGATCAGCTTGCGCATCTGGCCGACTGGCCCAGCCGCGCGGACTTCACGCCTGCCGAGAAGGCCGCCCTGCGTCTGGCTGAAACCGTGACGCGTGACGCCCACGCTGTTACCGACGAACAGTTTGCCGAGCTGCGCAGCTTCTATTCCGAGGGCGAAGTCGTCGAGCTGCTTTGCGCCATCGGCCTGTTCAACTACTTCAATCGCTTCAATAACGCCCTGCAGATGGAACCCACCAAGCCCGGCGAGGGCGGATGCGCCGCTCCCGAGCCGCAAACTGCGGCCGCTCGGTAAGTCTACAAATCCGCCACCCCGCGACCTTGCGTTTCATCCAACTCCGATCGCCAACGCGATCTCACTCAAGGAGTCTCATCCCACGCATGAAACTTGACATCCCTGCCGGTGCCTTCCGCGCCTACCTCTTCGACTGCGATGGCACCCTTGCCGACTCCATGCCGCTCCACTACATCGCCTGGAAGAAGGCTCTCGCTGAATGGAACTGCGACTATCCCGAGAAGCTCTTTTATTCCTGGGGCGGCAAACCGGTCCGCAAAATCATTGCCGACCTGAACGAGATGCACGGCCTTCACATGCCGGTCGACGAACTCGCAGCTCGCAAAGAAGCTCTCTACCTGGCACAGCTTCCGCAGCTCAAGGCGATTCCACCGGTCCTTGAGCAGGTGCTGGCACAATACGGGCGCATACCCCTGGCCGTCGTCTCCGGCAGCCGGCGCGATTCGGTCATAGGCTCGCTCACGGCGCTGGGCCTCCTCGACAAATTCGACACCCTGGTCTGCGCCGAGGACTACACGCACGGCAAGCCTGCGCCCGACGCCTTCCTTCTTGCCGCAGAGAGGCTTAGTGTTGAACCTTCCGCCTGCCTCGTCTTCGAGGACACGGATCTGGGGATCGACGCCGCCACCGCGGCCGGCATGGCTTCTGTGCGCGTGCCGCAAATCAATTGGGGAACCGCGGAGTTGCAGGAAACGTAAACGCAGTCGGGGGCACAGAAGACCAGACGTGAGTCCCCAGCCACATCGGACGAGGATCGCAATCTTGCCCATCGCGCACGAAGATCAGGTTCCCGACAAGCTCCCCGCTGCGTTTGCAGTCGGGGATTTCCTTCCCGTACTCCTCATCGCCGCAGCCGACATCCTCATCCATCTGTTCACCAACGGCCGTTACGGCTTCCATCGCGACGAATTGCAATTCCTCTCCGATGCGCGCCATCTTGACTGGGGCTTCGTGTCCTATCCGCCGCTCACACCATTCGTCGAGCACATCGGACTGGCGCTGTTTGGTCTATCGCTCGTCGGCCTGCGCCTCTTCTCCGTTCTCGCGCAGGCCGTCGCTCTCATCGCCACGGGCCTCACGACACGCGAACTCGGCGGTGGCCGCTTCGCCCAGGTAACAGCCGTACTCGCCGTTGCCCTCTCTCCCCTGCCGCTCTTTAACGGAACCGAGTTTCAATACACCAGCTTCGATTTCCTGTGGTGGGTCCTGATTGCCTATGGCACGGTCCGCCTGCTGAAATCAGACAACCCCCGCTGGTGGCTCGCCATCGGCGCCTTTGTCGGCCTCGGCCTCCTCACCAAGTACTCGATCCTCTTCTACATCGCCGGCATCCTCGGCGGGATGGTCCTCTCCAAGGCGCGCCGCTTCTTCAAGAATGGGTGGTTCTGGGCCGGCATTGCTGTCGCTCTCGTCATCTTTCTGCCCAACTTCCTCTGGCTTGTGCACCACGATTTCATCTCCTACCGCTTCCTCCAAAGCATTCACACGCGCGACGTGGGCGAGGGCCGCGCGGACCACTTCCTGATCGGGCAGGTGCTCCTCTGCATCAACGTATTCGCTGCCCCGCTCGCACTCGCCGGCTTGATCGCCTATCTGCGCAGCCCGCGCTATCGCATGCTCGCCTGGATGTACTTGATCCCCTTCGCTCTCTTCTGGCTCGGCAAGGGCCGCAACTATTACATGGCCGCTGCGTACCCAATGCTGATGGCGATGGGTGCGACCTGGGCCGCGCACTGGCTCGCTACGTTGCCTAAACTCGCGCGCCGTACTATCGCCGCCGTCTTCTTTACTGGCCTCGCTGTTGTCGGCGCCTATGTATGCGCGATCGTCCTGCCGCTTGCGCCATCCGGATGGCTGCGCGCCTTTGCCCTCGAGCACAATGAAGATCTGCGCGAAGAGATTGGCTGGACCGAAACGGTGCGCACCGTCGCCGCCATTCGCGATTCCCTGCCCCCGGATCAGCAGGCTCATCTCGGCATCACGGTAGGCAACTACGGCGAGCAGGGCGCCATTGAGATGCTCGGCCCGGCCTACCATCTGCCGCCGCCGATCAGCACCACCAACTCCGCGTGGCTGCGTGGCTATCCTGTTCCGCCGCCCACCGCGCTCATCGTCCTAGGAATCTCGCGCGAAGACGCCGACAGCCTCTTCACCGGCTGCCGCTGGGCCGGCCACAACGGCAACGCGGAGGGCATCCGCAACGAAGAAAGCCAATACCATCCGGATATTTTCGTCTGCGGGCCGCCGCGCAAACCCTGGTCTGAACTCTGGAAGGAGCACCGGAACTTCGGCTGACAGGGCGTTTAGTACAGCAGCACCGCCACACGATACGCAGTGAACATCCCCTCCACACCTTGCGCCGGGCAACTGCCGACCGCGGCCCGATGATACTGCCCCGACGCCAACTTCTCGGTTAGTGTTGTCGGCAAATGATCCACGTCGGAATTTTGCCAGCGCGTGAGGAACCCCGGGCGCGCCTCGCCCTGAACCACCGGCAGCGCGTGATCCTCTGCGCAAACGAGCCGCGCCTGGGCATGGTTCGTGAGAATCGTCAGCCCACTCACACGAATCAGGCTCCCCACGCGCGCTTCTACTTGCTCTGTTGTCAGAGATTCCACGCTGCGCGCATAGTCAGCGGCTGCATACAACACCCCGCGAACGGCAACAACCGCAATTCCCACGCGGTTGACATCCACGTTCAGAAGGTTCGCCCGATGCCCCGGCGAATTCATCCACTCCTCGTGAATCTCCGCCGTCGTCGGACCCACCGCCACATTCTCTTCGATCAGATCGAAGTGAGCGCCCGCTTTGCCCGCGCGCGTCGAAAGGTCGTCTTCTCCGCCGTACCGATGCGCAATCGGGCCTTCCGCCGCCATGCGCAGACAATGGTCGCGCGCCGCAAGGGCGAGCGCCGCATCCCATTGCAGTCTGCCGGCTCCCACCTCGGCCCGAGCCTGGTTGGCCAAAGCCATCAACTTCTCGCCCGCTCCAGGCACTACGCGACCGGCGTTCTGCTGTCCGTACGCCGGCACAATCCCTGCGACCGTACACATCAACAACCCGACCGAAGCAATATGTTTCATCGCAACCCTTCCACGCAACCATGCCTGGTTCAACCGCTCCAAAGTCGCCGCAAAACCGCGATACGGATGTCCGGCACACGCCTAGGGTGCGTCAACTGTGCTTTCGACTTGGCTATTTCCGAAATCGTCGCGCGGTCCCACCCAGAGGAACAGAAGGAGGGCCGGCAATCCGACCACACTGGTCAGCACGAAGAACCGTACCCAGCCGACCTTCTCTGACAACACTCCTCCCGAAGAGGCCACCACGGTGCGGCCCAGCAACGCAAGTGAAGAAAGCAGAGCGTACTGCGTTGCAGTAAACGCAGGCGAACACAGGCTTGAAATATAAGTCACCAACGCTGTCCCGGCCATTCCACCCGTGAGATTTTCTACGGTGACACATAAAGCAAGGTAGCCGATCCGATGCCCACCGACAGCCTGCAGAACAAAGAACAGGTTCCCGACCGACTGCAAAATACCGCAGAGAATCAGCGAGCGGCGGATTCCGAACCTGGTTGTCACCACACCACCGATCAGCGCGCCAGCCACAATCGAGAAAAATCCAAATACCTTCGAAGCAGCGGCAATCTCACGGAGTGAAAATCCAAGCGATATGTAAAGTGGCGTCGACATCACTCCCGCCATTGCCTCGCCCAGCTTGTATCCGAAAATGGCGATCAGGATGATGGGCCACAAGGGGCGATGCATGAAATCGCGAAAGGGGCCGATCACCGCGGTGGCAAACGAATGACGAAGCGCATGCCATCCCGATCCCGCAGCATACGAAGTTCTTGCCGAGACCGGCGGTTCGGGGCCGAACAAAAACACCAGCAGTCCGACGCCGAGCAGCGCAGCCATCGTGGCATAGGCGGCGAACCACCCTGCGAACGATGCGATCAACAGGCCACCGGCCCCGGAAACCAGCATGGCGATCCGATAGCCGGACTGAATCATGGCCGCTCCGGGAGCCTGCTGGTCGCTCTTCAGGCTCTCTACACGCCACGCATCGATCACGATATCCTGGCTCGCGGATAGAAATGCGACCACAACCGCCAGCACCGCCATGAGCGGCAGGTTGTGTTTCGGATTGCACAATCCCAGACCGAGGATTGCGGCGATTAAAAGGACCTGGATAGTGATTCCCCAGCCACGCCTCCGTCCCAACGGCAGTGGTGGCGGTACGCGATCCAGCAGAGGAGCCCACAGAAACTTGAATGCGTAGGGTGTGCCCACCAGGGCAAAGGTGCCGATCGCTGCGCGCCGCACGCCGCCTGTCGCTAGCCACGCGGAAAGGGTTGAGTACGTGAGCAGGAGCGGCAGGCCGCTGGCGAATCCGAGTGCAAGCACCTGCAGCACGCGCGGTTCAGTATAGGCTGCGACCGCGTGCCGCCAGTTTGTTGCGACCTCTCCTTCATTGATTCGGGATAATTCCTTATCGCGATTCTCGAGCACCCTATTTCAGCCTTTTGCCCAACTTCGGCTATTCGAATGGAGGATCGTTGAAAGCAATCCCGAGCTGCACCGGATCAGGAATTGATCTATGGCCCCGGCCAAACAACAAGGTCAAGGTTACCAAACACGAGCAGCCCCGCTCCTCCTTGGCATTCCAATTCCTCGCAATCGCCAGCTCTGTTCTGGATCTCACGTTATGAGCGAGGCTCTGCGCGATCAACTCGACCCTCGTGCACGCCTCGAAATTGGACTATGATGAAGCCATGTTTGCGTTGCACAAAGGCGACTGTGAACATTGCCTTCGCATTTTTCGTTACACGCTCCTGCACGCAGGGTTCGGCGACTTCTCGTACGCCTACTGCGACGCATGCGGGACGCTCGCCACGTTCAACTACTCCAATGGCTTCCTCGTAAAACTTCCTCCGCCCTCTGAAACCCACCAGGTCATCGATGCCGGATGGGAGCCCTTCCTTGCACCGTGCGCATGCGGCGGACACTTTCGAGCCGACGCCTCTCCGCGCTGCGTCCACTGCCATGCCGCGCTCTCTGCAGAACATGCGGCGGCGCACATTGAGCGCAATGCAATCGGGGCTGGACGCGGATGGCGCTGGCAGGGCAACTGGAGCGACACCTATTGCGTCGCTCTGGAAGACCCCCGCGATCCCGGAACCCTGCGCCAGGTCGAAGATCCATTCCTTGAACGAAGATCGCGTACCGGCAAGCCTCAAAAAGGAATCTGGTCGCAGATCTTCAGCTTCGGCCGATGAAGGTCGGCGTCGTCAGCGATACGCACGGCCTTCTGCGCCCTGAAGTTCTGCCCGCGCTCGCAGGCGTCGAGCACATCCTTCACCTCGGGGACGTCGGCAAACCATCCATTCTCAAAGAACTCAAAAGGATAGCTCCCCTTCATGCCGTGCGCGGCAACATCGATCGCGAGGGCGCGTGCGGCCGCTTGCCTGAAACCGAAGTCCTCCTTTTCGAAGGACACTACCTCTACCTGCTGCACGACGTCGGTACGCTCCACCTCGACCCTGCTGCAGCAAAATTCTCCGTCGTCCTCTACGGCCACTCGCATCGGCCTGCCACAATGCACAAGAAGGGCGTGCTCTACTTCAATCCCGGTTCCTGTGGACCGCGCCGCTTCGATCTTTCGCCGACCATCGGCATTTTAGTGCTCGAGCAAAACAAACCTCCCGTCGCGGAGATCGTGCAGCTTATCTCCTGATCCGCGTCCCCCCTTCACCGCCATCTCATGATCCGAAACGCAGCTCGTCCCCCTCATGCTTCGTTCATGGCGGCACTGCTCCAATCTCTCTCATAACCTGGCGTTGATCACCAGGACTGGGGCGAAAGAATGATCGCTAGATCGTTGGTGTGGATCACCCTGATGATGTCTGTTCCTCTCCCGGGCTTTGTGGCGAAAGCCTCTGCGCAGACACCCGATGCGCAGGAAGCCGCGGCAGAGTCGAGCACTTCAACAGACTTCTTTGTCATGCCGGGATCGGACTTCGACCGGCCCGGCCTGGTGCCACGGGCAAACCTCAACATCGGCATCGGCCACACCTTTGGCTTCCTCAAAAAGGACCCCATCGGCGACGAACTCACCTTCGGCTATACCTACGAGAACGCCGGAAGCCACGGCTTCTTTCACACCGATTTCGGATCGCACACCGAGGCCCTCGGCGTGATGAAGAACTTCAGCCTGCCCGAAATCAAAACTGTCAGCGGATACACATGGATTCAAGCAGGCTTGTGCAGTTTTACGGGATACGCGCACGTCGAGAATCGCTTCTATGACGGTGAATCCCTGGGCGCGGTGATTCACTTCAACGATCAAAACTCGATCTGGATCCAGGAAACCTACAACAAGATGCCGACCATTCCCTGGTACACGACCACCGGCATCGGCTACACGCGGAGCTGGTAGGGGAACCATCGTTTTTGGGGAAAACTGTGGCGGGGACTTCTCTCAGGGCCGCTTCATGCGAAGCCGCGCACATCCTACCGTGGCCGATAGTCTGTGCGCGCATCGAAAAAGGGGACGTCTCTGAGGCTGGAGAAACTGCTCTAGTTGCCCCGGGAAACGCCCGTATTAAACAGCCGACTGTATTCGCTCACATCTTTTGCGGCGCTGCTCGAGCTCCCTTCGCGCCGTCCGAATGGATCGTTCCCTTGCACCGCCGGGGGCTGCACCGGATAGGGGATCGGGCTGGGCGCCTGCTGTACAGGCTCGGGGGCCGCATGCGCGACCACCTCTGCTCCATACGAAGACCGCTCGCTCGAGAAAGCCGGCGATTCCATCGCAACCAGAGGCTTCAGCGCTTCCACAACCTTTTCCATGCGGTCTTTCCTGAGCCTTAACTGTTCAAACTTCCCCAGAATTTCGCTCAGTTCCGCGCTCGCTTCATCGTAGGCAACGCGATATACCTCTTGTCTCATGCTCGCTCCAGGCGCGTATCAACACGCAGTCGGTTTTGTGGGAATCAAGTTGCAGTACTGCAGTTCATCTACTACTGTGCAGGCTGGCCCCCCGTTTTTCATCCCCCGAACCATGCAAAACCCTCAGTAAATAGTCACTCACCGCGTATAACGAACGTCGCTCTCGGTAACCAATCGCAGAGTTGTCTGCCGCTTTTCCACAAACAAGGCCCTGCGCCGAAAGCACAGAGAACTGTGCAGTCCAGGGAGAGTTGGATGCGGAATCGGTGCCTCGAACAAAGCGCGACTCGCGCTCACGCGGCGGCGGATTCCACGCGCCCATCGGCGACAAGGGTACGCCTTGCGGGCAAACCGCCTTGCCGCATTTGTGGAAATCTTGGCGCGAATTTAGGTTGGGAGTTGAACTGGGAATTCGTCGAATGACGAATCAGCCGTGCAGGGTGGATGCTGCCAGGACGGCAGTTGATCCGATCAAGAATCGGCCGGCGGGCCCGGCCGATTCAGTTCAGCAGGCTAGTAGGAGTAGGAAGGGGACTCTGACTTCTTCTCCCCGTTCAAGGGCTGCCCGTCGGCGCCGGTTAGTGGCTTCAACGCTTCCACCACTTTCTCTACCCGTTCTTTACGCTGGCGGAGTTGCTCAAACTCCCCAACAATCTGTGCGAGTTCCGTGTTGGCCTCGTCAAATGCAAAGCGATAGACTTCCTTATTCATCTTTCCTCCAAGCCCTCTTAAGACACTCTCGAACAAACTCTAGCCACGCTTCAATTGCGTGTCCGGCACAGCATTTCCCTGCCCGCAATGTGGCAACGGTCGTAGCAGAGCGCTACGCGCGCGAAAGCAGACCATTCAACGCACGAGGCAGAATGCGCGACTCCCGCGCCCCAAGACCATGACGCAGCGCGTTATCAATCCTGCGCTGAAAAGGATCAGACGATTGCTCTGCCGCGTAGGCAGGCTCCGGTTCAAATGCAGGCTCGGGAAAGCTTTCAGTCGCGATCGGCTCTGTCGTGGTTTCCGCCACACTCTGCACCAGGTAGGGTGCCGACTCCGCCTCAACGCCCGCCGTCTCCGTCAAAGGCGCTTCCGCAAGCAAAGCCTTCAGAGCTTCAACCACTTGCTCGATCTGCTCTTTACGCGCTTCCAGTTGCTCGAACTGGGTGACAATCTCCCGCAGTTCAGCATTCGCCTCGTCGTAAGCAAAACGGTAAGTTTCTTGTGTCATGGTTGCTCCAGGAGCGTAGTCTAGCGTGAAAGTGGTGACCAATCCGATGGAAAGTAATAGATTTAGAAGTACAAAGGTAATGATCTAGTTCAACTTGAGACCGAGAGCGCCGTCCCTGAAAATCAATTTGCCCTGCTCACTTCGGGGCCGCGCACCGCTATCCGCGCGCGAAACTGCTCTAGATCGCCGGCTGCAAGCCTTTTTGGTCATGGCCGTTGTTGCTGCTGCTGAATTTCAGGGCATCCCGTACCCGCCGTTGGAACGGATCGGTGATCGATTCGTCTCGTTCCGGCACGGGCGCCGGGGCTTGATTGAGTGTGTAACTGGCCGGCTGCGGCGATCCCCCCGTCAGCTCCGCCTTCGTAGCCTCGTTTGCCGGTTGTGCCACGGGACGACTCTGACTTTGTCCCGCAACCCCCAGAATTGGCCCCAGGGCGATCACAACCGACTCAAGCGACTCCTTGCGCCGGCGAAGTTCTTCAAACCGTCTGACGATATCCAGAAGCTCCGCCCTCGCCTCGTCATACGCGACGCTGTACACATCCTGCCTCATGCTTCAATCTCCACGCTTGCCTAGGGGCGTAGATTAGCATGGACCGAATTACCCTGATTCCAAAGTAATCCGTCCATTACCGCACAAAGGTAACGCAAAATTGAGTGAGTTTGCCCAAACCTGACGCAGTGGGCTCTCTTCATTCGGCGGCCCCTGTCGAAGGCGACCTCTCGTCCAGCGGTTCCACCTGGACCCTCTGGATACGCCTCCCCTCCATCTCCACCACCGTCAGCCGACGCCCCTCATAGTCCACGCTTTCGCCCCCCCTGGGGATTTTGCCCAGCCGCATCAGCATGAATCCAGCCAGCGTCTCGACCCCGCCGTCCCGGGGAAGGCTCCATTGCATCTGGGTCTCCAGGTCCCGAAGATTGGTCCCCCCGTCCAGGATCAGCACTCCGCTCGCGGCCGTCAGGACCGGACGGTCTGGATCGTCGAACTCGTCCTCAAGCTCGCCCGTCAGTTGCTCGATCGCGTCCTCCGCGGTCACCAGCCCCACTGTGGACCCATATTCATCGACAACGATTGCCATCTGCCGGCGGCGCTGCTGAAAGTCCCGGATCAGATCGAGAACCGTTTTCGTCTCCGGCACCACCAGCACGTCCCGCATCACCTGGCTCAAACGCAGTTCGATGACCGCTTGACCGGTTCGGTCTACGGGTGCCGCCCGCAAGGTGCCCCGCTGCCCCGTCGGTCTGAAATAGATCAGGCGCGCCAGGTCCTTCGAATAGACGACGCCCACGATGTGCTCCGGTCCACGCGTCTCGTCGTACACCGGAACCCGGGAATGCATGTGGTCGATCACTCGGGCACTTGCCTCGTCGACGAGCATGTCAGAAGGCAATGAAAAGATCTTCTGCCGCGGCGTCATGATCTCGCGGATTGTCACATCGTCCAGCTCCAGGGCGCGATGCACGATCGTCTCCTGGAACTTGGGCAGTACCCCCATCCGCCGCGCTGCCGTCGCAATCAGCTTCAGCTCCTCCGGCGAATGCACCGCCGCCCGCTCCGTCATCGGAACATCGAATCCGCGCAAGAGCAGCGCCGCTGAGTTCCTCAAGAAGCGCACCGCGGGCCGCGAAAGAGCCATGAACAGCAGCATGGGCGTCGCCACCGCCACAGCCAGCGCCTCGGCGCGGCGCAGCGCCAGCGACTTCGGGACCAGTTCACCCACCACAACCTGAAAATAGGTGATCGCCGCAAAGCTCAACGCCACGGCGGCCAGGTGCGCATAAAGTTGTGCATACGCGGGGATCGTGGGCAGCAATTGCAGCCAGCCGAGAAATACATTTGCAGCAAGGGGTTCGCCGATCCACCCCAGGGCCAGCGAGCACAGAGTCACCCCTAGTTGAACCGCCGGCAGAAAATCATCGAGATCTTCCTGAAGCCGGCGCACAGACCGTGCCCCTGGGACCCCTGCGGCGACCATCTGCTCAATCCGCGTGTCGCGCACGCTCACCAGAGCAAACTCCGCGGCCACAAAAAAAGCGTTAATCAGGATGAGCAGGGCCACAGCGACGAATTGAAGCAGCGGCAGACCGTGCATCTCGCCTGTGAGAATAGCATCGCTGCCGCCGTAAAAACCTGACCACCGCCGTGGAACAATCCGGACGCCTCGTGCGTAATACTGGCATCGCGCGTCCTCGTTACCCGGAGAAGGCCCAGGTGACGCTCGAGCGCTTGATTCGTCTGACCAATGGACCCCCATCGCCTTCATCGGTCGGCTTCATCTTTTTAACTCTTTCGCTCTCGCTGTGATTCAAGGGAGGCTTCAGGTGGCTGCAAAGAAGGACAAAAAGCTTTGGATTTGGATTGGCTCCGCCGCACTGCTCGTCATGGTGGTTCTGGGTATCATGGCGGCGCGCATGGTGCGGGGTACGCAGATCGATCCGAACCGCATCGCTAAAGTCCAGCGCGGAGACGTCGCCCGCTCCGTCGTCGCAACCGGCAAGATTCAACCCATCACCAAGGTGGAGGTCAAGTCCAAAGCCTCCGGCATCGTCGAAAAGCTCTACGTTGACATCAACAGCCGCGTTCACAAGGGCCAGGAACTAGCCCAGCTCGACAAGCAGGAAATTGTTGCCCAGGTCGAAGCCCAGCGTGCTCAGCTGGCCGCCGCCGAAGCCAACGTGGGAACCTACGAGGCCAACATCGAGCAGGATCGCGTCAATGCCGCCGCCCCCGACCTGCCCATGTACAAGACCACCCTGGACCGCAATCTCCAGATGGAGAAGGAAGGCGTGGTCAGCCGGCAGGCTCTCGACAACGCCAACCGCGACTACCTCGCCGCGCTCAACAAGCGCGATGGCGCCAAGGCCCAGATCGGTGTCGACAACGCCAAGCTCAAACAGGCCCGCGCCCAGGTGATGCAAAGCCAGGCCAGCCTCAAGCAGCTTGAGGAACAGCTGAGCTATACCACCATCGTCGCGCCCATGGACGGCGTGATTCTCTCCCGCGACGTCGAGATCGGCGATGCCGTCAGCTCCATCCTGGTGCTCGGGTCAACTGCGACTCTCATCATGACCGAAGGCGACACCACCCAGGTCTATGTGCAGGGCAAGGTCGACGAAGCCGACATCGCCCACGTCTACATGAATCAACCGGCGCGGATCAAGGTGGAGAGCTTTCGCGATCGCACCTTCAACGGCAAGGTCACCAAGATCGCACCTCTCGGCGTCGAGAAAGACAATGTGACCACCTTTGAAGTCCGCGTCAGCATCGACAACCCCGGCGGCGAACTTAAGGCCAACATGACCGCCAACGCCGAGATCCTGCTCGACGAGCACAAAAAGGTTCTCACCGTCCCTGAAAATGCCGTCACCTACGACAACCAGAAAAATGCCTACGTCAACATTCCCGATCACACCCAGAAAGAGGGCTTTCGCAAAACTCCGGTCCAGGTTGGTTTGTCCAATGGCTCCGTTACCGAAATCGCCAGCGGCCTGAAAGAGGGAGACCAGGTTGTGCTGCAGCAGTAAGGCAGAAAAACAGAGAGACGGATGAGCAGTGAACAGCACTGTTCGTCCACGCACAGAGATGTTCAGAAACGAACAGAATCCCGTCCACCCGAGCGAGCGCTCCAGGATTGAACGATCTGAATTCATTGACCTTGGGCCGCGTTCGTTTTGGCACACGGAATGCACTTAGAACTGCGGGTTTCTCTGTTTCTCCGCTTTCGCTGTCCACTGACCATCGTTCACTGTCCACTGTTTTTCCGAATCGAGGAACACCCATGAAGTCTCTGTTCGCAGCAGCAACCGCACTCCTGGTGGCAGCAGCGCTTCCCGCGCTCGCCTCAGACGCCACCTTCGAGCGCAATCTTTCCGTCAGCGGGCACGTCGAGCTGGACGTCTCCACCGGTTCCGGCAATATTCACCTCACGCGCGGCTCCGACAATCAGATCCACATCTTCGGCAAGGTTCACTCCAGCAACTGGAACGGCGACAACAGCGCGCGCGTCCACGAGATCGCCGCCAATCCTCCCATCGAGCAGACCGGCAACATTATCCGCATCGGCAACCATCACGAGGGCTGGCACAATATCAGCATCGACTATGAGATTCAGGCGCCTGCCTCCTCGTTTCTTACGGCCAATTCCGGTTCGGGCGACGTCAACGTCGATGATGTAGGCGACAATGCCAAGCTCTCCACCGGGTCCGGCAATATCCACGCCAATGGGCTTCATGGCGGCTTCTCGGTCAGTACCGGTTCAGGCGACATCGTCGCCGCACAAACTGGCGAGGGCGAGGTCAAGGCTGAGACCGGCTCTGGCAATATCGAGCTCCGCGATATCCACGGCGGCCTGCATGCCCACACCGGCTCCGGCGATATCAAATTCCATGGCGTGGCCACTATGGATTCGAAGATCGAAACCGGTTCCGGATCGGTCGAATTCTGGCCCGGCGAAGCGGGCTTCACACTCGATGCCTCTACCGGCTCCGGCAGCGTCCATTCCGATTCCGAGATGGTCGTCCAGGGCTCTTTCGATCACCACCACATTACCGGCAAGGTGCACGGCGGCGGTCCCACGGTCCGGATTTCAACCGGTTCCGGCGACGTCCGCGTCCACTGATTCAAGCCGGCGATTGTTTCACGTAAACCACTTTGTTCCTCAGGCGAGGTCTTAGGTCTTCTGGGAGGGCCTCGCCTGTCTTTTTCCCTCTCCCGCCGTCCCCCTCTTCCTGCCCGTTCCGCCGCTCCTTCGCCTCCGACTCTTGCTGCCATTTGCCCTCCGGCGATCGACCCACTAAAGTGTTGTGGTCTGTCAATCGCGACCTCGACCCTTGCGCAGGGAGTACAGCATGCCGAACCCCAAACTGAAACACGCTTCCTTTATTGCTTTCGCCGCCGTCTTCTCTGCCTTTCCTGCAGGACTTCCAGCGCAGGCTCCTCCCGTGCGCCTCGCACCCCAAAGCCTGAAACCAATCGCGACTGTCGATGAGCGCTTCCAGTCCTACAACGTTGAAATGATCGAAGTCACGGGCGGCCGATTCTGGGCGCCCTACAAGCAGGACAAGTCCGCCCCCGCCGACACGACCCAGCTCACCCCCGGCGGTATGCCTGCATCTCTTTACCGTTATCGCGCCCCGCTCGATCTCTCCAATCCTCGCCTGCGCAAACTCGCCGCGGCTCTCGGACCGGCATACATCCGCGTCAGTGGTACCTGGGCCAACACCACATTTTTTCAGGATTCAGACGGCCCCGCGCCAACCAAGCCGCCTGCCGGATTTAACGGCGTCCTCACTCGGGATCAGTGGCGGGGCGTGCTCGACTTCGCCAAAGCAGTCGACGCCAGACTCGTCACCTCGTTCGCCGTCAGCCAGGGTGTGCGCGACGCCGACGGCGTCTGGACTCCGACCGAAGCACAGAAGCTGCTCAACTTTACCCGCAGCGCCGGCGGCAGCATCGCCGCGGCGGAAATGTTCAACGAGCCTACGTTTGCGACCATGGGCGGAGCTCCCAAGGGCTACGACGCAGCCGCATATGGCCGAGATTTTCGCGCATTCCACGCCTTCATCGAAAAGGCCGACCCGCAGATCAAGATTCTTGGCCCCGGTGGTGTCGGCGAAGCAGGTTCGCTCGGCCCCATACCGGGCATGAAGCTGGTGAAGTCGGAAGATCTTCTGAACGCTGAAGGACCAGGACTCGATGCCTTCTCGTATCACTTCTACGGAGGTGTTTCAAAACGCTGCGCGATGATGGGCGCCCCGGGCCAGGCCTCGCCTGACACGGCACTCACGGCCGATTGGCTTTTCCGCACCGATCGAGACGAGGCCTTCTACTCTGCATTGCGCGACCGGTTCACGCCGGGGAAGCAGCTTTGGCTCACGGAGACTGGGGAAACCGCGTGCGGCGGCAATCCGTGGGCCTCCAGCTTTCTTGACACGTTTCGCTATCTCAACCAGCTCGGCTCGCTCGCTACCCGCGGCGTGCAGGTGGTCATGCATAACACCCTCGATGCCAGCGATTACGCGCTCATCGACGAGGCCACTCTTACCCCGCGCCCTAACTACTGGGCCGCCGTGCTCTGGCGTCGCCTGATGGGCACCAAGGTCCTCGATGCCGGAACACCCGCCGATGCCGGCCTCTATCTCTACGCACACTGTCTGCGCAATAGGCCCGGCGGAGTGGCCTTGCTCGCCATCAACGCCGACAAAGCCAACCCGCACGATCTTGATCTTCCCGAGAAATCGACGCGTTACAGCCTCACGTCGAGCGATCTTCTTTCCAGCACCGTCGCCCTCAACGGGGTTGAGATTTCGCTCTCCGCCGAGGGCAACCTGCCCGCACTCGAAGGTGTCGCGCAACGCAAGGGCCGCATCGCGCTTGCCCCCGCCAGCATCGTGTTCCTCACCGTACCGGGGGCGAACAACAAGGCCTGCCGTTGAAGAACCACCGCAGCCGCCCTGCAGCCTCGCATATTCCTCGAACCTTTCTGACTCGCGCGGTGTCTAACACAATAAGAACCGAATGCGCGTGGCGTTCGGGTTCGACCGTGGAGAACGCGCATGTTCAACCGCAATGTCGAAATCGCCGCTGAATCGCCCGATGCGGAGCTCGCCCGTAACCTGCAGCGCTTCTGGCCTCACCGCGCCCACGAGGCAGGAACTCTGCGCGGCCTCTGCTGCCTCCTGGGCCTGCACCTCTGGGCACAGCCCGACTTCTCCGCCCTCGCCTCGCGCCGCAACATCCGCTTCTGCCTCGGCTGCTCCGCCGTTGAAATCGACGGTACCCGCTATTCCTGAGGCCCGTCGGTGACGCGCTTGGACTTGCTCCCTATTCCCTGCTCCCTATTCCCTGCCTCTAATAGACTGGAACCATGATTCGCGTCTTCCGTCCTATCCCCGTCGAATCCATCAAGCTCCTCGTCTTTGACCTCGACGGCACCCTGGCCGACACCGCGCAGGACCTCTGCAACAGCGTCAACTCCGCTCTTGAGCACATGAGCCGCCCGCGCCTGTCGGACGAGATCATCGCCGGCTTCGTCGGCAACGGTGCGCCTTTGCTCGTGCGCCGCGCGCTCGCCGCCGAAGACGGTACGGCCCCCGATCAGGTTCCCGAAGACGAATTCAGAACTGCCTACGCCTTCTTCATTCAGCACTACCGCGAGCACAACCTCGACTTCACGCTCACCTATCCCGGTACCGTCGAGGCGCTCTCCGCCCTGCGCAATCAACTGGGAGGAGCACCCCGGACCTTTGCCGTCCTTACCAACAAGCCGGTCCGTCCTGCGCGCGCCATCTGCGAAGGCCTCGGCATCGCCCCGCATTTCCTGCACATCTACGGTGGCGATAGCTTCCCCGTCAAGAAACCCGACCCCACGGGCCTGTTTTCCTTAATGGAAGAAACCGGCGCCAAGCCCGAAGAAACAGTCATGATCGGCGACAGCCACGTCGACGTCCAGACCGCCCGCAACGCAGGCGCATGGTCCATCGGCTGCACTTTTGGACTCGCACCCGGCAGCCTCGAAGCCATTCCACCCGATGTGCTGGTCGACTCCCCCATCGACTGGCCTGCCGCTCTCAGCCCTGCAAAGATCGATGCCGGGCCGTAGCGCATCGCCCTTCCATCACCCAACCCCAAAAAACAGGCTCGCAAGATGTCCCGAATCATCCAACGCTCGGGCGTACACTGGTTTGCGCGCGCAAACCCGGCCCCCCGCCGGGGAACTTTTCTCTCGCTCTCGACGTACGTCCAAGGAGAGACGCCATGAAAACGACCCTCGCCCCCATCTTCTTGCTCGCCGCCCTCGCCCTTGCCGCTGTGCCGGCCCACGCCGATCGCGACGCCGTCCAGTTCGGCAGCAAGATCGTCGTGCCGGCCGGTGAGTCAGTGCACGACGCCGTCTGCTTCTTCTGTGGCGTCGAGGCCCAGGGTCCGATCGATCACGATGTAGTGGTCTTCTTTGGCAATGTCCACATCGCCAAGCATTCCGATCACGACGTGGTCGTCTTCTTCGGCAACATTCGCGTCGATGACGATGCCCGGATCGAGCACGATGTCGTCGACTTCTTCGGCAAAATCCAATTAGGCGAAAACGCCTCCGTCGGCAACGACGTCGTGGCAATGTTCGGCAGCGTCCGCCTGGCCGACTCGGCCTCCATCAACGGCAACCGCGTCTTCCAGCCTGCGTGGCTGCTCTGGATCCCGCTCATGATTCTGGGCGGAATCGTAGCCCTCATTGTCAGCGCGGTACGCAGCTATCGCCGGCGTCAGTACTACGCGGCCGGCTACTACCCTCCCCCACCCCCACCGCCGCCCGTGCACCCGCAAGTCTAAGCCGCGCGGTACGCTGGAGGCATGCTCGCTGAACTGTCTGCCATCCCGCGTCGTCTCCGCATCGTGATCCCCGGCGGCAGCGGCCGGCTCGGCCAGATCCTTGCTTCGCATTTCCAGGAGCAAGGCCATCACGTAACGGTTCTAACCCGCGGCCCTTACACCGCTCCGTGGCAAACCGTGCATTGGGATGGCGCCACACTCGGCCCGTGGACGGAGCACCTTGAAGGCGCCGATGTCTGCATCAATCTCGCCGGACGCAGCGTCAATTGCCGTTACCACGCCGCCCATCGCAAGACCATCTATGACTCGCGCATCGACACCACGCGCCTGCTCAACCACGTCATCGCCAACCTCGCCGATCCGCCCGCGGTCTGGCTCAACGCTTCTACTGCCACCATCTATCGCCACGCCCTCGATCGGCCCATGGATGAAGCCACAGGTGAGCTCGGCGGCAATGAGCCTATCTCCGCTTTGCGGTGCGCACCCGACACGTGGAATTTCTCCATTCGCGTCGCCAAGGATTGGGAGTCTGCCTTCTTCGAAACGTCCACGCCGCGCACGCGCAAAGTCGCCTTGCGCTCGGCCATCGTCTTCAGCCCGATTACCAGGAACGCTTTCGTTGTGCTTTCAAATCTGGTGAGAATTGGCCTTGGCGGCGCCCAGGGCGATGGCCGCCAGTTTGTCTCGTGGATTCACGACGCCGACTTCGCGCGCGCCGTCGACTTTCTCATCGCTCGCGACGACATCGAGGGCCCCGTCAATCTCGCCTCGCCCAACCCGCTGCCCAATCGCGAGTTCATGGCGCTTCTGCGCGAAGCATGGGATGTGCCCAACGGCTTGCCGCTCCCGACTCCCCTGCTCGAACTCGGCGCGCTTCTTCTGCGCACCGAAACCGAGCTCGTGCTCAAGAGCCGCCGTGTCATCCCCACACGCCTGCTCGACACCGGCTTTCACTTCGAGTATCTGAACTGGCCCGCCGCCGCCGAAGACCTCGTGCGCCGATGGCGTCACCGCTTCGACTAGCGATTCCCTGGCTCTGTCCTCTGACCTCTGATCCCTGATCCCTAGCTCTTCGGCGTAATCTCCGTCACCGGCAAGTCCCAGTGCGCCGCCAGAATCTCGAACCGGCGCTGCTCTTCCTTCTTGTACTTTTCCTGATCGGGCCACAGTTCCTTCACCAGTGCCTCTTCGTCCGGGTTCGCCGTCGTCGCCACAGTCGAATTCTTGAACCGGATCGTCACGCGGTAATCCCAGCGCCCGTCTTCCGTCGTGTGATACGCAGGTGCATCGATCTTCACCGACAGCATGCGCCCCGTCGCCACAATCCGCTTCAACAGCGGGTAATGATTCTTCAGGAACAGATCGAGGAATTCCTGCTGATGGCCCCATTGCACCTTGTAGTAGTACTCCACGGTGTAGGGCTGATCGGCTCCGCCCTGCGGCGGCGCTCCCTGCGCCAATAAAGGCGCTGCGGCGGGAAGAGAGAACACAACGGCCAGAGCGGTAACAATGGCTCGAAACATGAATGCCTCCACGGAATGTTGGTTGACATTCTACCGTGGAAGCATCTGGCTTCTCTGTTTCTCTGACTTCTCTGCTTCTCCTATTTGTGGCGGGATTACACCACAGCGGCCCTGGAGCACCGCCGTGGATGATCAAAACTCAACATCAACGAGCCTTCAGCATCCGGCATAACTCGCCAGCGCTGCCTTGCTGGGGATTGTCAACGTCGACCCGTGGAATGCCACCAAACGTCGGCTCCTGAATGTGCTCAGCGTCCGCGTCACCGTCTCGCGCGAGGCCCCGATAAACTCCCCAATCTCCTCGTGCGTCATCGAGAAGCGCAACTTCGCTCCCGGCTCCGCGGTTTGCCCGTTCTCGCTCCACTCCAGAAGCAGCCGCGCCAGCTTCTCGGGAGCCGATGACGACAGTCCCACCGTGCGCAGCTGCTCACACGCCATGGTGAATTCGCGCGTCATCTCTTCGCTCAGCACCTGGTAGGCCTCCGGGTGCCGCAGAAGGAAACCCATGAATTCCCGCCGGCCGATCGGCACCAGCTTCGACGGGTACACCGTCTCCGCGGTCACCTCGTGCGTGCTGCCAGACAGGGCAGAGGCCAGCCCCAGGATCTCGCCCTTCCGCGCGATCCGCAAGCTCAACCGCCGTCCATCGCTCGAGTTGATCGAGAGCTTCACTTCCCCCTCAAGCACGATGTAGATCCCGTGCGCTTCCTCTTTCTCCGAAAACAAGACGTAGTTCGCCGGATAAGAAGACGAAGCCGCCATCGACGTCAGATCCTTCAATGCCATGGGTGAAAACTTCTTGAAAAACTCACCAGGAAACCTCATCTGGCCGTTGACACTCTCAAATCCATCCTGAATCGCTTGCATCCCCAAACCTCCTTGGCGACTTGTGCGTTAACTGCCGAGAATTTCCTTCGCTAGATCCTGCACTCCCAGTGAACTGGCAACGAGCTCCGCATCCGCGTGGGAGAAGATTTCTTTCAGTACGCGCTTGCCGGCTGCATCAACGTACGTCACATTTCTTAAATCGATTGACAGCTTTCTCGATCCAAGCCGCGGAGCTGTCTCAACCCAGACGCGATTGAGCTCGTCGACCCATGGCCCGGCGAGGCGTCCTTCCAGGACAACCGCCGTAACCAGCTCCGACTCCTGAAGTGTGATTCGCAACATGCCCTGTATATGGCAACTGGCATGCCAAACCCGCACTGCTGTTTCGTCACTCTGTTTTGTTCTTGAGAAGAAAGGAACTTAGGAGATGCTCGCGAGAATTACTGCCGAGGAGACGAATCGCAAGTGACGACGGGCCGATGACGAGATATCGTCACCGAGACTAGATATAGTCACCGCGCTCGATGCCGAGCTTCTTGATCTTCGAATTCAAGGTTGTGCGTTTCAACCCCAGCCGCGCGGCCGCGCCATCTTCGCCGCCGATCTGCCCCTTGGCCTCGCGCAGCACGCGCAGAATATGCTCGCGCTCGGCCTCGTGCAGGGTCCCGCTTTCCAGGTCGGCAGCCTCTTCGTCGGCCACCTGCAGCTCCGCCAACGGAACATATAAGACCGGCCCGCGCGTCAGGATCACCGCGCGTTCCAGCAGGTTTTCCAGCTCGCGGATATTGCCCGGCCAACTCCAACGCGTCAGCACCTGCATCGTCTCATCGGGAATGGTCTCGATCGTCTTGCCCATCCGACGGCTGTGGGTGGCCACAAAATGCCGCACCAGGATTGGAATGTCCGTCATCCGCTCCCTCAGCGGCGGCGCAAAAATAGGAAATACCTTCAACCGGTAAAACAGATCGCTGCGGAATTCCTTCTCGGCCACCATCTGCGCCAGGTCGCGATTGGTCGCGGCAATCAGCCGGACGTTCACCGCAATCGGCCTCGTCCCCCCCAGTCGCTCAATCTCCCGCTCCTGCAGCGCCCGCAACAGCTTCGGCTGCAGATCGAGTGGCAGCTCACCCACCTCGTCCAGAAAGAGCGTCCCCTCGTGCGCCAGCTCCAGCCTTCCCATCTTGCGCGCAATGGCGCCGGTAAATGCGCCCTTCTCGTGACCGAACAATTCGCTCTCCAGCAACCCTGCCGGAATCGCCGCGCAATTCAACTTGATAAACGTGCGCTCGCTGCGCCGGCTCAGCCGGTGAATCGCGCGCGCCAGCAATTCCTTGCCCGTCCCTGTCTCGCCCTGGATCAGCACCGTGGCATCGGTCGGCGCCACGGTCTCAATCTCTTTCAGCACCTGGCGCAGTCCGGCGCTCTCGCCCACGATGTCTTCAAAGCGGTTCTCGAGATTGATCTCTTCCTCGAGATACTGCTTCTCCTGGGTCAGCTTGTCGCGCAGCTCTGCTATCTGCCGGAACGCTAGCGCGTTGCTCACGGCCATCGCTACCTGCCCGGCGATCTCGGTAAGCATCTCTGCTTCGCCCTGCCCAAAAGCGCCCTCCATCCGGCTCGCCACCATCAGCGTTCCGATCGCCTCGCCTCGGTGCACCAGCGGCACCCAGCATCCCGACTGCATCCCCAGGCCGGTCAGGTGTCGCAGCGCCTCCTTGGCAAATGGCGAATCCGCCAACCGCTCCAGCACCACCGGCTCCCCCTTGCGAAACGCCAGCCCCGCCGGCGAGCCCTCCAGAGGCAGCCGCACATCCCCGCGCCGCGATTCCGGGTCATCCGCACCCAGAAACTGCACAATCAGCGCCCCCGACTCGGCCTCAAAGAGGCCTAGCGTCGCCGCATCGTGCGGAATCACTTCGCGCACACTCGCCGAAATGGCCTCCAGCAGCTTGCTCACATCCAGGTTCGCCAGTAGCGCACCGCTCAACTGCAGCATCACTGCTTCCTCGGCGCGCTTGCGGTCGGTAAAGTCCCGCGTCACCTTTGCGTACCCAATCAACTCGCCGCTCACATCCCGGATCGCCGTCAGCACAATGTCAGCCCAGAAACGTGACCCGTCCTTGCGCACACGCCAGGCTTCCTGCTCGACCCGCCCCCGCTTCGCGGCCAGCCGCAGCAGCTCCGCCGGCTTGTCCCGCTGCACATCGTCCTCAATAAAGAAGCGGGAGAAATGCAACCCTACGATCTCCTCCGACGTGTAGCCCTTGATGCGCTCCGCACCTGGATTCCACGTCATGATGTGCCCGTCTTTATCCAGCAGGTAGATCGCGTAGTCGCTTACACTTTCCACGATTGACCGAAGCTGCAGATCGGCTCGACGCATCGCGTCCATCGCCAGCCGCTGCTCCGTCACATCGCGCACGAAGCTCAACACAACCGGCCCTGCCGCCGTCTCCATAGGCTTCAGCATGATGTCCACTGGAAATTCGGTCCCATCCTTGCGCAGCCCAAAAAGATTCAGCGCCGCTCCCATCTGTCGCGCGCGGGGGTGAGCGTTGTAGTTCTCACGATGACTGGGATGCCGCTTTCGAAAGCGTTCGGGAACCAGAGCTTCGATGGGCTTGCCCGCAAGCTCGAACGGCGCGTAACCGAACAGCTCAGCGGCACGCGGATTCGCGTCGCGTATCACACCTGCGGCGTCCGTGACAAAAATCGCGTCCGGAGAAACATCGAATAGATTTTCTAATGCCGCGTAACCGAACTTGGCCCGGTCGTACTTGGCCTCGGCCGACGCGTCCTCTGGGGAATCGGAAGGGCGCATGAGGGGGTGACCTGCGACGAACATACGCTGACTCGTCGCCCACTGCAAATCGCCGCGCGCCCCGGGGAACTCCTTTCACACGACCTTCATGCTTTCCCTGCACCTTTCACCGTCCTTCCCGAATCCAAAGACCACAGGAGAAGCAGCGCTCATGTCCCAGAAAATTGCATTCATTACCGGTGGAAATCGCGGTCTCGGCTTTCAGACCGCGCTCGACCTTAAATCCCCCGACACCAAAGTTGTGATTGGCTCGCGCGACCTCAAGCAGGGCGAAGAAGCGGTCGCAAAACTCCGCGCCGCGGGCGTGGACGCCGACGTGATCCAGTTCGACATCACCAAGCCCTCTGACAACCAGGCCGCCTACGACTACTTCAATACCAAGTACGGCCGCCTCGATATCCTCATCAACAACGCCGGCGTCGCCGCAGGCAAATTCCCCGGCACCGGCCCAGAACACAGCGCCTCCAATGTCCCCCTCGATGTCCTCGACCGAGTGTTCGCCACCAACTTCTTCGCACCCGTGGCCCTCACCAAGACGCTCCTTCCGCTTCTCAAGAAAAGCCCCGCAGGCCGCATCGTGAACCTGTCCAGCATCCTCGGATCGGTCACCCTGCATGCCGACCCCAAGTCGCCTATCTATCACGCCAAATCCTTCGCCTACGACGCCTCAAAAACTGCGCTGAACGCCTTCACCGTGCATCTCGCCTACGAGCTGCGCGACACCAAGATCAAGGTGAACTCCGCTCATCCCGGCTGGGTCAAGACCGACATGGGCGGCGAGCAGGCTCCGATGGAATTGAGCGAAGGCGGCAAAACCAGCGCTGCACTCGCCACCCTGCCCGACGACGGCCCCACCGGCGGCTTCTTTCACCTCGGCAAGCCTCTGCCCTGGTAAGAGCTCGAAGCGCAAGTCAATCTGGCCAAGCCGGCCCGCGAGATTCCACACAAACCGCCGCCCCCCGTCCTTACGACTTTTCCCGTCGAAAGGACGGGAGAGGCGCAGTTGGCCTAACCCCAGTTGGCGCGAAGCGCAGTTAGCCCCGCCGCAGGTGGTTAGCCCCACCGCAGGTGGTGGCCCTGTACAATTCGAGCGAACTCCTGCTTCTGCGCGAGGCTCGCATGCAAAAACATTGGCTCAAGATTGTCGCCGGCCTATTCGTCCTCCTTCTTCTCGTCGTGGTCGCAATTCCATTTCTGGTGAATGCGGAAACTTTTCGGCCAACCATCCAGACGCGCTTGTCCACCGCACTCGGCCGTCCGATTACCCTCGGCCATCTCAGCTTCTCGCTGCTCAAAGGCAGCCTCGTTGCAGAAGACATTGCTATCGCCGACGATCCTGCTTTCAGCACCACACCTTTTCTGCAGGCAAAATCTCTCCAAATCGGCGTCGAGGTTGTGCCTCTCGTGATGCATCGCCAGGTGCGCATCACCACCCTTACCATCGACACGCCCTCCATCAATCTCCTCCACGGCGCCAACGGCCGCTGGAACTTTTCGACTCTCGGCAGTGCCTCCACAAGCCAGTCCTCCCAGGGAGTCACCGCTCTGCCAGACCTGACCGTAGGCGAATTGAAAATCAAAGACGGCAGTGCTTCGGTCGCGACCGTCCCCGCCGAGCGCAAGCCCTTCGTCTACTCCGGCATCGATCTCGCGGTGCAGCAACTCTCGTTCCTCAACTCATTTCCATTTCAGCTTTCCGCAACCCTGCCGGCTTCGGGCTCGCTGAGCCTGAACGGCCACGCCGGCCCGCTGAACCCGGCCAATGCCGCCGCCACGCCCGTCCAGGCGACCCTCGCTCTCAAGCAATTCGACCCGGTGGCCTCCGGCATCCTCGAGCAGGGCACCGGCATCTCCATGGTCCTCGACATCGATGCCGACACCACATCCGATGGAACCACCGTCACCAGCAAAGGCAAGGTCCAGGCCTCGCATCTCCACCTGGCCCGCACCGGCTCGCCCGCGCCGCAACCTGTCAACATTGATTTCGCAATCGCCGACGATCTCGTGAAAGAAACGGGCCAGATCACGCAACTCGCCATCCACTCCGGCCAGGTGGCCGCACACGTTGTGGGCAGCTACCGCATGACGCCCAAGGCCATCCTTCTCGATCTGCACCTCAACGCACCGAATCTGCCCATCGACCAGGTTGAGCAGTTGCTACCCGTTTTCGGGGTGGAGTTGCCCACCGGCTCGCAACTCAAGGGCGGCACGCTCTCCGCCAACCTCTCCGTCTCCGGCCCGGCTGCGGCAACCACAATCAGCGGTCCCATTGAAATAGACAACACCACGCTCGCCGGCTTCGATATCGGCTCACGAATTCAGGGCCTCAATCTCTTCAAGAGCGGCGGCGGAACCCAGATTCAGATGATTCGCACCACCGTGACCTCCTCGCCCCAGATCACCGCGTTCAAAGACATCACCGGCAACCTGCCGCAGATCGGAACGGCAACCGGCAGCGGCACCGTCGCACCCTCAGGCGCACTCGACTTCAAGATGAGCGCCACTCTCAGCTCCAATAATGTGGTTGGTGCCGTTGCCAACCAGGCCATGAACACCGTCGGCAACTACATTGGCGGCTTCCTGCACCCCAATCAGAAACCCGCTGCTTCCAACGCCAGCCGCCCCATCCCCCTCACCATCACCGGAACCGCCTCCAGCCCGACAATCCGCGCCAACGTCGTTGCCATGTTCAAGTGATGGATTTCGATCTGCAACAATCCGCCGCCCTGCTCGCCCACACGCCCGCCACGCTCAGCGCGCTGCTCCGCGATCTGCCCGAAGCCTGGCTCAACGCCAAGGAAGGCGAAGACACCTGGACCCCCATCGATGTTGTCGCTCACCTGCTCTACACCGAGCACTCGAATTGGATGCCGCGCGCTCGCGTCATCCGGGAATCCGGCGAGAGCCAACCCTTCCCGCCCTTCAAACGTTTTGGCCATCTCGATCAGCGTGAAGGAAAATCCCTCAACCAGCTACTCGACGAATTCACGCAGGCCCGTGCCGCCTCTCTGGCCGAAATGCGTGCGTGGAACCTCACACCCGCCGACCTCGCACAAACTGGCCGGCATCCAGCACTCGGGCAGCTCACCCTCGCCGAACTCCTCGCCGCGTGGACCGTCCACGACCTGACCCATCTCCACCAGCTCACCCGCGTCCTCGCCGTCCAATACGACGAAGCCGTGGGCCCCTTCCGCAAATTCCTCGGCGTCCTGCAATGCGCGGGCCATAGCGCCCCTGCCTGATCTGGAAGCGCAAAGCAGCTGGCCCGTTCTGCCCGTCATCTATTCTCGATAAAGGCTTGCGCCACCGAAAGGGAGAGAGAGGACATGAGCGAGATCGGGACCATCGAAACCGTCTTTCTGCTCCTGCTCTCTTTCGTTGTCGTCTTCGGGCTCTTCGCACGCAAACTGGGAGCGCCTTATCCCATCGTGATGGTCATCGGCGGCCTGCTTCTCAGCTTCCTGCCGATGGTTCCCGACATCTCCCTCAATCCCGACCTCATCTTCCTGATTGTTCTGCCGCCGCTGCTCTACTCCTCTGCGTGGAACACGTCTTGGCGCGATTTCCGCTACAACATCGCCAACATCTCGCTCCTCGCTTTCGGCCTCGTCGGTTTCACTGTCATCGGTGTGGCCCTCGCCGCACCCCACGTTTTCGCGGGATTCGATTGGCGCCTCGGCCTCGTCCTGGGCGCAGTCGTCGCGCCCACCGACGCCATTGCCGCCACCGCCATCGCCCGCACCATCGGCTTGCCAGCCCGCATCGTCGACATCCTCGAAGGCGAAAGCCTCATCAATGACGCTACTGGCCTGCTCGCCCTCGAATTCGCAACTGCCATCCTCGTCCACAAAGAAATACCCACCGTCTCCAGCGGCATTTTCACCCTGCTCTGGCTCACCGCCGGCGGCGTTGCCATCGGCCTCCTCATCGGCTGGATCGTTGACCATCTCGAGCGCCACATCGAAGACGCCTCCATCGAGATCGCCATCAGCATCCTCGTGCCCTACGCCGTCTACCTGGCGGCTGAAGCGGCTCATGCCTCCGGCGTCCTCGCTGTCGTCACCTGCGGACTCTTCCTCACCGGGCGCAGTGCCCACTTCTTCTCGCCTTCAGTCCGCCTCAAGGTGTGGTCCGTGTGGCAGGCCCTCACCTTCATCCTCAACGGAATTGTCTTCGTCCTCATCGGGCTGCAATTTCCCTCCATCCGCGCCTCCATCCACGAGTACCCGCTCTCCACGCTGCTTCTTTCCGGAGCCGTCTTCAGCTTGCTGCTGATCGCCCTCCGGCTCGTCTGGGTCTTTCCCGGCGCCTACCTCTCGCACTTCTTCCTGTCCCGCTTCGCGCATCGAAAAGAGAAACCGCCTCGGCCGCGCCAGGTCTTCGTCATCGGCTGGACCGGCATGCGCGGCGTCGTTTCGCTCGCTGCTGCCCTTGCGCTTCCCGCCACCCTCATCGATGGCTCGCCCTTTCCCCATCGCGGCCTCATCCTCTTTCTCACCTTCTGCGTCATTCTTGTCACGCTGGTTCTCCAGGGACTCACCCTGCCCCCGCTCATCCGCGCCCTCGGACTGGCCGGCGAATCCGGCCCCGATTGCGAGGAGCTCGAAGCCCGGCGCATCGTCACCAGCGCCGCCGTCGCCCACCTCGAAGACGCAAAGCTCCGCGACGATAGCCGATCAATCGAAATGTATGAGGACCTGGCCCAGCACTACCGCCATCGCCTCGCCAGCCTCGGCCAGGCCGAAGACACCGACGAAGCAATCCTGCACAACCGCTTTCTTGAGTTATCTCTTGAAGTGCTGCGCGTCGAACGCGAGACCGCCATCCGCCTGCGCAACGAGGGCCGCATCAACGACACCGTCCTGCGCCGCATCGAACGCGAACTCGATCTGAATGAATCCCGCCTCGCCGGGCCGGAAGAATAGACCTTCGAGATTTCCTGCTGGAAATAAAAATCAGCGCATCACGGCTCGACAAGTAACAACGACGGCACTTCACGCCCGCACTCCGCACATTCACCGTTGAACTTGGTTTCAACAATGTTTCGGTCTGCGTCTCTTAGTCCATCACCGGGTACATCGGCTGCTTCTTTTCTGCCGTCATGCGGAAGGCGATTCGCAGTCCAACCAGCAGAATCACAAAGCCAACCATCCCCCAAATGCCAGCCTTCAATTCCAGAAACGGAGACGCAATCCCCCACCCGACCAACCTACCTGCAACGTTGCCCCACTCGATCTGCGTTGTGTTCCCGTTGTCCGCTGCATCCTGCAGCACCTTGACCAACAGAATCGGTATGGAGGCCAGCGAGATCGCCGCATAGGTCAACGTCATTGCCGCGATCTGATAACGAATTCCACCCACACCCCGCGACCCCATCATCATGGCCTTCGCCACCAACCAGCCCACTGCCAAGGCAACATAGCCAAGATAAACGTGGGTAACAATCGTGAAGATGGCATAGGCTGCCAGCCCCAGAATTGCCGCGCCGATCCCGAAGACGAGACTGCGCGCGAATACCGCGTGGTTTTTTGCCGTCGGGTTCGCTGCCGACGCGCACCGATCGCACACCAGTTTCGAATTGAGCACAAACGACCGAATGCCAATCTTCCGGCCGCATTGGCCGCACAACTGCGCAGGCGTCTCTTTACGATATTCGGCAGTTACAAACTGCGGAGTCGCAGGCAGGTCATCTACCAATCCAGTGATCGATCTGTATTGTTCCACCATAGTGTGACGGAGATTAGCAGCCGGCGAAGTCTGTTTACGACACCA
Source organism: uncultured Acidobacteriaceae bacterium (assembly GCA_963760475.1). Taxonomy (GTDB): domain Bacteria; phylum Acidobacteriota; class Terriglobia; order Terriglobales; family Acidobacteriaceae; genus Telmatobacter. Next base: position 41,361 of record CAVXDG010000008.1, on the reverse strand, counting down.
GTTAGATACCGAAAACTCGTCTTTTAAGTAACGAGGCAGTAATCCGTCCGCGCCTCATTCCCTCGTTCTCAATCCCAGGCCCCACCCCACTCTTCGCCTATTCTTCGCCATTCTGCTAGAATCCCAGGATGGACTTTCAGCTCGTCACCTCCTATAAGCCCCGCGGCGACCAGCCTCGCGCCATCGACGAGCTCGTTAGCGGTCTCGCCGCCGGCGAAAAACACCAGGTCCTCCTCGGCGTCACCGGCTCCGGCAAGACCTTCACCATGGCCAAGGTCATCGAGCAGTCCAACCGTCCGGCGCTGATCCTCGCCCACAACAAGACCCTCGCCGCCCAGCTCTATCACGAGTTCAAGCAGTTCTTTCCCGGTAACGCGGTCGAGTACTTCGTCAGCTACTACGACTACTACCAGCCCGAGGCCTACATCCCCGCCGGCGATCTCTACATCGAGAAAGAAGCGACCATCAACGAAGAGCTCGACAAGCTCCGCCTCTCTGCCACGCGCTCCCTCTTCGAGCGACGCGACGCCATCATCGTCAGCTCCGTCAGCTGCATCTACGGCCTCGGCTCGCCTGAGGCCTACTACGGCATGCTGCTGCTTCTCGAAAAGGGCCAGCAGATCAGCCGCAAAGACATCACCCGCCGCCTGGTCGAAATCCTCTACGAGCGCAACGACATCGACTTTCGCCGCGGCACCTTTCGCGTCCGCGGCGACGTCATCGAAGTCTTCCCCACCTACGACGAAACTGCCTACCGCATCGAGCTCTTCGGCGACGAGATCGAATCGCTCTCGCAGATCGATCCCCTCTTCGGCACCGTGAAGCAGAAGTACGCGCGCCTGCCCATCTATCCGAAGAGCCACTACGTCGTCCAGCCCGAGCGCAAGGCCACGGCCATTGATTCCATCGTCGCCGAGCTCAACGAATGGGTGCCCAGGCTTGAAGCCGAAGGCCGCATGGTCGAAGCGCAGCGCATTCATCAGCGCACGCGCTTCGATCTCGAAATGATCAAGTCCATGGGCTACTGCCATGGCATCGAGAACTACTCGCGCCACTTCTCCGGCCGTCTGCCCGGCGAACCCCCGCCCACGCTCCTCGATTACTTCCCCCGCGATTTCCTGCTCTTCGTCGACGAAAGCCACGCCACCATTCCTCAGGTGCACGGCATGTGGTTCGGCGACCAGAGCCGCAAGCAGAACCTCGTCGACTACGGCTTCCGCCTGCCCTCGGCGCGCGACAACCGTCCGCTCAAATTCGAGGAGTTCGAGAACCGCATCCACCAGACCATCTACGTCTCCGCCACGCCCGGCCCCTATGAGCTCACGCGCTCGGCTGGAGTCGTCGTCGAACAAGTCATCCGGCCCACTGGTCTCGTCGATCCCGAAGTCGAAATCCGCCCCGTCAAAGGCCAGATCGACGACCTGCTCGCCGAAATCCGCGACCGCGCCAAGACGCAACGAGCGCGTCCTCGTCACCACCCTCACCAAGCGCATGGCCGAGGATCTCGCCGGCTACTACACCGAAGTCGGCGTCCGCTGCCGCTACATGCACTCCGAAATCGAAACCCTGGAGCGCGTCAAGCTCCTCGCCGGCCTGCGCAAAGGCGAGTTCGACGTGCTCATCGGCATCAATCTTCTCCGCGAAGGCCTCGACCTGCCCGAAGTCTCGCTCGTCGCCATCCTCGATGCCGACAAGGAAGGCTTCCTCCGCTCCGCCGGCTCGCTCATCCAGACCATGGGCCGGGCGGCGCGCCACCTCGAAGGCCGCGCCATCCTCTATGCCGATCGCATGACCGACTCCATGAGCCATGCCATCGGCGAAACCGACCGCCGCCGTGCCGTCCAGAGCGCCTACAACGAGGAGCACGGCATCACGCCGCAATCAATCATCAACAAGATGGACATGGGCCTCGCTCAGATTCTCAAAGCCGAATACGGCGATGTCCTCGAAGAAGAAGCAGCCGCCCTGCCCGAATTCGCGTCGCAGGCCGAAGTCGATCAGCTACATCGCCAAAATCGAAACCGAGATGCGCGAAGCCGCCCGGAAATTCGAATTCGAAAAAGCCGCCCGCCTCCGCGACAGCATCAAGGAACTCCGCGACAAAGAATTCCTCTTCGGCTAAGCCCGAACCTCAATTGACTTGTCGTCCTGAGTGAGCGAAGCGAGTCGAAGGACCCGCGGTTGCTCTTCGCGATGCATTCATCACAAGAAAATACGTCCCCCTCCAAGCTCCGCTTGCGTGGAAGAGCAACGGACCAGCTGGAGCGGGTGGCGCGAAGCGCAGTTGGCCCCACCGCAGGTGGCTCGCACATTCCAAACCCCTTCCTCCACCCATGGTGTGAGCCAAATCACAAGCCAAAGGCCTATCATGAGACGAGAATTAACCTGACCGGTCCCCTCGCAGACCCACCACGAGTGCGAGAATGAGGTTGGAGTCTTCATGGCAACCCTCGGTAGTTTTGCCCTTCTTATCGCGCTGGCTCTCGCCGCCTACAATCTTCTCGCGGGAGCCCTTGCACTGCGCCTGATCGCCACCGGTCAGCCCGCGCGCATCTCGCCCGAGCGCCTGGCCGACACTGCGCGCCGCGCCGGCATCGCCGGCTTTCTCGCCGTCACCGCCGCCGCCTTCGCGCTCATCTGCTCCGTCTTCACCAACGACTTCTCCATCACCTACATCCTCCAGCACTCCAACCGCGCCCTTCCCGGACCCTACAAATTCGCCGCGCTGTGGAGCGGTCAGGAAGGCTCGCTGCTCCTCTGGGCCTGGCTGCTCGGCACCTACGGATTCGTTCTCCGCCTTACCCACAAGACCGACGTCAAGCTCTACGCCTACGCCGGCACCATCCTCGCCGGCGTTCAGGTCTTCTTTCTGCTCCGTCCTCAACTTCGCCGCGCCGCCCTTCTCGCTCCTCAAGGGCGCCATCCCCGACGACGGCAACGGCCTCAATCCCCTGCTCCAATATCCGGAGATGGTCATTCATCCGCCGATGCTCTACCTCGGCTACGTGGGCTTCTCCGTCCCCTTCTGCCTTCGCCCTCGGCGCGCTCATGATGCGCTACCCCGGCGAAAAGTGGATCAAGATCACCCGCGTCTGGACCATGGTCACCTGGCTCTTCCTCACCTGCGGCATCTTCCTCGGCATGCACTGGGCCTACGCCGTGCTCGGCTGGGGCGGCTACTGGGGCTGGGACCCGGTCGAAAACGCCAGCTTCATGCCCTGGCTCACCGGCACCGCCTTCCTGCACTCCGTCATGATGCAGGAGAAGCAAAGGCATGATGAAGAGCTGGAACGTCTGGCTCATCTTCTCCACCTTCCTGCTCACGCTGCTCGGCACGCTGCTCACCCGCGCCGGCCTCGTCAGTTCCGTGCACGCCTTCGCGCAATCGTCCATCGGCACCTGGTTCATCATCTTCATGGTCATCGTGCTCGCCGTCTGCATCTTCACTTACGTTCTGCAGCGCAACCATCTCAAGAGCGAGCAGCACCTCGAGTCGCTGGTCAGCCGCGAGTCCAGCTTCCTCTTCAACAATCTCGTCCTGCTCACCGCCTGCTTCGTCATCCTCTGGGGCACGCTCTTCCCCATCCTCAGCGAATACGTGCAGGGCAGCAAGGTCACCGTCGGCGCGCCCTTCTACAACCGCGTCGCCATTCCCATCGGCCTCTTCCTGCTCTTCCTCACCGGCGTCGGTCCGCTGCTGCCCTGGCGCTCCACCTCGCTCAGAGCCATCCGCCGCAACTTCGTCCTGCCCTTCATCGCGCTCTGGGCAACGGTGATCGTCTGCATGGCCGTCGGCGTACGGCCCTGGAAGAACGGCGCCTTCGACCCGGCAACTTCTATGCGCTGGTCGGCTTCTCGCTCTCCGCCGCCGTCATGACCGCCATCCTCTCCGAGTTCCTCCGCGGCGCGCGCGTCATCGCCAGGCAAACCGACCGCAATCTCTTCGACGGCAATCTGGCTGCTCACCCGCCGCAACACCCGCCGCTACGGCGGCTACATCATCCACATCGGCGTCGTCATCGTCGTCATCGGCCTCTGCGGCGCGGCCTTCAATCGCAGCGAAGAACGCGAGCTGGGCCTCCACGACACGCTGCCCATCGGGCCCTACACGCTCGAGTGCGTCGGCTTCACCCAGGACTCGAACCTCAACTACAACTCCGAATACGCCTGCTCGACGTCTACAAGAACGGCAAGAAGCTCTTCCAGATGACGCCGGAAAAACGCGTCTACCTCGCCAGCCAGCAACCGCAGACCATGGTCGCCATTCACTCCGTGCCCGGCTGGGATCTCTACGTCGTCTACGAAGGCACCAACCCCGACACCGGCCAGCCGATCATCAAGGCGTTCCTCAATCCGCTCGTCGGCTGGATCTGGGCCGGCGTCGTCTTCATCGTCTTCGGCACCTTCATCGCCCTCGTCCCCAGCCTTTCGGTCGCGACTGTTTCTCTTCGAGTCCCCGCTGCACGCGTGCTCCCACCGAGCCGGCGCTCAAAGGAGGCGACTGATGACGACGCCACCAAAAATCCCTGTCATCCTGAGCGAAGCCGAAGCACCCACGGTTGCTTCTAGCGATGCGTCCACCACCACGAAAAGGGGTGCCCCATCCAAGCTCTGCTTGGGTGGGAAAGCAACAAACCCAACCCTCAGGGCTTTTACGTCGCTCGAATTAGTAAGAACATGGGTGCCCCATGTCTCCCGGTTTTGGAGACGTGGGAAAGCAACGAACCCAAACCTCTTTCTCAAAACCATTCAGGCCGCACTGTTAGCCGTTGCCCTCTGTTTCTCCCTCGGCGCCGGCAACGCCAGCATCCGCTACAACGACCTCAGCCACCGCATGATGTGCACCTGCGGTTGCGCGCAGCTTCTCGGCGAGTGCAACCACGTCGGCTGCCCCGCCTCCGGCCCCATGCTCAATGAACTCAGCGCCGCCATCGCTACCGGAGCCACCGACAAGCAGATCCTCGCCAGCTTCGCGGCCAAGTACGGCGTTACCGTGCTCGCCGCTCCACCCACCTCGGGCTTTAGTCTCGTCGCCTGGATCGCGCCCTTTGCCGTTTTCGCAGCAGCCCTTCTTGGCACCATCCTGCTCGTGCGCCACTGGTCCGTCGGCCGCACCCAACCCGCGCAGGTTTCCGATCCCGCAATGGACGCCCTGCGCGAAAAAATTCGCCATGAAACGGAGGCATCCGGCCTATGACTGAAACGCAAGGATTCATCGCCGGAGCGCTCCTGCTCCTCGCGCTTTTCCTCTACACCTTCTGGCCCGAGAACGTCTTCGCCAGCCAGCACGAGAAGACACGTCTCGAGTACCTTTTGGAGCGAAAAGATCAGCTCTACGAAAATCTCCGCGACCTCAACTTTGAGTACCGCGCCGGCAAATATCCTGAAGAAGATTTCGTCGCGCAGCGCACCCTGCTTGAAAACGAAGCAGCGCAGCTGCTCGCCGAAATCGAATTCCTCCAGCAGCAGGCCTGAACCGTATATGCAGATTCGATCTCCTAATCAGCACGAACGAGGGTGCCCGTGTCTCCCGGTTTTGGAGACGTGGGAAAGCACAAACCCAACCCAAACCGCTTTTGCCAAGCTGAAATTAGCACAAAGATGGGTGCCCCTTGTCCCCGGTTTTGGGGACAGGGAAAGTAAGAACCAAAACATTCGTACGAACTAGGACATCATGAACGCATCACGCCTCATTCCATCCGCAGCCGCCTTCCTTTTTGCCGCATCTCTCGCCCACGCCGCCACCGTCACCGGCACCGTCACCAACAAGACGACCGGCAAACCTGTCTCCGGCGACACCGTCGTTCTCGTGGATGTGCAGGCCGGCATGGGCGAAGTCGCCAAGGCCACCACCAACGCCCAGGGCTCCTACACCCTCAACGAGCCCGGCAGCGGCCCCTATCTCATTCGCGTCACGCATCAGGGCGCCGGCTACTTCATCGCCGCGCCGCAAGGCGGCGCACCCGGCGACATCCCCGTCTACGACGTTGCCGCCAAAGTTGACGGCGTCTCTATCGAAGCCGACGTCTTCGAGTTCGAAAGCGACAACGGCCAGCTCCGCATCACCGAGCGCTACTTTGTCCACAACACCAGCGCGCCTCCACGCACCCAGTGGTCGCCACGCAGTTTTGAAATTGTCTTGCCCCCCGATGCCACCGTGGGCGGCGTCGCCGCACAGCGGCCAACAGGTCTTCCAACGAGCGTCAAGCTCGATCCCACCGGTACCAAGGGCCATTACGCCTTCAACTTTCCCATTCAGCCCGACGAGGGAGAGAAAGACACACTCTTTCAAATCGAGTACAGCGTTCCCTACAGCAGCGGGAAGTTCACGTTTCACCCCAGTGAATCGCTCCACACCCAAAGCATCGGCGTCCTGCTGCCCAAGGGCATGACCTTCTCCGATGCCAGTCCCGACTTCCAGCCCATCCTGCAGGACCCCGGCATTCAGACCTTCGTCGCCAAAAATGTTTCTCCCGGCAAGGATCTTGCATTCACCGTCTCCGGCACCGGCTCCATGCCCCGCGAAGCGCAGGGCGGCGCGGGCGCGCAGGGCGATGCTGCCGGCGCAGCCGCTACGCCCAGCGGTCCCGGCGGTGGCATCGGCGAACCCATCAACACGCCCGATCCGCTGACCAAATACAAGTGGTGGATCCTCGGCGGCCTCGCTCTGCTGCTCGCCGCAGCCGCAGCCTTCCTGCTCCGCAAACCTGGGGGCACGCCTGCCTACGCCGCTTACGCCGCCGCAGGCCCCACAGCGCATGGCGCACCGCACCCGGCCACCGTGCCTACAGCGGCATTCGCCCGTCCAGGCCACACTGCAGCACCGCCACCGGCCTTCGCACCGCCCGCATCGCCGGCAACGCCCGCAGACAAAAACGCGGCCCTGCTCAACGCCCTCAAAGAAGAGTTGTTTGCTTTGGAGAGTGAAAAGCTTTCCGGCACAATCACCGCCGAGGAATACGCCGAGGTCAAACCCGCACTCGAAATCGTCCTCAAGCGCGCCCTCAAACACAACACCTAGAGGTTGCCCTTCGCGATCCTTCCATCAGCACGAACAGGATGCCCCATCCTTGCGCAGCAAGGGTGGGAAGGCACGAACCCAAACCAACCAATCTGTCATCCTAGAGCGAAGTCGAAGGACCTGCGGTTGCTTTGAGCGATGTGTCGATTACCTCGAACGGGAACAAGTTGATAGAGGATCGAACCGGCAAGAATGGCGGCCGAAGGCCGCGGCTGCCTGGACGGCAGGTCCTGTATTCTTGCCCCATGAAGACGTTGTTGCGCACACTGCTGTATCTCGCCCTCATCGTTTGGCTGGGCGCTGAAATCTTTTTCCCGGTGGTCGCCGCCATCACCTTCGGCACGCTGCAGGCCGACACGCATGTGGCCGGCACCATCGTCGGCTCGCTTCTGCGCATTTTGCACGGCATCGGCCTCGTCTCCGGCCTCGTCGCGCTCGCCCTGCTCGCCCTTGCTCCCGCGTGGAATATCTACAAGCCGCGCGCGGTGCTCGCGCCCATGATTCTCATCGTGCTCATGCTCGCGTGCACCGTGTATTCGCAATACGTCATCATTCCCGCAATGGAGAAAGATCGCATCGCCGCCGGAGGCGCCATCGACACCTTGAATCCCGGCGACCCGAAGACGGCCGAATTCAACAAGCTCCACAATCGCAGCGAGCACGTGGAAACCGTTCTCCTTCTCCTCGGCATCGTTGCAGTCGTCTTCGTGGCGCGTGCCGAGACCACACGCATCTAAGCCCCTAAAGAGTTTCACCGGGCCCTAATCCAGCAAAGGAGTCGTGACAGATGGGCCTCTTGATCGAATGGAACCTGATCAGCCTCGATGGGTATTTCGAGGGCGCCGCGAAATGGGATCTGGAATGGCACAGCCACGTGTGGGACCAGGATCTCGAGCAGTTCTCGATCGACCAGCTGCGTGCGGCGGGCATGCTGCTGTTTGGCCGCGTCACTTACGAGGGCATGGCAGACTATTGGAAGGGCGCCACCGGCGAGGTCGGCCAATTGATGAATACTCTTCCGAAGGCCGTAATCTCGCGCACCTTGAAGGATGCCGATTGGAACAATACGCGGATTCTTCGCGGAGGAAGCGTCGACGAAATCATGAAACTGAAACGCGAAATCGCGAAGGACATCTTCGTCTTCGGCAGCGGCGCTCTGTCTGCCACGCTCGCCAAGGCAGGCCTTTTCGATGAGTACCGCATCGCCATTGCTCCGATGGTGCTCGGCCGCGGCGTCACTCTCTTCGGGCGCGATCTCCCGCGCATGCGCCTCCGGCTCATCGAAGCCAGGCCTCTCCCTTCCGGCGTAGTCGTCCTCCGCTACGTGCCGCGACTGCAAACTGCCGCCGAGATGTAGCGCGCGACCTGGCATGAGATAGGTTCCACGAGATGGTCCTGTATCATCGAAGAGGTCCACTGCACTTGATTCATTCCGTAGCGGAACCTTGGAAAGCAAATGAAAACTGGCATTATCGGCCTGCCGCAGGTGGGCAAGACTTCTCTGTTCAAAATCCTGACCAAAGCCAAACTGGAAGACCGTGGGTATTCGAATCCGCGCGAGGCCCACATTGGCGTGGCCCGCGTGCCCGATGAGCGCCTCGATAAGCTCTCGGCGCTCTACTCACCGAAGAAGACAACCTACGCCACAGTGGAATACGTCGACGTGGCGGCCATCGGACAGGAAGCGCTGAAAGAGACCGCGTTTCTCACCAGCTTGCGCAATGTCGATGCGCTGATCCATGTGCTGCGCGCATTTGACGATGACTCCATTCCGCACGTCGGCCCCATCGATCCACTGCGCGACGTAAAGAACGTCGAATTCGATCTGATGATCAGCGATCTCACCCAGGTCGAGAAGCGCCTTGAGCGCGTCGAAAAAGATTTGAAGAAGGGCCGTACCGGGGAGTTGGAGCGGGAGCAGGCTCTGCTGCTGCGCTCCAAAGAGGCGCTCGAAAAAGAGCAGCCCCTGCGCGAACTGGAGATGACGGCAGACGAGAAAAAGCTCATCAAGGGCTTCATGTTTCTCTCGCAAAAGCCTGTGCTCTATGTGGTCAACGTGAGCGAGAGCTCGACGCTTGGCGACGATCTCGATACCGCCGTTGACCGGTTCAAGCTGACCGAAGTCGCGGGTCGCCCAAACGCCGGCGCCACTGCGATCTGCGGCAAGGTCGAGGCGGAGCTGGCAGACATGGACGAGGCCGAAGCGGCTGAGTTTCTCTTGAGCTACGGCCTGCACGAGAGCGGCCTGGTCCGCTTGATCCGCAAAAGCTATGAGCTGCTGGGCCTCATCAGCTTCTTCACTGCCGGCGAAGACGAGTGTCGCGCGTGGACTGTGCCAGCCGGCTCGAAAGCGCCGCAGGCCGCCGGAGCGATTCACTCCGACCTCGAACACCACTTCATCCGCGCTGAAACCATTCGCTGGGACACCCTGCTCTCTGCCGGCAGTGAAGCCGCTGCACGTGCGCAGGGAACCCTTCGCCTTGAAGGCAAGGAGTACATCGTGCAGGACGGCGACGTGATGCACATCCGGCATAGCGGCTGAATGCTTAAGCTCTCGATCGTACTCGGAATTCTGGCCGCCCTTGCCGACGTTGCAGGCGGGCTGGTGCTGGTGCGTGCCCGCGGCGTGGAGCGCTACCTGCGCTATTTCGTCGCACTCGGCGCCGGGTTTCTAATGGCTACGGCGCTGCTGGAAATGACGCCCGAGAGCCTCCGCCTCGATCCCACGCTCGCGCCGATTCTCATCATGGCCGGCTACTGCGTTGTGCACCTGCTGGAGCACACCATCAACGCGCATTTCCACTACGGCGAAGAGACACACCACGGCGAATTCGTCTCGCACCGCACGGGCTATTCCGTGCTCGGCGGTCTCAGCGTACACGCGCTTGTTCGACGGTGTGGCGATCGGGTCCGGCTTCGTGGTCAACAACGCGCTGGGCTGGCTGATCTTCCTGGCAATCTTCCTGCACAAGGCGCCGGAAGGCTTCACCATGGCGAGTGTCATGCTGGCCAGCGGACGCAGCCGCGCTGCTGCCTTCTATTCCGCCGTCGTGCTGGCTGCCGCAACCCTGGTGGGCGTCCTGGTCATTGAGCTCGCACCGCAATGGATCCGATTCGGTCTGCCCATCTCGGCAGGCGTGGCGCTGTACGTCGGCGCAAGCGACCTCGTCCCCGAAGTCAATCGCGAGCCCGGCATCCGCATGGCACTCGTCTTTTTCGCGGGCGTAGCCGGCTTCCTGCTGCTGCGGCTGGCGCTGCCGGCGCTGTAAGCTCAGCGCAATCTTGATCGCCGGTTGTGCCAGCCTACAACCGTGCCGCAGCTATCTGCACAACATCGTGATGGGATTGTGCAGCCGTGCCATTCAACACGCCGCGAATCGATTCCAGCACCCGCTCCGGCGTAATCAGCCGCATGCAAACAGCGTCGTTGCAGGCCGAATTCTTCTGGTTCGCCGCAGTCACGCAAGGCGAGCAGGAAAGCGCGGCCCAGATCGCCTCGGTGTTGCCCAGGCTGCCGTAGAGCTTCGGCGTCTCCGGCCCAAACAGCACAATCGAACGGATCGGCGTGATCGCCGAGAAGTGGGCCGGTCCGCTGTCATTTGAAACCAATACTTCAGCAACGTTGTAGAGCGCCTTGATGGCAATTAGCTTATGCATTCCAGCAAAGCTGCGGAATCGCGGGTGGCCGACCTTCTCCTGCATCTGGAGAGCCTCGTCGCGCTCGGCGGGCGACCCGGTAATCAGGACCAGCGCGTTGTCCCACTCGCTGACGATCATTGAGGCTAGGGCGCAGTAGTTGTCCCGCTCCCAGCGACGCTGGGGCAGCAACTCGGAGCTATTTGGATTAATGAGAACCACGCGGTGAAAGTCACGCCGGTACTCGGGATACACCTGGCGAATGAGGCCGCGGATGAACTCCTTTTCGTCTTCCGTAACCGGCTGAAGGGGTACGCGAATCTCCTCGTCCGACACAAAGGTCTTTGAATATGGGACTTCCGGCGAGGGCGCAAGCAGCGCATTGATCATGCAGATGAAGTTCTTTGCAATGTGAATATGGCCGTTGTAGTTAACGCGATGTGTGAGCATTTCGCCGCGATAAAGCCCCTCCGCGTGGAAGCGATAAAAGCCCACGCGACGGCGCGCCCCGGACAATCCCGTAAGCAATCCGGAGTAGCGCGAAAACAGCTCCATATCGACTACGGTATCGATCTTGGCTTTGCGCACCCAGCGCAAAAAACGGAGCGTATCCAGAGCCAAAACAAAGAGTCCAGTTTCGCGGATCGTGACGATGTGGTCTTCAGCCACCGTGGGCAGAAGGCGCAGGCAATCGACATTGCGCTCAAAGATAAGGAAGAAAATCTCGGCGCCAAGCGCACTTTTTGCCTTCTCGAGGGCAGGATTCGCGATGACCGTACTGCCCATTTCAGAGAGCTCGATGAACAAGATGCGACGCGGTTTTTCAGGGCCTTTCGGGGTTCCGCGGAGGCGAACCAGCAGGGTCCCCAGGAAGCATAGGGGAATTCCGATCCAGTAATCCACAGCCCGCATGGTTCGTAGTTTCATTCCGGGTACCCTTTTCGTGCCTAAAACACGTCGACAAGCTAAACTCCCCCGCGAAAAACGTGTCTAATCCTTATATGGGAGAGCAGGGGGACGATCCGAACCCATGCAGCGAACAGACGCTTCAGGTAGCTGCAGACAGGGTTCGTGAACGTCAACTACAATCCGGATTATAGTTTGCTGAAAGCTTTTCCGGCCGTCACGAACGGGTCAGCTTGGTTACTCAAGTTGATCCGGCTCCTGGGTGGGGAAAGTCTCCAGTTCAAGCGAAGGGTTGACGCCGCAGGTTGGCCCTCGACACGAACGGATTGCAGACTTTCCCCCGGGACGCGTGACCTGTTGCGAGTGGCTTGACCGGAAAGGTGGAATCTCTGCGTAAGCGCAATCTTGGATTACTTGTGCTCTTTTCGGTCCTCGCTTTTGTGGTGATGGGATATCACCCGGGGCTGGAAGATGACGGCGTCTACCTTTCTGCCGTCAAGAGCGATCTGAACCCGGCGCTCTACCCTCACGATGCCGATTTCTTCCGGGTCCAGCTGCAGGCGACCATGTTCGACAAGTGGGTCGCCGGCTTTATCCAATTGACGCACATTCCCGTCGCATTCACTGAGCTGTTATGGCAGTTGGGGACCATCGTACTGATCATGGCCGGCTGCTGGAGCATCACCGGCTGTCTCTTTGCCGACGAACCGGGTGCGCTGGGGCGGCGTCGCCATGGTCACTGCGATGCTGACACTGCCCGTTGCGGGTACCGCTCTCTATCTGGCCGATCAACATCTGCACCCGCGCAACCTCGCGACGGCGATCATTCTCTTCGCTGTTTCGCGCATCCTGTGCGGCAAGCGCTGGCAGGCGGTTCCTCTGCTGCTGCTCAGCCTGGTGCTGCACCCGATCATGGGCGCGCTGGGCGTCTCCTTTTGCGTCTTCCTCACCGTCGCCACCCTCGAGCCGGTGCATGTGTGGCTCCGCTCCCTGCGCAGTTCCCTGGCCGCCGCCGTGCCGCTTGGGCTGGATCTTTGAATCGCCCACGCCCATCTGGCGCAAGGCCCTCGATACACGCTCCTACTTCTTCCTCTCCCGCTGGACCTGGTACGAGTGGCTGGGCGCAATCGCGCCCCTCTTCCTTTTCTGGCTCCTTTGGCGCTTCGCTGAGAAGCGCGGCGAAACCAAGCTGGCCCGCTTTGCCCTGGCCATCTTTGCCTACGGCGTCTTTCAGCAGATTGCAGCCATGGTCATTCTTGGATCTCCCACGCTGGTGCGGATGACTCCACTGCAGCCGATGCGTTATCTCCACCTGATCTACTTCTTCATGGCGCTGATCGCAGGCTGCCTGCTTGCCAAGTACCTGCTGCGCTCGTCAACGTGGAGATGGGCCGCTCTATCTGCTCCTGATCAACGCTGGCATGTTCGCCGCGGAGTACGCCTTGTTTGACGGAAGCCCCCATCTGGAATTGCCTGGCGTCAAGTCGACCAATCCGTGGTTACAATCCTTTGCCTGGATCCGGATGAATACACCGACCGACGCGTACTTCGCAATGGACCCGCACTATCTGGCCGCGCCGGGCGAGGACTACCACAGCTTCCGCGCCCTGGCCGAACGCAGCCAGCTCGCCGACGCCATCAAGGACACTGCGGTTGTGACCCAGGTTCCCGAGCTGGGACCGGCATGGGATCGGCAGGTAACCGCGCAAGCCGGATGGAACCATTTCGCCCTCGCAGACTTCGAACGCCTCAAAAATGATTTCGGCGTCAACTGGGTTCTGGTGTCGTATCCGGCGCCTGTCGGTCTCGCCTGCCGCTGGCACAACGACACGCTTGCCGTCTGCCAGATTCCATGACCGGTACCGCTTGGGGTCACCCGCATTTCGATTTTGCGGGATGAGGGTACTTCCCCCAGAATGAATGGTGCAACCATTCCCGGCCCGGAGCCCGGTTGATGCTGAACCTGACCCAGCGTTTGATCCTCGGCTGCATTTGCCTCACCGCCCTCACCGCGGGCTTCGCATTCACCTCGCGCCGTGCACTGGGCGCGGCTGGCGAAGGCCCTCTCGGGCTTGCCTTTGTCCTTGCCGCGGTGCTGGTCTGCGTGGGAACCGTCGTTTCGGTCTGGTGGCCCATTCACATCCTGGCCCGCGATATCAAAAAAATTGCCGAAGGCAATCTGGAACATCGCGTGGAATGGAACAGCCGCGACGACTTCGGCGTGATCGCCAGCGAGCTGAACCGGATCGCCGTGCGTCTGCGCGATCTGCGCGACACCGAAGCCGGCCGCAGGCAAATGGAGTTTCAGCTTTCCGATGCCGTTCTCCAGTCCATCTTTGAGCCCATCATCGTCACCGACGGCAAGGGACATGTTCTGAAGGTGAACCAGGCAGCCGCCGAGATCCTGGGCGACGCGGCCACAGACCGCATGGCACTGACAACGACGCCCGGCGGAGACAAAATTCTGAGTGCCATCCGCGACGCCGTATCGATGCAGAAGGCCGTAGCCGCAGAAGGCGACGCTGCGCTTCTGCCGATGCGCATTGGCCAGCAGGATCGCAGCTATCGCCTGCGCACGACGCCCATGCGCGATTCCGACGGCCGGCTCCTCGGCACCGTGACGACGCTCGAAGACGTGACGACCCTGCAGGATACCGACCGCTTCAAGACGCAGTTCATCGCCGTGGCCAGCCGCAAACTGCGCGATCCCCTGCTGCAGCTGCGGCGCGGGCTCTACGCTCTTGGCCAGGGCTTCGGCGGTGCCCTTGAGCCGCTGCAGGCCGAGCTCGTGGCCGCCGCAAGCAATGAGTCAGAAAAGCTGAATGACCTGATGACCGACCTCATCGAAGTTGCGGAACTCGACACGGGCCGGCGCGAGCTGCATCCTGACCGGCTGCGCCCGCTGCCCTTGCTGAACGATGCACGCGATCGCTTTTGCGAGGAGGCCGCGGAAAAGCATATTCGCGTCGAGGTCAATGCCTTCGCAGACCTGTCGTTCGTGCAGGCAGACAAGCGCGCCGTCCGCTCCATTTTCGACAACCTGCTCTCCAATGCAATCCGCTATACGCCCGCGGACGGCGAGATTCTTCTCGCTGCTGAAGAGATCAAGAGCTTTGTGCAATTCACGGTGCGCGATTCAGGTCGCGGCATTGAGGCCGATCGCCTCGGCAAACTCTTCGACCGGTTCAACGCGGGTTCCGATTCTGGTACCGGCCTGGGTCTCGCGCTGGTGCGCCGGCTGGTGGAGTCCCTCGGCGGTCAGATCGCCGTCGAAAGCCGCCTGGGCCACGGTACAACCTTTCGCTTCACGCTTGCCCGTCGCTGTGGTCGAAGAAGTCCATCACCCGGTCGAGGTGGGCTGATGGCAGAACTCCAATTGGAGCGGCAACAGGAACCGGCCAAACTCCGCATCTATCTCGGCGCGGCGCCCGGCGTGGGCAAAACCTATCACATGCTCAACGATGCCCTGCTCAAGCGAAAGCAGGGCGTCGATGTGGTTATGGGCTTGGTAGAGACGCACGGCCGCAAAGAGACGGCCGAGCAGATCCGCGATCTCGAGATCATTCCCCTGCGCGTGATTCCCTATCGCGGCGTCGACCTCAAAGAAATGGACGTGGATGCGATTCTCGCGCGCCATCCCGACACCGTGGTCGTGGACGAACTGGCGCACACCAACGTGCCCGGCAGCAAGAACCGTAAGCGCTACGAAGACGTGCTGGAATTGCTGGACGCCGGCATCAACGTGATGACCGCCGTCAACATCCAGCACCTTGAAACGCTGAACGACGCCGTGAATCGTTCGGCGAATACCGTGATTCGCGAAACCGTGCCCGACAGCTTTTTCAAGCGGGCCGATGAAGTCATCAATGTCGACATCACGGTGGAGGAGTTGCGATCGCGGCTTCGCGACGGAAAAATCTACGCGCCGGAAAAAGTCGAGCAGTCGCTCGCCAACTTTTTCCGCAAAGGCAATCTGAACCTGCTGCGCGAGCTGTCACTCCGAGCCACCGCCGAGCAGGTCAGCAAGCGCGCCGCGGATTATCGCCGTACTCAAGGCCTGGAACAGGCGCCGATGCCGGACAAGGTGATGGTCTGCCTCAGCACCCGCCCTGGAACAGAACGGCTGATCCGCGTGGGATCGCGCGTTGCCGGCCGCCTGGCAACCAACTGGTATGCCGTCTACGTGGCGCGGCCCGACGAGGACAAGCGCGAGGCGGACCAGGAAGAGACGCAGCGCATCGAGGAATACCAGCGCATGGCTCGCGATCTGGGCGCGCAGGTTGTCGTGCTCCACGACAAGAACGTTTCCGATGCGCTCATCCGCTTTGCCCAGCAGGAAAGCATCTCCCACGTCATCTTCGGTCAGCCGGTCCGTTCGCGCTTCGACATCCTGCTGCGCGGCTCGGTGCTGAACAAGTTCCTCTCCCAGATTCGCGACGTCACCGTGCAGGTGGTTCCGATGCACAAGCCGCTGCGCAAAGCCTGACGCCGTCGTTGTCCGGCGCATCGTTTTCTGCCGCGCAAAGAACTCGGCTATTCGCAGAAAACCTTCACCCGGGTTGTGTTGCCATCCTTGCCGTCAACGTCGACGGTCAGATCCTCAAGGTGGTCGATCAGCTCTTCGAGATTCTCCGGCTTGATCTGGGACAACGTAATCGGCACCCCGTGCTTGATGAACGCCTCATCGAGCTGGTCATGCGCCTGCTTGGGAATCAGGCCGGCAAGGCGCACGCCCGCACGCAGCAATTGCATGGGAACACGCACATTCACAGTGGTGGGCCCTTTCATGCCAGTCATCGACTCATCTGCCTCAACCTGGACGCGCAGATATTTCGCGCGTGGCTTTCCCTCCCCCGAGGCAGCTCCGGCGCCGGCAAAGGAGGCCTCCTCAGGCCGTCGCGTTGTTGTTCTGTCCGGCTCCAGCGCGGCCAGCAAGCGGTCTGCTTCGTCGGCCGTGATCTTTCCTGAAGCCACCATATCCAGAATCTGACGGCGATTTTCGCTCATGACAGTCCTCCAAGAACCGTTGCTAGAGCGCAGGCCACGGCGTGATGCACCACCGAAAAAATGGCTGGCGACATCCGCACGGCAGCATGCACAGTTTCCGAAATCAGCGCCACGATTTGGGGCAGCGCAAGCAGCGCGAAAACCAGGCAGAGAGCCAGGCGCAGCAGACTCTCTTCAACATCGGGCGCAAGGGCTAACAAGCGCTCCGCTTCTCGCGGAGTGATGCGGCCCAGGGCAATCAACGACAAAATAACGCGGCGATCGGTATTCATCGCAATCCTCACACAATCCGAACCGTAACCCGGTTCCCGTCGGCGCATACGCGCACGTCGGTTCCAGGCAGGCTGCAAACCAATCCCCAGAAGGCGGCAATTGCGTGCCAGGGGTTAATGCGCCCCGCCAGGCAAACAGCGAATACAACCAGAAAAATCAGTGGCGACAGCAGGATCAATGGAATCCACAACAGGAACAGCGGCAGCCACAAATGAATACCCCGCCAGTGCGGATTCTCGACATGAACGATGGCGATATTTGGAGTCATTTCATTGCCTCCAGTTCGCGGATCGCGTCGGCGGCGCTGATCTCGCCGGCCTTCAACCGCTCCAGCACCTCCGCGCGCGAAGGAGAGGGATTGTTATCGACAAACTCCAGCTGGCCGGCGATGCGGTTGAGACGCGCCTTGATCGTCGGATAGCTCACGCCGAAGATCTGCTCCATCTCCTTGATCGAACCGTGCGAGCGCAGAAACGCTACGATAAACACCTGATCCTCAAGCGAAAGCCGCGCCAGTTGGGGGAGGGTGAAACTGCCTTCGATAGCGATCTGCTTCTCCGGGATGCGGACCCTCTCGACCACCAACGATGCCCCCTGCGTGATGCGGAGCAGATCTTGCCAATCGGAGACGACTTTGGAATCAGAAGCCATAGGTTTAACCGTTTTCTCAATTTCATAGACTACATTAATATTGTTTATCAATAAAATCAATACATAAAATGAATTTTATTAACATTTCAAGAATTGTCTATTCGACGGACCCGCCAGACGCTCCCCCCATGCGCTCCGCAAGGCAATTCCACCCTTCTCCTCGGAAAAATCGAAGCGCCCCTCATTTTCTTGCCCTCTCCAAAGGAACATCTCGAATCGTCGGAAGTAATGCTGCGCGCGCCTTGCAGTCACTCCATTTTGGAGAAACTCGGTCCGCGAAATTGCCCCGCGAAAACCGGCATATATCGCCATTCGCAGCGCGCTCCGCGGACGTAAACCCGCATCACTACAGGGCCCCGGCATCGTTCACCGGAAACCGCAAGCGCGAACGCACCCGCCGAGAAAGTTAGTCTCTCGCATCATCGATTCGCATTTGATTCATGTGACGCTCATCCAACGCTGCTGCTACACCTTTCGGGGGATGCGAGAGCACGCCAAAAACGAGAAATGTCTGACATACAATCAGGCCAACGATTGAACAAACATTCCCCGCAGATAGGCCACTGCATCTGGCACTTCACACTTTCCGCAAGAAGAGAAGGTTATGAAGATTGTTGGGATCAGCGGATTAGAAAATGCAGTTCCGTTCAAGCAGGCGCGCTGGCCTGGACTGGACGAGCGCGAGTATCGGATCACCCAGGGCATGGACGCTGCGGCCGCCCTGGTGATCGATGGAAAACTGATTGCTGCTGCTGAGCAGGAACGCTTCAGCCGCAAGAAGCACACCGGCCATTTTCCGGTCGATGCCATCCAGTTTTGCCTGACCGAGGCGGGCCTTGCGCTCTCTGACATCGATGAGATCGCGCACGGCTTCAACTACGAGCCATACCACGCCCTCTATCTCAAAGACGATGCTTCGGCCGCGCTCTATGACCAGGTCTTCTCGCGCGATGCCCTTCTCGCGCAAGTGCACCGCGATCTCCCCGGGTTTCCCGATCAAAAAGTTGTTTCCGTCGGGCATCATCTGGCGCACGCCGCCAGCGCAGCCTACACCTCCGGTTGGGACGAATGTCTGGTAATCGTGAACGATGCCATGGGCGAAGTGGAGAGCCTCACCGTCTACGACTTTCACGATGGCCGTTTGGATAAGCTGCGTACGATTGGAGCCAACGACTCAATCGGCATTCTCTATTCCCTGGTTACTCTGCATCTTGGTTTTGACTTCAACTCAGACGAATACAAGATCATGGGCCTTGCCCCTTACGGCGATCCGGCACGCTTTCGTCCGTTCTTTGAGAAGGCCGTCGAACTTCGAGACGACGGATCCATCCGCATCCCGATCCTCAAGCTGAATCAGTCGCGGGCAGAGCGCGAGCACTACCTCGCCACGCGCGCCTATCTCGATCAACACCTGATTCCCCGGCGGTCTACAACGCAATCGGTCAATTCCGTTCATGAAGATGTTGCTGCCGCGCTGCAGGAGTGTCTCGAACGCGTAGTGATGCACATCTGTGAGCACTTTGCGCGCGAAACCGGTTTGCGAAGGCTTGCACTCGCCGGCGGAGTCGCTCTCAATTGCACCGCAAACGGAAAGCTGTTTCGCTCCGGACTGTTCGACGAGGTCTACGTACAGCCGGTCGCAGGCGACGATGGCTCGGCATTCGGAGCTGCCCTTTATCGCGCGTCCCTCACCGGAAAGATTCGAAATGAACGCTTCCCTGTTCCGTTGTTCGGTCCCAGCTACGACGCGGAAGAAATTGAAGCGACCCTGCGGCGTTTCGACGGAAGAATCAAATGGAAGCGCTTCGACTCGTTTGAGGAAACCTGCGCCTGCGCCGCCCGGCTGATTGCCGACGGGCGCGTCATCGCCTGGTCGCGCGGACGCATGGAGTATGGTCCGCGCGCGCTCGGCAATCGCAGCATCCTTGCCGACCCGCGCCGTCCCACCATGCGCGATCGCATCAACGCCATGGTCAAAAAGCGCGAAGCATTTCGGCCTTTCGCTCCGGCCTGCTCAGTCGAACAGGCCCATCGCTGGTTCGAAGTCGCGCCCGGCACCGAGCTTCCATACATGATCAGCATCGTCGATGTGCGCCCTGAAGCGCGCGCGCAACTACCCGCCATTACCCACGTCAACGGCTCTGCGCGCCTGCAGACCGTCTCGGCAAAAGACAATCCGGACTTTCATCAACTGCTCATGGCGGTTGGCGACGCCACCGGAAGCCAGATGGTTCTGAACACCAGCTTCAACGTCAAAGGCCAGCCCATTGTGAACACACCCGAAGAGGCCGTCTGTACCTACCTTGGAACAGGCATTGAGTTTCTTTTTCTGGAGAACTTTTATGTCACTCGCGCCAACGACTGAAGAAGTGAGCGTCGCAGGCGCACAGCCGGCCAGCAGCACGATCGCCGCCCTCTTCTCGCGGCAGGCCGCGCTCACCCCTGACACCATCGCGGTGATCGCAAACGACGCCTCACTCACCTATCGCGAGCTGGACGAACGCTCCGATCGACTCGCCGAATACCTTCAAAGTTTGGGCGTCAAGCCGGACACATTGACCGGCATCGCAATGGACCGCCGCGCCGCGTTGATCATTGGCCTGGTCGGTATCCTCAAGGCAGGCGGCGCCTATGTGCCCCTTGACCCACACTATCCGGCAGAACGGCTCTCCTGGATCATCGAGGACTCAGCGATGCCGGTTGTGCTGACCAACGCGCAAACCGAGCAAAGCCTCTCGTCGATCGGGACTCTCCCGAGCGTGCTCGATGTCGACGATCTGCCTCTTTTGGAATCGAACAAGCGCCGAGTTCGCGCCTGCGCCGTGGGCCGCGATCTGGCCTATGTCATCTACACCTCCGGCTCCACAGGCAAACCCAAAGGGGTGATGGTCGAGCATCGCAACGTCCTCAATTTCTTCGCGGCCATGGATCAGGCGATCGGAGACGAACCCAGCGTTTGGCTCGCGGTCACGAGTGTGTCGTTCGATATTTCCGTACTGGAGCTGCTCTGGACTCTGACCCGTGGATTCACCGTCGTCCTTCACAGAGACGAAGGCTACGCAACGATTGCCGATGAAATCGCGCGCCACAACGTGACTCATCTCCAGATGACTCCTTCCCTTGCCCGCATCCTGATGCTGGATCAGCGCGCCTTCGTTGCCCTTGGATCGCTGCGAAAGATTCTGCTTGGGGGCGAAGCCGTCCCGGCGTCGCTCGTGCGCCACCTGCGCCAGGTTTTCGAGGGCGACATCTACAACATGTATGGGCCCACCGAGACGACAATTTGGTCCACCTGCGGCCGCATCGACGAAATCGGTGCAACCATTTCGATTGGCCGTCCCGTCCTCAACACCCAGATCTTCATCCTCGATCCCGAACATAAGCCGGTTGCCCCGGGCGACGCTGGAGAGCTCTATATTGCCGGCGATGGCGTGGCACGCGGCTATTGGAATCGGCCCGACCTGACCGCTGAGCGATTCCTTTCGATTCCCTCTCTCAGCGCCACTCGACTCTACAAAACCGGCGACCTGGTCCGCGCGCGTCCCGACGGCAACATCGAGTTTCTTGGTCGCGTCGACTATCAAATCAAACTGCGCGGGCACCGCATCGAGCCCGGAGAGATCGAGGCCGTCCTCGAGGAGTGCCCCGGCGTCCAGAGAGCCGTCGTCGTTCTGCGCGAAGACCGCGAAGATGACATGCGCCTGGTGGCCTACGTCGTTGCCGAGGCAGTGGGAGAGAATGCCGCGGCCAATCTGCGCCACACTCTCGCAGCCAGGTTGCCCGACTTCATGGTTCCGTCGAACATCGTCTTTCTCCCCGAACTGCCGCTGACTGACAACGGCAAGATCGATCGCAAGGCCCTGCTGCAACTTCCTCCGCCCGCGCCTGCTTCAGAGGGAACGAGCGCCAGTCTGCCCGTTACCGCGATGGAGCAGCTCGTCGCGAATGCATGGAAGGACGCGCTCGGCCTGCCCGCGGTCGGACTCAACGACAACTTCTTTGATCTGGGTGCGCACTCCCTCACTGTCGCCGAGGTCCACGCGCGGTTGCAGGAAGTGCTCGGCCATGAATTCGATTTGGTCGATCTCTTTCAGTTCTCCACCGTGAGCACGCTAGCAACCCATCTGGCCGGTGCGAGCCGGCAGAGTCAGACTTCAGACCGGGCCCAGCGACGCCGTATGGCCATGCAGCATTGAGGACCACATGAAAAGCACTGCGATCGCGATCGTTGGCATGGCCGGCAGGTTTCCTGGGGCTCGCACTGTCGCTCAGTTCTGGCAGAACCTGCGCGATGGCGTCGAGTCTATCCGCGACTGCACCGACGCCGAACTGCGCGCCGCGGGCGCAACGGCAGACGAGCTCGCCAATCCGGCCTACGTCAAGCGAACCTCTCTGCTCGACGACGTGCCCCTCTTCGATGCCGCCTTTTTCGGCCTCAGCCCGCGCGACGCTTCCATCATGGATCCCCAGCACAGGCACTTCCTCGAATGCGCGTGGGAAGCACTCGAGGACGCCGCGTATCCACCCCAGCGCTTTCAAGGGTCGATCGGCGTCTTCGCAGGTTCCGGCCTCAACACCTACCTCATCCACCATCTGCTCGCCAATCGGCGCATGCGCGAAGAAGCCGGCCTCTTTCAGCTGAAGCAAACCGGAAACGACAAAGACGTTCTTGCCACCCGCGTGTCGTATCAGTTCGATTTGCGCGGACCCAGCATCAATGTGCAGACTGCCTGCTCCACTTCGCTGGTCGCGGTTCACCTTGCCTGCCAGACATTGCTTGATTGCGCCTGCGACATGGCACTCGCCGGCGGCGTCACCATCGAGGTCCCGCACGGCCTGGGCTACCTCTACCGCGAAGGCGAGATCCTTTCCCGCGATGGCCACTGCCGTTCTTTCGATGCATCCTCGAGCGGTACCGTCTTCGGCAACGGGGTTGGCATCGTCGTGCTCCGCCGCCTTGAAGATGCGCTCGAAGCCGGAGACAACATTCGCGCCATCATCCTCGGCTCCGCGATCAACAATGATGGCGCGCGCAAGGTCGGCTACCTTGCCCCCAGCGTCGAAGGCCAGATCGAGGTCATCGAAGAGGCGCTGGAATTTGCCGGAGTCCGCGCCGACGAAATCTCCTATGTCGAAGCGCATGGGACCGGTACCATCGTGGGCGATCCAATCGAACTCCGCGCCCTCACGCAGGCATTTCAAAAATCCGCCGGCAAGCCCTCCCATTGCGCCATCGGGTCAGTCAAATCGAATGTCGGGCACCTGGACGCAGCCGCGGGCGTGACCGGCCTCATCAAGACCGTGCTGGCGCTCGAACATCGCAAGCTTCCGCCGACTCTCCACTTCAAGGCCATTAATCCTCGCATCGATTTGACCGGGACGCCGTTCTTCGTCAACGACAAGCTTCTCAACTGGCCCTCCAGCGGATCCCCCCGCCGAGCCGGTGTTACTTCCCTCGGCATCGGTGGAACCAATGTCCATGTGGTGCTTGAAGAGCCGCCGCAACCGCATCTGTCGCGGCGTGCAAAACCATCCGAGTTGCTTACTGTCTCCGCGAAATCAGAGGCCGCCGCCGACCGCGCGCTTGCCAATCTCGTGGCCCACCTCAAAGCGCATCCTGAACTAGACCCTGCGGACGTGGCATTCACCTGTCAGCTTGGACGCCAGGCGTTTCCGCATCGCCGCGCGCTCGTCGTCGACAACAATCCCGATGCGATTGCGACGCTTCCTGAAGCTGCGGCCAAGATCGGTGCGGCTGGCGTTGCCGCTCGAACCCAGCCACGCATCGTCTTCCTTTTTTCCGGACAAGGCGCGCAATACGTCAACATGGGTCGCGAGCTTTACAACAACGAGCCGGTCTTCCGCGACACCTTGGATCGATGTGCGAGCCTTCTCAAACCGCATATCGGCATCGATCTCGTTGAGGCGCTCTATCCGGCGGACCAGGAGAAGGACACTGCAACTGAGCGGCTCAACGAAACATGGCTGACGCAACCTGCGCTCTTCTCAATCGAGTATTCGCTTGCGCAATGGTGGATGTCCCTCGGGATCGAGCCCGCTGCGATGGTTGGCCACAGCATCGGCGAATACGTGGCCGCCTGCCTCGCCGGCGTGTTCTCGCTTGAAGATGCCCTTCGCGTTGTCGCACTGCGCGGTCGCCTGATCTATAACCTGCCCACGGGCGCGATGCTCGCCGTCCCGTTGCCCGCAGACAAGCTGAAGCTTCCGCCTTCACTCTCGCTCGCGGCCATCAACAATCCTGAATTGAGTGTTGTCTCCGGTCCGATTGCCGACATCGCCGCGCTCGAAGCATCTCTCTCCGGCCAGTCCATCCCCTGCCGGCGCCTGCACACATCGCATGCCTTTCACTCCGCGATGATGGACCCCGTTCTCGCCACGTTCGAGGATCAATTCCGTGGGATTGAATTGCATGCTCCTACTCGTCCCTGTCTATCCAACGTGAGTGGTACGTGGATCAAGCCTGAAGAAGCAACCGACCCCGCGTATTGGGCGCGCCATATTCGTCAGACAGTGCGCTTCTCCGATTGCCTTGCAAAACTCTTGCACTCCCCGGAACAGATTCTTCTTGAGGCTGGACCGGGAAACACTCTCACCAGCCTGGCGCGATCGCAAGGCGGTCGAACCGTCAAAGCGTTCCAGTCGCTTCCCCATCCTCGCGAGAACGTCTCCGCGCTTCGCTGCGCATTGCAAGCGCTCGGCCAGCTTTGGGTGGCCGGCTCTGAGATCGATTGGGCGAAGCTGCACGCAACGAATTCCGTGCGCCGCCTCTCGTTGCCGACCTACCCCTTCGAGCACCAGCGGTTCTGGGTCGAGCCGGACCGCGTCGCATCGGCCCCATCGCCAGATTTGACTGCCGCAGCCTCCCTTCCAGTCCACGCTGGCCCGCACTTCTATCGGCGCTCCTGGAAACCTGCTCCCCTCTCAGCATCTTCTGTGCATGAATCCGTCAGCACGGTCATCTTTCTCGATCGCATTGGCCTCGGCGAACGCATCGCTTCGCAGCTGCGACGCAACAACCAACAAGTGATCCTGGTCGAAGAGGGTTCACGATTCAAGCGGATCAAGAGTCGCCACTACATGATGCGACCGGGCATGCGCGAGGATTATGATTCGTTGCTCTCCGACCTTCGCCGCACCGGAGAAGCTCCCGACTCCTTCCTGCACCTTTGGTCCGTGACGTCTCCGGGCAATGCGCTGTCTCTCGAGAAAACACTGGAGCTTAGCTTTTACAGTCCTCTCTTTCTTGCCCAGGCAATGGCGGGAGCCGACATTGCTCACGCCAACGTCCTGTTCGTCTCCAATGGACTGCAGTCGATCGACGGCGAGCCCGTGCATGATCCGGCACGCGCCGTGCTCTTCGGCCCAGCCGGTGTACTACCCAAGGAACTGCCCGGCATCCGTGCAGCCTCGATCGACTTCGATCTGGAAAAGAGCGGCATCGATGTGTGCGCTACTCAGCTGATCGCGGAAATCGGCGCGGCCCACGAAGGAGTTGTGGCCTATCGCCAAGGCAACCGCTTCATTGAAACGAATGTGGAATGCGACCTCGCGCACGTACCGGAGCGGCCACGTCTCGAACAGAGCGGTGTCTATCTCATCACGGGCGGCCTTGGAGGAATTGGCCTGACACTGGCCGAGCACCTGGCGCGTGAGTTCAAGGCCTCTCTCATTCTGGTGAGCCGATCGGGAGCGCCGCCCGAGGCTGATTGGGAATCCCTTGTCAACGATCCGCGCCAGCCTGAAGAACGGAAAACCACTCTCCGCAAGCTGATGGAAATTCGCTCCCGGTGTGGAGGCCTAATGGTCGCGCAAGCCGATGTTGCGAATCTGGCGCAGATGCGCGCCGTCATCGAGCGGGCACGGACACAGTTCGGCAAAATTGATGGCGTCTTCCACGCCGCAGGTGTTCTTGAGGATGCGCCGCTTCTTTCCAAGACTCCGCAATCCGCGGCGCGCGTTCTTGATCCCAAGGTGCGCGGCACGCTGGTACTCGAGCAAGCCCTCGGCGACGCGCCACTCCACTTCTTCGTTCTGTTCTCTTCCATTAGCTCCGTCCAGCCGCCTGCCGGCCAGGTTGACTACGCCGCCGCTAACGCCTTTCTCGATGCCTTTGCGCGCAGCCGTGGAGGACCGGTCACAGTCGTCAACTGGGACGCCTGGAGCGACGTTGGCATGGCAGCGCGCTCTACGGTGCGGCATCCATTCCTCCAGCAGCGCTTGCTGCGCACACCCAACGAAATGGTGATGCAGAGCTCCTTCTCGATGAAGCAGCAGTGGCTGCTCAGCGAACATCGTTTGAAGACTGGAAAAGCGCTCATTCCCGGCACCGGCTATCTTGAGCTGGCCGCGGGCACATTGGCCGACGCAGTCCGAAACGGCCCCATCGAATTTCGCGATGTGTTCTTCCTTTCGCCATTCGCCGTGACAGAGACAGAGTCGCAACAGGTGCGCGTCCGAATTCAGCGGGAGAACGACAGCGGCGCCAAAGACTTCTTCAAGTTCTCAGTCTCCGCCCACGACAGCCAGGGAGCAAAAGATGGTCTGTGGGTCGAACATGCCACAGGTCGCATTGCTCACCGGCCGGAAACCTCCAACGCAACCGTGGATCGCAAGGGTATCCTCGACCGCTGCACACAACGGGAGATCCTTTTCGACGCCGATCATCGTACAAAGCAGGAACGCTTCTTCGACTTTGGCCCACGCTGGCGCAGCCTCAAACGCATGCACGTCGGATACAACGAAGGCTGCGCCGAAATCGAGATCGACCCGCGCTTCATCGCTGAGTGTGCAAACTTTCATATGCACCCCGCACTACTCGATCTGGCGACTGGATGCTCGCTCTATCTGCTCGAGAACTACGACTCTTCGGACGATCTGTACTTGCCACTCTCGTACAAGAAGATCGACATTCATCACCCATTGCCCGGAAGATTCTTCAGCCAGATGCGTTCCCGGCCTGAGAACCAGGCGCGCGGCGATGTGGCCAGCTTCGATATCACGCTATTCGATGAAAACGATAGCGTGCTGGTCGAGATTGAAGGGTTCGCGATGCGCCGCATCAGCGATCCACTCCGCCTAGCGAGCCAGGATGGCCAGTCCGCTCAAGCAAGTGCTTACTTCAAGGACGAGAGCTTCGACTGGGCCTGCATCTCACCGCAGGAAGGCGTTCGCGCTCTCACCCGCATCCTGCTTTCCCAAGCTCCATCCGCATTGATCGTTACGAACCGGCAAATCGACAACGCGCCCCAGAGCGCGCCCTTGAGCGAAGCGGTTCCCTCGCACCGGCCCTCCGCCCAACCCTCTGCCAGCCAGACTCTCGACGTCGAAGAAACCTTGCGCGGTTGGTTCGAAGATCTGCTCGGAATCGAACGAGTCGAGCTGGACGATGACTTCTTTGCGCTGGGCGGTCACTCGCTCATCGGGGTGCGTCTCTTTGCCAAGATTCGAAGCACCTACCAGGTGGAACTCGAACTCGCCGCGCTCTTTGAATCGCGCACCGTCCGATCGCTCGCAGAACGCATTCGCAAGGTGCGCCAACCCGTCGCTGCCCAAACGCCGAGCGGTCCGGCGTGCCTCGTGCCCATTCAACCGAACGGTTCGAAAACGCCGTTCTTCTTCATTCACGCCGTCGGCGGCGAGGTTCTTTTCTATGAGCCCCTGGCTCGCGCCCTCGGCCCAGACCAGCCCGTCTATGCTTTCCAGTCCCCTCTCGCAAACCGCGACGACATGCTCACCACCAGCGTGGAGGAACTCGCATCGACCTATGTGCGCGAGCTGCGATCCGCGTTTCCGCACGGACCCTACTTCCTCGGCGGCCTTTCCTACGGGGGCCTGGTCGCCTTTGAAATGGCACATCAGCTTCTGGCACAAGGCATCGAACCAGGGTTACTGGTCATGATCGATGCCGTGGTTCCCGGCAGTGTAAAGCGTATCCCTCGTGAAGAACAGCTCTCCGCTCTGTGGCAAAACCTTCGGCAGCAGCGAGCGTCCTACTTGATGCGCAAGGCTGCGCTGAAATACGAGTATCTGCGGCGCGTAGGCCTTAACCGCACGCAACGCATCGTCGGCGACGCTTACCGCGCCCTCCACCGCCGCCTGCCGGTAAGGCTTCGCTATGCATGGATGGAAGATGTCCACGGTCAAGCCCTGAAACGCTACGTCTTCCGTCCGTATGACGGAAGGGTCATTCTCATTCGCGCATCAGAACGGGGTGTTGACGGCGTGGTGAGCTTGAGTGAGCGCGATGACCCGACCCTCGGCTGGAGCAGCCTCGCGCTGGGCGGTCTCGATATCCACGACGTAGAGGCTCATCATATGACGATTCTTCTGGAGCCGAGGGTGCGCAAGGTCGGCGAGATCCTCACCGGGATACTGCAGCAAACGGAAACCACTCCGGCACAGGAGACAGTCTCCGTCGCGTAGGCGGCTCTTCCAGAGAGCCCAGCTCCCACAGTTCCAGCTTCGGTTCCGCGAGCAGTTCCGTGACCAGCGCAATCCGGTGCCCAGAGTAATCAATGACGCAGAAACGCCAGCGCTCATGCGCCTCCGCCAAGGACGCATCGGCCAGACCGACGCCTTCTTCGTCGCTCCACACGAAGGATATCTTCTGCAATGGCAGCGAGAGCCCGAGCCCCAGTGCTTTGCTGTAAGCCTCCTTCAGCGTCCACAGAGTCAAGGCACGGCCGCGCTGCTCGTCTTCTCTTAGTTGAGCAAGCTGGACAAGTTCCTGCGGAGAACAAATCTGTTCCGCTATCGCAAGAATCTCAGCGCCGCGTTCCACGGCTTCCACATCCACGCCCACCTCGACTCCCTGGGCAACCAGGCAGACAGCGAGTCCTTTTCGGTGCGACAAATTGAAGCGCACTCCGCAGGCAGGCTCAACCGCAGGCTTTCCATACTCATTCACGCGAAAGCGCCAGGCCGGCGGCGCGAGACCGGCGGCGTGAGAAAGAGCATGCCGCACCAGGAGATGGGCCGCCACAAACTCGCGGCGATTCGCAGCGAAGCGCAAGCTCTGCATGCGCGCGCGCTCCTCGGCAGAGAGTCCGTCAGCAGCTCTCTCGACGCTTCGGTCAGCCAATAGCGCATCGGGGTCTGCGACCCACAAGCGCAGCGTCCCGCTCTCGAGCGCAGATCCCTGATCCTCACCAGTCATGGTCTTCTTCAACTCGCACACAACCTATTGTTCCACCGAGCCCTATTGTTCCCCTGAGCCTTGGAGTGGGCTGTTCCACCGGGACGGGGAGCAGGAAACCAAAGTAAAGTTCTCACCGCAGAGGTCCACCGCACTGGCCTTTATCGAGTGCCGATGCTACCATTGCCAGAGAGTCGATGATTGGCGTTCTGCTAATTCATTGATTGCAGGTCTGTTTATCCCTTGTAAGAGCTCGTAGCTCAGTTGGTAGAGCAACGCCCTTTTAAGGCGTGGGTCCTGGGTTCGAGTCCCAGCGAGCTCACCATGTTTCCCTGGCAACACCCGGCCTGTTCCCTCGTATCCGCCGTGCGCGTGGGAGTATTCGCAGATGAAGCCCGCCGACGTTGCTCAGTACTGGGAAGCCAATGCGGAAACATGGACGCGCTTCGTGCGCGCGGGATACGACGTCTACCGTGATAAGCAAAACACACCGGCATTCCTTGCCATGCTGCCGGATATCCGCGGTCTGAACGGCCTCGATATTGGCTGCGGAGAGGGTGCCAATACCCGCAAGCTTGCCCGCCTCGGCGCCCGCATGCAAGCCATCGATGTCGCGCCAACCTTCATTCGCCATGCCCAGGCCACCGAAGATGCGGCGCCGCTCGGCATCCTCTATCGCCAAGCGAATGGAATGGAACTGCCCTTCGCGAACCAGACCTTCGACTTCACCACCGCATTCATGTCGCTGATGGACATGCCCAGTCATGGGCAGGCACTCAAAGAGGCTGCCCGCGTGCTACGGCCCGGAGGCTTTCTCCAGTTCTCCATCATTCATCCGTGCTTCTCGCCGCCGCACCGGCGCGTGCTGCGCGATCTCGATGGCAAGGTCAGCGGCATTGAAGTCGGCCGCTACTTCGAGCCGATGAACGGGCAAATGAACGAATGGCTGTTTTCTTCATTGCCGCCGAAAATCGCCCGCGCCAATCCGCTTAGCTCGCCCATGTTTCACCGCACGCTCAGCAGCTGGGTCGATCTGATCTGCGCCGCCAACTTCATCATCGAGAAGTTCGGTGAGCCCACAGCGAGTGCGGAACAAGCCGCCGCCGTGCCCACGGTTGCCGATACCGTGGTGGCCCCGCTCTTCCTGCACATACGGGTCCGCAAGCCGGTCTAAAGCACTTTACCGCCTCGCGCATTTCTGCTTTAGTCTCTTGGCCAAAAATGCGTCTCGGAGAGTGCTCGCAGTCGTTCTGCTGCACTCTCCGGCGTGATGTCGCGCTGCGGCATGCCCAGCATTTCAAAACCAACCATGAATTTGCGCACCGTGGCGGAACGCAGAAGCGGTGGGTAAAAATGCGCATGGAAATGCCATTCCGCATGTTCAAGCCCGTCTGTCGGCGCCTGGTGAAAGCCCATCGTATAAGGAAAGCTGGTCTCAAAGAGATTGTCGTAGCGCGTGGTCAGGCGTTTCAGTACATCGGCCAGCGCGTCGCGCTCATCGGCGCTCAGATCCGGCAGTCGACCAAGATGCCGCTTGCTCAACACCAGCACCTCGAACGGCCAGACCGCCCACCAGGGCACAAGTACGGCGAAGGAATCGTTCTCCAACACAATCCGTTCGCCCGAGGCCCGCTCGGTCGCCAGATAACTGCAAAGCAGGCACTCTCCGGTTCGATCGCTGTGCTCGCGCTGGGCCTGGGTCTCCGCCGCCGGTTCGTCGGGAACAAATCCGGTGGACCAGATCTGGCCGTGCGGATGAGGATTGCTCGCGCCCATCATCGCGCCCCGGTTCTCGAAGATCTGCACGTATTGGATCCAGTCGATCTGTCCCAGTGCTTCGTACTCGTTCGTCCACGCATCCACTACGCGCCGGATTTCAGGCCGTGTCATGCGCGCCAGGGTGAGGCTGTGATCGGGATGGAAGCAGAGCACCTTGCATAGACCCCGCGCGGGCTCGGCAATCAGCAGCGGTGAGCTCGACCTGCCGATTTCTGCCGACGCATCCGGCAGCAGCGCCGCGTAATCGTTTACAAAAGTGAAAATCGATTCGTAGGCGGGGTTCGTCGCTCCCCCGGCACGTTGGTTGCCCGGGCACAGATAGCACTGCGGATCGTAGGTCACGCCCGACGGCGTCGCTGTCTGCCCAACCTCGCCCTGCCAGGGTCGCTGCGTTCGGTGCGGTGAAACCAGCACCCACGCCTGTCGCAGGGGATTCCAACGCCGATGAGGATATTGCCCCGATAATTCCATGCTCTCTCCCGCTTCGATTGTACGGTCGCGGCGATCGCCGGCCTCGCTCCACCGATCCTTCTCGCGGTACCGCAAGAAGTCATCCAATACAGCGAGAAAGCCCTACGCCGTCGGCTTCAACGGCGGCGGCAGCTTGGCTAGAAACTTCTCGGCAAACCCGGCGCTGTATTGATCCAGCAATTCTGCAACCCGCTCGGGCCGCGGCGAGCGCACGATCAGCCCGGCGTGATGATGTTTCTTCAGACGTATGACAATCTCTGGCGCGTCAAAGCTCGATGTGTCCGGCTCGGCCGTCTTGGAAAGGCACAAAACGCTGCCCGCATAGTCGGCTCGCGACTCCGGGCAAAGATAGGGCTCGCCGCGCAGATCGGCGACTTCAAGCTTCGCCCATTCCTTCCACAGATTGATTCCGGTCGCGCTCTCCACCAAATCGGAGATGAAGGCGCCCCCTACACGCGCAGCAATCTCCAGAAAATAGAACCGGCCATCGGCGTGCCCGCGGATGTACTCGGCGTGCGTGACACCGTGCACCATGCCGAGAGCAGGCGCCAGGCGGGCATTCAGTTCTGTGAGCTTCCGCCATTCCTCACTATTGCGGTCGACCGTGCGCGTAGTAAAGACTCCGCCTTCATGCATTACCTGCATCGGCGGACGACCGTATTGATGCGCCACCGAGAACACGACTTTCGATTCGCTCACGACGGAATCGACATGAAAAATCTCTCCGGGAACAAACTGCTCAAGAAGAAAACGGCTTTGCTCGTCGCCCAGCTCGTCCAGGGCACGCCACAACTGCTCCGGCTCGTGAATTGTGCGGATGCCGAGCGCCGAGGCCTCTGCGCGGGGCTTCAGCAGCCAGGGTGGCGGCACGCGATCCATGGTCGCGCGCAGGTCGTCGTAGAAGAAGATCCCGACAAAACTCCGGTACCAGAAACCCCGCCTTGCGGGCGGTCGTACGCATGGCGAGTTTGTCTCGGTAACAATTTGCGGTGCTCACATTCATGCCCGGCAAGCGCATGTGTTCGCGCACCAGAGCCGCCGTCTCCTGGTCGAATTCGTCGAGGGCCACGATGCGATCGAAGCGCTTCCCACGCGCCATCCAGGAAACGGTGTTGAGAATCTGCTCGCGGCTCAGCGATTCAGGCATCGTTGCAAGATCGTCGAGAACGTCGCGCGGCCAATCGGCGTCACGAAGCTTGTCGACGGTGAGTAGAGTGGGCTTCACGCCGAGCGCGGCGCACTGGCGCAGAAAATCCTGCCCCTTTTCGTAGCTGGCAATGCAGAGGAATCGCTCCGGCATTCCGCCTCCCAGAGTTGGCGCGGGACGAAGATAGTTCTACCATAGACGCTGCGGCAGAACCGCAATCTCTCCAAAGGAACGAGCTCGATGCTTTCGGCGTCTGCCCTTCTTCAACTGCACGACAAACTCACGGCCGAGTGGCACACGTCGCCCCCTGCGAAGGACTGCGGAAGCGTTCCAGTCGAGAATGAACACCAGGACGCTGAAACCATCTTCCTCGCCCAGGTGGCACAGCAGCATCGCGCCAACTTCGATCTCTGGCATATCGAGGATGAGGCCCGGACCCCGGGCGCCACAGATGCCGCGCTGGCCGACGTGAAACGCCGCATCGATGTCACAAACCAGTTGCGCAACGATCGGGCGGAAAACCTCGACTGCCTCCTGTTGACTTGGCTCGCCCAGCGGAGCCTGCCCAATCCGGCTGCTGCCCTCCACTCTGAGTCGCCGGGCCTGATGATCGACCGGCTGTCGATCCAGGCGCTCAAGATCTACCACACGCGCGAAGAGGCAGAGAGAACCAGCGCTCCTTCAGGTCACGCGGCGAGGAACAAGGACCGGCTCGCCACGCTCGAGGAGCAGCGTGCCGACCTCGCGGCCTGCCTGGATGCCCTGTGGCGTGAGTCGCTGGCAGGCGCAAAGCGCTTCAAGATCTATCGCCAGTTGAAGATGTACAACGACCCTTCGCTCAATCCTTCAATCTATCGGAAAGGCATGTGAAGGGCGTATCCTTACTCAACCGCGTTGACCGGCATTTGACGTAGGCCGGTACAGTGGGTATAAAAGTGGCTCAAGCGACGCAATTCTCAGGCGCAGGGTTTCAGGCAAGTCTCGAAGGCATCCTTCACGGGTCTGCGGAAACTGCACCGATGGCAAAATAATGACGCAAGAGGCTAGATCGGCGGCGACGGGCCGCAAAAAAACTCCCTCGGTGGCTGCCAAGTCCGGCGGTCCTGTCTCCGCTTCCAATTCGGCTGCGTTCCAGCACTATCAGGCCGCCGTGTTGCTCGTGCAGCAGGGCAAGTTCGATAAGGCGTTGGCCGCCTTCGAAAAGCTACTGTCTACGGCGCCGCCTGAGATTGTCGAGCGCTGCCGGATGTACATTCAGACCTGCCGGCGGCAAATCAACAAGCGCGGCCTGGAGTTCGTCACGCCCGAAGAGCGCTATGATTATGCCGTCTCGCAGCTGAATGGAGGCTTCTTTGAATCACGTAGCGATCGATCGGGTAGAGGAA
Organism: uncultured Acidobacteriaceae bacterium; assembly: GCA_963760475.1. Lineage (GTDB taxonomy): Bacteria > Acidobacteriota > Terriglobia > Terriglobales > Acidobacteriaceae > Telmatobacter. The sequence continues at coordinate 7,930 of CAVXDG010000008.1, read as the reverse complement.
GTCGATGCCGAAGCGGCGCTTGTGTCCCAGCAGCGCAGGTTCACGTCGTCGGTCTTGGCGTCGAGCGAGCCCGGCGCAGCTCGGGTCGGCCGGGCAGCCCGTCTGGTCCTGCCCGCAGGAGCGGCAGCACGGGTCGTTCGGGGTTCGTCGCGCACTCGCTGCGCGCCTTGGGCAGGTGGAAGTTCTTGTTGGGGTTCGTCGGATCGCGCTGCTGGTCGACGAAGTAGAACTGCCCGTACTCCTTGACCGAGCAGTCGTTCTCGTCGGTGAGCGCCGATGATCGCGAGCAGCGAGCTCGGGCGGAGGAAGTCCTTGCGCTGCTGGAGCAGCGCGTCGTCGATGCCCTGCGGGCTGGCCGCGCCCGTGCGCGTCGACCGTGATGGTCTGGTACGGGTCGGGATCGACGAGGAAGCGGTACCAGCTCTCGATCTGGGACTCGTAGCCGCAGCCGATCTGGCCGGTGCCGAGCACCAGGTCCTTGAAGTTGGGGATGAGGCCCGGCGTGCCCGTCGGTCACGTTGCCGGTGGTCACGTCGATGTTGACGGCGCCGATGTTCGGCTCGCCGGGCGGGCTGTCCTTCCCCTGGTCGGATCCCAGGCGAGGAAGCCCTGGCCCTGGTACGTCGGGACCGTGCCGCCGGTGCACGGATCGAGGCGCGAGACGAGGTGGCCCGTGTCGTTGTTGGTCGTGTTGGTCGCGCCGCCGGGGCAGGAGAAGGTCTCGCTGTCGGGGCAGGCGTCGGAGCCGTGGCCGCCGAGGCTCGAGCTGACGATGCCGATGTGGATGTCGAGGACGGGGTGAAGTCGCGCTTCGTCGTCGGGTCCGGGCACGCGTCGATTGCGCTGGGAAGCCCCGTGCCTGGAACCCCCGTGCCTGGAAGCACTGTGCCTGGAACCGCTGTGCCTGGAACCGCTGTGCCTGGAACCGCTGTGCCTGGAACCGCTGTGCCTGGAACCGCTGTGCCTGGAACCGCTGTGCCTGGAACCGCTGTGCCTGGAACCGCTGTGCCTGGATGCGTCGCGCCGGGAACGCGGGTGCCGGGCATGCTGCTGGCCGGAGTTCCCTGGGCGGGGTGCCGGAGGCGAAGCGGCACGCCCGGAGGCCGGCCCGGTAGCCTGCCGGCGGCATGCCGATCAGGTACACCGGGCCGCCGGTGCAGGAACAGGGTGATCCTCCAGTCGATGCAGCTGGAGTGGTCGGGGCTGCCAGCGGGATCCTGGTGGCTGGTGAAGGTCACCGTGGCCTTCAGCCCGCCTTTCAGCGGGGCGACACCGGCCAGCACCGCGTTCGAGTCGTGAGTGGTCTGGTAGCCCCACGCGAATTCGCGCGGGGTCAGCTGGCGCCGCTGCGCGAAGAGGCGCGCATAGGCCCGATAGGCGCGGTGGTTGACCGCCGCGAAGTACCGGTCCAGGAGCGCGGTGACCCGCGCCACGCCCGCCCGGCCGGCCAGGCTGGGCCCGATCGACACGATGCCGTGGGCGGAGTGCCGGGGGCATGCCGCCGCGCCCCGGCGCGGGAGGTGACCGGCGTGGGTGCGGGGCCGGGGCGGCGGGGGTGGTGCCGCGGACGGTTCCGGTCCGGCCGGGCTGCGACCGGCCTGAACCAGAGTGACCGGACTGGCCGGGGCCCGCCGGGGTTGAACCGGGCTGCCCAGGGCCCGCCGGGGTTGAACCGGACTGCCCGGGGCCGGCCTGGGTTGAACCGGGCTGCCCGGGGCCGGCCGGGGTTGAACCGGGCTGCCCGGGGCCCGCCGGGGTTGAACCGGACTGCCCGGGCCCGGTCTGGCCCGGGCCCGCATGACCGGTCCCCGTGCCACTCGTTCCGGGCTGGCCGGATCCCGGGCCCGATCCCGGGTGATGCCTGCCAGCCTGGCCCGATCCCGGGTGCGGGCTTCTCGTGTGACCGGTGCTGGTGTGAACTGGCGCTGCTGCGACCGGTGCCCCTGCGACCGGTGCCGCTCCGGCCGCTTGCGTGCTGGCCGCTGCCGACCTGGCTGTGCCCACTCCGGCTGTGCCCGCTCTGACCTGGCTGCGCCTGGCCCGTGCTGGTCTGGGCGGGCGCTGGCTGGCTGGTGGGCGCCAGGCTGGGCGCGGGATGGCCGGACAGCGCCTGGCTGGGCTGCGCGTGGCCGGAACCCAGCTGGCTGGGCTGGGAAACCTGGCTGCCGTGCGCGCCGCCGGCCTGGGGCTGGTTGGTGCCGACCAGCCAGGCGGTGGAGGCGACGGCGAGCAGGCCGGCGATCACGACCACGCCGATGACGAGCACCCGCCGTTCCGGCCGCCGGCTGCCGGGAATCCACCGGTCTTCCGGATACGGCTCGGGATCGGGCTCGGCGCCGATCCGGACCAGCGTGAGCGGCTCGGTGCCATCCCCCGGTGATGCTGGGGGCTGGTACCGTCCCCGGCGGGGCCGGGCTGTCCCCGGCGTTGGTCACGGGCTCACCCGCGGTGGGCGGCTTCACGGCCGTGTCATGTGCGGTCGGCGGAGTCGGGCCGTGTCATGTGCGGTGGGCGGAGTCAGGGCCGTGTCATGTGCGGTGGGCGGAGTCAGGGCCGTGTCATGTGCGGCCTGATCCACGGCACCCTGGTCTGCGGTGGCCTGATCCGGGGCGGCCTGATCCGAGACACCTTGGTCTGCGGCAGGCTGATCTGCGGCAGGCTGATCTGCGGAATCCTGATCGACTGCGGGGTCATCCTGAGCCGCCTGCCGGGAGAAGCTTTCCGCGGATGCGGCGGCCCAGGCCGGAGCAGCCCAGGGCGGATCAGCAGCCAAGGCCGGAGCCGGCTGGCCGGGCGGGCTGTCGGCGAAGCCGGCACCGGCCACGCCCGCCTGGGCGGGGACGACCGGGTGCGGGTCCGGATGGTCCGGGGCCTCCAGGGAGGGCGGGGACGTCGGGGACGTGCCGGCCCCGGTGCTGACCTGGACCGCGGTGGCCTGGCCACGCCTGACCTGGACCGTGGTGGCCTGGCCGGTGCTGACCTGATCAGCACTGGTTCCACCCGCGCCCGTTGCAGCCGTGCCCGCGCCACCCGTGCTCGTTGCGGCGGTGACCGCTTCAGTGGTGCTGGCTCCGGCGGTGCTGGCTCCGGCGGTGCTGGCTGCAGCGGTGCTGGTCTCCGCGGCACTGGCCTCGGCCGGAGGCGGCGTCGCCGCACTGATCTGCGCTCCGCAACGCGTGCAGTAGCGCAGCATGCCGCTGACCGGGATCCGCATTTCGTGCAGAATCTCATCGGCGTCAGCCCAGCTTGACGTGCATGTCGATGGCGGTCTCCCTGAGAGGTTGCGGGGCGGCCGGGTCGCGTTCGCAGCTGGCCGCCTCGATCCCGGCCAGCGTGGCCCCGTGCATCGCGGCGACCAGCGCCCGGGTGGACTCGAGGCGGAGCGAGCGCCGGATCCCGTCGCCCCGTCTGGTCAGATCCTGGAAATTCCGGCCGATGATCATCATCAGCAGCCGCAAGGGGGACATGTGCAGCCAGAAGGTCCAGCCCACGTACAAGTCGTGCCCATGCCCAAAACATGAGATGTAGCCGCTGAAATGGTCGCGGCGCAGCTCCAGGTATTCACGATCTCCTTCTCACGCCGGGAGGCGGCCCGCACTCGCAGTGAATCGACCGGAGTGCCCTGAGCCTGGAATGCGGAATTGATGTGCTCGAACGCCGTCTTGGTGGCATCGGCGCCCTGCTCCAGGACCCGGCTCCATTCGGCCAGCAAGGCCGGGACCGGGATCAGCCAGAACGGGATGGCCAGTACCAGAGCGATCAGCCAGAGGCTGTTGAGTTCCACCCTGAGGGCTGGGCCGAGTCTCGTCCCGGCTCCGGCGCTGACCAGGAGGCCCAGCAGAAGGACCGTCTCGATGAGCAGGTAGAGGCCGGTGAATACGCCCGCCTGGCGGAGCACGCACATCAGGTAGCGGGGGTTGCGGACGGGGTCCAGGGTCATGGGCCCGGAACAGCCGCGCCGCCGTGTGCCGGGTGGGTCCCCCCCGTGCCGGGCCCGCTCTCGTCCGCGGTGCCCCGTGCGGGCGCCGGTGCCCAATCCCTGCGGTGACCGCACCGCCCCGCGAGGCTGCACCGTTCCCGCGCCCCGGGTCATCGGGCGCGCGTGTGCCATCGCGCCGGGAGCCATGGCGCCGGGGGTCATCGTGCCGGTGGGTGCGCATGGTGCCGGGAGCCATCGTGGCGGGGGCCATCGTTCCGGGGTCGTGCCGTTCTCCCGGGCAGTTCCCGCTGGCGGGGCCGCCGCCGGGGGACGGGCCGGGCCGTCCAGTGCCGCCGTGTTCTCCTGCGCCGTCCTGCTCCGCCCCGGGCAGGGACTGCCGCGGGAAGCCCGCTCCGTGTGCGCCGGTGTGGTGGGCGGCCGGGATGATGCGGACCTGGGCCTGGCCGGGGCCGGAGGCGGTGAGGGGGGCCGACTCTAACCCGTCAGGCTCCCGTGCGGCGGGGACGGCCGGTGTACTGGCGGCCGTCCCGCAATTACCGCAAGACGCGTCCCCGGCGAGAAGGCCTTCGCCGCACCCGACGATGCATTTCTCCCACATCGGCCAATCCTTCGCTCGGTCCGGGATTATCGGACATGTGGCACGTCCGTTCTGCCGCGCCACAGGTAACTTACCAACTCTGCGAATGGGAAAACCGATCATGGTCGAGTAAAGAATTCACCAGGCCGGGAATACGATCGTGCGATTGGCCGATAGGCCAGAAATGGCCCCAAAAGGCCACGCCCGGCGCCACCGGATCCGGTGGCGCCGGGCGTCCTCCTCCCGCGAGGCCTCAGCCGTCCGACGGGACATCCGCCGCGGAGACCAGAGCCCGCGTGTCGGCCAGGGGCTCGCCCTCACGGGGGGCGTCGTGGGCAGGATGCGGGCGAGCGGCCGGGGGAGCCACCAGTTCGCCGGGCCCAGCAGTTCCATCACCGCGGGCACCAGGACCATCCGGACCACGGTCGCGTCGATGAGCACCGCCACGGCCAGCCCGAGGCCGACCTGCTTCACCGACACGTTCGCGCCGAGCACGAAGGACAGGAAGACCACCACCATGATGGCCGCCTGCTGCCGCCGTGATCACCCGGGCCGTCCGGGCCAGCCCGGTCGCGACCGAGGCCGCGTTGTCGCCGGTCGCGTCGTAGGACTCGCGGATGCGGAGAGCAGGAACACCTCGTAGTCCATGGACAGGCCGAACAGGATCACGAACAGGAACATCGGCACCCAGGTGGTCACCGGCATCTTCTCGGGGAAGCCGAAGAGATGGCCGAGCCAGCCGTACTGCGTGATGGCGACCAGGACGCCATACGCGGCGGAGATGGACAGCAGGTTCATCAGCGCCGCCTTCACCGCGACCGTGACCGAGCGGAACATGACCACCAGCAGCAGCATGGACAGCGCGACGACCACGCCGATCAGCCAGGGCAGGCGCTGCCCCACGATGTTGGCGAAGCTCACGTTGCCGGGGTTTCGGCCCGGTGAGGTAGGCCCGGATCCCGGTCCCCGCTGTGGCGTGCGGGATGACGGAGGTGCGCATCTGGTTGACCAGGACGTTGGTGGCCGCGTCCTGCTCGCCCGTGCTCGGGTAGGCGATCATGAGTGCCGCCTGGCCGTCGGGGCTGACCCAGCTCGGGGCCGACCCGCGCGACGCCGGGGGTTCCCGCGATCGCGTGGACCAGCCGGGTCGTGCTGGCGGTGAGGGCAGCGCCGCCGCCACGACCAGCGGAGCGTCGAAACCCGGCCCTGAAGCCCCGGGCCATCGTGGCGTAGCTCGAGTAGCCCATGGTCCCGCGGGCCTGGGTGGACTCATCCGCATGCTCAGCTTCATGCTGAGCGCCGGCGTGGCGAGGAGCAGGATCAGCCCCGCGGCAGAGCAGCGCGGCCAGCAGGGGCCGGCGCTGGATCACGCCCGCCCACCGTTCGGCGGCGGGACGGCGGCAGCGGCCGGCCGGTGCGCTCGCCGGGCGGCCGCCCCGCCACCGGGGCAGCCGGAGCCGTGACGGCTTGGCCAGCCGGGTGCCGGTGAAGCCGAGCAGGGCCGGGAGCAGGGTGAGCGAGCCGAGCAGGACCATGCCCACGGTGGCCGCCGCCGCGATGGCCACCCCGTTGAGCAGCGACTGGCGCAGGACCAGCAACCCAAGCATCCCGATGATCACGGTCGTGCCGGCGATCATCACGGTCCGGCCCGCGGTGCTCATCGCGGTCACCACCGCCTTCTCCGGCTCCTGGCCCTGGTGCAGCGCCTCACGGAACCGCGTCACGACGAACAGCGCGTAGTCCACCCCGACACCCAGTCCGATCATGGAGGCGACGATGGGGAAGAACGAGGGGGCCGGGAACACGTGGCCCAGCAGGGCGATCAGGGACAGCCCGGCGCCGATGCCCAGCACGGCGGTCAGCACCGGCAGCCCCATGGCCAGCAGGGATCCGAACGCGATCAGCAGCACGATCGCGGCCGCCAGCACGCCCACCCCCTCGGTCGGCCCGCCGTACGGCGTCTCCGCCAGGTTGACGACGTCGCCGCCCAGGTAGAAGTTCACCCCCCGGCCGGACATCGACGTGGCGTCGTGCATCAGCGCGAGAGCTTCCCCGTTGCTGATGCTGGTGGACGGCACGCCGAACTGGATGACGGCGAACGCCACATGACCATCCGCCGATATCTGGCCGCTGGCCTGATACGGGCTGGTCACCGACGTGACGTGGGCCGCCCGGGCGAAGGGGGTGAGCGCGCTGGTGACCCGGGCCCGGACGGCGGGGGAGCCGATCGGGGCGTTGGAGTGGATGGCCAGCGTCAGCGAGTCGCCGGACCGCGGGTGGAAGTGCTGGTTGAGCAGGGTCTGCCCGGGGTCGCTGCCGGCGAAGTCGTCCTGGGCGGGGGCGCCGAACCTGGTCCACAGCGTGATCAGGCAGGCGACCCCGACGATCCAGGTGAGCAGCGTGAGCCGGCGGTGCCGGAAGCAGGCGCGCCCGAGGGAGCCCAGGATCGCGGGCCGGGGGCGGTGGCGGAGGGTGGATGAGCCAGGCATGTCGGTCTCCTGCGAGCCGGAGGAGTGGTTGTGCTTCCGATGCTCGCGGCCGGCGGGTCACAGCGCGTCCTCCGCCGGGAGGCAGTTGCGGGCCCTGGTCTCCGCCAGGGAGTACTCCGGGGGAGCCGCCGGGTGTACTCCGCACGGAGTAGGCCGCGGGGCAGGCGCAGGTCAGCGGCAGGCGCGGACCGTGTCCGCCGGGAACCCGGGCTGATGACGCCTGATGTGGTAGCCGGGGCCGCCGTGCTTCAGGAACAGGGTGATGTGCCAGCGGTCGCATGCGGCGTGGTCCGGGCTTTCGGCCGGGTTCTGGTGGGCGACGAACGTGACCGTGGCCGCGAGCCCTTGCGGGCCGGTGACGGACAGCCCGGTCAGCCTGGCCCTGCGAGTCCCGCGTGGACTGGTAGGCGGTGCCGAAATTGTGCAGGCCGACGCGAATGGCCGGGATGAACAGGCTGCTGTACGCCTGGAAATCGTGCCGGTTGATGGCCGAGAAGTAGCTGTCCAGCAGCATCACGACCCGGTGCACATGCGGCTGGACGGCCGCGCCCGGGGCGATCGTCACGGCGTCGCGGGCGGCCGGTGACCCCTGGGCGGGGAGCCCGTGGCCGGGGAATGAGCGGGCGGGGAAGACACCGCTCGGGAGGTGCGGCCTGGGCCCGGTGTGCGGTCCGCACCTGTGCCGCGCATGGCCAGGCTCGTGTTCGTGACGGGTACGCGCGACCGGAGCTGGCCGACCTGCCAGGCCGCTACGCCCCCTGTGGCCAGCAGGGCCACGGTGGTCACCATGGCCGTGATCGTCATCCCGTGACCGGCGGACAGCCAGGTCCGGCGGCCCGCGGGCGGCCAGGGCCAGTGGCGCGGGGACAGGCGGGGCCAGTGGCGCGGAGACAGGCGGGGCCAGCGGCCGGGCGCGCGGACGGC
>CAVXDG010000007.1:0-59437 GCA_963760475.1 uncultured Acidobacteriaceae bacterium | reverse complement strand
GCAGCCGCGATCCAGGCAATCAAGAGCGGCGTCATCGGTCACGGCGATGTGCTTGTGTTGATCTGCGGCGGGCCCAAGGGCGCCGGCATGCAGGAGATTTATCAGGTGACATCCGCGTTGAAAGCTCTGCCGCACTGCAAGCATGTCGCGGTGCTCACCGATGCGCGCTTCAGCGGCGTTTCGACGGGAGCGTGCGTGGGGCATATCTCACCGGAGGCTCTTGCGGGCGGGCCCATCGGCAAAGTCGTCGAGGGTGACCAGATTGAGATTGTGATCGATCGCGCGAAACTGGTGGGCACGGTCGCGCTGGTAGGCGATGCGGAAAGCACATTCGGCGAAGAAGAAGGTATGCGCGTGCTCGCAGCGCGTGCTTCGAGACCCGATCTGCGGCCGCATCCAGCCCTTCCGGATGACACGCGTTTGTGGGCTGCCCTTGTGCAGGCCAGCGGCGGCGTGTGGGGCGGGTGCGTGTACGATGCGGATGCGATTGTGGCGAAGCTGGAGCAGGGTTAGGTTCGGCCATCTTTTGTGCTTTCTCATGGGACGGCATTCGGCGAATGAGTATCCTCTCTCACCCCCTCCCCCCATTTCGAGGGAAATTCCTGATTCCAGGGTGTTTAGAGCATCAATAACTTACGGTAACCCGTTTACAATGAGCGGGTTATGGCTAAATACCTCTGTCGGTTCAGGTTAGGGCAGCGAACTCTGTGCAGATCAGGTTTCTTCGGCTGCCCTCCGCGCAGAACGCGCAGTGGACTCGGATCCAGACTCGGATCAGGACTCAGATCAGGATGAGTTCAGTCTTAAGTTCAGGGTAGCGGAATCGGGGAATTAATACGCAATCCGAGTTTGATTTACGAGACCGCTGGGAAAGGGTGTTGCCAGCGGTCACTGGCGAGCAGCCCCCCATCCGGCCACAACCCGATTGCTCAAGATAAGGGCGTTTAAGAGGACTTATCCGAAGAAGTCTCCCGACGTCTTGTAAATCTCATCGATCAACCGATGTTGCCGTAAAGCATCCTTGAAGTTGCTGGCTTCAGATGTGCCGTTTTTCTTGTCGTTTGCGTACGCAGCATAGAGGTACGCGAGGTCTTGCGCGCTTGCGTCGAGGCCCGACTTGGCGAGCGTTCGATACTGATCGGGGATGGGCAGTGACGAGAAGGTCGTCGCGTCACTTTTCATGCCTTCGATGGCGTTATCATCCTTGTTTTCGAAGGCACGAGGGTTCGTGATCCTCAGAACTCCTTCGGTTCCTGTGATGTTGATCTGGAGGCCGGTGCGATGCTTCTGGCCACCCTCGATCTGAATGGAGAACAATCCGCCACCCTCCAGAGTGCCAATAACCATCACTTCGTTTGGATTGGTGTTGGGGATTTTCTCACCTGTTTCAGCGACGGTGAAGAAGGGAAACTGAGTCTCGATGACGGCAGTGAGCTTTTCAGGAAAACCTATGGATCGATAAAGCATGTCACCGAAGTGAGCGGCGTAGACAGATAGTACATGCGAGAAATTTGAGGCGTGGAATGCCCAGCCGTATTTGCCCGGCATGGTGTCGGGGAATGCGTCCACGTTGACCGTCATGTGAACACCGCGAATCTTCCCAATGTAGCCCTGTTTGACAAGATCGCGCGTATAGCGTGCGCTCGGTCCCATACGGCGTTGCAGGCCGACAATGTGCCTCACGCCCTTTGTTTCAGCCAAGGCCAATAGCTCTTCTGAATCTCTTGTGTTTGTGGAGAGCGGCCATTCGCTGTACACATCTTTTCCTGCCGCTATGGCCTGCTTCACCAAACGAGCGTGTTCCGGAGCAGGCGCTACCACCGCCACCAAATCCACATCAGAATGGCTGATGAGCGACTGCTCGTCTCCAAAGGCATGCTTGATGTGGAACTGCTTCGCGGTTTCTTTCGCCGTTTCCTTTTTCCGGTTCGATACGGCCACGACCTCGAAATCTTCCAACGTTTTCAGAGCTGGGATATGTCCATACTTTGCCCAGCCGCCCGCTCCAATGATCCCAACCCGAATCTTTCCGCCCCCCATCGCTTGTTCTCCCTGGTCAAAGCCTAAGCCTTGACACGTATGTCAATGTCAAGTGACGCTAGAACATGCTCATCGGAGAACTATCGACTCGGACCGCTGTCAGCACCCGCGCTCTGCGTCATTACGAGAAGCTTGGGATGCTTCATAGCGAGCGAGGAGAAAACGGATACCGCAACTATGGTGAGGAGTCCGTGGAGTGGGTGAAGTCGATTCAGTTCCTTCTTTCGTCTGGCCTGAACCTCGCTACAATCGCCCAAATCCTGCCCACGCTGATGGGCAACAAGTGCGCTCTCGATGATGATTTTGTTCGTGCCGCGATTGAACGAGAATCAAGCAAGATCGAAGCCCGCATGGCAAAAATGGCTCAGAGCCAAGAGGTACTGGCGAAGGCTCTCGAGAAGGGGCTTTTACGCAGACCGGGAACCTAATGCGATGGAGTGCCTATGCCGAGATTCGTAATGGCAAGTCGGCTTATCGCCAGTTGCCCTCGGTGCTTGGCCCAGCTTCAGTTGGATCACCCTCTGCTTTGGTGTCACGCAATTGGGATGGCGTGCGTTCCGTCCAATTCGTAGCTGAGGATGCTTTCGATGGAGGGCACTCCGACGGTTGTGAGGTTCGCGGACGAAAGCAGAGTTCCTGGGAACTCTGCGCCCCGAGGGGCCGGGGGCACGCTCGGCTCATTGGCGGGCCGGGATACGGTCTGGAGAGTTAGGATGGCTGGCATGAAAAGCAGCCGAATCTCGCGGCATTTCTTTGCCTTGATCCTTCTGGGTCTGGGGCTCAGTTTGGGGCTGGGAACCATGTCCCGGGTCATGCTAGGTCAGGACATCCCGCCCCAGCCGGTCATCATCGACACCGACATCGGGGACGATATCGATGACGCCTTCGCCCTGGCCCTGGCGTTGCGCAGCCCCGAGCTGAAGATTCTGGGCGTGACCACGACCTTTGGCGATACGGAGATGCGGGCGAGGCTTTTGGACCGGTTTCTGTCTGCTGTTGGCCGAAGCGACATTCCAGTGGCTGCGGGTCCGGCGTCGAAGACCGACAATGTCATGACGCAGAAGGCCTATGCGCTGCAGGCACCGGCAACGGTGCACGCCGACGGAGCGGCGTTTCTGCTTGACCAGATTCGCCGGCATCCGGGGGAGATTACGCTGATTGCGATCGGTCCGTTATTCACTGTGCAAGCGGCGATCGGGCGCGACCCGGAGATGTTCCGCAAGTTGATGAGGGTTGTGCTGATGGGGGGGAGCATCGAGCGCGGCTACGACGGCCCCTCGAACGGAAATCGGCCGGGCGAGCGCCGACCCGCAGACGCGGAGTGGAACATCAACCGCAATCCAGCCGGCGCCCAGGCTTTGCTGGCGGCAGGTGTGCCGGTCTTCATGATGCCTCTCGATTCGACCCAGATCCATCTCGAGACCGTCGAGCGCGAGACGATTTTCGCCCACGGCTCTGCTCTGACAGACCAGCTGACCCTTCTGTATCACCAGTGGATGGGCCACGCCGAGGGACATAGCCCCTCGCCGACTCTGTTTGATCCGGTGGCGGTGACGTATACCTTTCGGCCGGATCTTTGCCCTGCCAAGCCAATGCGGATCGAGGTCGACGATCAAGGGTTTACCCGAGTGGCAAGTGGAGCGCCGAATGCGCAGGTCTGTCTGCAGTCCGATGAACAGGGTTTTTTGCGGCTCCTGCTCAATCGCGTGGCCGGAGATTAGTGTCACGTCCGGTGGCTTGCGGAGGGATGAGGAGGGAACTTTTTTTTCGTTTCAACCAGCAAAAGCGATTGAGTGTGCGTCCGGTCACTTTCAACTCCATTGACAGCGGTGGAAAGTAGGAGAAAAATGACGGGTCGATGGACTTCGACACTTTTCAAGTGGCCTATGGGGGATAACGTGAGAAGCAATTTGCAATGGAAAACTTTTGGCGCGCTCGCGCTTTTGGGTGCGGGCCTGGCCTTTACGGGATGCAAGTCGGCACCGGAACTGACCCAGACGCAGGCGTTGGCGCTGATTCAGGCGGATTACGATCATGCTGCGCCACAGGGAATTTCGATTCTGGTTAACAACGACGGGATGGTACAGGGCGCGCTGGCCAAGTACTGGAACCGCACAACCATCTATCCCAACAAGTACTGGGCTGATTTCAAGCTGACGGAAGAAGGCAAGAAGGTGGTCAAGTTGCCCGCCGGCGGCGATACGATTCAATGGCGCCCTGATAGCCTGGAGGACAAGAATTACACCTACCGTGTTGTCACAGTGCAGGCCAATCATCTGAAGGCGCATGATTTAGGCGACATACAGGATGAGATGGTCGCGGGTGTGGATACGGCCAAAGGCGCCAGCTACGTTGAGGGAGTGGACCTGACAGGCGTGCCGGATGTGCTGCAGCAGATTGCACACGAACCAGGAAACAGGTTGAGCGCTAAGCGCCACGCCGATTTTGCCCTAGTGAATGGTGCATGGACGTTGCATTCATCTCAATAGGGACGACAAAAAGCGGAAGGGCAGGGGGTGAATTCGTTGACCCTGCCCTTTTTTCTTGTTATTGTAAATAGGTTCCGCAAGAACGTCTCCGTTCGTGTGACTTGCGACGGAAACGTGGGGCAGCCTGGCCAGCATCAAGAGGCAAGGGCTGAAACCCGAGGCCGAGTGAAGTCGAGCCGGCCAATTTTCCCTGGATACGCTCTTATCTTGCGAGGGGCAAGGGAATCATCGCATCGGTGTCCGCGCGTTTCTCCACCTTGGAGGGCTATGCGGGCCGGAATCAGCGAAACGGAGTCGGCTCCGCCCGCTACGGATTTCTGGGCTGGACGCGCGACCACCGTCCTGGTTCTCGTCTGGAAGTGGAACGAGGGCAGACGCGAAGCAGCAACCTTGGGCTTTTGCGCCCGTGCGCGGGAACTTGCGCGCAGGTCGAGGAAAGCTCGAAACGTCTGCGTGCGCGGCTGTGGGGATTTTCGGTTTTGAGCGTTTTGGGGTAAGGAGTTTCAGTTTGCCTACATTTAATCAGTTGGTTCGCAAGGGGCGTACGGCCCCCCGTTACAAGACGGCGTCACCTGCATTGCAGGCGTCGCCGCAGCGGCGCGGTGTGTGCACCCGCGTATACACGCAGACTCCCAAAAAGCCGAACTCGGCCTTGCGCAAGGTGGCTCGTGTGCGGTTGACGAACGGGATTGAGGTCACGACCTACATTCCCGGCATCGGACACAACCTGCAGGAGCACTCGATCGTGCTCATTCGCGGAGGCCGCGTAAAAGACCTTCCCGGAGTCCGGTATCACGTGGTCAGGGGCACGCTGGATTCGGTGGGCGTGGCTAACCGCAAGCAGAGCCGGTCGAAGTACGGAGCGAAGCGCGCCAAGGGCGCCGCGGCGCCAGGCAAAAAGTAAGCCTCGCTCTTGAGCGTTTTTGGAATAGAGCGGCGGAAATTCGGTTCCCGGACGGAGTGATTGGACCGGGACTGGGGTAACAGAAGCGGGCGCAATAAGAGCGCAGGGGATAAGGAAGAGAATGCCGAGAAAAGGGCACATTGCGAAGCGGGAAGTGGCAGTTGATCCAGTTTATGGATCGGAACTGGTGACCAAGTTTGTGAACTCGATGATGTGGGGCGGCAAGAAGTCGACTGCTCAGGGCATCTTCTACCAGGCAATGAAGAACCTGGAGGAGAAGGGCGGCGGCGACGACGCGCTCAAGCTCTTCAAGAAGGCTGTCGAGAACTGCAAGCCCCTGCTCGAAGTGAAGACCCGCCGCGTGGGCGGCGCCAACTATCAGGTGCCAATCGAAGTGAATGCTGACCGGCGCACCTCGCTCGCCATTCGCTGGTTGATCACATACGGTCGCAGCCGTGGCGAAAAAGGCATGGTTGACAAGCTCAGCAATGAGCTCCTGGATGCCGCCAACGGGCGCGGCGCGGCCATGAAGAAGAAGGAAGACGTGCACCGCATGGCCGAAGCAAACAAGGCCTTCGCCCACTATCGCTGGTAATCAAGCAGTTTGAGTTGGATTTCCGGCGCACGATGTCCGGGAAAGTTTTGAAGCAGTACGAATAACCGCGGGCAAGAGCCCGCAAGGAAGATATCGCCGTGGCTCGCACCATATCTCTGAATCGTTGCCGGAACATCGGAATCATGGCGCACATCGACGCCGGGAAGACGACAGCGACAGAGCGCATCCTGTTTTACACGGGCATCACGCACCGGATCGGCGAAGTGCATGAAGGCACCGCGACCATGGACTATATGGAGCAGGAGCAGGAGCGTGGCATCACCATCACGTCGGCAGCCACGACGTGCATGTGGAAAGACATCCGCATCAACATCATCGATACGCCCGGCCACGTGGACTTTACGGCGGAGGTGGAGCGGTCTCTCCGCGTGCTTGACGGTGCGGTCGCGGTGTTTGACTCCGTGAGCGGCGTGCAGCCCCAGACCGAGACCGTGTGGCGGCAGGGCGACAAGTACAAGGTTCCCCGCATTTGCTTCGTCAACAAGATGGACAAGAACGGCGCGGACTTTGAGTACGTGCTCGAGACCATCCGCAAGCGGCTGGGAGCGCGTCCTGTTGCGCTGCAGATTCCTATTGGAGCCGAATCGCATTTTAGGGGTGTTGTCGACCTAATCGAGATGAAGGCGATTCTGTGGCACGACGAGGCGATGGGAGCCCAGTACGACGTCGAAGAGATTCCCGCGGACCTGGTGAAGAAGGCGGAAGCATTCCGTCTACAGCTGATCGAAGTGATCGCGGAAACAGACGATGTTCTGCTTGAGAAGTTCCTCGAAGGCGAGACGCCGAGCATTGCCGAGTTAAAGGCGGGAATTCGTAAAGCGACTGTCGACCTCAAGGTTTTCCCGGTGATTTGTGGTTCGGCATTCAAGAACAAGGGCGTGCAGACGCTGCTCGACGCCGTGGTTGACTATCTGCCCAGCCCGCTCGACAAGCCGCCGGTCGAAGGCATCAATCCCTCGAACCACAGCGAGATTTTGATCCGCAAGGCGGAAGACAGCGAGCCGCTGGCGGCGCTGGTCTTCAAGTTGATCAACGATCCGTTTGGCAAGCTCTCGTTTATCCGCATCTATTCGGGTTCGTTGAAGACCGGCGACACGATTCTCAATCCCCGTACCGGCAAGACGGAGCGCGTGGGCCGGCTTGTGAAGATGCACGCCAACAAGCGCGAAGACATCACCGAGATTTATGCCGGCGACATCTGCGCATGCGTGGGCCTGAAAGATCTGAAGACGGGCGATACGCTTTCCTCGCCGCAGCATCCGATTGCGCTGGGTGCGATTGTGTTTCCCGAGCCGGTGATCTCGGTAGCCATCGAGCCCAAGACCAAGGCCGACCAGGAAAAGATGGGCATTGCCCTCTCGCGCCTGGCCGACGAAGATCCGACTTTCAAGGTTCGCACCGACGAAGATTCGGGCCAGACGATTATCAGCGGTATGGGCGAGCTGCACCTCGAGATTCTTGTGGACCGCATGAAGCGTGAGCACAAGGTCGAGGCCAATGTGGGCGAGCCCAAGGTGGCCTTCCGCGAGACGATTCGCAAGATGGCGGAGGCCGAAGGCAAGTACATTCGCCAAACCGGCGGTTCGGGAAACTACGGGCATTGCAAGCTGCGCGTCGAGCCCAACGAGCCGGGCAAGGGCTACGAGTTCATCAACGAAATCAAGGGCGGCGTGGTGCCCAAGGAATACATCAAGCCGATCGATCAGGGCGTGCAGGGTGCACTCGAGCTGGGCATTCTGGCCGGCTATCCGATTGTCGATGTCAAGGTGTTTCTGTATGACGGCAGCTATCACGATGTGGACTCGAACGAAATGGCGTTCAAGTTTGCGGGCTCGATCGCGTTCAAAGAAGCCGCCAGAAAAGCGTCGCCGGTGCTGTTGGAGCCGGTGATGGCCGTTGAAGTCACGGTTCCCGAGGAGTTCATGGGCGTGATTATTGGCGACATCAACTCACGCCGTGGACGAATTGAAGGCATGGAGCATGCGGCCGGTTCGCAGGTCATCAAGGCAATCGTTCCGCTGAAGGAAATGTTTGGTTACGTGAACGAGATTCGTTCGTCCACACAGGGCCGCGCGTCGTACTCGATGCAGTTCGCGCGCTACGAAGAAGCGCCGCGCATGATCGCCGATGAGATTATCGGCCGCGCGCAGGGGAAGTAAGAAGGGCAGTGGGCAACTGACAGTGAACAGTGGACAGTCTGAAGCTTACCGGGTGAATCGATACTGCGGGCTCAGGCAAGAAAAACTGATCACTGACTACTGATCACTGACAACTGTTTTGGGGCTGGAGCCGGAACGCCGGCGCTCCGGGATTAGGTAGTGGCACGGAAGCTACGAGGGGAATAGGAAAATGGCGAAGGAAAAGTTTGACCGTTCGAAGCCGCACGTGAACGTGGGAACGATTGGGCACATCGATCACGGCAAGACGACGCTGACGGCAGCGATCACGAAGGTATTGCAGAAGCACAACCCGAAGAACCAGTACCGTTCGTTCGACTCGATCGACAACGCGCCGGAAGAGCGGGAGCGCGGTATCACGATCGCGACGGCACACGTGGAGTATGAGACGGCCAACCGTCACTATGCGCACGTCGATTGCCCGGGCCACGCGGACTACATCAAGAACATGATCACGGGCGCGGCGCAGATGGACGGGGCGATTCTGGTGGTTGCGGCGACCGACGGTCCGATGCCGCAGACCAAGGAGCACGTTCTTCTTGCCCGGCAGGTAGGCGTGCCGTACATCGTGGTGTTCCTCAACAAGTGCGACGCGGTCGAAGACGAAGAGCTGACCGACCTGGTTGAGATGGAAGTGCGCGAGCTGTTGTCGAAGTACCAGTTCCCGGGCGACGATGTGCCGGTGGTTCGCGGATCTGCTTTGGGCGCCTTGAACGGCGAGCCGAAGTGGGAAGCGCAGATTGATGCGCTGATGGATGCGGTGGACAAGAACGTTCCGCTTCCTGCGCGCGCGATCGATCAGCCTTTCCTGATGCCGATCGAAGACATTTTCTCGATCTCTGGACGCGGGACGGTCGTCACGGGCCGTATTGAGCGCGGCAAGGTGAAGGTTGGCGAGGAAACAGAGATCGTCGGCTTCCGCGAAACGCGCAAGACGGTAGTAACGGGCGTTGAGATGTTCAAGAAGCAGCTGGATGAAGGCCTGGCGGGCGACAATGCGGGACTTCTTCTGCGCGGCATTGCGAAGGAAGATGTGGAGCGGGGAATGGTTCTGGCCAAGACCGGATCGATTACGCCGCACACCAACTTCAAGGGCGAGATTTACGTGTTGAGCAAGGAAGAAGGCGGCCGTCATACACCGTTCTTCAAGGGCTATCGTCCGCAGTTCTACTTCCGTACGACGGATGTGACGGGCGTGGCGGAGCTGCCTGAAGGCACGGAGATGGTGATGCCGGGCGACAACGTGCAGTTGAAGATTGAGTTGATTACGCCGGTGGCCATGGAGAAGGGTCTGCGCTTCGCGATTCGCGAAGGCGGCCGCACTGTGGGCGCAGGCACGATCAGCGAGATTATTAAGTAAGACAGAGAAACAGAGAGGCAGAGAAGCAGCGAAAGAGAGAGCAATCAAAATGGTGAAATTTCACTGTTTCTCTCCTTCACTGTTTCGCTGCTGACCGAAGGGAAGCACATGGTAGGTCAAAGGATTCGAATTCGGCTGAAGGCATACGACTATCGCGTGCTGGATACCTCAACTGGCGAGATTGTGGAGACGGCTAAGCGCACCGGGGCAACGGTGGCGGGTCCGATTCCTTTGCCGACGATCAAGAACAAGTACTGCGTGCTGCGTTCGCCGCACGTGGACAAGAAGTCGCGCGAGGCGTTCGAGATTCGTACGCACAAGCGGCTGATCGACATTCTCGAGCCCACGCAGCAGACGGTGGACGCGTTGATGAAGCTCGATCTGCCTGCGGGCGTCGACGTCGAGATCAAGGCCTTCGAAAAATAGCCACCTGCGGTGGGGCCAAATGCGCCTTGCGGCGCACAAATTTCGCGGTAAGCATGCGAAGCGATACGAAGGTCCGGAAGGACCCCGGCAGTGCGGTGAAGACAACATCGCATGATGAGGTGAGGAAGACATGGCAGTTACGGGAATTCTGGGTAAAAAGATCGGCATGACGCAGGTCTTCGACGAAAAGGGCGATGTGCACCCGATTACGGTGCTGCAGGCAGGTCCTTGCGTGATCACGCAGCTGAAGACGGCTTCGAAGGACGGTTACGACGCCGCGCAGATCGGGCTGGTTGAGTTCGTCAAGGCCTCGCGAATCACCAAACCGCAGGCAGGCCACTTCGCCAAGACAGAAGCGCCGCCGGTAAAGCTCATCAAGGAAGTCGACCTCGAGGCAGGCCCCGACGGGGAAGTGGCGACCAAGGCAGGCGATCGCGTTTTAGTTGACATCTTTGCTGAATCCAAGTTCGTGGATGTGATTGGGACATCGAAGGGGCGCGGCTTTGCAGGCGTCGTGCGGCGGCATAAGTTTGCAGGCGGGCCCAAATCGCACGGCCACATGTTCCAGGTGCAGGGTTCGATCGGCGCCTCGAGCTTTCCGTCGCGCGTGTTTCCCGGGCAGCGCATGCCTGGGCATTTCGGCACCGATCAGGTTACGGTACGCAATCTGCGTATCCGCGGTATCGATCTGGACGAGAACCTGTTGATGGTCGAGGGTGCAGTACCCGGCCCCCGCGATGGCTATGTGCTGATCTCGAAAGCCAAGGCTCCGCCGCGCGAGCGCCGTGGCTTTGCCGGTTCGACCACGGTCGATCCGCTGAAGGCTTCGAAGAAGGCAACCGCGAAGAAAAAATAGCTGCTAGCTCCTAGCCTCTAGCTTGATTGTGGCCGGACCGGCAGTGGTGGTGAGACGAAGATTTGAAGTTTGATGAGTTGATGGCTCAGTTCTGGCACGCATGAAGCTAAAAGCTGGCGGCTAGAAGCTAGAAGCTCGCAGGAAGAAGACGATGGCAAAAGTGGATGTAGTGAATTTGGACGGGAAAAAGGTGGGCTCGCTCGAGCTGGCGGATTCAGTGTTCGGCCAGGTGAACGAGGATCTGCTCTGGGAAGCGGTAAAGCATTATCGCGCTTCTCTGCGGCAGGGCACGCACGCCACCAAAAACCGCAAGCTGGTTGCTGGTTCGGGCAAGAAACTGTGGAAGCAGAAGGGCACGGGGCGCGCGCGCGTTGGCTCGGTGCGCTCACCTCTCTGGCGTCATGGCGGCACGGTGCATGGACCGCAGCCGCGCAGCTATGACTATGCTTTCCCGCGCAAGAAGCTGTTGGGCGCGCTGCGCTCCGCGCTCGCGTCCAAGCTGGCCGACGGCAAGCTGACGGTCGTCGATTCGCTTGAGCTTAAGGAAGCCAAGACCAAGCTCTATCGCGATGCGCTGAACAAGCTGGATGCGAAGCGCACCACGCTGCTGGTTGAGAACGGCAAGACCCTGTCGCAGGGTCTGGTGCTGGGCGCGCGCAATCTCAAGGGCGTGGAACTGGTACTCAACAACGAGGTCCACCCTTACGATCTGCTGCGCTACGAGCGGGCAATCTTTTCCAAGGCCGCGATCGAGCAACTTTCCGAGACGCTGCAGAAGTCAGTCTCGAAGCGCAAGCATGCACAGACGGAGGCCGCGTAATGCCGACACTCTATTCCGTAATTCGCCGCCCCCTGATCACCGAAAAGGGACTGGGCGTGAAAGAGACCGAAGGGACGCTGGTGTTCGATGTCGCGCCCGAGGCCTCCAAAACTGAAGTGAAGCAGGCTGTTGAGGCGCTGTTCAAGGTGAAGGTAGCCGCGGTTCGCACGGCCAACGTTGCGGGCAAAGAGCGCCGTCGCGGCAAGTTCGCGGGCTTCCGCCCCGATTGGAAGAAGGCATACGTTCGGCTGAAAGCCGGCGAGAAGATGCCGGAGTATGTGAGCAACCTGTAAGAGACGAGTTCACAGTTCGTAGTTCAAAGTTCGCGGCGAAGTCTGCTGCGGGTGGAAAAACTAAGGACTACGAACCAAGAACTTTGAACTGGGTAGGACAAAGACGATGGCTATCAAGACATACAGACCGATAACGCCGACACTGCGTTTTCAAACTACGCTGGTGAACGACGACCTGACGACGGACAAGCCGCATAAGCCGCTGCTGACCACGCGCAAGCGGACGGGCGGCCGCCGCAACTCGGGTGACCTGACGATTCGTCACCAGGGCGGCGGACACAAGCAGAAGCTGCGCCTCATTGATTTCAAGCGCGAGAAGTACGGCGTACCGGGCAAAGTGGCGACAATCGAATACGATCCGAACCGCTCGGCGCGCATTGCGCTGGTGAGCTACGCGGACGGCGAGAAGCGCTACATTCTGCAGCCCGTTGGTTTGAAGGTGGGCGCGACGGTGACCTCTGGTCCGGATGCCGACATTCTGATTGGTAATGCGCTGCCGCTCAAGAACATCCCTGCCGGCACCACGGTACATGCGATTGAGCTGCGGCCCGGCAAGGGTGCGCAGATGGCGCGGTCCGCCGGTGCTCAGGCGCAACTGGTCGCCAAGGAAGGCGATTATGCCTTGCTGAAGCTGCCTTCGGGCGAAACCCGCAAGGTGCTGGTGGAGTGCATGGCAACCATCGGCCAGGTGGGAAACACGGATCACGAAAACATCTCGATCGGTAAGGCTGGACGCAACCGCTGGCTGGGCATTCGCCCCACCAACCGCGGCGTCACGATGAATCCTGTCGATCACCCGCACGGCGGCGGCGAAGGCAAGACTTCGGGCGGACGGCATCCCGTTACCCCGTGGGGCCAGCCCACCCGTGGTTACAAGACGCGCAACAACAAGCGGACCGATGCGTTCATCGTCAGCCGCAGAGCGAAGTAGAGGAGCGCAGAGACTTTTATGGCACGTTCGACAAAGAAGGGCCCGTTTGTAGATGCGCACCTCAGCGTAAAGATCGAGGTGCTGAACAAGGCCAACGACAAGAAGGTCGTGAAGACCTGGTCGCGTCGCTCGACGATCTTTCCCGAGTTTGTGGGCCACACGATCGCGGTGCACAACGGAAAGAAGTTCGTTCCTGTGTACGTGACCGAGAACATGGTGGGACACAAGCTGGGTGAGTTTGCGCCGACGCGGACCTTCAAGGGGCACACAGGCGGTTCGAAGTCATCCGAGTCCGCAGCCAAGCCGGCGCCGGCACGGTAAGCAGGACAGCTGCGAGCTTTTAGCTACCAGCCTGTTCACGATAAGAAGGCCCACGGTGGGCAAAGTTGAGCTAGGGGCTAGCAGTTGGGGGCTAGTGGCTAGCAAGAGGAAGAGACCAATGGCAGTCGAGACAAAAGAATACCGGGCCGAGGCCAAGTTTCAGCGCGTGTCGCCGCAGAAGGCGCGCCTGGTGCTCGACCTGATCAAGGGCCTGGGCGTGCAGCAGGCGCTGGAGACGGCGGCATTCACCAAGAAGCGCATTGCGCCGGTGATTCACAAGCTGCTCACGTCCGCGATTGACAACGCGAAGTATGTGTCCGGCGAGCGGGGCACCGATCTCGACGTGGATAGCCTCTACGTCAAGCAAGCTCTGGCCAACGATGGTCCGCGCATGAAGCGGATTCGGCCTGCGCCGATGGGCCGTGCATACCGGTACCAGCGCCGGCTCGCGCACATCATCGTGTCGGTTGCAGAGCGCGACAATGTCTCGCACCTGGTCACCAAGGCCGACGCGCCGGAAGCCGCGAAGTCCGCGAAGAAATCGAAGCCCGCTGTGAAGTCGGCGGCCAAGAAGCCGGCGGCAGCGCCGAAGAAGAAGGCCGCGAAAAAGGCCTGATCCTTACCAGGGCCGATTGCGGTCGGAGCCTGGGCAGTAGGGTCGACGCGACCATCGGGGAGCGGCGATCTCGCGAGAAGAAAGAAAGGGCGCTGCAGCCCTGGAAATGCAGTAGAGGGGTTTGAGGGAACAGTATGGGTCAGAAAGTCCATCCTTATGGATTCCGGCTAGGAGTGAACAAGCCATGGCGTTCGCGCTGGTTCTCTGAGCGCGACTACAGCAAGTTTCTGATTGAGGACGTTCAGCTCAAGAAGGAGCTGCGCGAAAAGCTGAAGGCTGCGGGCGTGAGCTCGGTCGAGATCGAGCGGCCCGGCAATAAGCTGCGCTTTTTGATCCGCACCGCGCGTCCGGGCATCGTCATCGGCCGCAAGGGCGCCGAGATCGAGAAGCTCAAAGCCGAGCTTGGCAAGCGAACCAACCGCGACGTGTTCATCGACATCATCGAGGTGAACAAGCCGGAGCTGGATGCGCAGCTGGTGGCGGAGAACATTGCGCTGCAACTGGAGAAGCGAGTCAGCTTCCGCCGGGCCATGCGCAAGAGCGTTGATTCAGCGTTGCGCTTCGGCTGCAAGGGAATCAAGGTGCGTGTCTCGGGCCGTCTGAACGGCAACGAAATCGCCCGCTCCGAGTGGTATCTGCAGGGCCGTCTGCCGCTGCATACGCTGCGTGCGGACATCGATTACGGCTTTGCCGAGGCACAGACCACGTATGGCCAGATTGGCGTGAAGACGTGGATCTATCGCGGCGACATCTACGAGCAGAAGCGCCGTCAGGCGCCCGCAGTCGGTACGTCGGTGTTTTAAAGGCAGTGGACAGTGATCAGTTGTCAGGGATCAGTGTTTTCGTGCTGGTTTTTAGGGTTGAGATTTTTCAGAGGCTTGGTTGCAGCAGGGAGCAGGAATCAGTTGATGGGCTGGCGAGTGCCGAATCAACTGATTCCTGTTCACTGAGAACTGATCAGAGTTTTTGAGGTTTTCGTTATGTTGATGCCGAAGAAGGTGAAGTTTCGCAAGCAGCAGAAGGGCAAGCGCCGGGGCAAGGCGTGGCGCGGCTCGACGCTGTCGTTCGGTGAGTACGGATTGAAGGTCATGGAGTGCGGCTACATTACGGATCGGCAGATCGAAGCCAGCCGTATTGCGATGACTCGCTTCATCAAGCGCGGCGGCAAAATCTGGCTGCGGCTCTTCCCGGATAAGCCGATCACCAAGAAGCCCGCCGAAGTCCGTATGGGTTCGGGCAAGGGCGCGTTGGATCACTGGGTCGCCGTGGTGCGGCCGGGCAAGATCCTGTTTGAGATGGAAGGCGTGACGCCCCAGATGGCTCAGGAAGCAATGCGGCTGGCATCCAACAAGCTTCCATTGCGGACCAAGTTTGTGCAGCGGCCAGGTGCGGAGAAGGTCGTCGCGGCAGCAGAGTAAGACGGCAAGAAGAAGGATTGCGCCGGCCCGTTGAGAACGACAGGCGGGGCGCTGGAGAGAAACGATGGAACTCGAGAAGATTCGCAATCTGAGCGACGACGAGCTTGCACACCACGAGAAGACCTCAGCCGAACAGTTGTTCCGGCTGCGCTTCCAGGTGTCACTCGGGCAGAATGACGGAGTCAAGAAGCTCCGCGAGTTGCGCAAGGAGATTGCCCAGGTCAAGACGGTGGCGCGGGAGCGCTCGCTGGGTGTTCGCGGCGCCAAGAAGTCCGATGCCGCGACGATCAGCGCTAAGCCGGCCAAGGCAAAGAAGGGAGCCGGAAAATGACGGCAACGACAGAACAGGTACAGGCTCCGGCAGCTTCGCGGCGCAATGAGAAAGTGGGCAACGTGGTTTCGACCAAGATGCAGAAGACCATTGTGGTCGAGGTCGAAATGCGCAAGGCTCATCCCAAGTACAAGAGAATTGTGAAGAGCTCGAAGAAGTTTTATGCACACGACGAGCAGAACTCGGCACGGGTGGGCGATGTGGTGCGGATTCGCGAGACGCGGCCGTTGAGCAAGCTCAAGCGCTGGTCACTCGAAGAGATTGTGCGCCGCTCGACACTGAGCCAGCTCGAAGATACGGCGATTGTCAACCAGGTTGAAGCGGCCAAGTAGGGCAAGCGGGTAAGGAGAAGAATCCATGGCAGTGCAAATGAGAACCATGCTCGCGGTGGCCGATAACTCCGGCGCGCGCAAACTCCAGGTGATTCTGCCGCTGGGCGGCGGTCTGGGCAAGAAGGCCGGTCTCGGCGATGTGGTTACCGCCGCAGTCAAGGAGGCCTCCCCCGATGGAACGGTCAAGAAGGGCAAGGTTGTGAAGGCAGTCATTGTGCGCACGCGCAAGGAGCACCGGCGCCGCGATGGAACCTACATCCGGTTCGATGAGAATGCCGCGGTGGTGATTGACGATGCGCATGAGCCAGTGGGCACGCGCGTGTTTGGCCCGGTTGCTCGCGAACTGCGCGAAAAGAAGTTTCTGAAGATTGTGTCCTTGGCGCCTGAAGTGGTTTAAGCGCAGGGATTCAGGTGTTAGAGATCAGTCGTTGAACCAGTTTCGAATCGCGGGTTTTTCCCTGACCCCTGATCACTGAAAACTGTTCACTGTATTTGGAGAAGCAGATGCCGAGTTTGAGTATTCATCGCAACGATACGGTCAAGGTGCTTGCGGGTGCCGACCGCGGTAAAACCGGTCGCGTGCTGCGCGCCTTCCCCGACAAGGGTACGGTGCTGGTGGAGCACGTGCGGGTTGTCAAGAAGACGGTTTCGAGCAAGCAGGGCCAGCGCACCAAGGGCGGCATCGCCGAGCATGAGTCGCCCATCAACATTTCAAACGTCGTCTTACTTTGCGCCAACTGCGGCACGGCCAAGGTAGGTTTCAAGATCGAAGGCGCCAACCGGACGCGCGTGTGCAAGAAGTGCGGTTCCGAGTTGCCGACGAAGAAGTAATAAAGCAAGGAATAGCGACCAGGTGTCAGGGATCAGTTAGACGCGAGACTGAACCTGGGTTGCTAAGTTCGAAAGCCGATTCAGAAAATGCGCGAAGCGCAGTTGTCTGGACGGCCAGTCCCCGAAACGGTAAACGGCCGCTGCGGCGGCTACTCCGAGAGCCGGGGAAGAGAGAGAAGTGCGACATGGTATCGAGATTGAAAGAGAAGTACAACAAAGAGATCAAGCCGGCGTTGCAGAAGGAGCTGGGCATCGAAAACACGATGGCCGTTCCAAGGATCGACAAGATCGTGGTGAACATGGGTCTGGGCGAAGCGACGCAGAACAACAAGCTTCTCGACCCGCTGGTGGCAGATCTGGCCTCGATTGCAGGACAGAAGCCGGTGACCACGAAGGCCAAGAAGTCAATTGCGGCGTTCAAGGTGCGCGAAGGCATGTCGATTGGCGCCATGGTCACGCTGCGCAACGATATGGCCTACGAGTTTCTCGATCGCCTGATTTCGACGGCACTACCGCGGGTGCGCGATTTTCGCGGCGTGTCGACCAAGAGTTTTGATGGTCGCGGCAACTACACGCTCGGCCTGCGCGATCAGCTGATCTTCCCTGAGATTGATTATTCCAAGGTGGAAAAGTTGAAGGGCATGAACATCACGATTGTCACCACGGCCAAGGACGATAACTCGGCGCGCGCGCTGCTGAAGGCGTTTGGGATGCCGTTCCGCCAGGGGGCGTAAAAACAGCTTCTAGCTGCTAGCTTCTAGCCTCCAGCTTTTCGAGGCAGAACGAGCATCGGAGGCCAAACAATTCGGGTTTGTTCCTCTTGTGTCGAGTGACGAAAGGGACAAGCTAGAAGCTAGTAGCTAGAAGCTAGTAGCTGCCGTTAAGGGGATTTATGGCAACCACTGCAAAACGAGTGAAAGACGCGCGGAAGCCGAAGTTCAGCAGCCGCCAGCACAATCGGTGCAAGCTCTGCGGACGTCCGCGGGGATATCTGCGGAAGTTCGGTGTATGCCGTTTGTGCTTCCGTGGCCTGGCGCTGAAGGGCGAAATCCCCGGCGTCGTGAAGTCAAGCTGGTAGCAAAGCAGGGCGCAGGTTTCAGGAATCAGGGATCAGTTGTTCTCGCTTAGGCAGGCAGCTGAGTCAAAAGCAAGAGTCTCCCCCTGACCCCTGATCTCTGAACCCTGACCACTGTCGTACACATTTCCGACTGGTTCCCGCCGAATGAATGGCGGGCGAACGGGGAATGAAGGAGAATGAATGAGTCTTACCGACCCAGTAGCAGATTTTCTGGCGCGGATCCGGAATGCGATCCGGGCGCGTCATCAGAAGCTGGATGTGCCGGCTTCGAAGCTGAAGACCGAGATTGCCCGCATCTTGAAGGAAGAGGGCTATATCTCGAACTACAAAACCCAGGAAGAAGAGGGCAAGCTGATTCTCCGCGTTTACCTGAAATACGGCGGACAAGAAGCGGCCATTCGCGATCTTGCGCGTATCTCGCGTCCCGGCTGCCGTGTCTACATTGGCCGCGACGAGATCAAGCGCGTCCAGGGTGGACTGGGTATCTCGATCATGACTACGCCCAAGGGCGTGATGACGGGCCGCCAGGCGCGCCGCGAAGGTGTAGGCGGCGAACTGCTCTGCGAAGTCTGGTAACGACAGTGAACAGGGAACAGGTTTCAGGGATCAGTTAGCGCAATGGCAAGTTGATGAGCTTTCTCTGTGCCAGATCAAACTGAACCCTGACCCCTGATCTCTGACCCCTGTTTTAACGGGCTGCAGTGGAACGAAGATGCTTCAGCATCGTCGGGACTCGCAAGCCATAAGGATTGAATCGATGTCGCGTATTGGAAAGAAGCCGATCCCGCTACCAACGGGAGTGAAGTACAAGGTGGAAGGCAACACCGTTCTCGTCGAAGGTCCCAAGGGCAAGGTCTCCGCGCTGATTGCGGAAGGCATCCAGCTTGAGACCAAGGACGGGACCCTGCATGTGAACCGCGAAAGCGACAAGTATGCCGCGGTCCATGGACTGACGCGTGCGCTGGTCTTCAATGCGGTTGAGGGCGTGACCAAGGGCTGGACGAAAGAGCTGGACATCGTCGGCATCGGTTACCGCGCTGAGTTGAAGGGCAAGGGCATGGTGGTCTTCACCCTTGGCTATTCGCACCCGATTGAGTTTCCTCTGCCCACGGGCATCGAAGTGGCAATCGATCCGAAGCAGACGCACATGACCATCACCGGCATCGACCGGCAAAAGGTCGGACAGGTGGCCGCCGACATGCGCTCGCTGCGCAAGCCAGACCCTTACAAGAACAAGGGCGTGCGCTACTCGGACGAGAAGCTGAAGAAGAAGGCCGGCAAGACGGGCGCCAAATAGAGACAGCGATCAGGGAACAGGCTTCATGGATCAGTTGAAACGGCGAATGGCGGCACAGTGAACTGACCCCTGATCTCTGACCCTTGACCACTGAAACCAACCCGAACGGAGTTGCAGGGCGGCTCCGCTGATAGGAAGAGAAGACCATGATTACGCAGAACAAGAGAAACGCAATTCGGCAACGCATTCATGCGCGCATCCGCCGGAAGCTGTCGGGCACTACCGAACGCCCGCGTCTGAATGTTTACCGTTCGCTGAACCATCTGTACGCGCAGGTGATTGACGACCAGAAGGGCGAAACCTTGGTTTCAGCCTCCACCCTGGCGCTCAAGATCAAGACTGGCGGCAATGTGGCAGCGGCCAAGGAAATCGGCAAGGCGATCGCCGAGCAGGCGACAGCCAAGGGCATCAAGAAGGTGGTCTTCGATCGCGGCGGCTTCTTGTATCACGGCCGCATCAAGGCATTGGCCGAAGCGGCGCGCGAAGCCGGCTTGGAGTTCTGAGCTCCGCTCCTTAGTGTTTTGGATAGTTTTTTGGCGAATAGGCTTTTCCAGGGTGCGTCCAGCGACCCGGAAGGACAGATAAGAAGAAATGACGATTCTGAAGAAGAAACTCGATGCGAACCAGTACAACCTGAAGGATCAGGTGGTGTCCATCAATCGCGTGACCAAGGTGGTCAAGGGCGGCAAGAACATGTCGTTCGCGGCGCTGGTGGTTGTGGGCGACGCTGCTTCGGGCGTAGTGGGCTACGGTTCGGGCAAGGCCAAGGAAGTTCCCCAGGCGATTCGCAAGGGAATCGAGGCGGCCAAAAAGAACCTGGTGCGCGTCAACCTCACCGAGACCACGATTCCACACCAGGTGCTGGGCCGCTACGGCTCGGGGCACGTGTTGTTGAAGCCTGCGCCGGAAGGCACAGGCGTCATTGCCGGCGGCGCGGTGCGCGCGGTCATGACCTCGGTCGGCGTGCAGAACGTGCTCACCAAGAGTCTCGGAACCGCCAACCCGCACAACGTCATCAAGGCCACGTTCGATGCGCTTGTGCAGTTGCGCGACAAGGGCGAAGTTGCCACCATGCGCGGCAAGCAGATTCAGGAGCTTTAGTCATGGCCGAGACAAAGAAGATTCGCATTCAGTACTACCGTTCGAAGAACAACACGCCAACCAAGCACAAGCTTGTCATCAAGGGTCTGGGCTTCACGCGTCTCAACCAGATCGTCGAGCGCGTCGACAACGAATCCATTCGCGGCATGGTGAAGACAGTACCGCACCTGGTGCGGATCATCGAAAGCTAGACCAGCAAAGAAGCAGAGAAACAGAAGAACGGTACAGTCTCGAACCGCTTCACGGCTTCTCTGTTTCACTGAACAAACGCGAGTCGGCGAGTCTCCAATCTCGCCGGCGCTACAGCGAGGAAATCATGGCAAAGAATCTCTCCAATCTACGCGCGCCCAAGAAGGCCAATATCGGGCGCAAGCGTGTCGGTCGCGGTATGGGATCCGGCATGGGCAAGACATCTACCCGCGGCCACAAGGGCCAGGGTTCGCGTTCCGGCTCCAGCCTGATGCGCGGTTTTGAAGGCGGCCAGATGCCTCTGCACCGGCGCCTCCCCAAGCGCGGCTTCACCAACATCTTCCGCACCGAGTACACGGTCGTGAACATCGAGCGGCTCGCCGAACTCGACGTGAAAGAGATTGGCCTCGACGACTACAAGAAGCTGGGCCTCTCCTCGAGCAAGAAGGCATTGATCAAGATCCTTGGATCGGGCGATCTGACCAAGGCGCTCACCATCCATGCCCACAAGTTCTCCAAGTCGGCTGCTGAGAAGATCGAGAAGGCCGGAGGCAAGGCTGTGGTCGTGGGCGGCGCGAACGCGACGCCCCAGGCGTAGGCCTTTTCCCATCATCACATCGGGGTGGGGAGCGGGTTCCGTGGGGCATTCGTTTCATATCTTCTGTCAGACGAATGTGTCCTGGGACACCGCGCAGATCGGCCCGGAGCTTGAGAATTCGTCCATTGGGATTTTCCGGCAAACCGAGGCGATTCCCGCCTACAATGGGGCAATAGTCAAGAAAATCGACGGGCTGAAATGCCTGAATCGGACTCGCAGACATGATTGAGAAGTTCCTCAATATCTTCCGGATTCCCGACCTGCGCAAGCGCGTGCTGTTCACCCTGGGCATTCTAGCTGTCTACCGTCTGGGCGCGTGGATTCCCACGCCCGGCGTGAATACCACGCAGCTTGCCCTGCTTTTCGGTGGGCAGAACGGCACATCGCTCGGCCTCATGGACCTCTTCACCGGTGGCACGCTGCGCCGGATGACAATCTTTGCGCTGGGGATCATGCCGTATATCACGGCTTCCATCATCTTCCAGTTGCTCACCGTGGTCTATGAGCCGCTGGCTCGGATCCAGAAGGAAGGCGAACTGGGCCGACGCAAAATCACCCAGTGGACGCGCTACATGACTGTCATTCTGGGCGCTCTCCAGTCCATCGGCATCGCTGCCATTCTCAGTAAGTCGCCCGGACTGGTCCTCAATCCCGGCATCGGCTTCGATCTGATGACCGTCCTGACCTTGACCGCCGGCACGGCATTCATCATGTGGCTGGGTGAGCAGATTACCGACCGTGGTATCGGTAACGGTATGAGTCTGTTGATCTTTGCAGGCATCGTCGCCGGCCTCCCGAGGGGCGTGGGCGACCTGGTGCAGAAGGTTCAGACCAATGCCTGGGGATCGCTCACCATCGTAGCCATCTTCCTGCTGCTTGCAGCCATGATCGCAGTAGTGGCCTTCATCGTGTTCGTCGAGCGCTCCGAGCGCCGTATTCCCATCCAGAGTGCCCGTCGCATCGTGGGTCGTCGCATGATGGGGGGCCAGTCGAGCCACCTGCCCCTGAAGGTCAACTCCGGCGGCGTCATGCCTGTCATTTTTGCCAGCTCCATCCTTTCCGTGCCGCTCATGCTCGGCCAGGTGGAGTGGGTGCAGAACAGTCGGTTCTTCCAGCCCATCCTGCAATCCATTCAGCCGGGGTATCCCTGGTATGAGCTGCTCTACATGCTGGGCATCATCTTCTTTGCTTACTTCTATGTTTCCATCGTGATGAAGCCGGATGACATTGCGGACAACTTCCGCAAATCGGGCTCGTTCATTCCCGGAATTCGCCCCGGCAAGCGTACGTCGGACTTCATCAACGACATCCTGACCCGCATTACGCTGGTCGGGGCACTGTACCTCATCATTATTTCCCTGGTGCCCACCTTCCTCATTTCGGGTATCCGCTTCGACAAGATCTGGCTCATTGGCAGGTTTTTTGAGAATCTGCCGGCATGGGCCACGCATGGTTTGGGGGTCAATTTTTACTTTGGCGGCACTTCACTGCTCATTGTGGTGGGTGTGGCCATGGACACCGTAAACCAGATCGAATCGCAGCTGATCATGCGCCATTATGACGGCTTTTCCCCGCGCTCCGGTCGCATACGCGGAAGGAAAACTTGGTAAATGTCCGTTTCAGCAAGTATTAAGGAAAGCGACCGGGTTACGGCAACAGCAATCGTACCCGGTCCTATTCTTTTGTTGGGTGCTCCTGGCGTTGGAAAAGGAACCCAGGCCAAGGAGTTAGTGAAGCTGTGGGGCATCCCCCAGATTTCCACCGGCGACCTGCTCCGCGGCAACGTGGCACAGGGTACCGCAATCGGCAAAGCGGCCAGAGAAGTCATGCAGCGCGGGGAACTCGTTCCGGACTCGATGGTGAACGAAATGGTTTCCCTGCGGTTGCTGGAACCGGACACGGAGCGGGGCTATATCCTCGACGGATTCCCACGGACCCTGCCCCAGGCGACATGGCTGGATGGGCGTCTGGCAGCCCGGACGGTGGGGCTGCCGGTAGTTGCTGTCAGCCTTCAGGTGGATTATAATCAGTTACTGCGCCGAATTACGGGACGCAGGATCTGCCCCGTCTGCCAGACCATCTATAACATTTACTCAAACCCGCCACAGCGGGCGGGTTTTTGCGATATAGAAGGCGCCGCGCTGGCCCAGCGAGCTGACGACACCGAGAAGGTCTTTGCCGAGCGAATGCGCTCGTATCAAGCACAGACTGCGCCGGTAATCGACCACTATCGTGATTTGGGTCGTTTTGCAGAAGTGGCAGCGGATGGGCAGATTGCCGCAATTGCGGCTCGGATTGTTGCTGCCGTGGAACGGTTGCGCAGCCAGGGTTGAAAGACGCGCCCTTGTTTGGGCGACTCTCGCAAGCCGGCGGAACCGGAACGGCGAGTTTGTGTGTTTGCAAAGGGCCAACGGGGAAAGCATCGATTCCCTTGCGGTGGAAGCTTGAAGGTTGGTTCGGGTGCCTGTGGTATTGAAGTCGTCGGAAGAGATCGAGAAGATGCGCCGTGCGGGCCGGGTGGTCCGCGAGGTTCTGGAGCTGGTGCGCAGCCGGGTGAAGCCGGGCGCCACCACGGCCGATCTCGAGAAGGTTGCCGAAGCCCGCATCGCGGAGCTCGGAGCGCGGCCGGCGTTTAAGGGCTATCACGGCTACCCCTGTGTGCTCTGCACCTCGATCAACAGCGAAGTGGTGCACGGCATTCCTTCAAAGAAGCGTGTTCTGAAAGAAGGGGACATTGTTTCGGTCGATTGCGGGGCGGTGATTGACGGTTATTACGGCGATGCGGCCATCACGATTCCCGTGGGCGAAAAGATTGCGCCGGAGGCCGAGCGGCTTCTGCGGGTGACTGAAGCTTCGCTCAATGCCGGTATCGCAGTGGTTAGGCCGGGCGCCACGCTGGGCGACATTGGCGCCGCAGTCCAGGGCGTCGTTGAGGCCGAAGGTTTTTCGGTAGTACGGGATTTTGTTGGGCACGGCATCGGCGTTCATATGCATGAGGAGCCCCAGGTGCCGAATTTTGGTGAAGCTGGCCGCGGCATGAAGCTGCGTGCCGGCATGGTGATTGCAATCGAGCCAATGGTCAACGTCGGCAAGCCGGAAGTGCGGGTGCTGAAAGATGGCTGGACGGCAGTCACCGACGATGGAAGCATGAGTGCTCATTTCGAGCACACGGTGGCGGTAACCGACACCGGGGCGAGGATTCTGACCGAGTAGGTGCCGGTCACAAGGTTTCAATGTGCGAAGGCACAGGCGGGAGTGAGTTTGTCGAAGGAAGACGCGATTGAAGTGATGGCAACGGTCACTGAGACCTTGCCCAACGCAATGTTCAAGGTGAAGCTCGAAACGAACCACGAGGTTCTGGCCCACGTTTCGGGCAGGATGCGCAAGAACTTCATCCGCATTCTTCCTGGCGACCGCGTGGCGGTGGAGTTGAGTCCGTATGACTTGAACCGCGGGCGCATCGTGTACCGGTATAAGTGAAGGTTTGATTGCCGCGTTTCTTGAGGGATGCGCGGAGAAGGGCAGTAAACCAATGAAGGTCCGTGCATCGGTAAAGAAGATTTGCTCGAAGTGCAAGGTCATCAACCGCCGCGGGGTGGTTCGTGTGATCTGTGAGAACGCGAAGCACAAGCAGCGCCAGGGCTAGTCGAGCCTGGCAATAGGCGGAAGATCCATGAGCAGTTCTTAGAACTGTGAACTGCGCAGCAGGGGCGAGTTAGCTTGAATCAAGGCTTGCGATGAACCTCGGAGACTACCGCAACAACCGTGCGAACCGGCGCTAGGCCGGGGGCACCTAACAAGCAGGAACAAAGGAATCAGAATGGCACGTATTGCTGGCGTCGATCTGCCCCGCAACAAGCAGGCCCGGATCGCGCTCACATACATTTTCGGAATCGGCGATCCGCGTGCGCAGAGGATTCTGGCGAAGGCGAACGTAGATGCCTTCAAGAAGATCCAGGACTTGGGCGAAGACGAGGTCAACCGCATCCGTCAGGTGATCGAGGACGAAGGCGACGTCGAGGGCGATCTGCGCAAAGACGTTTCCATGCACATCAAGCGCCTCATCGACATTCAGAGCTATCGCGGCAACCGCCATCGCCGGTCGCTGCCGGTACGCGGCCAGCGCACCCATACCAATGCCCGCACCCGCAAGGGTCCCCGCAAGGGAACAGTTGCAGGCAAGAAGAAAGCGACGGGGAAGACCTAAATGGCGAAACCAGAGCAGAAGGCCGCGGCCGGCAAAGCCGGCAAGAACAAGAAATTCAAAAAGCGCGAGCGCAAGAACGTGCCATTTGGTGTTGCGCACATTCAGGCTTCGTTCAACAACACGATCGTCACGATCACAGATCAGATGGGCAACACGCTCAGCTGGAAGAGCTCGGGCTCGCTCGGTTTCCGTGGTTCGCGCAAAGGCACGCCGTTCGCGGCGCAGCAGGCCGCATCGAACGCCGCCAGCATGGCACGCGATCACGGTCTTCGTGCGGTCGATGTCCGCGTCGCTGGTCCGGGTTCGGGCCGCGAGTCGGCCATCCGCGCACTCGCAGCGGCGGGAATCGAAGTGAAGTCCATCCGCGATGTCACGCCGGTACCGCACAATGGCTGCCGGCCACCGAAGCGTCGCAGAGTGTAAGAAAAGGGATCAGAGAACAGGGATCAGGGGTCAGTCAGATTCGTCTGCGCTAGTACCTCGAACTGATCCCTGAACCCTGAAAACTGTAACGGGCCGGGATGAAGCGCCGCTGGATCAAAAGTCCGGAGGACCGTGTAAACCGGCCGACATCCGAAGTCAGGAGAAGAAATGGCACGTTATACCGGAGCAGTTTGCCGCCTTTGCCGACGCGAAGGCACCAAACTCTTTTTGAAGGGCACCAAGTGTGCCTCTGACCGTTGCCCCATCGAGAAGCGTAATTTTCCTCCCGGGCAGCACGGCAAAGACCGCAAGGCCAAGATCGTAGGCTACGGCCTGCAGCTGCACGAAAAGCAGAAGGCCAAGCGCATGTACTTCACGCTCGAAGGCCAGTTCCGCGCGTACTACGAGAAGGCCAGCCGCACCCCCGGTGTCACGGGCGAGCTGCTCATTCAGCAGTTGGAGCGCCGTCTCGACAACGTGGCTTTCCGGCTCGGCTTTGCGATCTCGCGCCGCCAGGCTCGCCAAGTGGTTCGCCACGGCCACGTCTCGGTCAACGGCCGCAAGGTCAACATTCCGTCCTTTCAGGTTCGTGTGGGCGACGTGATTGCGATCCGCGAGGCCGCCAAGAAGATGGTCATCGTGGAGCAGGGTACGCAATACGCAGCCTCCAATCCCGTACCGGTGTGGCTCGAAGCAGATTTCCAGAACATGTCTGGACGGGTGCTGTCGCTGCCCAAGCGCAAAGATGTTGCAATGCCGATCAACGAACAGCTGATCGTCGAGTTGTACAGCAAGTAAGAACAGCTACTAGCTTCTAGCCGCTAGCTTCTAGTCTTCTGTGCCGAGTTGGTAGTTTCAGCGTGAGCATTGAGCTAGAAGCTAAGAGCTAGCGGCTGGAAGCTGCACTTCAACCCAAGGAGAACTTGCGCGGCCGCCGCAAAATGCATCGCGACGTACATGCCGCGCGGGAAAAGAGACCCATATGTTGTGGAGAGGATTCCAGAAACCGAAGCGCCTGGCAGTCGATGCCGAGACGCTCACCGAGACCTTCGGCAAGTTCAGCGCCCAGCCATTTGAGCGGGGTTTCGGCACCACCATTGGCAACGCACTGCGCCGCACGCTGCTCAGCTCCATTGAAGGCGCCGCTGTCACTGCCATCCGCATTGAAGATGTGCTCCACGAGTTCCAGTCCATCGCCGGAGTCGTCGAAGATGCTACCGACATCATCCTGAACCTCAAGCAGGTTCCCTTCAAGCTCAATGGCGATGGCCCCAAGGCCCTCTACCTGCGCGCCGATCATCCCGGCGTAGTCACCAGCGGCATGATCGAGGCCGACGGCGACGTCGAGATTCTCGACAAGGGCGTCTACATCGCCACCGTCTCTGAAGGCGGACGCCTCGACATGGAAATGCGCCTCAAGCGCGGTCGCGGTTACATCTCCGCCGACAAGAATTTCGACGCCGATCTCGGCCTGGGCTTCATTCCCGTGGACTCGGTCCACTCGCCTGTGCGCCGCGTCAACTACGTCGTTGAGGCCGCGCGTCTCGGCCAGATCACCGACTACGACAAGCTCACCCTCGAAGTGTGGACCAACGGTGCAGTCCTGCCGGCCGATGCAGTGGGCCTGGCGGCCAAGCTGCTCAAGGACCACATGAATATCTTCATCAACTTCGAAGAAGAAATCGAAGCCGAAGCTCGCAGCGAAGAAGGCCGCGTGCTGCTGCGCAACGACAATCTCAATCGTTCCGTCGAAGAGCTGGAGCTTTCGGTCCGCAGCTACAACTGCCTCAAGAACGCCAATATTCAAACCATTGGCGAGCTTGTGCAGAAGACTGAAGCCGAAATGCTCAAGACCAAGAACTTTGGCCGCAAGAGTCTGAACGAGATCAAGGAAATCCTCGCGCAGATGGGCCTGTCGCTCGGCATGAAGATCGACGAGAGCGGCAACGCGGTTCCCGGGCCGACGAGCATTCCGCCGGCAACGGCTCTGGCCGCGAGCTACAGTCACTTTGACGAAGAAGATGAGCCGCTGGATTCCGTTGACCTCCAGCTGCCCACCGAAACCGAGAACTTTTAAGGACAGGGAACAGGGGTCAGGGATCAGTTTTCGAGGAGCCCGGCAAGCGCGGTTCATACTGACCCCTGATCCCTGAAACCTGAACACCTTCATCTCTGACCATTGACCATCGAAAGAGAGCAACACCCATGCGCCATCGCAATGCAGGAACCAAGCTCGGACGCAATACCAGTCACCGCCGCGCTCTGTTGCGCAATCTGACCACGTCCGTCCTCGTCGAAGACCGCGTCGAGACCACCGTGGCCAAGGCCAAGGCTGTCCGTCCGCACGTCGAAAAGATGATCACCCTCGGCAAGAAGGGCGATCTGCACTCACGCCGCCAGGCGCTCAGCTACCTGATGACCGACAAGGCCGTCACGCGTCTTTTTGACACCGTGGCCCCGCGCTACGGCGATCGCCAGGGTGGCTACCTCCGCATCGTCCGGACCGGATTTAGAAAGGGCGACGGCGGCGAAACCGCCTTCATCGAACTGCTCGGCGCCGAGAAGCAGCTTGAAGTGAAGCGCCAGAAGCGCGAAGACATCAAGGCCAAGAAGCGCGCCGAACTCGAGAAGCAGCTCGAAGAGAGCAAGAAGGACGAAGCAAAAGGCGGCGAAGAGGCTGCCTGAGGATCTGCCGGGACTGGCCGTCCAAGCGATCCGTTTCACAAAATCAACGGGCGCATTCCCTCGCGGGATGCGCCCGTTTTTCTTGCGAGCCTAACCACTATTCACTCCTCGCGCAGCAGGCGGACAGGATTAACCGAGAGCGCCTTTTGCGCGGGGATCCATGCAGCTATCAACCCGAGCGCCAGCATTGTGCATACCACACCTCCCAATACCAGCGGGTCGTTTGGCGAGGCCTGGTACACAATGAACGACAGCACCTTCGTTGCCAGCAGGCCCAGCGCGAGTCCTGCCACCGATCCGGCGGAGAGCAGGATGAACGCGCGTCCCAGTGCCGAGCGCAGGGTCTGTCTCCGGCTCGCGCCGAGCGCCATGCGAATGCCCAACTCGCGCAAGCGTTTGCTCACGGTATACGACGCCATGCCGAAGATGCCGGTGGCCGCGAGCATCGCGCCCAGAATTCCAAGCACACCGAGCGCAACGGTGGCCACTCGTGCGGGGAACAGGGCGGAGCCCATCGCCTGGTTCCAGGGCCGCACGACCAGCGGGAGGCCAGCGTCGAGCATGTGCAGCTGGACTCCCAGGGCCTTCGAAATTTCTTCGGGAGCACGATTCGACCGCACCAACAACCAGGTGTTGCTCGATAACTCCTGCTGGAATGAGAAAAACATGGCCGGCTGCTGATTTTCGGTCAGGGTGCGATATTTTCCGTTTTCCACCACGCCAATCACTTCGGAGCGTCCGCCATAGTACCGAAAGTGCCCGCCTACAGCCTTCTGCACCGAACCAAACACGGTGACCGCAAGCTGACGATTAATCACTGCCACCCGCGGCGCTTTGAAGTCGTCCCGCATATTCAGGTCTCTTCCGGCCAACAGCTGCGTGCCCGCTGCGCTGAAATATCCCGGCGAGACTCTGTAGTTCATTGCGTCGGCGGCCACGTTGGTCGGCCGGAAATCGGTGGTGCCGTCCGTGTAGACAAACGAGTCGCCCCCGGAGACACCGAGGGGCAGGTGGTCCACCGTGCCTACGGCCGTCACGCCTGGAATGGCGGCAGCCGCGTCCATCATGCGGCGCTGCATTTGCGGCAGGCGCTGGTCGTCGTAGCCTGCCATATGCAGCTCGGCGCCCGCCAGCATCACGTTCTGCGGTGTAAAACCAAAGTTGCTGTGCAGCGACCGGACCAGTCCTCGCACGGCGACTAGTGAAGACGTCACCAGTACGGCACAGATTGCAATCTGCACCGCCAGAAGCACGTCGCGCACTGTAAACCGCCGCTTTCCTGCTGTGCTGCTCATGCCGGTTCGAATCATTTGCCATGGATCGGCGCGCATCACCTGCCGCACCGGCACCATGCCGAAGAGCAAGCCGCTCGCGAGCGCCAGTAGCAGCGCCACGACATACGTACCCGCATCGGGATTCACCGGGACATTGATTGGAATATCAGGGATTGGCTGCCAGGCGCTCAGCCAGTGGAGAATCACCACGCCGCACGCCAGCCCCAGAACGCCGCCGCAGAGCGATACCAGGATCGCCTCGGTGAGCATCTGCCGCAAAATTGTCCCCCGCCGGGAACCGAGTGCCAGGCGCAATGCGGTTTCTTTGGCGCGATCGGCTGCGCGCGCGGCGAACAAGCTGCCCAGGTTGGCACAAGCCGCCAATAGAATCAATCCCG
This sequence comes from uncultured Acidobacteriaceae bacterium, assembly GCA_963760475.1. Taxonomy (GTDB): domain Bacteria; phylum Acidobacteriota; class Terriglobia; order Terriglobales; family Acidobacteriaceae; genus Telmatobacter. Next base: position 29,426 of record CAVXDG010000007.1, on the reverse strand, counting down.
CCAGCAACATCAGGCCGGCCATAAAGGCACGCGCCGGTCCGCCCAGCATGTCGCCGACGAGCCCCGGACGCGCGAGTGTGAATTGCACGCCATCATTGTCTACCGGGTAGGTTTTCGCGAGCCAGGCGCCGATCGTATTCAGATCGGCGATCGCCTGAGCAGGCGTGACGCCGGGCCGCAGGCGTCCCACGACGAACGAAGAGTGGTTGCCGCGCTGGACCAGGGCGTCGTAGCCCCCAATCGTTGGCTGCTCTACCATTGGGATCCACATCGCCGGAGCAAAGAACAGCTCTGTTCCGCGAAAAGTCGGCGGAGCCACGCCGATGATCGTGAACTGGTGCTTGTTGATCTGTACCGTTCGCCCCACAACACTTGCGTCATCATGAAACTGCCCGTGCCAGTAGGTGTAGCTCAGCACGACATAGGGAGCGCTGCCCGTTCCGTGCTCATCGGCGGCATGAAAGAATCTCCCCAGATACGGATGAATACCGAGCCCGTCGAAGTAGTTGCCGCTGGTCAGGTAGGGCCATGCCGTGGAAGGCTGTGTGCCGCCGGTGTCAAGGCCCACCGGACCCATGATGTTGAACAACACCAGGCTCTCGAAGGCGCGATTCCTATCGCGCATATCCAGATAGTCCGGATACGAATGCGAGGGATACTGGTGGCGCTGCAGCATGTAGAGATTCTGCGCATGCGGCACATTCACAGGTCGCAACACCAGCGCGTTCAGAACGCCGAACACGACCGCGTTTGCCCCTATCCCCATCGCCAGCGTCAGGATCGCCGTCACTGCAAATCCGGGGGCCTTCCGCAACTGCCGTATCGCGAGTCTTAGATCGCTTGTCATCGTAGGGTTCCTTCTTTAGAGCTACGGCGGCGCCTTGCCGATTGTTCCCCCCTGTTGAGGCGGGGGGCTCATTCTCTGCTTCCTTTCGTCACTTTTTTGCCGAAATAAGAAAGAGAAAAAGCAGACGGTGAAGAGGCTACCGAAATGCGCCTTCCTTCGAAGTGACTTCTATCACCAGTGGATCCAACCGCTGAACCCCTGTCGCGTGGGACGCCAGGCAGCGAAAGGAAACCCGTCCCAGGGCTGGCGATGGGCCGCCGGCATTTTTCTCCACCCATTGCAACCGATTACGGGTCCCACCTTGTCCTAGAAGTGAGGAGAGAAACGTATGAGCGCAACAATAGGCGATGGGATGACCGCTCTTGCTCTGGCGGGGGGCATTGTTGGTTATCTTTACTTGAAGTCCCAAACGAGGCAGAAGAAGATAGAGGTCATTCATCAGGAACGGATGGTCGCCATGGAAAAGGGAATACCATTGCCGGAGTTTCCATTGGAGGAGGAGCGAGCGACGTGAGTCCGATCCTGAAGTCCTCTCGATTCTGGGGATCGTTCTCTTCAGTCTCTCGATTGGAACCATGGTCGTGCTCTATCTGGAACTTCCCGCCCCGTCTCACAGTTTTTGGATTTCGCCTCTGCCGTTCGCATTCTTGGGCTGTGGGTCTGATTGCCTTCCATTTCCTGCAACTCAAGCCCGGGCGTTAACGCTCGTGGAGAGCGATTCCCAACTCGTGACCCGCGCGCAGAGCGGCGACCAGCAAGCTTTCGCCGAACTGGTTCGTCGCCACCGTGCTCGCGTGTTTCGCCTCGCGGTTTCGATTCTGGGCCGGGAGTTCATTCCGGAAGCGGAAGACGTGGCGCAGGAAGTGTTTCTCAAGGTTCATCACGCGATCAAGTCGTTTCGCGGCGAAGCAGAATTCAGCTCATGGATCTACCGGATCACGTTCAACCAGGCGGTGAACCTGAAAGCGCGGGTTCGCTTTCGAAGTCCACACGCGGACGAGACGGTTCTTAATGACACGGCGAGTCCGAGAGCCTGGACCTGACCGGCAAGCCGAAACGGCGCAGCGCGATCAGGCCCTCGCCGAGTGCATTCAAACGCTTCCCGAGGTCTACCAATCGGCCCTGCGACTGTACTATTGGCTCGACGCAGGAGTTGGCGAAGTAGCGGAGCTGCTTGGCGTTCCCGAGAATACCGCCAAATCGTATCTGCATCGCGCGCGCCAGCTTCTCCAGGGCATGCTGAAAGAGAAAGGATATTCCTGTGACTGAGATGGAACCTCGCGAAGCCGGGATCGACAGTTTGCTGCGGCGTTCCATGGCCGCGCCCGTCCCAAGCCTTCCGCCGGATTTCGACCAGCGCTTGATGCGCGAGGTGCGCCGCAGTTCGCAGCCGCTCGACCGATACCGCCGGATTCTGCTCGACGGCTACGGTCTAGTGTCGGTCGTGGCGTCCGCGGTGGTCATGCGTGGCCAGGGGCTCGACTGGGGGCGCGATAGCGGAGATGATACTGGCGCCACTCGCCGTGGTTGCAGCCGTACACTCGACGCGGCGTGCAACCCAGTTGGTGACGTTGGGCCCGGGTCACAAGTAGACGGGCGAAACAGAGGGGACATTGGATGACAAAAGACGAAGCTTGGAACCTGGCCAACCACTGGGCCGCAGCGTGGAACAGTCATGATCTCGATGCGATCATGGCGCATTACGACGACGCGGTCGAATTGACTTCACCCGTTGCCGCGCGGCTCCTGGGCTTGCCCGACGGCAAGGTCGTGGGAAAAGCAAACTTGCGCGGGTATTTCCAGCGCGGACTCGCAGCTTATCCGCAACTCCACTTCAACCTGGAGAATGTGCTCTGGGGCCTCGACAGCGTGATCCTCTACTACACCAATCAAAACGGAACCCATACCGGCGAGTTCATGGAGCTGTCCGCGGCCGGCACGGTGGTGCGCGTCGTCGCGAACTACAGCGCCTGAGCGGTAAACCGGCACGTTCATCGAAAATCGACGGAATGTCCCTCCCTCGGCTCTGCTCATCCTAGGCGCTTCTCGATGCATCGATCTTCTTTTGCAGGCTCTGCGCATCGAACGGCGCGCGCACCTTCAGATCGTTGTCGAAATACACAAACACATCGCGGCTCGTTTGCTCCGGACCATTTTCTGGACTGGCTTTGACGCCGTCGTCCACTTCTTCGCCTCGCGACCACGCCAGAACGCGGCCGGCCCATGCGTCGATCGCCTCGGCATCGTAGCCGCTGGCGTAGACCTTCTCGCTCCCGTGCAGGCGGCAATACATAAAGTCGGCGGTGATGTCGAAGAGCCGCGGCCAATCCACCGTGTCGGCCACCACGAGCGCAACCTTGTGCTTGCGCAGGATCGCGATGAAATCTTCGTTCGCGAAACTCTTGTGGCGAATTTCAACGGCGTGGCGCAGCGGCGCGTCTTCTTCAACCTCAAGCCATGCACGTCCATTCATCCATCGATCGTGGTTTGCTCCCACGCTTGCTGCTTCTTTGTGAGTTCTGGGCAGAGAGGCTGAAGAAGCTTTCCAAAAGATCCGCTTCATACTTAAAGCTTGGCGGGAGCTGCCACAGCACTGGACCGAGCTTCTTGCCGAGCCGCAGGATTCCCTGCGCGCAGAAGTTGGCGACTGGTCCTTCGCAATCTTTCAACCGCCGGATGTGGGTGATGAAGCGCGGCGCCTTAATGGAGAAAACAAAGTCCTCCGGCGTATCGTCGAACCAGCTTTGAAAGCTCTTGGGTCGTTGCAGAGAATAGAACGAGCCGTTGAGCTCGATGCTGTTCAAATGCTGCGATGCAAACTGCAGTTCCTTCTTCTGGGGCAGCTTTTCAGGGTAGAAGGTGCTCTGCCAGCCTTCATACCGCCAGCCGGAGATGCCAATGCGAATCGATGCGGGGGAAGTCATGGGCCTTGGTTCCGCTTACCTGCATAGGATACAGACCTAAAAGCGAAGGGCGAAATCCCTCGCGGAACCTCGCCCTTGCTTTCCCGAAGTATGATCCTGTCTGCGACTCAGACGGGCCGCTCGAACCAGGTGCGCGTGGTGAGTTTCAGCACGAGGAAGAGTGCGAGCTGCATGCAGACCGCGCCACAGCAATCGAGCACCACGTCGCGGGCTTGTCCTGTTCGGTTGGGCAGAAACGTCTGATGGATCTCGTCGGCCGACGCGGTGAGCGCAGTGCCCAGCAAGGCCAGCAGCGCATTCTGCAAAAAGCTCAGGCGGGGCAGGCTCATCCACAGTGCCCGTAACCAAGTGAGCGCCACCAGCCCATATCCCGTGAAGTGGCCGGCCTTGCGAATGTAATGGTGGACCAGGCTCCAGCGTCCGTCGCTCACTGCGCCGAAGAGATGCTCCCACACCCAGCGCAAGGGGCCGGAGGTGTGATCGGCACCTAGAAACTCGGTGGATTCGGTCGCGATCACAAGAATGCCGAAGACGACCGGAAGCCAGGCTCGCAGCCAATAGAGGAAGCCTGGTTTTTCCTGCAGTCGCTTCGAGATCATGGCAGCCTTTCAGGGGCGAGTTCTTTTCTATTCGTATCGCGAGAATCAATCGAGAGAAAGCCCCGAACGCGCCGTCAAGGGCGAACGAGAGCACTTCGGTAACGACCGCGCGTTGCCGCGCGCAGATTACTCTACGTGGTAATTCGGCGCTTCGCGCGTGATGATCACGTCGTGCACATGGCTCTCGCGCAGTCCTGCGCCGGAGATGCGGACAAACTGTGCCTTGTGCTGCAGCTCATCGATGGTGCCGCAACCGAGATAGCCCATTCCCGAGCGCAGTCCGCCCACGAGCTGATAGATCATCGACTCCAGCGGCCCACGGTAGGGGACGCGGCCTTCAATGCCTTCCGGCACGAACTTGGCCAGGCGGTTCTGTCCGTTGCGCTCGCGCTGCACTACGCCTTCGGTGCTGGCGTCGTTACTGCCCAGATCCGAGTTGCGACTGGAAGTACCGCTCGCCTGATCCCTGGCTCATCGCCGCTGAGCGAACCCATGCCGCGATAGCTCTTGAAGCTGCGGCCCTGGTAGAGGATCGTTTCGCCGGGGCTCTCGTCGACGCCTGCGAAGAGCGAGCCAATCATCACAGAACTCGCGCCGGCTGCAATCGCTTTTGTGATTTCGCCGGAGTATTTGATGCCGCCGTCGGCAATCACCGGCACGCCGCGTTCGTGCGCCGCGCGCGCAGCCTCAGAGATGGCCGTGATCTGCGGCATGCCTGCGCCCGTTACCATGCGCGTGGTGCAAATCGAACCTGGACCAATGCCGACTTTGATCGCGTCGGCGCCCGCGTCGATCAGTGCCATCGCGCCTTCGTAGGTGGCAACGTTGCCGGCGAGCAATCCGACGTTCGGAAACGCCTTCTTGACTGCCGTTACGGCTTCGAGAACACGCGAGGAGTGGCCATGCGCTGAATCGATGGCCAGCACATCCGCGCGCGCGCGCACCAGTTCGGCGGCGCGCTCGAGAAAATCGCCCGTCGCGCCGATGGCTCCGCCCACCCGCAGACGGCCTTGCTCGTCCTTGCTTGCGTTGGGATACTTCAGCTTCTTCTGGATGTCCTTGACGGTGATCAGCCCCTTCAGCTCGTACTGGTCGTTCACCACCAGCAGCTTCTCGACGCGGTGCTTGTGCAGGATCAGCTCGGCTTCTTCAAGCGTCGTGCCGACGGGGACGGTGATCAGGTTCTCCTTGGTCATGACGTCGCCAATTGGAATGTCGGAGCGCGTTTCAAACCGCAGGTCGCGATTTGTCAGAATTCCAACGAGCTTCTTGCCCTGCGTCACAGGCACGCCGGAGATCTTATAACGGCGCATCACTTCGAGCGCATCGGCAATCATCTGGTTGGGCCCGATGGTCACCGGGTCCACGATCATGCCGCTCTCAGAGCGCTTTACCTTGTCGATTTCGCCAGCCTGGCTGGCAATGGGGAGATTGCGATGGATAATGCCGATGCCGCCCATTTGAGCCATGGCGATCGCCATGCGCGACTCGGTCACCGTATCCATTGCCGCCGACAGCAGCGGTGTGTTCAGGGTAATGTCGCGGGTCAACTGCGTCTGCGTGCTCACCTGGGCGGGAACGACATCGCTATAGGCAGGCACCAGCAGCACATCGTCGAACGTCAGGGCTTCCGGCAGATTTTTCGTGAGCATCATGCGTTGATGCGCCTGGCGGACTGGAGATTCAGGCTCCAGCACGGCAGGCGCTTCTGACTATTGTAGCGGACTACCTGCGGCGGGCTGGCCTGAGCTTTCAGTTTCAGACTCCCACCGGGAAGGGCTTGGGGCTGGACTCATCCACATTGGCTCCGCCGCCGCGCCAGCGCTCAAAGCGGCCTTGCAGCAGGCTCATCAATCCGGTGTACCAGTAGCCGATGACAAAGAGAATCAGGAATGGCGCGGTGAAGTAGTTGTGGTTCGAGAAGGTGTACAGGATCGCGATAAAGAAGTACGTGCCGAAGAGCAACTCGATCCACGGCGCCAGCACCAGCCGCTTGCGATACTTGGCCGCCTGCGACTTCTCGCCTTTCTTGGCGACGCGGTATTTCGGTGTGCGCACGAAGGCGCTCTTGATGCCGAAGAGAGCCTCCATCACCGCCTTGGTGTTGGTCACCGTGAGGCCGATGCCCAGGGCCATCAGGAACGGCAGATAGAGGAACGTCTTCATCCATGTCTTGGGAAAGAGCTCGCGCTGGCTCACCACGTAGAACACTGCGATCGAGAACGTTGAAGCGGTGAACAGCGGAACATCGATCAGCAGCATCTGAAACCAGCCCTGATAGAAGCGGCAGATCATGGCCGGCATCAGCAGTGCCGACATCACAACCATCAGTGGATAGCTCATGTTGGCTGTCAGATGGTAGACCGACTCGATCTTGATGCGCCGCGGCACATTGGAGCGGAAGATCACGGGCAGCAGTTTGATGCTGGTCTGGATGAGGCCCTTGGCCCAGCGCGCCTGCTGCGTCTTGAAGGCGGTCATCTCGATGGGCAACTCGGAGGGGCACTCGACCTCGGGCAGGTACTTGAACTTCCAGCCGGCCATCTGCGAGCGGTAGCTCAGGTCGGTGTCCTCAGTCAGGGTGTCGTGCTGCCAGCCGCCGCCATCGGAGATGGCCTCGCGCCGCCACATGCCGGCAGTGCCATTGAAGTTGAAGAAGTCTCCCGAGCGCGAGCGGGCTCCATGCTCCAGAACGAAGTGGCCGTCGAGCAGAATCGCCTCGATCTGGGTAAGCATGCTGTAGTCGCGGTTCAGGTAGGTCCAGCGCGTCTGCACCATGCCGATCGCCGGGCTCGGAGAAGTGGTGGATCACCTTCATCAGCCAATCGGGTGGCGGTACGAAGTCGGCGTCGAAGATCGCGACAAACTCGCCCTTGGCAACCTTCAGTCCCGCATCCAGGGCTCCGGCCTTGAAGCCGTAGCGGTTGGTGCGGTGAATGTAGACGATGGGGTGGCCCAGCGCCGCGTAGCGATCGACAATGGCCGCAGCTACTTCCGTGGTCTCGTCGGTCGAGTCGTCCAGCACCTGAATATCGAGCTTTTCGCGCGGGTACTCCATCGCGCAGATCGCCTCGATCAGCCGGTCGATCACGAATTGTTCGTTATAAATGGGCAGCTGCACCGTCACCCGGGGCAGCTCTCGAAAACTGCTTTGGGGGATGCGGGTCATAATTCTTGCGATACTTCCGATACTGATAACAAAGCGTATAGCGGTGGACGCCGTAAATTGAGAGGACGATCATCACCGCGAAATAGGGGATCAAGAGCACGAGATCAAACCAGTTCCAGTGGTAAAGTCCGCGGAATGTCTGGTCGGCGTACTGCATTTTAAGGTAGTGCCGGAGGCCGTTTTGTGGAGCAAAGGCCAGGCACACCGCGACTCGCTGCGACAGGGCGCTGAGAGCGCCGGCGGTGGAAATCAGGGTGTCGGCAAGCGCTGAAAGCAGGGCAAAGCCTCCATGGGCGGGTCAAACTCCATTGTAAGCGATCAGATGGATGCCTTAGGAGCCGGCTCAGGCTTGCGGCGCTCTCAATTCCTGGCGTAAGGTGGGCTCAGCCCCGGAGGCCCCAGAACGTATGTTGACTGTCGCAGGCTCGCCCATTGTTGCCGCTGCGGGGGGCAGTTTCCTGATCGAATCCCGGACACCCGAGGAGATCTTTACACCCGAAGATCTGAACGAGGAGCAGCGTCAGTTTGCCGCAACCGTGGCGCAGTTTGCGCGCGAGCAGATATTGCCTGCGATACCCGAACTCGAAGCCAAGAAACCAGGTTTGCTTCGCGCGCTGCTCAAGGAAGCCGGGGAGCTCGGCTTTACCGGCATCGAGGTCCCGGACGAATACGGGGGGATGGGACTGGACAAGATCGGTTCCACGGTCGTAACCGACCACATCTCTGTGCTCGGCAGCTTCTCCACCGCGTTTGGGGCACAGGTCGGCATTGGCGCCCTCCCGCTCGTCTGGTACGGCACTGAGGAGCAGAAGCAGCGCTACCTGCCGAAGCTGGCCACGGCGGAATGGATCGGCGCATATGCGCTCTCCGAGTCCACTTCCGGCTCCGACGCCATGAATGTCCGCACCCGCGCCACGCTCTCCGCCGACGGAAAAACCTACAGCCTGAACGGCGAGAAAATGTGGATCACGAACGCCGCGATCGCCGACCTGTACACAATCTTTGCCAAGGTTGATGGAGAGAAGTTTTCCGCATTTCTGGTGGAGCGGACCTCGCCAGGACTGAAGATCGGGGCGGAAGAGCACAAACTCGGCATTCGCGGATCGTCTACCTGCCCGGTGATCATGGATGGCTGCATCGTTCCCTCTGAAAATCTGCTGGGCGAAGTTGGCAAAGGGCACCATATCGCGTTCAACGTTTTGAACATGGGCCGCTTCAAGATGGCGGCAGCGTGTGTGGGTGGTGCACGGCACGCACTAGACCACACAATTCGCTACGCCAAGGAGCGCAAAGCTTTCGGCAAGACAATCTCCGAGTTCGGTCTGATCCAGCGAAAGATTGCGGCGGGTGCGGCACGTTTGTACGCTGCAGAGAGCATGGTCTACCGCACCGCGGGCCTCATCGAGGCGGCCCTGGAAACCCTCGGAGACAAGCGTACCGAGCCACGCGAGATTCAGCGCCGCATCGAGGAGTATGCGGTAGAGTGCTCACTCCTCAAGGTCTACGGATCGGAGATGCTGTCGCTCATCGCCGATGAACTCGTCGCGACGATGGGCGGCTACGGCTACGTCGAGGACTATCCGGCGGAGCGGATCTATCGAGACGCGCGCATCAACCGCATCTTCGAAGGGACCAATGAAATCAATCGGCTCATCGTCACGGGATGGTTGATGAAGCGCGCGCTGAAGGGCGAGCTTCCGCTGCTGGCGGCCATCAAGGGCGTGATGGACGAAGTGATGCAGCCTCCTTCGCTCGACGCGGGAGACGTATCGGACTCCATCCTGGCGCGCGAGAGCGAAGTGCTGAGTGCAGTGAAAAAGGTTTCGCTCTTCGCCGCCGGAGTTGCAAGCCAGCGTTACATGACTGCGCTCCAGGACCAACAGGAAGTGATGGCCGATCTCGCCGACATGATTGGCCAGGTCTATGCGCTCGAATCTTCTTTATTGCGGGCACGCAAGCTTGCGGCCTCCGGCAGGGGTTCGGCGAGTGTCGCCGCAATCGCGACAGCTATCCTGGCGGACGACAGCATGGCACAGGCTGAACAGGCGGCTCGGCGTGTGCTTGCGGCCTGCGCGGAAGGCGATATGCTGCGCACGCAGCTGGCGATTCTGCGCCGGTTGACGAAGTCTACTCCTGCCGATGGCGTTAGCCTGAGCCGTGCATTGGCGCGCGAATGCATTCGTGCTGATCGCTATCCGTTCTAACTGGCCGGGGCCGACGGATTGAGGCGCTTCAGGTTTTTGCACCCTTCTTCCACGTGGCCTTCGCAGGCGGAGTGGTACAGCTCCTCGGCTTGTTTCACGTCCTTCGCGACGCCTCGTCCACTCTCGAACATCCAGCCCAGGTTCGAACATCCGCGCGCATAGCCACTGTCACAGGCACGCTTGGCGAGCGTCGCGGCCTGCACATCGTCCCTCGTCACGCCAGTTCCGTTGAAATAGAGAGCGCCCAGGTTGTTGCAGCCTTCCGCGTCGCCGGTATCGCATGCCCTGCGATAAAAGCCTGCTGCCTGGCTGTCATCCTTACCCACGCCACTGCCATTGAAGAAGGCGAGTCCGAGCTTCGTGCATCCCGACGCATAATTTCCATCGCAGGCTTTGCGGAAGAAGCTAACAGCCTTTGCGTTATCCTGCGTTACGCCTTTCGCGTTTTGATACATCCAGCCCACGTTGCTGCAGGCAATTGCATTGCCCGCCTCGCAGGCCTTCTCTGCCAGTTGGGCAGCTTGTGCCTCATCCTTCTGCACACCCAGGCCGTTCAGATACAGTCCGCCCAGGCTGTTGCAACCGCCGGCGTCGGAGGCGTCGCAGGCTTTCCGATAGAGTGCAGCGGCCTGCCCGTAATCCTTGGCGACGCCGCGGCCGTTGGCGTATTCGATGCCCAGCGCCGTGCAACCCGGCGCGAAGTTCGCGTCGCAGGCTTTGCGATAGAAGCCCACCGCCTGAACGTCGTCCTTGCCGATGCCCTTTCCGTTCTCGTACATCCCGCCCAGGTTCTTGCACGCGAGAGTATCGCCGCCGTCGCATGCTTTGCGGTAGAGCGAGACGGCCTCCACCTCGTCGGCGTCCACTCCGTGCCCGCTCTCGTGCATCGACCCAAGATTATTGCAGCCCCGCATATTGCCGCCATCGCACGCCTTGCGAAAGAGCTTCGCTGCCTGCGTATCGTCGCGGTTGACGCCGAAGCCGCTTTGAACCATCCACCCGAGGTTAGTGCAGGCCCCGGCGACACCGCCATCGCAAGCGAAGCGATACAACGGCTCCGCATCGCCGTAGCGGTGCTGCTTCATCATGTCTTCTCCCCGTCCAAACGCAAACGCGGGAGTCATGGCGCTGGTATCGACCTTCGATCCGGAAGAGGTTGAAGGATCGGGTTGCGACGCCGGCGCGGCGGCTACGATACTCCGCGTATTGGTGCCAGGTGCGAGGACTCTGGGCGTGGGCGCAACCGGGGACGGCGCAGGCGTGATGACGCGCGTGAACACGAAGTCGCCTTCATCGTGATCGGAGTTGCGGATGATGGAATACTGAGGAAGCTGCTCCGACCTGCCTGCAACCTGCTGCCTGACCGACTCGTAGAAAAGATCGCTCGCCGTGAACATGGGATGCGAGTCATTGTCCAGCGCGTGCAAAACGGCACTGGCGAAGACGGAGTGGCCATTGCTGCCGCTGTCGGAAACCGGCTCGTCTCCGCCGCTGGCCATGAGCGTGCGCGAGCGGGAGCGGAGCATGCGACGGATGAACGCCGCCTCTCCATCGCTTGGAACCGGCGCATCGGCATCGCGCGTGAGCGCGCCGGAGTAGCAGCTGTCTGAGACGATCAACACATGACGTGAGGGCAGAACGCGCACGCCGGTCGTGAGGTCGTCGGCGATGATGCGATTCGGGCTTGTTGCCGAATCGGCGTCCACCGGCAGCCAGTACGCCTTCTGCGCTTCGCGGTCGGAGTAACCATGCCCCGCGTAATAGATCAGCAGATTGTCATTTTCGCCCAGCGTGTTTCTGTATCGATCGAGCGCATCCAGAATGTTGAAGCGCGTCGCGTTCTGGTTGAGCAGATAACGAACCTGAAAGCCGTAACGGGTTTGCAGGATATTGCCCACAGCCTGGGCGTCATTCACGGCGGTTTTGAGTCGCGCGAGCGGCGCGTGGTAATCGTTGATGCCGATGACGAGTGCGAAATAGCTGCCGTTGCCGGGCGTCCCCTGAGGCGTTTGCTCGATGGGGTCGAGCCCGCGACTCTGCGCAAACGCGAGCGCCGCGCTGAAGAGAATAGAAGAGATGAGAATGCGCAGAACTGCGCGCGACCAATCTCTGACCGGCGACCGGTCTCCTGGAGACAGCAACGGGCTCAGACGGCTGAATTCCACGTCGGTTCCTTCCGCAGCTGAAAGAGCGCCGCCCACGCGATACGGCAGGGAAATGAAAGAGGGGCAGCGCAATTTTACCGAAGATCGGGCGGACTCGATGAGGTTTTTCTTCTGAAAAGTGAGGCCTGAAGCTTCGAGCGCCCTTCAGACTCCTCTGATGGCGATGGAAATTTCGTAGCAAGGGGGCGCCCTGTGAACCCGAGCTGAATGCAAAGCGTTCGATCTCCCATCGGACACAGAAAAGCGACGGCCCGTCTCTCGCGTGGAGAAGACGGGCCGTTTCTCGTTTGGTTCGAACGTTATGCTTTGGCCGAGGTCAGCTGGCCCAGATCGGCAGCCATCTTTTCGGTGGAGAAGGCTTCGATGAGGTCGCCTTCCTTCAGATCGCCGAAACCGGCGACGCCGATGCCGCACTCCATGCCGTTGGTGACTTCGCGGGCATCGTCCTTGAATCGCTTGAGAGAGCCGATTTTGCCCTTAAAGACCTGCTCACCGTCGCGCATCACCTTGATCTCCGAGTCGCGGCGGATGACGCCATCCTGCACACGGCATCCGGCGATCGTGCCCACCTTCGGAATCCTGAAGATGTTGAGCACTTCGGCGCGGCCAATATAGTTCTCCTTGAACGTGGGGTCGAGGAGTCCCATCATGGCGAGACGCATTTCGTCCTGCAACTCATAGATGATCGAGTGCAGACGGATGTCCACATCTTCCTGTTGCGCTGCCTCGGCGGCCTTGCGTTCCGGGCGAACGTTGAAGCCGATGACGATGGCATTTGACGCAGCTGCGAGCAGTACGTCGCTCTCCGTGATGGAGCCGACTCCGGAATGGAGAACCTTGACGCGCACCTTGTCGGTCGACATCTTTACCAGTGAATCGGCGAGCACTTCCACCGAGCCGGTTACGTCGCCCTTGAGGATGATCGCAAGATCCTTCATGCCTGCCTGCCGAATCTGCTCAGACAGATTTTCGAGCGTTAGGCGCGAGCTCTTGGCAAGCTGCGCTTCGCGATCCTTCATCTTGCGGTATTGCGCGATGCCCTTGGCCTTGTCGCGATCGGCGACAACCAGGAACGTGTCGCCCGCGTCGGGCATGGACTCGAGACCGAGCACCTCAACCGGGGTCGAGGGACCCGCTTCTTCGAGCGGTCGTCCGCGATCGTCGAACATGGCGCGGACCTTGCCAAAAGTGTTGCCGACGATGTAGCTCTCGTTCAACTTGAGGGTTCCGTCCTGCACGAGCACGGTGGCCACTGGGCCGCGGCCTCGATCGAGCTTGGCTTCGAGAACCGAGCCGACAGCCTTGCGTCCCGGGGTTGCCTTGGGCGCCTTGATGTCCGACACGAGGCAGATCATTTCAAGAAGCAGATCGAGGTTGACGCGCTTCTTCGCCGACACTTCAACAAAGACGGTGCCTTCGCCACCCGCCGCCCACTCTTCGGGGATGAGGCCGCGATCGGCGAGCTGCTTCTTCACGCGGTCAGGATTCGCCTCGGGTTTGTCGATCTTGTTGACAGCTACGATGATTGGAACTTCCGCGGCCTTGGCGTGATCGATAGCTTCGAGGGTTTGCGGCATCACGCCGTCGTCGGCTGCGACGACGATGACCACGATGTCGGTAACCTTGGCGCCACGGGCACGCATGCGGGTGAAGGCTTCGTGGCCCGGAGTGTCGAGGAAGACGATCTCGCGCCCGGAGGCTGGAGACCCTTCTTTGTTGAACTTAACCTTGTAGGCGCCAATGTGCTGCGTAATGCCGCCGGCTTCGCCTGCCGCTACATCGGTTTCGCGAATGGCATCGAGCAATGAAGTTTTACCGTGATCAACGTGGCCCATGACTGTAACGACGGGCGCGCGTGGAACCTCCACGACATCGATCTTGTCGGTATCGAGAACTTCTTCAATGGCCTCGTTCTCCAATTCCTCTTCGTAGCTGATGACGTTAGCCGCCGCGCCGAACTTGGCTGCGACGTCCTTCACCATTTCGGCGTCGAGGGACTGGTTGACGGTAACGAAGACGCCGCGCATGAGCAGCGTTGCGATCAGGTCCTTGGCGCGGACATCGAGCTTTTCCGCGAGATCCTTTACGCTGATTCCCTCGGTCACCGTGATTTCACGCGTGATCGGGAGAGGCTCGGTGCTGTATTGTGCCGCTCCGCCAAAACGAGGAGGCGGAACAAAGCCCTTCATCGGGCCTTCCTTCGTCTTCGGATACTGCTGGCGTCCACCGCGGCCACGGGCATTGCTGGCACGCTGTGCGCGGGGTGCTTCGCCAGGAGGCGGCGTTGTGCCGGGAGGCCCGCCAAACCCAGGGCGCGCGCCGCCAAACCCGGGGCGCGGAGGTCCGCCGAAGCCGGGACGCTGCCCAAAACCCGGACGGCCGCCGGGGCCACCGCCAGGTCCGGCAAAGCCGCCGGGCGTGGTGCGGGTCGGATGTTTGGGGCGCGGGCCGCCGGGGAATTGTCCCGGACCTGGAGGTCCGCTCTGGGGACGCGGAGTGAAGCCGCCCGCGCTGGGGCCGCTTGCGGGGCGTCGATCGAAGATCGGCTTGCCACGCTGGATTCCAACGGGCTGACCGCCCGGAACCGGGGCCGTGGGCACCACGATGGGGGCCTTGTACACGGGCCGTGGGCCGGTCTGCGGCATCACTACGCGGCGAACCGGGGGCGCTGGAATTTCAGGAGCGCTCGGCGCAATCGCACTTGCCGGCGAAGTCGCTACCACTGCAGTGGGCGTTGAAGTTGCTGGAAGCGTTGGGACTTCGGCCTGCACGGGTTGAGCTGCTTTCTCAACGACGGGTGTGGGAGCAGCGGCCGCCGAAGCGGGCACGTCTACGGATGCGGGAACGAACGGAGCACCGGGAGCTGAAGATGCTTCAACAACAGCCGCCGGGGCCGGGGTCTTGGCAACCGTTGGCTCCGCAACCTGAGTTGGAGCTGCGGGAGGAGCGGCCGGAGGCTTGACGACGACGGCGATGGCCGGAGGAACAACGGACACGGCCGGGCGCGCAGCCACCGGGGCCGCTGGGGCTTTGGCGACGACAGGACCGACAGGCGGCTTGCTCGCGATCGCGCGGGCCACTGGGGGCGCAGCGACAATCGGAGGCGCCTGCCGCACTGGGGGCATGATCTTGCGCGGTTCAGGTCGCGCGGCCGGGGTTGCTGCCGGGGCGGGAGCAGGAGCAGCCGCTGGAGCAGGCTGCGCTTTGGCAACCAACGGAGCGGGGCACGAGGCGGCAGCTGCGATCTCCGCGCCTGCGCCTCTTCCTCCTGCTTCTTTGCCAGGATGGCCTTCATTACGTCCCCGGGCTTGGAGACGTGCGATAGATCAATCTTGGGTGCAATCCCTTGCGTGCCGCGCGAAGAACCTGACCCTGCGTGGCTTCCCGAGCGCGCGTGCTCAAATTGCGCTCGTACCTTAACGGCTTCATCCGCTTCGATCGAGCTGGAGTGTGTCTTGCCGGCTCCCATGCCGAGCTCCGCCAACACATCAAGAATCTGACGGCTCTTGACTTCCAGCTCTCGCGCGAGATCGTTGATTCGAACCTTGCTCATCCGCCTCTTTTCAGAAAATACCGCCCAAAGCCCTTAGTCGCTCATCGTAGCTACCTCATGGCAATGGCTTGTTCTCGGACTTCCATTATCGCCTGAATCGCTTTGAAAAACGCAGCGTTTCGTACCCGCCGCGCGTTCCGGCCTATTCATCGGTTTTGCTGGTGCGTGCTTCTTTCTCTTCCGCTTCATCGGCCGGCAGCACATTCTCTACTGCCAACTCCGCCGCCGTCATGTCTTCTGTTTCCAACTCGCCGGAGGCAGCGGTTTCAATCTCCGCTTCCGTCGGATTGTCTTCTGCTTCCGCGTTGCGCACCATCTCGGCTTCTTCCAGAGTTTCCTGCGCGTTCTCCAGCTCCGCTTCTGCAGTTCCGGCCACGGCTTCGAGGGTTTCGATCTCCGCTGAGCCTTCTGACGGATTTTCTGGTCGGCGTCTGCAGAATCCGCCGCCGCTCCCTCCGTGACCTCGGGCGCACCCTCTTCGCCCTCTTCAAAGTGGCCGAAGTAGTGCCGAACCGCCACGCTGATGCGCTCCAGCGTTTTTTCGCCGATGCCTGGAATTTCTTCCAGCTGCTCCGGCGTCATATCCGCAAGAGACTCGACCGTGGTGATGCCCGCGGCCACCAGCTTCTGAATGATGGTGTCGCCCAGCTCCGTCACCTGCTCGATCGGGGTGGTCGGCCCGCCAGAGAGCGCCTGCATCTGCTGTTCGACTTCCTGGCGCTTTTCTTCTTCGCTCTTGATGTCGATCTTCCAGCCCAGAAGCTTGGCCGCCAGCCGAACGTTCTGGCCCTTCTTCCCGATAGCGAGCGAAAGCTGCGTATCGTCGACGATCACTTCAAGCTGCTTGTCGGTCAGGTCGGAGATGGAGACGCGGCTGACTTTGGCCGGCTGCAATGCTTTCTCGGCGAATGTCGTAATCTCTTCGCTGAACTCGATGATATCGATTTTCTCGCCGCGCAGCTCGCGAATGATCGACTGCACACGCATGCCCTTCATGCCCACGCAGGCGCCCACCGGGTCCACATCCTTGTCGCGGCTCTGCACCGCGATCTTGGTGCGCTCGCCGGCCTCGCGTGCAATGGCGCGGATGACCACCGTGTTGTCGTAGATCTCGGGAACTTCAGACTGGAAGAGGTTCGACACCAGCTCTGGAGCCGCGCGGGAGACAATCACCTGCGGTCCTTTGGCGGCGCGGTCCACCTTGAGCAGAACCACCCGCACCCGCTCGCCGATGGTGAATTGCTCAAGCCGGGATTGCTCGCGGCGCGGGCAGCGCGCCTCCGCCTTTCCCAGGTCGTAGATCACGTCCTGGCCCTCGATCCGCTTGACGGTCGCGTTCAGCACTTCCTTTTCCCGATGCGCGTATTCCAGGAAGACCGTGTCGCGCTCGGCCTCACGAACCTTTTGGAAGATGACCTGCTTAGCCAGCTGCGCGGCAATGCGGCCCAGCGGGCTGGTGTCGCGATAGAGTCGGATTTCGCTGCCGACTTCTACGCCGGGAGCCAGATCGTTCGCTGCGGTGAGCGTAATCTGGTTCACCGGGTCCTCGACCTGCTCTTCGTCCGGCACCACTGTCTTATAGACATAGGCTGTGATCTCGCCGGTTTCCTTGTTTAGCTCCCCGCGCATGTTTTCCTGGGTCTTGTAGAACTTGCGCGTGGCAAGGGCGATTGCTTCTTCCACGGCGCCAACAACGATTCCGGGCTCAATGCCCTTCTCGCGGCTGAGGAGTTCGATGCTCTGGTACAAAGCGCTAGCCATACTCTTAAGTGCTCTCTGGGGTGCTGCGGAGAGGCTCATGCCATCCGATGCCGCAGGTTATGTTTCGTGTGTTGAAGGGCAGGGCTTTTGGCCGGCCCACATATTCTTCGATGACCGAAGGTCCTAGATCTCCGGGATCAACTGCGCTTTCTCAACGTTGCCGAGTGCGATCTCCACGGCATCCACGCCGGCTTTCCGGCTCTTGCTGTTCTGCCGCACCGCGGAAAGATCAAGCGCAATCAAATCACCTTCGCCTGCCCTCAGTCTGCCCTGCCAATGGCGATTGTTACGGACAGGCTCGAAGGTCTGAACCTTGATCAAGCTCCCCGTAAATCTCCGAAAATCTTCCGGTCGGGTCAGCTTGCGATCCAGCCCCGGCGAACTTGCCTCAAGCGTGTAATCTCCGCCCGGAACAAGATCCTCAATATCCAACAAAACGCCAAAATCGCGGCTGAATCCCGCACAATCTTCATGTGTGATGCCGGAAAGCTGCTCAACGCTCAACTTGCCTTCCGCCAGACGTTCTGGAAGATCCTGTGCGCCTGCCTCGATCGCCGCCTTCAGCTTGGCGCGTCCTACCGCATTCTTTTCCAGGGCGATGCGAAGAACTCGCTCGTTGGCCCGCCCGGTGAACTCCACATCAACCACGTCCAGACCATGCGAGGCAGCGACTCGTTCCGCTGCCGCCCGGATTTCGTCTTGCTTACCTGCCATCGATCCCACTCGCGCGTCCGAATTCTGGCGCGCCGGTCTCTTCTCCTCTGCGCAACTCTGCGTTTAGCTCTGGGAATTTGCCCCAAATAAAAAGTGGGCTGTAAGCCCACTCATCTCTCCGCCAGCCGGCAAACTCACGGCAAAGCAGCGGACAAACTCGTTCGCATTTCCAGAATACTGCGATTCGCAAGGAAACTCAACGGCTCATCTGCTTATTGCCCTTTTAGCCTGTAGATTTCCAACCTGGAACGAGGATCGCGGTCCAAATCCGTGCGCCGGCCCATCAGCTAAGCCGGACGCGCTTCCTGGGCCTGAGGGCCAGTGCCGTGGAACTTGTGCAGGAAACCAACTCACCAACAATGAAAAGGCTGCCAAAACCCGCCTGCCCGGTGGGCCGATGGTCTGGCTCGGAATGCTGGTTTCGCCCCTTTCGACAGGGCGGTGCGCCTCTTCAATATTCGCCATATCTTCCCCCTTCTTGGTGATTAAACCGAGGTTAACTCGCCTAATTGTCACCACATCAAAGGGTTTGCGAACTGGGTTCGATGCCCCAAATAGGGGATTGCCGTTAGTGCTGTTTCACGAAACATTAGTAACACCACCATGCGTACTTTTGGGCAGCGTGTCTGGGTTGCCA
Source organism: uncultured Acidobacteriaceae bacterium (assembly GCA_963760475.1). GTDB lineage: Bacteria > Acidobacteriota > Terriglobia > Terriglobales > Acidobacteriaceae > Telmatobacter. The sequence goes on along the minus strand of CAVXDG010000007.1, from coordinate 10,853 downwards.
TTCTGGCAACGTCGATCGGTCTAGCAGTCGGCATTTGTGCCGGCTATATGCTCGGTCGCGTCCTAACCCTCCAACAGTCCGAAGCTCGTCTCGAGCAGTATGCCGCCAAAGTGATCAGCGAGGGCGAGCGGGCAACCGCGGAATCGCGCAGAACCCTAGCCACGATGAATGCCTCCTCGTATCCGGTATGTTCGGAGGCGGAGGTCAACTACTTCAGCGCCCTCGTCTTCCAATCGCAATACCTTAAGGCGGCGGGTCGCATGCGCGATGGTCACATTGTCTGCTCCACTTCGCTAGGCCACGCCATTCCGCCGCAGGTTCAATACAAAGCCGACATTCTGGAACGCGACGGGACCAAGATGTACCGAAATCTTGCTCCGTTCAGAGTTCCCAACGAGACCGTGATTGCGGTGCAAGAGGATGATTCCTTCATCGTCTACACCCCCCACAGCCTGAAGCCGGTCCTCAATAGTTCGATTCAAATTACGGGCACCGATCTCGATGCGCCCAACCGCGATGCCGGGCGTCTAATCGGCTCCCCGGTCAAGACCGTCGAGGCATTTCTCGTCAAACCAGGGCGGTATCACGACAGCGACCGCCTGTATGGAACGCAGTGCTCGCCCGACGGAGTGGTCTGCGTTGCGGCGCATATCTCCATCGCCGAAGCAATGCAGACAAACCGCATTGAAGTGGGCGGCTTCGTGATTCTGGGCGGATTGACCGGCTGTCTGCTCGGGTTTGTCGGCTTCGTGATTTACCGGCGCACCCGCGGGTTTGAGAGCCAGCTCCTCCGCGCGATTCGCAAAGATAAGCTGCGCATCGTTTACCAGCCAATCGTGGATCTCGAAACCGAAGAGATTGTCGAAGTGGAAGCGCTGGCCCGCTGGACGAACGAGGACAATGTGCCGATCAGCCCCGACGATTTCATCAAGGTTGCGGAGCAACGCGGCTTCGTCGGTCAGATCACACGGCTCGTGGTGCGACATGTCCTGCGCGATTTTGGGCCGACGCTGCGCGAGCGTCCCGGCTTCAGGGTCAACGTCAATATTGCCGCCTCCGATCTGGCTGATCCTAAATTCTTGCCTATGCTCGAAAGCGCGCTCGCTGAAGCAGGAGTACATGCGAGCAGCCTCGGCATCGAGATCACCGAGAGCTACACCGCCCGCCAGCAGGTCGCGAAGGAGACAATTCTCCGTCTGCGCGAGAGAGGCCACTACGTACACATCGACGACTTCGGCACCGGCTACTCAAGTCTTGCCTATCTGCACGACCTGTCCGTCGATGCCATCAAGATTGACAAGGCCTTCACCAGGGCCATCGGCACCGATGCTGTCACCGTCACGATTCTGCCGCAGATTCTGACCATGGCCGATACGCTTGGCCTGCGGGTGATTGTCGAAGGCATCGAGACCCCGCAACAGGCGCGCTACTTTGCCAACGCCAGCCAAACCATCTATGCGCAAGGATGGCTCTTTGGCCGCCCTGTCCCTGCCGATGCGTTTCTTCGCATGCTGAAATCAAAAGACCCTGACGACGATGCGGGCCTTCGCTCCATCGAGGGCTTGAGCGTGGTCGCTTCAACTGTTCCTGCCGCCTGAGCAAACTCCTCAACCACGCTGTTACTTCGCCTTCAGTTCATATGATTTCGATTGGCGTCGTCGCGTGCCACAGACGACAATAACAAAATGAAATCGAGGCGATCCTTTGCTCTTGTTCTGTTCGGCTGCATTGCCTGCATCCTTTCTGCACATTCTCTTGAGAAGCAACCGGCAGGTGCCTACCACGCGCGGCGCGCAGCTCTTGGTGTCAGCCTGCGGGGCGGAGTGGCCCTTTTGTTCGCAGCACCCGAACCGGTGCTCGACTTCATGCCCTACAGGCAGGATTCGGACTTCTACTACCTGACCGGCTGGAATGAGCCGGGAGCTGCGTTGATGGTCATTGGCGCCGAGGATTCCGCGCAACCCTACAAGGAAATCCTGTTTCTGCCCACACGCAATCTGCGAATTGAGCTCTACACCGGGGTGAAGATGGATGCGGCTACGGCGGGCGTGGCGCAGGCCACCGGGGTGGATGCGGCGGAGCCGATGACGGAGCTGCCTGCCGAGTTGAATCGCGTCATGGCGCGCGACCGCCGCCTTGTCCATAACATCTGGACGCAGCCTTCATCCGAAGCTGCGAAGGCGATCGTGACGTTCGATGCCGCGACGCTGGGCATGGATAACGCTCCCCCTGCGCGCGATGTAACCGGGCTGCTCGCCTCGCTTCGCGAGGTAAAAGACCAGGGTGAGATCGATTTGTTGAAGAAGGCAAGCGAGGCATCGATCGCGGCGCAGGTGACGATGATGCGTGCAGCCCGTTCCGGGGTGAGCGAGCGCGTCATCGCCGGGAAAATGACAGAGGTATGGTTCGAGCACGGTTGCGAACGTCCGTCGTATGCGCCCATCGTTGGCTCGGGTATCAACTCCACCACACTGCATTACGCTGCCAATTCCCGCACCATGCAAGAGGGCGACATCCTGGTGGTGGATGCAGCGTGCGAATTCTCGATGTATGCCGCCGACATCACGCGAACCGTGCCGGTGAACGGCCACTTTACGCCGCGCCAGCGGGAAATCTACGACATCGTGCTCGGCGCCCAGAATGCGGCGGTCGACGCGTTTGTCGCGGGTAAATCGAGCATCAACGATCGCGAACGCAAAGACCCTGACTCGCTTGATACCGTTGCCTACAACTACATCAACACGCATGGTAAAGACCTGCATGGCCAGCCGCTCGGTACATACTGGCTGCATGGGCTCGGTCACATGATGGGCATCGACGTGCACGATCCCGCGGTGGAATATCCCGCCGTGTTGAAGCCGGGCATGGTCTTCACCATCGAGCCGGGCGTCTATATCCCCGAAGAGAAGATCGGTGTCCGCATTGAATGCGATTTCCTTGTCGGGCCTGACGGCAAGCTCGTTGATTTGGACGCAGCTCTTCCTCATACTGCCGACGAAGTGGAAGCCGCCATGCGGACTCAGTGAGAGAAGGAATTGTGGACGCTGACGATCGTACGCCCCCACTGGACTCAGGTGCGCCTGCGGGTCAACTCGACGCGCTGGGCCGCGCCTTTGCCGACCAGCTCCTGGCCTGCCTCGATGAATGCGCGCGCGGAAGACGAGGGCTCTTCTCCGATGTTTCTTTGACAGACGAAGACGGAGAGGGAGCGTGGCCCGAGGCAGAGCGACTGCGCGAGCTTGCGGTGGCCCTGCAGGCCATTCTCAATCAAGATGGCGAGCGCAATGCGCTCTGCGACGAGTTTCTCGATCTGTGTTCGATGCATGGCGAGAGCCATCCCGGCGAGCCGCGCCTGGCCCGCAATTTTCTGGCCCGCATCGAAAGCGGCGAAGTCGGCACACCGACTGAATCAGAGAAGAAGCCGTGGTCGTGATGCGTGCGTTCACGGCGCTCGTTGCAGGCTTTGCCGCTGCAACTCTTTTCGCGATCGCGATGACAGCCTTGCTTAAGCGCTTCGCGCCAGACTGGGCCGGCGCCCAAGCTGCGATGAGGCCGGGGCCGGTTTTTGTGAATCTAGGATTTTCATTGATGAGCGGTGCGGCAGGTGGGTATGCCACGGCGTGGGCCGCTGTCGGCAATCCGCTGCCCGATATGCTGGTGCTCGGCATCGTCCTGCTCTTGCTCGCCGGTTTGAACACACTGCAATCGCGCGAAGAACGCCCGCTGAAATATCAGGTGGCCTTGATTGTGCTCGCGCCTTTGGGTGTGGTGGCCGGTGGGCTGGTGCGGCTGCGCGTAACGGGGTTGCTGTAGAGCGGCTCGTCGCTGCTTGCAGGACAGAACAATCCCCCGGCACCGGCCACAAGGCGAGAGGCTTGATGCAGGGGGATCGACGGCTCCAGGCCGTGAGGTTCAGTTCAGAAGCGCACGCCCAGCGTGATGGGAATGACTTTCGTATCCGCGCCGACGCTGGTCACAGGCAGGCCATTCGCCGAGGTGGTCACGGCAGGCGTCAGAACATCCAGATAGCGGACTTCAGCGAAGAGCTTGGCCTTGCCGTCGCCATACATGCCGCCCAGCCGATGCGTGAATCCTCCGCCGATGCTCCAGCCACCCTGATTGCTCGAGAAGTGGCCGACCACCGCGTTGACGACGCCCGGATAGCAGTAGAAGTAGTCGCAGTAATAAGTTTGCTGGGGATCGGTGAAGCTCGTGACCTTGCGATAGAAGCCGCCGCCGCCCGTCACGTAAACCGAGTTCGCGCTCTTCGGCAAAAGGTCGACCACGGGATCGAGAGTGAGAGACCAGATGTGCGCGTGGCCGCCGTTCGAGCCGGTCTCGGCAATGATGGCTCCCGGCAGCTTGTCATCGATGAACTGATACTCAGCCATCATCGAGAGGTAGGGGTTGAAGCGATATCCTGCGCCAACGGTGAAGTTGCCGCCCCACGTGATGTAGGGTGAAGAATCGCTGGTGGGGCCGTTCGCGCCTCCGCCCGCCTCATACGTCAGATGGCTGAAAAGATTACGCGAGCGATAACCTCCGCGCTCCTGGCCTGCGCCTGCAGCAGAAGCGCCCGGAGCTGCGGGCAGCGCCGCACCTTCGCCGCTGGCATCTTCTGCCAATGGAAGAGCTGCACTCGAACTGGACTCATTGAACGATGGCGTACCGGATGAATCGTGAGAAGGTAAGCTTTGGGCCGATGCAGCACCGACTGCCAGGAAGACTGTGGTCAAAAGAAGGGAAGCGTGCCGCAGCAGCGGCATCCAACGGGGAGTGGACATGTCCGTACCTCAAGAAAGTTAGTCTTCTTTACAGGGGAGGCGTGCAGCACTCCCCGTAGTCTCTTAGACACGTTTTCGCCGGGGAAGTTGCATACGCCAAAGGCACGAAGGCCGGAACGTGAGTTCCGGCCTTCGTGCCTTTGCGGTTGTGAAGGGCGTCTATCCCTGAATGTCGAACTGCTCGGGATGCAGCGTTGGATCGCTCTTGACGAGGATGTTCTTGCCCGTCAGCTCTTCAAAATCATTGAGCCACCGCGCGTTGTTTGCCTTCAGAACCTTTACAGTCTCAGGGTTCACGCGCAGCAGAACATCACCGCTCTCAAAGTGCTTTCGCATCTTTCGCAGCTCGATAAAGATTTCGTTGCAGACCGTCGCGGAACTCTTCACCATTCCTGTGGCCTGGCAAATAGGGCAGGGCACACTGAGGGTCCGCTCCAACGATTGCTTGACGCGCTTGCGTGTAATGGCGACCAAGCCAAAATCGTTGAACTGCAAAACCTTGGTCGGTGCGCGATCGTTCTTCAACGCCTCTTCGAGCGCCGCCATCACCTTAAAGCGATTCTTGCGCTCATCCATGTCGATGAAGTCGATGATGATGATGCCGCCCAAATCGCGCAAACGAATCTGGCGCACGATCTCTGGAATCGCATCGAGGTTGGTCTTGACGATCGTGTCTTCGAGCCGTGCCGTCTTGCCCACGTACTTGCCGGTGTTGATGTCGATTGCGACCAGCGCTTCGGTTTGATTGATGACGATGGAGCCGCCCGACTTGAGCCAGACCTTCGAGCGCAGCGCTTTCGAGATTTCATCTTGAATGCCGAAGTGCTCGAACAGCGGTGTTTCCTTGGTGTAAAGCTTGACGCGCCGCACCAGCGTTGGCGAAAAGCGATTCAAGAAGCGCACAATTCGCTCGTAATCGGCTTCGGAATCGACCCAGATCGACGAGAAGTTCGCGCTCACCTGGTCGCGCAGAATGCGCTCGATCAGCGAGAGATCGTGATAAATCAACGCAGGCGATTTTGAGTCGTCGGAGCGCTGCTTGATCTCGTTCCAAAGATGAATCAGGAATCGCAGATCGGCGCGCAATTCCTCTTCCGAGGCGCCCTCGGCCGCGGTGCGCACAATGAATCCGCCCGATGCTTCGCCGCGCTCGTGGGTCAGGATACGCTTTAGCCTCTGCCGCTCTTCATCGGAGGCGATCTTGCGGCTCACGCCCACATGTGTCACCGTGGGCATGAACACCAGGAAGCGGCCGGGTAGTGCGATGTGGCTGGTGATGCGAGCGCCCTTCTTGGCGATTGGCTCCTTGGCAATCTGAACCAGGATCTCCTGGCCGGGCTTCAGAAGGTCTGAAATGATGGGAAGATTCGAAGTCTGGGCCGAGCGGCGCGAAGGACCACGGCGATCTCCAGGCTTGTGTCCGCCACCCGGTGCTCCACGTCCACGGCGGGTTCGACCTGCACGATCTCTGCGTGGTTGCGCCTGACCGTCGGCAGCAGGCTGGCCCTCAGCCGCGGTGCCCTCGTCTTCGTCGTCCTCTTCTGACTCGATCCCTTCGTCTTCTTCTTCGCCAACCGCTTTGTCGTCGAAGTTCATCTGGATTCGATGGTCGAGATGCGCTTCCTGCAGCATCTCGCCAAGCTCGCCGGAGCGAATTTGCGTCTGCAGGGTCTCCTCTTCGTACTCATCCAGATCGTGTTCATCATGCTTGTGAGCGTGGCGATGCGGCAGAGCATCCATCTCCTCGCCTTCAATCAGCTCTTCCTCAACCAAACCGCTCCCGGGCGCGAATGTCGAGGCCGAACGAACCGGCGCGGGCGAAGCCTCTTGCGGCTCAGTGTGCCCCGAGCTCGACGCTGGAGCATCTTCGTCCTTCTTGTTCTTTCCGCCAAATCCAAAGAGACGAAATCCGCTGGGCGGTAAGGGATCGACATGATGCGAAGCGCTCGCGTCGTCCTGCGGTTCCTGTTCTGTGGAGCCATGTGTACCGTGACTCTCCGCCTCGGACCCGTGAAGTGCCTCAGCATGCGGAGCACTCTCGGAGAGGACGCCCTCGTCGACCAGAGTCTCTTCGATGAAGTCCTCATCGGCAGGAACATCTTCGCCCGCGGGCGATGCCAACTCGTGCGTCAGCGGAGAACTCTCCGCCTCTTCGACTGTTTCCCCGTGCGTGAAAGCGCTCCGAGGTTCAGCCTCGACTTCAACCTCAGGCTGGCGCCCACGGTGGCGGGATAGAGATTCGCCGGGCAACAGCCCGCTGCCATCCCAGGCAAGAGGAGCATTGACCAGCGTGGACGGCTTGGAGGTAATCGCCGGACGCGCCGGTTCGGAGGACGATTTCTTCTCGGCCTCCGCTGGGGCGCCGCCGTACTTTGACAACGCTTCGCCGGGAAGCACAAAGGGAGCGGGCGTGCGGTCGTTGCGCGGCGCAGGCCTGGAGGTCTCCGGCTGTTCGTAAGCGGTCTCTTCAGCTGGAGAGGCGGTGCCGGATCTGGATGACGTCGACTCCGTGTCAGCCTGTGTCTCGGCAGCGCCTGATCCGCTGCGGCCACCCCGCCGCCGCCGCCGTCCGCGCCAGCGCTTGGCTCCGGGATCGTCTTGCGATCCAGAAGCTTCGTCTTCGCGTCCCTCGTCATGCCGGGGAGCTTCGCGCGACTCGGGCGCACTCAATTCAACTTCGGCGGGTATTGCTGCGACGTCGCCAGTCGGGCGCGCATCACGCGGCGTCCGTTCGCTTCGCTGGCCGTTGCGGCCACCGCCATGCCGTACTTCGCGCGGCGCCTGGTTGGGGCTGCTCGCGGTCGCTTTTTCCAGTTCGTCGGTTTCTTCCTGGTCTTCCAGTTCCATGAAGTCCGTTACGTAAAGGAAAGCGTCGCGCTCCAAGCCAACGTCGACAAATGCCGACTGCATGCCGGGCAGAACGCGGGTGACGCGACCGTTGTAGATCGAGCCTGCTAGCGTGTATTCGTTTTCGCGTTCGTAGTAGATTTCCGCGAGTTGATCGTCTTCTAAAATCGCAAGCCGAGTTTCATGCGGCGTGCTTGAAATGCAAATTTCCTTTGCCATCGTGCCTTTCCGCCCAACCGCAATCGACGGTTGGGTCCTGCGGCAAGGTCGGATGGAGAGGCGCGGAACCGGGGAGGATAGAGACGGGCGAAAGGGAATGCCTGCGTGTCGCTCGCGAGCCTGCATCGACAACCCGAGTAAAGGGGGTGCCGGGACAAACGAGCCTTACGGAACGGGAATCCTCTTGCAGAGAGGTCATGGTCAACGAATCGGTCGGAACCGGCCGTGCCAATTGAATGCTGGCGTACATGGGTTCGCACCGCGTGACCGGGGCAAGGCTGACAAGCCCATCCGCTCCCTTGCGAATCGTGCAACCTGTACTGTGCCAGCAGGACCGGGGTCCCCGGCGACTGGGGGTCGCGGGGTTTGAGCGGCTCCGGATTCTCAGGCGCATCCTTGCGGCCTGAGGGGAACTGCTTGCCCGTCTCTGCGTGCTCATGTGCTCAATCCTGCCGGGTCAGCGATCCATCGGGACCTGACCGGCTTCAAATCATTCAAGGAACTTTTCTTGGAGCACCGCACATAGAGGCGTTGTCCAAGGGGCCAACCTGCTTCGAGCGCGCCGGCCAAGTGCTAGCCGCGGCGCCCCGGCATTCTCAGGACTTCCAAGTCCCTGAAAAATGCCCTAGTTTACAAACCGGCGCATGCGCACATTCATCGCAACGCCCAGCGCGAGGAAGGTAAACAACACCGAAGATCCGCCATAACTCATTAAGGGGTAAAGGGATTCCGGTGACCGGCATAAACCCGATGACCATGCCGACGTTGACCGCGATCTGAAAGGTCAACACCGCCACGACGCCCATAATAATGAGGGAGCCGGGCAGGTCGGCGGCTGTTTGAGCGTTCTGAATCAAACGCATCAATATAAAGAAGTATAGCAGCAGCACTGAGAATCGCACCCACAAAGCCGTGCTCCTCGCTGAATGCCGCAAAGATGAAAGTCCGTATAGGGAATGGGCAGGAAATAGCCCTGGGTTTGGGTCCCCTTGGCTGCGCCCTTGCCCCAGATGCCTCCCGATCCGACTGCGATCAGCGACTGCCGAATCTGGTAGCCGGAGCCTTTGGGGTCATTGTCGGGATTGATGAAGCTCGTCAGGCGCGCCTTCTGGTAGGGCTTCAGACCCTTGCCGCTCGACCAGGCGCCAGCACCCAACGCCAGCACCACGGTGATGAGGATCAGAGCCTGCTTCCAGTTGATGCCGCCCAGAAAAAGCCCTGCCACAAGAATCGGCGCATAAGTCAGGGTCGTACCCAGGTCCGGCTGAATCAGCACCAGGACCATCGGCAGCTCCCACCAGGCCAATGGCCTTGAAGATGTCGACCCAGGTGAGATTGCGGCCGCCGAGGTTCGCGAAATAGCGGGCGACGATCAGAATGAGCACCAGCTTTGTCCATTCGGAGGGCTGGAACTGCATGGGACCGATCTGGATCCAGCGCCGCGCGCCCAGCGCTTTGTGCCCCACGAGCCTCACCGCGATCAGCGCAAAGATGCACACTCCATACGCCCATGGTGACCAGTCAATCAGACGGTGGTAGTCGATCTTGGCGAGGACAAACATCACGACCAGCCCGGCCACGATAAAGAAAATCTGCCGGGTATGAAAGCCGGAGAACCGGGTGCGCAAGGTGGCGGAGTAGATCTCGAAGACCGAAATCGTGCACAGCGCGAGCACCATGCCCAGCAGGCCCCAATCGAAGTCGCGAAAGCTGAGAAAGCGGCGCATCGCGCTCATGGCAGTGGAATCCGTCGTGTGGGCAGTGCGAGCCCGAATGCGCTCGGGCTGGGGAAGGATCGGGGCAGCGGACTCCCGCCGTCGTTGGCGGGACCGACAAAGAAGTGGCCTGTGTGGATGCGCGCGGATTGTCCCCCGCCGGCGTTCTTGTCCGCAGGCTCGGGACTCGTCCACACGGCGCCCACCAGCAGGAGCTGGGGTCGGTGCGGCCCAGCGTGCCGGTCCCGCCGACCGCCAGGTAGACCACGAAGCCCAGGGCGGGCAGGAACTGGAACGCGGTCTCCCCGGCCAGGCTCTCCAGCGCGGCCTGGCCGACCCGCTTCTTGATGAAGCCGTAGCCGGCGAACGAGACGGCCAGGGTCAGCGCGATCCAGGGCAGCCGGCCGTAGTCGACGCTGAGCACCACGATCGCGATCGCGGCGACGCCGACCGCTGTCCACTGCGCCGGGCGCAGCCGCTCGGGCAGCACGCATCACCCCGAAGCAGGATGGTGAACAGCGGGTTGATGAAGTAGCCCAGGCTGGTCTCGACCACGTGGTGGTTGTTGACGCCCCAGATGTAGACGCCCCAGTTCACCGTATAACACCGCCGCCGCGAGGCGACCAGAGCGAGTGCGCAGGCGCGGCTGCCGCCAGCAGCGCCGGACCCAGCCCCAATGCCGGTGCACGGCGAGCACGGCGACGACCGAAGACCAGCGACCAGACCATCCGATGGGCCAGGATCTCACCGGCCCCGCCGGCTTCAGCAGCGGCCAGTACAGCGGGAACAGCCCCCACAGCCCGTACGCCGCGACACGAACCAGAACCCTCTTCGCGTCTCCGTCTGCTGCATGGGTCCGAAGGAGACGGCGAAGAGGGTTCCTGTCATGCGCATAGTGCGGTGATGGTGCTTGTCAGCCGACGGTCCAGGTGTCGCTGCCGGTGAGCAGCGCGGCCAGGTCGCCGCGGCCGTGCCGGTCGACGGCGGCGTCCAGCTGCTCGGACATCTGCACGTCGTAGACCGGTCGCGGACGCTGCGCAGCACCCCGATCGGGGTGTGGTGCAGGGTGTCCGGGTCGGCGAGCCGGGTGAGCGCGAAGGCGGGTGGTGGGGCTGGCCGCGTGGGCGTCGTGGACCAGCACTCGGTCGCGGTTGGCGTCGGTGACCGGCGGTGACCAGGTCGCCGGTGGCGGGGTCGCGGAAGACGCCCTCGCCGCCGTCCGCGCCGAAGACGATCGGCTGCCCGTGCTCGAGCCGGATCAGCGCCATGTCGCGGGTGGCCGGGTCCT
>CAVXDG010000006.1:0-395397 GCA_963760475.1 uncultured Acidobacteriaceae bacterium | reverse complement strand
GATCTGGGTGGATCCCGAGCAGAACCAGGGACATTTTGCCCGTCGCACGCTGATCCTGATTGATGCGGTGAAGCAGCAGGTGGCCCGGCACCCCGACAAGATGGTGCTGGCAACCTCGCCGACTGAGATTGAGCGTGCCCATCGGGAACACAAGCTGGCTGCGCTGATGGGCATTGAAGGCGGGCACTCCATCGAGGACTCGCTGGCGCTGTTGCGGGACTACTACGCGCTGGGCGTCCGCTACATGACGCTCACCTGGTCTAACTCGAATGGGTGGGCCGACAGCTCCGGCGACTATACCGACTCCGCCGTGCCCCACACAAAGGAAGGGCTGAACGAGTTCGGCAAGGACGTGGTGTACGAGATGAATCGGCTGGGCATGATGGTCGATATCTCGCATGTGTCGGACAAGACGTTCTACCGGACTCTGGTGATCACGCGTGCGCCGGTGATTGCATCGCACTCGTCGGCGCGGGCATTGTGCGATGTGCCGCGCAATATGACCGATGACATGCTGCGCGCTGTGGCTAATTCGGGAGGGCCGAATTCCAAAGGCGGCGTGGTGCAGGTCAATTTTTACTCCGGCTTTATCTCGCAGGCCTACCGCGACGAGCAAAACACGATCAAGCCGGAGATGGACAAAGCAGTCCAGGCGCTGAAAGACAAATACAAAGCCGAAGGCAAGGATGCTCCCGAGGTCGAGGTGTCAAAGCTGCAACGGCAGTTCGCCGATCGCATTCCGCGACCGCCGCTCTCGATGCTCATCGATCATATCGACTATATTGCGAAAGTGGCAGGCGTCGATCATGTCGGTCTTGGGTCGGACTTTGACGGCGTGAGCGGGCAGCTTCCCGAAGGGCTCGACTCGCCTGCTGACCTGCCGAAGATTACGGCGGCACTGATGGCGCGGGGCTACTCCGCTGAAGACTGCGGGAAGATTTTAGGCGGGAACCTAATGCGCGTGTTTCGCGAAGTGGAGCAGGTGAGCAAGGAACTGCAGGCGGAGAGCCGGCCGCGGATCACCAGCAAACAGCCTTTCGACAAACCGCAGAAGTAAGGCCGCCCAACCGAAATATGGAAGCTGTCTCACGCACGCCATTCCGGCCCGATTCGACGATTCGAAAAGATCCTCAACCTGGAGAATTCCCCGATGCAACGTTTGCGTACTCTGATCCTCGCCGCGGTCGCGGCTTCCCTTTTTGGCGTGCCGACACTCATCCTTGCTGAAGACGCCGCGGCCAAACCCTCCGCCCCCGAGAAGCCTGTGGCTGCCGATTCGACGACGCAGGGCGCAGTGGAGGTGAATGGGCAGCACATCGTCTACACAGCCATCGCCGGCACCATCACCGTGGGCGCGACAGACACGGAGGATGCGCAGCTTGACCTGAACGGGAAGCCCGAGGCCGGAAGCCAGCTGGCGATCTCGGAGCCCAAAGAGCCGAAGGATGCAGCGCCTGTCGCGCGTATGTTTTACGTGGCGTATTTCAAGAAGGACGCCAAGGCAGAAGATCGGCCGATCACCTTCTTCTACAACGGAGGTCCGGGCAGCTCGACTGTGTGGCTACACATGGGATCGCTTGGCCCGAAGCACGTGGTGACCAGCGGCGATCAGCACCAGCCCGCCGCTCCGTACAAGCTGGTAGACAACGGCAACTCATTGCTGGACGCAAGCGATCTTGTTTTTATCGATGCGCCCGGCACAGGTTTTGGACGGCTCATCGGCAAGGATGCGGAGAAGGCATTCTGGGGCGTGGACGAGGATGGCGGCGCGTTTGCGCGGTTTATCGCGCGGTTCATTACCAAGTACAGCCGTTGGAACTCTCCCAAATTCGTGTTCGGCGAGAGCTACGGCACAACGCGCTCGGCGGTACTGGCAAAGATGTTGGAAGACCGCAAGTCGATTGACTTGAACGGAGTGATTCTGCTGTCGCAGATTCTGAACTTCAACAGCTTCATCGACATCGCAAATACAAACCCGGGAATTGATTTGCCCTATGTGCTGGCACTGCCGACATTCGCCGCAACGGCCTGGTACCACAAGAAACTGCCGCAACAACCGGCGGCGCTGGAGCCATTCCTGAAAGAGGTAGAAGAGTTCGCCCTGGGGCCAATGGCGCACGCGCTGGCTCAAGGAACGGACTTGACGGAAGCGGAGAAGCAGTCCGTCGCAGAGAAGATGCATTCGTACACAGGGCTGCCCGTGGCTTACCTTCTCAAAGCCAATTTGCGCGTAACGGGACCCGAATTCGAAAAGAGTTTTCAGGATGAGAGTGATACAACGATTGGGCGCTATGACACGCGCTTCAGTGGTCCCTCACTTAATCCGCTGAGCGAGAACGCAGAATACGATCCGCAGAGTGTGGCGATTTCATCGGCCTACGTGTCTCTTTTGAACGACTACGTGCGGCGCGATCTGAAATATGGCGAAGGCCAGACGTACCTGCCTGAAGTTGAGGTGTGGGACGGCGGAAACAAATGGGATTTCAAGCACGAAGGCAATCTGCTGGGCGTAAATGTTTCGAGCGATCTTGCCGATGCGATGAAGACGAACCCGCGGCTCAAGGTGATGCTGAACGGCGGGTACTACGATATGGCAACGCCGTTCTTCAGCGCAGAGTATGAGGAGAAGCATCTTCCCATCCCCGCATCGCTGGCGAAGAACATCGAGTATGCGTGGTACGAATCGGGACACATGGTGTATGTGCGCGACGAATGCGTGAAGCAGTTGCATGACCGCGTAGCGGCATTCATACAAAGCGCAACCGCGCATTAGCGAAGGCGGCGTGAGCGTTTTACCAAGGTGCCGCGTTCCCAGCTGGGTCCGCGGCACCTTGGTATAGTAGCCAGCATGAAACGAATCGCCCTGGCGCTTCTCTTGTTTGCTCCCGTTGCCTTCGCCCAGTCTTTCTCAATCAGCTTTCCAGCACAGGTGAGCGCGCCAGCCGCTCGATGGCCGGCTGCTGCTGGTGCTCTCGACCGACCCGAGCGATGAGCCGCGCAACCAGATCGACGACACTCCGCGCTCGCAGATCGTTTTCGGCAGTCACGGTCGATGGATGGAAGCCGGACAAGGCGCAGGTGGTCGACGCCAGCGCGTGGGGCTATCCCGTGCGCAGCCTGAAAGACGTGCCGGCCGGGCGACTACTATCGTGCAGGCGGTGCTGAACAAGTACGAGACCTTCCATCGCGCCGATGGCAAGACAGTGAAGCTGCACATGGACCAGGGCGAGGGCCAGCACTGGAACATCTCGCCCGGCAATCTCTATTCGAAGCCGGTGAAGATGCACGTTGGGCCGGAGACGCAGGCGCATCGCGCTGGTGCTGAGCGAGGTGATTCCGCCGATCGCAGCCGCCGCCGATACGAAGTACATCCGGCACATTCGCATCCAGAGCCAGGTGCTGACGAAGTTCTGGGGGCGGCCGATGTTTCTGAGCGCGTGCGTGCTGGTGCCGGAGGGATTCGACGAGCATCCGCAGGCGCATTTTCCGCTGATCATCTTTCACGACCATTTTGTGAGCGACTTCGACGACTTCCGCACCACGCCGCCCGATCCCGAATCTGAAGCCCGATTACAGCGAGCGTTTTCATCTGGCGGGCTACAACCGCATTCAGCAGGAAGAGGCCTACAAGTTTTACCAGCAGTGGATTTCGCCGGGATTTCCGCGGGTTCTGATCGTCAAGATCCAGCACGCCAATCCGTTCTACGACGACTCGTATGCGGTGAACTCGGCCAACGTGGGGCCGTATGGCGACGCGATTGAGAACGAACTGATTCCGGCGATCGAAAAGCAAGTTTCGCGGCCTCGGGCAGGGCTGGGCGCGCTTTGTCTATGGCGGCTCGACCGGCGGCTGGGAGGCGCTGGCGGTGCAGGTGTTCTATCCCGACGCACTACAACGGCAGCGTTTGCGGCCTGCCCTGACCCGGTTGATTTTCACGCCTTCGAAAACATCAACCTCTACGACGACGACAACGCGTTCTTCCTCGAAGGCGCGCACAAGCGAGTGCCGCAGCCGGCGATGCGCGACTACCTGGGACACACGCTGATCACGACTGAAGACAACAACGCGCTACGAGCTGGCGCTGGGCGATCATGGACGGAGCGGAGAGCAGTTCGACATCTGGCAGGCGGTGTACGGGCCGGTGGGCGACGACGGTTATCCGAAGCGCAGATCTTCGACAAGGAGACGGGCGAGATCGACCACGCAGTGGCGGAGTACTGGCGTGAGCATTACGATCTCGAAGCGATCCTGGAGACGCAACTGGGCGAAGCTGGGGCCGGAGCTCGAAGGCAAGATTCACATCTATGTCGGAGCTCGACGACACGTACTTCCTGAACGATGCTGTGTATCGGATGCAGGATTTTCTCGACACGACGAAGAATCCGCCGTACGGCGGCGAGGTCACGTATGGGCCGCGCGCGGAGCATTGCTGGAATGGCGATCCGACACTGCCGAATGCCTACTCGCGGCTGCACTACAACACGCAGTATTTGCCGAAGATTCTGGATCAGATCCAGAAGACCGCGCCGGCGGGAGCGGACCTGACGAGCTGGCGGTATTAGAGTTTGACTTTTGATTGGACAGGGAGTTGGGACGCCGCGAGGCAGCCCTAGCTGGCGAGCTTGTGCTGCTCCTCGTAGAGTTCTGTTGCCCTTTCAAGAGCCGCCTGAATGTTGGGCATTATGTTTTCCTGGCCCACCTGGGCGATAAAGCGTGGCTGCTGCACCAGCTTTGAGGGCTGTTCCATGGCGCCACAGAGGATGAGGCTTCGGCCCGCGCCGCGCAGGCGCTTGGCGAAGCTTTCAATGGCATGGATGCCGGTGGCATCGATGGCGGTCATGTTGCGCAGGCGCAGGATCACAACGGGTTCGAAGGCTTCGAGATTCGATGTGGCCTCGACCAGCTTCTCGGTGGTTCCGAAGAGGAACGGGCCGTGAATGCGAAGCAGCGTGACGTAGGGCGGCACAATGCGCCCCTGCAGCGTGTGCGGCAGGCCGTCGCGAATGTAGTCGTCCGTTACCGGCGATACGGTTGTGGTTTCGGCGATGCGATAGATGTAGACGAGCGCCGCCAGCGCCATGCCTACGCCGACCGCAACGGTAAGGTCGGCAAACACGGTTAGGGCAAAAGTCACCAGCCAAACCATGATGGCGGTGAAGCCGAGTTCGAGAATTCCGCCGATCTCGTGCCACTCGCCCATGCGATAGGCCACGACGAAGAGGACGGCGGCCAACGCAGTAAGCGGGATATAGCTGGCGAGCGGCGCAGCGACAACCAGGATGAGGAGCAGCGTGAGAGCGTGCACCATGCCCGAGACCGGGGAGCGCGCGCCGGAGCGGATGTTGGTGGCGGTGCGGGCGATGGCTCCGGTTGCGGGAATGCCGCCGAAAACCGGCGAAACCATGTTGGCGATGCCCTGCGCCACAAGTTCCACATTCGGATTGTGCCGGTCGCCGGTCATGCCGTCGGCCACAACGGCGGAGAGCATGCTCTCAAGGGCAGCCAGCAGCGCGACCGTGAAGGCAGACGGGATCAAAGGAAGAATATGCTCGGCGTGAAAGCTGGGAATCGCAAAGGGGGGCAGGCCCTGCGGAATGCCGCCGAAGCGAGTCCCGATGGTCTCAACGGGCAGACCGGAAGAAAGCGCTGACGCCGGTACAAACCAGGACGGCAACGATCGAAGCGGGAACGCGCGTCGTGATGCGTTGAAGCAGGACGAGAATCGCCAGTGTCCCGACGCCGAGCAGCAGCGCAGGCAGATTGAAGCTGCCCAGGTGCGCGAGCAAGGGCCTGCATGCGGGGCAGGAACTCGCTGGGAACAGCGCCGATGCGCAGGCCCAGAAAGTCCTTGATCTGCGTGGAGGCAATCAGGATGGCGATGCCGTTCGTGAATCCAAGGACCACGGGCCGGGGAATGAAGCGCACCGCCGAGCCCAGCCCTGTAAGCCCCATGGCCAGCAGGATGACGCCGGCCATGAGCGTAACCATGGTCAGGCCGCTCAAGCCAAAGCGGGCGACGATGCCGGCAACGATCACAACGAAGGCACCGGTCGGACCCCCGATCTGGGTGCGCGATCCGCCGAGGGCCGAAATCAGGAATCCTGCAACCACCGCGGTATAGAGGCCTGCCTGCGGGGTGACGCCGGAGGCGATGCCGAAGGCCATGGCAAGGGGAAGAGCGACCAACCCGACTGTAATTCCAGCCAGCAGATCGTGCAGAAACATCTCGCGCGAGTAGTTTCGCAAAGCCAGAATCGACTTAGGAAGATTCGGATTGCTCAGGGACATGGCGTTGTTTCCATTGTACGCAAAGACCGAGTGCGATGCCGGCATCTCGGCGGTTACGTTAGTCCTGCATCTCTTTGCGATAGATCAGTGCGTGGCGGCCCGGCGCATAGTAGTCCTCCGCATTGCCCGCAGGACTAAAGCCCGATGATTCGTAGAGCCGGATGGCAGTTGTGTTCGCGTCTTCGACGTGCAGCCAAAGAACCTGGGCGATCGCTTCCCGCGCCGAGCTTTCGACGCACTGCAGAAGCATCGCGTCCCACACCCTGCCCGCGATATCGCAGGAGCAACTTCGATGGTCTGGATGTAGGCGCCGATGCCATTGGTGGCCGGGGTCCACTCCACGATGGCGAAGCCTGCCATTGCCTGCAGGTCTTCGGCGATCCACGTGGCTGCGTTGGGCGCGCTGACCAGCCAGCGCATGTAGCGGCGGCCAAACGTGAAGGGCGGCACAAAGCAGGCCTCTTCGATGGCATAGAGGGCCTCGAAGTCTTCCGGCTTGTAGAGGCGATAGTGCATAACGAAGGTTGAGAAAACAGGAAAGGCTGCTCAACGGGGAGCAGCCTTTCGTCTGTGGAGAGTTGCAACTCCTGGAGGTAGTTTAGACCTTGGCTTCGAGGTCGCGAATCACGCTGAAGAAGCGCTCATCGAGGCGGCGATTGGTCGCGATGGCTTCCTTGATGGTGATGTCGGTGATCTCGGTGCCGTGCAGAACGGCGATACGGCCCCACTTGCCTTCGTGGACCATGTCGATGGCATGCAGGCCGTAGCGCTGGCCGAGCAGGCGATCAAAGGCCGTGGGCACGCCGCCGCGCTGGGTATGGCCCAGGTTGACGGAACGGGTTTCAAAGCCGGTCTTCTTTTCGATCAGGTCGGCAAGGGCTTCGCCGATGCCGGAGAGGCGGGCGTGGCCGAATGAGTCGACCTCGGTGGAGCCGATGACCTGGCCAACTTCGGGCAGATGGCATCCCTCGGCCACAACCACAACGCCGTAGTGCTTGCCATGATCGTAGTTGTACTTCAGCAGTGCGCAGACATGATCGATGTCGATTTCGCGCTCGGGTACGAGGATCACATGCGCGCCGCCAGCGATGCCGGAGGCATAGGCGATCCAGCCTGCATCGCGGCCCATGACTTCAACCACGACGACGCGATTGTGCGAGTCGGCGGTGGTGTGAATGCGGTCGATAGCCTCAGTGGCGATCGAGACGGCCGTGTCGAAGCCGAAGGTCTGATCGGTGCCGTTGATGTCGTTGTCGATGGTCTTGGGAACGCCGACGCTGGGCACGCCGTTCTCGCTCAGAAAGAGCGTGACGGACTGCGTGTCGTCGCCGCCGAGGGCGATGAGCGCGTCGATCTTGTTGAGCTTGAGAACTTCCGGACCTTGTCGATGCCGCCGGGAATCTTCTTCACGTTGGTGCGGGACGAGTGAAGGATGGTGCCGCCCTTGAGCTGGATGCCGTCGGTGCTCTCCAGGGTAAGCGGAATGAAGTTATTGTCGAGCACGCCGCGCCAGCCGTTGAGAAAGCCGATGAACTCATCGCCGTAGGTCTGAATCCCCTTGCGAACCGCAGCATAGATCACCGCATTCAAGCCGGGGCAGTCGCCGCCACCGGTCAACAAAGCAACTCGCATGCAAAGTCTCCTGATCGAAATGGCGCGGCAGCATGGCCGGCCTGAGTTGACTCCTGGTGTGCGTGAACCCCGGCAACCGTCGCCGAAGCCGCGACCTTAACCAGTGTACTCCGGGGCTGTAAAGCAGAATCGTGACCGCGCTCACGCAGCAGTCGGTTTTGCCTGCGCATCCGATTTCGTGTTGGGAATTGCTCGCCAGGGTGATTCAATAAGGGAATGCCCGGAACCGGAGCGCTTCTTTTACTGGTATTCGCCAGCCTGGTTGTGGTCGTGCTGCTGGTGCTCCTGCAGCTCACGCGCCTGGGTTTTCTGGTCCGGTCAACGATTCCCGACCGGCCTCGGCGACGCATGTTCCTTGCGTCGGTCTCCTTCCTCATCACATTCCTTGGCGTGCGCCTGCTCGTAAGCCTGGTCATGCATCAGCATGGGCCGTTCGAATGGGTCATGGTGCGGGGACGCCACATCCATCACCTGGTCTGGGGAATCCTGATCCTGCTGCTGGTGGGCTATGGGTGGCTGCTGGATCTGGGGCGATCGCACTCGCCGATGTCGATCTTTTTCAGCCGGCTGATGTCGGTCAGCTATGGCGTTGGCGCGGCCCTGACGCTGGACGAGTTCGCCCTGTGGCTGAACCTCGAACCGGATGCCTACTGGTCCAGCGCAGGCCGGTTGAGCATCGATGCGGTCATTCTGTTTGGCGGCATTCTGGCGAATGGGGGCCTGGGGCGCGCCCTTTTTCCGAGGGCTGCAGCGGATGTGGATCAGGCGTGTTGTGGTCCGGCGCGAGCTGACGCACACCGTGGCGCCTATTCGGCGCGTGCGGTTGCTTCGTCGGCGTAGAGTGCGGCGATCTCCACCGCGTATTTCGCCGTAAGCACGCGACGCTTCAGCTTCATTGAAGGCGTCAATTCCCCGCTCTCCTGCGTCCACTCGTCGGACACGAGACGGAACCGCTTGATGGTCTCGAAGTTGGCCAGACCACCGTTCACGGTCGCGAACGATCTCGCTGTAGAGTGCAACCACGCGGTCGTCGGCAACCAGAGCGGCCCGGCTGCCGGCGTGAATTCCCTGCCGCTGGGCCAGCGCTTCCAGGGCGACAAAATTCGGCGAGATCAGGGCGGAGATGAACTTGTGCTTGTCGCCCACCAGGGCCGCCTGCGCCACCAGGACGTTGTTCTTCAGCTTGTTTTCGATGGGCTGCGGAGCAACCAGCTTGCCGCCGGAGGTCTTCAGCAGTTCCTTCTTGCGATCGGTGATGTAGAGAAAACCGTCGGCGTCCAGGTGCGCGATGTCGCCGGTCAAGAACCATCCATCCTGGTCGAAGCACTCCGTATTGGCCTGCGGCTTTTGCCAGTATCCGGGAAAGACGGCGGGGCCGCGCACCAGCAGTTCACCGTCTTCGGCAAATTTGAGTTCGATATTGGGCAAGGGCTTGCCCACTGCACCCATCCGCTGATGGATGGGGGAATTGAGGGCGATCACGGGCGAAGTTTCTGTGAGGCCGTAGCCCTCCCACACGGCGATGCCCGCATCGGCAAACCAGCTGGCTGTGTCCATGCCGAGAGGCGCGCCGCCGGAGACGAAGTAGCGCACGCGTCCGCCGAAGGCCTCGCGCACTTTGGCATAAACGAGCTTGCTCGCCAGCTTCCAGCGCAGCGATGAGGGCCGCTCGCCGGCATAGACCTTGGCACGATGGCCTGCCCCCACGCTGAGGGCCCAGGAGAGAATCTTTTTCTTGACCGGGGAGACGGAGGACTTCTGCTCGACGGCCTGCCGGATCTTCTCGTAGACGCGAGGTACGCCGACGAAGACCGTCGGCCGCACTTCGCGCATCGCCTGGACCAGCTTGTCGAATTGCGAGCAGTAAGCGACCTGAGCGCCACAGCCGTACATGACGTAATCCAGAGCGCGCGCGGTAATGTGCGAGAGCGGCAGGAACGAGATGCAGGCGTCGGTGGAGTTGAAATCGAAATCGCTCGCGGCTAGGTTCTGGTTGGCCGCAATGTTGCCATGGGTGAGCATCACGCCCTTGGGCTCGCCCGTGGTTCCCGAAGTGTAGATGAGAGTCGCCAGATCCTTCGGTTCCGCAGACCCGCACAAGCTGTCGAAGACCGGGTCGTGTTCTGCGCCCAGTTCATCGGCGCCGGCAAGCACCTCGCTGAAGGCGATGGCTCCTTCGGGCGTTGTCGCCGAATCCATCATCAGGATGCGCTCGAGCGGCGTGTGCGCGCGCACCGCATTCAGCTTGTCGAACTGTTGGCGTGTGGAAACGACGGCGATGCGGCAGCCTGCGTCCCGAAGCAACTCAGCAATCTGCTCGCCGGTCAGGGTGGGATAGATGGGAACGTTGACCGCGCCGATGGCCAGAGTAGCAAAATCGGTGACAGCCCACTCCCATCGGTTTTCGCTGATGAGGGCGATGCGGTCGCCCTTTTTTGCTCCCCACTGGAGGAAGGTGCGGCCCAGTTGACGCACACGCTGGTAGATCTGGTCGGAAGAGATGGGCTGCCAGTGGCCGAACTCGTCCTGCCACAGAATCGCCTGCGGATGGGCCGCCGAGCCGATGCGGAGGAAAAGATCATTGAGGGTGGAGAGCGGAGCGATTGCAGTCATCTCGGTTGATCTGGACCCATTCAATCTGAAATCGAAAGCCAACGGTGAGTGTACCAGTGCCAGTGCCAGCGCGCGGCGTGTCGCTCCAAAGTAATGGGGCGCTCCCGGCCCAGCAAGTACTTTACTTTCTTGCAGAATTACCGGTTCTTGGGATCGGACACAGGACAAAAGTGGCATAGCCCGCGGGGGTCCGTTCTTGCTATAAATCATTCACGCGATCCAGCCGAGACTTTGCGGTTTGCCCGGCTGGGCCGCCGATATATATTTCATGCGCTCCCGACCCAAATCGATCAATCCGCGCCAGTCCGATCCAATTCTGCTGCATCGCTCGTTTTTCGTGCAGCAGGTTCTCCTTGCCGTTGTCGTTCAGATTGCGGTCGCGGCTCTAGGTGCGCAGATGTTCGCTCCGCTCGGCCACTTTCTGCCGGCAGGGCTGACCGCGATGCATATTTCCTTCGCCCTGGCTGCCCTGTTTTCGTCGCTGAGCCTGTTCTTTTCGGATATGGAGCGCTCGACGAAATGGCGAAAGGTCAGCCGCGCGTTTGCCCTTCTCACAGCGGGCACCGCCATTGTGTCGTTTGTTGACCCGGCGGGCCTCGCCGCAAGCCAGGTGATCTTCCGCCAGGATGGCCAGCACATTTTGACCGGCATGGCCCTTCTGCTCATCTCCATCGTTCTGGTCCTGATGCTCGCGGCAACCCAGGCGGCCAACCGCATTGCCGATGGCGCGACCTTCAGCCTGTGCCTGCTGGTGCTGATTCTGGTTTCGGACATGGTGTTCGGACTGGCGCACATTCCCGGTGCATCGCTGAACGGCCTTGCCTCGACAGCGACGCTGACATGCCTCGGCCTGCTGACTGCAGTTGTGGTGCTGCGACGTGCCGAGTCCGGCGTTTTCTGCATTCTTCTTGGCTCCGGCATGGGAGGCCGCATCGCCCGGGCGCTCACTCCGATTCTCTTATTGATGCCTTTTCTCCGCGAAGCAGGGAGAGCGCGCCTTGTTGAGATGCACATGTTTCCGAGGCCTTACTCGACTGCAATCTTTGCATCGATCGCAACCGTAGCTTCCTTTGCGCTACTGATCTTTCTTGTCTCGTTCATCAACAAGATGGAGACCGAGGTGCATGAACTCACGCTGCGCGATGAGTTGACGGGACTTTATAACGTGCGCGGCTTCAACCTGCTGGCCGCGCAATCGATGCGTCTGGCCCAGCGCGCGGAGGTCCCCTTCTCGGTCTTGTTCATCGATCTCGACAATCTGAAGCTTATTAACGATGAGCTGGGCCACAACGTCGGTTCGGCATCGCTTTCAGCGACCGCGCGGCTGCTCACGTCAACATTCCGCGAAGCAGATGTGATCGCGCGCGTGGGCGGGGATGAGTTTATTGTTGCGGGCCAATTCGATCACGAGGCCGTGGCTGCGTCGGCCCGACGCCTGCAGGAACTAGCAGCCGCACGTTTCTCTGAATTGTCAGGGAAGTTTCCGCTGAGCCTGAGCATCGGTTACGCCACCGCGTCCCAGGCGCACTTTGACTCGCTCAAAGATCTGGTCGCACGCGCCGATGCGGCGATGTACGAAAAGAAGCGGCGGAAAAAGGTTGCAGTCGGCTAAACACGTACTCAGGCTTGCGCCAGCGGCGTCATGCGCACAAATTTTGCCGATTCACTTCCCCAATGAGCAAGCAAACCGTGTGCCCGGGTGCTGGTGGTCTTTCCCGCATGAAGCTCGACGAGTTCGCGAATCGACTGACGTGCCGTGTGGTCCAGATCGGCGAACCTCTCCGGTTGCAGGAAGGCCTTGTGATAGCGATTCTCGGCGAGAACGTTTCCATCCTCGTCGTAGATCCACGCTAGTCCACCTGTCATGCCGGCGCCAAAATTGATGCCGGTTGCCCCAAGGATCACAGCCAATCCGCCGGTCATGTATTCGCAGGCGTGGTCGCCCACACCTTCAACGATGGCAAGGGCTCCGGAGTTGCGCACCGCAAAACGCTCGCCGGCGCGGCCCGCGGCAAAGAGCCACCCACCGGTCGCTCCGTAGAGCGCGACGTTCCCGAGCAGCGTATGCTTCTCGCTCTCGAGAGCGACACGTCCCCGCCCGCGCAGAACGAGCTCACCGCCGCACAGGCCCTTCCCCACAAAATCGTTAGCCAGACCTTCCAGCTTCAGGGTCATGCCGGCAACGGCGAATGCGCCGAAGGATTGGCCGGCGATACCGGTCATCGAAAATGTCAAAGACGACCCGGTAGGTGTGGGGTTCTGCGTCCGAAAGAGCGCGAGCTCTCCGGCCAGCCGCGCGCCCAGGGTGCGGTCTTCGTTCGAGACATGAGTCTCAAGCCTGTACGGTACGCCCGCTTTGAAGGCTTCCAGCGCGGGCTCGACCCATGCGTCGTCCTTGGGCGCATGTGTCTCGGGACGTTCGTTGCGTCTGCCCTCCCATCGGATCGCTCCACCTGTTTCCTCAGCGATCGCCGAGGCGGCAAGCAGCGGCTTCAAATCGAGGCCTGCATCCCATCGGACTTGTTCCAGCAGATCCGTACGGCCGGTGGCTTCAGCAAGCGACGACAGGCCGAGTGTCGCGAGCAGTTGCCGCACCTCGGCGGCCAGTTCGTCGAAGAAACGCACCAGGTGCTCGGGCTTACCGCGGAACTTGGCGCGCAGTTCGGGCCGCTGCGTGGCGATGCCGGTAGGGCAGGTGTTCAAGTGGCATTGGCGCGCCATGTCGCAACCCAGCGCAACCAGCACCGCCGTGCCGAAGGCAAACTCATCGGCCCCGAGCAGCGCAGCCATCACGATGTCGCGCGCTGTGCGCAGGCCGCCGTCGGTGCGCAGACGCACGCGCCCACGCAGGCCGTTGTGAATCAGCACCTGCTGGGCTTCTGAAAGGCCAAGCTCCCATGGATTTCCTGCGTACTTGATGCTGGAGAGCGGCGAAGCGCCCGTGCCGCCGGAGTTGCCTGCAATCACGATGTAGTCCGCATAGGCCTTGGCCACCCCTGCCGCGATCGTGCCCACGCCGCATCCCGACACCAGCTTCACGCCGACCGCTGCGCGCGGATTGACGCGCTTCAGGTCGTAAATCAATTGCGCCAGGTCTTCGATCGAGTAGATGTCGTGATGCGGCGGCGGCGAAATCAATTGCATGCCGGGTTGCGCGTGACGCAGGCGCGCAATCAACTCCGTCACTTTGTGGCCCGGCAGCTGTCCGCCTTCGCCGGGCTTGGCGCCTTGCGCGACCTTGATCTCAAGTTCCTCGGCATGAGCCAGGTATTCCGCGGTCACACCAAAGCGGGCACTGGCTACCTGCTTGATCTTGTTGTTGAGCAGCGAAGGTGCACCGTCGATGGGAGCATAGACTGCCGGGTCTTCCCCGCCTTCGCCGGTATTAGAACGCGCGCCGAGCAGGTTCATGGCCTGGGTAATGGTCTGGTGCGCCTCGGGCGAAAGCGAGCCGAAACGACATGGCGCTGGCGATGAACGTTCTGGTGATGTTGCCGGCCGGCTTCGACCTGGTCGAGTGCAAGCTCGGGGCCTGCGGGCCGAATCTCGAGCAGGTCGCGGAGGTTGGCTGGCTGCGGCGTCGGTCGCCTGCGCGGCAAAGCTGGCAAAAGGCGTGAGCGCGAGGGCCGCGCCCTGCTTGGTTGATCCTACGACGGACTGCAGCGCGCGCACGGTCTGCGGCTGCCAGCGCGTGCGACTCGGCCTCATCGGCCTTGCGGAAGCGTATGAATCCGTAATCGGGCAGCTCGCGCACCTGGGTCGCCGAAATCACAGCGGTGCCGCTGTCGTCCAGCTTCGTCGGATGCGATCGTGCCTAGCCAGAGATCGCGGACGTACTGCTCGATCTCGCCGAAGCCGATGCCGCCGATGGGCGCGGGAACGCCGGTGAAGCACTTGTCGACAACGGTCGGAGTTGATGCCGATGGCATCGAACAGATGGGCCGCGCAATAGCTGTCGAGCACGCTGATGCCCATCTTCGACATCACCTTGGCGAGTCCAAGCTCGAGCGCGCGCAGCAGGTTTTCTTCGCCCTTCTCCGGATTGAGAGTACGCGCGGTTTCAAGCGCCAGCCAGGGGCATACGGCGCCGGCCCCCAGACCAAGCAGCACAGCGACGTGATGAATTTCGCGGCAGTCGCGCGGCCTCGGCGGCGAGCCCGACTTCGGCGCGCACGCCGGCGCGGTCAGCGCCATGTGCACCGCGCCCGCAGCCATCGCCATCGGAATGGGAATGGCGTCGGGCGTGGCCTCGCGATCGGAAAGAATCAGCAGCGATGCGCCATTGGCAACCAGTTCGATCGCGCCGCGTGCACAGGATGTCGACAGCGACTTCCAGTGTGGTGTCGGGAGAATAGAGGCAGTTGAGAATGGCGTGCGGCATCGTGCTCGGCCTGGCCGTGGTGCGCCGTGACGCAGTGCATGCATCTGGCCGAGGGTCAGGATCGGCGAGCGCAACGAAAGGCCGGGGAGCGGTTCGCGCACTTCAAGAAGATGCGGCCAGGGACCGAGACGCGTGTGCATCTGCAGCACCACGGTCTCGCGCAGAGGATCGATGGGCGGATTGGTGACCTGCGCAAAGCGCTGGCGGAAGAAAGCGTAGAGCGGACGCGGCGCGCGGGCCAGCGGCGCCATGGCGGTATCGTCGCCCATAGACCAGACGGCGTCTTTGCCCTCGGCCGGCCATGGGCTGCAGGATCATGCGCACATCTTCGCGCGTAAAGCCGAAGCGATGCTGCAAGCGATTGAGTTCGACGAGGATCGAGCGGAGCCGGTGCTCTCGCTGGAGTCTTCGAGCGGCGTGTCGAGCTGGATCAAATCCTGATAGTGGCGCTTGGTGTCGTAGATGCGCAGGATTTCGTCGTTCTCGAAGAAGTGATGGAAATCGAGGTCGGCGACGATCATCTGGCCGGGGCCGAGGCGGCCGCTGTGAACGATGCGGTCAGGGTCCATGTCGACGAGGCCCGCCTCGGAGCCGGCGACAACCAGGCCGGTATCGTCGACAGTGCGAAACGACAAGGACGCAGACCGTTGCGATCGAGGATGGCGCCCACCTGGTGGCCGTCGGTGAAGGCGAGCGCGGCGGGGCCGTCCCAGGGCTCGATGCAGTCGCCGCTGTACTGCAGAAATGAGGAGCGGTTGCCGGGATTGGCCGGAGGCACCAGCATGCGCACAGCTTCGCCGACGGTGCGGCCGTTGTGCGCGAGAAGTTCGACGACTTCGTCGAGTGACGTCGAGTCCGATCCGCCGCTGGTCAGAGCACCGGGTGCAGATCGAGCGCCATGGTGGCGGCGCGCGCTTCCATGTTGGAGCGGTTGCCCCAGATGGTATTGATCTCGCCGTTGTGCGCGAGCGTGCGGAAAGGCTGTGCGCGATCCCACGAGGGCAGAACGTTGGTGGCGTAGCGCTGATGAAAGAGCGCGATGGGAGTCTTGAACGCCGGGTCGGCGAGGTCGGGATAGAACTCGGCCAGCAGGCGGCCGGCGCAGAGCGCCTTGTAGATCATCGTGGACGAGGAGATGCTGACGACGTAGCCTGGCAGCCCGGAGCGCTCGTACTGCTTGCGCGCAAGAAAGAGGCGGCGATCGAAATCCCTCCGGCTCGTCGGTGGTGATGAGCAGATGCCAGATAGCCGGGCGCGGGAGGCTGCGGCAATCTCGCCCAGCACCTCAGGACGGATCGGGACTGGCCGCCACAGGAGGCTTCCAACCCTGCGCGGCGAGAGCGGACTCCAGTTCGACGCGCTGGGCCAGTGTCTTCTTCCGGTAGAAAGACAACCGCGATGCCGAGCGGCTTGCGATCGCGGCGAGGGTGAGGTCTGTCTGCGGCAAGAAACCAGGCTCACGAGGAACGACGACGGTGACGCCGACGCCGTCGCTCGATTTGCCGTCTGCTGCGACGGCGCCGCGATGCTCAAGGCGGGCAAGAGCGCGTGAGAGCGTGCTGGAGAATGGCGTGGGAAGGCTCGGCGGAGAGTTGGGCCACAAATCCGACGCCGCAGGAATCGAAGTCGAAACGCGGATCGATGAGACTATGCGTCAGATAGCTGCCGGACACTGAGCGCGGCCATAGCTCGCTCGCCGCTCCGCGATGGAGAACGATGCGTAGGTGCAGAAGATGAACGAGCAGGAGAAGCCCATGTACCAATATACGACCTTTAATGATGAATTTTCTGCCTTACGCCGCACGCCTTGTCACAATTCACACCGCCAGACGAATTCCGGGCTCGTTCAAAGCGCGAGCGGTGACGAAGCACGCCTGCCCGGCATGCGAACCCGCGAAAACTACTCGCGCGACAATTATGTGAACAAGGAGGGAAACGGCTTGCATACTTATACACTTCAGATGTATATTTATGCAAGCGCGGCCACCTGTTGTGGTCGCGCTTTCGATTTGCCGGAAACGATTTCGGGAACGGTTAAGCAGTCATGAAGGATCAAAGACACAGTGCGATTCGGGAACTGGTGGGCCACTCGCTGGTGGCGAACCAGGACGAGCTGCGCCGCAAGCTGCGCCGCCGCGGCTTTGACGTGACGCAGGCGACGCTCTCGCGCGATATCCACGAGCTGCGCCTGTCCAAGGGGCCGGGCGGCTATTCCCTGCCCAATCGCGGAACGGCCATGGCAACGGTGCTGCGGTGGCGTCGAAGACGATACGCCGCCCTCGGTGGCGGAGATGATTGAGAGCTTTGGCCTGCGCGTGCGTCAGGCGATGAACCAGGTGGTGATCGGGACCGTGATGGGCGGAGCGCAACCTGTGGCCGCGGCGCTCGATCACGAAGACTGGCCAGAGGTGGTGGGCACCGTGGCCGGAGACGACACCGTGCTCGTGATCTGCCCGGACCTGCGCCGCGCCGGCGAAGTAGAAGCCGCGGCTCAGAAAGATGCTGGAGTCATGAGCGCACAAGTGCCAGACCGCAGTTGTAGGGGTCACGGGCTACGCGGGTGCTGAGCTGGCGCGCCTGCTGCTCCGTCATCCGCGACTCAAAGGCAGCAACGCCAGTCTTTGCTGGACGTGTCGACGCAGAAGGATGCGGCCCGCGGCGGTGTGCCTGCTCATCGAAATTCATCCGCAGCTTGGCGATAACAACGGCGCCGGCTCTCTGAAGCTCGAACCTTTCTCGTGGGAGCTGCTGGCATGAGCGCGGCGTCGAGGTCCTGTTTCTGGCGACGCCCCACGAGCAGTCGCGCGAGTGGGTGCCCGAAGCGCTCGAACGCGGCACTCGCGTGTCATCGACCTGAGCGGCGCCTGGCGGCTTGAACGAAGCAGCGCATCGCGCCGTCTATGCCTTCGAGGATGAGGGCTCCGCAACGGCCACGGCAGATCCAGGCGAGGGCTGTTTACGGAATGCCTGAGTTGCATCGCAGCGCAGATCGCCGGCGCGACGCTGGTTGCGAATCCAGGCTGCTATGCCACGTCGGTGATTCTGGCCCTGCGGCCGCTGGTTGCAGCCGGAATCTTATCGATCTGCACGCACGGCATTGTGGCCGATGCGAAGAGCGGAGTGAGCGGCGCAGGCAAAGCGCCTACGGCGAAGACGCACTATATGTATGCGGCCGACAATCTCTCGGCGTATGGCGTGTTTTCGCATCGTCACACCGGCGAGCTGCTCGAGCAGATTGGCATCGGCAGCGATGAGATTGTCTTTACGCCGCACCTGCTGCCGATTCCGCGCGGGATTCTGTCGACGATCTATGTGCAGTTTCACGAGCCGCAGACGCACGAAGCCGTGCTGCATGTCTATCGGGAGTTTTTCACCGGCAGCCCGATGGTGCGGCTCTACGAATCGTCCGCTGCCGCAGATTCAATACTCGGTCCGCACCAACTACGCGGACATTGGTTTTCAGACTTTCCGCCGATGGCCGCCGCGCAGTCATCGTGAGTTGCCTCGACAATCTGCTGAAAGGCGCATCCGGACAGGCCGTACAGAACCTGAACGTGATGCTTGGCTTCGGCGAGGCCGAGGGTCTCGAATGAAGTCCGAAGCGGAGGGCCAGAAATGAAGTATGTAGTTAAACTCGGCGGGGCTGGACTTGAAGACCCTGTGCTCTTCGATGGATGTGTGCGCGCCATCGCCGAGCTTGTGCGCGACGGCAACCAGGTAGCTGTGGTGCATGGTGGCGGCGTACAGCTCACCCGCATGCTCAAGGCGCTGGGCAAGCAGAGCGAATTCATTGCAGGTCTGCGCGTCACCGATGCGGAGACACGGGATGTGGCGTTGATGGTTCTCGCCGGCAAGGTCAACAAAGGCCTGGTTGCCGCGTTTGGTGCGCTGGGCCAGCCTGCCATCGGCATGTCGGGCGGCGATGGACTTGTTTTTCGCGCACGCAAAAAGCGCACCGTGCCCGACCTCGGCTTTGTGGGAGAAATTGCCGCAAGCGATCCGCGCTGGATTGAAGCCATCTGGCAGTTGAACGGCGTGCCGGTGATTTCATCGATGGCGCTGGGCTTCGATGGCCAATACTACAACGTAAACGCCGACGAGATGGCCGCGGCGTGCGCAATGGCTTGCCACGCCGATGCTCTCGTCTTTCTTACTGACGTTCCCGGCGTCAAAGGATCGAACGGTGAAGTGCTCCGCTGGCTCTCGATCGATCAGATTGCGGAGATGGCCAAGAGCGCGATCATTACCGGCGGCATGTTGCCAAAGCTCGGTGCCTGCCGCGAAGCTCTGTTGAATGGGGTAAAGCGCGTCCGCATTCTGCCTGCGGAGGCCGCCGCTTCGCTGCCCGACCTGTGCAGTTCCCGTGTAGCTTATGGCACCGAAGTGATGGTGGCCTAGCGGTCCGGAAGACAACCGGACCAGGAGGAATGAGAGTGACCAAACTCGATCAAATTCGCGCCGCGGAAGAGCGGCTGTTGCTCCAGACATATGAGCGGAACCCGATTCTGTTTGTTGCCGGGCAGGGCGTTCATCTCGTCGACGAGAGCGGTACGAAATATCTCGATCTGCTCAGCGGCATCGGCGTGAACGCGCTCGGTTACGCGCATCCGGCAATTGAAGAAGCGATCGCAAAACAAAGCCGCGCCCTGATCCACACGTCGAACCTTTTCTATCACGAGGGCCAGGCGGAACTGGCGCTGCGCCTCACCGAGCGCACCGGTCTCGATCGCGTCTTTTTCGCGAATACCGGAACTGAAGCCTGGGAAGGCGCATTGAAGCTGGCTCGTGCCCACGCAGGCTTGCTGCGCAGCGAAGGCAAGAACATTGGAACCAAGTTTCTTGCGCTTGAGCAAAGCTTCCACGGCCGGACCTTCGGCTCGGTCTCGACAACCTACAAAGCCAAGTACCGCGAACCCTTTGGCCCGGTTGTGCCGGGCGTCGAGTTCGTCCGCTTCAACGATGTTGCCGACCTGCGGGCGAAGTTCTCGAATGAAGTCTGCGCGATTCTGGTCGAGTCGATTCAGGGGGAGGGCGGCATTCGACCGCTGTCGCAGGAGTTCTTCGCGGAAGCACGTGCGCTCGCCAGCTCAACCGGCGCATTGCTGATTGTCGACGAGATTCAGGCAGGCATGGGCCGCACCGGCAAGTGGTGCGGATATCAGCATTACGGGATTCAACCGGACGTGACCACGCTGGCCAAACCGCTGGCGGGCGGCATTCCGCTGGGTGCAGTTTTGTGCACAGAAGAAGCGGCGCGCGCAATCCACGCTGGAATGCATGGCACCACGTTCGGCGGTGGACCGCTGGCCTGTGCCGTCGCGATCGCTGTGATCGACACCATCGAGAAAGAAAGCCTGCTCGCGCACGCGACCGAAGTGGGCGATTACTTTCAAGCGCAACTGCGCGCGCTTGCCGCGCGGCATGATGCCATCAAGGATGTGCGCGGCAAAGGCCTGATGGTTGCGGCAGAGCTTGACTCCGCCGATCTGGCAAAGCTGACTGTTGCCGAAATGCTGAAGAGGCACATCGTCATCAACTGCACAAGCGAAACAGTGCTGCGCTTCTTGCCGCCCTTCATCGTGAAGTGCGAACACATTGATACCGCCATCGCTGCGCTCGACGAGATTCTGACCGAGCACGCAGCACATGCATCCACTCAATCCGCAGCCCCATCCGCAGGAGGACACGCCCGTGGCTAGCAAAGCAACCATTGAAAGACGGGAGACCGCGATTCCCGTGCAAAAGGATCCCGACATTCTAGCCGCAGCAGCGCGCATGTCCGGCGAGGATATGTGCTCGATTGCGGATCTTTCCAGCGGCGAGGTGCGTGCGATCCTCAAGCTTGGCCACGACGTAAAGCGGAATCCACGCGAGTACAGGCACGCGCTCGATGCCAAGCAGATGGTGCTGATGTTTGAGAAGGCAAGCCTGCGCACGCGCATGAGCTTCGAAGCAGGCATCAACACCATGGGCGGGAATGCGATCTTTGTCGATCACACCAATTCCCCGCTCGGTGAGCGTGAGTCGATCGCGGATGTGGCGCGCAATGTGGAACGCTGGGTCGACGTCATCGTCCTGCGCACCTATGCCCACGACACCATCACAGAAATGGCTGCAAACGCGCGCGTCCCGGTGATCAATGCGCTTTCTGACTTCGAGCATCCCTGCCAGGCGCTGGCCGATTTCATGACACTCGAAGAACATTTTGGCGCGCTTGAAGGGTTGAACTTCACCTATGTTGGCGATGGCAACAACGTGTGCCACTCGCTCATGCTGACCGGCGCACAGCTGGGCGTAAACGTGACGGTGGCGACACCGCGTGGCTACTCGCCGGATATCGAAATTGTCACCATCGCGCGCGAAGTGGCGCAGGCGAATCGCGGCGAATTGCGTTTGTTGCAGGACCCGCAGGCTGCGGCAGAGGGCGCCGATGCAATCTACACCGATGTATGCGTGAGCATGGGTTACGAACACGAATCAACAAAACGCGCGCCCATCTTCCGGCCGTTCCAGGTGAACGACGCTCTGATGCAGAAGGCCTCGGCCCGTGCGGTGTTCATGCACTGCCTGCCGGCACGCCGCAATGATGAAGTCACCGACGCGGTCATCGACGGCCCACAGTCCATCGTTTTTGACCAGGCGGAGAATCGTTTGCATGCGCAAAAGGCGCTGATGTTGCTGCTGCTTGGCGGCTTGTCCAACGTAAAAGCATTCAGTTGCTAGCCTCTAGCTCCTGGCTTTGCGTCGCTAACAACTGGAAGCTAGGTGCTACAGCGGTTCGCTTCAAGTGCTTACAGAACCGATACGGCTGAGTGGCTGTTTCATCAAGAAGAGCCATCTTGCAAGCTGCAACGGTGTCCACATGTGGAGCGAAACCGCTCTAGAAGCTTAAGAGGAGAAGCATGTCCGTCATTCTCGAATCTCTGCCTGTCGGCCAAAAGGTTGGCATTGCCTTCTCCGGCGGGCTCGACACTTCCGCTGCGCTCCATTGGATGAGGCAGAAGGGGGCGATCCCCTACGCCTACACGGCCAACCTGGGCCAGCCTGACGAAACCGACTATGACGAGATTCCACGCAAGGCTCTTGAGTACGGGGCGGAAAAGGCGCGACTGATTGACTGCCGCGGCCCGCTGGTTCGCGAAGGCATCGCCGCGCTCCAGTCCGGCGCTTTCCATATCAGCACCGCCGGCGTCACTTACTTCAATACGACGCCTATCGGCCGCGCCGTTACCGGCACGATGCTGGTGGCCGCGATGAAGGAGGACGACGTCCACGTGTGGGGCGACGGCTCTACCTATAAGGGCAACGACATCGAGCGCTTCTACCGCTACGGCCTGCTCGTCAATCCGAGCCTTCAGGTGTACAAGCCATGGCTTGACGACGCTTTCATCGACGAGCTTGGCGGGCGTGCCGAGATGTCGGCCTTCATGACCAAGTCGGGATTTGCCTACAAAATGTCGGCGGAGAAGGCCTACTCCACCGACTCCAATCTTCTCGGCGCAACGCATGAGGCCAAAGATCTCGAACAACTTTCGAGCAGCGTTCGGATCGTGGAACCTATCATGGGCGTCGCCTTCTGGCGCGACGACATTGCGGTCAAGGCCGAAGAAGTGACCGTGCGCTTCAACGAAGGAGTGCCCGTGGCGCTTAACGGCCGGGAGTTTACCGATCCCGTCGAACTGCTGCTCGAAGCCAACCGCATCGGCGGACGCCATGGGCTCGGAATGTCCGACCAGATTGAGAATCGCATTATTGAGGCCAAATCCCGCGGGATCTACGAGGCGCCTGGCCTCGCGCTTCTCTTCATTGCGTACGAGCGTCTCATCACCGGGATTCACAACGAGGACACCATCGAGCAGTATCGCGACAATGGCCGCAAGCTTGGCCGCTTGCTCTATCAGGGCCGCTGGTTCGACTCGCAGGCCATCATGCTGCGCGAGTCCGCGCAGCGCTGGGTTGCCAAACCAATCACGGGCGAAGTGACGCTCGAGTTGCGCCGGGGCAACGACTATTCGATTCTCAACACCGAGTCGCCCAACCTCACGTTCCACCCCGAGCGCCTGAGCATGGAGAAGACCGACTCCGCCTTTTCTCCCCGCGACCGCATCGGCCAGCTCACCATGCGCAATCTCGACATCACCGACACCCGCGACAAGCTTCTCACTTACTCAGCAGCCGGCCTTCTCACGCTCAGCAAGGGCAGCGAAATGCCTCAGCTGGCTGGCGCCCGAGAGAAGGAATAGCGTGGCGAACGAACAACAATCCGTGAAGATGTGGTCGGGGCGGTTTCGCGAGCCACTCGACGCTGAGTTCGAGGCGTGGCAGCGCTCGATCGTGTTTGACTGGCGACTGCTTGCGCAGGAAGTGGCCGCGAGCAAGGCGCATGCGTCGGCACTTTACAAGGCAGGTGTCCTGACAGCCGAAGAGACGCAACAGCTGCGCGAATCCTTAGACGCAATCGCCGCTGCGCATATCTCGGACGCGGGCAAGGAGCAGGTGCGCACGCATCCCACTGCCGAGGACATACACCATTTTGTGGAGTTGTCGTTGGTGGAGCGCGTCGGATCGCTCGGCCTCAAACTGCATACAGGGCGCAGCCGCAACGAGCAGATCGCCACCAACCTGCGCTTGTATGTGCGCAATTGCATTGAGCAGACCACCTGCGGCATCGCAGACTGGGCTAGAGCGCTGGTGACACAAGCGCGCAGCGCGGGCGATGCGGTGATGCCGAGCTATACGCACCTGCAGAGGGCCGAGCCCGTTTTAGTCGCGCACTGGATGCTGGCGTATATCGAGATGATTTTGCGCGATGCTTCGCGTCTCAAGGACTGCGCCACGCGGCTGAATTATTGTCCGCTGGGATCGGGAGCCGTTGCCGGCGCGACGCTGAAGTTGGATCGGACAATTGCTGCGCGCGAACTCGGCTTCACCGCCCCGACGTCGAACAGCATGGACGCAACGAGCGATCGCGATTTTGTGCTCGAGTATTTGCAAGCGCTGACGCTGGTCGGGTTGCACTTGAGCCGGTTTGCCGAAGAGATCACTTTGTTCGCGACCGCGGAGTTTGGCTTCGTGATTCTGCCGGAAGCTTTTTCGACGGGATCGAGCGCGATGCCGCAAAAGAAGAATCCTGATTTGACAGAGTTGATTCGCGCCAAAGTCGGCCGTATCAACGGAGCTACGCAGGCCGTCACATTGCAGTTGAAGGGGCTGCCCCTCGCCTACAATAAAGACATGCAGGAGACGCAGGAGCCGGCATTCAGTGTGGAGTTCGTCGCGCCGATGCTGACGCTGGTGGCGCGCTTTACGTCTGCGCTGCGTTTCAATTTCGATCGCATGCACGCGGCTTCGGAATCGGGATATTTGAACGCGATGGCGGCGGCGACCTATCTGGTACACAAGGGAGTTCCCTTTCGCACGGCGCACGAAAAAATCGGCAACGCGGTGCGCTTTGCACTGGAGAAGGGCGTGGAGCTGGGCGCTCTGACGATCGAGGAACTGCGGGCGTTTGGCGAGGAGTTCGGCGAGGATTTTTATGCCGCTGTCACGCTGGATGCAACCCTTGATTGCCACGACGTACTTGGCGGGACCGCGCGCGAGCGCGTGCAGCAGGCGCTGACCGAGGCAGCGGCGCGAATCGATTCCCTTACGCGGGAGGTAGTCCATGCTGGTGCGTAAGGCGTTGCTGCAGGACGCGTCGAATGTCTATGACCTGGTGAATTCGCTTTCCGGCGACGGCACGCTTCTGAAGAGGCCATTCTCAGAAATCTGCGAAAACATTCGCGACTTCACAGTTGCCGAGTCCGATGGAGGCGTGTTTCTTGGGTGCGGCGCGCTGCATCTCTATGGTCCGCATCTCTCCGAGGTGCGCTCGATCGTCGTGAAGCCGGAAGCCAAAGGCCAGGGCGCGGGCGGACGGATTCTTGGCGCGCTGATTGAAGAAGCCGAAGAACACGGAATCCAGTCCGTATGTTTGTTCACGCGCATTCCCGATTTCTTTTTCAAGTTCGGCTTTCGTACCGTCGAGGACAAGTCGGAATTACCCGACAAAGTCTTCAAGGACTGCCAGAGCTGTCCGCGTCTGCATCGCTGCGACGAAGTAGCAATGGTGCGCGGGCGTATTCCGCGGATCTCCATTCTTGGACCACGGCACGAAGCGCAGGAACTGGTGCGCCTCTCCGGGGACTAGCCGTCCAGGCAGACGCGGCCTTCGGCCGCCATTCTTGCTGATTCGATCTTCTGCAGACGCTTTCCACGCTACGAGATTGTTACGCGCTATCTGGGGATCGCATTGCCACGCGAAGCGGCTGCCTGGACTGCAGGTCCACAAATTGTTCCACGTGGAACAATTGTGTTGACCGGCACACCTGTTTTGAAACCTGCAGAAAATATCGCTGCTTTGTGCTCGCGCATTCGCAGGTGCTGGTCGTCTCAACACTTGATTGGGGATGGAAGCCGGTGGTGCCCGAAGCGGCTGTTGAGAAGCAAGGAAGGCTCAAAGAACTGCACTCTTTCAGGGGCATTCCGAGGAGTGGGGGGGGTGGGGGTAGCCGCGAGTGCGGACCGGGGACATCCCTGACAGACGGACGTGGGCGACCCTGCAAACACTCGTGCCTCTCATTCAATGCAGGCCCGGGGATGACGTTCTTCAGAGTTGGTTTGCGGAGCGACGGTTGGGGTGCAGCCGATACGCAGCGATGCTGAAAACAATGATGGCGAAGGCCGCCATCACGGGCTTGGTGCTCAGGGTCATGAGGATGGTGGAGGCAACGGTGCTGCAGTAGCCGAGCTCGGCACAGGTGCGCCAGTTGAGGAATGAGAAGGCGCTCCAATAGCCGATAGCGATGAAGATGTGGAGAGCGATTTTAGACTTCGGCGCCTTCGGAAAAAGAAAAACGAAAAAGCTTGCAGCCGGGAGTGCGCAGTAGAGAAAAGAGACGAGCGTGTCGGTGCGGAACTCCATGCCGTAGGCGCCGCGGAGGCCACGGAGCGTGACGAAAACGGCGCAGAGGCCGGCGGCGGTGCGAAGAGCGATCCAGAGGATTTTGCGCGGTGTCATTGGTTTCGTCTTTTTAAGGATAATGGAAGCGATTGGACCGAGTCTTCAGCAATCTCCGTATGGGTGGATGCATCGCGAAAGAAGGACCGGATGCATTAGTGTTCATGCTCACTGTGACTGCGCAGGATTGCGGCGGCGAGGGCGGCCTGGCCGTAGCTGAGGCCTCCATCGCCGGGGCTGACCTGGCGGTGCTGGAAGACGGTGAAACCTTGCTCTTCGAGGCCATGACGCAGGAGACGAGCAAGGCGGCGGTTGTGGAGGCAGCCTCCGCTGAGCGCAACTTGCGCGATGCCGGTGACGGCGCGAGCGCGGATGGCGGATTCAAGAAAGGCATTGGCAACGCCGGCGTGGAAACGCGCGGAGACGTATGCCGGCGCTTTGTTGGCGCGGAGATCGGCGAGCAGTTCGTGCCACATAGGGGTGGAGCTGATGATCGCAGGGGCAATGGTCGGGTTGATCGATGCCTGAGCCGCGGTTTGTGCTTTCCCACCCTTGCTGCGCAAGGATGGGGCACCCAGGCTTGTTACAAGACTCTCTTCTTTCACAAGCTCGAAGGAGTAGCCGGGGACGCTATCGGGCTCATCGATGGCGACGCCTTCGAGTTCGATGGCGGCCTGAGCTTCGTAGTCGACAGTGCGGCGGCGAAGGACGAGAGCGGCGACGGCGTCGAAGAGGCGGCCGCAACTCGAGGTCAGCGGGGTGTTGATGCGGCGGGCCATGATTCGCTGCAGGAGGGCGGTTTCTTTCGGGTTGGTGCCGAGGGCGTTGGATATGAACGGATCATTGAGATCAATGCCGGCGGCGTGGAGATGACCGAGAGCCATGCGACCGGGCTCGCGGACAGCCGCTTCGCCGCCGGGCATGGGCACATAGGCCAGGTGAGCGAAGCGGGTAAATTGCGCGGGGCTGGGGCTCGCCGGGTCGGGACCATCGAGACGGACGATGAGGACTTCCCCGCCCCAGATTTTGCCGTCAGTGCCGTAGCCGGTGCCATCGAGGCGGAGGCCGATGACCGGGCCCTCGAGGTTGTGCTCGGCCATGCAGGCGGCGATGTGTGCGTGATGATGCTGGACGGGATGAGGGGCAGGTTGCGCTCGGCGGCCCATCTGTTTGGCCCATGTGTGGAGAGATAGCCGGGGTGCAGGTCGTGCACGACGGTCTCCGGCTCGATTTCGAAGGTGCGCATGAGGTGAGTTGAGCGATTCGCTGAAAGAAGTCGAGGCCGGTGAGGTTTTCGAGATCGCCGAGATGCTGGCTCTGGTAGGCGAAGCGGCCGCGGGCGAGGGTGAAGACGTTTTTGAGATGGCCGCCGACGGCGAGCAACGGCGGAGCTTCGAAAGGAAGCGCGACGCCGAGGGGAACGAAGCCGCGGGCGCGGCGGATGATCTGCGGCGCACCGTCGACGAGGTGGCAACAGAATCGTCGCAGCGCTGAAGGATCTCGCGGTTGTGCATCAGAAAGGCGTCGGCGATGGTGCCGAGGCGGGTGCGCGCTTCGTCGTTGTCGATGGCGATGGGCTCTTCGCTGAGGTTGGCGGAGGTCATGACGAGGGCACGGACGCGCGGGTCGGCAAAGAGCAGATGCTGGAGCGGCGCGTAGGGCAGGAAGATGCCGAGCCAGGGAATGCCGGGGGCGACCGCGGGGGCGATGCCGTTGTTGGCGCGGCTCGCGGGCGAGGACGATGGGGCGGGCTGGGGGTTGGAGCAGTAACTCTTCTTCCGGCAGGTGAGGATCGCAGAAGTGCGCGGGCGGCATCGAGATCGCGGACCATGACGGCGAGGGGCTTGCCGTAGCGGTGCTTGCGCTGACGAAGTCGCTGGACAGCGGCGGGGTTGGTGGCGTCGACGCTGAGGTGGAAGCCGCCGATGCCTTTGATGGCGAGCAATTTCTCCGTTGAGAAGGCGGTCAATGGTTTCCGCTATGGGATCCTCGGAAGGGATATCGTCACTCCGCTGACGAGGGGCGCTAAAGGGACGGGTTCCTGCTTTCCCACCCTTGCTATGCAAGGATGGGGCACCCGCGGTCGTGCTGGTTTTGACATCGCCATGAGGTTGGTTGAGGTTCGTGCTTTCCCAGGTCTCAGAAGCGAGACCTGGGGCACCCAGCGCCACGGGATTGACGACTTCGAGCGAAGCTGCGGGCCGCACAGCCAGCAGGCGTTGGGCTGGGCGTGGAAGCGGCGGTTGAGTGGGTCGTCGTACTCGGCCTGGCAGGCGGGGCACATTGTGAACGGGCGCCATGGAGGTCTGCGGCCGGTCGTAGGGAATGCGGCGGGTGATGGTGAAGCGGGGGCCGCAGTTGGTGCAGTTGAGGAACGGGTAGCGGTAGCGGCGGTCTTTGGGATCGAGAGCAGCTCGCGGAGGCAGTCGGGGCAGGTAGCGGCGTCGGCGGGGATGCCGGTGGCAACCTGGCCTTTGACCTCGACTGGAAACGATGCGGAAGCCGGTTTCGCCAGTGGCGGGCAAGTCGCGGACGGCGACGGAGTCGATGCGGGCCAGGGGCGGAGTTTCGGCGCGAAGACGGAAGAGGAAGGCGTCGATGCGCGCAGTTGGGCCCTCAAGTTCGATGGAGACGCCCTCGGTGTCGTTGGCGATCGATCCGGCGAGGTGTTCTTCTGTGGCCAGGCGGTAGACGAAGGGGCGAAAGCCGACGCCCTGGACGACACCGCAGACGAGAATTGCACGCCGACAGCACATGGTGCCGTTCTCGGCGTTTTGCGTGGGTTCTTCGCCCGCTTCCGGTTTTGGCTCGGATGATGCGATCAATCGACGCCGCCGTCGTCCAAGGATAGGGTATGCGATGGGGCGTGGGGGGCATCCAAGGTTGAGAGTCTTTGGAATGACAGCGGCTGATTTGGGTTCCTGCTTTCCCACCCTTGCTGCGCAAGGATGGGGCACCCAGGATTGCAGAGATTGAAGGACCCCGAGAAGCAGATCCTTCGCCCCGCTTACCCCACTGTGTGGGTCCCCAAGCACGCGGGTTCTCAGGATGACAATTCATCCATTGGGGAACGGCTGTCGCAAGCGGAGAAAGGCCCGGGGTGACGGCTTTATTCTGATTCTACAAAGGGACGATGGGAGACGGGACATTCGAGTGATTTTGCGGGTGGGATGGTTTGGGAGTGCGGTCTTGCTGCTGGGTGCGGGGCTTGGGTTCGCTTGGGCCGAGGCGCAGCAGCCGGATCAGGGTGCAGTGATCCGCCAAGTGGATGCCGCGGTGAGGTCGCGTGTCAACGCGATTGCCGGTTATACGGCGATGGAGCATTACGCCGTGTATCGCGGCAAGGATGAGACGCACCCGGCAGCAGAGATCACGGTGAAGATGACGTACCGCAGAGAGACAGGCAAGAGCTACCAGGTGCTTTCAGAGAGTGGATCGGCTCTGCTGCGGCGGTTGGTGCTGGATCCGATTCTGGAGCGCGAGGGGGAGATCAACAGACCGGGCAATGTGGAGCAGGCATGGATTGTTTCGGCGAACTACGACATGACGCTGAAGCCCGGTCCCCAGAAGCTGGATGGACGGATGTGCCTTGTGCTTGCAATCAATCCCAGGCACAAGGCGCCAAACCTGATTGCGGGGGCGGAGTGGGTGGATGCGAAGGACGGCTCCATTGTGCGGCTGGAGGGTGTGGCCTCAAAGGCGCCCTCGGTGTTTGCCGGGGAGACGCACGTGACGCGGCAGTACGCCATGGTGGACGGTTTCTCAATGGCGACACATGCGCGGGCGGAGTCGGAGACATTTTTGTACGGCAAGACGGTTGTGGCAATCGATTACGGCGGGTATCAGATCGAGAAGAAGGCGGGGTTGTGAGGGCGACGTCCCTGCCGCGTAAGCTTGCATTTTCCCACCCTTTCAGGAGAAAGAAGCGAAAAGAACGGGGCACGGAGAAGGTGCGAGCGCAAGCCGCAGATTTGGTTGATTCGCGTGATCTACGCCACTCTTGCGAGGCTGTATGTGCTCTATACTGGGCAGCGTGACCTTGTCCGGTGACTGGAAACTCGATGCCGCTCTGGGCTCCTGCCTGCTGCTTGGGCTGCGGCACGGATTCGACTACGATCACCTGGCGGCGATCTCCGACATCACGGCGGTGCAGCGGAACTGGTGGAGCGGGCTGCGGCTGGGAATGACCTACGCGCTGGGGCACGCTTTTACCGTGGCGGCGCTGGGTGTGGCCGTGCTGGAGCTGCACCTGGGTCTGCCGGAAGGGCTGGACCACTGGACAGAGAGGCTGATCGGCCTGACGCTGATTGTGCTGGGCATCGGTGTAGTGGCGGGAATCTTGCGCAAGGACGCGCATGGGCACGCGCACAGCCGCATCGAGAGCCGCCTGGCGATCGCAATCAACGGTGTGCTGTGGATAGCGTGGCAGGTGCGGCGGATGGGTAACCCGGACGCGCCGAGGCCGGAGCGGTTCCAGTGGATGTACAACGGCAAGTCGGTCTTTCTGATCGGCGTGCTGCACGGGGTGGGCGCCGAGACACCGAGCCAGCTGGCTTTGTTTTTTTTGACGGCGAACCTGGGCGGAACATCGCGGGGAATGCTGGGGTTGACGGCGTTCGCGATCGGGCTGGTGGCGATGAATGCCCTGATGACGGCGTCAATGGGCGGAGCTTTCAAAGCGACCGGCCACCATCCGGGGTTCTATCACGCGATTGCGTGGACCGGAGCGATCTACAGCTGCGCCATCGGGCTGATTTTTCTGTTTGGGATCTCGGACAAGCTGCCAGCTTTGGGCTAGGCAGCACCTGCGGTGCGGCAGACGCGCCTTCGGCGCCATTCGCGATCAAAGTCATCTTCAGCTAGGAGGGATTGCGCTGCAGCCCTAGTCGGCGGCGACTGAGGTATCGCCTTCTCGTGCCTTTTCCTCATCCATTGCCTTGAAGATTGCGGACTCTTCAGTGATATGGAAAGAGTTGGGCGATGGCACTGGACCTTTGCGTTCTTCGGCCCTCGCGAGGAGAGCAAGGTCTTGCTTGTCGACAATGCGCACACCTTTGGCGACGAGGCGCGCGTGGATTTCCGGAGCAGCGAGGGTATTTGACTCGGGTGAAGTCTTGAGGAACTCGATGGCCTGACGGGCGCCGAGTTCGCCATCGTGGCGGGCGACTCCGGCAAGACCGGTGCTGGCCTTGCGAGCCCAGCCTACGACAAACTGGCCGGGACGCGGTTGGTCTGCGGCGGGGTCCCAAACCTGAAACGAAGCGGCGTCGGGGGATGTGGCGTCTGGCTGCTTTTCGGGCGGACGGGTAGCGTAGCCGTCGGGGCCCATCGGGAGACCGATTTGAGGGTCGTGCTTGTCGCCGATGGCAAACAGGACGGTGTCGACGTCGAGGGTGGAGGTTGCGTCGGTCACGCGGGCGGAAGTGCTTCCGTCGGGTTTGAGAACAAGCTCGTTTTCAGCAACGATCATCTGGGCGACGCGGCCCTCTGCGTTCGCGAGGAAGGACTTGGGCGAGGATAAGAAGCGGAAGGAGAGGCGCGGCGACACGGCTGTCGGAGAGGCAGGGTCGGCCAGATGCGGAAAGTGCTGGGCGATTACCTTTTCGGGTGAGACGTCCTGATTCGCTTTTGCGCAACGGTCTTTAACTCGTTCGAGTTCGGCGGTTAGCTCGGTGCGGGAGATGAAGGGCTCGACGTGCTCGATTTCCTTTTTGTCGAACTTGACTTCGAGCGGGCCGCGGCGGGCAACGATCACGACGCTTTCGGTGTACTGGGCGGGCTTGTCGAGCAGGAGCCAGCGAGCGACGTCGATGGCGACATTGCCGACACCGATGATGGCAACGTGACGGTAGGTAGAGAAGTCACGTGCTACATGAGATTCCAGCTGGTTGTAGTTGTAGACAAAGTCTTTGGAAGCATAGATGCCTAGGGCGTTCTCCCCGGGGAGGGCAAGGCTTTTGGCGCCCTGAGCGCCGGAGGCAAAGATGATAGCGGCGGGACGGAAGGATTCAAGTTCAGCGAGGGAGATGTCGTAGGTGGCGCCGATCTGGATGTGTCCGAAATAGTGAACATTGGGAAGCGCGAGTGTCTGCTCGAACTGCTTGCGCAGGCCGGACTTCATCTTGGTTTTGGTGGGGTAGATGCCGTACTGAGCGAGGCCTCCGGGCCGTATATCGCGATTAAAGATGAACGTTTCATAGCCTGCGAGGGCAACCTGACGGGCAGCGAACATGCCAGCAGGTCCTGCTCCCACGACGAAGACACCTTTCATTGTTGCACTCCCGAAACGGCGCGTTCTTTGACCACACGCACACGAGTGAGGGGCATACATTCACCCTGGATCAATTATCGCAGCCGGTGGGGTAAAGCGGTGCTGGATCAATGCCTGGAGGCCCGCAATGCGGGAAGGAATGATTGGAGTTGTCACGAGAGTGGCTGGGACGCGTCCAGTTTTCCCAGGTCTCAGAAGCGAGGCCCGGGGCACCCATGTTCGCGCTGATTGAGGCAGTTCAAAAAGCAACCGCGGGTCCTTCGACTCCCCTTCTCTTCGTTCAGGCTCGCTCAGGATGACAGGGGCAGGCTGGGTTGGGTTCGCGGTTCTGAAAGTGTCACAGGATGGGATGGGTCAGTTCCACGGTGATGAATGTCACCTTGGGATCACGGCCTCTGCTTTTAGAACTAGACTAGACGGACCGCGAAAGGCTATTGACTTTCCGATCCCAGTGTCGATGGAGGAATCGTGCCAGCCCTGACCCAACCCCCGCTTCCGAGTGATGACAAACGCTGGAAGATCGTGAACGGCACTATGCGGAAGAACGGATTTGCCCGCCATGCGCTGATCGAGACGCTTCACACTGTCCAGTCCTCGTTCGGGTTTCTGGACGATGACGCAATCAAGTTTGTAGCGCAGTCGCTGCATGTGCCGCTGAGCCAGGCGTACGGGGTAGTGACGTTTTACCACTACTTCAGCCTGAAGCCGCCGGGCAAGCACACGATGACGATCTGCAGCGGAACGGCCTGCTACATCAAGGGGACGGACAAGCTGGTGGCGGCGGCGGAGAAGCATCTTGGCATACCGCAGGGCCAGACGACGAAGGACGGCAACATCAGCCTGATGACGGCGCGCTGTGTAGGCGCCTGCGGACGGGCCCCGGTGGTTCTGACCGATGGCGAACTG
Source organism: uncultured Acidobacteriaceae bacterium (assembly GCA_963760475.1). Classification (GTDB taxonomy): domain Bacteria; phylum Acidobacteriota; class Terriglobia; order Terriglobales; family Acidobacteriaceae; genus Telmatobacter. The sequence continues at coordinate 362,306 of CAVXDG010000006.1, read as the reverse complement.
CAGGGACAGGTGACGCACGAACAGATGCTCGCACAGCTGGAAAGGTGGGCGGTGGAATGACGATCGAGGAACTCGACCAGATTGCGAAATCGGTGAAGGCCGAGAACGAGAAGTTCGACCAGGAGATCAGCGTCTGTATGGGCACGGGCTGTTTGAGCCAGCACTCTGACAGGCTGAAAGACGCACTGGCCAAGGCCGTTGAGACGCAGGGCAAGAACGCCCTGGTTCGGCGCACGGGGTGTATGGGATTATGCGCGGCCGGGCCGCTGGTTCTGCAGGAACCCAATGAGATCCTCTATCAGCATGTGAAGGACAGCGATGCAGAGAAGATTGCGGCCAGCCTGGGAAAAGAGCCGGTGAAAGAACTGCAATGCGAATTGCGCGAGCACTTCGATCAGCAGGTTCACGTGGTGCTGGAGAACTCAGGCCGGATCGATCCGGAAAAGATTGACGATTACATCGCACGCGACGGGTATCTGGCGCTACTGACGGCGCTGAACGATATGACGCCCAACGGCGTGATTCGCCAGATCACCGAGAGCGGATTGCGAGGACGCGGAGGCGGCGGGTATCCCACGGGCCTGAAGTGGAGCACGGTTGCCAAGGCTCCGGGGGATTTGAAGTACATCATCTGCAACGGCGATGAGGGCGATCCCGGCGCATTCATGGATCGCAGTGTTCTGGAGAGCGATCCGCAGCGCGTCATTGAGGGGATGGCGATTGCAGCTTACGCGGTGGGCGCGAGCAAGGGGTACGTCTATGTGCGCGCGGAGTATCCGCTAGCGGTGAGCCGGTTGACGGTAAGCCTGCGGGAGGCGCGACGGCGCGGTTTGCTGGGGAACAACATCGGCAACACGCCCTTCAATTTTGATGTGGAGATTCGTCTGGGCGCCGGCGCGTTTGTGTGCGGCGAGGAGACGGCGCTGATTGCCTCGATTGAGGGAAAGCGCGGCACCCCGAAACCACGGCCGCCTTATCCAGCGGTGAGCGGATTGTGGGGCAGGCCGACATTGATCAACAACGTTGAGACGTTTGCCAACATTGCGCCCATTATCCGCAAGGGCGGGCGATGGTTCTCAAGCATGGGATCGGAGCGCAGCAAGGGGACTAAGGTTTTCGCGCTTACAGGCAAGATCCGCAATACCGGGCTCGTCGAAGTACCGATGGGGATCAAGCTGCGCGAGATCATTGAGACGATTGGCGGGGGCGTTCCAGACGGGCACACCTTCAAGGCAGTTCAGACCGGCGGACCTTCGGGCGGCTGCCTGCCGGCGGCGATGCTCGATATCGGTGTTAGCTACGACGCGTTACTGGCGGCCGGTTCGATCATGGGTTCGGGCGGCATGATCGTGATGGACGATACCTCGTGCATGGTGAATGTGGCGCGGTTCTTCATCGAGTTCTGCATGACCGAGTCGTGCGGCAAGTGCATTCCCTGCCGGGCGGGTACGGCGCAGATGTTCACGCTGCTGTCGCGGATCTGCGACGGTTCAGGGACCATGGACGATCTGAAGTTGCTGGAAGACTTGTGCAGCACGGTGAAGGAGGCCAGCCTCTGCGGGCTTGGCCAGACAGCGCCTAACCCGGTGTTGAGCACGCTGAAGTATTTCAAGCACGAATACATCGATCACATTGTGCACAAGAAGTGCACGGCCGGCGTTTGCAACATTCAGGCCCCGGTGGAGGTGCTGGCATGAGTGAGGCGGTCGACGTCAAAACCCTGATCATCGATGGCAAAGAGGTGAGCGCGAGCCGCCGCCAGACGATTCTTGAAGTAGCTCGCGAGAACGACATCGAAATACCCACTCTTTGCCATCTGGATGGATTGAGCGACGTGGGCGCCTGCCGGATGTGCCTGGTCGAAATCAAGGGGAGCAACAAGCTGCTGCCGGCGTGCGTGGCCACGGTGTACGAAGGCATGGAAGTCAGCACGAATACCGAGCGGCTGCAGAAGCATCGGCGCACAATCCTGGAGCTTCTTTTTGCCGAAAGAAACCATATCTGCTCAGTGTGCGTGTCGAACGGGCACTGCGAACTGCAGACGCTGGCGCAGGAGCAGGGCGTCTCGCATGTGCGGTTCCCGTATCGCAATCCCGAGCTCACGGTCGATGCATCGCACGAGCGGTTTACGGTCGATCACAATCGCTGCATTCTCTGCACGCGCTGCGTGCGGGTCTGCGCGGAGGTGGAAGGGGCACACGTGTGGGACGTGATGGGCCGGGGCATCAACTCGATGGTAATTACCGATCTACATCAGGATTGGGGCAGTTCGAGTTGCACGCGGTGCGGCAAATGCGTGCAGGTCTGCCCGACGGGCGCGCTGTTCGACAAGGCCAAGATCGGATCGGACCATCCAAAGTATCCTGATTTTCTGCCGTACCTGAACGAGATGCGGGAGGCGAAATGAGCAAGTTGAAATTAGCGACCGTCTGGTTGGACGGCTGTTCGGGCTGCCACATGTCGTTCTTGGACATGGACGAGCGGCTGATCGCGCTCGCCGAGCTTGTGGACGTGGTGTACAGCCCGATTGTGGACACCAAAGAGTTCCCCGATCAGGTGGACATCGCGCTGGTGGAAGGCGCGGTGGCGTCGGTGGACGACGAGAAGAAGATCAAGAAGATTCGGGCCCACTCGAAACTTCTGGTGGCGATGGGCGACTGCGCGGTGGCGGGCAATGTTCCGTCGATGCGCAACCCGATTGGGCCGGAGGCGATTCTGGATCGCGCCTACAAGGAAAACGCGGATATACAGCAGCAGATCCCCTGCGTTGTGGTGCCGAAGCTGTTGCGGGTTGTGCGTCCCATTCATGAATTCGTGAAAGTGGATGTTTTCCTGCCCGGATGCCCACCGTCTGCCGACACATTCCATACAGCGCTGACCGCGCTGGTTACCGGTGAGCCGCTGGACGTTCCCGCGCTCACGCGCTTTGGAGCCTGAGCCATGAGTCAGACCATCACGATCGATCCCGTCACGCGGCTTGAGGGCCACGGTAAAATCACGATTCATCTGAACGACAAGGGCGAAGTGGACAATGCAAACTTCCACGTGACCCAGGTGCGCGGATTCGAGAAGTTCTCAGAGGGCCGGCCGTTTTACGAGATGCCGAGCCTGATGGCGCGAATCTGCGGCATCTGCCCGGTGTCGCATCTGATTGCTTCTGCGAAGGCCTGCGAGGCGATCATGTCGGTGCGGATTCCGCACACCGCGGCGCAGCTGAGGCGGATGTTGAACCTGGCGCAGATGGTGCAGTCGCATGCACTGAGTTTCTTCTATCTTTCGTCGCCGGATTTGCTGCTGGGCCTCGAGTCGGATCCAGCGAGCCGCCACATTTTTGGCGTGGTGGGCGCGAAGCCGGAGCTGGGGCGCGCGGGAATTGCTCTGCGGCGATTTGGGCAGCACATCATTGAGCTGTTGGGCAACAAGCGCATTCATCCCGGCTGGGTGGTGCCGGGCGGTGTGACGGAACCGCTGGCTGCGGCGAAGCGCGATGAGATTCTGGGGATGCTTCCCGAAGCTTATGGGAACATCAAGCTTGCGCTCGACTGGTACAAGCAGATCGCGGACGGGTTCAAGCCGGAGATCGCGGTATTCGCCAACTTCGCCACGCTGTACATGGGGTTGATCAATGAGGACGAGTCGATCGAGTTTACCGATGGCACGTTGCGGCTGATCGATGCACGCGGCGAGATTGTGGCCGACGGCATTACGGCAAGTCAATTCCCCGAAGTCATTGGAGAAGCCGTTGAGCCGTACAGCTACACGAAGTTTGCGTACTACAAGCCGCTCGGCTATCCGGAAGGAAGTTATCGTGTAGGACCGCTGGCGCGGCTGAACATTGTGAAGAGCATGGGCACGCCGCTGGCGGATGCAGAGTTGAAGCTGTTCAAGCAGCTTTCGGACGATGGGCCGGTGCAGAGCTCGTTCTACTACCACTATGCGCGGCTAGTTGACATGCTGTATGGCATCGAGAAGATCGAACGGATTTTGACGGACCCATTGATTCTGGACAAGCACGTGCGCGCAACGGCAGGCGTGAATCGCCTGGAAGGCGCAGGACAGGCCGAGGCGCCTCGCGGTACGCTGCATCACCACTACAAGGTGGACGAGAACGGGCTGATCACGTGGGCGAACCTGGTGATTGCGACGGGGCAGAACAACAACGCAATGAACCAGGGCGTTCTGCAGGCGGCAAAGCATTACGTGAAGGACGGGAAATTCACCGAGGGCATTCTGAATCGCGTGGAAGCTGTGGTGCGGACGTTCGATCCGTGCCTGAGCTGCTCGACGCATGCGTATGGTCAGATGCCGTTGGCGCTTTCGCTGATTTCAGCCGAGGGCGAAGTTGTGGATCAGCTAATTCGCTAGCGTAGTGTTGGAGTCATGACTTTGAGTACCGGCCGGGCCCGATGCCTCATTCTCGCTTGCGGAAACACGCTGCGCGAGGATGACGGTGTCGGGCCCTGGCTTGCTGCGTGGGCAGAAGAACGATTCGCCGGTGAGCCGCGCGTGCGGGTTATTGCGCGTCAGCAGTGGACGCCGGAGTTGGCACAGGATGTGGCCGAAGCTGAATCCGTGATCTTTGTCGATTGCTGTTTGGATGCGAAGCCGGGCGTAGTAACGATTGCCTCAGTCGAATCGGCTTCGTCGGAGCAGACCGGCTTGGCAACACACCATGTCGGAGCGGCGGAACTGCTGGCACTGAGCAAGGATCTCTATGGTGCGATGCCGCGCAGTTCCCTGCTGCTGATGGTTGGTGCTTGTTCGCTGGAGTTGCGTGAGGGATTCAGCACAACAGTGCAGGCCGCGCTGCCTGAGGCGTGCGCGCAATTGGAGAAAACTGTGTTGGAAATGTTGCCCACTCCAGATCGACCAATTTCGGGTTGATGTTCGTGCTTTCCCAGGTCTCAAAATCGAGACCTGGGGCACCCATGTTCGTGCTGAACCAAGCGAACGGGACGCTTGGTGGGTTTTGGAACTCAGCGGGCGTAGCCGGCTAGCTTGAACGAGTAAGCGTAGTCGCCTTTCAATGCGCTGTGCAAGACGATGCGCATGCCGTCGGTCTGGACCTTCGCACCGAGCTCATTGTTGTCTCCGAGTTGCATGATCGCGATTCCCTGTTTGGCTGGCAGATCTGTGATCGTGATGGTTTGGGCCTTCGGTTTGCCGAGGGCAGTCACATACAAGTCGTCGCCCTTGCGCGTGAAGCGCAGGTCATCGCCTTCGGCGGACTTGCCTGCGGCTTGTGTCCACGGCGTTGTGTCGTAGATGGCTTCGCCGTTTTGCTGGAGCCATGCGCCGAGAGCTTTGAGGCGTTCCATCTGAACGGGGGGGATTGTGCCGTCGGGCTCTGGGCCAACGTCGAGGAGGAGATTGCCGTTCTTGCTGACGATGTCGACGAGGAGCGCGATCAACTCAGCGGGGGCGATGGTTTCATTTTCTCCTTCGGCGCGGTTGTAGCCAAAGGATCGGCCGAGACCGCGGCACTCTTCCCATTTCTTCTCGCTGATCTTGTCGAGCTTGGCGTATTCGGGTGAGGTGAAGTCGGCGTGCTTGATGCCGAAGCGGTCGTCGATGACGCCATCGGGGACTGCGTTGTAGTAGTCAGCTTCGACGCCGAGGGCATCGCCGGTTTTAGGCCAGTCGATGTCGTTCCACAGGACCGATGGGTGGTAGCGGGCGATGAGCTCGTGGATCTGCGCGTTGGCGTATTTTCCGTAGGCGTCGGTTTCGGGCTTGACGGTCTGGTAGTCGGTGTTGGTTTGAATGGGGCCGGTGTTGAAGGTCCAGTCGTAGCCGCCGGAGTAGTAGAGGCCCATGCGCAGGCCGTGCGCGCGGACCGCGGTGGACAGTTCGCCAACGATGTCGCGTTCGGCGTGGAGTTGGTTCGGCTTAAGGCTGGGATTGGGATTCGGCGTGGTACTGGGCCAGAGCGTGAAGCCTTCGTGGTGCTTGCTGGTGAGGACGACGTAGCGTGCGCCGGCAGCCTTGAAGATGGCGGCCATCGCGTCGGGGTTCCACTTCTTCGATTCGCGGTTGAACGTAGGCGCAAAGTCGTAGTAGCCGAAGTCTGCGCCGTAGTGTTCGCGGTGATAGGCCTGCGGTGGGCGAGCCCGGGACACGCATCACGTTGAGGTACCACTCGGCGTATGGGTTGTACTTGATGTAGTCGGCGGAAGAGAAGTCGTGGTCGGGGTGGTTGAGCGGCGCCCATCCGGGAACGGAATAGAGGCCCCAGTGGATGAAGATGCCGAGCTTGGCGCCGGCATACCAATCGGGCAAAGGATGGCGGTCGAGCGATTCGAGGGTTGGTTCATATTTAGCTGGAGCCTGGGCGAAAGCGAGCGAGGCTGAAGCGACGAGTACAGCTGCAATAAAAGCGGCAAGAAGTTTCTGGTTCATCTGTGGCCTCGCAACGAAGTCCCACGCATGATACGGGACGAGGGGGCGCGCCGATGGTGGCTGCGTCGGTTCTCTCTTCCGTGCTTCGCGGACTTGAGTGCCTCCCCCCCCGGTCTTTTGGCTGAAGTTTCTCATGTCACCTGGGTTATGCGAGAGGTACATGCCCAAATTACTCTACCCCTTTAAGTTAGCCGCAGATTCCTCTCCTGAAAGAACTTGAGGCTGCGCTGCACCGGTTTGCAGGCAGAGACGACACGGGGCGATGAATCACGGTTGTTCTTTACAGTCCAACAATACCGGATCGGCAGAAATAATCTGCAAGCGATGAATGCTGAGATCTGGAACATTGCACGCACGCCGGGGGGGCCAGATTTGCGGGTGCGCAAGATGAAAAGGCGCAGGCTGGCGCCATGTTTCGTCACACTCCTATTGACATTCTGTATGAGGGGCGCCACACTCCTATAGTCATTCGATAGGATCAATTCAATGAGTCCTGAAAAAGCAACCCTGCTGCAAGGAACCCTTGATCTGCTCATCCTGAAGGCACTCGGGCCGGGAGAACTTCATGGCCTCGGCGTATCGCGGCGCATTGAACAAATCACGCAAGGGACTTTCCTGGTCAAACCCGGTTCGCTGTTTCCGGCTCTTCACCGCATGGAGGAGGCCGGCTGGCTGAGCTCGTTCTGGGGCGACTCGGAAAACAACCGCCGCGCGAAGTTCTATCGCCTCACGAAGGCTGGAAAGGCGCAGTTGAATGTTGAAACCAAGCAGTGGCAAACGATTGTTTCGGCGATGAGCAACGCGTTGAAGGCAACGACCTAGGGGCGGACCATGAGATTTCTTTCTCGGATACGTAGTTTGTTTGCGAATCTTCTCGGAAAAGAGAAGGTTGAGCGCCATTTGGATCATGAGCTTCGGGCGTATGTGGAGATGGTCACGGACGAGAAGATCGCTGCCGGCCTTTCCGCATCGGAAGCGCGCAGAGCCACACTGGCTGATCTAGGCGGAATGGAACAAGCAAAGCAGGCGGTGCGGGACTCACGGGCGGGAACAAGCTTCGAGGTGATCGGGCAGGATGTACGCTACGGCTGGCGCCAACTGAGGCGAAACCCTGGATTCACCGCTGCGGTCATCGGCACGCTCGCTCTCTCGATAGGCGCCAATACGGCCATCTTCTCGATTGTGAACGCGCTGATGTTGAAGAGCCTTCCCTACCCTGATCCGGAACGCATTGGCACAATCTTCATGCGCATTGATGGAGCTGAGCCATTTGACGGTTTGAACGATATCGACGGAGAGCAATGGGAACTGCTGCGGGACAACGTTCCTTCGGTGCTCGGCGCGGCATCAGGTCTCGCGTCGGGCGTGAATCTTCAGGCGGGGCGAAGTGTCCAATACGTGCACGCAGGGCGCGTCTCCGCTCACTACTTTGATGTTCTTGGTATACGCCCGTCGCTCGGCAGAGCCTTCAACGATAACGAGGATCGCCCGCATGGTCCGAACGCGGCTGTCCTCTCTTATGGCCTGTGGCGCACCACATTTCATGCCGATTCCCATCTGATTGGACAGGCGATCGAGTTGAAGGGCGCGGCCTACACAGTGGTCGGAGTACTGCCGGAAGATGCAAGGACTCCTTTGAATGCGGACGTGTACACCGCGCTGCAGCCGAGCCGGCAGGGAGAGGGCGGGGGCGCGAATTACGGAATCATTCTTCGCTTGCGCGACGGAGCAGACTGGCAGCAGGCCGATGCCGAGATCAATCGCGCGTGGGCCGAGCGGGCTCTGCGCTACGCAAAGGAATTTCACCCGGGGTCGAGGGTTTCATTTCATGCGGTGCCTCTGCAGAAGGGGCAAACGGCCGAACTCCGGCCCAAAGCGATGACGCTGATGATTGCCGCCGGACTTATTCTGCTGATTGCCTGCGCCAATCTCGCGGGACTTACGGTTGTGCGCATGGCGCGACGGACCGCTGAGATCGCAACGAGGATGGCCCTGGGCGCTTCACGCCTGCATATCCAGAGGCAGCTCTGGATCGAGAATCTCCTGCTTGCGTTGATCGGCGGGGCGGTCGGGGCGGGGGTTGGATTCGTGGGATTGCGCGGTCTGCTGTCGCTGCTGCCCACGGATTACCTGCCGGTTGAAGGCGTTCCAATGGATAGAAACGTGCTTGCGTTTTCGCTGGCGGCTTCGCTTCTCACGAGCGTGCTCTTTGGCATGCTGCCGGCGTTTGCTCTCAAGAGAGTCGACCTTCGGTCGTTTATGGCAAGCCGCACGGTCGCCGGCGTGGAGCGTCTACGTTTGCGTCAGACATTGATCGCGGGTGAAGTTGCGCTGACGGTAGTTTTGCTTGCGGCCAGCGGTTTGCTCATCCGCACATTGATCCACTTGCAGAGTCTTCCGCCGGGGTTCAATCCGCGGGGCGTGATGACGGCCAAGGCCTCGCTGGATGACGCGCGTTATCGTGATCCTGCGGTATTCGATCGCTTGATGAGCGAAAGCACCGCAGCCATGGAGCGTATTCCGGGTGTTCAGAGCGCGGCTGCAGGTTTGTCGCTTCCCTACGAACGCGCTTTGAATGATGGGATGACCCTGGCCAGCGGTCCGCAGATGGGTCAGCAGGCGATGAGTGGCGCAATCTATGTAACGCCCTCATACTTTTCGACGCTGCAGATTCCGTTGCTTGCAGGGCGCACTTTTACCAGTTCAGACCGGCGCGGCGCACAACTGGTTGCGATCGTGAACCGATCGTTCGTACGCAAGTTCTTCGCGGGCCAGAATCCTGTGGGTCAAGCGCTCGACAAGCAAGGGACTGTCCTTGTTGGCGTGGCGGAAGACGTCACCCTTCCTCCGCATGCAGAGCAGGTGAACGATCCGCTCGGGAGCGAACCGATCGTCTACATTCCCGCGGCGCAGGTGGACCCGCGGATGATTGCTGTGATTCATATCTGGTTCCAGCCGAGCTGGATTGTGCGTACGTCAGGATCTACACAGGGTCTCCCAGGGCAGATGCAGAAGGCTCTTGCCAACGTCGATGGAGGTCTTCCCTTCTCCGGTTTCTATGGCATGACCGACTATCTTGCAAAGGCTTTGGCAACGCAGCGAGTCGAGGTGGCGCTTCTCGGCGCCATGGCCGGGCTTGCCCTGCTTTTGAGTGCCGTCGGAATTTTTTCGCTGGTCGCGAATATGGTGGCTCAACGAACGCGGGAGATCGGCATCCGCATCGCGCTGGGGTCGACGGTGCGCCAGGCGATGACGCTGGTCGCAGCATCCGGGATCCGGTCTTCGGTTCTCGGCCTTGTTCTTGGATTGCTGCTTTGTTTTGGAGTGCTACGGACATTGCGCAGCGTGCTGTATGGCGTAAGTGTCTACGATGCGCCCAGCATAGTTGGGGTCGTGGTGATTCTGACGCTCGTGATCGTTTTTGCCACAACGATTCCGACGTTGCGCATTGCGAGAACCGATCCGGCGACGACGCTGCGCGACGAGTAGAGCGGCGCGGCTGGTTGTCGTCAGGCAGAAGGCGGAAGGGCGTTGCACATTGCCAAGGCGAGAAGTGGATACACGGTTCCGCTGTAGGTAATGAACTGCCATCCATCGCGGTTGAGTGAACGGGTCCACCAACGGCCGGATGCGCGCTGGTTGGCGAGAAGCCAGGAGACACCGCGCCGGATGCGCGGATCGCTTGCGGGAACGCCGGCCTTGCGAAGGACGATGATGGCGAGCCCGGTCATGTGACCATCGCTCGGCGGATGGGGAAATTCGAGTTCCGCTCGGAGCTTCTCGGCACGGTTGCCTTTGCCCCAGTCTTCAGGTCGGGCAAAGTCACGGATCGACCAGCCGCCATCGGTCTTCTGATGCTGGAAGATCATCGCAGCGATCTGCTCCATGCGGCTCGCATCGAGAAGGCCAGGCAGTTCGGTTGACGCCCACAGAAGGTCGGTGAGGTCGTAGTCTCCCTGCATTTTGTGGTCGGACCGAAGATAGGATTCGAGCAGCTTCACCTTTGCTTCGACGGGCGTGCCGCGCTGGCGTGTGAGCCATCCGGGCGCATTGCCCACGGCCCTGGCGGCAACGGTGGCCAACTGAAAGCGGCTCGACTCGAGCGGCGGGTTGTTGTCGTCGCTGATCGTCCAGTCCCCGTCGGCTCGCTGGACCTTGAACATGAAATCGAGTGCTGCGGAGGTTTCGGGCGAGAGGCGGTGGGTGACATGCGCGTCCCAAATCGCGAGGCCCGCGGCGACGTACACGGCCTGAGTGAAATCGTGATCCGGCTTGAGGTCGGCGGGGTCCGTTGCCAGTTCCTCCTTGAGCGTGGTCACGAAAAAGTCACGCAGAGCCTTTTGAGGCTGGCCGAATTGTGGCGTAAGGAGGGGGCGCACGACCATGTAGGAGCCGTTCGTGTGGCAGGCCACGCACTTCCATTCGTTGGTCCATGCTTCGGCGCCCTGCTCGATGTAATCGAGTGCCATTTTAGGAGTGAAGGCAATCGTGGGCTCGGCGGCGGAGGGTCGAAGATACGTCACATTCTTATGGTGGTACTGATAGAGAAATGGAACTTGCCACGCCGTGTCGGGCGTCGCGCGATGCAGTTCCAGGGGAATGGAGGCCCCGTTGTAAGTCCAGGCACCGGCGATCGCAGCACCGTCAGATCTAATTTGGCCTTCGTAGGTGACGGCGCCGCCGTTGATGGTGAGCTTGAGACTGGAACCGTTGACCACGAGGGAGTCGACTTGCGCTCCGTCGTGCAGGAACTCCACGTCGCATGCCGGAACAGCCCAACTCCCGGCTGCCTTCTTCGCGATTTGAATCGCGACGCGATGCTGGTCGCTACCTGCCGGGAGTATTCCCTGCCATGTGGCGGCGATATTCTGTGCGGGAAGAGGGCCGGCGAAAGCGGCAGCGAGAGCGCACAAAAGGATGATCCTATTTCTCATCGTCGACCTTCCGGAGCGGGGATTGGTTGGGGGTGCGTGGGTGATCCCCGTTCGCAGGGGAATAGTATCAGAGCTAAAGTTCACTAATCAAACGTTTGAGTAGAGGGATCGCGACGATTGAGAATCGCTCGAGGAAACGGCACCCGGAGGCGCCGTTCTAAGGAGAAGGGACGTTTGTGGGTTCATGGTGTCGATGTTGTGCGGATTTAAAGGATTGTTAAGAGGCAACTGCAGATCCTTCGACTCCGCTGCGCTCCGCTCAGGATGACACCTCTTTGTGAGGCATCAGAGAGTGGTGTGCCCAGGGCGGGACCGCGCCTGATGCCTGAAAAGAAGCGGCGCCCGAGAGCGCCGCTTCCTGAGATGCCAGTCCGGATTATTTCTGCAGAGGTTAGAAGGCGGCCACGGTTTGACGGAGGCTGTAGGAGCTGAGCGTCTTGATGTAGTTGCCGCGATCGAAGGGTGAGGTATCGGGAACGGAGCGGCGGCTGAGGCAGCCGCGTGTTTCCCAAAGGGAGGAGTACTCGCGTTTCTCGAGCCAGTACTGCATGTCAGAGAGGACGCGGCCGATGTGCTCGATGCCGTGAATGTGAAGGGCGGAGGCCATCATGGTCATGCTGGCTCCGGCCATGACGCTCTTAAGGACGTCTTCAGCGGAGTGGACGCCGCCGGTAACGGCGAGGTCGATGTTGAGATGGCCATAGAGGATTGCGGCCCAGTGGAGGCGCGGCAAGAGCTCGGAGGGCGTGGAGAAGTGGAGGGTGGGGCGGACTTCGAGGGTTTCGATATCGAAGTCTGCCTGGTAGAAACGGTTGAAGAGAACGACACCGCGCGCGCCCACGTCTTCAATGCGAGCGATAAGGTGGGGCAGGCTGGTGAACGACTGCGAGAGCTTGACGGAGACCGGGACCTTGACTGATTGACAGACCTTTTCGACGAGCTCGAGAAGCTGCAATTCGAGTTCATTGGAGGTCTGGCTGCGGTTAGTGGCCAGGGCGTAGGTATTGAGCTCGATAGCATCGGCGCCGGCCTGTTCCATTTCCTTGGCGAAGCGGACCCAGCCACCGACGGTGGTGCCGTTGAGGCTAGCGAGGATAGGAATTTTGACGGCAGCCTTGGCGCGGCGCAGGTGCTCGAGGTAGACCTCGTGGGTCATGCGGTAGTCTTCCTGCTCGGGGAGGAAGTCAAGCGACTCGGCGAAGGAGTCGGTACCGCGGGAGAGGTCGTCGTCGAGAGCGCGGGACTCGAGGGCCAACTGCTCCTCAAAGAGCGAGGTAAGAACGATGGCCGAGGCCCCCGCGTCTTCCATGCGGCGCACGTTATCGAGCGACTCGGAGAGCGGGGTAGAAGAGACCACGATGGGCCCGTTGAGTTTCAGGCCCAGGTAGTTCGTGGAGAAGTCAATCATTGTTTGCCTCCGGCAGGCGTAGCTGCCAATTGCGTCTCAGGCTTTTCTTCAGGAGCGATGTGCGGCGTATCGCCGCGGCCCGGCATGGCAGCGCGCGCAGAGTAGACGCGCCACTGACGCTCGACGTCGTCCTGGGCTTCTTTGAGGAGCGTCGCGGCGAGTTCAGGATTGCCGCGGGCGAGCATGGTGTAGCGGGCCTCGCGATAGGCATAGTCCTTGAGCCGGATCGAGGGAGACTTCGAATCGAGCTGGAATGGATTTTTGCCTTCGTTGCGGAGCGCGGGGTTGTAGCGCATGAGCGGCCAGTAGCCGGACTGCACGGCGAGCTTCTGCTGTTCGAGGCCGTGGACCAGATCGTAGCCGTGCGCGATGCAGCTGGAATAAGCGATGATGATCGACGGACCCTCGTGGGCTTCGGCTTCCTGGAAGGCCTTGATGACGTGGGTGTCGTTGCCGCCGAGGGCGACCTGGGCCACGTAGACGTAGCCGTAGCTGACGGCTTCCATGGCAAGGTCTTTGCGGCTGCTGGTTTTTCCGCTGGCGGCGAACTTGGCAACTGCACCGCGGGGTGTGGCCTTGGAGGCCTGTCCGCCGGTGTTGGAGTAGACCTCGGTATCGAGGACGAGGATGTTGACGTTCTTGCCGGAGCCGAGGACGTGATCGAGTCCGCCGAAGCCGATGTCGAAGGCCCATCCATCGCCGCCGAGGATCCAGACGCTTTTGCGAACCAGGGTGTCGGCAATGGCGAGGAGGTTGCGGGCGTCGGAGGAGTCTATGGCCTCAAGCTTCTTCTTCAGATCGGCGACGCGTTCGCGCTGGGCGTTGATCTCGGGTTCAGTGGTTTGCGGCGCGCTGATGAGTGTCGCAGCCTGATCGGGGCCAATGGCTGAAGCCAGGCGCGTGACAAGCACCTCAGCAAAGCTCTTCTGCTGGTCGAGAGCGGTACGCATGCCGAAGCCGAACTCGGCGTTGTCTTCAAAGAGCGAGTTAGCCCATGTGGGTCCGCGGCCGGCGGCGTTGGAGCTGTAGGGCGTGGTGGGCAGGTTGCCACCGTAGATGGAGGAGCACCCCGTGGCGTTGGCGATGTAGAGCCGGTCGCCGAAGAGTTGGGTGAGCAGCTTGATGTAGGGAGTTTCGCCGCATCCGGCGCATGCGCCCGAGAACTCGAAGAGTGGCTGGAGGAGTTGGAGATCCTTGACCTGGCCGTGCGAGAGCTTGCTGCGGTCGACTTCAGGAAGTGAGAGGAAGAAGTCCCAATTCTCGCGCTCGGGTTCGCGCAGCGGAGCCTGTGCGGCCATGTTGATGGCCTTGTGGCTGGCGTCGCTCTTGCTCTTGACCGGGCAGACTTCGACGCAGACCGCGCAGCCGGTGCAATCCTCAGGCGCGACCTGGAGGGTGTAGCGATCCTGCTCCATGCCCTTCCACTTGGGCTTGGCCCATTGGAAGGTGGCGGGGGACTTGTCGGCGAGGTCAGCGTTGTAGACTTTGGCGCGGATGACGGCGTGCGGACAGACCATGACGCATTTCCCGCACTGGATGCAGAGGTCTTTATCCCACACAGGAATGAACTGCGCGATGTTGCGCTTCTCCCACTGCGTGGTGCCGGTTGGGAAGGCGCCGCCGGCGGGGATGGCGCTGACCGGAAGCAGATCGCCCTGGCCTGCGGCTATTTTGCCGAGGACGTCATGGACAAATTGGGGAGCGTTGCCGGAGATGGCGCCAACGATGTCAAAGTCGGAGTTCGCGGCGGAGGGCAGCTGAACTCTCTCGAGATGCGCGAGGGCCTGGTCGACAGCCGAGAAGTTCTTTTGCACGACCGCTTCGCCGCGCTTGCCGTAGGTTTTCTTGATGGCCTTCTTGATCTGCTCGATGGCTTCATCGCGGGGCAGGACGCCGCTGATGGCGAAGAAGCAGGTCTGCATGATGGTGTTGATGCGGGTGCCCATACCGGCTTCGCGGGCCACCGTGTAGCCATCGATGACATAGAACTCAATCTTCTTGGCGATGATCTCCTGCTGCAATGTTTTGGGAAGCTTGTCCCAGACTTCGGCAGCAGACCAAGGCGAGTTGAGGAGGAAGACGGCGCCGGGCATGGCAGCTTCAAGAACATTCATTTTTTCGAGGAAGCTGAAGTTGTGGCAGGCGATAAAGCTGGCGCGGGTGATGAGGTACGTGGAGTGAATCGGCTCGGGCCCGAAGCGCAGGTGCGAGGTGGTCATGGAGCCGGACTTCTTGGAGTCGTAGACGAAGTAGCCCTGCGCGTAGTTGGGCGTCTCAGTACCGATGATCTTGATGGAATTCTTATTGGCGCCGACGGTGCCGTCGGAGCCGAGGCCGTAGAAGAGCGCTCGATGCGTTTTAGGATCTTCGGTGGAGAAATTCGGATCGTAGGTAAGACTGGTGTGGCTGACGTCGTCGTCGATGCCGATGGTGAAGTGGTTTTTCGGCGCGGTCTTGGCGAGTTCGTCGTAGATGCCCTTGACCATGGCGGGAGTGAATTCTTTGGAAGAGAGGCCGTAGCGGCCTCCCACAACGGTGGGCATGGCGGCGAAGGGCAGCTTGGCGGAATTTTCAGCGAGGACGGTGACGATGTCCTGATAGAGCGGCTCACCGGAGGCGCCGGGCTCCTTGCAGCGATCCAGAACTGCGATGGCCTTGACCGTGGCCGGTAGCGCAGCGAGGAAGGCGTTGGCGTCGAAGGGCCGATAGAGGCGGACTTTGAGAAGGCCGAGCTTTTCGCCTTGCTTGTTGAGCGCGGTGACAGCTTCTTCAGCAGCTTCAGCGCCGGAACCCATGACGATGATGACCCGCTCGGCGTCGGAAGCACCGACGTAGTCAAAGAGGTGATAGTGGCGGCCGGTGACCGCGGCAAAGCGGTTCATGACGGACTGCACGATTCCCGGGACGGCAGCGTGGAATGGCGAACAGGCTTCGCGTGCCTGGAAGAAGACGTCGGGGTTTTGCGCGGTGCCGCGAATGATGGGGCGGTCAGGGCTGAGGGCGCTTTGACGGAACTGGATGATGTATTTGTCGTCGAGGAGGGCGCGGATGGTTTCGTCGGAGATGGGCTCGATTTTGCCGACTTCATGCGAGGTGCGGAAGCCGTCGAAGAAATGGATGAAGGGGATACGCGACTCGAGGGTAGCGATCTGAGAGACGAGGGCGAGGTCGGCAACTTCCTGGACAGAATTCGACGCGAGCATGGCCCAGCCCGTCGCGCGGCAGGCCATCACGTCGGAATGGTCTCCAAAAATGGAGAGGGCATGGGTGGCGAGAGTGCGCGCCGTGACATGCATGGTGGCCGGGGTGAGTTCGCCGGCGATCTTGTACATATTGGGAATCATCAGCAGGAGACCCTGCGATGCGGTGAAGGTGGTGGCGAATGCGCCGGCCTGCAGGGCCCCGTGCAATGCGCCCGCAGCGCCGCCTTCGCTCTGCAGTTCTTCGACGATGGGAAGCGCGCCCCAGATATTCTTTTTGCCTTCAGAGCGCCATTGATCGGCCCACTCGGCCATGGGGGAGGAAGGGGTAATGGGGTAGATCGCGACAACCTCGGCGAGTCGATAGGCGACGGAGGCAGCAGCCTCGTTTCCATCGACAATCACCGTTTTCTGTTCACTCATGCGCTTTGCCTCACAGCGCGGCCATTGGGAGTCGAGCCGCTAACGTGAGTCTCTTCGCTGGGGGACCGAGTCGCTGTGATGCGAGACACACGGAGGAATGGGGTGCTTCATATTGCGGTATGGGGTGGCGGATGATGACTGGTGGTCTACCATGATTCCTCTTCCCTCCCCGGTCCCCTCTGCGTGGTTGGGACGATCATTGCGACCGGGGCCAGCCGCCCGTCGTGGTCTCCCACGTCTCCAAAATCGGGAGACATGGGGCACCCGCTACGGGATCGCGGTTAGCTCGCAGCGAGGAGACTGGTGACGAGGGCTTCCCATTCGGCGTCGAGGGTGGGGCGGCGGGTGTCGGGGCCAACGCGGGAGTACCAGTATTCGGCGTTGGAGCTGGCTCCCTCTTTGCGGTGGAGGTAGGCATGGATGGCCATCCCTTGCCGGGTTTCGAGCTCGTCGACGAGGCGGTGAGCCTGGGCCCAATCGCCTTTGGCGTCCCACCAGAGGGCGGCGAGGAGATCGCTCAATTCCAAGGGCGGAAACTGCTGTTTCAGCGAATCGCGAAACTGGTTCAAGTCCACGTCATCTCCGTCGGGTAGAAGCCTCGTTGCGGGCTGGATTCAGGTCCAATTTCGGTGATCCAAGTCACATCGCGCAATCCCAGCCCTTGATAAGAATAGTGCGACACGCCGATGAGGGGAATACAGATCCATCGGCGGCGGGTAGAGGATGAGCGGAAGGGGCTGTTTCGCCTTCCTTTGTTGGGGGTCGCTCGATGGGGAAAAAAGTAATAGAGGGCCTATTTTCGGAGGTTTGCAACTCAGACCGAAATGGTCGTATACTGAATCCCGACTATTCCGGTCGTAGTTTCAGGGTACTGCCGTTTCGGCGGCCCACGGGAGTCCGGCGGTTGAGCGTGCTGAGCGAGCTACAAATCGGTGAAAGCGGAGTGCTGGTGGCGCTTGATCTGCCGGAGTCGGTGCAGAACCATTTGATGCACATGGGCTTTGTGCCGGACGCGCATGTGACGGCATTGCGGCGCGCGCCGGCGGGCGATCCCACGGTGTACGGCGTAGATGGAATGGAGATCGCGTTGCGCGTGGAGACAGCGAAGGCGATCCGGGTGCGGAATTCCGCTGATACCGAGGCACGGAATAAGGACGCTCGCAAGCTTGCCGGGACGAAACAATGAACGCCTGCTGCGAGACGCCGACTTTTGAGCCGCCGGCGGGACCTCCGGTAGAGGGCTCGCTGCGCACGGTGGTCTTGATTGGTCCGCCGAACTCTGGGAAATCGACGCTTTTCAATCGACTCACGGGGCTGCGGCAGAAGGTCGCGAACTATCCCGGTGTGACGGTCGAGCAGCGCATGGGCCTGATGGCCGGCGTAGGCCGCGACGATTTGACGCTGATCGATTTGCCAGGCGTGTACTCGCTGACTCCCTACTCAGAAGATGCGCGGGTTTCGATTGATGTGCTGAAGGGCAAGATGCCGGGCACGCCGAAGCCGGATGCGGTTTTGCTGGTGCTGGACTCGCTCCATCTGACCCGCCAGCTGATGCTGGCGGCGCCGGTGCTGGCGCTGGGCCTGCCGACGCTTGTGCTCTTGAACATGAGCGACCTGATGGAATCGCGCGGCGGAGAGATTGACACGCTGAAGCTGGCGCGGGAGCTGGGCGCACCGGTGGCGCAGATCAGCGCAGTGCATGGGACGGGCCTGGATTCGGTTTCGCTGTTTCTGCGTCAGTGCGCCTTGCGCAATGTGGATCACAAAGTTGAACAGCGGTTGACGTTGCCGGTGCTGGGCAACGCGGCCAGCACGCACAGCTGGGCCGCGCAGGTGAGCAGAAGGACGGGTTATCGGGCGCCGCTGTCGGCCGAGAGCAGCCGCAAGCTGGACAACGTTCTGCTGCATCGCATCTGGGGGCCGCTGCTGTTTCTGGTGGTGGTGATCGGCGTATTTGAAGTGGTGTTCTCGATCGGGCAGCCGCTGTCGGACGGTTTCGGCGATGTGCTGGCGAAGGCCGGTAACCTGGTGCGCCCGCTGCTGCCGGCTGGATGGATCCAGTCGCTGGTTCTGGACGGCGCGTGGAAGGGCATCTCGTCGATTCTGGTATTCCTCCCCCAGATTCTTCTGCTGTTCCTGTTCATTGGCGTTCTGGAAGACTCGGGATATCTGGCGCGAGCGGCGCTGATTGCAGATCGGGTGATGCGGACAATCGGGCTGAATGGGAAGGCATTCATTCCGCTGCTTTCGGCCTATGCGTGCGCGGTGCCAGCGATCATGGCGACGCGGACGATCGAGAACAAGCGCGACCGTCTGGCGACGATCCTGGTGACGCCGTTCATGACGTGCTCGGCACGGCTGCCGGTGTACATGCTGCTGATTGCGGCGTTTATTCCAAATACGTTTTACCTCGATGGATTTCTGGGACTGCGGACGATTGTGATGCTGGGGCTCTACCTGGCGGGTTTTGTAGCCGCGATGACGACGGCGCGCTTGCTGAAGAGCTCGATTCTGAAGTCGAGCGAGACGCCATTCATTCTGGAGCTGCCGCAATACCGGATGCCGACGCTGCGCTCGCTGCTGATGCGGGTTTTCGATCGGGCAAAGATTTTTCTGCACAATGCGGGGACCGTGATTCTGATGGTGACGCTGGCTCTTTGGGTTCTGGCGCATATTCCGCCGATTCATGTAGGCGGGAACTCGTGGGCCGCGCCGGAGCTGGCGGACAGCGTGATCGGGAAACTGGGCCATTTTATCGAGCCGGCGATTGCGCCGCTGGGATTCAACTGGAAGATCGGGATCGGGTTGCTGTCGAGCGTGCTGGCGCGCGAGGTGATGGTGAGCACGATGGGGACGCTGTACGGCGCGGACCCGGCGACGCAGTCGATGCATCTGCAGACTGCGCTGCACCACGACATGACGCTGGGCGGCGCGCTGGCCCTGATGATCTTCTTCGCGTTTGCGATGCAGTGCACGTCGACGATCGCGGTAGTACGGCGCGAGACGAACAGCTGGAGATGGCCGGCGCTTCAGTTTGTCTACATGCTGGTACTGGCGTATGGGGCGGCGTTCGCGGTGAATCATCTGGTGAACGCGTTTGTGGGCTAGGGAGAGAAGTCTGATGTACGCTCTGAAAAAGAGGTCCTCCTTCATCGCACGTATTAAGGTTTGTGCTTTCCCAGGTCTGAAAATCCAGACCTGGGGCACCCATTTTCGTGCGGATTTGACGCATTGCTGAAGTGAGTTCTTCGCCGGGCGACTGGAAGAAACTGCAAAGAAAAGGAAAAGGGCGCGCCGGCCGAAGCCGCTGCGTCCTTCTTTCTTCTGGCGAGGATCAGGTAGGATGCACCTCGGTCCGAAGCACCCGCGCGGGTCGAGCGTATGAGAAAATGAATAGGTTGAAGCCTTGGGGATTGCGAGTGACCGCGCGTCCCAAAACCGCTTTCATTTTTGGAAATTGATCCGGCTTTTGAAGCCGCGCGCTTGCTGCGGCCCGCCGTTGGGAATGGGAAGAGATGATCAGTGTCAGCAATATAACGATGCGTTACGGCTCGAAGGTTCTGTTCGAGGAAGTGAGCACGGTTTTCACGCCGGGGCGCCGGTATGGATTGACGGGGCCGAACGGGTCGGGCAAGTCGACGTTCATGAAGATTCTGACTGGCGAGCTGGAGCCGCAGAAGGGCAACGTGGTGCGGCCGCGCAAGATGGGCGTGTTGCGCCAGGACCAGTTCGCGTTCGATAGCTACCGTGTGATCGACACGGTGATCATGGGCAATACGCCTCTGTGGGCGGCGCTGGAAGAGCGGGATCGGATCTACGAGAAGGCCGAGATGACCGATGAAGACGGCATGCGGCTTGGCGAGCTCGAAGGCGTAATCGGCGACGAGGACGGCTACAGCGCCGAAGCCGATGCGGCTGTATTGCTGCAGGGTCTGGATATTGCCGATGAGCTGCACGAGCGCAAGATGGGCGAGTTGCAGGGCGGGCAGAAAGTGCGCGTCCTGCTGGCGCAGGCGCTGTTCGGGAAGCCGGAAGCGCTGATGCTGGACGAGCCGACGAACTATCTCGATCTTGATTCGATCCACTGGCTGCAGGATTTTCTGTTGAACTACGACGGCACGATGATTGCGATTTCGCACGATCGGCATTTTTTGAACAGCGTGACGACGCATACGGCGGACATCGATTACCAGACGATCATCACCTACACGGGCGGCTACGACGACATGGTGATGGCGAAGACGCAAGTGCGGTCGACGCTGGAGTCGCAGAATGCACAGCGCGACAAGAAGATTGCTCAGTTGAACGAGTTCATTGCGCGCTTTGCAGCGGGCACGCGGTCGTCGCAGGTGACGAGCCGGCGCAAAGAAGTGGAGCGGCTGCAGACCAACGAGCTGGCGCGGTCGAACATTCAACGGCCGTTTATCAAGTTTGACCAGGTGCGGCCGAGCGGCAGGCATGTGCTGGAGTTCAAGTCGCTGCGCAAGGACTACGGCGATGTGAAGGTGATTGACGATTTTTCAGCGAATGTTCTGCGCGGCGAGAAGATCTGTCTGATCGGCCGTAACGGCGCGGGCAAAACAACGCTGCTGAAGAGCGTGCTGGCGAATTATCCGGGGCTCGCCGATCCCGAGTTCACGCTGGATTCGGGCACGGTGTTCTGGGGGCACGAGGCGCAGATCGGCTATTTCCCGCAGGATGTGGGCGCGACGATCGAGCACGGGCTCACGGTGGCGGAGTGGCTGCATCGGTGGAACCCAGCGGCGCACGTCGAGGAGATTCGCGGGATCCTGGGACAGATGCTGTTTTCGGGCGAAGAGGGCGCCAAGCCGACGAAAGCGTTGTCGGGCGGCGAGCAGGCGCGGCTGGTGTTCTGCAAGCTGATCTTGACCAAGCCGAACATTCTAATCTTCGACGAGCCGACGAACCATCTCGACCTTGAATCAATCAACGCGCTTGAATATCGCATTGCAGCGGTATGAGGGAACAGTGCTGCTGGTGACGCACGATCACGACCTGATCGATGAAGTGGCGACGCGGTTGTGGAACTTCCATGAGGGCGGGATTGAGGACTTCCAGGGACCGTACGCGGAGTGGAAGGGCAAACATAATTAGGACTGGCCGTCCGGGCGATTGCGGCCTGACGGCCGTAACGGCGAGGAGCGCGAGCGGCACGATCGAGACTGCTTCGCGTTCGAAACTCGTTGACACGCAAAGCATTAACGGTTCAAATGAGTGTAGAGGCGATGGAGTTCGCCTTGCGGCAAGGTTTCTGATTTGCCGTCAACCGCTGTCCTCCGATGTGGAAGAGGCCGGACAGCTGATGACTCCTGGCAGGGTGTCCTGTCGGTGAGTCACGTCTCGACGCGATCCCTGTAGAAAATTGAATTTGTTGGTGGCCCGCACAATTCCGTGCTTTCCCCGGTCTCAGGATCGAGACCGGGGGCACCCACGGTCTTGGTCATGGATGCCATAGAGAGGAAAGCACGGTGCAGAAATATCTGTTGATTGCTTTTGGTGGGGCGTTGGGATCGATTGCCCGGTACTGGGTGGGTTCGACGGTGGGCGGGCGGATGGGGACCCGGTTTCCCTATGGCACATTCGTT
This sequence comes from uncultured Acidobacteriaceae bacterium, assembly GCA_963760475.1. GTDB lineage: Bacteria > Acidobacteriota > Terriglobia > Terriglobales > Acidobacteriaceae > Telmatobacter. Next base: position 340,336 of record CAVXDG010000006.1, on the reverse strand, counting down.
ATCAACATCACGGCATGCCTGATCATCGGGTTTTCGCTGACCTATCTGAGTGAGCGCATCGAATTCAATCCGGCATGGAGATACTTCCTGCCGATCGGATTCATCGGAGCGTACAGCACCTTCTCGACCTATGAGTGGGAGACACTGGCGACGCTTCGGTCGGGCGCGTTTGCGCTTGCGGCGGTGTACGCACTAGGGAGCCTGGTGCTGGGCCTGGGCGCGACGTGGTGCGGCGCGGTGCTGGCGGAGATGCTGTAAAGCGCCTGTCCTTTTCCTTTCTCGCTTATGGTTGCGGGGGCACTTGCATCCAAGCGGTGAAGGGGCGACACTTGTGAGCGGTCCCCGTCGATAGCGAGGCGCGCCGCCCCTGGACGAATGAGGAGCGGCTGGAAAGGACCTGCCATGCTGACCACAGGCAAAGCGGTCAAGGTCACCGTGTACTTGAGTGATGGCGCACGACACAAAGGCGTCCCGGTTTATACCTCTATCCTCGATTTTCTTTTTAAGAGCGGTATTGCAGGGGCCACGGTGTGCAAAGGGGTGGCAGGGTTTGGTGTCGGCCATCATATGCATGCAGCCCATCTACTGGAGCTCTCGGACCACCTGCCGATCAAGCTGGAGTTCATTGATTCGAGCGAAAAGATCGAGAGGATTCTGCCCGAGTTGCAGGTACGCTGCGGCTGCGGGTTGATCGAGATGCAGGAGACCTCTGTGATCGTTCCAGTGCGGCAGTAGGCTCTGACTGGGTGATTTAGAATTCGTGGTCACCCACCCTTTCACCGGGAGAAAGGCGAAAGGGTGGGGCACGGATGAGATGTGGCGAACCACGAAAGAAGTGCTCGCTGGGTACCGATGGTGGACTCCTTTGGATTACCTCGGAATGTGCGATGAATCACAGCCTGGCATCTGAATTCCCCGTAGGCTGGAGCGGAGTTAATGGAGTTGGGCCCATGTCTGCAACCTCGTACGCGTTGGGAAAAGAGACCACGATCCGCAACCTGCAAACTGCGTACCAGGGTGAGATGAATACGCAGGCCCGCTACAGACTTTTCGCCGAAAAGGCCGATGCCGATGGGCTGTTTGGCGTGGCAAGTTTGTTCCGCGCCGCCGCGCGATCAGAGCGGATTCATGCAAACAACCAAGCGCGGGCGATTCGACAACTGGGCGGCGAAGCAACGGCCACAGTCGAGGCCGCCGAGGTGAGGGATACGCTCGAGAATCTGCGGGAGGCCTTGTCCGGGGAGGAGTACGAAATCGACACGGTCTACCCTGCATTTATTGCGGAGGCTACGGCGCGGATCAACTCGACGGCGGCGCGGACATTTCAATGGGCGCTGGAAGCGGAGCGAACGCACGCGCGGCTGTATGCGGAGGCGATCGCGCTTGTGGAAACGAACCACAAAGATTCCTGGATCTGTGCGGCGCGGGATTTCTTTGTGTGCCCGGTGTGTGCGGGAACGTCCGAGAACAACACGATGGAGAACTGTGCGATCTGCAGCTACCCGGCGGAGCGGATGGAAGCGATCCGCTAGGCATTGCATGCAGCCGCCCTCAGAAGCTTAGGGGGCTCGGTGAGATTGGGCAGGGATCGATTCCCTGCCCTTTTGCTTTTAGCGGACCGAAGTGAAGGGCGAAGCGGGCAGGCCTTCGCCGTTGAACAGATTGCACTGCGGGCTGTTGGCCCAGCCATAGCGGACATAGACGGGCTCGGGGACCGCGGGCTCGAGGCGACGATGGTCTCGCCTTCGATTGTTCGCGGTAGCAGGTGCAGAACTTGCCGTCGGCTCCCGCGACTTCGAAGGCCGGTCACTTCGCCGCCCTTGGCCGTCAGGCCTTTGGCGTGATCGAACCAGGCGCGGATGGATGCACCTTCGGGCGTGGCCTGGCGGAAATCGGGACCATCGTACTCGACCGTTTCGCCATAAGTGAGGGCGCGCGCGGCGCGGGCCAGGCGCAGGGCGACGTCGACCTTGTCCGTAGGGTGGACGTCGTCGGGGTTGCCGATGTCGATGGTGACGGCCATGGCGGTGTTGCGCATTTCAAGGGTGTGCGCGCTGCTGCTCGCGGAGAATGGCCCAGTCTTCAGCGGGCGTGGATTTGTAAGTTCGAAATCTGCACGTAGAGGAAGGGGAAGTCGCCGATGGCCCATTGGCGACGCCAGTCTTCAATCAGCGTCCGAAAGATGTGGTTGTAGAGCGGCGCGCGTTCGAGCGCGCTATTGCTCTCGCCCTGGTACCAGAGGACGCCGCGGATGGGAAAGGGCGTGAGGGGTGCGATCATGCCGTTCCAGAGCAGACCGGGCGCCCAGCTGTTGAGGGGCGGGTGCCACGGAAACTGCGGAACGGGCTGGCCGGCGGCTTTGGCTTCGGCGCGCTGGCGATTCTCATCTTTCTCCTCAAGACGGCCCACGACTTCGTGGTCGGTCATTTTGCCGCGGGAGATGAAGAGCGGTGTGAGCGAGGCGTCTTCGCCAATTGCGGTGAGACGGACCCAGGATTCGGCGACGGTGCCGCCCCAGGTGGAGTCGATGAGGCCGATTGGGCACATGCTCGCGCGCGGAGATGTCGCGGGCGAAGTACCAGGCGATGGCGGAAAAGTCTTTGGCGGAGTCAGGGCTGGAGACATCCCAGCCTGAGGTGTCGAGGTCGGTCTCGGCGTAGTCAGAGGCGCGCTTGTTGACCATGAGCAAACGGATGCGCGGATTGGCGGCGCTGGGCAGATCTTCGGCGGCGGTCGCGGAACGCGACATCGGAAATTCCATATTGGACTGGCCAGAGGCGAGCCAGACGTCGCCGACGAGGACGTCGTCCAGAATGATGGGAGGCTGCACGGGAGAGCCCGCGGAGTGCTGGGCAGAGCCCTGGACTGTGAGCTGGAAAGGGCCTCCTGCAGAACCTGGGGCGAGGTAGACCGACCACTGGCCGAGCCGATCGGCGTGGGTTGTGCGGGACTGGCCGCGAAAGGTGACTGTGACATCTTCGCCTGGTGCGGAGCCACCCCAGACGTGCACGGAAAGATCGCGCTGGAGGACCATGTGACTGGAGAGAACTTTTGGCAGCGTGACCTGGGCGAACAGGGCGGAAGTCGGCATCCAAGCTAAAAGCAGGAACAATGGCAGTTTCACAGGGACCCTCGTGCGTACGGATGATCTTCCGGGCAGATTTCGGCCGGAAGGAGAACGGTAGCAGAGTCGGGCCGCCACCGTCAGTTGTGCCGGCGGCAACGGCGAAGCGACATTTTTGAGCAGACATTTTTGAGCAAGTCGGGTCGAAGCAAGTAAGGACGCTTGTGAGCTGCTGAAGTTGAAGTCGACAATTCGACCAGGAGAACCATGCTTTCTATGCGATCCCTACGCACAGGCGCGTTCACTCTCATGGCCGCTTTGCTTTTGTTTTGTGCTGGCGTACGGAGCCACGCGCAGGCGGCTTTGCTACTGGAGGAGCCTTACGGCTTTTTCGGCACCGTGAATCCCACGGGGCATACCGCTGTCTATTTTGCGCGCGTCTGCGCGGAGACACCGGTAAAGCTGCGGCGGTGTGAGCCCGGCGAGACGGGCACAGTGGTTTCGCGCTACCAGGGAATCGGCGATCTGGATTGGGTGGCGATTCCGCTGGTGCCTTATCTGTATTCCGTAGATAAGGCAGAGGCGGTGCCGGAGCGTGTGGACAAGGCAACGGTGAGGCGGATGCGCGACCGCTATCACGAAGAGCATTTGTTGAGTCTTGGAGAGAATGTGCCGGCCGGCAACTTTCTGCATGGTGGCTGGGCGGAGCTGGTGGGTGTAGCCTACGAGCGCCGCGTCTATGCGTTTCGCTTCAACACAACCGAGGAGCAGGACGATGCGTTCATCGCGAAGATGAACGATGCAGAGAACCAGTCGCATTTTCAACTGCTGTTCAGCAACTGCTCGGACTTTGCGCGCGTGGTGTTGAACGAGTATTTTCCGGGGACATTCAAGCGCAGCATCTTTCCCGATGCGGGAATGACAACACCGAAGCAGATCACCTACAAGCTGGTGCGGTATGCGAAGAAGCATCCGGAGACGGAGCTGGAGGTGCTGGAGATCCCGCAGGTTCCGGGGTACCGGCGTCGAAGCAAGGCGAACAAGAGCATCTCGGAGTCACTAATCACGACAGGTTACGCGATCCCGATTGCAGTGCTGAATCCGTATCTGGCTGGAGGTCTATTCGTGGATTACCTTGTGCGCGGGCGGCATCGATTGATCCCGAAGGATCCGGAAATGGTGAGGCCGGAGGATCTAGAAGCGTTGACAGGTTCCGGAGGGCAAGAGGAGAATCCGGACAGCGCTCAAGCTCAGGCCAAACGCGCCGCTGTGAACGGATCGGCGGAGTCGCCGTTGTCCTCAGCCAATCCCGGCCTGAAAGAAATGACGTCTGCGCATGAGTAATGCTCCCCAGAGCGCCAAGAACCATGGCCGGCTGGATCCTCCTTATCACATCTTCACTTTCGGCCTTTACCTGGCCAATCTTGTCTTCGCGGTGATCAGCGAGGCTCGGCACACCGACTGGGTTTCGACCTGGTACTTGCTGATCTCGATCTTCGTGGTTGTGCCAATCCTGAAGATTCGGATGTACCCGCTGAAGGTGCAGGATCGCGTGATCCGGTTGGAGGAGAGGCTGCGTCTGCAGGCGCTTGCTCCGGCGGAGTGGCATGCGCAGATTTATCGGCTCAGCGAGGATCAGCTGATCGGGCTGCGCTTTGCGGGCGATGATGAGGTAGTGGAGCTGGCCAAGCAGGCGCTGGAGCACAACCTGGGTCGCAAGCAAATCAAGGAGCGGATCAAGAACTGGCGCGCGGACGACTGGCGTGTGTGAGGGACTCGCCGTCCAGGCAATCGCTTCGCGTGGCTTGCCGAGGTGGGAACCTGCCATCGGGTTCGTTAGCCAGAGCGGCAGTTTTGTAACCGCTTCAATCAGGACTAGCTAATGAGTTTGAGGTAGTTTGGCTCATCGGCGATGCTCTGGTAGCGAAAGCCGCGCACGATTCTGCGCCCTTTGAGGAAGAAGACGCCCGGCATTTGATGTCCGTCTTCCTGGATGCGGCCGATGCCGTATTTGAGGAGTGCGCCGGAGAGCCAGCCTTTCCAGACCTTCAAACTTAGAGCATTCAGATACGGATTCATGCGCGCGAGGGCGAAGACCGAGTGCTGGTAGAGCGAGGCATCGGGATTGCTGACGCGTTCGACAGTCGAGAGCTGGTAGTAGTCGAAGTAGGGTTTAGCGCGCTCGGGCGAGCCGAGATGGACGAAGACGGGTTGCGCGCCGCGAGCCGCAATTTGATGGCGGATCAGGGCCACCTGATCGAGCGCCTGCCGGCAGAAAGAACATCCGAAGTGGCGAAGAAAGATGAGCAAGACCGGGGCCTGATCGACGACGTCGAGAAGCGAACGGCCTGACTCGGTTTGATACGCGCGCAGAACGGCGACTAGTTGCTCTTGCTCGGCGTGTTGCGCGGTTGCTGAAGACATAGTCTGGATCCCTGCGAAGGTCTGGTCGGGCGCGGAGGACCGAATCGCTGTCGGCTCGGTCAGGTTAGCGCATTTGCGGACGGATGCGGGACTAAAGTACGAACGCTCGGCGGGCCGGATTGGATGTTGGTGACAGCGGTTCCTTGAGAAATTTGAGGCGGCGACGAGACGCCGGGGCTGAAGCCCAGCCTTCCTGCCCAGCTTTATTCATGGGCCTGAAGGCCCATGCTCCCTCCGAAGAGCTAACGACGACGATAGACTGCCCGGATAGGTTCGTGCTTTCCCACCTTTCCGCAAATGCGCGCAAGGATGGGGCACCCAGCTGAAGCCCAGCCTTCTTGCCCAGCTTTATTCATGGGCCTGAAGGCCCATGCTCCCTCCGAAGAGCTAACGACGACGATAGACTGCCCTGTGGGTTCGTGCCTTCCCGCCCTTCCGCAAATGTGCGGAAGGATGGGGCACCCAGGATTGAGTTCAGGAAGCGACTTAGTCGTTTTTCGGATCTCGCGGTTCTGCGGGAGGTGGCTCTTTTAGCAGCGACTCGGTATCGAGGGCGTGCTCGTGCTTGTAGTGTTCGACGGGCATCTTGCCGTCCCACCAGGCCCAGTTCATCGGATAGACATCGGGATCGAAGAAGACCTGATAGAAGTGCCAGACCACGATGGCGAGGGTAGCGAGAATGGCCTCGTAGAAGTGGATGGTGGTAGCAACGTCGACCCACCAGCGCGCGAAAAGGTCGCCGACCCAGACCTTGGCCCAGAGCATGATGCCGGTGAGACCCATGAGGGCGGTTCCCCAGACGAGGGCCCAGTACTCGGCTTTCTCGGCGTAGTTGAAGCGGCCGAATTCGGGTTTCTGCTTGCTGAGGCCGAGGTAGTAGAGCATGGTTCCCCAGGCGTCGAAGGCGTCTTTGGGTAGCGGGGCCATGTCGCGGATGAGACGGCGGCCTTCGCGCGCGGCGATGAGATAGAAGACGTGATAGATGCCGGCGGCGATGAGCACGACGCCGGCGACGCGATGGACGATGCTGCGCACGTGTTCGCTCATGGCGAGGATATCGGCGAACCAGGAGTCAGGGAACTTGAGCGCGAAGCCGGTGATGACCAGAACGATGAAGCTGGTGAGCAGGACTAGGTGCTGCCAGCGCTGGTTCACGGTCATGCGGGTCATCATGGGGTTCTGCAGTTTGCGACGCGCGGCGAGCTTGCTGCGCCAGATGATGGCGTTGTGCAGGAACATGCCGCCGATGACGATGACGATGAGAACGATGTAGAGAATGCGGACCCAGCGGACGCCGAGCGAATGAAGATCCTTGGGGTGCCCGCCGTCGTCGAGGTGAACGCGCGTCTGAATGAACTTTTGAGTGACGCCCTGGTGGCACTTGCCGCAGGTGGCCTGAAGGTTGGCGTGATTGATGGTGGAGTGAGGGTCGCTCGACGGCAGAATGTTGTGGACGCCGTGGCAACTGGAGCAGTTGGCGGCGACGACCGAACCGCCTTCGGCGGCCAGGCCGTGATAGCTGTCCATGTAGCTGGAGACGCGGTTGCCAGGCAGGCCGAATTCCTTGGAGAGGCGCACACCCTCGTGGCAGCGGGCGCAGGTGTCGCGCGAGACGTTCTGCTCGGCGACGGGGGAGTTGGGATCGGTGTGCGACTTGATGGAATGGATGCCGTGGCAATCGGTGCAGACCGGGGCCAGACTGTTGCCGCGCGCAATTGCCTGGCCGTGAATGCTCTGAACATAAGCCTGCTGGATTTCGGTGTGGCACTTGCCGCAGGTGGCGGGCACATTGAATTTGGAGATGGGCGACTTGGCGTCGTTGGCGGCAAGAATCTCGTGGGAGCCGTGGCAATCGGTGCAGACGGCGGCCTTGGTGGAGCCTTTGGCGATGGCGCGCCCGTGGACGCTCTCCTGGTAAGAGACGAAGGGCTGCGCGGTTTCGCCGTTGGACTCCATCAGGAATTTCTGGCCGTGACATTTGCCGCAGGTGGCGGGAATGTTGGCGTGCGCTGACGGGCGATCTGGGATCGTCCGAGCCGACGATCTGGTGCGCGTCACCGTGGCAGTCCTGGCAGGTAGCGGCGGAGGCGCCGGCCTTTGCGGGCTTGGCATGCAGGCTGTGCGCGTACGCCTGCTGCGCATCGCCGTGGCAGTCGGCGCAGGCAATCTTTTTGGGCGGCGTGGCATGGCCCAGTTCCTTCACGTCCTTGTGGCAATCGACGCAGGTGAACATGGTGCCGTGGATGGAGTGGGCGAGCTTGGCGCCGTCGACGTAGAGGCTGACCGTCTTGCCATTGTCTCCGTCGGTCAGGGTCTTGTCGGAATGGCAGGTGAGGCAGTCTTCATTTTTGAGTTTGTGTTCGGCCCGCGCCATTGCCGTCGAGGCGAGCAGCGAGAGAACCAGGGTGGGCGCAAGAATCCGTCGGACAAAGGTCACACCTCAGGTGAGTCTTTTGGAGGTTTTAATGCGGTGATTCGGGTCACATGCCGGGGAGGCGGCGGTCACAGGTGAAAGGCAGGCCATGGGTGACTGCCCAGGATGTCGAAACGTGATGCTCTTTGTTCCACCGGCGCAAGACGAAAGGATAGAGCGGGCAGCAAACGGACGCGCGGCCCGATGCGCCTGTTATTCTGCGCGAATGAAGGAGAGAACTCCAAGGATTTGCTTCGCGATTCTCCTGGCCCTGACTGGATGCAAAGCGGGCCCCCCAGGCAGCCCGGCACCGACGGCGGAGTCCGCCCATTTAGCAGCGCACGCCGATCGGGCGACAAGCGCGTCTGGGTTCGACTTCTACCTTCTGAACCTGTCGTGGTCGCCGGAGTTTTGCTATTCCCACCCGGCCGCGCAGGAGTGTGCCGCGCATGCCGGATTCGTGTTGCACGGCTTATGGCCCGAGAACAACGACGGCACGTATCCGGAGAACTGCTCGAATGCGCCGGGGCCTGCCGACCCCGCGGCCTACAAAGATATCTACCCCGATACGGGACTTCTGGACCACGAATGGAACACGCACGGTACCTGCTCGGGTCTAGGCGCAGATCGCTTCTTTACGACTGCGCGCGCGGCCTATCGGGCGATCACGATTCCGCCGGAGCTGAGCGGTCTGACGTCGCAGACTTCAATGCCTCCCGATCAGATTCTTGGTCTTTTCACAGCGAGCAATCCTGGAATCCCGCGGGCCAGCCTGGCTCTGAGCTGCGGTCACAACTTTCTCACAGCCGTCGAGGTTTGCCTGGACAAGAGTCTGCATCCGATTGCCTGTTCGGGTATTCGTTCTTGCCGCGCCAACGTGGTGCGCATTCCTCCGCCGTAAGGTGCGGCGCGTGGCGACAGGCGTTGGTGCGGACAGTATCCGGAGCCCCATTTGGAGCGCTTCCGCGTTCATTTTCTGCTGATTTCAGTGTGGTAGCGTATTGAACGGGAGTTTGAAAACAAACATGCCTGCACCGATTACTGCATTCATCAAACATCACTATCGTCATTTCAACGCGGCGGCCCTGGTGGACGCGGCGGAAGCCTACAACAAGCTGCTTGCCGACGGCGGCAAGATGTTTGTCACCATTGGCGGCGCGATGAGCACGGCGGAGCTGGGGCTGTCGCTCGCCGAGATGATTCGCCAGGACAAGATTCATGGGATTTGCTGCACGGGCGCCAACCTTGAAGAAGATGTTTTCAATCTTGTGGCGCACGATTTCTATGAGCGCGTTCCCCACTATCGCGACCTGACACCGGCGGACGAGGCGAAGCTGCTGGCGCGGCACATGAACCGCGTGACCGATACGTGCATCCCCGAGATGGAAGCGATGCGGCGCATCGAGAATGAAGTGCTGAAAGAATGGGTGCGGCCGACCAGGCTGGAGAGCGGTTCTTTCCGCACCAGTTCATGTACAAGATTCTGCTGTCGGGCGATCTGGAGAAGTCGTACCAGATCGATCCGAAGAACAGCTGGCTGCTGGCGGCGGCGGAGAAGAATCTGCCGATGTTTGTGCCGGGGTGGGAAGACTCGACGCTGGGCAATATGTATGCGGGCCACTGCATCAGCGGGCGACGTGAAGAAGGTGCACACGGTGCGCACGGGCATCGAGTACATGATGGAGCTGGCCGAGTGGTACACCGACGACCACGGCGAAAACGCCGCTGGGATTCTTCCAGATTGGCGGCGGGATCGCCGGCGATTTTCCGATCTGCGTGGTTCCGATGCTGCACCAGGATTTGCAGCGCGACCATGTGCCGCTGTGGGCGTACTTCTGCCAGATCTCGGACTCGACGACCAGCTATGGTTCGTACTCGGGTGCGGTGCCGAACGAGAAGATTACGTGGGGCAAGCTGGGCGAGACGACGCCGAAGTTCATCATCGAGAGCGATGCGTCGATTGTGGCGCCGCTGGTGTTTGCCTACGTTCTCGGCTGGTAACCACCTGCGGTGGGGCCAACTGGCGCTCGCGCGCCACCACCTGCGGTGGGGCCAACAAGCGCTGGCGCGCCACTGAAATCAATTGCGGATCGAAGCCACCTGCGGTGGGGCTAACTGGCGCTTGCGCGCCATTGCATCCAGCCGACATCGGGGGTTCGTCGCTTTCCCAGGTCTGAGAATCCAGACTTGGGGCACCCATTTTCGTGCGGATTTCAGCTGCGCAAAAAGCAACCGCGGGTCCTTCGACTTCGCTCAGGATGACAAGTCAGGCCAGGTTGGGTTCGTGCTTTCCCTGGTCTGAGAATCCAGACCTGGGGCACCCATTTTCGTGCGGATTTCAGCTGCGCAAAAAGCAACCGCGGGTCTTTCGACTTCGCTCAGGATGACAAGGCAGGCTAGGTTGGGTTCGTGCTTTCCCTGGTCTGAGAATCCAGACCAGGGGCATCCATTTTCGTGCTGATTGAAAAGGCGCAACACGCCGATTAGTTGTCGGGCATGACGACGAAAGGGGCGGTGACTGAGTTGCCCTGGGCGGTGGCGAATGCTGCGTGGCCCATGGAGGGCAACGGCCTTTCGGGCCAGACCGGTCCGGCGAGATCGGGCATGGGCGTGCGCTGGAAGAGCTTCTTGCACTGGTGCGCGGTCCAGCGCGCCCATCGCTTCGACTTTCTTGCGGCGCGCGCTGTCGGTGGAGATGCCGGTGCCGGCGTACATCTGGCGGTAGAGCTTGGAGAGAAAGATGAAGCCGAGCCGGGCGCGCAGAGTGGGCGTGCAGGCGGAGCGCTCCCAGATGGCACCCCAGGTGTAGAAGCGGTCCCAGACTTTCTGCGTGCGCTCGCGAATCTCGTCGGAGCTCATGCGTGGGATGCGGGCGTGAACATCTTGGGGCGGACTTCGGTGGGAATCAGCCAGTAGCGGGTGATGGGGACGTCGCCGACCATGCGTGGGGTCGACGGCCTGCTCCTTTTCCCAGCGGCCGAAGTCGACGGTGCCGGGGAAGGGCGTCATCATGACGAATTGGGCGAAGGTGACGCCGGCCTTGAGCGCCATTTCGACGGTGGCGTCGAAGGTGGCGGGCTTGTCGGTGGGCAGGCCGAAGATGAACGAGCCGAGCACGTGCACGCCGTGCTGCTTGAAGGTCTGGAGCTGTTTGGCGAGGGCGTCGCCGGAGTAGTTCCAGTCCTTGAAGACGGCCTTCAGGCCTTCGGGGGTGACGGCTTCGACGCCGACCAGCGCGCCCTTGATGTTGGCCTTGCGCATGGCGTCGAGATAGTCGCCGTCTTCGCCGGCTTCCATGGTGATCTGGGTGAAGAAGACCATGTCCTTGGGCAGCTTGGCGAGCTCTGCCATCAGCTGGAAGCGCTCATCGCGGATGGCGGTGAGCTCTTCGAGCTTGGCGTGTTGTTCTGCTCGCGGGCGAGGCGCAGGTCGGTGAGCGTGACGGGATAGAAGTTGTCGTCGGCGAGGGCGATGAAGCGGAAGCCGAGGCGGCGCAGGTCGACGATCTCGTCGATGACGCTCTGGAATGTTGCGCTGGCGGGGCTTCTGGCCGTCGGTGCGCCAGACGCTGCAGAAGGAGCAGTGCTTGGGGCAGCCGCGGATGGTTTGCACGGAGGCCCACATGTATTTTCGCGGGTCATCAGGTCCCAGCGCGCGGCGAGGAATTCGCTGCCTTCGATGCGGCCGCCGTCGTAGATTCGTTCCGGGTTTGCCGGCGAGGCAATCGTTGACGACCTTGGCCCCAGGCGAGGTCGCCATCGCCTTTGACGACGGCATGGGCTTCGCCGCGTTCGAGTGCTTCCTCGGGAAAGAGCGTGGCGTGAATGCCGCCGTAGACGACCCAGGCGCCGCGGCTGCGGGCCATGCGGCCGACCTGCGTATCCGCGCAGAGCGTTGCCGGTGTGGACGCTGATGCCGACGATGTCGCCGGGCTGAATGGATTCGGGGACAATCTGCTCGAGGGACTCATCGACAGGATGGGATCGCCGGCGGATGCGGGGCGTGGCGGCTGCGAGGACGAAGAGCCATCGCGGTGTGATGACAGCCGTGCCAAAGGAATTGTCGCTGGGATTGACGAGGTGAACGCTCATGCGATTCGCTCATTTCCGGTGCGCGTTGAAAGGTCCCAGAGAGCGTCTCTGTAATCGGGCAAATCAAGTGCGGGTTTTCAAATCCGCATGATTTCCGTTGAGCGGGGCGTCCCACTCGAGAATTCCCTTAGACTGTTTGACTGATTTTACAGGTTTAGCCGGATTGAAGATGGTCAATATTGACCAACTTCTACGGTTCGTGCAAAGGAGGAGCCTGAATTCAGCGGGTTCCTTTTCTAGAAGGACGGTCTTCCCCGTTTCACTATAGGTCATCCGGGGGACGGTTGTTGACCTGAGGGGAAGAATGCCTCGCTGGCCAACGATCTGCAGAGCATGATTCAGCAGTTTCACCTGGAAGAAGAACGGCAGGCGGGTAGCGCGTTCAAGGGAAAGGCGCAGCGCGCGGGTGAGGTGCGCCGGGGTCATGCTCATGCTTAAGGCCAAAGCCTGCGAACCGCCTGAGGCGGAAAAGGATGCGGGCTGCGCCAGCTTTAGCCGACGCGGCTGCACTCCTCGACGGGGATGGGAACCTGCTCGACGATCTCGAGGCCGAAGCCTTCGAGGGCGGGGATGTGCATGGGGGTGTTGGAGAGCAGGCGGATGCGCTGGATGCCGAGGTCGGAGAGGATCTGTCCGCCGAGGCCGATGGCGCGCAGGATGCGGCCGGTAGCGTGCCTGGGAGCCTTCGCGGGAGCGCAGCTCCTGATGAAGGATGAGGCGTGTGGCACTGGCCTCGGTTCCCTGGGCGGGGATGACGGCAGCCGCCGGGCTCAAACGCAGAGTTCGGGGCCGGGCGGCTGCGGGAGTCGATTTCGAATCCGCGCGAAGTGTTGTGCAGGTAGAGGAGGACGCCGCAACCTTCTTCAGCGATCATGCGCATGGACTGATCGAGGATCTCGCGGCAGTGGCAGTCAGCGGCGAAGACGTCTCCGGCGGTGCAGCGGGTGTGGACGCGGACGAGGACGGGATGGGAACAAGGAGCGCGGTCTGAGCCAGCGCGGGTAAGCAGGCCGGCAGGGCCCTCATGCACCCCCAACGACAAGGACCCGTCGTTGGGGACCCCGCCGTCGTGAAACGCCGGGCAATCGGGGCAGAGGTCGCCGCGGACGAGGGCGATGTGGCTTTCGCCGCCGTTGACTTCGCTCTCGTAGGCGATCATGCGGAATTCGCCGTGAGCGGGTCTGGATGCGGGTCTCGCCGGCGCGCACGATGTAGCGCTCGTGGCGCAGGCGGTAGCGGATGAGCTCGGCGACGGTGAGGATGCGGAGGCCGTGCTCGCTGGCAGAACGGGATGAGGTCGGGGATGCGGGCCATTTCGCCGTCGTCGCGCATGATCTCGCAGATGACGCCGGAGGGGTTGAGGCCGGCCAGGCGGGCGAGGTCGACGGAAGCCTCGGTTTGGCCGGCGCGGACGAGGACGCCGCCGCGGCGGGCGCGCAGCGGGAAGATGTGGCCGGGGCGGGCGAGGTCGGAGTAGAGTGGATTCGGCGGTCGATGGCGGTGCGGATGGTGTGGGCGCGGTCGGCGGCCGAGATGCCGGTGGTGACGCCTTCGCGGGCTTCGATGGTCTCAGTAAAGGCAGTGCCGAAGCGCGAGGAGTTTTGCTGGGTCATGGGAAAGAGGCGCAGATGGTCGGCGCGCTCTTCGGTGAGGGTGAGGCAGATGAGGCCGCGGCCGTAGCGGGCCATGAAGTTGATGGCCTCGGGGGTGACGTGCTCGGCGGCCAGGGTGAGGTCGCCTTCGTTCTCGCGGTCCTCGTCGTCGACCACGACCACCATGCGGCCGGCGCGAATTTCGGCCAGTGCGCCGGGGACGTCGGTAAACGGTGGCTCGAAGGTGCGCGGGGAGTCGGGCATAGCTCTGCCCTATTCTCAACGATTTGTCTGCAGACGGCAAAGAGGGCGATGACACCAAAGTTAGAAGGGGCTCCCTGGACGTGTGGAGTTGTGGGTAATCCCAGGTGGGAGGGGAGCCAGGCGGGGTGGAGCACAAAAAGGAAAAGCGCCGCTCGAAGGCGGCGCTTTTCTGACCTGACCGAAGAAACCCTACAATGTCGATTCGATTTCGAAGCCCCAGGCTTCCAGAAGAGCCTCTGGAATGTACTTTGAGTTCTTGTTCCGGCGAGCCCACTCACGAAGGCGGGTTGACCGGATGTACTGATCCGGGGTGAGTTTGAACTCCTTCACGATTTGTTCGAAGGAAGTTACAGTTGGCACAACCGGCCCAATGGGCTCCGGTTTGCCCCAATTCGGATTTCCGCGACGCTTTGCCATTGTTTTTGTTGTCCTTGAGAAAGGAGTGAATTTTGTTTCTTCATCCTCCGACGCTGGGCTGGGGATCCTGTCGGTCCGGAGGAACATCGATGGTCTTATTTTAAGGATTTTTTCTCCAAAAATCAATAGTAAATCGCTCTTTTTGAGGCAATTACACTCAAATTCATGATCTCGCACCAATCTGGCTCTAAGTCACAGTAATAAAGAGAGTTACAGTCAATTTCGAGGGCATTTTCAGAACCTGAAGATTGCAAAAGTTGTGCAAAAGTCGGTTAGCACGATCGAGACGTGCAACGATTACTCTTATGACAACAAAGCGGAGGATTCTGGCACTCGGAATGGTTGTTCTGGCCGCCGGTCTGACTCCCTGCCTGGCGGTGGAATTGAGGGTGAGCCGGGAGGCCCTGCAGCGCACCCTGAAGGAGCAGCTTTTCAGCGGTCCCGACGGACGCTATTTCCTGAAGGGGAATGCGCAGTCGGCCTGCCGGGTTTACGCCGATGACGCCCAGTTGAGGTTTGAGCAAGATCGCATCGTCGTCCGGATCAAGACGCATGCACGGCTGGGCCAGGCGGTACGCGGAACCTGTCTGGGAATATCGATTGCGCCGACATCGGAGGTTTCGCTGGAGCCATTCGGCGAGGGGGAGACAATTGGGTTCCGGGACGCGCAGATGCTCAAGGTGAGCGACCAGCGCGAGCTGAACTTTCTTCTGGGGCCGTTCATGAGCCATCAGGTGCCATCGAGCATGAAGGTGAACGCGGCCGAGCTGCTGCGCAAGGCACTGGAGGGATCGACGGCGGCATCGGGATACAAAGTGAGCCTGGAGAAGCTGAAGATTCATTCAATCCAGATCCAGGGGGATGACCTGATTCTGGATGCAGATGGGGATATCAGCGTGAAATAGAGCCTGACGCGGCTCAAGGCGGAGCCGTCTAACCAATGAGAGCCGCGCGGGGTGCCTGAGCCGGGCAAGTTGCGCGGCCTCAATGCGCGGTACAAGAGGTGACTATGCGCGCTGGTGTCCATATTCTTCCGTTGCTATTGCTCGGCCCATTGCTTGTCGCCCAGTCCAATTCATCGCCCGCAATAGGCCAGGATGCCCAAGCTAACTTCACCCTGAAGCAGGAGGTTCGCAACGTTGTTGTGGACGTAGTGGTGACCAACAAGCATGGGGAACCGTTGCGGGGCCTGGGAAAGTCTTCGTTTCAGGTACTCGAGAATGGTGTGCCCCAGGATGTTGCCTTCTTTGAAGAGCATGGTCCCGAGGAGCGGGTGAAGACCGCGCCCCAGGCTTCCCTGCCCCCTGACACTTTTACTAATGTGAGCGAGGCGCCGAGCGGCGGTCCCCTGCTGGTTCTGTTGCTGGATGCGATTAATACCCGGCCGGATCAGCAGTCCTATGTGCATGCGCAGGCGATTGAGTACTTGAAGAACCTTCCTGCGGGGACCCGGATGGCGATCTTCACGCTTGGGGACCGGCTACAAATGATTCAAGGCTTCACGAGCGATCCGGCGATTCTAAGAGATGCCCTGAGTGGAAGGTCGTATCCGCAGTCGTCGACCCTGGCGCCGGGGAACCTGTTCTCGACAGGCAGCAGGGTGATGAGCGTGCGCGCGAGCCTGCTGCGTTTTGGGAATGGGCCAACCACACTGGGCGATGACCTGCGCGTGCGCTACACGATCGATGCGCTGAACGCCATTGCCGGCTACCTGGCGGATATTGCGGGGCGCAAGAGCCTGATCTGGTTTGCGGGGTCAGTGCCGTGGACGATCAATCCCGATTTTTCTCTGGTGACGGACGCGACCGGGCGGGTGGATTACAGCGAGCAGTTGAAACAGCTGGCCAACGTGATGACGCTGGGTCGAATTGCGATTTATCCGATTGACGCGCACGGGCTTTCGACACCACCGATGTATGGGGCCGATGGCGGACAGTCTCCGAGCGCGGGGGCGGACCCCTCGAGCTACGGATCGGGGTTTCACAGCTCCGGCGCTGGGTATCAGCAAGGCGAAGGCCGCGGTTACACGAACGACAACGCTGTTTCGAGTGGCACGGCACTTGGCGCGCGGGAGATGGGCTCGCAGATGAACATTGCGGGCAACCACATGTCGATGTCGAACCTGGCTGCGGCGACGGGTGGGCGCGCTCTGTATAACACCAACGGGCTGGCAGGTGCGGTGGCAAAAGTGGAGGCGATCGGCAACGACTACTATTCGATCGCCTACGCGCCGCATGACCGACGCTATGACGGCAACTTGCACAAGATCGACGTGAAGGTAGCGCAGCCTGGCATCAAGCTGGAGTATCGCCGCGGCTACTACGCCGATGATCCAGACAAGACGGCGAACCGTTCGCAGATCTCCTACTCGGCCAATCCTCTGCATGAGTCCATGAAGCGGGGGGCGCCCGACTCGACACAGATTCCATTTCGAGTGCAAGTACGCGAGGCTGCCGCACAGCCTGCGGAGCCGGCAGATCGGATCGGGAAAAGCGCGGTCACCCTCAAGGGGCCGGTTGTCCGTTACGATTTTCACTGGGATGTCGATCCGGCGTCGATCGCCTTCACGACCGGCCAGGACGGCATGCGGCATGGGGAACTCGACGCAGCTCTGGATGCCTACGACACGGATGGCAGGATCCTGAATGATACGTACGCAGCCTTGCCACTGAATCTGACTGAGGCCCAGTATGAGGAAGTAAAGCGTGCAGGCCTGCACATGAAGGAATCGCTCGACGTTCCGGCGGGGCTTGTGTACTTGCGCGCCGGCGTTGTCGATCCGAATTCAGGCCACACGGGGGCCACGGAATTTCCGCTGAGCGTGAGCGCACGCCGAGATTAGGTGAGGCGGCACGCGCCGGCGAAATGGTAGCGTGGAAAGCATGATCTCACCGACTGCGGCACTGCTGGGAGAAGTGGGCCTTTCAGCGCCTCTTCGACAACTGACAGCAAAAACCTGGGATGTGATTGTTGTGGGCGCCGGCCATAATGGGCTGGCGTGTGCCGCGTACCTGGCGCAGGCGGGGCTGCAGGTTCTGGTGATCGAGAGCAGAGCGCGTGTGGGCGGCGCGTGCACGATTGAAGAACCGTTTCCAGGTGTGCGCATGTCGCCGTGCGCGTATCTTGCAGGGTTGCTGCATCCTCTGGTGATTGAAGAGCTGGAACTGCCAAGGCGGGGATTCAGGTGGACGCCGGCGGTGAACGGATTGTTTGTGCCGTTTCTGGATGGCACTAGTATTCAGCTGTGGGACGATGACGCGCGCTGCCTTGAGGATGTACGACGTCTGAGCCCAGGCGATGTGAACGGCTTCGAAGCGATGAGCGATGTGGTCCGCAGGCTGCGCGATGCGTTGCGGCCCAAGCCCGCGAGCGGCGGACAATCGGAAGATTTATTCGCCGGAGATGCCTGGATTGGTGAAGCGCCGACGCGGGAGCAGATCGAGGAGCGCCTGGGCAACGATGAGGAAGCGCGGGCGCTGCTGTTCGACTGGTCGATGGCCGAATTTGTGGAGCGCTATTTGAAAGACGAACGGTTGCAGGTGGCGTATCTTGGCCAGGGCGTGATCGGCACCAACGCAAGCCCGTTCGACAAGGGGACGGCGTCGATCCGGTTTCATCATGCATCGGGGCGACTGGGCGGCATGCCCGGCATGTGGGGTTATGTGCAGGGCGGCATGGGATTGGTGTCGTTCTATTTTTGCGATGCGGCGCGCGAGGCCGGCGCGACGGTTGTGTCGGGCGTGCCAGTGGCGCAGATTCTTCCTGGCGAAGGTGTGGTGCTGGAAAGCGGCGAGCGGATTGCGGCGCGAGTGGTGGTGTCGAATGCCGATCCACGGGTGACGCTGCGGCTGCTTGGGAGTGCCGCCGACAATGGCTGGCGCGCGAGCGTGGAGCGCGTTCCGATTGAAGGATGCACGGTGAAGCTGAACGTGCATCTGCACGAGTTGCCGAACTTCACAGCGCGGCCAGGAACGAACGAGCCGCACCACTACGGGCAGATCAATGCTCCGCTCACGAAGGACGAGTGGAAGGCTGGATTCGCAGCGGCACGGCGCGGCGAGTTGCCAGAACATCTCTGGTGCGAGCTGTATTTCCAAAGCGTGCATGACGGCTCGGTTGCTCCGGCGGGGACGCACACCATGAGCGTGTTTGCGCAGTATGTTCCCTACAAATTCGCGCGGGGAACGTGGGACGAGCGGCGCGAGGAAGTGGGCAAACTGGCGCTCAGTTCCCTTGCCCGTTTCTGCTCGAATATTGAGAGTGCCTTCATCGACAAGCAAGTGCTGGGGCCGCCGGATATCGAGAAGAAAGTGGGACTGACGGGCGGGCATATCTTTCAAGGTGAATGTTTGCCACCGTACATGTGGTCCAATCGGCTGACCGCGCGGACGCCGATGCAAGGGATGTATTTATGTGGCGCGTGCACGCATCCGGGCGGCAGCGTGATCGGCATCAATGGGCGCAACGCGGCAATGGCAGTGCTAAAGGATTTGGGGAGAAGCTGACGACCGGCCCTCAGGCCAAGGTGCAAGGCGATTCCGACGCAGGGCCTGGATTGCCTGATGGGAGCGCCGACTCGGGCCTCCACGTTTCATTCTTGGTGCGACACTGATTTCGTCCCCCAGTCTTGGCCTCGTAGAGGGCGGTGTCGGCTCTTTTGAGAAGTGCTCTTGCGTCGGGTTCGATGAAGTTTTCTTCGGTGGAAATGCCAAGACTGACCGTGACGACGCGCCCGACGAGCGAATTCTCGTTTGGGATTCGGAGACGCTCAATCGAGGTGCGGATGGCCTCCGCAACGCTAAGAGCCCCTTGTGCATCTGCGCCCGGCAAAATTGCCGCAAATTCTTCTCCGCCATAACGAGCGACGAGGTCGTCGGGCCGTTTGAGGTGGCTTGCGATCTGGGATGCGATGGTGCGCAGACATTCGTCGCCAATCTGATGGCCATAGCGATCATTGAGGGCCTTGAAGCAGTCAACATCAATCATCAACAGGGAGAACGTGTGCCGGATACGACGTGAGCGGTTCCACTGCTGAAGAAGTGCCTCATCGAAGTGGCGGCGGTTATAGATTCCCGTGAGGCTATCGCGAATGGACATGGCGAGGAGCTGATCGTTGGCTTCGAGCAATGCGGTGGCGGTCCTGGTCAGCTCATCCTGCGAGCGCGCGTATTTGCCGTGCAGCAGAGCCGCTCGAATCCCGTAGAGGAGAACAACGGTGGCGATACACACGAAGGCGAAGGCCTTATGCCCACCGGCCACCATGACCGCCATGAGGGCGATGGCGAGGGTAAAGAGGATGGGGCTCAGGTTGTCGATCAGCAGATCCAGGGTCTTCCGATTCTTAGCTGCGCCGCCGGGCACGGAGACGGTCTTGGTTTGAAACGCGAGAAAGCCAAGAAGGACGAGGTAGGGCAAGCCCCAGGCTGTGTCCTGCAAGCCGTCGGGAAGGCTGCGCTCCAACTCGAGGTAGCCGTCGATCAGGGCGACGAAGGCGTATATCCAGAGGTAGACGGCGAGAACTTCGTAGAATCGCTTCTTGGGCGGGAGCGGATTGGCGATGAGGCGCAGTGTGACGGCTCCGGCAAGAATGAAGTTTTCGAAGTTGTAGAGGTACATGAGCTGCGTCGCCGAGACGGGAATCCGGGCACCGAACGCAGGCAAGGCTGAGAAGATCTGGACGTAGGTGAGCGTCGCCGCAATGGTTGCCTGCGCGGCATTGAGCCACAGGAGGGACTTCAAGCCCTCCTCGTTGCTCCCAGCGCAGATGGCCAGCAAGATGGGGATGCCATACGCAAAGAAAAGAAAGTCTGGATTGATCGCCGTGGTTTGCGTGTTGTTGCCGGTGGAAACTTCATAGTACGTAGCGAACAGCTGACCCAGTACCGAGAGGAAGAACCCGAATCCGAGCAAGAGCCAGAGTTTACGGGCTCCCTCGAATCGATATGCGGCACAGGCACATCCAGCGGTCGCAAGAGCGCCCATCAAGCCAATCAAGAGATTGGAGAGGGTCGCTTTTCCAGGCGTGGAGGCGAGGCTGATTGCCTGCATGAGGAGTGAGCCGGCGCAAGCGAAGAACAAAACACGAAAGCAGTGTTTTCGAAGAATCGTCGCGAGAGCTTGCATCACCCGTTTTCCTACCTGCCTCGTCTGCCTCGGTGTTGACAATCGGCATCTGTCAACGCGAAGGCGCGGTCTTCGGCATCTATTGCGAACTCAGTGCGGAGATACGGTTTCCGATTCGACCGCACCTGGCGAACGATGATCAGTTCGGTAAAACGCGCGGGGAATTCTGCTCGTTCCATGACGGAAAGCCGCGTTCTGCGAGCCCAGGATTGTCTTTTTAACGAGAGCCTCCGGGGAAGGTTCTGGCGCCTTTGGGCATGGGGTTCAGCGAAAAAGACGGCCAACAATCAATGTTCGCCCAAAGCGGACGCGATTCCTATAAGACAACCTCTCGGGGCTAACCCTAAGTAATGACGCGATCGAGACCGGGAGGGTGCAGATGCGGCAAGAGCAGGCACTGTTGGTTGTGTTGCTCGAAGTGGAGACCTCCGCTTAAAGGCCGGACAGGAGGCGTGCAGCCTGAGCAGTGAAGCATGGAAGTCTTGTGCGGTCATAGGATTAGGATTGTTCCGTGAGCAGGGGTCTGGTATGCTCCGCCGTACAAGAGCTGTCCTCCAATTTATCTATGGCACTTCGAGGGTCGAGCAAGGTGGCCTTTTCTCGATGAAAAAGCCACGTATGAGATGTGCTTTCACTCTACAGCGATTGGAGAACAAATCATGGCGCAGACTCCCACGCTCAAGCGAGGCATTCGCTTCCGCGACCTGGTGCTCTTCTATGTCGTAAGCGGCCTAAGCGTCCGCTGGGCAGCGACAGCGGCTGCCGCGGGACCCAGCATCCTTATTGTGTGGGTTGCGGCGCTGACGTGCTTCTTCATTCCCCTGGCAGCAAGCGTGATGGAGCTTTCGTCTCGGCTTCCCGACGAGGGCGGCATCTATGTGTGGACACGCGAAGCGTTCGGCGATTTTGCCGGATTCATTGCTGCGTGGACCTACTGGATGAGCAACCTGCCGTACTTCTCCGGCGTGCTGTATTTTGGCGCGGCATCGACATTGTTTGCGTTTGGCGCGCGGGGGCGCATGCTGGGCGCGAGCCCGATGTACTATCTCCTGTTTTCGACGCTGTGGCTGGGTGCAATCACATTGCTGAATATTCGGGGAGTCGATGCCGGAAAATGGCTGAACAATGTGAGCGCGCTGGGCGGGCTGATCCCGATGGCTGCTTTGTTGGTGTTGGCCGGCGTGTCGTACTGGAAATTCGGACCGGCGATCAAGTATCCGCTGCCGAGCTTTGCGCCGCACTGGACATTCGATAATGCGGTCTTCTGGTCCAGCGTGTTTTTTGCCTTCAGCGGATTGGAAGCGGCGTCGGCGATGGGCGGAGAGATTGAGAATCCGCGACGGGTGATTCCGTGGGCAATCCTGGTAGGCGGATCGATTCTTGCGTTCGCCTATATTGGCGGGACGGGCGCTTTGCTGGTGGCGCTTCCGCCGGATGCGGTCGGGGGCCCGGACGGATTTATCAATGGCATCCGTGCGCTGACCACGCGGATTGGGGTTGAATGGATGCTGGCGCCGCTCGCACTGCTGGTGGGGCTGAACGCGGTGGGAGGCGCGGCGGCGTATTTGTCGTCGACCTCGCGGCTGCCGTTTGTGGCCGGCATCGATCACTACCTGCCGTCGGCCTTTGGGAAGATTCATCCGCGCTACCGCACGCCGTGGGTGGCGATTGGCGCGTACGGTTTGGCGGGGATCGTGGTGGCGCTTGCAGGACAGGCAGGCACAACAGTACGCGGCGCGTACGACGTGCTGGTAGCGATGGGGATCATCTCATTCTTTCTGCCCTACTTGTTTCTGTTTGCCGCGATGATCAAGCTGCAGGGCCGGCCGACGGGGCCTGAGGTGCGGCGGGTGCCAGGCGGGAAGCCGGTGGCCGTTCTGCTGGCTTCAGTGGGACTGGCGAGTGTGGCGCTGACGATTGTGCTGTCGGCCTTTCCGGCAGGCGATGACCCCAACAAGCCGCTGGCGGTATTGAAGGTGGTGGGTGGGACGGCGGTGCTGGTGGGTGCGGGTGTCGCGGTGTTTGTGTTGGAACGGCGAAGGGCGCGGACGAGGGAGATGGGTGCGTAGGTTCGTGCGTTCCCGTGGAGCACCGAACAGCAGATCCTTCGCCCCGCTTACCCCACGTTCGCTGGAGCGCCCGAGGGGCCCCAAGCACGCGGGTTCTCAGGATGACCACTTCTCACTCAAAAGGTCACTTCGTTGCCGGCTACGAAGACGCGGGGGCGCGTGGGGGCGGCGATGAAGTAGGCTAGCTCGCGGTAATCCTCGAATTCGTGGATCACGAAGTCGGCTTCTTTGCCGGGCTCGAGGGAGCCGATGCTGCTGCCGAGCTCGAGGCTATAGGCGGCGTTGATGGTGGCGGCGGAGAGGGCTTCGGCGGGCGACAGGCCCATCTGCAGGCAGGCCAGCGAGAGCATCAAGGGCATGGACGCGATGGGCGAAGAGCCGGGGTTGAAGTCCGTTGCGAGCACGATGGCGAGGCCGATCTCGACCATGCGACGCGCGGGCGGGTATTGGGTACGGCCGAGCGCGAAAACCGAGCCTGGCAACAAAACGGGCTGCACGCCGGCGGTGCGGAGATGGTGAAGCGCGTCGTCGGTGACGGTCTCGAGGTGGTCGGCGGTGACTGCGCCCAGCTCGGCAGCCAGTTCTGCTCCGGTGCCCGGACGGAATTGTTCGGCGTGGATGCGCAGACGGAGGCCGTGCTCCTTTGCGGCGATGAAGACCCTGCGGGTTTCATCGACGGTAAAGGCGTGGTCGTCGCAGAAGGCGTCGCAGTAGCGGGCCAGGCGCGCTTTCGCGACTTCGGGGATGAGCTCTTCGACGATCCAGCGGACATAGTCGGCGCGGCGGGAAGCGAATTCCGGCGGGACGGTGTGGGCGGCGAGCAGCGTGGGGATGAGGCGCGCGGGACCCTCGGAATCGATGCGCGCGATGACCTGCAACATGCGCAGCTCGGTGGCGCGATCGAGGCCGTAACCGGATTTGGCTTCCATGGTCGTGGTGCCGGAGCGGAGCATCCAGTCGCGGTGTCGGCGGGTTGAGGCGAGTAACTGGTCGACGGTGGCGGCGCGGGTGAGAGAGACGGTGCGGAGAATGCCTCCGCCGGCAGCGGCGATTTGCTGGTAGGTTGCGCCTGCAATGCGCTGCTCGAATTCGGCGGCACGGTTGCCGGCGAAGCAAAGATGGGTGTGCGCATCGACGAAGCCGGGGGTGACGCAGCGTCCTCCCGCATCGATGAGCGCTGCGTGGAGCGGGATTTCGGAGAGGAGTGCGGAATAAGTACCAGTGGCGACGATGCGGCCGTCTTCGATGAGCATGGCGGCGTCGCGGATGATCCCTAGTTCGTGCAATTCGGTGCTGACGCGGGGACGCGCCGGCCCGGCGAGGGTGACGAGCTGGCCGATGTTGACGATGGCGGTTGTGCCCGACATGGCTACTTCCCTGGCCTCCGAATGTGCATTTTGCGTTCTGCGATTGTCCCGCAAGGGAACTGCTGATATCGACGATAGCGCTGGAGGGGTTGGGAGGGCGAGGGGGGCGGATGAAGAAGTAATTTCATCGCTGGAATCTTCTTCATCCGTTTCTACGCAGGACGTGCGATCTGGCGGCGGTAGTCGTCGGCATCGAAGTGTCCCTGCGACGAAGCAATGAGGCCATCCGCGCCAATCTGCCAGGACTCGTATCCGCTGATGCGCACCGGGTTGCCGGACCCGCCGGGGCCGGTGTTGGAGCCGGTCAAGGTCCAGTGGTACTCGATGCGTTCCTCCCTCACTACCAGGCTGTCCATCGCGACATGCAGGTCGGGGAAAGCGGTCATGAAGGACTGCGCCGCGGCCGTAATGGCGGCTGTGCCCACCGAAGGCGTGCCGTCATTGATGGTGAGCGAGCCGTCGGGCGCAAAGAAAGCCGGTACGCTCGCGGCATTCTGACTGCACCATGCAGCCGTGTATTCGGCCGCGAATGTCTGCAGACGCGCGGAATCGTTTTCCATTGCGGACCATGATAGCAATCCGCTCCTAACGTTTTCTCTTGAGATTTGCTTGCGGATCTCCTCTTGCTTGCGAGGCCGCCGGACAGGTCGTTATTCTTCTCTCGTGCCAAACACACTTGTTGAATGCGTATCGAATTTCTCTGAGGGCCGCGACGCGGCCAAAGTTGATGCGATTGTCGAAGCGATGAAGGTGCCAGGTGTCTACCTGCTGGACCGGGAGATGGATGCGGACCACAATCGCTGCGTCATCACCATTGTTGGAAACCGAGAGGCGATTGAAGAGGCCGCCATTCGCGGCGTGGGCAAGGCTGCCGAGCTGATCGACCTGACCAAACACCAGGGTGCGCATCCACGGATGGGCGCCGCCGACGTGATTCCCTTTATCCCCATCGACGGCGTGACGCTCGATGACTGCGTGGCGATGGCCAAGCGGGTGGGCGCGGAGATTGCGAAGAGGTATCAGATTCCCACGTACCTGTATGAAGCGGCAGCTGCGACACCGGAGCGTCAGAATCTGGAGAATATTCGTCGGGGACAATTTGAAGGGATTCGTGAGGATATCGCGACCAATCCTGCGCGGAAGCCGGACTTTGGCGAGGCGCGGGTGCATCCCACGGCGGGAGCGACGGTGGTGGGCGCGCGAAAGGCTCTAATCGCCTACAACATTTTTCTAAATACGCCGGATGTGAACGTCGCCAAGAAGATCGCTAAGGCGGTGCGCTTTTCGACGGGCGGTCTGCGGTTTGTGAAGGGTGCGGGATTCCTGGTGCGGGGGCTGGCCCAGGTGTCGATGAACCTGACGGATTTTGAGCAGACGCCGATTCATCGGGTGTTCGAGTTTGTGAAGCGGGAAGCAGCGCGGTACGGGGTGGCTCCGGTTTCGAGCGAGATCGTGGGACTGATTCCGAAGGCAGCGCTGGAGCAGGCCGCGGAGTGGTTCCTGCAGGTGGAAAACTTCGATTCATCGCTCATTCTGGAGAACCGGCTGGCGGGGGTGATGAGCGGCAAGACCGTTGTTGGCGGGTTGCGAGCAGGCGTCGAGCCCTTTATTGAACAATTGGCGGCGCCGACGGCAACTCCCGGAGGCGGCAGTGCGGCGGCGGCCAGTGGGGCCATGGCTGCCGGGCTGGCCACGATGGTAGCGAGCCTGTCGCGCGGCAAGAAGGCGTATGTGCAGTTTGAGAGCCAGTTGAGCGAGGCATTGGCCAGACTGGCGTTGCTGCGCGAAGAGCTGAAGACAGCGATCGACGGGGATGCGGCGTCGTATAACGATGTGCGCACGGCCTACCGGGCGGCGAAGGATTCGGCAGACGGGAGCAAGCTGATTGCGGCGGCGCTGCGCGAGGCAACCAGCGTACCTCTGAGTGTGGCGGAGCGCTTGGCCGAGGTGCGACGGATTGCGGAGGAGTTGAGGCCGATCACGAGTCCTAATATGAGCTCGGATCTGACCACGGCCATTGCGTTGGCACGTGCAGGGCTTGAGGGCGCATTGGCCAATGTAGCGATCAACCTGGACACGCTGGAGAAGGAGTCCACCGAGGAAGGCGGGTTTGTGGCCCAGGCTCGGCGCCAGGCGGAGGCGCTGAAGGCAGCGCAGTAGGTTACACTCGGTCGTTCCCATGGGCATGGCGAAGGGATTATGCTGTTGGGCAGCAAAAAAATAGCTCCCTTTGAGGTGCTCAGTGCGAAAGACAGGATTTTTCCTGTTTGCAGTATTTGCAGTTTTGTTTTTAGCCGCAACATCACAAGCGAATGCAACCGGTGAGGCCCAGCAGAAATCGGGCTTTGTCCGGCTGGACCGGGTCACCGCTTCCCGGCCAATCAATAACGGAATTGAGATCCGCTCGGGCGCAGCGGTGATGCAGATAACTGCGCTGCGCGACGATGTGTTGCGGGTGCGCGTGGGTGCGACGGGACAACTACCGGAAGATGCGTCGTGGGCAGTGCTGCCGGCGTCGCGCACGGCGTCGGTCGCAGTGGCCCAGGACTCCACGGCAACAGCAGTGGGGTTCAAGACGGCCAAGCTGCAAGTAACGGTGCACAGGGACCCGCTGGAACTGAGCGTCACCGACCTGCAGGGGCATGTGGTGGCGGAGCAGTTGCCCGGCCGCTCGATCGAGTTCAACGGCACGGAGTTTCGCGTGTTCATGAAGTCGCCGGACGACGAGCACTATTTCGGTTTGGGTGATAAGCCGGGGCCGCTCGATCGCCGGAACGAGGCGTTCACCGACTGGAATACAGACGCCTTCGGTTGGCAGGAGTCGACTGATCCAATCTACAAATCGATTCCCTACTTCATGACCTTTCGGAAGGGCGAGGCCGCGGGTGTTTTTCTTGATAACACGTGGCGTGCGAGCTTCGAGTTCAACAAGGAATATCGGAACGGGTATTCGTTCGGGTCGGAGAGCGGTCCGCTGGATTTCTACATTCTGTATGGGCCTGAACCGAAGGCAGTGGTGGAAGAGTGGGGGTGGCTGACGGGCAAGACGCCGTTGCCGCCGCTCTGGTCACTGGGCTATCAGCAGTCGCGCTACAGCTACTACCCCGAGGCCGAAGTACGACGCATCGCGGGGATGCTACGCAGCGAACGCATCCCTTCAGACGTAATCTGGCTGGATATCGACTATCAGCTGAAGAATCGGCCTTTCACGGTTGACCCGGAGCGATTTCCGCATTTCGATCAGATGATCAAGGACCTGAAAGCGGAGCATCTGCGCACGGTGTTGATCACTGACCTGCACATTGCCGCGCTACCGAATGCGGGGTACAAGCCGTATGACGAAGGCACAGGCGGCGATCACTTCGTGAAGAACGCGGATGGATCGACGTATGTGGGCGTGGTGTGGCCAGGCAAAGCCGTGTTTCCTGATTTCACGCGAGAAGCGTCGCGCGCGTGGTGGGGCACGCTTTACTCCGACTTTATGAAGAAGGGCGTGGCTGGGTTTTGGAACGACATGAATGAACCGGCCATTTTCCAAGTGGCATCGAAGACCATGCCGGACGATGT
Organism: uncultured Acidobacteriaceae bacterium; assembly: GCA_963760475.1. Lineage (GTDB taxonomy): Bacteria > Acidobacteriota > Terriglobia > Terriglobales > Acidobacteriaceae > Telmatobacter. The sequence goes on along the minus strand of CAVXDG010000006.1, from coordinate 312,945 downwards.
GCAGCATCGCATCGAGGAGCCGGGGTTCGCGACGCGCACGGCAACGCACTTAGAAATTCACAACGTCTTTGGGATGCAGAACACGCGAGGAACGTTCGAGGGTCTGCTGAAGCTGGAACCGAACCTGCGTCCGTTTGTGATGACGCGGGCCAGCTATGCGGGCGGACATCGTTACGCGGTGACGTGGACCGGCGACAATTCGAGTAACTGGAGCCACCTGCGCCAGACGGTCCCGCAGTTGCTGAACCTGGGTCTGAGCGGTTTTGCGATGGCGGGCGCGGATGTGGGCGGGTTTGCCGCATCGCCGCAACCCGAACTGCTGACGCGCTGGCTCGAGGTAGCGGCGTTTCAACCGATTGATCGCGACCATACGGCGATTGGTACACATCCGCAAGAGCCATGGGAGAACGGCACGCCGGAGGACGTGAATCTGCGTCGGCGGTATATCGAAGAGCGCTACCGGCTGCTTCCCTATCTCTACACGACCGCCGAGGAGATGAGCCGCACGGGTCTGCCGATCAATCGGCCGCTGTTTCTGGAATTTCCAAAGGGCTCAGTGGACGGAGAGCCGCTGGATCTGGCGAATGGCGGCGCGTTTCTGCTGGGGCGTGACTTGCTGATTGCGCAGAGCCCTTTTCCCGACGAGGTGGACGACTATACAGTCGGCTTGCCGCCGGTGGGCTGGTACGACTACTGGACCGGCGCGCGCGTGGACGCGAGTACCGGGCGAAAGGCAATCGACAACTCCGCAGTAGTGCAGCCTGAAGTACGGATCCACCGAACGCTGGATACGCTGCCGGTGTTTGTGCGGGCGGGCGCGATTGTTCCGGAGCAGCCGCTGGTGGAGAGCACGGACGAGAAGCCCGAAGGCCCGCTGACGCTGCGGGTGTATCCACCGACCGCGATCGGCAATGACTGCGAAGGCAGCCTCTACCTGGACGATGGCGTGAGCTACGACTTCAGAAAGGGCGACTATCTTCGGGTCAAGTTCGCATGCCGGCTAAGTGCGCAGGGGATCGTGGTAACGGTAGCTTCGCACGAGGGCAGCTATGGGCCCTGGTGGAAACAGCTTGCGGTGGAGGTGTACGGGGCAAGGAAAGCGGCAGCCACCGCGACGGCGTCCATGCTGGATGGAACGAACGCAGGTCCGGTTTCGACGGTGTACGACAGCGAGCACCATCGGATTACGGCGCTGGTTCCGGACGTAGGCAAGGGGTTGGAGTTGCAAGTAGCCTACTGATTGGCATCTCGGGATTTTGCTGAAAACGCGCAGATCCCGGGGAGGCCATCTTTTCAACAGCACATCGTCACACATTCTAATGTGTGATACTATACACAGAGAGGTGCTGCGATGGCGACTAACCTGGCGCTCGACGACAAGCTCATTGACGAAGCCCGGCGTATTGGTGGGCACGCGACCAAGAAGGAAGCTGTTACTGCAGCGCTGGATGAGTATGTACGTCGGCGGAAGCAGCTTAAGATTCTGGAACACTTCGGAACAGTGGATCTGGACCCGAATTACGACTACAAGAGGGCTCGGCGACTCGATCGAATCGACACCGGCAAGCAATGAGGGTGCTCGTCGATGCCTGCATTTGGTCGCTCGCTCTGCGGCGCAAGGTTAAGGGTTCGCTAACGGCCGATGAGGTACGGCTAGTCGCGCGTCTGACTGAGGTCATTCAAGATGGCAACGTGGTGATGATCGGCCCGATTCGTCAGGAGATTCTTTCGGAAATCAAGGACCAATCCCAGTTTGAAAAGACTGAAAAGCTACTCGCGCCGTTTCCTGACGAGGAACCGGGGAGTTTGGATTACGTTGAAGCGGCGCGCCTCTTCAATCTTTGCCGTGGGCATGGCGTCCAATGCGGCCCGATCGATATGCTGCTTTGCTCGGTGGCAGTCCGAAAGCATTGTGTGATTTTGACGAATGACCATGGACTCCTGCGCTGCATCGATGTGCTGCGACGGAACAAGATACTTCCACCGATGCGCTCTCAGGGCTGAGCCCCGACCGGTGCACTCCCCTGCCAGCCAAGCTGATACCCTAGAGTCATGAAATTCGGCGTCCTGGTTTTTCCTGGCTCGAATTGCGACCACGACACATACAACGTGATCGCCGAGGTGGCTCATCAGCCGGTCACGTTTCTGTGGCACGATTCCGAGGATCTGCAGGGAGTGGACGCGGTGCTGGTGCCGGGTGGATTTGCCTATGGCGACTATCTGCGCACGGGCGCCATCGCACGGTTTTCGCCGGTGATGCAAGCGGTGAAAAGGTTTGCCGATCAAGGTGGCCTGGTGCTCGGCATCTGCAACGGTTTTCAGATTCTGACCGAGGCGGGTCTTTTGCCCGGAGCCCTGATGCGTAATGCCGGTCTCAAATACATCTGCAAACAGGTAGACCTGCGCGTAGAGACAACCGACAGCGCGTTTACTCATCAGCTCATCAAGGGCGAGGTGGTGCGGATTCCGATCGGGCATATGGAAGGCAACTACTTCTGCACTCCCGAAGATCTGCATCGGCTTGAATCGGACGACAGGATTGCTTTCCGCTATGCGACGCCGGCGGGCGAAATTACGCGCGAGGCGAATCCCAATGGATCGTTGAGCAACATTGCAGGCATCCTGAACGAAAGACGCAACGTGCTTGGGATGATGCCGCATCCGGACCGATCGAGTGAGACGCTGCTGGGATCGGCCGATGGCTGGAAGGTATTCGCTTCGATGGTTGAGGCTCTGGCGGTAAAGTAGGTTGCTTCAAGCGCGACCATGATCGATATTCACACTCATCTTCTATACGGAGTAGACGACGGGTCGCCGGAGCTTGCAACCTCGCTGGCGATGGCGCGCGAGGCTGCGTTGGAAGGTGTCACCCACATCGTGTGCACGCCACATGCGAGCCATGAATATCCGTACCAGGAATCGCTGGTGAACGAACGGTTCGCAGAGCTGCGTTCGAAGCTGATTGACGTGGTAAATCTGAGCCTGGGCTGCGAATTCCATATGAACGCGGAAAACATTAAAGAAGCGCTGGCCAATCCGCCGCGCTACTCGATCGATGGGAAGGGATACCTGTTGATCGAATTCCCGGACATGCTGATTCCGCCGTCCCTGGTTGAAGCGATGAAGCAGTTGCAGGCGGCAGGCTATACGTTGATTCTTGCGCATCCGGAACGGAATTCCGCGATGGGCCGCAACCCGGAGTTGCTGGCGGAGTGGATGCGCGGCGGATGCCTGGTGCAGGTGACGTCAGCGTCGCTCTACGGGAGATATGGCCGGTCGGCGGAAGCATTTGCGAATGCCCTTCTGGAGCGCAACTGGATTCATTTTCTGGCGAGCGATGCGCATCATCCGGAGCGGAGGCCGCCACATCTGCGCAAGGGCTATACCTACGTGGCCAAACGATGCGGAGTCGAGACCGCCGAGCGACTGTGTGTAAGGAACCCCAGGTCCGCGGTGGAAGGCGTGCCGCTACCAGAGCAACCAGAGCCTGCGGGTCTGCTGGAGCGCGTGCCGCTCAAGTTCGATGTGCGACGGACGATCGAAGCTAAGACGGTCGAGAACGGGGCGGATGCGCAGAACGCGAAGAAGCCGGGCTTTTGGGGGCGTCTGTTCTCGCGCTAGTCTTGGGCACTCAGGGTCGGGCGGATTGATCAACACTGACCAGCAGATCCTTCGCTTCGTTCAGGAGATTCTTCGCTTACTACCCCCAAACTCTGCCCCAAGAAGCTCTGAATGACAAGGTGTTGAACTTGTCTTGTATCTCATAAATCCGGGCCTGAAGGCCCCGAAATTTGCACCGGTTATCAGGGGGCTGGAAGCCCCCTGCTCCCTCCGGAACGACAAGCTCTGTTGTGTTATGGACTTTAGACTCAGGAGAAGTTTGGGCCTTAAAGCGCTAGGCCACCATCGACTGCAAGAATCTGTCCGGTGACAAAACTGGCATTCGCCGCGAAGAACAACACCGCTTCAGCGATGTCGGCGGCGGTGCCATTGCGCCGCATCGGAGTCCTGGCGGCATACTGAGTGGCCGCATCTTCGCCTTTATCGTTCTGGTCGATCCAGCCGGGAGCGACGCAGTTCACCACCACCTCAGGTGCGAAAGACTTCGCCATCACTTCGGTAAGCATGTGGAGAGCGGCTTTGGAGGCGCAGTAGTGGCCATGGGTCGGCCATGGGTGCAGTCCGCCGAGCGATCCAAGGTTGATAATTCTCCCGTGGGTTGAACGCAGATGAGGGAGCGCCTCGCGCGCGAAGAGGAAAGGGCCGCGGGTATTGATTTCAAAAATGGCATCCCACTGTTCGACCGTGATCTGGTCGAGCGGAACAGTTTCGTAGATCGCGGCATTGTTGACAAGGATGTCGAGGCGGCCATGAAATGCGATGGTGGCGGCGACGGCGGCGCGGACCGAAGATTCCGAGCGGACGTTGCAGGAGATGGCCTGAGCGCGCCGCTCGAGGCGCAGGATTTCAACTACGGTGTTGTGCGCGTCGGACTCGGATTCACGATAGGTAATGGTGACGTCAGCGCCGGCACGCGCAAGAACGAGAGCGATCTCACGGCCAATGCGCCGGGCGCCTCCTGTGACAAGGGCCGATTTTCCGTGCAGAGCGAGGGCGTGCATGGGAGGGATGCGGATATCCGATTCGAGCCCGTTTAAATCTGGGGCTGCGGCTGATTGGAGACAGGCTTGTCACCGGACTGATCGGCAGTCTCTGCGGGCTGGTCTTTCTTGTCCTTCGCCGCTCCGCCCTTGTCTGAGTCGGACGGCTTGTCCTTGCCTGCGCCGTCTCCCTGGACCGCGGCCTCCGGATGGTTTTCGTAGATCGAGTACTGATGGGCCGGCCTTTTCAGCTTGACCTCGAGGTCCATTTCTGGCTGATCGATTGTGTAGTCCTTGCCGTAGGTCTGGAATCCCTTTGCGAGCACTTGAAGGAGCATTTTGGAACCTGTGGGCAAGACGTCGATGGATGCTTTCCCGTCTTCATCGGTCTTCAATTCCATATTGCCTTTGTCGCCTTCGAGATGAAAGACGACGGCGGCGTTCCGAATGGGTTTTCCATCGTCGTTACGCAGGACGGTGACCTGGATGCGCGAGGTCGGCGGCGGCGATTTGTATTTGCGGCCGCGCCGGTTCGAATCCTGGGCAAGAAGAGAGAGGCCAACGGAACACCCGAGAACGAGTGCGAGCGCGAGAAAACGGCGAAAACGACGGAACTCCATGATCGTTGATTGTACTCGTTTGGCAGGACATCCGCCGAGGCGCAAGGAGGATGGGCGGGGCCCTTTGGATGCAATAACGTCGGGAAGATTTCGGCCAGGGGGAAGGCTGGTAACAGCGAAGGCTCTCATTCACAAAGGGTTTCCAGTGAAATGCGGAGTAAAGGTAAACTGGAAGTGAGGTCGATATGCCAGAGATTCAGCGCAGGAAGACGCGCACCGTCAAGATTGGACACGTTCGCGTGGGCTGGGAAGTTCCGGTTGTCGTGCAGTCGATGACCAACACCGACACGGCGGATGTTGCGGGAACGATTGAGCAGGTTGCGGCGCTGGCGCTGGCCGGGTTCGGAGATTGTGCGCGTCACGGTGAACAACGAGGAGGCCGCGGCGGCGGTTCCGCATATTGTGGAGGGCCTGGACAAGCGCGGCATGCGGGTGCCGATCGTCGGCGACTTCCACTACAACGGGCACCTGCTGCTGAAGAAGTATCCGGCGACGGCGCAGGCGCTGGCGAAGTACCGCATCAATCCCGGCAATGCGTCGATCGGCAAGAAGGACAACGACAATTTCCAGGTCGATGGTGGAGTGCGCGGTCGAGAACCAGAAGCCGGTGCGCATCGGCGTGAACTGGGGATCGCTGGACCAGGCGCTGCTGACGCGGATGATGGACGAGAACAGCAAGAAGGCCGAGCCCGCTGCCCGCGCGCGACGTGATGATGGAAGCGATGGTGGTGAGCGCGCTGGACTCCGCCAAGGCCGCAGAGCGCTACGGGCTGGGCCACGACCAGATTATCCTGTCGGCGAAGGTTAGCGGCGTGCGCGATCTGATCGACGTGTACACGAGCCTGGCGGCGCGCTGCGACTATCCGCTGCACCTGGGGCTGACGGAAGCCGGCATGGGTTCGAAGGGCGCTGATTGCCTCGACGGCTGGACTGGCGCCGCTGCTGCTGGCGGGCATCGGCGATACGATTCGCGTGAGCCTGACGCCGAAGCCGGGCGGCGACCGCACGGAAGAAGTGCAGGCGGCGCAGCAGATTCTGCAGTCGCTCTCGATTCGCAGCTTTATGCCGCAGGTGACGAGCTGCCCAGGATGCGGACGCACGACGAGCACGTATTTCCAGGAGCTGGCCGAGCAGATTCAGAGCTATCTGCGGACCTCGATGCCGGAGTGGCGCAAGAAGTATCCCGGCGTGGAAGAGCTGAAGCTGGCGGTGATGGGCTGCGTGGTGAACGGGCCCGGCGAGTCGAAGCACGCGAACCTGGGCATCAGCCTGCCGGGCACCTTCGAAGATCCGATGGCGCCCGGTGTATGTGGATGGCAAGCTCTCACACGACGCTGCGCGGCGACACGATCGTCGCGGAGTTCAAGCAGATTCTCGACAACTACGTGCAGAGCCATTACGGGCAAGGAGCTAAGAGCGAAGAGTTGGTGGGGGCGCGGTAAGCGGAGCTGGTGCCCTGAGTCTGAAGTTCTTGAAAGAACGCGGTGCCAGCAGATCCTTCACTCCGTTCAGGAAATTCTTCGCTTACCACCCCCGAACTGAAATGCGTTCGGGGCCCCTTTCGCTCAGAATGACAAGCTCTGTTTTGTTATGGATTTTTAGACTCTCAACCCGTCGTCACGGGCCTCTAACCCATGCGGAACGGGACCATGTGCTCCTTTAACTCCGCTAGCGGATAGAGCGTTCCGCGCCAGGCGACTCCACCCCGAGTCAGGGTGAGGATCGTTGAGCGAAGAAAAGCGAAGACAAAGATCAACACGCAGGGGGCGAAGAACAACGCCAGCCAGGGTGAGCGTCCGTTGAGCTTGTGGTTGGCGTGAATGCAGAGGGCGATGCCCAAGTAGGTAAGAATTGTGGCCGCGATGCCCCACGGGCCCGCGGCAAGTGCGACCAGGGGAACGAGTGCGTGGAGTAGCAGGGCGAAGCATGCGGCGAGCATGAGAGGGACGCTGTAGCGCATTCCGGCGAAACCGTTTTTTTCGAGGAGGCGCACGATGTCGAGCGTCCCGCGAACCCAGTGCAGGCGCACCAGCCCCGGGCCGAGCACCATCAACGAATGCCCGCGCAGTTCCCTCTTGATGAGCCAACCGAGCGAGACGTCTTCGACGACCTCCATCCGCAGACGTTCCATGCCGCCGATGGCGGCGAGAGCTTCGCGGCGCACAAGACCGAAGCCACCGACTCCGAATGCGTCCTTTGCGTTGGGATCTCCGATCTTCCACAAGCGAGCGACGAAATGACCAAGGATCTGCAGGTTTGCCACGATCGCGCTCTCGCCGAGAGAGCCGGATAGCAGCGTCGGTCCCAATACGAAGTGATCGGCTTTCTTGCGCATGGCCGTGCGCAGGGCGAGATGCAGCGCTTCGGGAGCGAAGAGGACGTCGCCGTCGGTCAACAGAAGCCAGGGCGCCTTGGCGCGGTCGATTCCGCGGGCGAGCGCGTGGGGCTTGCCGAGCCAGCCGGAAGGCAGTTCCCGCAGATGCAGCACTTCAAATGTGTGAGGGCTCAGAGCGGCTTCGATTGAGAGCGCATCCATCTTCTCGCCGGTGCCGTCGGTGGAGCGGTCATCGATGGCGATGATCTGGAGGCGGAGTCCTGTTTGCGCGAGCAGCGAGCACAACGTTGTTTCGATGGACTCGGCCTCGTCGCGCGCGGGAACAAGCACGGTCACATGCGGCGAATCGTCTGGAGGGAGCGGGGGCAAAGTGCGCCGATCGAGCTCGGTGAGATCGAGCATGGAGCGGATTCCGTACAGCGCCATCACGGAGTGGCGGAACCAGATCAGAGCGATGAGCCACGCCAGGCCAAGGATAATCGAATGGACGAGACCGGCGTGCATCCTGCTTATTCTACCGGGGGAGCTACGCGCGCGCCGGCGAGCAGGATGATGCCGGAGAAAACGAGAAAGACCAGCGTAGAGCCCAGGCCGATGGAGAGATTGGTGCGGTCGCTGATGGCTCCGATGATCTGAGGCGAGAACGTGTCGCCGAAGCAATGAATGATGAAGAGATTCAAGCCGACGGCGGTGGCGCGGACCTGGCCTGAAACTGAATTGACGATGGCGGTGTTGAGCGGGCCGGTGTTGAGGAAGAGGAAGAACTCGGCGGCAAACAGTGTTGGCAGCACCCAGCTCATGGGGCCGAAGAAGAGGAGAATGCCGCAGGGTAAGGTGAGAGCGACGCTCCAGAAAGAGAGCAGATAAAGCGCGCGGTGATTGGTACGCAGCCAGCGTTGCGCGATCATGCCGCCGATGAGGGTACCGGCTATGCCGTCGATCACGGTAGCCGCGCCGACAACCTGGCTGGCCTTGCCAACGGAGAAGCCTGCGGATCGGCGGAGGAATTCGGGAACCCAGGCCGAGATGCCGCCCATGGCAAAGGTGAGGGTGGCGAGGCCGAAGGTAGCGGTGAGGAAGGCGGGATTCCGGAGCAAGCCAAGGACGGTGGAGCGATTGGCGGTGGCTTTGAGGTGGTCGCTTGCGCCGCGCTGCGGTTCGCGGCCGATCCACAGATAGAGCGCCGCGATGACGAGGCCAGGGATGGCGCAGACGAGAAAAGGTGCACGCCACCCCCACAACGAACCCATCTGGCCGCCGGCGAGATAGCCGAGAGCGGCCCCGACGGGGATGGCGATGTAGAAGAACGAGAGGATTCGATTGCGTTCGCGCTCCGGGTAGAAATCGGCGAGGACCGTCGGGGCGTAGATGCCGAAGGTGGCTTCGCCGACGCCTACCAGGGCGTGACGAATATAGAGCGTGGTGTAGTCATGAACCCAGCCGGTGGCAAGGGTGGCAAGGCTCCATAGGACAGCACCGCAGACAATGAGAGGCTTGCGCGGGAAGCGGTCGCCGAGCCAACCGGTGAGCGGAGCCACGAGCATGTAGGTGATGAACAGCGCGGTGGTGAGCGCGCCCATCTGCTGATCGGTCGAGTGGAATTCGCGCTGAATGAGAGAGACTTCGCCGGGGAGGATGTAGCGGTCGATGTAGTTGAGCAGGTTGAGCGCGAGAAGCAGGAGGAAGGTGCCCAGAGCGGGATGGAAGCGCGGGCGGAGGGTTGGGAGCGAATCGGCCAATCGGTCTCGCTTAAGAGGAATGCGGCGCGTGCTGATTATCCCATAGCCGCGCCGAGCAGGATCAGTGGCATGCAAATTCGGGGCAGCTCCACTGCGCGCCGGTGAATCTCTATCGATTACATCCACATCTGTCCATAAATCGTTGAGTTTGCAAAAGGTTCCACCTTCGTGGGAGTGTGATCGTCCTCTCGCATTGGTAACTTCTCTTAGTACGGGATTGATTCCCAATAGACAGAGAGAGAGTTACTTCGATACCTGGGAGGCAGAGATGGCAACTCACGCTGCGGCGCCGTGGACCCAGCGTCCTTCGGCCTCGGATCAGCAAGCGAGTATTTCCCTGGCCGAAATTCTTTCGGCGCTTTCTTTCGCGCTCGATTTGACAGAGGGGGCGGTGCCGGGCCACGCGCTGCGGAGTTGCCTGCTTGGGATGCGTCTTGCCAGGGCCTTGGGATTTGCTCCCGACCAACTCGCCGATCTTTATTACGCGCTGCTGTTGAAGGATGTAGGCTGCAGCAGCAATGCAGGGCGCCTGTGCCAGATTATTGGCGGCGGCGACGAGCGAGAAGTGAAGGCGGGGGTAAAGTTTGAAGACTGGACCAAGCCGAGCCAGCCGAAGCTCTCGACATTGCGCCTGCTTTGGAAGACTGTGTTACCCGAAGCCGGACCGCTGCGCCGCGCGGCAGGCATCGTCCGCATCGGGCTGACGCAGCATCGCAACAACGAAGAGATGATCGGCCTTCGTTGCGATCGGGGCGCGCATATTCTGCGCAAGCTGGGGCTGGGAGAAGTGTCCGCGGAGGCAGTGCGCGGCCTGGACGAACATTGGGACGGCAGCGGCTACCCGGAGCGTCGCAAGGGAAACAAGATTCCAATCGAAGGGCGCATTCTGGCGGTTGCGCAGCATCTGGACGTCTTTGCTTCGGAGCAAGGGACCGGGAAAGCGATCGAGGTTCTGCGCGAGCGCAGCCGGCATTGGTTCGATCCTGAGCTGGTGCGGATTGCTGAAGGGCTGGACCGCGACGGCGCGCTCTGGGAATCTGCCCTGCCGAGCAGCTCGGAGGACGAAACAAGAGAGGCGGCATTGGATTTGGCGCCGCCTACGGTGGCCGAGCTCGAAGCATCGGACATCGACCTGATCTGCGAAGCATTTTCGGATGTGGTTGACGCGAAATCCTCCTTCACCTATCGGCACTCGCTGGGAGTGACGGACGCCGCCGGCAAGATTGCCGAAGAACTGGAACTGACTGAAAAAAGACGGACGCTCGTGCATCGCGCAGCGCTGCTGCACGATATTGGCAAGCTGCGCGTGCCGAACTCCATTCTCGACAAGCCGGGCAAGCTGGATGCGGCGGAGTGGCAGGTTGTGCAGGAGCATCCACGCTTGACTCGCGAGATCCTGTCGCGGGTTGGTCCCTTTGAAGAGCTGGCAGTGATCGCAGGGGCGCACCATGAAAAGCTGGACGGAAGCGGTTATCCCAATCGCCTGGGGGCGAGCCAGTTGTCGATCGAATCGCGCATCATCGCGGTTGCGGATGTGTATGGCGCATTGACCGAGGATCGTCCGTATCGCCGTGGCATGGCGGTTGAAGAGGCGCTTGCGATCATCGCGCGCGATGTTCCCCACAAGCTGGATGCTGAGTGCTACGAGGCGTTAGTCAAAGCTGTCTCGTAAAGAACTGAACGGCAACCGCGGGCGAGCAACGAGATCCAGCTATTTCTTCGGACGCGGCCACCGGGCTTCGACGGTGGTAGCGATGCCGCCGCGAGGGCGGAATTCTCCCCGGACAACGGTCCAGACAGGGTCGCAGGCCTTGACCACGTCTTCCAGCACCTGGTTGACAATGTTTTCCTGAAAAATGCCAAGGTTGCGATAACTGAAGAGGTACTCCTTCAGCGACTTGAGCTCGAGGCAGCGTTTGCGCGGCATATAGCGGATGTTGAGCACGCCGAAATCGGGCAGCCCGGTTTTTGGGCAGACCGAAGTGAGCTCGGGATCGTCGATGGAGATTTCGTAGCCCGGAAACTGGTTTTCCCATGTTTCGATGGCGGGAAATTTGAAGTCGAGACCGGCCTTGGCGTGGTCATCGGTATAGCGGGGTTGCGCGACCATGGCTCTATTGTACGAAGCACGAGGGGGCGGCAAAAGGGTCGGCAGACTGTTTTTTCCGCTCCCTCAGGCTCAGTGTTGGAGTCTTATATACTGACTCAGGTTAGGTGGATGATTAAAGAAAGAAAGGAATTGGACCGCAGATGGCTGTGGCTGGGCGCCGCCGTCCTGCTGGTTATCGTGTTCTTCTCGGTGCGCGCTTTAACGAGGGAACGCTTGCCGGTGAAAGTTGCGCGCGTTATGCGCTCGCAGCTCACCACCGAGCTTAGTACGAACGGCCGCGTAGAACCCGAAGCAAAGTACGAGTACACCTCGCCGCTGGCGACGACAGTGAAGGCTGTTTATGCGCAACCCGGAGACCAGGTGCCGGCAGGAAAGCTGCTGATCGTGCTGGACGATATGCAGGCGCGGGCGCGGCTGGCCACGGCAGAGAGCGGCGTGAAAGCAGCGCAGGCTCAGCTGGAAGCCACGATGCAGAATGGCACGCTGGAGCAGCGCCAGGCTTCGGCAGCGGAGATTGCGCGGGACCGGATTGATCGCGACCAGGCGCAGAGAAGCCTGGATGCGCTGACGAAGCTCGAGTCAACAGGCGCGGCCTCGGCGAGCGAAGTGTCAGCAGCGCGACAGCAACTGACATCAGCGAACGCTGCCCTGCAGGCGGCAGAGCAGAGTGGCCAGCAACGCTATTCAAGCGCCGAGATTGCGCGGGCGCAAGCGGCGCTGAACGACGCGGAGGCCAATGCCGCTGCTGCCCGCGATGCGGTAGCGAAAACTTCCTACCGAGCTCCAATTGCCGGCACCGTGTACACGGTGGATGCCAAGCCAACTGAATTTGTGGATGCCGGAAAGGTTCTTCTGCAAATGGCCGATCTGCACCGGGAGCGGGTGCGCGCTTATTTCGACGAGCCGGATCTCGGACGTCTGGCAGTGGGCCAGCCAATCCAGATCAAGTGGGACGCGAAGCCGTGGGAGGTATGGCATGGACATATCGCGCGAACCCCGGTGACAGTAATTACGTACACGACGCGCAATGTAGGGGAAGTGATTGTTGGAGTCGACGGCGGCGACGGCGACCTGCTGCCGGAAACCAATGTGACGGTGAAAGTGACGACCGCCAGCCAGGCAGATGCCCTGAGCATTCCGCGGGAGGCTCTCTACTCGGAAGCCGGCAAGCCCTACGTCTTCAAAGTTGTGAAGGACGAGCTGGTGAGGACCAACGTGACCACCGGGACGATCAACCTGACGCAGGTTGCGATTCTTTCCGGGCTCCAGGAAGGCGACGTCGTGGCGACGGGAACCACGACAGGACAGCCCCTGCAGGTGGGAATGCCGATCAAGCAGGTACAGTGAGGCGGGCACACGCAGCAGCTTTGCTGGCGACGCTGGCTTTGACTTTGCGTGCAGCGCCGGCACCAGCCTCATTGGCTGACCCTTTGGCTGAAGCGCGTTCGGCGCTGCAGTCGGGAGAGGCAGACAAGGCTCTGAGCCAGCTGAATTCCCTTCCTTCGACTGCAGCTGTGCACGATTTGCGATGCCGGGTACTTTTGACGCTGGAGCACTGGGATGCGGCAGGGAGCGAATGCGAGCAGGCGGTTCGGATGGACGGAGAAACCTCCAGTTACCACATGTGGCTGGGCCGCGCCCTGGGCGAGCGGGCCGAGCGCGCCTCGTTTATGAGCGCATTTTCGCTGGCGAAACGTGTGCGCTCGGAGTTTGAAACGGCAGTGCGCCTGGACCCACGTAGTGCGGAGGCGCTGGCGGATCTGGGCGAGTTCTATGCGAGCGCCCCGGGGGTGGTTGGCGGCGGTGTGGACAAGGCAAATGGGGTTGCGCAGCAGCTAGACCAGGTGGATCAGGCGCGGGCGCACGAGCTGCGCGGCCGCATCGCCGAAGGCAATAAGGACTACGGCACCGCTGAGCGTGAGTACAAGCAGGCCGTTGCAGTGAGCAAGCACCCGGCGTTCCAGTGGATGACTCTCGGAAGCTTTTATCGGCGGCGTGCGCAGGGTGCAGACGTGGAAACAGCGGTACAGAATGGCGTGAAGGCCGCGCAGCGGGACAAGATGGCAGGCGTGGCACTTTTCAACGGGGCATCGGTGCTGGTGCAATCGCATCGGAACACCGCGCTGGCAGCAAAGATGCTCCAAGAGTATCTGAACGAGTCCACGAAGACGGAAGAGGCACCGGCGTTTGTTGCCCATACGCGCCTGGCACGCATTCTTATGGAGCTTGGAGACCGAAACGGCGCACAAGAGCAGCGCGCGGCGGCCCTGGCGCTGGCACATGACTACAAACCTGCTCTAGAACTGAAGTTTTGAACGAAAGCGAATTGTTGAAGATAGGACGCCCAATCCGAGTTACCTGCCAGGCGGCCCTGCTCGCCGCTGGAGCTGCATTTCTATCTGCGCCTCTTGCAGCACAGGTCTCGCTGGCCACCGTCGTGGACCTTTCCCAGCGCAACAGCACTACGGTGCGGATAGCGCAAGCGGATATGGACAAGGCACGCGCGACGCTCTCGGAGGCCAAGGACGTAGGGATTCCTTCTCTGCTTCTGGGAACCGGTCTGCCTGTATTTCCTGAGACTGGTTTTACCGGCTCGCCGCCGTCAATCTGGACAGCAACGGTGGAGTCGATGGTCTTCAGTGTTCCACAAAAGCACTATATCGACGCGGCTAAATTAGGTTTGCATGCCGCAACGGCTAACCTGAAGGATGCACGCGAGCAGGTTACGCTGCAGGCCTCGACGGCGTACATCGAGCTCGATACGGTCAGTCGCGAACTTGAAACGGCGCGTCAGGAAGAGGGCTTTGCGGGGCAACTGGTCAGCATCGAGCAGGAGAGAACGGAGGCCGGCGTCGATCCTCTGAACGCTTTGCTGGAAGCGCGGCTGACAGCGGCGCAGATCAAGCTCAAACGCGAGCAGCTGGAAGGACGGGCCGGCACACTTGGCGAGCAGCTAGCGGGGTTGACCGGGCTTCCGGTGGGATCGATCACGCCCGATCATGGCAGTATTCCAGAGATTCCGCTGATCCGCGGGGATATTGTGGCGAAAGGGCTCGCGGGCATTGAGGCCGCACAGATGATGGCGCGCTCGAAACAGCAGGTGGCGAGGGGTGACAGAGAGACAAACTACCTGCCGCAGATGAGCTTTGTGGCGCAGTACAACCGCAATACGACGTTGCTGAACGAAGTGAATTCATTTTTTGCGAAGCCTTTGCCGGCCAACAATTTCTCATCTGGAATCTCAGTGCAGATTCCAGTCTTCGATATGGGCCACCGAGCCAAGGCCCGCGCGTCATCCGCGGACGCGCTGCGGGCCACGGTTGAAGCGGAGCAGGCCCAGAAGCAGAACGATGTGGCCATCGCGGAATTGACAGGAAGCCTGCGCGAACTGGACACGATGGCGGAGATTGCGAGCCTGAAGCAGGAGATTGCCGGGGAGCAATTGAAAACGGTCCTCGCACAATTGCAGTTGGGCAACGGGACGGGAAATGGGCCGGGGTCGACGCCACAACTTTCTCCGAAGGCGGAGCAGTTGGCACGAATCGACGAGGGCCAGAAGCTGACCGAATCGCTCGACGCCGGATTCGAGCTTGCCAAGGCGCGGCTAAGCCTGTTGCGCGCGCTCGGGCACATGGAAGACTGGTTACACGAATTGCACCCTTGAGCGACGTTTAACTCCTTTAGTCGGTTGAAAAGACGGGTGAATGGTAAAATTGAAGGGATGCCTATGCCATTGAAAACACTGTTTCTGAACCCGCCCTCTTTCGAGGGTTTTGACGGCGGTGCGGGATCCCGTTGGCCCGCTACACGCGAGATCGAGTCGTATTGGTACCCGGTGTGGCTCACCTACCCGGCCGGGCTGCTGGAAGGTTCGCGGCTGCTGGATGCGCCTCCGCACCACGTCTCTGCCGAGGAGACGATAAAGATTGCAAAGGACTACGAGTTCCTCGTCCTCTTCACTTCGACAGTGGGATGGGAGGGCGACCAGCGGCTGGCGCAGGCGATCAAGAACGCGAATCCTTCCATTCGCATTGCGTTCGTGGGACCTCCGGTAACGACGAGTCCGGATCGCGCCCTGAATGAGTGTCCGGTGCTGGACTTCATCTGCAGGCGCGAATTCGATTACTCGGTTGTGGAGTTCGCGAACGGCAAGCCGCTGAACGAGATTCTGGGAATCAGCTACAGGCAGGACGGCCAGGTTGTGCACAATCCCGATCGGCCGCAAGTGGAAGACCTGGACGCGATGCCCTGGGCAACCAAGGTCTACAAGCGCGATCTGGATGTGACCAAGTACAACGTCCCGTTTCTTCTGCATCCTTTTATCGCGCTGTACTCGACGCGCGGATGCCCGGCGCAGTGTACTTTCTGCCTTTGGCCGCAGACTCTGAGCGGCCACGCGTGGCGCAAGCGCTCGAGCGATGATGTTGCCGCGGAACTGGCGTGGGCGAAGAAAAATTTCCCTGAAGTGAAGGAGTTCTTCTTCGACGACGACACTTTCAACATCCAGAAGCAGCGGACCGTGGAGCTTTGCGAAAAGCTGAAGCCTCTGGGCGTGACGTGGAGTTGCACTTCTCGGGTAACGACCGATCGCGAGACGCTGAAGGCGATGAAGGAAGCGGGATGCCGGCTGCTGATTGTGGGGTTCGAATCGGGCGATCCGCAAATCCTGAAGAACATCAAGAAGGGCGCGACGGTAGAGCGGGCGCGGGCCTTTGCGAAGGATTGCCACGACCTCGGGCTGACAATCCACGGAGACTTCATTCTCGGGTTGCCGGGCGAAACCAAGGAATCGATTCAGAACACGATCAAGTTTGCGAAGGCACTTGACGTGGAGACGATTCAGGTTTCGATCGCGCACGCCTATCCGGGGACGGAGTTCTACGACTACGCCAAGGCCGGAGGCTTTATCACCAACGAGAAGATGGAAGACGGTGGCGGCCACCAGATGGCGCACATCGAGTATCCAGGCCTGCCGACGGACTACGTAATGGAGATGGTGCACCGCTTCTACGACGAGTACTACTTCCGGCCCAAGGCTGCGGCGCGCGTGATCTGGAAGGCGATTGTGAACCGCGATGTGCCGCGACTTTATGTTGAGGCAAAGTCGTTCATGAAACTGCGCGCACAGCGCAATAAGGCGGTGAAAGTGGCGCGCGGCCGTCAGGCCAAACCGCCGGCACCAGTGGGCGCGGGCGCGTAGCCTACTCGAATTCAAAAGGAAGGGCGGCGCTCGGTATGAGTCCGCCCTTCTTTTCTTGCATCTGAAAGTAAAGCCACTCGAAATGGCGCATCACACGCTTTCATTCAGGCAGTATTTAGTGCTCGGTTCGGTGGGCTTATGCGCGCCGCTGGGCGATACGTGCCTTTCGCGGGGAATGACGCGGCTGGGGCCGATTTCGTTGACGCATCCAGGGACGCTTGTTGCAGCGGTGTTTACTCCCTGGATCGCGGTCGGCATCGCTCTACTGATTGGATTCTTTGCAAGCTATCTAACCGCGCTTTCCTGGGCGGATCTGACGTTTGTGCTGCCGACGACAGCATTCGGAAATGTGATTGTGGCGCTGCTGGCCAGGTTCTGGCTCCAAGAGCCGATTTCTTTGCAGAGGTGGGCAGGCATCGGGCTGATCACTTTGGGAGTTGGCTTTGTTGCCCATGGACCATCCCTCACGGAGAGACCTGTGACGGAAGCCAGCAATGGCATCGACCCGATAGCAGAAGAAGAAAAGGGCCAGCTGCGATGACGATGCCCTTCCCTTCAGCCCAGCCCGGCCCCTGGTCCGCGGCGATCATGATCGCGGCGGTTGTCCTCTGCTCGACGGCAGGCGAGGTGCTGACTGCTGCCGCCATGAAATCGATTGGCGATCTGGACGAGATTCGCGCGCGGTCGGGATTGAAGGGCGCAATTCGCGCGGTGATAACCTGCCCGCTGTTCTTTGCCGGTGTGGGATTTCTGGCCTTGGCGTTCTTTGCGCTGCTGTTTGCGCTGAATCATCTTGACCTGAGCCTGGTGGCTCCAGCTTCAGCATCACTCACTCTGGTGACGAATGCGATTGCGGCCAGGCTCTTCCTGAAAGAGAATGTGGATCGGCGACGTTGGACAGCGGCCCTGCTGGTGTGCGTCGGCGTGTACCTGCTGGCTCACTGATACAGGTTTCAGGGTTCAGAGGTCAGGGATCAAGGGTCACCAGAAAAGCAATCTCCTGCGTGCGTGCGAATCATCTGCCTATGGCTGGTTGCATAGATGACGACAAGGAAGTCGCCAAACTGCCTCAGGGACTAAGGCCCTCGTATTTACTATCTCTTTCGGCACGACTTAAAGTCGTGCCCTGTTACAAAGCTGCTTAATGCAACCAGTTCTAGCGCTTGAACCAGCGCATGAATCCTGTGGGCTCGAGGTCTGGAAGCAGAAATGTTTGCGGACTTCGAGTCGCGCTGGTCAGAGCCTCGGCCGCCATGTGGCCTGAACGCGCGGCACTTTCCATGGTCGAGGGCCATCCCGTGGCGACCCAATCGCCGGCCAGGAAGCAGTTGGGCCATGGGGAGACAGCCGAGGGTCGAGCGCTGTCGATGCCGGGCGGCACGCCGAAGGTAGCGCGCACTTCTTTGATGAGGGCTGCCTTCTCGAGCTTCGCGTCGGCAACTTCGGGAAAGAATTCTTTCAGTTCGCGCAGGGCCTGATCGATGGCCTGCTCGCGGGGGAGCGCTGCAAACGAGCGCGATGTGCTGACCACGAGTTCGAGATAACTGCCTTTGAGCTGACGCCACGGCTGCAGGCGGCTCTTGTTGTACATCCAGTGAATCTCGCGGTCGAGAAGAACGGCGTGGGGCAGATCGGTAATCTCACGGTCGAACCAGAGATGAACGCTGCAGATGGGCCAGTGCCGGTGACGGGCAATTTGCGCCGCGAGAGCCGAGGCGCCTTCGGCGGGCGGGATGGAAGCAATCAACTTCCCAGTTGCTTCAAAGGGGAGCGCGATCACGAGAAAATCCGAGTGAATAATTCCGTCGCCGGTCGAGAGGGTCCAGCGACTTGCCTCGTTGTCCCATGTCGCAGCATCCACGCTGACATTGAGCAGCACGGTGCCGTTCATCGCCGAGAGATATTTTGCCGCGCCTTCGTAGAGATCACTTAGAGGAACGGAGCTCATGCCCATGCTTCCCGCTTCAGGGGAGTTCATGAAGAGCTCACGAATCACCTTGGCCGCATACGGCAGAGCGATGCAGTCGAGATCCGCGTTGAGCGCGCTTGCGATCACGAGACGCCAGAAGCGTTCGATCGCGCGCGTTGTCTGGCCATTGCGCTGCAGCCACGCGGCGAGCGATTCGGACGAGTTCTGCGGGATGGGATGCATGAGGGCCTGAAATGCTTTTGCGAGAGCGAGCTTGTCTGCAGGCGAGAAGGCGTGTGCTGCGAGGAGTTTTTGCACCCCGTGCAACGGCGCGGGGAGCCACGAAGGCCCGAGCACGGAGCGACGTCCTCCCGGCTCGATCATCGTCATCTCCCGGGTCCATTGAATCTTGTCTTCGACGCCAATGCGTTTGTAGAAGCCGATGAGATTGGTGCAGCAGCCGAAGAGCACGTGCTGGCAGTTGTCGATGACTTCGCCGATGCCGGGATGCAGATAGGATGACGCGCGGCCGCCGAGATAGCCGCGGCGTTCAACCAACTGGACGCGGAAGCCGGCCTCGGCGAGCGCGCAGGCCGCGCTCATGCCGGCGACACCACCGCCGACCACGGTTACGGATTGGGTTTGGCGCTGCTGCAATAAATTCAATCCCTGACACCCGCGTGCATCAGCCGATCACCCTGGCCGCGATGACACGCGTCATTCCCCAGCTTAAAATGGCCAGCTTCTGCACGAGGGGCACGCTAGCCCGCTGTGAGAAAACGTCGTAGTCAGCGCGCTCGATACGTTTGAGGAGCGCGTGATAAATGGAGACAAGAACCCGCAGGGCAGGCCGGCTTTCAGGATCAATGAGGGGGAGCAAGTCTTCGGCGGATTTGTAGTAGGTTTCAGCACGTTGAGCCATCGCGGCAAAAAGAGCCCGCTCGTTGGTCGTGGGGGGGGTGCCAGGCGTGCGATGCAGGAAAGCGTCGAGCTGGATGCCGTGCGCCGCGATATCTTCGATTGGAATATAGGCGCGGTTGCGCGTGGCATCTTCCTGCACGTCGCGGAGAATATTGGTCAGCTGGAACGCAATGCCGGTCCGCTCTGCAAATTTTTCAGCGCGCGGGTCAGAGTAACCGAAGATGCGAATGCACACCAGGCCGACGACCGATGCGACGAGGTAGCAATACCGATAAAGATCTTCGAAGGTAGCGTACGTATCCGGCGCGCTACCGGGGGCGACGTCAAGATCCATGGTTGTGCCGGCTACGAGCTCGTCGAGCAGGCTCAACGGGATGTTGAAGCGCTGGGTTGCGTCGCGCACAGCAAGCAAGACCGGGTCGAGGGTCTCTCCGGACGTACTTGCGGCGTGCCATGCTGCGAGCCATGCATCGAGCTGGCGACGGCGATCCTGGTGCGGAAGGCTCTCGTCGTCGGCAAGATCGTCGGCCTTGCGCATGAAAGCATAGATGGCGCAGATCGCATCTTTGCGGGCGCGCGGCAGCGCCAGGAAAGCGTAGTAGAAGTTTTTCGCTTCTCTTTTCGCGATCGCCCGACAGATTGCATAGGATTCGTTGAGCGTTGGTGCCTGCACCCGGCATCTTCCTTTTCAGCGCGAGCTCAGGCGCAGGAAGGGCAAGAGCTTGGCCCTGACGGCGCGCAGCGCGAGAGCGAGCTTGGTGTGTTTGGCGATGGATGGCCGCGCGGAGAGGACGTCGTAATCGCGGCGCTCGATGGCGCGCAGGATCTCCAACCCTCCGCGGCTGAAAAGGTCGAGATCCACGGCGAGCTCGCGGCCAACCATCCCGATCAGAGGAAGCCCCTCCTCGAAGAGGCGGCGAGCAAAGTCCACTTCGTAGTCGATCAGCGCGCGAAACGCAGGCGTGGCAATCCCCTTGGCGATCGTCTCCTCGGTGACGCCGAAGCGTTGCATGTCGTCCTGCGGCAGATAGACACGGTCCTTTTTGAAGTCGACACGCACGTCCTGCCAGAAGTTAGCGAGCTGAAGTGCGGAGCAGGTTGCATCGGAGAGCTTGAACCGCTCTTCGTCGGCATAGCCGCAGGCATATAGAACGAGCCGGCCGACCGGGTTAGCCGAGTAGCGGCAGTAGCCGAGAACGTCTGACATGGTGCGGTAACGCGTGACCGTCTGATCCTGACGAAATGCGGTGAGCAGATCGCCGAAAGGCTCTTTGGGAATAGCGCAATCGCGGATGGTCACAGCCAGTGCAACAAACACCGGATGACGCGCACGACCTTCGTAGCATGCATCGAGTTCCCTACCCCACATGTCAAGCAGGGCCAGTGCCTGTTCCGTGTCGCCAACTTCATCGCCCAGGTCGTCGGAAATACGGCAATAGGCGTATATCGCATGAAAATGCGGACGCAGAGCCTTGGGAAGGAACCATGTGGCGACATGGAAGTTCTCGTAGTGTGACTCGGCCAGCTGCCGGCACCAGGCGCGTGCCTCTTCGAGGGTGGGCGCGACCGCGGGCATGCGATACGATGCCGGCAGCGCGGCCCAGCCGCGGCTCAGCAACGATTCATTGTCCGAGGGCAACACAGCAGTGGTCATTCAGGATGCCTCAAGGCACAATCGCGGTCTTGATTTCGCTGCTGCGTTTCATCAGCTTTTCGAAGACGCGATTCAATTCATAAAGGTGGGCTCGACCGGTGATGAATGCGCCGGCCTGGAACCGGCCCCCGGCGATCAGGTCGAGGGCACGGCGGCACATGGCCGGCGTGTGGTGGAACGTAGCGCGCAGCGTGATGTCGCTATAGTGAATGCGATTGGTGTCGAGGTTCACGCGCGTGCCCACAGCGCATCCGCCGAAGAAATTGACCGTACCGCCCTTGCGGACCATCTCCACCGCTTCTTCCCAGGCGTCGGGCGAGCCGACTGCCTCAATGGCAATGTCGACGCCACGATCTTTGGGGGTGAAGGCGCGTGTTTCGCGGATAGCTTTGCGAATGGAGGTTGCCTGCACCACGTGGGTGGCACCGAGCTGCTTCGCGGCTTCCACCTGGCCGTCGTGCTTCACGATGGCAATGGTCTCGCATCCGGCAAGAGAAGCAACGTGAAGCATCATGAGCCCGAGGGGTCCACCGCCGATGACAGCGACAAGGTCACCGCGGCGAGGACGCGAATCTTCAAAGCCATGGACGGCACAAGCCAGCGGTTCGGTGAGAGCCGCGTGCTCAAGCGGCACGTGATCGGGAACATGCAGGGTGTTTTTGGCGACGATGCGCGCCGGAATGCGGATGAACTCGGCGTAGGCGCCATTATTAAAGAGCAGGTCGTCGCAAAGATTCTCTTGTCCGCGTTCGCAGAAGAAGCATTGACCACAGGGGGCGGAGTTGAGCGCGACGACCCGGTCACCCGGACCAAATTCAGTGACGCCAGCGCCGGCCTGGACCACGGTACCGGCAAGTTCATGTCCGAAGAGTGCGGGGGGGACGATCATGCGCGCGTGGTAGCCCCGGCGAAAAACCTTCAGATCGGTTCCGCAGGTAAGGGCCGCGCCCACTTCGACGATTACTTCTCCCGGCGCCGCCTCGGGCACGGGCACACTTTCGATACGAATATCTTCGCGTCCGTGGAGGACTGCGGCTTGCATCGTGGCCCGGCTGTGATGGATGGCGGTTTCGACCGTAGCGCGGCCGTGAATGAGCGCACTCTCGACGGTCGCGCGGCCATGGTGGATCGCATCTTCAACCGTCGCGCGGCCGTGCTCAATCGCGGTCTCGACTGTGGCACGGCCATGCTCGACCGCGGCTTCAACCGTGGAGCGGCTGCGCTTGATTACTGCTTTCACCGTGCCCGGCATCAGGCGCCTCCTACTTTGCCCCTTCGCCCAGGACCGGCTCAATCATGATTTTCATGGAGTCGGCTTTGGGGTGCGACGCCACCTCAATCGCCTCTACCGCGCCCTGCATGGGAAAACGGTGCGAGATCAACTGGGTGAGATCAAACCCGCTGCGGTAGCCCTTGAACACGAGATCGGACACTTCGTTCAAAATGCCGAAGGACGAAGAATAGGAACCAAGCAGCGTCTTCTCATCGACGCATACGGCCGCAGGATCAATCGTCGCCTCGCCGTGTTGCGTTTGTGCGAACAGCATCACTTTACCACCGGGACGGGCGGCGTCCATGGCCGTGCGAATCAATGCAGTACCCCCCACGGCAAGAATGACCGCGTCCGCACCGCGTCCTTCGGTCTCAGCCAGGACTCGTGCCACAACATTTTCAGTACCTGCATCAATTGGATGTTTCAAACCGAATTTGGCTGCAATTGCATGGCGCTCGGGATACAAATCCGAGGTTAGAACTTTTCCGGCGATTCGACTGGAGAGGTATGCATGCATCAGGCCGATGGGCCCCTGGCCGATGACAAGGACGGTGTCGTCCGGTGCAAGATTGAGGAGCTTGACACCCTTGAGAACGGTATTCAGCGGCTCAATAAAGGCAGCCTGCTCAAAAGGGATTCCGTCGGGAATCTTCACCACTCCGCGGTTCTTGACCACGAAGTCCATCACGCGGATGTACTCGGCGAAGCCGCCGCCGGAAGGCTCGAAGCCGGCCGTGACACCAGTTTTCTTATAGAGAGGGCATTGCGCGGGCGTGCCTTTGCGACAGTAGTAGCACTCGCCGCAGGGAACGTGGTGAAAAGCCATTACGCGCTCGCCGGGACGGTAGCCGGTAACGCCCTCGCCGACGGCGGCAATGGTGCCGGCCATTTCGTGGCCGAAGATGCGCGGGGCCGAATGGGAGCCGATGTGAATCTTCTTGAGGTCGGTTCCGCAGATGCCGCAGGTCGCGATCTTGACCAGCAACTCGCCGGCTCCGATGCGGGGGACAGGCACTGTCTCGACGCGCATGTCGTTCACGCCGCGGTAAACCACTGCGGACATCGTGGAAGGAAGCCTGGTTGCGACCGGGTGCTCAGGGTTGGAGATTTGAGTTGCCATTCTTGGGTGCCGTGACCTCGTCTATTTGCAGGAATGCGAGCAGCGCCTCAGCGATGCTCTGGGAAGCTTTCTTACTATTTTCGCCCATCTTGATAAGGGAGGGCCAGTACGAAGGTCGTAGAAGCGAATAAAGCGCGAATCTGGCGGTCTGAAACTGGCCTTGGGGGCCGAGGAAGCGGTTGAAATCAGGCATCCTCGAATTGAACCCGTCGCTGATGCCCTTGATGGCATAGAAGGGGATGCCGCGCATCTGGGCGAGGCGGGCGATGGCAGCACCTTCCATGTCGACCAGGGCGGCCTGATAGGTGGAGGCGAGGCGGCGCTTTTCCTGCTCATCGGCTACTTTGGGGCTGGTGGCAAGCCAGAGCGAGCCGGCGTCGGCATCGCAGCGAAAACGCTCCCCGGTCTGGATGTCGATGACCCCGGCGACGTTGTGGGCCGAGCCGGGGGCGAGATCGGCCGTGAGGGCTCCGGCCCAGCCGAGGGAAAAAGCGAGGTCGATGGGGGCGTCCTCTTCGACGGCGGCAAAGGCGCGCGTCGCGGCGGCCTTGCCTGCACCGGCACAGGCGGCGACCCAGAGGTCTTCGTCGCGGTGTGCCCAGAGGTCGACACCGTTGCGGCGGGTATGCTTCCAGCCGCGCACGATGGGCTTGAGTTCGGCAGGCATGGCGGCGATGAGGGCGGTGCGGGTCATGAAATTGGCGCGTAGCCATTGGCGCGGAACCATTCGATGGCAGCGCGCATGGCGGGGTAGACGGGGACGATGCGGAAGCCGAGCTCCTGCTGGGCGCGGGCGGAGGACGCGAACATCTTTTTGCGGCCCATGCGAACTTCTTCCAGAGTGGCGCGCGGCTCTTTGCCGCGAATGCGACCGGTGATCCACTCCTCGAAGAATGCGTACGTGGCGGCGACGGC
Source organism: uncultured Acidobacteriaceae bacterium (assembly GCA_963760475.1). Taxonomy (GTDB): domain Bacteria; phylum Acidobacteriota; class Terriglobia; order Terriglobales; family Acidobacteriaceae; genus Telmatobacter. Next base: position 288,548 of record CAVXDG010000006.1, on the reverse strand, counting down.
AAAAGGGATTTTTGTGGTGGGCGAAGGGATGCCGGTAATCGCGGACATTTTGTCGAGGATCTGCTTGAGGGTCAGGTTTTCTCCGCCGAGAATGTAGCGGCGGCCGGGCGTGCCTTTACCGAGCGCGGCGACATGGGTGCGTGCGACCTCGTTGACATCGACAAGGTTGAGGCCGGTGTCGACGTAGGCCGGAAACTTGTGATTGAGAAAGTCGACGAAGATGCGTCCGGTAGGCGTGGGCTTGCCGTCGTTGGGGCCGATGGGTGTTGTCGGGTTGAGGATGATGACCTGCTGGCCGTCCTGGGCGGCGGCGATGGCCTGCTGCTCGGCGAGAAACTTGGATCGCTTGTAGTGGCCGACCATGTCCTTGAGGGAGACAGGCGTGTCTTCGTTGACTCACGATGCCGTCGGTGAAGAAGTGCATGGTGGCGACGGATGACGTGTAAACGACGCGCGGAACTTTGGCTTCGCGGGCAAGGCGCAGCAGGTCGCGGGTGCCGTCGACGTTGGCGCGGTACATGGCGGCGGGGTCGCGAATCCAGAGGCGATAGTCGGCGGCCACGTGCATCACGGCATCGCAGCCGGCGAGCGCGGACCTAAAGGATTCGGGGCTGGCAAGATCGCCAAGAACAGTGTCGCCGGGGATGCCTTCGAGATTTTTGAGGCTGCTGGTTTTGCGAACGAGGAGACGAAGATCAGCGCCTTCGGCGGCGAGGGCCTTGGCTACGTGATGGCCGACGAATCCAGTGGCGCCTGTCAGGAAAATCCGCATGGTCTATCTTCGCCGGACCGGCCTTCGACCGGCTCGCACGTTCACTCACGGCTCCACCTCAACCGAGGCGAAAAGCAGATCCTTCTCTCCGCTTACCGCATCGCACCGAAACGGTGCGCCGGGGCCCCAAGATTGCTTCGCTCGGGATGACAGTGCTGCCGTGAGGGCAGCGATTATTCAAGTGCCTCGGGTACGAGAGCGATGTTCTTTTCGCCGGCAGCTTTCTTCTCATTGTAGGCTTTGACCCAGTCCTCCCAATGCTTGCCCGCGGCGCGGTCTTTCCCGCTGAATTCGAGACGCGCGATGTCGGCGTAACCGAGTTTGCGCTTCTCCGGAGCGGAGGGTGTGAAGTACTGGACGTAGGAATCGGCAAGAGTCGCGCCGGTCTGACGGTTGAAGATATAGGCCTCAATGCGCTCGCCGGATTTGAGGGTGATTGTGACATCGCCGCGATAGTCGAAGGCCTTTTCGAGCGCCTGGCGCAGGTCTTCGTCGCCGGCGAGCTGGGGGATCCAGCCTTCGAGCTTTTCGTGGACCGTACCCGGGGCAATCTCCAGCGCCTCAACCTGCTCGCGCGTGTATTTCAGCACCTCGGCGCTCATGCGTTGGTCTCCTCGAGGGTCTCGGCGGGACTCTCGATCTGGACGAGGGACGCGGGGGCGTGCGTTCCCCACTCGTTGAGCTGCTTCATCGCGTGTTTGCTCTTATAGGTGCTGAAGGTTCCTTTGACCATGCCCCAGAAACCGCTGAGCGACAGGAATCCGTCGAGGACCGCGGTGGGTTCATAGCCGCAGCTCACCATGCAATTTGCGCACTTGGGATTGCCGCTGCCCACGCCGTATTCTTCCCACTTTGTGGTTTCCATCAGCTCTTTGAAAGTTTCGGCGTAGCCATCCTGAAGGAGGTAGCAAGGCTTTTGCCAGCCAAAGATATTGAAAGCGGGCGAACCCCAGGGAGTGCAGTCGTAGTTGCGATCGCCCATCAGGAACTCGAGGAACAGGGGCGACATATTGAACTTCCAGGTCTTCTTGCGGTTCGACAAGATGGCGCGGAAGAGCTTGCGCACGCGCGCACGGCCCATGAAGTGGGTCTGGTCGGGAGCCTTGTCGTAGCTGTAACCCGGCGACAGCACGATGCCTTCAACGCCGATGGCCATCATGTCGTCAAAGTGGGCGCGCACGCTGTTGGGATCGGTGCCATCGAAGAAGGTGGAATTCGGGGTCACGCGGAAGCCACGCTTGACGGCCTCTTTGATGCCCTCGATCGCGATGTCGTATCCGCCTTCGCGGCACACGGCGTAGTCGTGGTGCTCCCGCTCTCCATCGAGATGGACGGAGAAGGTCAGATACTTGGAGGGCGTGAATTCATGCAGGCGCTTCTTCAATTCGAGCGCGTTGGTGCACATGTACACGTACTTCTTGCGCGCCACCAGGCCGTTCACGATGTCCACGATCTGGGGATGCAGCAGCGGCTCCCCACCGGGGATCGCCACCATGGGCACACCGCACTCTTCGACAGCGGCGAAGCATTCTTCAGGGGTGAGCATGCGCTTGAGGACATGGGGCGGATACTGCACCTTGCCGCAGCCGGCGCACGCCAGGTTGCAGCGGAAAAGAGGCTCGAGCATGAGCACGGTAGGATAGCGCTTCACGCCCTTGAGCTTCTGCTTCCACACATAACTGGCAACCGTCCACACCTGGGAAATGGGAATAGCCATATTCGAGAACTTCCTCCAGCGACGAATCTACGACGCGCGTTCCATGGCCCGCTTGTAGGCAGTCAGCGCTAACAGCGGGAAATACTGGCGGTACAACGTGTACGCCAGGTAAAAGACTTTGGGAAAACCCGTTCCGGTGATGATGCCCTGCCGCGTGGGACCTTCGCCCATCGACTCATCCCAACTGCCGTCTGAGAGTTGGCGAGTCAGCAGCCAGCGAATGCCTTTGGCGAGAGAGTCGGAGCGATCGTCGCCCGCTGCAAGCAAGCCGAGCAGCGCCCAAGCGGTCTGCGAGGGTGTGCTTGGGCCGACGCCGCGTGTGTCTGGATCATCGTAGCTGCCGCAGGTTTCGCCCCATCCGCCATCGGGATTCTGCACCATGCGAATCCACTCGGCGGCCTGCTGCACTTGCGGCTCGTGCTGATCGATGCCGATTGCTTCAAGGCCGCGCAGCACGAGAAATGTTCCGTAGATGTAATTGACGCCCCAGCGGCCGAACCAGCTGCCGTCGGACTCCTGCTCGCGGAAGATGAACTCGATGGCCTTCTGCACGCGCTTGTCATCGCGCGTGTAGCCGTACGCTGCAAGCATCTCAAGCATGCGCCCCGTAATGTCGACTGTTGGCGGATCAAGCATCGCGTTGTGATCCGCGAAGGGGATGTACTGAAAGATCATCTTGGTGTTGTCTTTGTCGAAGCTGCCCCAGCCGCCATTGCGGCACTGCATGGCAAACTCCCAGTCAATGGCGCGCTGCGCCACCTGGTGCTGATAGCGTTCGCGGGGATTGTCGACCTTGTTGAGCGCGAGCAGAACTTGTGCCGTGTCGTCGGTGTCGGGATAGAACTCGTTGTTGTATTCGAAGTACCAGCCGCCGGGTTCAGTGCGGGGAACCTTGACAGCCCAGTCGCCCTTGTGGCGGACCTCTTTCGAAAGCATCCAGTCGGCGGCCTTGAGCAGCCGCGGATCGTTGCGCGGCACTCCCGCTTCGCCGAGGGCGTACACGGCCTGGGCCGTATCCCACACCGGCGAGGCACATGGCGTCATGCGGAACGTAGGTTCGGGCATTTCAGGCGTACCCGGCTGCTCAACACCCAGCTTCTCAAATTCATCGCGAGCACGAATAAGCTGCGGATCGTCCTCTGAGTAGCCGAGGCAGCGCAGTGCGATGATCGCGTTGAGCATGGCGGGATAAATGGCGCCTAAACCGTCGCTCATCTCGAGGCGTTCGAGCATCCATTTCTCCGCGCGCTTCAGTGCGAGGGTGCGGAGAGGGCGAATGTGAACTGCTTCAGCGAGATGAAAGAGACGATCGATAAGCAGGAAGAGATTGCGCCAGGAGAAAAGTCTTTTGCGATCGATGCGCAGGCGAAGGATGGAGTTGGCGCGGCCCCCGACAAACAGCTCATCGATTCCCTGCTCCGCCGGAATCTTTTTAAACGGCTTTTTTGCGTAAATGATTGCCAGGGGCACGAGGATCGATCGCGACCACGCCGAAATCTCGTAGATGTTGAAGTAGAACCAATCGGGAAAAAGGACAATCTCCGGTGGGATAGCGGGGACGGCATCGTAGTCGTACTGGCCGAGCGCGCAGAGATACATCTTGGTGAATGTATTGCACGCGGTGACGCCGCCATGAGCGAGGACCCACGCGCGGCACTTGATCATGCGGGGGTCGTCGGCCCCGATGCCCATGAGTTTGGCTGCCGAGTAGCACTTGACGGAGAGCGAAATGTTGCCTGGACCGCCGGGATAAATGCTCCAGCTGCCGTCGTTGTTCTGGTAGCGCCAGATTTCGGTCAGTGCACGCCTGAGGCGGCCGGGATCGCCGGATTCGAGCAGGGTGTGAAGAAAGATGTAGTCCGCCTCGAGCATGGCGTCGGCTTCGAGTTCGCCGCACCAATAGCCTTCGGGGTGCTGCTGCGAGAGGAGATATTCGCGCGAGTTGAGAATTGCCTTTTCGACGTCGGCAAGGTCTTCATCGATGCGACCGAACCTTGGGGCCGCCGGATGTGACTTGACTTGGGAGAGACTCATGCGAATCCAAATGCCTCAATTGCAACCACGGTGAACGGCGAGGCGCCCATGAACCTGAAACTGCTTCCAGCATTGCCGGAAGAGCCGGCCGCATTCAATTTCACCGTTCGCGCCACACCAGCCAATTCGCGTTGGGAACCAAACATGAATTCAACGCGAACGAAGACAAAACAACAGAATCCAGAAACCGGGGCGACATAGCAAGAATCTGCCGACAAGCCTTAGTTCACCGGAATCGGCTCTCCGCCCCCTGGGTTTCCAATTGCCTGAATGATCTCCGGGGGAAGTCCGAACCGGACATTTTCCGGCATGACTTCTACTTCTTCGACGCTGGAATAGCCGTTTTGACGCAGATAATTCACGACGTCTTCCACCAGGATCTCGGGGGCGGACGCACCAGCAGTCACTGCCACTGTGGAAACGCCCTGCAGCCATTTCGGATCGATCGCCTGGGAGTTATCAATCAGATAGCCAACCGTTCCAAGATTGCGCGAAACCTCAACGAGGCGGTTTGAATTGGAACTATTGGTAGAGCCGACAACGAGGACCAGTCCTGCATCATGCGCCACATTACGGACCGCTACCTGGCGATTCTCTGTCGCATAACAAATGTCCTGGGAGTGGGGACCGGCGATGTTCGGAAATTTGACCTTGAGAGCATGAATGATGTCCCGGGCTTCGTCGAGGCTCAGCGTGGTCTGGGTCAAATAGGCGACGCGATTCGGGTCGGGAACCTTGAGGGCCTCGACTTCGGCGACATTGGAGACGACCTGGGTCACATCCGGCGCCTCGCCGAGGGTGCCTTCGATTTCGTCGTGGTCGCGATGGCCGATGAGGACCAGCGAGTACCCCTGCTTGGCAAACTTGACTGCTTCGATGTGAACCTTGGTGACCAGCGGGCAGGTGGCATCGATCACTTTGAGGCCACGGCCCTTGCTGCGATCGCGCACTGCCGGCGAAACGCCATGGGCAGAATAGATCACGCGCTGGCCATCGGGAACGTCGTCAATCTCATGGACGAAGATTGCGCCCTTTTCGGCTAACTCATTCACGACATAGCGGTTATGGACAATCTCCCGGCGGACATAGATGGGAGCGCCGAAGGTCTCAAGCGCAATCTTGACGATGTCGATGGCGCGCACCACGCCGGCACAAAACCCCCGCGGCTTCAAGAGAAGGACGCGTTTTTCGCTTGGGGAAGCTCCGGCTTGGCTACCGTTTCCAGTGGTTTCAAGGACAGAAGTCGTCACTTCAACAGTATACCTTCGGGTGGTCAATTTAGGGGTGGCGGAGTTTGGATGAGATCAAGGTACGGTCGCAAGGTGGTTACGAGCGCACGACCCAAAATCGCGAGCTAACCAGCCGCCCTGGGGGCCGGAAATGCTTGTGATTGTGATCGTTGGCGGACCTGCGAACGAACAAAATCCGGCCGGGCCTGGCCGCGCCCGGCATTTCGGTCCCCAGCGCACCGCACGCATACATCGCAGAGAGAGCGCAACTGCATCGAAGTAGTGGACCAGGGTTGTCAGGCGTTGGCGCGTGCAAATAAGAATCAATGGGGCGCTGATGCCGGGCAGGGGAAAACGGGGAACTTCTCTTGGCGACGGGGCGACTCCCTGGATTCACGACAGCTTTTGGTATCGGCACGCTGTGTTTCGGGGACTCTTGCATGCCAGTGAATCCCGCTTCTCGCAAAGTTCTTATTGTCGACGACGAGACTGCTGTCGCTGACTCGCTCCATCTGATTTTCTCAAATGGCGGATATGAGGTGCGATCAGTTTATTCCGCCGAGCAGGCAATCGAAACACTTGCTGTGTGGCAACCGCAGGTCGCCATCATCGATGTGATGCTCCCCCAGATGAACGGAATCGAGCTCGCTGGAATTTTGAAGGGGAACTACCCGGACTGCCGCATCCTTCTGATCTCCGGCCACCCGGGGACAAGCGAACTGCTGCATACGGCGCGGGAGCGGGGAAGCTCGTTCGAGATTCTAGCCAAACCGTTGCACCCGACACTCATTTTGGACACCGTTTCGGAGCAGCTGTCCGGCTTGCAGAAGGGGCCGGAGGCATGAGGCCGAACGATGCCTGCGGAAACGGCTCCGACCTAAGCGATTACCTGTTGTTCGCACTTGAACAGTTATCGGCTGGCGGCAATCATTTGGGCGGCGTGCTGCAGGCTGGTGTCGGTTACCTTGGCTCCCGACAGCATGCGCGCCACTTCGTGCATGCGCCCGCGATCGTCCAGCACCCGAATCTGCGTTTTTGTACGGCCTTTGTCGTCGCGCTTTTCGACCGCCAGATGCTGGCCGGCGAAAGCCGCAATCTGCGGCAAGTGGGTTACGCAAAGAACCTGCTGACCGCGCGCGAGGGATTTCAGCTTTTGGCCTACCGCTTCCGCGGCGCGCCCGCCGATGCCAATGTCGATTTCGTCGAAGACCAGGGTGCGCGGAGTGGGGTTCTTCTTCTTTGCCTTGGACGAGCTTTCTTCAACCGCGACTTTCAATGCCAGCATGACCCGCGACATCTCCCCACCAGACGCAATTTCATGGAGCGGCTTGAGGGGTTCACCGGGATTGGTGGAGATACGGCATTCGACTTCATCCCATCCGTGTGCGGCCCAGTCCGATTCTCGCTCCGACGACGCGACCGTGATCTCGAAGCGGACCTTCATGGCCAGGGCATTGATTTGGGCTTCGGCTAGCTTGGCGAGCTTGGTTGCGGCAGCTTTGCGTTCGGCGGACAGGGCGGTGGCAGCGTCCTTGTATGCGGACGCCGCCTTGATGACCGCCGCACGCAGTTCTTTGAGGATTTCGTCGCGATCTTCTACCTCGGCGAGTTTGTGAGCAACCTCTTCTCCAAAGACGAGGACATCGGCGACGGTCTGCCCGTATTTGCGCTTCAGGCGATCGAGCAGAGCGAGGCGATCTTCGATTTCGGCCAAACGCTCAGGACTGGCATTGATTCCCTCGGCATAGTCGCGCAGGGTTGCGCCGGCATCGCCCAGCGTGGCGCGCGCGGAGGTCAGTTGCTGGGCGATCTCAACGAAGCGCCCGTCGTAACGCGCCAATTCTTCAACGCTGCGGAGTGCGGAGCGAAGCGCGCCTTCAGCCGAGGTGCTGCCTTCGTAGAGCTGATCGTAGGCGTTCATGGCTGCGGCATAGAGCTTTTCAGAGTTGGCCAGCACGCGCTTCTCGGTCTCGAGGGCCTCGTCTTCCCCCGCCTTGAGCTGCGCGGAATCAATTTCTTTGCGTTGATAGCTCCAGAGATCGACCATGCGCAGGCGGTCCTGTTCGCCTTTGAGAAGATCGTCTAGTTTCGTCTGCGCCTCGCGCCAGTGCGCATGGGCTTCTGCGACAGGGTCGGAGGCAAGACTGCCGAAGCGATCGAGCAGGATACGCTGCTGGTTCTGATCGAAGCTGGTATGCGTTTCAGTCTGCGCGTGCACCAGGGCCAGTTCCGGCGCGAGCTGGCGCAGAACAGCGACGGTAGCAGGCTGATTGTTGACGAAGACGCGCCCCTTGCCGTTGGAGAGGATTTCGCGGCGGAGAATAATTTCAGCGCCTTCCGAGTCGATGCCGTTGTCTTCAAGGATGGCTTCGGCGCCGGCAGTGGACTCAAAGACGCAGGCCACCACGGCTTTTTCTGCACCGTGGCGCACCACCTCCGGGGACGCCTTGCCCCCCATCAGCAGCGCCAAGGCATCCACGAGAATCGACTTTCCCGCGCCGGTCTCGCCGGTGAGCAGGTTCAATCCCGGGCCAAATGAAGCGATGGCATGATCGATGACCGCGTAGTTCTCGGCGCGCAACTCGACGAGCATTCCGTGCGACCCTTTGTATTTCTGTGCTTCCCGGCCGATGCGTGCTCATGCAGCGACCGACCCGAGCGCAGCATAGCATGGATGACGTCTCTCGGACGAAGGGCGTGCATCGTACGCCAACGGCCTGAAGAGACGGAGGTTCCAGTTCATTGGGGCAGGCCGGGACCAGATCGATAACTTGGAAGGGAGTTTCTCGTCTGATACGGTGAAGATTGAGGTGAATCGCGATTTTTATCTTTGCTCTTACGATCGCAATGCAGGCCGATAGTGCGCCGGCCGCTGCCGGCGGGCCGGTAGCGCAAGGCACGGGAGCGCTGATGGACATGATGAACAACATCGGTCCGATCGCTCTGTTTGTGCTTGGACTTCTGCTGATTGCGAGCCTCTACTCGTGGACCATCATCTTCGGCAAGCTGGGGTCGTTCGGCAAAGCGACGAACGAGAGCCGCAAATTTATCCGCGCCTTTCGCAAGGCGACGCGCCTGAATGAAATCTCGGCCCTCGCGGAGAACTACAAGGCGAGCCCGCTGGCGCAGGTTTTCGAAGAAGTGTACGAGACTTACAAGCGGCAGACGGGCGGATCGGGCCCCCCGCGCAATATCACTGCCCTAGAGCGCTCGGCACAGACTGCGGCAAGCGAGTCCATCACCAACATGGAACGGCGCATGACATGGCTGGCGACGATCGCTGCAACCAGTCCGTTTGTCGGATTGTTCGGAACAGTGATGGGCGTGGTCGATGCGTTTCATGGGCTCGGTACTGCCGGAGCTGCGACCTTGCGTGCCGTTGCGCCCGGCATCAGCGAGGCGTTGATCACAACGGCCGCGGGCTTGTTTGTCGCGGTACCAGCGGTGGTGGCCTACAACCAGTTCACCGCCAAGCTGCGCGTTCTGGCTTCGGCGACGGACGATTTTTGCCGCGAGCTGCTGAACTCCTTCGATGAGATTCCAGATCATGCGCCACGCGGCGCTGCCGTCGAACCGGCGCAAGAATCAGCACGCGGCGCGTTCAAGTAGCGAGGCCAGTCAGGGTTCGGGGCAGTGGCGCCGGCAGGCGCATGGATTGCTGCTCCCATGGCGGTGAAGTTTCTGCATGACTGCGCGGAACCGGGCAGTCGGGAATTGTGGTGAGGTAGATCGTGGCTTTTACTACTAGCTCCGGCGGCACACGCACATCACTGGCGGAGATCAACATTACGCCCCTGGTGGATGTGGTGCTGGTACTGCTGGTGATCTTCATGATCACCGCCCCCGTGCTGCAGTCGGGCATCGAAGTGTCGGTACCGAAAACAAAAACCATCAAGGAAATCACCGAGCAGCGGTTGGTGTTGACGATCGACCGCGACCAGCAGGTCTTTCTCGGGGATAAAGCCGTCAACCTTCGGGATCTGCCGCAAATGCTGCGCCAGCCGGGCGCCGACAATGCCAAGAAGATCATCTATCTGCGCGCCGATGAGCGGGTACCGTTTGGCGCATTCGCTTCGCTGATGGATGCGGTGAAGCAGGCCGGCATCACGAACATCTCGATTGTGACCCAGGCGCTGGATACCAAAGGGCGCGCGGGAAACAGCGGAGAATAATTGGCCCCGGTCGCATCGGGTTGAGTGAACGATGAGCGTATTGCTGGAAGGCACGAAGCATCTGGAGGACGAACTGACGCCCGACCCGGTGGTGGCGCCGGCGAGCGGATCGATCGTGCTGCACCTGGGGCTTGCGGGGGCCATCGTGCTCTATGGCGTGCTGGGCGGGTTCTTCCATCACAACATGTGGGGTAGCCCCGGCATGGGCGGAGCGATCCAGGTCAACCTGGTGAGCAGTGCCCTGCCCTTGCCGTCGAATCAGCCTGTCAACCAGAACGTGCTCTCCACTGAAACGCCGAGCCAGGCACCCGCGCCGCCAGCGCCCAAGGCGAAACAGGCCGAGGATGAGACGGCGATCCCGATCTCGGGCAAGCAGAAGAAGACTGAACACGAGACCGCTCCGAAGACGCCGGTCAAGCAGCAGCAACCGCCGCCGACCAATCGCGCCAATTACGGGGAGCAGGCCGGATCGTCGATGCCGCGTGCGACGCAGCAGAATCTGACGCCCGGGCCGACCTCAGTGAGCAATGGCGACTTTGGCAGCCGGTTTGGGTGGTATGTCGATGGAATCAGCCGCAAGATGTCGACGAACTGGTACAAGGCCCTGGTAGACCAGAACACACCGCGGGGGGCGCGCGGCTTTATCGAGTTCACAATTTCGAAGGACGGATCGGTGAGCAATGTGAAGCTGGACCGGTCAAGTGGGAGCCCCACGCTGGATAGCTCGTGCATGCGCGCCGCGCAGCGCGTAGACACCTTTGGGCCGCTGCCGGCAGGTTACAACCAAAGTACCTTGCTGGTTTCCTATTATTGCGAATACTAAGATTTTCCTGCGGCATCCAAGTAAAATGGGGAGTGAGCATCGGATTTGCCCCTGCTGGCTTCTCGGCAGATTTGTCCGCATTGCCGTTTCCCAACGCGCCGCGGACGACCCGCACGATTCAACCGAGGAAGGATTGCGTACTGCATGAAGTATGGTTCCCGGTTTCTTCTTCTCGTATTTTTCTTTCTCACAAGCTTTTCTTGCGTTGTGTCGAGGGCCCAGGATTGGGTCAAAATCGGCTCGAATCTGGGAAACGCAAAGATTCGTATTGCAGTGGCCGATTTCAAGCCGGTGAGTGTCGATCCGCAGACGCCTTCCCTTAAAGCGGAGTTCGATTCGACGCTGTACGGCGATCTGAGCAACGCCGGCATTTTCGAGGTTGTGTCGAAGAGCTTTGCGCCTGCAGGAACCCCCGGATCTCCGCAGGAGATGAATTTGTCGCAGTGGTCAGCCCCGCCGGCCAGCGCGGCGATGGTGGCATTTGGCGCGCTCTCGGTGAGCAACGGACGGCTGGTTGTGTATGGCTGGCTTGACGACACGAGCAACACGGCCAATCCGCAGGTGCTGGGCAAGCAATATAACGAAGCGGCAAGCCAGGACATGGCGCGCACGGTTGCGCACCGCTTCGCCGATGAGATCATTGCCCGGCTCGGCGGGGGAATCAACGGCATTGCCGAAACGAAGATTTATTTCATCAGCTCGCGCACCGGATCGAAAGAAGTCTGGGTGATGGACTACGACGGCGCCAATCAGCACGCCGTGACTCACCTGGGAAGCATTTCTCTTTCGCCGCGCATTTCACCCGACAATTCCCGCGTCGCGTTTGCTGCCCTTGGGCGCGAGGGCTGGTCGATTCGCATGTATTCGCTGGAACTTGGGCGCCTGGTCAGCTTTCCGGCTGGAACGACGGGCGGCTCCAACCAGTCCCCTGCCTGGTCGGCGGACGGATCGAAGCTCGCCTTCTCTTCGTCGCGCACGGGGGACCCGGAGATCTGGGTCGCCGATGCCAGCGGCGGTGGGGCGAAGCGGATTACGTACTTCAAGGGGCCCGACGTTGCGCCAGTATGGAATCCGCGCACGAACTCACAGCTCGCGTGGGTCAGCGGGCGAACCGGCCTGCCGCAGATCTACACCATGGATCAAGACGGCGCCAATATTCAACGCATGACCGATGGCGGATACGCAGTTTCTCCTTCGTGGTCATCGAGCGGGCAGTTTCTTACCTTCAGCTGGAATCGTAAGTACGGGCCAGGTGCACCGGGGGGGCAGGACATCTATGTGATGGACATCGCCACCAAGCGCTGGCAGCAGTTGACGCACGACGCGGGCACAAACGATTTCCCGTCGTGGGCTCCCGACACCCGTCATATTGCTTTCGAGCGCAAAGTGGGCGGGCACACCGAGATCTGGTCGATGCTCTCGGATGGGACAGATCAGCATCAATTGACCCATTCCGGGAACAATTTCATGCCGAACTGGAGTTGGAAGTGAGACGGCGCTCACAAGCTAAATCGCGACGTTGCTCTATCATATTTATTTATGAGACGAACCCCCGTGCTCGCCGGGGTGAAGAAATCTCGCAACTATGCCATTCGGATACGCATGCGCTGTGCGAGTTGCATGCGGACGGGGGCAAAAACAAAAGCGCATTTCTCAAGGATGCAGTCCGCACGAGGCATGGGCAACGCCGCTTGTTGCTGAAAGGCAACGATTCCCTGAGCCCAAGCTTAAAATGGCTGCGTTCTTTGGATTTTGCGGAAGGAGCCACATTTTGATACGACGCTTACGAATTCTCGTTCCTGTAGTCCTGCTTGTCGCCTTGGTCGTCCTCGCTGGTTGCAAGAAGAAACAGCCGCCACCGCCGGCCGCCACCGCGCCTCCACCGATACCCGCACCAACCGCGCAGCTCACCGCCACGCCTTCGCAAATTACTGCAGGCGATCAGGTGACACTCAGCTGGCACACAACCGACGCCACAAGCGCGTCGATCGATGGCATTGGCACAGTGTCAACAAGCGGCACGCAAGCTGTGACGCCGACTGCTTCGACCACCTATCATCTTGTGGCTCGCGGCGAATCCGGGACGGCTGATGCCACGGCACAGGTCACGGTCAACGCGCCTCCGCCTGTTTCCGCGCCCGCGCACACCATGTCGGTTGAGGAGGAATTTCGGGCCAACGTCCAGGACATCTTCTTCGATTACGACACCTACGACATTCGCACGGACGCACAGTCGACGCTCTCGCACGATGCTTCCTATCTGGCGAGCCATGCGAACCTCAAGATTGTGATCGGCGGCTATTGCGATGAGCGCGGCTCCGACGAATACAACCTTGCATTGGGCCAGAACCGCGCCAATGCAGCAAAGAACGCCTTGGTGACTGCCGGGGTTGCAGCCGATCGCATTCGGGTTGTGAGCTACGGGAAGGAAAAGCCGTTCTGCTCCGAATCCTCCGAGGCATGCTGGCAGCAAAACCGTCGCGCCGGCTTCTCGCTCGACCAGTAAGAAACAGGGCGGCATCGCTGCTGCGGTGCCGCCTGAATACACGTAGGTTTGACGAATTACGGTCCGCCCCGGTGACTGGATTGTGCCCTTCGGGCGAACAAGGAATTTGTAACTTCGCGGAAAGAGGCTGCAGCCGTCCCATTCGAGGCTGCGCCGCTTCTCCGCACACAGGTGAAGGATGCTGACAGGACGTTCATTTCGCAGGAGTCTCTTGGCGACCGCGGCGGCGGCACTGATTTTGTGCTTCGCGCCGGTGCGCGCGCATGCTGTGTCGAAAGAAATGGTGCAGATGCAAACTCAGATCCAGCAACTGCTGGACATGGTGCAGCGCCTGCAGACGACGATGGACACCAAGTTCGCCGTGCTCCAGAACCTGGCACAGCAGACGGCGGACCAGGCGACCCAGATGAACGGGACAGTCAATGCCCTGCAGCAAAAGCTAAATACCCAGGTCGATGCCCTGAACGGCAAGCTCGATACGAGCTCAGGCCAGGTGCAGTCACTCAACGACTCCGTCGACGAGCTCAAGACGCGCATCGCGAAACTGGAAAAGTCGATTCAGGATCTGCAGAGCCAGTTACAAAACGTCCAGCCTCAAGGTACCGCACCGGGAATGCCTGCAGGCTCTGTGCCCAATGGACCCGGAGCCATGAACTCCGCGCCCCCCATGAACCAGACACCTCCCCTGGAGCAGACGTATCAGGCGGCTTTGAGCGATTTCAATGCAGCCAAATATCCGCTGGCGACGAGCGAATTCCAGGATGTGCTTCACTACTATCCGCTGGATCCGATGGCGGGCGGCGCTCAGTTTTATCTCGGCGAGATTGCCTACCGCCAAAAGGACTACGAAGAAGCGGTCAAGAATTACGACCTGGTTCTGGAACAGTTCAGCGGCAACGCCAAGGCGGCAACGGCTCAGTTGCACAAAGGGCTCGCGTTAATTGCGATGAGCAAACGGGATGCAGGGACGCATGAGTTGCGCTCGCTGATCCAGCGTCATCCTCAGACTCCTGAGGCGGCCCAGGCGCGGGCAAAGCTGAACGAGATGGGCGTGAGGGTCTCCGCCCGTTAATTTTCGCCTTTCGATGGAACGAAGTTGGTCCAGGTCGACGCGCCTCGTCAAGTTCCGGGAACATTTATATTTACAGATCAGTTCCCTTCCTACCCATAGCCCTTCTGATTCTTCTTGCTGAACGACAGCAGGGCGATCCGCGTCTGCGCGGCACTTCGATCACGTTGGCTCAGAGCAGATTCTCATTGCGCCTTCTATCCGGCGTCGTGATATTCCTGTATGCCTGACTCGCTTCTTAGTTGAGTCAACTCTGGCCAAGATGCACTGTGGACTTGGGGGGGGAATGGCGAACAAAGAAATGATCGGCTGGTTGAACCGGGAGGCAAAGGGGCTGGGTCTGATGATGCTCACCATGACCCTGGGCGTCGCATGCGCCCGCGCGCAGGATAACGGGAGTACCGAAATTGTTCCGGGGATGGAAGACGCGTGCATCGAGAATTTTGGCTACATGGGTTGCGCCAATGGCTTGCCGAAGCCTCCGGGCGCGCAGCAGCTGATCGTGGTCCACTATACCGCTGTGGCGATATCGCCGACGACTATGACCGCGGGAGCGTCCCACGGGCAAGACTCTCAAAGCAGCGCGGAGCAGGCGGCGTTGCAGGTTTGCCGCAGAAATGGAGCCTCCAATTGCCAGGTGCTCACGTGGGCGGAAAACAGCTGCATCGGATTGGCAGAAAGCTATGCGGACAAGGCCTACGGGTTCTATGCGGGAGGCAGTCGCGATGAGTCTGCGGCCGGAGCGCTTGCGCGCTGCCGGTCAGCAAACGGCAAAAACTGCGTGACGGTCACGGCGCCCTGCGCCGCCGACGACGTTCGCTGGTCCTCCCCACTGCCCTTGCCGCCTGGCGAGTCAACTGCAACTGTAGATCCAAATATGGTGGGGACCTGGGAACTCTTCATTAATCCGGGTCGCTGGATTTGGCGTGTAGCGCCGAACGGCACATACGAATTGCACAGCGAGGCGATGGATAATACGCCGTCGAATGCGGGGACGTTTTCGGCGAGCAACGGGCGCTACACCTTGCATGCGATCACGATGAACTGGGATGACGTAGGCACCTACAAGGTGCAGGCCCCGGGAGTCATTGTCGCGACCGGCAAACTGGGGACTGGGACTTGGAGGAGGATTGGCGGAGCGAGCTCCAATGTAACCAAGGCGCCTGGGCCGGCGAGACCCGGCGGACTGCCGATCACAATCAGGAAATAGAAAGCCCCGCGGACTGCGGGGCTTTTTTGTCCTGCAAATCAGTTCGGTGCTACTGCAGGTTCGCCATCAGCGCGTCGAGAGCCGACTTCGGCGGACGGGTGAGCGACTCAGGCAGCGTGGCCAGAGGCTCATCGACCAGGTCCAGCAGATCGATGAAGGTGGGCTTCTCCGTGTTGATGTAGAAGACGCCGGTGAGCACTTCGTTCTTCTCTTCGGCTTCCATCAGCGTGCGCACGGCGTTGGCCTTGTTGGTCGGGTCGTAGTCCTCGTGCAGCTTGCGCAGGCGAAGGCTGGAGCCGTCGTGCATCTCCACGTCGTAGACCTGGCCGGAGTCGTAGTCGACTTCGATGTCTTCGAAGCTGGCCACGAAGCCGACTTCGTTGATGGGCTCGTCGTTTTCCTGCATGAACTTGTAGCTCTTGGTCGAGCCTTCGTGATCGTTGAAGGTCACGCAGGGGCTGATCACGTCGAGCATCACCGTGCCCTTGTGGGCGATGGCGGCCTTGAGCATGGTCAGCAGCTGCTTCTTGTCGCCGGAGAAGGAGCGGCCCACGAACGTTGCGCCCAGCTGAATCGCCAGGGCGCAGGTGTCGATGGCGGGCAGATCGTTGATGACGCCGGTCTTGAGCTTGGAGCCGATGTCGGCCGTCGCGGAGAACTGGCCCTTGGTGAGGCCGTAGACGCCGTTGTCTTCGATGATGTAGATCATCGGGCAGATTGCGGCGCAGCAGGTGCACGAACTGGCCGACGCCGATCGAGGCGGTATCGCCGTCGCCGGAGACGCCGAGCATAGTCATCTGATGCTGCGCGAGGATGGCTCCGGTCGAGACCGAAGGCATGCGGCCGTGCACGCTGTTGAAGCTGTGCGAGCGGCTCATGAAGTAGGCGGGGCTCTTGGACGAGCAGCCGATGCCGCTCATCTTCATGACGCGCTCCGGCTCGACGCCCATTTCAAACATGGCGTCGATGATGCGCTCGGAGATGGCGTTATGGCCGCAGCCGGCGCAGAGCGTCGATTTGCCGCCGCGATACTCAAGGACCGGAAGGCCGATGTGATTGACCTTGGGGCCGGGCGTTGCAGTTGCGGTTGCCATTACAGACCCTCCTTGGTTACAAACTCATCTGTAATGGTGCGGGCGTCGATGGGCAGCCCGTTGTAGTGCAGAATGCTGCGCAGTTTCACGACCTGGTCGGCGGGAAGATCGAGCTTCAGCAGGCTGGCCAGCTGCGCATCGCGATCCTGCTCGACGACGTACACGCGCTCATGCGAAGCCACGAAGTCGTGAATCTTCGTGGGCAAACGGATACGCCCGGATGCGCAGGTAGTCCACGTCGAGCTTGTGCTCCTTCTTGATCTGGTCGAGGCTTTCGCGCAGGGCAAAGTCGGTGGTGCCGTAGGCGATGAAACCGACCTTCGAAGTTCCGTTCTTGACAACCACCGGAGCGGGAACGAGCTTGCGCGCGTTTTCAAACTTGCGCGCCAGCCTATCCATGACGTGCGACGTACTCGTCGGGCTTCTCGGTGTAGACGGCGGCATCGTTGTGACCCGAGCCACGCGTAAAGTACGCAGCCTTGGGATGTCGCGTGCCCGGCAAGGTGCGCCAGCCGATGGCATCGCCGTCGACATCGCGATAACGCGCAAAGCCGCCCAGACGATTGAGATCCTCAGCAGTGAGCACCTTGCCGCGATCCAGCGGCTTGTCAGGATACGTGAAGGGCTCGGACATCCAGTTATTCATGCCGAGATCAAGATCGGTGAGGACGAAGACCGGCGTCTGCAGCCGCTCGGCAAGATCGAATGCCGCATAGGACAGATCGAAGCATTCCTTGACCGTGCCGGGCAGCAAGACGATGTGCTTGGTATCGCCATGCGACAGAAACGCGGTCGAGAGCAGATCGGCCTGCGATGTGCGCGTCGGCATGCCTGTGGAAGGACCTGTGCGCTGCACGTCGAAGATGACGCCGGGAATCTCGGCAAAATAGCCGAGGCCCGCAAATTCCGACATCAGCGAGATGCCGGGCCCGGAGGTCGAGGTCATGGAGCGAGCACCAGCCCAGCCGGCGCCAAGCACCATGCCGATGGCAGCGAGTTCGTCTTCGGCCTGCACAACAGCGAAGGTGGCCTTGCCGTCCGTGGTGACGCGGAATTTCTTCAGCAGATCGGTTGTCGCTTCAATCAGAGAAGTGGACGGAGTGATGGGATACCACGCGACCACCGTGACGCCCGCGAACACGGCGCCCATGCCGCAAGCGGCGTTGCCATCGATGATGATCTTACCGGCGGTCTGATCCATCCGCTCGATGAAGTAGGGGTCCTGCTTGACGAGCTTCTCTTGCGCGTAGTCGAAGCCTGCTTTCACAGCGCCGAAGTTAAGGTCGAAGACCTTCTGTTTTTTGGCGAACTGCTTTTTCAGACTCGCTTCGACGACAGTCAGGTCGATCGAAAGCAACTGGGCAGCGACGCCTACGTAAACCATGTTCCGGACCAGCTTGCGCAGCTTGGCCTCAGAGCACACAGCTGGCCGTGATCTTGTCGAAGGGAACGGGATAGCAGGCGACATCGTTGCGATACTGCTTGAGATTGAAGCTCTCTTCGTAGATCGCGGCGCCGCCAGCATCGAGCTCGATGAATGTCCTGCTTCGCGGTCTCAGGATTGAGCGCCACCAGAATCTGCGAGCCGCGCCTGCGCGCGACGTATCCATCTTTGCTGGCGCGAATGGTGTACCAGGTAGGTAGTCCGGCGATGTTCGAGGGAAAGAGGTTTTTCCCGCTGACCGGGACTCCCATTCCGAAGATGCTCTTCAGCAGAACGCTATTGGCGGATTGCGAACCGGATCCGTTCACCGTTGCTACGATAATGCTGAAGTCGTTGGCTGACGCGCTTTTGCGCGCTGATGGCGCCCTGCTCTTGACCCAGGGCCAGGTCTCCTGTCGCCATTTGGCGGGATTCCCTTCTAATAAAATCTTGTAAGAGCGGAAGCTTCACTCCACCTTGTGATTATAGTCACCCGATGAATACTTCGTACCGCGAAGGGGCACGCCGTTTGCGCTCAAGGTAACCGGATGAGCAATGAAATGTTTACGCCTTCAAAAAATGGCGCGTTTGGAGTGCAGATCAGGGCATGAACCCCCTTCAATCGAGAGGTATTAGGGCCGGGACGCCGAAAAGCCGCCACAACTGGCAAAGCCATTGGTTTCATGCGCTCAGGGATGAACGACCAGGGCCGCGCGGTTCGACTCAATCCGCCATCGCATCAGCAGAGACGACGAGATGACGACGAGAGCTAATGTCAGGCCGAGCCACATACCGTAAATCCCCCAATGCAGGACGAAGCAGAGGGTGAGACCCAGGGGTAGGCCAAGAATCCAGTAGCCCACGAAATTGGCAACCATAGGCGCGCGGGTTTTGCCGAGGCCACGGAGCGCGCCGGTGCATACGGTCTGGATACCGTCGAATATCTGAAAAGCTGCAGCGATCCAAAGCAGGCTGGGGCCGACGGCGAGCACGCGCGGATCGCTGGTATAGAGGGCAATGAGTGCGCGAGGCGCGACTAGAAAGACGATCCCGGCAAGAATCATGAAGCTGGTGCCAAGACCCAGCGCGAGCCAGCCCGCGCGGCGGGCGCGAGCCGGGTTCCCTGCTCCTATTGCGTGCCCGACGCTGACAGCAGCGGCAGCAGAGACGCCCAGAGGCACCATGTAGCTGATGCTCGCGTAGTTCAGGGCGATGGCATGGGTGGCCAGCGCAACCGGGTTGAGATAGCTGGCCGCGAAGGTTGAAAGATTCCAAGCACCAACTTCGAGCAGAATCTGTCCGGCGGCAGGTGCGCCGATGCGGACGAGTGTACGCAGACGATCCCACTGTGGCGCGGCCCAATGACGAAAGAGCGGATGGCCTCGACTGCGCTCATAGCGCCACGCAAAACCGAGCAGGGTGACGGCCATTGCTACACGTGCAACGCATGTGGAGATAGCCGAGCCGTCAACGCCGAGAGCGGGAAACCCGAGCTTGCCGTAGATCAGCACCCAGTTGCCGCCCCAGTTCAGCAGATTGGCCAGCACGTAGGTCAGAGTGATGACGCGGACCTGCCCAACGGCTTGGAGGTAGCGACGGATACCGCCGTAGAGCAGAAGGGGCAGAGTACTCCAAGCAAGGATGCGCAGATAGGAACTGGCTGGCGCCGCGACGGAGGGAGTGACTCCAAAACGCGCGAAGCCGAAACTGATGGCCGCAATCAGAAGCATGAGCGGTGGCGTAATGATGAAGGCTAGATAAACGCCCTGCGCCAGCCAGCGATGGCACTCGTCGTGATCGCGGCGCCCGTAGGCCTGCGCGACAAGCGTATCGAGGCCGAGCAGCAACCCGATCCCAAACAAACTTGGCGTATAGAAAACGGCATTGCCCAGCGACACAGCGCCGATGGCTTCAGGGCCGAGACGCCCCACCATGATGTTGTCGACGACGCCTTGCGCCATCCAGCCCAGTTCGCTCAGCACCACGGGCACCGCGAGCACGATCAGGTCGCGCAGTTCCCTTCTGCCTTCGGATTGCATGCGTGTCATAGCGGTCATGGCATTGGACGGCGCGCCGCAGTCGTGCGGCGAGGCAGGTAGCTCCCGCGTCGGGCGGGATCAGTTCGTGCTTTGCTTCAAGGATACGGAAGAGGGACTTAGGAGCCCGATCCGGTCTGCACTGCATCATGGCAGAGAGGGGTGGCCGGCGCTTTCTTTGCGTTTCTATCCGGCTGCGCCGTCTCTGCTGCCGCATGGGCGCTCTTCAGGTTGTGAAGTTCCTTGACGAGGCGCGCAAAACCCTGATCCCGCGCGGTCTTGTTTGCAGGATTCGTATTGGAGGGGTCCTCACCGGCACGCATAAAACCGTGTCCCGCACCGTCGTACGTGACCGGCTCGTAGAATTTGTTTGCTGCCTTCATCGCAGCAGTCGTATCCGGCACCGTTGCGCCGATGCGGGCATCGTTGCCCGCATAGAAACCAAACACGGGAGCGGAGACGGTTGAGACATCCGATGGTCCCGGACCGTAGAAGACAAATGCCGCGGAGAGGACCTTGCTGTGCGCGGCGAACGCAAAAGACTTGCCGCCGCCCCAGCAAAAGCCCGCGACCGCGATTTTGCCGTTGGCTGCGGGAATCTGCTTTGCGAAGGCAGCAGCTGCGTCCAGATCGGCATTCACGACTGCGGGGTCCAAACCAGAAACCGCTTTGATGGTGGCGTCCTGGCTGGCAAACTCGCTCGATCCGCCGCCATTCGGTCCGAATCCCGACAGTAGATCGGGCGCGACCACGATGAATCCTTCGGCGGCAAGCTCGTCTGCCATCTCCTTTGCCCAGTCGGAGAGGCCAAAGATTTCATGAATGAGAATGACGACTGGGGCCTTGTCTTTCACCTCGGGATACACGACGAAGGCTTGCAGGGATCGCGTGTCGTGCTTGAGGGTGACGTACTCGTGATGGCGCGGCGAGGCATCCAGGCGCGTCTTCGCCCAATCCTGCGCTTGACTGATAGTCGAGGCGAGAAGAAAGAGCACGGCAAGCGAGGCGGGGAAAAGGCGCATTCTGGTCATGGGGTGGAGTCTAGCGTGTGGCTGGAATTGGCGGCAAGTAGGAAATTGTGGCTGAGGAACTTCGGCCTCCGGACGATGGTTGCGGCCACGAATCCAATGACCGCCTTGAGAAAGAGGCTCGCTCTGGAAACCGGCTTTGGTGCGCCTTCCACCCTGCTATCGTAGGAGAGTCCCCGTTTTCGATGAAGACAAGATTGCCGAAGGCGAGCCGGCCCACCGCCAGGAGACAAAACATAGAATGAAGCCGTCCGTTCTGGCCTCCGAGCCGACCTCCCACACCATGCCGCTCACCACGAACAAGCACCTGATCCGCTGGGTGGAGAAAATGGCCGACCTTTGCCGGCCGGACGCGATTCATTGGGTAGACGGTTCGCAGCAAGAGTACGACGCGCTCTGCGATCGTCTGGTGCAGACCGGGACCTTTGTCCGGCTGAATCAAAAGAAGTGGCCAGGCTGCTTCTACGCGCGCTCCGTGCCGAGCGACGTGGCACGGGTCGAGGACCGGACCTTTATCTGCTCACTCTCCCGAGATGCTGCTGGACCAACCAACAACTGGGAAGATCCCTATGTCATGCGACGCCGGCTCAAGCAGCTTTTCCGCGGCTCCATGCAGGGGCGCACGATGTATGTGCTTCCATTCAGCATGGGACCAGTGGGGTCGCCGATGTCGGGGATCGGCGTGCAGCTGACCGACTCGCCCTACGTAGTGGCACAGATGCGGACGATGGCCCGCATCGGCGCACCGGTCTTCGCCGAGATCGACAAGGACGAAAAGCGCGTGGTGCCGTGCATGCATTCGGTCGGCATGCCGCTGAAGCCCGGCGAGAAAGATGTGCCCTGGCCGTGCAACGACACCAAGTACATCGTGCATTTTCCTGAGAGCCGCGAGATCTGGTCGTACGGCTCGGGCTACGGCGGCAATGCCCTGCTGAGCAAGAAATGCTTTGCTCTGCGCATCGCCAGCAACATTGCGCGCGACGAAGGCTGGATGGCCGAGCACATGCTGATCCTGGGCGTCGAGAATCCCGAGGGCGAGAAGACGTATGTGGCCGCAGCGTTTCCGTCGGCCTGCGGCAAGACGAACTTCGCCATGCTGATTCCGCCGACGGCCATGAAGGGCTGGAAGGTCTGGACCGTGGGCGACGACATCGCCTGGATCCGGCCGGATGCGCAAGGTCGTCTACGCGCCATCAATCCTGAGGCCGGCTTTTTCGGCGTGGCTCCCGGCACCGGCGAGAAGACGAACCCGATGGCGATGGCCACGCTGGCCCGGAACTCCATTTTCACGAATGTGGCGCTGACCCCCGATGGCGGCGTGTGGTGGGAGGGCATGACCGAAATGCCGCCCGCCGAGTGCTTGGACTGGCGGGGCGAGCCCTGGACGCCGGAGATCGGCGCGAAAACTGGACGCACTGCCGCGCACCCGAATGGCCGCTTCACAGCGCCGGCGTCGCAGTGCCCCACGATCGATCCCGAATGGGAATCGCCCGAGGGCGTGCCGATCAGCGCCATCATTTTCGGCGGACGGCGCTCGACGACGCTGCCGCTGGTCTACCAGTCCTTCAACTGGTCGAGCGGCGTGTACGCGGGCGCGACCATGGGATCGGAGACGACCGCAGCGGCGACCGGTGCGGTGGGCCAGGTGCGCCGCGACCCAATGGCCATGCTTCCCTTCTGCGGCTACCACATGGGCGACTATTTCCGGCACTGGATCCGGATGCAGCGCACGCTCGAAGTGACGCCGCGCATCTTTCAGGTGAACTGGTTCCGCAAGGACGCTGACGGGAAGTTTCTCTGGCCCGGGTTCAGCGAGAACATGCGCGTTCTGCGCTGGATTGTGGAGCGTGTGCACGGGCGCACGCAGGGACGGGAAACGCCGATCGGCTGGGTTCCGCGCTACGAAGACATCGACTGGTCGGGGCTCGACTTTCGCGCAAGAGAGCTTCGATGAGCTGATGGCCGTGGACCGGGCCGCCTGGCGCAAGGAAGTGATGGCGCACGAAGAGCTGTTTATCAATCTGCACGATCATCTGCCGCCAGAGATGATCTACGAGCGCGAATTGCTGATCTGCCGGCTTTAAATAGCGGCGAAGGGCGAGCCGTTTTTCCGGATAGGCTGCGGCGAAAGAATTTTTCAGTTATATTAAAGAGTTCAGCGAACCCCAAACGCAGTGAGGTCCATAACGAAGGACCTTTTCCAGGAACTCCCTGGTGATTCGAACCGCTAATCGCCCGGGTGGCTGTGTATTCGGCCTTGAACGATCACAGCCAGTACGACTTTGCCAGTGAAGAAGGTTGCCATGGATCAGATGGTCAATCGGATCATTCGAAGGAGTGTCGCCCGATTCCCGAGGCGCAAGGGCTCTATCATCCGCGCAATGAGCACGATGCCTGCGGCATGGGACTGGTCGCGAGCATTCGCGGCGAAAAGAGCCACGACATTATCCGCAAGGGCCTCGAGGTGCTCATCAACCTCACCCATCGCGGCGCCGCAGGCTGCGACCCGGAGACCGGCGACGGCGCCGGCATCCTGATTCAGATTCCCCACGTCTTTTTTGCGCGCGAGTGCGGCGAGCTGGGCATGCAACTGCCCGAAGCCGGCGCCTACGGCGTGGCCATGTGTTTTCTGCCGGTGGACAAGCACAGCCGCCTGCAGTGCGAAGGCGTCTTTGAGCGCATTGCGCAGGAAGAGGGCCTGACGGTTCTGGGCTGGCGCGACACGCCGGTCAACGGCGACGCGATCGGCCGCGAAGCGCGCGCTTCGCAGCCCTACATCGAGCAGCTTTTTGTGGGCCGGCCGGAGGGCCTGGACGAGGATGCCTTCGAGCGCCTGCTCTATCGCGTTCGCCGCCGCACCGAGAACGAGATTGCCGCGTCGGACATCGAGGACAAGGACGACTTTCTACGTTCCCTCGTTCTCCTGCCGCACCATCATCTACAAGGGCCTGATGCTGGCTCCGCAGATTGAGAAGTTCTACTTCGAGCTGGCCAATCCGCTGGTCACGAGCGCGCTCTGCCTGGTGCACCAGCGCTTCTCGACCAACACGTTTCCGAGCTGGAAGCTGGCGCATCCCTATCGCTACGTCGCGCACAACGGCGAGATCAACACGATTCGCGGCAACGTGAGCTGGATGAATGCGCGCCAGTCGGTGCTGCGCAAGCCCGCTGCTACGGCGACAAGATCGACGAGCTGTTTCCCGTCATCATGCCGGACGGCAGCGACTCGGCTTCGCTCGACAACGCCGTCGAGTTCCTCTTCCAGTCCGGCCGTTCCCTGCCCCACGTGATGGCCATGCTGATTCCCGAAGCCTGGGCGGGCAATCCCGACATGGACGAGGACAAGCGCGCCTTCTACGAGTACCACGCCTCGCTGATGGAGCCGTGGGACGGACCGGCGGCGATTGCCTTCACCGACGGCCGCGTCATCGGCGCGACGCTGGACCGCAACGGCCTGCGCCCCGGCCGCTACATCGTCACCAAGGACGATCTGGTGGTGCTGGCCTCCGAGGCCGGCGTGATCGAAGTTCCCGCCGAGGACATTCGCAAGAAGGGCCGCCTGCAGCCGGGCCGCATGTTCCTGGTCGACACGGTGCAGAAGCGCATCATCTCCGACGCCGAGATCAAGAAGGAGCTGGCCGCGCGCCAGCCCTACGCCGAATGGCTCGAAGAAGCAGCAGGTCACGCTCGATCAGCTGCCGGAGCCGTCGCGCGTCATCGCCTCGAATCCTGAGACGCTGCTGCGCCGCCAGCGCGCCTTCGGCTACAGCGAAGAGGATCTGCGCATCCTGCTTGCGCCCGATGGGCGCCAAGGGCGAAGAGCCGGTCGGCTCGATGGGCACCGACGTGCCGCTGGCCTGTCTCTCTGACCGTCCGCAGTCGCTGTTCAACTACTTCAAGCAGCTCTTTGCGCAGGTCACCAATCCGCCCATCGATCCCATCCGCGAAGAGCTGGTGATGTCGCTGATCAGCTACATCGGCACCGAGCGCAACATTCTGGACGAGGCGCCGGAGAACTGCCACACGCTCAAGCTGCCGCATCCGATCCTGACCAATCGCGATCTGGAAAAGCTGCGCCGCGTTTCTTCGGGCGATCTGCTGGCCACCACGCTGCCCGCGCTCTTCCGCGCCGAAGATGGCGAAGCCGGCCTGCGGCACGCGCTCGACGATCTGAGCAGCCGCGCCGCGCATCGCGGTGCACTCCGGCTACACGCTGCTGATTCTCTCCGACCGCGGCGTCGATCCGACCTACGCGCCGATTCCCAGCCTGCTGGCCATGGCCGCCGTGCACAATCGCCTGGTGCGCGAGAAGACGCGCACCCAGGTCGCGCTCATTATCGAGAGCGGCGAGCCGCGCGAGGTGATGCACTTTGCCCTGCTGATCGGCTACGGCGCCAGCGCCATCAATCCGTATCTCGCCATTGAGACGCTGCACGACCTGAAGCGCCGCGGCCTGCTGCCGGACAACGTCACCGCCGAATACGCCGAGAAGAACTTCATCAAGGCCATCAACAAGGGCCTGCTGAAGACCTTCTCGAAGATGGGCATCAGCACGCTGCAGAGCTATCGCGGCGCGCAGGTGTTTGAGGCTGTGGGCCTGAACCAGTCGCTGATCGACGCCTACTTCCCCGGCACCGCATCGCGCATTGAAGGCGTCGGCCTCGACGTGCTGGCGCGCGAAGCGCAGATGAAGCACGCCTACGCCTTCCAGCCGCTCACCGAGTCCGAAACCGATCTTGTCGTCGGCGGCCAGTATCAGTATCGCGAGGGCGGCGAGTATCACCTGCTGAATCCGCTGACCATCAGCAAGGTGCAGCACGCGGTGCGCAAGAACAATCCGGCGACCTTCCAGGAATACACCGACCTGATCGACGAGCAGAACCGCAACCTCTGCACGCTGCGCGGCCTGCTCAAGCTCAAGTATGCCGACAAGCCGATTCCGATCGAAGAAGTCGAGCCGGCCAAGGAAATCGTCAAGCGCTTCACCACCGGCGCCATGAGCTACGGCTCGATCAGCAAGGAAGCGCACGAGACCCTGGCCATCGCCATGAACCGCCTCGGCGGCATGTCGAACACCGGCGAGGGCGGCGAAGACGAAGAGCGCTTCAAGCGCGACGCGAACGGCGACTCGCGCCGCAGCGCGGTCAAGCAGGTGGCCAGCGGACGCTTCGGCGTCACCACCAACTACCTGGTCAACGCCGACGAGCTGCAGATCAAGATGGCGCAGGGCGCAAAGCCCGGCGAAGGCGGCCAGCTGCCCGGCCACAAGGTCGACGAGGTCATCGCGAAGACGCGCCACTCGATCCCCGGCGTCGGCCTGATCTCGCCGCCGCCGCATCACGACATCTACTCCATCGAAGATCTGGCGCAGCTGATCTACGACCTGAAGAACGTCAATCCGCAGGCGCGCATCGCGGTCAAGCTGGTCTCCGAAGTGGGCGTCGGCACCGTCGCCGCGGGCGTCTCCAAGGCGCACGCCGATGTGGTGCTCATCTCCGGCGACACCGGCGGCACCGGCGCTTCGCCGCTCAGTTCCATCAAGCACGCCGGCCTGCCCTGGGAACTGGGCCTCGCCGAAACGCAGCAGGTGCTGCTGCTCAACGATCTGCGCAGCCGCATCGCGTGCAGACCGACGGCAAGCTGCAGACCGGCCGCGACGTCGTGATCGCCGCGCTGCTCGGCGCCGAAGAGTTCGGCTTTGCCACCATGCCGCTCATCACCATGGGCTGCATCATGATGCGCAAGTGCCACCTGAATACCTGCTCGGTCGGCATCGCCACGCAGGACCCGGTGCTGCGCGCGCGCTTCACAGGGACAGCCCGAGCACGTCATCAACTTCTTCTTCTTTATCGCCGAGCAGATGCGCGCAGCACATGGCCAAGCTCGGCTTCCGCACGGTGGATGAGATGGTGGGCCGCGTCGACAAGATCGACGCCGCGGTCGCCGACGCGCACTGGAAGGCCAAGGGCATCGATCTCTCCTCGATCCTCTACGCGCCGACGCTGCCCTCGCGCGTGGCGCGCCGCCGCAGTGCAGGCGCAGGATCACGGCCTCGACCAGGCGCTCGATCACGCGCTCATCGCCAAGGCCGCGCCCGCGCTCGAATCGAAGACGCCGGTCACCGGCAGCTTCGCCATTCGCAACGTGCATCGCACGGTCGGCGCATGCTGGGCGGCGAAATCGCGCGCCGCTACGGCTCGGCTGGATTGCCGGACGGAACCATTCACTTCAAATTCCACGGATCGGCCGGCCAGAGCTTCGGCGCATTCGTTCCCTCACGGCGTCACGCTCGAACTCGAAGGCGACTCCAACGACTACCTCGGCAAAGGCCTCTCCGGCGGCCGCATCATCGCCTATCCGCCCAAGACCTCCAGCTTCCTGCCCGAAGAAAGCATCCTGGTCGGCAACGTCGTTCTCTACGGCGCAACCAGCGGCGAAGTCTTCCTGAACGGCATCGCCGGCGAGCGCTTCGCCGTCCGCAACTCCGGCGCGACCGCGGTGGTTGAAGGCGTGGGCGACCACGGCTGCGAATACATGACCAACGGCACGCGTCATCGTGCTCGGCGCCACGGGCCGCAACTTCGCCGCCGGCATGAGCGGCGGCGTCGCCTACGTCTACGACGATCAGGGCGACTTCTCCGCGCGCCGCTGCAACAAGGCCAGCGTCGATCTGGAGCCGCTCGCGACGGATGCGGACGTCGCGGAGGTCCGCGGCCTGCTCGAGCGCCATCGCGACCTCACCGGCAGCCCGCGCGCCGCGTGGATTCTGGAGCACTGGGCCGATGCGCAGCCGCGGTTCATCAAGGTCTTCCCGCACGAGTACAAGCGCGTGCTCGGCGTTCCGCGCGTCGAAGCGGTCTACGCGTCCGGCCAGCACCCTCGTCGCCTCGTGGTGGCGGCCACCGCGGAGGTGCAGCATGGGTAAGGTCACAGGATTTCTTGAAATTGAGCGCGAACAGCCGACGCGCCGCAAGGCGGAAGAGCGCATCCAGGACTGGTTCGAAATCTACGAGCCATTTCCTGAAGAGAAGCAGCGCGAGCAGGGCGCGCGCTGCATGGACTGCGGCGTGCCCTTCTGCCACACCGGCTGCCCGGTCAACAACCTCATCCCCGACTGGAACGACCTGGTCTACAACGACCGCTGGGAGAGCGCGATCCGCCGCCTGCACGCCACCAACAACTTTCCGGAGTTCACCGGCCGCATCTGCCCCGCGCCGTGCGAAGCCGCCTGCGTCCTGGGCATCAATCAGCCGCCGGTCTCCATCAAGCTCATCGAGCGCAGTCATCGTCGAGCGCGCCTGGGACGAAGGCTGGATTCATCCCGAGCCGCCCGAGCAGAACACCGGCAAGCGCGTCGCCGTCGTCGGCAGCGGCCCGGCGGGCCTCGCGGCCGCGCAGCAGCTGCGCCGCGCCGGCCACTCCGTCACCGTCTACGAGAAGAACGACCGCATCGGCGGCCTGCTGCGCTACGGCATTCCGAACTTCAAGCTGGAAAAGCACGTCATCGATCGCCGCATCGAGCAGATGCGCGCCGAGGGCGTCACCTTCCTGACCAACGCGCATGTCGGCGTCAACGTTCCCGTCGAGGCGCTCACCGGACAGTACGACGCGATCCTGCTCTGCGGCGGCTCCGAGCAGCCGCGCGACCTGACGATTCCCGGCCGCGAGCTCAAGGGCATTCACTTCGCCATGGAGTTTCTGCCGCAGCAGAATCGCCGCAACGAAGGCGACTCCGATCGATCCCGCCTGCATCGCCATCCCCGCCACGGGCAAGCGTGTGCTGATCATCGGCGGCGGCGACACCGGCGCCGACTGCCTCGGCACCAGCCATCGCCAGGGCGCGAAGAGCGTGCATCAGTTCGAGATCATGCCCAAGCCGCCCGAGCAGCGCGCCGCATCCACGCCCTGGCCGCTCTGGCCGCTGCAACTGCGCACAGAAAGCGCGCACGAAGAAGGCGGCATTCGCGACTGGAGCATCAACAGCATTCAAGTTTCACCGGCGACGAGCACGGCAACGTGAAGCAGCTGCATGCTGTTCGCGTCGGTCCGCCGCCGAAGTTCGAGGCCATCGCAGGGCACCGAGTTCACGCTCGACGTCGATCTCGTGCTGCTCGCCATGGGCTTCCTCGGGCCGGTGCGCAACGGCATGATCGAGCAGCTGGGCGTGGCTCTCGACGAGCGCGGCAACGTCGCGACCACAGACTACATGACCTCGGTCGACGGCATCTTCGCCGCCGGCGACATGCGCCGCGGCCAGTCGCTGGTGGTCTGGGCCATCGCCGAAGGCCGCAAGGCCGCGGATTCCGTGGATCGCTATCTTGCCCAAAAGACCTCGGTCCCCTCGGCCCAGCTTCATCGGGTACGCGGGTAACGAAGCCTCAAGAGTAATCCCAGGAACGGTCTGCTGAATTCTTATCGCTCAAAGCCGGCCCGGCTATGACTTTAGGGGCATTGCGCTCAAGAGCGCTCTGCGGCGAGAATTCAAGCGACCGGCCATGCCTTCGATCAGCGAACAAGGGCCCTTGCAGGCCCTGGAAGTCACAAATCAGGATGCTCCGCCAGAGACCGCGGGCAGCGCTCGCTATGTCGCGCGGCAGCCGATTCTCGATCTGCGCGGCCGGATTCATGGGTACGAACTCCTCTATCGCAAGGGAACCGAGAAGGCATTCTTCGGGGATTGCGAACTTGCCTCGCGCACGGTTCTCGATGACACCGTTCTCTTCGGAGTAGATCGGTTCACAGGCGGTTCCCTGGCCTTCATCAATTGCACATCGGAGACGCTGACCGACGATCTGGTGAGCGTGTTGCCCAGTGATACGGCGGTCCTTGAACTTCTTGAAACTGTCGAGCCTTCGGCGGATCTGATTGCCGCCTGCGTCCGACTCAAGGCCCAGGGGTTCAAGTTGGCCCTCGATGATTTTGTCTGGGCGCCCAAGTTCGCGCCGCTCGTCGATCTTGCCGATTACATCAAGGTGGATTTTCTGCTGACCCCAATGGCGGAACGGCGCGAACTGCTGCGGCACGTCAAAGGCAGGAAGTTGAAGCTCCTGGCCGAAAAGGTGGAAACGCAGGAAGAGTATGCGCAGGCGCGCTCGGAGGGTTTCACGCTCTTCCAGGGCTACTATTTCTGCCGTCCGGAGTTGATCAAGAATCGCAAGATACCCTCGAATCACCTGTGTCATTTCGAGATTCTGCGTCTCCTGCAGAGGGATCCGATCGACTGGGAGAAGTTGAGCCATGCCGTCAAGCGCGACGAGTCGCTGACCTACCGTCTGTTGCGCCTCATCAACTCGGTGGGCTATGCCGTGCGCGAAGAAATCAGCTCAGTCCAGGCGGCCATGATCTTTCTGGGCGAAGAGACCTTTCGCCGCATTGCCATGCTGGCGATCGCCACTGAGCTCAGTACCGGCCGGCCTCCTGAGATTCTGAAAATGGCCATGATCCGCGCCCGATTCTGCGAGCTTGCCGCCCGGTTCACTTCGTGCAGTCCCAACGAGCAGTACCTTCTTGGAATGCTCAGCCTGCTTTCAGCCATGCTGGCCGCGCCGATGGAGGAACTGACCCCGGGGCTTCCCTTGCGGAAGGAAATTCGAGAAGCCCTGCAAGGAACAGCGAACCGCGAAAGCCGAATGCTTCGGTGGCTCCAGGCGCACGAGTGCGGGGACTGGGAAACCTGCGAAGCCATTGCCGAATCGAGCCGAATCCGGCAGGAGCAGATCAACGGGTGCTATACCGAGGCGGTGTATTGGGCCGACCTTCAGTTCCGCCTGGTGAAGTGAGCCCGTTCATTCTGGCCATGCGCGACGAGGACGTGACAAAGGTACCAAGCCTACTGCGCTTGTGCTCTTCGCCGGCGAATTACCCTTATCAAGGACGCTCAGATACCCTATCCTCCGTTGGCCTTATCGTGCGCAGCGCTTCCGCGTCTCGGAGCCTGGGTAGCACGTGAGATATTGAGATCGCAGGTCTTGGGCACAAAGGAGAAATTCATGTCGCGTCCCCATTGGCTTTCAGCATCCCTGGTTTTTCTGCTCGCGTCTTTTTCTGGCCACGCGCAACAGCCCGCATACCTCAATACGAGCCTTTCACCACAGGAGCGCGCCCACGATTTAGTGGGCCGGATGACCCTCGAGGAGAAGGCCGCGCAGCTGGAGGATTACGCCACTGGTATCCCGCGACTCGGAATCCCCGACTACCAGACATGGAACGAGTCTCTGCACGGAGTCGCGCGCGCCGGCTACGCCACCGTCTTCCCCCAGGCCATCGGCATGGCAGCCACGTGGGACCCGGCGATGATCCACACCATGGGGGACACCATCAGCCAGGAGGCGCGCGCGAAATACAACCAGGCACAGCGCGAAGGCAATCACCGCATCTTTTTCGGGCTGACGTTCTGGTCGCCCAATATCAATATCTTCCGCGACCCGCGCTGGGGCCGCGGCCAGGAGACCTACGGCGAGGATCCTTTCCTTACCGGCCGCATGGGGGTTGCGTTTGTGAACGGAGTGCAGGGTTCTGACTTGAACCACCTCCGCGCCGTGGCCACAAGCAAGCATTTCGCCGTCCACTCCGGCCCCGAGTCGATGCGGCACACTTTCAATGTCGATCCCTCGCCGCGCGATCTGGAAGAGACTTACCTGCCCGCATTTCGCGCCGCTGTCACCGAGGGTAAGGTGCAGTCGGTGATGTGTGCCTACAACTCCATCGATGAGTTCCCTGCCTGCGCCAACAAGATGCTGCTTCAGGACCACCTGCGCCGGGCCTGGGGCTTCAAGGGCTTCGTCGTCTCCGACTGCGGCGCCATTGTCGATGTCTACAACGGACATAAAAAGGCAGACGACATCGAGCACGCCGCGGCGCTGTCGCTCCAGGCCGGCACTGACCTCTCATGCAGCATCTGGTCTGCCGGTTTCAATACTCTGGCAGACGCGGTGCACCACGGCCTGGCCACAGAGGCCGAAGTAACGGCCGCAGTCGAACGGCTCTACACCGCGCGCTTCCAGCTTGGTCTGTTCGATCCGCAGGGGTCCAATCCTCTCGACAAGATTCCGTTTTCAGAGGCGGCTTCAGAAGCGAATCGCGCCAAGGCGCTCAAGAGCGCCGAGGAGAGTCTTGTGCTCCTCAAGAATGACGGCACCCTGCCTCTTAAGGGTTCCATGCGCGGTGTAGCCGTCGTCGGCCCCACCGCCGACCTGTTGACCTCTGTTCTGGGCAACTACGTGGGTACGCCGGCGCACCCGGTGACGCCACTCGACGGATTGCTTGCGGACAAGGGTCATGAGGTTTTCTACGCGCAGGGCTCCAGCCTGGCTGCGGGCTTCCGTGTTCCTGTCCCACGCACGGTTTTTGATTTGAAGAAGGGCTTGAAAACCGAGTTTTTTGCGACGCCCGACTGGACGGGCCGCCCCGTAGCAGTAACGACTGAGCCCGCTGTCCAGTCGGACTGGGAAAATGCCAAGCCTGCCCCCCAGGTCGAAACCATCAACTACTCGGTGCGCTGGTCGGGCACCATCACCGCGCCTGCTGCCGGCCACTACGTCTTCTCGCTCGACTCCGGCGACAGCTTTCCCTACTCACCCAAGGAGTCCTATCGGCTGATCATTGATGGCAAGGTCCTCGGTGAGGGGTCCCTGCGCCAGCACGTCGACATCGCGGCCATGGGCAACTTCAAGGCCTCGACCGGAGCCTCGCCCACAGCGCCTCCTCTGATGGACTTCCCGAATCCGCCGTCGATCCCCTACGACTTTGCCGACACCCAGGCACACACGTTCGTCCTCGAGTATTCGCACGCCTCCGACCGTTCCGGCGGCGGCTTAACCCTCAAGTGGGAAGCCCCCGCGCAGGCTCAGCTCGACGAGGCCGTGGCCCAGGCGAAGAAGGCAGACGTGGTTGTCGCCTTCGTGGGCCTCTCGCCCGATTTGGAGGGTGAGGAGATGCGCATCAAGATTGACGGCTTTAATGGAGGCGACCGCACCAGCATCGACCTGCCGGCGGCCCAGCAGAACCTTCTGGAAGCGCTGGCGGCCACCGGCAAGCCAATCGTCGTCGTGCTGCAGAGCGGAAGTGCCGTGGCACTCAGCTGGGCCAAGCAGCACGCAAACGCTGTTCTCGCCGCATGGTATCCGGGGGTCGAAGGCGGCACCGCTATCCGCCGTACACTCGATGGAATGAACAACCCCGCCGGCCGCCTGCCTGTGACCTTCTATGCGGGCATCGACGACCTTCCGGCCTTCACCGACTACTCCTTGAAGGGCCGGACCTATCGCTACTACACGGGCAAACCTCTGTGGGGCTTCGGCTATGGACTCAGCTATACGAAGTTCACGTACGGACCGGTGAAGCTATCGGCTGATTCGTTGAAGGCCGGCGACCCGATCACGGCCACCGTGACCGTTACCAATGCTGGAACGGTGGGCGGTGACGAGGTGGTCGAGGCATACCTGAAGACGCCGCAAGCCGATGGGCCACGCCACTCCCTGGTTGCATTTGAGCGCGTGAAGTTGACGCCGGGGGCGAGCCAGCAGGTAACACTCGCGATCGATCCGCGGTCGTTGTCAAGCGTCGACGACCAGGGCAATCGATCGATTCTTGAAGGCAAGTACTCATTGGCCGTGGGTAGCGCACAACCAGAGGAGACCCAGGCAAAGTCGGAGGCGACCTTCACTGTGAATGGAACCTCGTCCGTGCCAAAATAGCGACCGGGGAAGAAGGAGCTTCATCATCGTTGTGAGGCTCAGGCTTATGCAGCCGCGTCGGGGACGAGGCTGCAAAGCTTCTTCATTACCTGTTCCGCTACGACTGCAATGTTTTCGGCGCCATCTGCAAACCACAGGCGCATGGTTGCATCGAGGATTGTGAGCGTCAGCCCGGCAAGGAGCCGCGACGTCAATTCCCTTTCGCGGCTCTTCTTCATACGAGCTGCAAAAGCTTGCGCAACACTTTCCTCGACCTCCCCCATGCGCGACCGTTGAGCTTCACGCGCCGCTGGAAATCGAATCGAAACCGCAATCACATCCTTGGAGCGCGGATAAGAAGCCACCGTGGTCGCGATGTTGAGGACCGCTTTGCGAAGAACATCGAACGAGTTGGCCGACTTCGGACATGCCTTGATAGCTGCCGTCAGCGCTTCTCCGTAGGCCAGCACCCCCTGCCCCATCAAATCGCTCTTGGAAGCGAAATATCGAAAGAACGTGCGCTGGGATACGCCGGCAGCGGCAGCGATGTCGTCCACTGTCGTCTCGTCAAACCCCTTCTCGCCAAAAAGATCGATTGCTGCATTCCAGATTGCATCGCGTACAACCTGTTGCTTGCGCTTGAGTAGTCGCTGGGAATTCGCAGCCAATTACGTCTCCAGTTTTGACAGTATATGTTGACGATGGCAGTAACTGCCACATAAAATCCTCGGGTCAGATCACTCCACCCTGGAAAGGCACCGAATCTCGATGAAAATGACCCTACTCTCTTCCCTGCTTCTTTTCGCGGCCACCTCCGCCGTGGCGGCAGCGGCCCCCAACCTGACGGGGCAATGGACGATTCACAACAGCATTGCCGGGAACGAAAGCGATCAGGAATGCAAGTTCGTTCAGACTGACGCAACACTCACCGGCACCTGCAAGGGCACCGAAAAAGAAGTGCAGATCACGGGCAGCATCGATGGCAACAAAATCACTTGGAAGTATGACTCCGAATACGGCGGCAACCCGATCACTCTAACCTACAAGGGCACTCTCGATGATTCGGGCAAGATTGCCGGCAGCGTCGATGTCGACCCATTTTCAGTAACCGGCGATTTCACTGCCGCCCCCGTCAAAGAAGCCGCCAAGTAAACATCAACAAACCTTCGGACGAGCGGGATGACGGTGTCGGTTTTCTGAGCCACTCCGTTGACGGCCTTGATCCGATCTTCTTCACTCGCCACAGTGCATCAGGCAAAGGACATCAAATATGTTCTCAGGAAAAAGGATTTCTAGAGTCGTTGCGGCAGCAGCGCTCGGCTGCGTTGCGGTGCCGTGTTGTTTCGGCCAGTTCCCGGCTGGTCCCAAAAAGCCCACGGGCCCTTGGATGGATAAAACGCTGACGCCAGATCAGCGTGCCGAGCTTGTCCTGAAGGAAATGACGCTGGATGAAAAGATCCAGCTGGTTCATGGGACGGGCATTCCTGGTTTCGGCACTCCCGATCCTGCGGCCGCCCGTTCCAATGGCGGAGGCGGATTTGTGCCCGGCATCGAAAGGCTCGGCTTGCCGGACCTCAATATGGATGACGGTTCTGTCGGTCCCGGCGGCGGCTCGCATAAGGGCCGGTACTCGACAGCGATGCCTTCGTTCGTTGCACTCGCATCGACGTGGAACCCATCGCTGGCACACGAATTCGGCGCATTGGTGGGTCGCGAGTTGGCCGACCAGGGGTACAACATCTCCTTGGGAGGCGGCGTCGACATCACACGCGAAGCGCGCAACGGCCGCACTTTTGAATACCTGGGTGAAGATCCGATTCTTGCCGGAAATCTTGTCGCCCAGTGGATTCAGGGCGTGCAGTCGCAGGGTGTGATCGCCGATATCAAACACTATGTCGTCAACGACCAGGAGACCGGACGCTACTTTGTCAACGCCATCATTGATAAGAGGGCACTCAGAGAAACCGACCTACTTGCCTTTGAGATCGGCGTAAAGCAGGGTAAGCCCGGCATGCTGATGTGTTCCTACAACCTGATCAATGGCGACTGGGGATGCGAGAACGACTACACCCTGAACCAGGTCCTCAAGAAGGAATGGGACTTCCAGGGCTGGGTGGTGTCGGACTGGTTCGCGACCCACACAACCACAAAAGCGGCGCTGTCCGGGCTCGACATGGAGCAGCCGGGAAGCCGCTACTTCGGAGCCGCCTTGAAGAAGGCTGTCGAAAGCGGGGAGGTGCCTGCCCAGCGGGTCGATGACATGGTGCGGCGCATCGTGCGCACCGAATTCGCAAGCGGGATCTTCGACAACCCGCAACCGACCCAAGTACCCGATGTGCTGAAGGGATTCAAGGTGGCACAACATGCCGCAGCAGAGTCCATGGTTCTGCTGAAGAACGACAAGGGGCAGTTGCCTCTGAACGCAGCAGCTCTCAAGTCAATCGCGTTGATCGGCGGGCACGCCGATGCAGGTGTACTTTCTGGTGGCGGGTCGGCGCAGGTCGATGCGGCGGGTGGGAACGCGGTACCCGATCCGAAATCGAAGAACGAT
The DNA here is from genome assembly GCA_963760475.1 of uncultured Acidobacteriaceae bacterium. Taxonomy (GTDB): domain Bacteria; phylum Acidobacteriota; class Terriglobia; order Terriglobales; family Acidobacteriaceae; genus Telmatobacter. Next base: position 252,210 of record CAVXDG010000006.1, on the reverse strand, counting down.
CTCCTCGCGGTTTTCTCTCAAGTGATCTTCCATCCATCCTCGCCGCTGAATGCGATTCGCGAAATGGCTCCCTCGGCCAAAGTGACCTATGATGCGGGAACCGATCTGGAGGCTGCTGCAGCAGCGGCGAAGAAGGCGGATGTCGCCGTTGTGTTCGTGCTCCAGCACACGCACGAAGGCGGTGATCTGGAAACGCTGGCTCTGCCCGACAATCAGGATGCGTTGGTGCGAAGCGTAGCCGCGGCCAATCCGCACACCATTGTGGTGATCGAGAGCGGCGACCCGGTTCTGACGCCGTGGGCCAAGAGCGTGAACGCCATCGTGGAATCCTGGTATCCGGGAATCCGTGGAGGCGAAGCGCTCGCCAGCCTGCTTTTCGGGAAGACTAACTTCTCAGGAAAGCTTGCGATCAGCTTCCCGGCATCGGACTCCGACCTGCCTCACGCCTCCGTTGCTGCGCCCCCGGGAAAGAAACCTGGCCCGATCGATGGGCTTCTGAATTCGAGGACCCCCTTTCTGGCGACTTACGATGAAGGCTTGAAGGTCGGCTATAAGTGGTTCGATGCCGAGAACAAGAAGCCTGCGTATCCGTTTGGGTTTGGCCTCTCCTACACTTCATTCGCCTATTCAAATCTGAAAGTCACGGGCGGCGCATCGATTGAGGTCAGCTTCTCGGTCCGGAACACCGGCAAGCGCTCTGGACAGGAAGTTGCGCAGGTTTATCTCAGCCTGCCCCCATCGGCGAAAGAGCCACCGAAGCGTCTGATCGGGTGGGAAAAGATCGAGCTTCAACCGGGCGAAACGAAGACCGTTACGCTCGCGATCGATCCGTTGTACGTGTCGATCTTCGATGCCGCAACCGACCATTGGACGGTTGTTCCGGGTGACTATCAGGTCATGGCGGGACCGTCGTCCGCCTCCCTGCCGCTCACTGCAACCGTGAGCCTGAAAGGTCTCGGCTTGTAGTGCTGCACGTGGTTGAATCCCGTTGTGTGAGTCTTCAAGCTTTCGAGGCGCTATAGCTCTCAAGAGAAGACGGCCGGCCCCGCCGCCCAGGTGATGAAGGCTGCACAACGGGATTCAATTGCGGCGAGTCGAAAATGCGATTCATCGAAGCGCTTCGCCTGCCTCATCGAGGCCATGTCCCCGACCAGGAGTTTGCCCTGATTCCGTGGCGACTTCCCGGCGTATTTCAAGATTCCAAAGAATTGAAAATGCCGCCTCGATGCGGAATCTGAGAACATTTTCCCCGCCCCGCAACCGCAGGCTCGTTGGAAGCCGGTCTCGGTGACGCCGGTCACGCACCTTTGTCTACGCACTTAGAGACAATGTGACCGCGATTCGAGGATCAATCTATGAGTGCAGCTCCGGTACTAGGGCAGAAGATGATGCTGACTCTTCCCGGCGACTTGGTCCGCCAGATTCAATGGCGGTTTGCCGACCGGTTCGACCTGCAAATGCTGGTGCAATCGGCTCGTGGCGTGGCGCGAGGCACGGTGGCGAGGCTAGTGGCATCGGGACAGCGCAACACCCATGAATGGACGCCTGAGAAGGCCGGGATGCTGGAAGCCTTCGACCAAGCCGGCCTGACGGCGGTTTTCATGGAGCCGGAAGAGGGCGGATTTATAGCCGGGCCCAAGAACCTGGCGTTTGCCCTGACGGCCTTCGAGCTGGCATGGGTGGACAGCGGCGCTGCCACAGCCAGCCTGGCAGGATTTCTGGCCCTTTCGCCTATCCACGAACGTGGAACCGCCGAACAGGCGCACCACTATATGACCCTGAGCGCGCCACCGCAGCCAGGCGAGGACCGCAAGCCGTGGCGCGGGGCCTTCGCGCTCACCGAGCCGGTTCCCTATGTGGGTGTGGACACCGGAATGCTGAATGGCAAGATGCGTGTAGCGGAGTGGAAAGACGGAGAAGAGCCGTGGCTCCAAGTGGAGAAGCGCGGCCGATTCATCACCAATATCGCCTTCGCCAACTTTGTCACCGCCGCAGTGGGCTCAGACGATCCCCGCATCAAGGGCAGTTGCGTGGTGATTCTGGAAGAGACGGATGAGGGCATCTTCGACCGCGGGACTCCAACCAAGAAACTCGTTCATCAACTCTCCTCCACAGGCGACCCCATCTTCAACCTGAAAGTTCCGGCCAGCCGCATTGTGGGCGGATATTCGGTGAAAGATGGGGTGATTGTTCCGAACTTCAATCATGGGGAGATCATTGAATCCGTTTTCCGCCGCACGCGCGTGCCGGTAGGACTGATGACAGCAGCGAAGTTGCTCTCCGCAGTCGAACCGATTATTCGCTATCAGCGCGGCAGGTTTCGCGGTGCAGAAGGCACCAAACCAGGTTCAGTGCGATACGAACAAGGCATCCAACAGCGCGAGGATGCACTGCACCGCCTGGTAGACATCTGGGCGACGGGCGAAGCAGCTGCCTCGCTTGGCTTCACGGCGGCGCGGCTCTTCGATGAACTCGATCCACTGGAGAAAGAGAAGACGGCGATTTTGAAAGAGCGCGGCGTCGCGGGCGGGCGGGCCGAGTTGAAGATGCTGCGCGAAAGCGAGGAGCGGGCGATCGAGTTGCTTGGACTCAAGCCAGGCTCGGCGAGGCGAGGCGAGCTGGAGGCCGATCCACTGGTCAGGTTTGTGTTGATGGATGCCGAAGCGAACGTGCTGTGTCCCGCGACCAAGCTGTGGAACACCGGCCACGGGACCAACATGATGCGCGAAGCGGTAAGCCTGATGGGTGGTTACGGCATCACCGAAGACTGTCCCGGCTTCCTGGCGAGCAAGTGGATGGATTCGCAGTTGGAGGCCACGTACGAGGGTCCGGAGGCTGTGCAGCGGCGGCAGTTGAGCGTAACCATGACCAACGAGGTCTTCCTCGCTCAGTTCCGCGCATGGACGACGGAGATGAGGCGCATCGCCTCAGATTATCCCGAAACCGGCGCCTGTACACTCGCCTCCGCGATGACGTTATGGATGTGGTCACTAAAGCATCTGCAGAAAGCTGCGGACCCTGCAGGCGGCAAGTTGTATCACGGACAGCGGCAGGGCGTGACCTTCCCCCTGGCCGACGCGTTGTGTTGGCTGGTGGCGTCCCGTTGCCAGATTCTGGATGTGCTGGAGCTCGGCGCGCGAGGAACGGACAGCGCGGCGGCAGCCGAAGGCATGGACGGAACCGTGGAATTCTTCACCGACTTGTGCCATACACAGGCAGCGCGCGCCAGCGGCGAAGTCGCGCGCATCTGCGGTGAACTGGTGTTCGGCTACAACTTGCATCCAACATGGGACGAGAGTGGAAGCAGACGTTGCTTCCTGGCCGGCGAATTGGATGAATTCGAAGCGACCATGCCAGGAATTTCGGCGTTTGCCGTCGACGTTCTCGGCGCCGATGGCAGTCATCCATTGAAGGCTGGTCCGTGTGCGGATTGCGCCGGCGCCGGCGAGTTCCTGCGCCTGCAGAGCAAGCTGACCACGTGCCTAAGCGGCTCGCGACTGGCCAAGGACCGTGCTGCGGAAACGGTGAGCAAGGTCATGATTCCGGAAGCTCTGGACTATCCGGCATGACCGCTGAGCCTTCACAGCGAGAAGGGTTCGCGACCGAGATTGAACGGCCGGCGATGGAAGTCGATATTGCCTGTGCAGGGTTCGGTCCGGCGATGGGCGGATTTCTGACCACGCTTACACGCGCCTGGGAGGAGAATCCAGGCGATCCCTGTTTCGAGAGCCGGGTGATGCCCGGCATGCCGCTGCAGGTGCTCTGCTACGAGCGCGCCGACGATATTGCTGCCGGCGTGAGCGGCGTCGTGACGCGAGCCAGGGGGATTCGCGGCAGCTTTCCCGATCTCAATCCAGCCGAGATCCCGATGACCGCCGACGTTAAACAGGAGCGCGTGCTCTATCTGCTCGACCCCTTTGGCGCGAGCCGGCGTTCTCTCCCCTTGCGTCTCTGCGATGCAGTGCTGCGGGCCGCAGGCTCATTGTTGGGTGTGCGCGATTCCACATTCGAGCTTCCCTGGACGCCTTCGTTTCTTCATAAGCATCCGGGACTGGTACTTTCGATTGGCCAGTTCAATCAGTGGGTGGGCTCGCAATTAATGGCAAGCGGCCTGGTGCAGATCTGGCCCGGAACGCCGGTAAGCGCACCGCTTTTTTGCGGCACTGCGGTTGAAGGGCTGCGCCTGGCCGACCAGGGAGTGAGCCGCTCCGGAGAACCGGACGCCGGTTTCGCGCCGGGCATGGACGTGCGTGCGCGGCTCACTGTTGTTGGCGACGGGCCTGTGGGCGCAGTAAGCCAAGCCATCGACGCGCAGATAGGACTGCCGCTGGGTCATGCACGGAACGAGTGGGCACTGGGAATGAAATTCGTCGTTGAAGTTCCGGAGAATTCGCCGCTGGAACCAGGGACGGTGTGGCACACGTTCGGATTTCCCGAGCCGGAGATCTTTGGATTTCTTTACGTGCATCCCGAGCGCCTGGTGTCAGTCGGTATCTTTGTGCCCTCGTGGATGAGTGACCCGTCGCGCACCGCGTATCGATACCTGCAGCACTTTATCCAACACCCCGCCCTGTGGGCGTATCTGAAAGACGGAACGTTGCGGTCATGGGGAGCCAAGTCGCTGGAGGAATCAGGGAAACACGGTGAGCCTTTCTTGTCCGGCGATGGCTATGCGCGCATCGGAGAAGGCTCGGGGAGCACCAACATGCTCACCGGCTCAGGCGTGGATGAAGCCTGGACCACAGGCGTGCAGTTAGGTGAGGCCGTATTGGAACTATTGCGGGCGGGCAAAACATTTACACAGGAAAATCTCGCCGCCACCTACGAAGTGCGACGTCGCGCAAGTTGGGTGGAGCGTGGCGCGCAGCAGGCCGCCAACGCGCGTAGCGGATTTCATGGCGGAATCATCAAAGGCTTGATCGGCATGGCGCTCGCCGGCATGACCAGTGGCAAGCTATCGCTGGGCGCCAAGATTCCCTCGGCAGCCGGGCAGATCGGCGCGTCAAAGACCCCCATCAAGGCGGACGACTTTAGAGCACTGGCCGAGACGGCGAAGACCGGAGGGCGGCCACTTCACGATGCGATTCTCTCGGCGCGCGGCTGGCCAGAGATCGCGTTCGATGGCCGCCTGCTGGTGACCCAACAGGACGCCCTGCTGATGGGCGGCAAAGTGCAGGCAATGCCGGGCTTTGCCGACCACGTACTGTTTCGGAATGCGCGGCTCTGCACCGCCTGCGCCGAGAAGACCTGCATCGCCATGTGCTCCGGACAGGCTCTCACCGAGAGCGCCGACGGGGCTCCTGCCTTCGAGCGGGAAAAATGTGTGCATTGCGGCGCATGCCTTTGGAACTGTGCCCGCGCGGTCGGCGAAGAACACGGCAACATCGAATTTCGCGCCGGTGCGGGCGGCCTGCACTCGGCGGAAAACTAAAACGCCGCCGATCTGCTCTTGAAAAAAGGAAGAATACGGTGGAAGAGAAACTTCATATTGTTGTATGTGCGGGAATCGTTCCTGACCCTTTGCAGACCCTTGAGCCGGTCAGCGGGCCTAACGGTCCGGCACTGAAGAACGAGATGGCCTTGCCTGCAGTCCTCGACCCATGGGCTGCCTGCGCGCTCTATGAGGCAGCGCACCTCGCCGCACAAACTCCGGGGAGCAAGGTCTGGCTGGTCTCGCTCGGGCCCAAGGCCAAGCTGCAGCAGGTGATGATGACCGTCGCGCAGAAGGCGAACTTTGAATTCGTTGCCATCGATGGACCCATGGGCGGATTTACCGATGCGCACACGACGGCCGTCGCCATTGCCGAGGCTATAGCAGCGTTGCCTGGCCTTGAGCGCGAGCGGTTACTGCTGTTTGGCGGATGGGAGTCTGCGACCCGAGGCGCCGGTGTCACGCTGCAGTTGGCTGGGGAGCGACTGGGCATCCTCGATCAGTTTCAGGGCGTCGACCAGATCGAATTCCGAGACGATGGCTCGTTTGAAGTGCTGGAGCGGATCGAAGGCGGAAAGCACCAGGTCTCCGTTTGCGCGGGAACGCCCGCAGTGCTGGGCTGGGCCACCGGCAATCGACCCGAGCCGCGCAACAATCCGCAGGTCGGTATGGCCAACATGCGCGGCATCCTTCCAGCCTTGCAGAAAGCGAAGACCGCAACGCTTGCTTCCAACGGACTGCGCTATGTCTCCGTGAGTCTGCCCAGGACGCAACGGACCACGCGTGTGGTGAAAGACCTGCCCCCAGACGCGATAGCCGGCGAATTGCTGGCCTGGCTGCGGGAGGAGTAGAGCATGGAAACGATCCTGGTGTTGACACACGTCGATGACCGCGGCGATGCGCTTGCGAAGAGTTCACTTGAAGCGCTCACTGCGGGTGTGAGTCTTGCCGCAAGGCTGTCTGCTCCGCTGAGCATCGGCGTTGTGGGCGGTGACACGGCGTCCGCGGTTCACGTGCTGGCGGCGATCGAGGCGCGCGTGCTGGCGGTCTCCGGCGAGGCCTTTCAACAGGCTCGGTACTCGACCGATGCAGCGGCATGCGAAGCGCTCTGTCGAGCTGCGCAGGCTAGCATCGTGATTGCGCCGGCGAGCGCACGCTTTGCCCGGGTCGCTGCCGGCGTGGCGCTTCGGTTGGGTGGAGTCATCGACACCCACATCACGGCACTGGGCGGCACCTCGGAGGTTGAAGCAAATCGCTGGTTTTATCGCCAGCGCATGGAGGCGATCCTCAACCGAGACGCCCGCCCATGGTTCTTGCTGCTCGATCCGGGAACGCATCCAGCCTTCGACGGTGCACCGGGGCCTGTAGAAGTTGAGCAGATCGTGGTAGAACTTCGTGCGACGCGCACCGTGGTGACCGGCGTTCGCAGTCCGATGCAGAGCGGCGAAACCATTCGTCCCGATGCGAAGCTTCTTTTCGTCGCCGGCGCCGGATGGACGAAAAAACAACCAGACGGGCAGGTTCATTCAAGCGATGCAGCTCGGCTGATTCTCGATTTTCTGAAGGCTTCAGGCGCATCGCTGGGCAGCAGCAAATCGCTGGTCGATCAAACAGGCGACAACCAGCCGGTACTTCCCTTCCTCTCGCACCTCAATCAAGTCGGTCAGACGGGTTCCACGCCACGGCATCGCAAGGGGCTCTCCACGTGCTGCCACGGCGAAGAACCGCATGTGGTGGGCTGGAGATTCATCCCCGAACGCCGTGCCATCAGCCTGGACCCAAATTGCGGTTGGACGCGTGGAAAGGCCGACATCGTCTATATCGCCGATGCCTTTCAGGTGATGGATGAGCTGAACAGAATCCTGCAGTCGAAACCAGAATAGGCTCCAGGGGCTCTTTTGACTGGATGAGCTAGGAGGCTGTAGATGGCGGGGTTTCCTCTCATCGAGCACCTTTGGGCAACGGTCTGGGCGACCAATGGATCGAACCGGATATTCTGCAAAGTAAGATAATAGTCGAACCGACCGCTTCAGCCTCTCAGATGTTTGAGTTGGAGGCTGCTTTGTCGCCTGCAAGGGCCCTACTTATTGTCGACCGGAAGGAAACAACGCGATGCGCGTCAAGAAAGCAGTAATCACAGCGGCCGGAAGAGGGCAGCGCAATCTTCCTCTGCAAACCCTCTTTGACCAGCAAGGAACGGAGCGTTCCGTCCTCAGCCTGGTCATCCGAGAGGCGGTGCGCGCGGGAATTGAAGACATCTGTATCGTGGTATGGCCCGGCGATGAGGAGCCATACGCAAAGCTGCTTTCGGGCGATGCGGGTCGGCTGACGTTTGTGAGCCAGGCTGAGCCTCGAGGCTACGCCCACGCAATCTGGTGTGCGCGAGGATTTGTTCAGAACGAGCCGTTCCTCCATTGTGTCGGTGACCACATCTACGTGAGTCCGGAGTCGGGAGGGTGTGCACGGCATTTGGTGGAGACGGCCATCGCCGAAGATTGTTCGGTTTCGGGTGTCCAGGTCACGCACGAAAGCCTTCTTCCCCGCTATGGCACGGTCGGCGGACAGCAGGTCCCGGGCAGGCCCGGCATCTATCGCGTCGACAAAGTTCTGGAGAAGCCGACTCCCACCCAAGCGGAGCAACATCTGATCGTGCCGGGCCTGCGCAGCGCACAATACTTGTGCTTTTACGGGATGCACGTACTCACGCCCGCGATCTTTGACATTCTCTCCGCAATGCTGGAAGCGCAGGATGGACGCGTAAGCCTGTCTGCGGCGCTTGCTGTACTTGCTCAGCGGGAGCAGTATCTTGCCTTGATCCAACGGGGGCGGCGATTCGACGTGGGTGTGAAGTACGGGCTCTTTACAGCCCAGCTGGCATTGGCTCTCAGTGGGCGCGATCGGGACGAAGTCCTCACCGAACTGATCAAGGTGTTGGCTGTTCGCGAAGGGCTCTCGAACCAGGGAGAGGAAGCTTGAGCGCGCTCTGGTCGATCATTGTCGCCGCGGAACCGGATATCCGCAATCGCTCCCTGGACGCTTTTTGCCGTGAAGCCAGCGCGGAGCAGTTGCTTGAGGAGACCAAAGATCTCGAGATGCGCAGGCGGTCGAGCGAAAACTTGTACGAGCGTGTGCGCGCGCTTTTTTTTCTTTACGCCATTTACCGCTTTCACCTGCCGGATAAGCTGGAGAAACGTAACCGCGCGCATATTCCTTTCAGCGGCTACGAAAAGCTCCTGCGCCGGCGCTACGAGGAAGCCGTCTCGGTGTTTCTCACAGCTGCAGACGCGCACGGCCCGAGCGAGGGCCTTTGCAGCGCGCTGGCAGCAGCTTACCGCGGCCTCGCTTTCCAGACCCTCTCAGATCAAGTCCGTCTCAGCGTCCGATCGGTGCGCGGTAATCAATGGATGTTCCGCACTGGTCATCCAGCTGATTACGCATTGCGGATTCGGCCCGAGCTCTTGCAGCGCGAGGCGGGTGGGCCATTCCCGGTCTTGCACGAGTCGACGCCTGTGCGGATGGATCTGAGCCATAGCGGCTGGAGCGATATTTTCTTTCTCGGTATGGATCTTCCGGAGTGGGCGCGGGTGATCAACGTGTCGATTGACCTGGCGGTGCGCAGCTCCGCCACGCCGGCCCCCAAGCCGCCTGTCGAAGCATACTTCCGCGTGATCGACCGCCCGATCATCCGCCTGGTCAGCATCGATCTTGATGCAAGCGTAGAAATTCGCGACCTGCGCGAGCTTTTCGATTTCGGCCGAGACTATCTTGGCTTGCTGAAAGCGGCGGTGATCTCCTCGGGGCTGGTCCCTCCCGGCCTCGAATCGTCGGGACAACCACTCGCGCATCTGCTGCGGCAACTCCTCGGGCAAGATGGGCTGGGGATTGAGATTGTCAGTCACGTAAACAACATTCCCAAGGGTTCGCGTCTCGCCGTGTCGACCAACCTGCTGGCATCGCTGATTTCAGCGTGCATGCGGGCGACCGGCCAGGCGGCTTCGCTTACCGGCCAGTTGACAGAGGCGGAACGACGCCTGGTCGCGGCGCGCGCAATCCTTGGGGAATGGCTCGGGGGTTCCGGTGGAGGCTGGCAGGACTCCGGCGGCGTCTGGCCCGGCATCAAGCTCATCGAAGGAGTACGCGCCGTCGAAGGGGATATCGAATTCGGGATCAGTCGCGGGAGACTATTACCGGATCACCGTATCTTCTCCCAGACGGAAATAAAAAAAGAGGCCCGCCAGCGCTTGCAGGACAGCCTGGTCCTCGTACATGGAGGCATGGCGCAAGATGTGGGACCTCTGCTTGAAATGGTCACGGAGAGATACCTGCTTCGCTCCGAAGCTGAATGGGACGGCCGCCAGAGGGCCTGCGAGCTGCTGGACGAAGTCATCGATCATCTGCGCGCAGGGGATGTACATGGCCTTGGCGGCGCGACCCAGCGCAACTTCGATGGTCCCCTGCAGACCATCATTCCATGGGCCAGCAATCTCTACACAGAAACCCTGATCGAAGAGTGCCGCAAAACTTTCGGGTCGGAGTTCTGGGGTTTTTGGATGCTTGGCGGCATGTCGGGCGGAGGCATGGGATTCATCTTCGATCCCGCGCGGAAGGCAGAGGCACAGGATTTTCTGGGCAAATTGATGCGCGATGTAAGCCACCGTTTTGCGGGAGGCGTTCCCTTCGCAATGGAGCCCGTCGTTTACGATTTCGCAATCAACGAGCGCGGTACTTACGCCGAGTTTCTCACCGGCCACTCTGCGATCCTTCCCGACAAATACTACGACCTTGTTCTCCCCTCGATCGTACGAAAAGATCAGCGGTCGCTGTCCATCGCCGAACGATCTGACCTGGAGCGCTTCAGTTCTTCCTGGCATCGAGGGCCTGGCGCGTTGGGGCGGGCGCAGAGTTTTCTCGATCGCCTTCTGCCCCATGACACCGGAGAGAATGACCGGACCGAAACACTCGGCACATTGCTCGAGCAGAACGGATTCGATCCAATCCAGCATGAACAGATTCAGTCAGAATTGCGCGCCGGATATATTGGACTGGCTCAGAATCGCCTGGCAATCTCAAGCCGGATCGAAGATGTTTCGCCCGATCAGGTCTTCGACGCAACCGAGGGTGTTGACAGGGCCTTCCGTCAGGCTGGAGAGGAGGCGCTTGCATCGGGTGCAGTCGCCGTTGTAACGCTCGCCGGCGGAGCGGGAAGTCGCTGGACCAAGGGCGCAGGCGTGGTGAAAGCCCTCAGCCCCTTTTGTCGTCTTGACGGGAAACACCGTACATTTCTCGAAGTGCATCTGGCAAAAAGCCGACGCACCAGTCGACGTTACCGCCATCCAATCCCGCACGTCGTGACCACGAGTTATTTGACGCACGAACCCACCGAGCGGTTTCTCGTCGCGCAACGTAATTACGGATACGAAGGCCCGCTGCATCTATCCCGCGGGCGTGCCGTGGGGCTGCGCCTGGTGCCCATGGTACGAGACCTTCGTTTCGCATGGGAGGAGACATCGCATCAGATTCTCGATGCTCAGGCTCAGAAGGTGAGAGAGAGCACGCGGTCAGCTCTTATCGCATGGGCCGAGCAAATGGGAGAAGGAAGCGACTACACCGATAACCTCCCTCTGCAGTGCCTTCACCCAGTGGGTCATTGGTACGAAGTGCCAAACCTGCTTCGCAACGATGTGCTCAAGAATATGCTCGAGGCCACGCCGTCCCTCCGATATCTCATGGTCCATAACGTGGACACCGTGGGCGCGGACCTTGATGCGGGGATTCTGGGCCGGCACATCGCGCGCGGTGCGGCAATGACCGTCGAGGTAATCTCGCGAAGGATTGAAGACCACGGGGGCGGGCTCGCGCTTCTCGATGGGCATATGCGCCTTGTGGAGGGGATGGCGCTCCCCAATGAAGAAACCGAATTCCAGCTTTCCTACTACAACTCCAACACGTTCTGGATCGACATAGACGCTATGCTTCGGGTGTTTGGCCTGGATCGGGAGGCGTTGAGCAATCCTGCGCGCGTATCATCGGGCATCCATGCGGTGGCTTCGCGTATGCCGACCTACATTACGCTGAAAGACGTGAAGAAGCGCTGGGGCAAGGGGCAGGAAGATGTCTTCCCGGTCGCCCAGTTCGAGAAGCTGTGGGTCGACATGACCGCGCTGCCGGAAATGCCATGCGAATACGCCCTGGTATCACGAGCGCGCGGCCAGCAACTCAAAGAGCCGGCACAATTGGACGGGTGGCTGCGCGATGGGTCGGCTGCTTTTGTGCGCGACCTGTGCGATTTTGAATAGGGATTCGCGCCCCTCACGCCTTTTCGGGTACTTCCCTGTCCTCCCGCATGAGTTCCACCACCGTTTCAAACAACCGATTCCTTGTCTCCAGGCGCACCCCGGCCCGCGTGACATAGCGAACCACGATATCCACGCCTGCGCCCGCAGGCCTCATATCAACGGAAGGTGTGGCGCTGAACTGCGGCGCACCTACCTCGTGGGTCACCCGCTTCCACTCCTCTTCCGCCATCTTTGCGTCGGCCTCTGTGGCCTTGATCGTTGCTTCGCGAATCTTCTCGATCAGGGGATACGAACGGGCCCCCGGTGGAATGCTGACCTTGATCTCATCCCACATCCACTGCCCGGAGGTCGAAAAGTTGAAATACTTCCCGCGAATCGCAAAGCCGTTCAAGAACGAGACTCGGCGCCCGGTGGGGTGCCCATTGGCCGTCCAGTTACCGGTCTCAAGAAGCCAGGTTCGGAAGACGCCGACCGCGACCACTTCGCCTCCCACTCCATCGATTTCCACCCAGTCCCCAACTTTGATTCCGCTCCGACCCATCAACACGAACCATCCGCAGAACGCGAGAATGAAGTCCTGAAACACCACCGTGAGCCCGGCTGTGGCCAGTCCTAAAATCGTCGGCATCTGGGCCGGACTTCCGAAAATCACCAGCAGCACCAGGAGGAGTCCTACAAGTTGAGTGCCCAGGTTCAAAATGGTGCGAAGCGTCTCTCGCTGCCTTCGATCCCGCGACATCCGTTCCAGCGTCAACTGCAGGATCCATCCGGCCAGCATGGTCAACAGAAAAATCGCCGCTATCCAAGCCAGCGACTGCAACATCAGATGCACAACGATCTTGTGTTGCAGCTCCACCTGCTTGCCCCAGCGAACATAGAGTGCCGCAAGCTGCTGTTGGGCGCCCAGCCGGTCAGAGAGAATGCTCAGAATGTTCCGTTGCGCTGCCATTCGCTGCAGTTCGCCGGCTTTGCCGGAACTTGCCCCCCGGCAACTCCAGGCGCGGCAGTTGATGCAGACTCCTTGGCCTCTGCCTCCAACCTTGCATGGTCCGCAGTAAGCGCAGCGACATCATCCTTGGCCAGTTGCTCCGCTTCGTCGATCAGTTGACTTCGGGTCCGCTGTGCCCACCACGCAGAAATCTGTCCCGCCAACGTTGTGAATCGCTCCGCAGAAATCACGGCGGTCTGTCCGTCGTCCGCGGCCGTCCGCGTGTCGTACTTCTTCATCGCGGCCTCGCGCGCCGCCAGCTCCTCCTGAATCTTGATGCGCTGGTCTCCGCTTTCCCGCGCAAGATCGTCCATCGAGTCTTCCAACTCGCTCTGATCAAGCCCCAACTGCGCTTTGGCAACATCCAGATCATTCTGCGTTGCTCCGTCTACACGAGCAGCGACTCCGGCCTGCGCCGACAATGCCGCCACCCGCGCCTGATCTTCCTTGACTGTCTCCTGCAGTTCATTGACCCGCTGCTGCAGCACGAGGGAAGCGCCCGTTAACTGCCTTACCTCCAAACTCGCCTGGCGCAGGGACTGGGCGAATGCCTGATCGACCTCATGATCGGCAAGGCGCTCTGCCTCGCGCGCAAACTCCCGCTCTTCTGCGGATTCCGCTAGTTCTGTCAGCGTTTCGGCTGTCGTCCACGGCCGCTGGTCCACGATCCCACGCGGAACTACTGTTCCCGCCCAACCAGCCTTTTGCCGATGCAAAAATGGCAAATGCTCCATGACGCCCCTGGTCATAAAGCTGCCGGCGATACAAACAACCAACATCCCGAATGAGATTCCGATGGCGATCTTACGGGCACGATTCATACTGATTAGCTCCTGTTTCCGATCCGGAACTCCGCGGGCTTTCGGGAGTCAATCTTCGCGCCCGATCTCAGTTGCGAGCAACCGAAGAGACACGCATGGTCGGGACTGTAGGAAAGGGGAAACGCCATCGGCGTTTTCAAAGTGGGTGGAGCCCAAGCCTTCTCCTCACCTCATCTGCCGAGCCTCGGCAGGCGCCCAATCGTTCAAGCTGCTGAGAGCCCTTGTTCGTTGTAGTCGTGGCGCCAGAAAGCGATCTTCCGCCTGGCGTCAAACTAGTTCTGTAACCAGCTTACCCGCAGACACTCTTCGCGCCCGGCCTCCACCTGCTTCAGCGCCGAGGTCAGATGCGCCTCCGTGTGTTTGTTCTCCGCCATCTCCGCCCCTCTCCAAAATACGATTTCGGTTACGGGCGGATTTTGGGGAGCAGGTCACTAGGTACACGCAAGCGGTGAACTCGAACAAGCGAGCCGCACAGAGCAAGGTTGTGAAGAGGATGGTTCCAAATCTGGGTGAAATGCAGGATGAAAAAAAACTCTCAAAATGGGCGGTAGAACTCTTATTGCACCCATATCAAACCCAGATTTCGTTGTCACTATAGGTCCATACGCTCCGTAAGTCGTTTGGAATGTATGGCGGGGACGACGGGGCTCGAACCCGCGACCTCTGCCGTGACAGGGCAGCGCTCTAACCAACTGAGCTACGTCCCCTCTGCGACCGGGAAACTCCCCGTGCAGAAATGCGAACCAGGCACTCATCGATGTTCTTGTGAACTCTACATGACGGCGAGCGCCCGATGATTCACAACCGTCTGTTTGCGACAAGAACAACAAGCAGAGCTGTCACCACTCCGCCTACAAAATTGTAGCAAACAATTCCGGCTGGTTGCGTCTCTCCCTGGAATTCGGCCTCTCGCAGAGGCTTCTCGAATTGCATCCTGGTCGTGCTGTTTCCCTGGAACCAGAGAATGGATGGGAACGATGCCTCCATCATCTAACCTATCTCTATGAGGCGCTCTCCTTTTCTCTGCTTCATCCTGATTGCGTTCTCCGCGGTGTGGGCGGCAGCTCCCATTGGCAGCGAAGCTCGCGCGCTGGAATTGATACGCGTTCTCAACCTGCATGTTCTGCCTAAGGAGTCCGGCTATCTTGGCCTGATTGGCGCGTCGGCACAGAAAATACCCATCGATGGTCGTTCTCTCGCCGTGCAGAGCCAGGTCTATTACATGCTCACGCGCGACAGGCCCATTAACTATCTGCATTGGCTCGCGCCCGACGATACGCACATTCTGATTGAGGGCGGCCCCGTCGACTACTTCATCTTTCATCCCGACGGGCATGTGGAGAAGATCGTCCTCGGCCGCGATGTCGCTGCCGGAGAACGCCCCGTAGTCGCTGTCCCGGGCGGCTGCTGGAAGGCTCTCGTGCTGCACCGAGGAGCGGGCTACGCCCTCATGGCCAATGCCCTGTCGCCGGAGTTCACGCCGGACCGCGTACGCATCGGCGCAGGTCCGGTTTGGATCAAGCGCTTCGCTGGAACGGCTTCCTGGGCAACGCCACAGAAGTCTGCGCGAACTTGTCGGCCCCAACTGGATCGATGGACAATGAACAGGACTTTTTGATGAGACGATTTATGCAGACCAGGCCACTCGAGCATTACGCGCGGACGACGTAAAGCCCATGTCTGTCGAGATGCCGCGCACGCATTGCACCAGATGATTCGCAATCGAAGGCAGCTTCTGTGCCGTCACGCGGAACGATGGCCCCGACACGCTCACCGCCGCCACCGGCAGGCGCTGCGCATCCAGCAGCGGCACAGCGATGCAGCGCAGTCCTTCTTCTAGTTCCTCGTCATCCACCGCGTAGCCGCGGCGGCGCGTCTTTTCGATCTCCGTACCCGCAGCGCCTCGGCTGTAGCAATCGTACGTTGCGTAAAGCGCTCGAATTTCGTGCGCCGCAGAATGTCGTTGACCCGCTCCTCCGGCAGAAACGCCAGAATCGCCTTGCCCACCGAAGTGCAATGCACCGGATTGCTCGATCCGATCCGCGTAATCATGCGCACCGAGCGCGCCGGCTCGATCTTGTCGATATAGATCACGCGCGCCTGCTTCCAGCACGCACAGATGCGCCGTCTCCTCGGTCTCGGCAACCAGTCGGCGCAAATGCGGCTGCGCCCGCTCACGCAGATCGTATTGCTCAATCGCGCGGTTGCCAAAGTCGAACAAGCGGAGCCCGAGCCGGAACTTTCCGTTGGTCGTCCGCTCCACCATGTGGTGGCGCTCCAGCACCATCAGAAAGCGATGCGCCGTGCTCTTATGAAGTTGCAGAGAAGAGGCGACCTGGGCCAGGCCGAGCGGCGTTTCGCTCTCGCCCAGCAAATCCAAAACAGCAAAGGCCCGGTCCAGCGCCTGAACCTGGTATGTCCCTTGGGGGGCAGCGTCTCGCATATTGGTCCTCTGTATCGCGTCTTGGCTACAGAATCAGTTTCTCAGAATATGGGACTCCTCGTCAACCGCCCCATCTATCTTTTAGCCCATCGAAATTCAGGGCATGGATATTTCAGGCAGGAACCACGTCGCCTTCGCCGGGCGCGAGAAACAAATTCGCCTCCAGCCCGTGCTGGCGCGTGTAGAGGTCGTAGTAGCGGCCGCCCAGGGCAAACAGTTCGGCATGGTTGCCGCGCTCCACGATCGCGCCCTGCTCCACCACCAGAATCTGGTCCGCGCGTCGGATCGTCGACAACCGGTGCGCAATCACAAACGTCGTCCGGCCCTGCATCAGCTGGTTCAGCCCCGCCTGGATCATCGCCTCCGACTCGGAGTCGAGCGAACTGGTCGCCTCGTCCAGAATCAGAATCCGCGGCTCCGCCAGCAGCGCGCGCGCAATCGACAGCCGCTGCCGCTGCCCGCCTGAGAGCTTCACGCCGCGCTCGCCCACAATCGTGTCGTATGCCTCCGGGAAACCGCTCCGCAAACTCATCCACGCGCGCCGTGCGGCAGGCAAACAGAAACTGCTCCTCGGTCGCCTCCGGCCGCGAAAACATCACGTTCTCGCGAATCGTCCCGTCGAACAGAAACGAGTCCTGCAGCACCACGCCAAGCTGCGAACGGAACGTATTCAGGTCCACCGTCGCCAGGTCAATGTCGTCCACCAGCACGCACCCCTTCGACGGCGTATGGAACGCGCACAGCAGGCTGATGATCGTCGACTTGCCCGAACCCGAAGAACCAACCAGCGCCGTCACCGTGCCCGGCTCGAGCCTCAAAGCTGATGCCGTGCAGCACCGGCTTCTCCGGCTCGTAGGCGAACTCGACATTCTCGAAACGAACCGTACCTGTGAATCGGCGGCATCTTCACGGCCGTGCCCTCTGTCTGGTTCTCTTCGAGCTCCGCCATGATCTCGTTGGTGCGATCGAGCCCCGCGAACGCCTCCGTCAACTGCGTGCCGATATTCACGATCTGAAACACCGGCGCAATCATGAACGCGAGAAACATGTTGTAGCTGAAGTAGTCGCCCACCGTCCACGTGCCGTTCAGCACGCTGTGACCGCCCAGCCACATCACCAGCGCCGAAACCAGGCCCAGCACCGTCGTCGATGCCGAACGACATCACGCTGGTCATGGTCAGCGACTTCATCACGTTTGCCAGCAGCCGCTCCACACCGGCTGAAAAGACCGCGTGCTCGCGCTCCTCCGCGTGGTAGCCCTTGATCACGCGCACGCCGCCCAGCGACTCCGTCAGCCGTCCCGTGACCTCGGCATTGATCTTGGCGCGCTCGCGAAAGATCGGGCGAATCATCTTGAACGCATACTGCAGAACAAACACAAAGGCGCCAACAACTGAGAAAACCGTCAGCGTGACTGAAACGCTGCGATGCAGCAGGTAGATGAACGCGAGCACTGCCGTGAACATGCCGCCGACGAACTCCACCAGCCCCGTGCCCACCAGGTTGCGCACACCCTCCACATCGCTCATGATGCGCGCGACCAGCGTTCCGGTGCGGTTCTCGTCGTAGTAGGCCACCGAAAGCAGCCCAACGTGCTGCTGCACCTGCCTGCGCATATCGGCAATCAGGCGCTGCCCCGCCTTCGAGAGCAACTGCGTGAGAGAGAACGATGTGATCGCCTGCAGCAGCATCGCCGAAAAAACGTATGTGATGAAGCGCGGCAACAAAGCCGCATCCCCGTGCGGCGACAGGACCTTATCCAGAAGCGGCTTGCTGGTATAGGGCAAGACCAGACCGGCGATCCGGTTCACCGTCATCAGGCAAAGCCCAATCACGAGCAATCCCTTGCGAGGCACAATCAGAGACCGGATCTGCGGCCAGAGTTTTTTGATGTCGACTTTGCGTTTCGGTTGGTCGGCCTGGCCAGCGCGCGCGCCCCGCCCATGCGGCGAACGCTCCGCGCGCATCCCCATGCCCATTCCGCCGCGCATCGTCCCCATGCGCTAGACCAGCCTTGCGCGGCGCGCAGCGATAAACGACCGAACGCAAAGGGTCACATAAGTGAATAGCAAACAAGCCATGATGACCTTGGAGCCAAGCGCAATCGGATTCACGGGAGCTGGCTGGGCACCCGCCATCGCCGCACTCAGGTTCAGCGCCGACACAAGAGAGCGAATGACCTCCACCGCAGCTCCCAGGAACCCGATCAGACCGATCGTCACATTGATATGCATGAAGAGCTTCCGCCGTCCTTCATTCGGACTAACCGCAAGAAACCCGAAGACACCCAGCGCCAGGCCGAACCAGGTGGGAATCAGCGCCGTCGGGTGCAGGCTGCCGGTTCCCAGATACCCTCCAAGTCCCAGCAATACCAGAAGAAGCGCAAACACCAGTGTTACTTTTGCCATTGCAGACTCACTCCGTGCACAGGTTCAGGGTATCAGGTGGTTTGATGAAATCTGGATGCTCGCGATGCACTTTATGCCCGCGGCCTCAGATGGCGCCGCCCGCCGCATGCCTGATATCGGTAACCACTTCTTCCGGTGTCCATTCGTTGCCAGGGTAGAAGTGCACTACCTCGCCGTTGCGCCCGATCAGTGTGGTTGAAAGCGTGTGGTTGATCGTGTCGTCGGGGCCTGCCGTGATGCCCACATCGAAATAAAGCGCCATCTCGGTCAACACCGGCTTCTGCGGCACCGCAAAATCCCAATGCGCAAAGGCGCCCTTCGCGTCGCTGCCTATGTATTGTGCGCCATAGGCGCGCAGCCGTTGCGGCGTGTCGTGCTCGGGGTCAAAGCTCACGCTCAACAACTGCGTCTGCGCCATCAGCGATGAATCCGCTGCAAGTTGCTTCTCGATTGCTGCGAAGTTGCGCGTCACACGCGGACAGAAATTCGGCATCGGACAGCGCGTGTAAATAAAGGTAATCAGCAGTTGCTTGCCGCGATACTGCCCCAGGTGAATTGCGCGCCCGTCCTGGTTGCGCAAGGCAAAATCCGGCACAGCATCGCCAGGGGCGGGCACATGGTAGTCGACCGCCGGCTTATAATCCGGCTTTCCCTGCGCCACCACGACAATATGGTCCAGCAGCACATCCGCATCGTCGCGCTGCGAAACCAGCACATCGGCGGTAATCACATCGCCAGGATGCAATTCGCCCAGGATGCTCGGATCCTTCAGCCTGTAGGGCATGGTCATCGCTTCCATAAAGCCGGGAATCGCTTCATGGTTGAGCGTCACTTCGCCGGTCGCGGCGTTTGTCGAGACCACCTTGCCGCGCAGCTTGTACACCTTGTAGACGGGGTTCGCAGCAGCCGCGGAATTTTCCTTTTGCGAGGAATGGCAGCCAATGAGCAAAAGTGCGAGCAGTGAGGATGCAAAAAGAGCGCGGATCACACTCCAGTTTACAACCTCAACAGCGCACTGTTTCCCCCAATAGCGCCGCCCCTGCCCGACAGCGTATAACGCAAGCATGGTCCCCCCGCACGAGGAGCTGCCCGCGAGTTTTCCAGAACGTTTCCCCGACAGCTTTGCAGATCGATGGATCGCGGACGGAGGCATCGTGGTGGCGGCCAGCGAACGCGCGGCGCGCGCTGCGCAGGCCTCCTACCATCGGCACCGGCGTGGCGAAGGCGCTGCCGTCTGGGCTGCGCCGGCAATACTCGCCTGGTCAACTTTTGTCTCCTCCGCCTGGGACGTGCATGCGCGCGATGAACGTATGGTTCTCAATCAGGCCCAGGAGCAGGACCTGTGGGCTGGAATCATCGGCATCGAGCAACACCTGGCCGCCGCTCTCGAAGCGCCGCGGCGGCGCCTGGCCGCCCTGGCGATCGAGGCCCATGCACTGCTCTGTAGCCGCGCCCCGCGCTTTTTGAGAGAAGCGGCACGGGCTGGCTGGGATCGCGATGCGGGCGCATTCAGTGTTTGGTTATCAACCTTCGATCAGCTGTGCCGCGACCGAGCCTTGATCAGCCAGTCAAGACTGCCCCTCGATCTCGTCCCCATCCTGCAGCGAAGCTCGCAAAGCCGCCCGCCCTTGCTCCTCATCGGATTCGACCGCCTTCTGCCGATTCATAAGGCCCTCTTCGATGCCTGGGGCTCCTGGCAGGAACCAGTACCCGGCCCGAAGGCCCCCGAGATTCACTTCTACTCTGCTATCGACGAGGAATCGGAACTGGCCGCATGCGCCAATTGGTGCGCGCGCTTGCTCCATGCCAAACCCGACGCGCGGCTTCTGGTGATTGCGCAGGATATTGCCGACCGCCGCGGTTCCATCGAACGTGCCTTCCTTCGCGCTACGCCGCCCGCCGCTGCACATCCGGCCTTCGAGTTCTCTCTGGGCGTACCGCTTTTGCAGATGCCCCTCGCGCGCGCCATCTTTCTTTTTCTTTCCTGGCTGGATGGCCCGCTGAGTGAATCGCAGGTCGATTGGTTGTTCGCCTCGGTCTACCTCACAGGGGCCCCCCCGGAAGCCTTCACGCTCCAGGGGCACATGCGGGCTCTGCGCCGTCGTCATCTCGCGCGTCCGCAATGGACTCTCGATGCATTCTTGCGTTCCGGAGTTCCCGCTACGGCCGCGCTTCGCCGCGTCGCCCAGGCACAGAAGGCTCTTGCCTCAGCCCGCGCTCGCATCCGTACTCCGCTCGAATGGGCTGCGCTTGTGCCGGACCTTCTGCGCACCGCTGGCCTCGCCGCAGACCGCTCCCTCGCAAGCGCCGAGTTTCAAACCTGGCGGCGCTGGGAGCACGCGCTGGATCTCTGCGGTTCCCTGGGCTTCGATGGGCGCCGCATCTCCTGGCAGGATTTCCTGGCTTCTCTCGCATCAGTTCTAGCCGACACTCTTTTTGCGCCGGAATCGACGGACGCACCCATCCAGATTGCAGGCCCAGGCGAGGCGGCCGGCCTCACCGCCGACGCCATCTGGTTCCTCGGCGTCGATGAGGATTCCTGGCCTGCGCCTGCCGCTGCGCACCCCCTCTTGCCGCTCGCGCTGCAGCGCGAACACGCCATGCCCCACGCCTCTCCACGCCACGACGCCGAACTTGCCGCAACCATCCTGCGGCGTCTTCTCGTATCCGCGCAAACTGTCCACTTCAGCTATGCTGCACAAAACGAAAACGGAGAAACCCGCGCTCCGCGAGCCATCGTGCAAGCAGCGGGAGCTCCGCAGCCCCTCCCCGCTCAATGGACCGCGTCGCCGCAGCCGCCACGAACGGCCGTCGCCTTCGAGGACTTAAGCCGTGTTCCCTTCCCGCCCGGCAAAGCCCCCGGCGGTTCTGCGACGCTCACCGCCCAATCGCAATGCCCTTTTCAGGCCTTCGCCACCGCGAGGCTCGGTGCAAAATCTTGGGAGCCGGCGGAGTACGCCCT
The DNA here is from genome assembly GCA_963760475.1 of uncultured Acidobacteriaceae bacterium. Taxonomy (GTDB): domain Bacteria; phylum Acidobacteriota; class Terriglobia; order Terriglobales; family Acidobacteriaceae; genus Telmatobacter. Next base: position 230,861 of record CAVXDG010000006.1, on the reverse strand, counting down.
CACGGCGTCAGAGCGCGGCGGTCTGCTGCATCACGTGATGCATGCCATCTGGGCCGGCGCGCCCGATGGACTCCGCTCCCTTCAGGATCTGCGCGATCTCACCGACGTGCCAACCTTTGTCGCCATGCATGTGGACAGAGTCCTCCATGACAAGCTGCCTGCCGAGATCAAAGAGCGCATGCCGCAGCGGTATCTCAACCTCGAGGCCACGCGCCTCACACGCCTCGTCGGTGAATGGCTGGTGTATGAGACTGAGCGCTTTCCGTTCACCGTCGCCCAAACTGAGTCCGCCTCCAACGTCAACATCGCCGGCCTCGAACTCGGACTTCGTATCGATCGAGTCGACAGGCTGAACGACGGTTCTCTCCTGGTCATTGACTACAAATCCGGCAATGTCAGCCCGAAGGCTTGGGAACTTCCGCGACCCGAAGATGTGCAGCTACCGCTCTACGCAAGTTTTGCCTGCGCACGGCCCGGAGGCCTCGTCTTTGCCAAGCTCAAGATTGGGAATTCGGAGTTTGTGGGCCGAGCCGCAAATGCCTCAGCCACTCTGCGCGCCGACATGCAGCGCACCGGACTCGCCCGCAAGCCGCTCACCTCCGCACAACTCCAAGACTGGAAGTCTGCCATCGAGCAGCTTGCCCGCGACTTCCTTGCCGGACGCGCCGACGTCGATCCGCGCGACTACCCTGCCACCTGCGAACAATGCGGACTCCACGCCGTTTGCCGCATTCATGAAAACCGCACGAAGCCTGAAGCGGAAGACGAACCCGAGGAGTTCTGGAATGAGTAAGCCAGAGCTCAAGCCCGCTCCTCCAGATCAGGCGCAACGTCGCAGTGCACTCGATACGACACAGTCGATTCTTGTCCAGGCACCGGCTGGCTCCGGCAAAACAGACCTGCTCACACGCCGCTTTCTTTCTCTGCTCAGGTGAGGTCGACGACCCAACCCAGATCGTCGCCATCACCTTCACCAAGGCGGCCGCGGCTGAAATGCGCCATCGCATTCTCTCTGAATTGGAGAACGCTTCGAAGAGCGGTGCTCCTCCCTCCGATGGGTTCTCGATGGAGTTTCTCTCCCGGCGCGCCCTCGACCGCGCGCACACGCTTGGCTGGCAACTCCTCGATCTGCCCGCGCAGCTGCGCATCTCTACCATCGACTCGTTCTGCCGCGAACTCGCGATACAACAGCCGTTGCTCTCCGGTTTCGGCAGTGATCTGCGCGTCGACGATCGGCCTTTCGAACTCTACCGGCGCGCCGCGCGGCGCACTCTCGAGAAGATTGATGGCCAGGACGCCACCCTGGCGACCGCGCTTGACGACCTGCTCCTGTGGCGCGACAACAACTGGGCGGAACTCGAGACGCAGCTCGTCGAAATGCTCCAGAAGCGTGACTCCTGGATGCATGGCTTCGTCCTCGATCGTGATCCGGACTGGGATGCGTTGCGCGAACGGCTTGAAGCTCCGTTTGTTCGCGCCGTACACGATGCCGTCCTTCGACTCGGCACACTGCTCGACCAGGTGCCTGGGGCACGTTTCGAGGCCAGGGAGCTGGCGTGCTTCGCCTGCACGCAGAGCGGCGGCGCATTGCACAAAGACCTCGCTGAGCTGGCCGAGTTCCCTGCCGGCCCCTTCAATGATCGCAACGCCCTCGAAGAGGCCCTCGGCGCCTTTCGCTGCGTCGCCGAGCTGGTTCTCAAGAAGGATGGCTCCTTTCGCCAGCGGGTCGACAAGAGCCAGGGATTCCCGACCGAAAAGAAGGCTGAGAAAAGCCGCCTCCTCGCCCTCATCGCGGATCTTCGTCGTGTCGAAGGCATCGAGACCGCGCTCGCTGCCCTCGGCGAATTGCCTTCGACTCGCTACACCGAAGACGACTGGCGCATCGTCCGCGCAAGCTTCAACCTGCTGCGCCAGGCAGCAGTCGAGCTGCAGATTGTTTTCGCAGAGACCGGAACCGTGGACTTCATTGAAGTCGCACAGCTTGCCCAGCGCGTCCTCTCCGCAGAAGACGGCACGCCCAGCGACGCCGCGCTCGCTCTCGCCGACGGCATCCACCATTTGCTGGTGGATGAATTTCAGGACACCAGCCGCCGCCAGCACCGATTGCTCGCCAGTCTTGCCGCTGCCTGGCCTGATACGGCAGGCCGCTCGCTTTTCGTTGTCGGCGATCCGATGCAGTCGATCTACTCCTTCCGCGACGCCGATGCGGAACTCTTTGACCGAGTGCGCCATTTCGGTTTGGAGTTGCCCGGCGGCGATGCTCTTCCCCTCGAATTCGTTCCCCTGGCCGCCAACTTCCGTTCCCAGCCCGCCCTCGTTCAAGAACTGAACTCTGCTTTCGACAGTGTTTTTGCAGCCGACGATGGCAGCGGCATCGCTTTTTCACGTGCTCTCCCGGCACGCGCTGGCTCGATCGATCTGTTTCCGCGACTGTCGCTTCACCTCACCTTCATGCCGCGCAATGGTCCCGGCGATTCTCTCGATCAAGCAGCGCAATTAAAGAGGCAGGCAATCCAGCAGGAGCGCGAGTCTGTGCGCACCGCGCAAACCGACCAGATCGTCGAGCTGATTCGCGGGTACGCAGGATCGATGACCCGCGCGCAAGCCCACCGGGAAAAGTTTCGCATCGCAGTTTTGGGTAGAACCCGCAAGGCACTCGAGCCGATCGCAATGGCTCTTCGCCACGCGGATCTTCCATTTCGCGCCGTCGACCTTGAGCCTCTCAGAGACCGCCCCGAAGTCCTGGATGTACTCGCGCTCGGGCATGCTCTCTTGAACCCATTCGATCGTGTCGCATGGCTCGGTATGCTGCGCGCCCCCTGGTGCGGGCTCACGCTCGCGGAACTCCACCTTGTGTCGGGCGGAGATGACACTCAACTTCTCGAGCGCCCCATTCCCCAGCTCCTGGTTGAACGCATCGATCTCCTCCCTGCAGAGGTTCGTCCTGCCGTACAGCGGGTTCTGGACCTGCTGGCCTCGGTCGCGACGATCGCCACTACCTCTCCAACCGCTACGTTCGGAACATGGCTTGAGCAGGCCTGGATTCGGATTGGCGGCCCGCATTGCGTCAACGCCCAGGCCCGCGCGAACCTCGATCTGCTCTGGCGCTGCCTCGACGAGCTGCACAACGGCGCACAGGATTTCCTCGGGGCGGCTCTCGATCTTGCTCTTGAAACCCTCACCGCGATTCCCGACCCCGATGCCGACGGAGACTGCGGTGTGCAGCTGATGACCATCCACAAATCGAAAGGGTTGGAATTCGAAGTAGTCATCGTGCCGGAGTTGCACGCGCTTGCCGCTATGACCCGCAGCAAGCTGCTTGCCTGGCTCGAGCGAGGCCTTCCTGCACCTGACCAATCGGGCCATGTCACCGAATTCCTGGTGGCGCCCATGCAGACAAAAGGCGCGGACCGCAGCGCTACCAAGCAATGGCTCGATCGGATCTTGCGTGCACGCGAATCGCAGGAGATGCGCCGCATTCTGTATGTTGCCGCAACCCGGGCGCGCGAGGAGCTGCACTTTTTCGCTCGGCCCGAATACAAGCAGGATGCCTCCGGACCGCAACTCGTCGATCCCAGCAACTCTCTACTCGCGACCGCGTGGCCCGCATTCGAAGAACAAGTGCGAAGCGATTTCGAACACTGGCGTATTGCTCAGGCGAGGCCGCAGCCATCTGAACCGGGCACCCTCGAAGCCCTGGCCGCATCCGCCGATTCGAATCTCCTGATCATGCCCACTCCGCCGCGGCCCACACGGCTGCATCGCCTGCCGCCAGACACTGAGCGCGATTCCTCGGCCGGCATGGTTTCTCACCAGGCTCCCACACCCCGCATTAACCTAAGCAACGAAGACCGCTATCAGCGACACGAAGGCGGCATCGCGTCGCGGGCTCTGGGCACGGCTGTGCACCGTCTGCTCGAGGAAACGGCTCGCCTGCGTCTTACGCTCGACTGGAGCGCCGTTCAGGCTTCTCTTGCAGAAATGGCGCCGCGCATTGCGGCGCAGGTGCGGACCGCGGGAATCCCTCAAGAGGAAGCCCGTTCCATCGCAGCCCGTGCGCTGAAACTCGCACGGCAGGCTGCGAGCGATCCGTCGGGACAATGGATCCTCTCGCCACGCGACGGGGCCGCAAGCGAAGAGGCCTGGAGCGGTGTCGCAGGCGATACGGTGCGCACCATTCGCATTGATCGCATTTTCCGCGCAGGGCTCGAGCCTCTTTCCGAAGGCCAGGACGCCTGGTGGATCATCGACTTCAAAACAGCACACGCGGATGGGCTCGACCGCTCGACCGCTCTGGCCGAACTGCGTGCCCTCTTTGGGCCGCAGCTCGAATCCTATGCTGCGATCCTGCGTCTCCGTACTGGCAAAACACTGCCGATACGGGCGGGACTCTACTATCCAGGTATCTCCGTGTTTGACTGGTGGCCAATCGAAGAGTAGCGAGCTAGCTCTTCGCCGCAGCCCTTCCGTCTTTCTGTGCCAGCACGCTCTTATGGTGGCGCACATCGTCGCCCTGCACCCAGAAGATCACATCTTCGGCGATGTTCGTCGCATGATCGGCCACGCGCTCCAAAGCGCGGGAAATCATCAACGCATTCAGCGCTTGCGGCGCAACGTGGCCCTGCTCTTCCATGACCTTCGTCAAGGACTTGTAGGCGGCCCGATTCATCGCATCCACAGCATCATCCATCGTAAGAACCCCGCGCGCGATCTCGGCGTCGGCTTCAATAAATGCCTGCAGGCTTTTCCTGACCATCTCGGCAGAGAGCGTCGCCATGCGCGGAATGTCCACAGGAAGGTCCGCCACCGGCATCTGCTCCATATTGCGTACGCGATCGCTGATGCTCTTGGCCGCGTCGCCCACGCGCTCCAGGTCGGCATTGATTTTGATCACACTTAAGATAAAGCGCAGGTCGATGGCCATCGGCTGCTCCATGGCCAGCAGATCGAGCGCTGCCTGATCAATATCCCGCTCCAGCCGGTTGATGGCGTTTTCGCTGCGGCTCACCAGGTCGCAAATCGACAGATCGCGAACGCGATATGCCTCAATCGCCCGCTGGATCGCCTGCTCCGCGAGCCCCGCCATCACCAGTAGGTTCTCTTTCAATTCATCGAGGCTTTGTTGAAACCGTATGCGCGTCATCCAAACCTGCCCGTGATGTAATCCTCAGTGCGCTTGTCGCTGGGATTTGTGAAGATCTTGTGCGTCGAATCAAACTCCACCATGCGCCCGTTCAGGAAGAACCCGGTCTTCTCTGCCACGCGCGCGGCCTGCTGCATGTTGTGGGTCACAATCACGATAGTGTACTGCGATTTCAGTTGAAAAATCAGGTCTTCTATCTTCGAAGTCGATACAGGATCGAGCGCCGAGGCCGGCTCATCCATCAGCAGGACCTCGGGGTCTACGGCCAGGGCCCGCGCAATACAGAGGCGCTGCTGCTGTCCGCCGGAGAGACTGGCTCCTGACTTCTTCTTCAGATCGTCCTTCACCTCGTCCCACAGCGCGGAGTTCTTCAGGGACTTCTCCACGATCTCATCAAGAACGCGATGATTGCTGTACCCATTCAGCTTCAACCCCGAAGCCACGTTGTCGTAGATCGACATGGTCGGGAAAGGGTTGGGTCGCTGAAACACCATGCCCACGCGCCGCCGCACCTGCACAGGCTTCGCATCGTTGTAAATGTCAAGGTCTCCGATTTTCACTGACCCGGTCACCCGCGCAATCGGATTGGTCTCATGCATGCGGTTCAGGCAGCGTACAAACGTGCTCTTGCCGCAGCCTGAAGGCCCGATCAGCGCCGTGGCGTGATTCGCCGGAATATGCAACGTAATGTCCTGAAGCGTGTGGTTGGCTCCGTACCACGCATTCAGGCTGGTTACCTCAATCCCGACACCCACTAGCTTGCCCCTTTCAAAACGCCGCGGCTGGTCACATACCGCACCAGCGAAACCGCAAGAGTGATCAACATGATCAGAACCAGCGCTCCCGCCCATGCCAGGCGATGCCAATCATCGTACGGCGAGATAGCAAAAACAAAAATCTGCAACGGCAAAGCGGCCATCGGCTGATTGAGGCTCGTGCTCCAGAATGAGTTGCCCAGCGCCGTGAACAGCAGGGGAGCCGTCTCGCCCGCAACGCGCGCAAACGCCAGCATGCATCCCGTAATGATCCCGGGAGAGGCCGTCTTCAGCGTGATCGATAGAACCGAGCGCCAGTTCGGGACCCCGAGACCCAGAGCCGCCTCACGCACCGCATGCGGCACCATGAGCAGCATCTCTTCCGTCGTCCGAGATACCGTGGGGATCATCATGATGCCCAGCGCCACACCGCCCGCAAAGCCTGAAAAGTGCCCCTGCGGCATCACGATTAGCGAGTAGATCGCGAGGCCCATAACGATCGATGGAACTCCGTTCAGCACATCGGCTGTGAAGCGAATTGCATTGGCCAGTTTTGTTCCGCGGCCAAACTCCGCTAGAAAAATTCCGCCGCCGATGCCGATGGGAACCCCGATCGCGCTAGCCTCAAGGAGCAGAATCGCTGAGCCGACAATGGCGTTCGCCATGCCACCGCCCGATTCGCCGACAGGTTTGGGAATCTGGGTGAAGAAAGCGAAGTTCAACGAGCTTGCGCCCTTATAAATCAGGTAGCCAAAAATCGCCAAAAGGGGAGCAATCACCAGCAAAGTCGCAATGATCGACAATGCTGTAACTGCCTTGTCAGTCAGTGCGCGTCGGCGTGATCGGGATTTGAATGCCTGATGGTTCAAAAAAGGTCTCCTCAGCGCGCCTGGGATGGCGTTCCCCGAGTCACGGCCCACATCAGCAACTGCGCTATGACGTTCACGACGATCGTCACGAAAAACAGCGCCAGGGCAATCTCAATCAGTGCGCTCATATGCATATCGCCGACCGCCTCGGTAAATTCATTGGCGATCACCGATGCCATTGTGGCACCGTTTGAAAGCAGCGAGCGGCGAATCTCCGGCGTATTGCCGATGACCATCGTGACAGCCATGGTTTCACCGAGTGCGCGCCCCAGTCCCAGGATGACTGCGCCGACAATGCCGATCCGCGCATTGCGCAGCACGCCCATCCGAATCATTTCCCAGCGCGTTGCGCCCAACGCCAGCACAGCTTCTCGCTGCGAATGCGGCACCGCCGACATTACCTCGCGCGTCAGCGACGAGATGATTGGCAGAATCATAATCGCCAGGATCACTGCGGCCGACACAAATCCCAGCCCGGTCGGGTTGTCGTCGCTGAAAAATCCTGTCCAGCCCAGAAGCCGTGCCAGCGCCGGATTCACATATTCCCGCAGCAGCGGCACCAGCACAAACACCGCCCAGAGTCCGTAGATGATGCTCGGAATCGCCGCCAGAAGCTCCGTCAGAAATGCCAGTGGACCGCGTAGCGCGCGAGGGCACATCTCCGTCAGGAAGATCGCCAGGCCCAGGCCCAGCGGAACGGCGATCACCAGCGACAGAATCGACGAGACCAGAGTCCCGTAGATAAACGGCAGAGCGCTGAAACGGGCATTCACTGGATCCCAATACAGCGCAGCATGCGTATCGGGATCACGGAACACGTCATAGAAGAACCCCAGACCAAATTTCTGCCAGGACAGTTCCGACCGAAGCACCAATTGCCACACGATCAAGGCTACGATCGCAAACGTGCTCAGTCCGCATAGCACCATCAGGTATCGGAAGATCCGATCAGCCAATGTCGAGCTTCCGCGCGATAGAAGATATTGCCGAATAGGAGACGGCTCAGAAGCCGCGGCCGCTGCCACGCGGGCGTCAAACTGCGTCGCCGATTCACGCTGGACTGAAGGTTGAGCGATGCGGATATCAGGCACGGGCTGTATCACCAACCGTAGCCTAACGGGGAAAGATGAATAGAAGGTTACAACCTTGCAAAATCAAATGCATAGAGCAGTCGCCACCCACCTCGGGCGCGCTGGGACTGGAAAATGGCTTCCTGCCCTATCCGCAAAGGATTCCTCCCTGTGTCGCCCGCTTCCTTTAGTCTTGTCAGCTGAGATTCCAGGAGCCTCCCATGCACCGTCTGATCACCCTTCTCGCGCTTGCCCTCGGATCCTGTGCGCTCCTGTCGCAGCCCCGCCAAACCGACCTGATCCTGCCTGACCCGCCGCAGCGCGAGTGGCATGCCTCGTGGATTGCGCACCCGACCGCTCCCCTGCGCGAGCCGATTGTTCTCCATTTCCGCCGGGCACTGGATCTCCCCTCCCCTCCAGCCGCCTATCCCGTCCGCGTCAGTGCCGACAACCGCTTCATCCTTTATGTCAACGGCCAGCGGGTTGGCGACGGACCGGCACGCGGCGACCTGGCCCACTGGCGGTACGAGCGCTTCGACCTCGCTCCCTATCTGCACACTGGCCCGAACCTCATCACCGCCACAGTCTGGAACTTCGGCGTCTACGCCCCCATCGCCCAAATGAGCGACCGCACCGCCTTCCTGCTCGAATCCGAAGCTTCGAGCCCAGCCTCAATCAGTACTCCCGACGGCTGGCTCGTCGAAGAAGAGAAAGGTCAGCGACCTCTTCCGCGCATTGTCGACGGCTTCTGGGCCTACATGGCCGCCGGGACCGGAGAAGAAATCGATGCCGCCCGCTACGACTGGAACTGGAGCGCGCCCTCCGTCAACGAAGCTTCGTGGGTCCCCGCCGTTACGCCCATCCGCGAGAGCATCTACCCCAACTCTGGCAACGCAGCCTCCGCCGAAGCCTCCGACGCCTCGAACTCCTGGGCACTGGTCCCCGACCTCCTGCCACACATGGCTTACTCGCCCACTCCCGCGGGGGCCGTTGTCCGCACCAACCTGCCCGAACTCACCGGATTCCCTGAAAACGCAATCACCCTCCCCGCCCACACCCAGCTGCACCTCATGCTCGATCGCAAAACCCTCACCACCGCCTATCCGCAACTGACTGTCTCCGGCGGCAAAGGCGCTCGTATCCGACTCACCTACGCCGAAGCCCTCTTCGACAAGCAGCAGCACAAAGGCGACCGCGACGAAGTCGGCGACCGTCAGGCCATCGGCATCTCCGACGTCTTCCTTCCCGACGGCGGCACGCATCGCGCCTTCGAGCCCCTCTGGTGGCGTACCTGGCGCTATCTCGATCTCGATGTAAGCACCGGCGACCAGTCGCTCACACTTGACGCCCTTACCGCCAACTTCACCGAATATCCCTTCGAAGAGCGCGCGTCCTTCGCTTCAGCCAGCCCGGTCGCCGATTCCACTCTAGCCACCGATCTCGGCAAGATTTGGGAAATCAGCTGGCGCACGGCACGCGTCAATGCCCACGAAACCTATATGGACGCGCCTTACTACGAACAGCTCCAGTATGTTGGCGACACGCGCATCCAGGCGCTTATCTCCTATGCCGTTTCCGGCGACGACCGGCTGGGCCGCCAGGCCCTCGATGCCTTCAACAACTCACGCTCACCCGACGGCCTCACGCGCAGCAGATACCCCAGCTCGCTCCCGCAGACCATCCCCACGTTTTCGCTGCTCTGGATTGGCATGCTCCACGACTGGTGGATGTATCGCACCGATCCCGCACCCCTTCGTGACGCGCTTCCCGGCGTTCGTTCGGTGCTCGGGTGGTTTGCGAAGTACGAACAGTCCGACGGCCTGCTGCACGCAGTTCCCGGGTGGAGTTTCATCGATTGGGTTCAGGAGAAGCAGGTCATCCCTGCGTACAGCAAGAGCGGCGAATCCTGCATGACCACCCTCCAATACCTCGGTGCTCTCAACGACGCCGCCGACCTCGAGAAGGCCTATGGAGACCCCGTCGCTGCCGACCGCGATCGTGCTCGCGCTGCCCATGCTCGCTCAAGCATCTACACCCAGTGCTGGAACCAGGAGCGCGGTCTCATCGCCGATAACCCCGACCACAATGTCTTCAGCCAGCAAGCCAATGTCCTCGCTGTCCTCTACGACGTCGTTCCAAAACAAGAACAGCCCGCCGTGCTGCGCAAGCTTCTCGCCATCGAGCCCGGCACCACGCCCAACGGAGTTCTCAGCGCTTCCTACTACTTCCGCTTCTATCTGGCACGTGCGCTCGACCATGCCGGGATGGCTGATGATTATCTCCAGTCCCTTGCCCCCTGGCGCAAGATTCTGCCGATGCACTTCTCCACCTGGCCCGAAGTTCCCGGCGACACCCGCTCCGACTCGCACGCCTGGTCGGCCCACCCCATCTACGACCTGCTGACCCTCGTGGCCGGCATTCAGCCCGCCAGCCCGGCCTTTGCATCAGTCCGCATCGCACCGCATCTCGGCGCGCTGCCCTCGCTCAAAGCCAGCTATCCCCATCCGCAGGGCCTGATCCAGCTCGAATATCATCGCGACGGCGATGCGCTCGTGGCCACCATCACACTGCCCGGCAGCCTGGCCGGCACCTTCGAATTCCAGGGACAAAGCTGGCCGTTACACTCCGGCGTTAACTTCGTTCGAGCTCCGCACGTGCTCGTGACATCCGCGAGTTCTCTCGACAAGTGAGACCGCTGAATTGCCGGTGGGTGCCGCATCCTGGCAGCTTCGTTTGGGGCCAGGGCGGGGGAATGAGTCTTTCACTCTACGGATGCAACACCGGCTTCTGCGCTCTCAACCATGCAAGCAGCCCGGCCGGATCGTCCGTAATGACGGCGTCTACATGCGCATCCGCCAGCCGCTTCCACTCTGCTTCCGTGTTCGCCGTATAAGGAGCAACCTGCAATCCCAGGTCATGCGCCGTCTTCACTTCCTCCGGGGTCACCAGGCTCGCGTCCGGACTCAGAATGTCCGCGCCCGTAATCTTCGCAATGTGCGCGAAGCTCTTGTCCGGGTCGGTGATCCCCATAAAGCCGTCGTACTGCGCCTTTCCAAACAGGGCCGACAGCCGGATCTGCGGATCGAGCGCCTTCATCACACGCAGCGTCCTGAAGTCGAAGCTCTGCAGGATCACTCGCGACTCCAGGTGGCGCTTCTTCACCGCCTTGTCGATCATCGCCACAAACTCTTCCGGGGTCGGCGTAATCTCCGGGCGATTCGGAAAGATCTTTGTCTCCACATTGAACTGGAACGTTCCCCTGGGCGCCAGGTCCAGCACCTCATCGAACGTCGGAATCGGCGTATGCGGCACTGCCACCTGGTGCGGGAACGCCGGCAGCGTATGCGCGCCACAGTCGTATTGCTTTAGTTCCGCCAGCGTCAAAGAATGGATCAGTGTACCCGGGGGAAGAGGCGGCCCATCGCAGCGGCGTTCATTGGCAACAGCCGCGGCCATCCGCGGATCGCCTGAGGCCGGCTGCGTCAGATAGGGCGAGTGCGATACCACCAGCACATTGTCTTTTGTCACTGCCAGGTCCAGTTCCAGCACATCGGCTCCCTGCTCGATTCCGTACTCAAAGGACGCCAGCGTGTTTTCAGGCCGGGCCGCCCGGCCACCTCGATGCGCGTGGACAAGAATGGTCTCAGCCGAAGCGCAAACAGCTCCGGCCAGCAGAATAGCTGCCATCAGATTCGCTTTGCACATGAATTCAGATTGGCGTCTCCGCATTACATCCTGATAAACAGCGATGAGCGGGCGCGATCCTCACCCCTCGCCTCAAATCGCGTGAATGGCGTCCGCAAGCCGCGATCGGTCGCATTTTGCCCACATCGTAAACAAATCGCTTCACTTGCCGCTTTCCCCATTTCCCGCTTGTGTTAAAACGTGTTAAAACTCCTCCATGCCCAAGGGGAAGAGCACAACACCGCCTGGCCACGTCAACCTGAGGATGCTGGCCGAGCATCTGGAACTTTCGCAGACCACCGTTTCCCTGGTTCTGAACAACTCGCCTTCTGCAAAATCCATCCCCCAGGAAACGCGCACCCGCGTCATCGAAGCGGCCGAGCGCCTGAACTACCGGCCCAATTACTTCGCCCGCTCCCTGCGCCAAAGCCGCTCCATGAGTGTCGGTGTTCTGGCGCCCGATCTCAGCGAAGGCTACTTCACCCGGGTCATGAACGGCGTCGTCGAAGAGCTATCCAACGCGCACTACTTCTACTTCACGGCCTGCCATGAATGGAGAAGCGAACTCATCGAGAGCTATCCGCGCATGCTCGTGGAGCGCGCCGTCGACGGCTTCCTGCTGCTCAACACGCCGGCTGACGAAATCTCAGTCCCGGTCCCGGTGGTGGCGATTTCGGCGCATGGCTCCACGCCCAACGTCACCAATATTGTCTTGAACCACCACAGCGCGGTCGAGCAGGCCCTCGTCCACCTCTATGGGCTAGGTCATCGGAACATCGCCTTCATGCGCGGGCCCCGCGCCATTCCCGACTCCGACTACCGATGGGAAAGCATTCAGATCGTTGCCCGTGACATGGGCCTGCGCATCGATCCGCTCCATGTCACCCGCATCGATGCGGCCGGATGGTCCATGAAAACCGGCCACCATCCCATGGCGCCCGAAATCGGGTACAAGCCCATGCAGGCGCTGCTCGAGAAATCCCGCGACTTCACCGCTATCTTCTGCTTTAACGACATTGCCGCGATTGGCGCCATTCGCGCCCTGCGCGATGCGGGACTCTCGGTTCCAGGCGACGTTTCTGTCGTCGGCTTCGACGACATCCTCTCGGCGGCTTACGCCACCCCGTCGCTTACAACCGTGCGTCAGCCTCTCTTCGACATGGGAAAGCGCGGTGCCGAGATTCTGCTCGATCGCATTGCCAACCACGACAAGGAGTATCCCGCGGAAATCGTCATGGAGCCGGAATTCGTTGTGCGCGAATCCACTGGGCCAGCTCCCGCCGCCTGAGCCTGCCTTCTGTTACTTGCAGTAGGACTCAAACCAGCGGCTGATATACGCCTGCGCATGCGCTTCGCCGCAATAATGCCGCGCGTGCGGCGTGTCCGCGGCTTCCTTGGTCCACTTGAACACCGCAACTCCGCGTCGCTGCAATGGATCGCAATCCATCCCCGCGGACTCTCATCTTCCAACCCGCAAATTTCACATCGATAAACTGTATCGATCACGCTCTTTTGCCCCCGCCTTTGCTCAATTGTTTCTCTGCTTCTCTGTTTCTCTGCTTCTGGTCTACTCCAGCATCTGCAAATTCAGAGGCTCTTCCAGCAGGCAATCCATCTTGCCGATGCTCGCCAACGCCCTCTTCAGCGCCGAAGACTTGCACGGCTCCACAGTCACCACGAAGGGCAGCGCATGAGACGGATACCCAGCTTTCTGCACGATGGCCCGGATGTTGATCCGTTCCTTTGCGAGGGCTCCCGTAATCTCGGCGACGATTCCCGGCCGATCAACCACTAGAAAACGAATATAATGCGGTACTTCAAATTCCGCCCCGATCTTCGCAGGAACAGAGGGAACTTCCACGCGCTGCGATCCGTGCGCCAGCGCAATCAGATCGCTCACCACTGCCACCGCCGTCGGATGTCCGCCCGCGCCGTGTCCTGAGAACACAACATCCCCGCCGTAGTGCCCGGTCAGAATAACCATGTTCTCCGTGTTGCGCGACCACGCCATTGGCGAGCGCAGGTCCACCAGCATCGGCCCTACCGTCGCCGCCACGTTTCCGTCGTGCTCCTCGGCTCGCGCCACCTGGCGGATCGTGCAGCCCAGATCCTTCGCATAACTGAAGTCCACAGCCGTTACCGATGTGATCGGTTGCGGCACAATCTCCTCCGGGTCCACCACCACCCGCAACGCCAGCCGCATCAGGATCGCCAGCTTGGCTCGCGCATCAAACCCGCCCACATCCTCGGTGGGATCGGCTTCAGCATAGCCCTTGGCCTGCGCCGCCGCCAGCACGGTCGCATACTCCGCTCCCTCCTCCATCCGGCTCAGAATAAAGTTGCAGGTCCCGTTCAAAATGCCTTCCATCCGTTCGATGTGGTCGCCGGCCAGTCCCTGCTCCAGCCCGGGAATCACGGGAATCCCACCGGCCACTGCGGCGCCATACTTCAGATGGCCACCCTTCGCCGCCGCCAGCCGCTCCAGCTCCACACCGTGGAATGCGATCAGTTTTTTGTTCGCCGTCACTACGCTTTTGCCGCGGTCAAGAGCCTTGCGCACCCAGCCGCCTGCCGGATCGAGCCCGCCGGCCAGTTCCACAATCACGTCTACATCCGACGCCAAAACCGAATCGGCGTCATCGGTCCACACAAGGCTCGATGGCGTCCAGTCCACCTTCTTGCGCGCCACGCTCCGGTTGAAAACGTACGTCAGCTCTAGGCCTTCGGGCTTCGATTCCACGAGGATTCGCGCGACCGAACTGCCTACCGTGCCAAATCCGAAAAGAGCGATGCGCAACGGCCTGCGCATGCGCGGCTCCGGCACGAACTCATCCTTCTGCATTGCGGAAGATAAAGTCTGCTTTCCCATCTAATCCTTCAGAGGAGCCCTGCTTTGCTGCGATGTCTCGATCATACCCGAGCCCCTCGTCCTCTTACCCCGGTACAAATAAGCACCTCTTCCCTCCCATCGCAGGGCTCGAATGCTCCGTTCGATCTCGTGTACTATCAACTCGTAATGAGGCGCGTCCTCTCACTCGTTTTTACCCTGTTTTTCTCGCTCGGACCGCTCGCATCTTGCTTCCGGTCCGCCGACGACGCGCGTCTGCCTGCCTGCTGCCGGCGTCACGGGACGCATCACTGCACCATGAGCGGGATGGCCGATGCCGAACAGGCCGCCCCGAAGCCCGTATTTGCTGCCCCGTCACACTGCCCGCTCTATCCAGATAGCATTCCGGCCTCAGCATCCTCGATTGCGGCCCTCGCCACCCCTGTCGCGCATGCGGTAATCGCTGCCGCGCAAGACCGCGTCCTGCTCGCAGAACAGCAGTGCCCAAAAAAGTCTCCCCATCGCACCTTCGCCGGTCGCGGTCCTCCAGCCTCCACGCTCGCCTGAAGACTCATCGAGACCAATCGCACGACTGCAATTCGCCGGATTCACTGAGCCCCGCGTGTGCAGTTCTTTCCTGCTTTCTCGCGATCGAAATCGTCTCTCGATGACCCCTTCCACGCAAAGTCCCTCGCGCCGTCCCATCGCGAGCCATCCAGGAGGTCGTACCCATGCGCCGTTTCACTTTCGCGATTG
This sequence comes from uncultured Acidobacteriaceae bacterium, assembly GCA_963760475.1. Classification (GTDB taxonomy): domain Bacteria; phylum Acidobacteriota; class Terriglobia; order Terriglobales; family Acidobacteriaceae; genus Telmatobacter. The sequence continues at coordinate 215,757 of CAVXDG010000006.1, read as the reverse complement.
TTCTCATTTCGCTCTTCTATGTGATTCCGTCTTCCGCCTCCGTCTTCGCTACCATTCACGGCATCGTCCATGATCCGCAGCACCGCCCAATCGCCGGCGCTCATATCGCACTTCACGCTGCAGGCTCCGCGTTCGTGCTCCAGGCCTCCACCGGGCCCGATGGAGCAATCGAGCTGACCCAGGTTCCCATCGGCGTCTACCGAATCGAAGTCTCCGCTCAGGGCTTCGCCACAATAACCCAATCCATTACCGTCGCGTCGGGTACCAATCCTGTTCTCCACTTTCCTCTCGCTGTCGAGTCCTCCATCCAGTCCGTCCTTGTCCAGGGAACTCCTGCATCTGACTTCGCCACCGATTCCGTCACTCCCACCACCCTCATCACGCGCGCCGAAATCGACCAGACCCCCGGCGCCGGACGCACCAACGGCATGCAGATGATCACCGACTATGTGCCCGGCTCCTACATGACCCACGACATGCTGCACATTCGCGGCGGTCACCAAACCAGCTGGCTCATCGATGGCGTCTCCATCCCCAACACCAAAATCGCCTCCAACGTCGGCCCGCAAATCGACCCCAAAGACATCGACCAGCTTGAAACCCAGCGCGGCAGTTATGCGGCCGATCTCGGCGACCGCACCTATGGCGTCTTCAACGTCCTGCCTCGCAACGGATTCGAGCGCGACCGTGAAGCCGAACTGCTCATTACCGCCGGCAATCTCAAATCCGGTGAAGCCCAACTTTCCTTCGGCGATCACTCCGCGCGCACGGCCTGGTATGCCAGCCTCACCGGCTCGCGGTCAAACTACGGCCTGGCCACACCCATTCCCGCCATCCATCACGACACAACCAACTCGCAGAGCGGCTTTCTCTCCGTCATCCGCAACCAGACAACAAAGGATCAACTTCGCCTCGATGCGCAATATCGCCAGGACTTCTTCCAGATCCCCTACGATCCAGACCCCAACGACTGGCAACAGGCCTCCGACTACTACAGTTCCTACGGCCTGCGCGATGGACAGACCGAGCGCGATGCCTTCGCCATCGTCAACTGGGTCCACACCCTCTCACCCAAAGCTCTGTTTGAGATCGCGCCCTTCTACCACTTCAACCAGGCAAAGTACGATTCACTCTCCAACGATTTCCCCGTCGCCACTACCTGGCATCAGAACTCCAACTACGCCGGCGCGCAGGCCGACACGCACTTCGACGCCGGCCCCAACACCCTCTCGGCAGGGGTCTACTCCTTCTATCAAGCCGAAAACGATCTCTTCGGTCTGCGCGTCAACGATCAGAGCTTCGCCGCCAGCAGCATACCCAATACAAACTCCACCACCAATGCCGGCCTCGTCGAGTTCTACGTTGCCGATCACCTGCGTCTGGGACGCTATGTCACCCTGCTCGGCGGCGAGCGCTTCTCCATCTATCGAGCCGGCTCTTAACGAAACCGCCATCTATCCGCGCATCGGCGCCACCGTCGAGATTCCGCGTCTGCACTGGGTACTCCGCGGCTTCTACGGCCACTTCTTTCAGCCCGCGCCCGTCGAAACCGTCTCCAGCGCCTTTCTCAACTACGTCACCAGCCAGCAAGGCGAAAACACCTTTGTCCCACTGCCCTCCGAGCGCGACGAAGAGCATCAGTTCGGCATCGCAATTCCCTGGAAGGGCTGGAGCCTCGACGTCGACACCTTCAAGAACCGCGTCAACAACTTCCTCGATCACTCCAACGTCGGCGAATCCAACATCTACTTCCCCATCGCCGTCGACGGTGCCCTGGTTCGCGCCTGGGAACTTGCCCTGCGCTCGCCCCGGCTCGCCCACTTCGGCCAGTTCCACCTGGCCTATTCCAACCAGATCGCCGAACAGCGCGGCGACGTCATCGGCGGCTTTGCCTGCAGCGATCCCACCGATCCCGCCTGCGCCCTCGGTCCTGACTACACCCCGGTCGATCACGATCAGCGACACACCCTCAACACCGGGTTCACGGCCTCCCTGCCCCTGCGCACATGGTTCGCTTCCAATGTCTACTACGGCTCAGGTTTCGCAAACGGCCTTGCAGACTCAGGCCAGGGACCGTATCAAGGAAACTATCTGCCCGTGCACACCACCTTCGATGTCTCAGCTGGTCGCAGCTTCGGCGAGCACTGGCAGGCATCGGCAAACATCCTTAACGTCACCAATCACCGCGTCCTGCTCGATAACTCCATCACCATTGGCGGATTTCACTACAATGATCCACGCATGATCTCCGCCCAGGTGCGCTACCACTTTCATTTTTAACATTCACCTATAAGTCCGGGAATCTTGCTGCTGCCGGGCGCATCTTTTCCAACAGCAACTTCGCCGTTCCACCCGTAACCCAACGGAGATGAAGAAATGATCAATCGACGTTCTCTGCTCAAAGCGCTCGGCATCACCGCAGGTCTAGCCGCGACGCACAGCACCCTCGAAGTCGCTTCCCTCGCGCAGGCTCCAACAGCGCCTGCCCCGCCCAGCGGCCCCTTCACGCTGCCGCCGCTTCCCTATGACTACGACGCGCTTGAGCCCCACATCGACGCCACCACTATGCACCTGCATCACGACAAACACCATCAGGCATACGTCAACAACCTCAACGCCGCCGTGGCCGGCCATCCCGACCTTACCTCCAAGTCCGTCACCGAGCTGGTTGCAAATCTCAATGCCGTTCCCGACACCATCCGCACCGCCGTGCGCAACCAGGGCGGAGGCCACGCGAACCACTCCTTCTGGTGGCTGACACTTTCCAAATCCGGCGCAGATGCGCCCAGGGCCGAACTTGCCAGGGACATTGACGCCACCTACGGCAGCTACACGGCATTCCAGGAGAAATTCTCCAAGGCCGCGGCCAGTGTCTTCGGCAGCGGATGGGCCTGGCTCGTCCTGTCGGAGGGCAAGCTGAACATCGAAACCACGCCCAATCAGGACAGCCCGCTCTCGCTCGGACACACGCCTCTCCTCGGCATCGATGTATGGGAGCACGCCTACTACCTCAAGTATCAGAACCGCCGTCCTGAGTACGTCGCCGCGTTCTTCAAAGTTGTCAATTGGGAATACGTCAGCGGCCAATACGCGAAGGCCAAGCAGAGCTAGAGTTCATCCAAACGGCCTTCCGTCCACCCTTCGCGCCGCATCAGCCGGCACGACCATGGGTGCCCCAGGTCTGGATTCTCAGACCTGGAAAAGCACGAGCCCAAGCGAGCGACCTGTTAGCTCACTGATCCGCTGAGCATGCTAACCCGCTATGTCGCAGACTTGCTAGCTAACTTGCCGTTGACTAACTCCCTGCCCCACCGCAAACAGCCCGGGCAGCACTTCTCCCGCCTTGCCCTGCACTACGTTCGTGAATGCCTTTGCGTTCAGCGGCGCTTCCGGCCCGACATAGACCGTGCGCGCGCCTTTCTGCCGTGCCCAGTGCACAAAATTCGCCGCCGGATACACACTCCCAGACGTCCCGATCACCACCATCATCGTGGCCTGCGCAATCTCGTCCTGAATCCGATCCATCTCCAGCGGAATCTCGCCGAAGAACACAATGTGTGGCCGCAGCCGCCCGCCGCATGCGCATCGCCCCACTTCGGCCAGGTTCTTGTAGAGTGTGCGATCCTCGACCGGCGCCCGCCCGCATTCGCGCTCGCAACGCGCCTTCGCCAGCTCTCCATGCATGTGCAGCAGCCGCACCGAGCCGGCACGCTCATGCAGATCATCCACATTTTGAGTACAGAGAAAAAACCGCTCATCGAGCTGCTTCTCAAGCTCAGCGAGTGCAGCGTGCGCCGGATTTGGCATCGCCTTCCATCCCGCCGCGCGCCGCGCCGAATAGAACGCCCACACACCGGCCGGGTCGCGCCGCCAAGCATCGGGAGTGCACACATCCTCCACCCGATACCCTTCCCACAGCCCGTCGTCCGCGCGAAACGTGGGCAGGCCACTCTCCGCGCTGATGCCCGCGCCGGTCAGCACAAACACCCGATCGTCCGGCGCAATCGCAATCCGATCCACGGTCCGTTAGTCCCTGTCTTTCCAGTTCACTGACCACTGCTCCCTGTCCACTGCTTCTACGGTTCCAGCAGTATCTTCCCCGTCGTCTTGCGCGCTTCCATATCCGTCTGTGCCTGCGCCGCCTCGCCCAGCGAATACATGTGCTCCATCCGCAGCTTCAATTCACCCGTCGCAACCCAGTCAAGAATCTTTCCCGCGCGCCATTCCAACTCCGAACGCGTGGCAATGTAGTGCCACAGCGTCGGCCGCGTCAAAAACAACGAACCCTTGCCGCTCAGCTGAATCAGGTCGAACGGCGGCACCGGCCCGCTCGACCCGCCAAACAACGCCAGCATGCCGCGCGGTCGCAGGCAGTTCAGGCTTTTGTCAAAGGTCGTCTTGCCCACCGAGTCGTACACCACGTCGACTCCCTTGCCGTTCGTAATCCGTTTAACCTCGACCTCAAAGTCCTTCTCGGTGTAGAGAATCACTTCCTTTGCGCCGGCCTCGCGCGACAACTCCGCTTTCTCCTCGGACGAAACCGTCGTGATCACCTTCGCGCCTAGTCGCGTCGCAATCTGTGTCAGCAGCAATCCCACGCCGCCCGCACCCGCATGTACCAGCGCCGTATCACCGGCCTTCAACTCAAAGGTGGAGTACGCAAGATAGTGCGCCGTCATCCCCTGCAGCATCGCAGCCGCTGCCTGCTCGGGGGTTAAACGCGCAGGTACCTTCACCAGTTGCGCTGCAGGCACCAGCGCATATTCGGCGTAGCTGCCCAGCACGCTCACCGACGCCACCAGGTCGCCTTCCTCGAATCCCGTCACACCGGGGCCCAGCTTCTCCACCGTGCCCGCAGGCCTCGCTCCCCGGTGTCAGCGGCAGCGTCGCTTTGTACGTGCCCTTGCGAAAGTAAATTTCGACGAAGTTCACGCCGACCGCTTCGACGCGAATCAACACCTGTCCCGGCCCCGGTTCTGGAATCGGCAACTCCGCCAGCTCAAGAACCTCGGGTCCACCCGTTGTCTGAATCTGTATGGCTTTCATCACTGCCAAGCATGCACCTTTTGGCCGCATCGCCGCAAGCGCAAATGCCACCAACGCTTCGGCATTCACCCCCTTCCTTGACCAGAAACACATCGGCCTCGCCGGAGGATTCCCGACGAGGCCCGCTGCTGTTTCCGTTTTTCTCTTCTCTATCTCTCTGCGTCTCTGTCTTTCTGCTTCTCCGCTTTCCTACTCCCGGTCGCTCAACATGCTTGGCTCCTCGGGAGCGCGCAGCCGCACCAGCCGATCAATCGCATACGGTACGCGCTGTTGGGTCGTGTAGTAGTGACGCACCTGCAGCTCGCCCAGCAGCCCGATCGCCAGCATCTGAATGCCGGCCAGAATCAGCACGCCCGCAATCACAAACAACGGCCCATGCTGGTCCATCACGTTCTGGTGCGGGTTCAGAATCTTCATCCCCAGCAGCAGCGCTGAAATAAAGCTCCCCGCCATGATTCCGAACGCGCCAAAGCTGCCGAAAAAGTGCAGCGGCCGGCTCATGTACTTCAGCAGGAACCGAATCGTCAGCAGGTCGAAGAACACGCGAAAGGTGCGGCCGATGCCGTAATGGCTCTTGCCACGCTCGCGATTCACGTTCGTGATTGGAATCTCGCAGATCGACGCGCCATACCAGCTCGCCAGCGCCGGAATGAATCGGTGCATCTCGCCGTACAGCGGAATGTTCGTGATCACTTCGCGGCGATACGCCTTGAATGTCGTGCCGAAGTCGTGAATGTCCACGCCTGACAACTTCGCCATCAGCCAGTTAGCGCAGCGCGAAGGAATACGCCGCATCACGAAGTTGTCGATGCGCTCCTTGCGCCAGCCCGACACCACGTCGTAGCCCTCTTCGAGCTTCTCGATAAAGTTCGGAATCTCGTTGGGATCGTGCTGCAGGTCGCCGTCCATCGCGAAAATGAAATCGCCAGAGGCGTGGTCGAATCCTGCTGCCAGCGCCGACGTCTGCCCAAAGTTCCGGCGCAGCTTCACCACCAGCACACGGCTGTCGACCGCGGCAATCTCTTCCAGCAACTTGTACGTGCGGTCGTTCGACCCGTCGTCCACCAGGACCAGCTCAAAGCTGTGTCCCACCTGCTCCATCACCTGCTTCAGACGGGCATATAAAACGGTGACGTTTTCCTCTTCATTGTGAAAAGGAACAACGATGGAATATTTCGGCATATCGATAGTATAGACGCGAGTTGAATCACGTTGGATGCAAAACGGCGGAGCGGAAACAAGTCAGTCAAGGATATTTCGACCCGCTGCGCGCATCTTTTAGCCGCGATCCAATTCATCAAGCATCGCCTGCATCTCACTGAGTGCGTGGCGGTTTCCCGTGCGCGCCGCGCAGCTGATTCCGTCCTTCAAACGCGCAACCGCTTCCGGCGTGCGGCCGATATTCGCCAGCGTCTGCGCCGACATAAAATACGCCGCTGTGTAATCAGGATCGGTCGCCAGCAGAATGTCGAATTCCTTCAGCGCCTCTTCCGCGTCGCCGCGGCCCGATAATTCCATGGCAATACCGTAGCGCGCAAAGCTGCTCTTCGCGTCAAGCGCGAGAATTTCCCGTAATCCTGCAATCTTGTCGGTGCTGCTCATGTTCGACAGGCTTCCCTGAACGGATTTGCGTATTTGGCGAGGATTGCTGAAACTGGACTTGTCTCCCCATCGACCCGTCTTCGCCAGAACCATTGTAGCGAAGAACAGGTCAAATGACGGTGAACGAATGGAGCGAGCACGCAATGAGTTCCACTGACACCAGTCCGATTGTCCGCACAGTTGCCAGCACGCAGTCGGAAATGACTGAAATCATTCTGCCCAACGACGCCAACACCCTCGGCAATCTTCTCGGCGGCCGCCTGATGCACTTCATCGACCTTACGGGCGCCATGGCCGCCTACCGCCACACGCGAACCCATGTCGTCACAGCCGCGATGGACCACATCGATTTCATCCAGCCCGTCCACGTGGGCGATCTGCTCATCCTCAAGTCCAGCGTCAATCGCGCCTTCAATACCTCGGTCGAAGTGGGCGTCAAGGTCTGGGTCGAACACCCGCAAACCGGATCGCTGCTCCACGTGGCCAGCGCGTACTTGGTATTCGTGGCCATCGACAAGAAAGGCAACCGCCAGAAGGTCCCCGGCCTTCAACCCGAAACACCGAACGAACTGCGCCGCTACGCCGACGCGCTACGCCGACGCGAACACCGCGAGGCCGAGGCGATTCGCCGCAGAGAGGCCAAGGCCGCGGCTCCCAACAACGCCGATGCCACCGAGTGAACCCCTCCACTCCTGTAAGATCGAGTCAGACACGCGTGCCGGATTTCTCCACTCTTCCGGCCAGTCGAAATCTCTTTGAAGCTCGGATTCCCGTGAGAACCGGCGCTTCACACCAGGAGTAACTAATGGCTCATGCGCATGCCATGCCCACGCCCGTGGCCCTGCCCGGCGTCGCAAAGATCATCGCTGTCGGATCAGGCAAGGGCGGCGTCGGCAAAACCACAGTCGCCGTCAACCTCGCCATCGCCCTCTCCAAGCTGGGTCAACGGGTCGGCCTCATTGACGCCGATATCTACGGCCCCAACGTGCCCACCATGATGGGCTCATCCCAGCAGCCCTTGGTCGGTACGAACAATCAGATCCAGCCAAATGTGGCCCATGGCATCAAGACCATTTCAATCGGCTACATCTCGCCCGGCGACAAGCCCATGGTCATGCGCGGTCCCATGCTTCACCAGATCATCCGCCAGTTCCTCCAGCAAGTCGAATGGGGCGAACTCGACTACCTGATCATCGATCTCCCTCCCGGCACCGGCGATGTCGTCATCTCTCTCGTGCAAACGGTCCCGCTCACCGGCGCTGTCGTTGTCAGCACCCCCAGCGACGTCGCCCTGCAGGACGCGCGCAAAGCCCTCGAGATGTTCGCGCAGGTCAACGTCGAAGTCCTCGGCATCGTCGAGAACATGAGCCACTTCACCTGCCCGCACTGCCATCACGAGATCGACATATTCTCCAAGGGCGGAGCCGAACGCACGGCGAAGCAATTCAACATTCCGTTCCTTGGATCGATCGAGCTCATCCCCTCAATTCGCGAAGGCGGCGACCGCGGTCTGCCCGTCACGCTCGCCGGCCCCAAGAGCCCGCAGGCTGCCGAATTCTTTGCCATCGCCGAGAAACTGATGGAGCGCGCCACCGCAGCCGCAGCCGCCAGCACCGACGTTCTCGAAATCACCTAGGCGCCACCCGCGGTGGAGCTAACTGCCTTCGGCCGGTCCGCGCAAGAAACAAGGCGCAGCAATGAAGTATGTCGTGAACGGTCCCGCGACCTGAGAGGATTCAGGTCGGCGCATTGCAAGGAGCGAGAGTTGGGCAACCAGGTGCTGATCCGGTCTGTTCAAAGCAGCGACTTCTCCCAATGGAAGCCGTTATGGGAAGGCTATAACGCCTTCTACGGCCGCTCCGGGCCCACCGCGCTTCCAATCGAAATCACTCATCAGACCTGGTCTCGCTTCTTCGACGCGTATGAACCAGTCCACGCGTTGGTCGCGGAGTTGGAGGGCAATCTCGTCGGCCTCACCCATTACATCTTTCACCGCAGCACCATCTCGATCGAACCCAATTGCTATCTGCAAGACCTGTTTACTGCTGAATCCGCGCGAGGACACGGCGTAGGACGCGCACTCATTCAGGCTGTGGCTCGTATCGCCACTGAAGCCCGCTGCGGCCGCTTGTACTGGCATACCCACGAGACCAACACAACCGCAATGAAGCTCTACGACAAAGTCGCCGAGAATAGCGGTTTCGTCGTCTACCGCATGCCGCTCACGCTTTAAGAGCCGTTCCCACTTCACAGCAAAATGCAACAGGGGCCAAACGGCCCCTGTTCACTCGTGCCTGTTCTCTTACCGCCAGTGTCCCTCTACGAACACCCACTCGCCGTGCCGATGCACCCAGTGATGCGGTACCCAGCGTCCACCTGGGCGAGGCGGTCTATCCCAACGCCCTGGGACCCACGCATACCGCCCCCCGTCCCACCTTTGATAACCATCCACCCAGACATACCCACGTCCAGGCGGCGGTCCTCGACGCTCCACCACCGGTGGGGGAGGGCCGATGCGTACTGAAATCTGACCGAACGAGGCCGCAGGAAGCAATGTGAAACCAAGCAAAGCCGCTAGTACCAACTTTTTCACAATCGAAACTCCTTCAGCGTTGAATTTCGGCCGGAACTGAGTTTTCTCCGGCTTCCTTCCATTTGAACCTGAATCGTGAGCAAAAGTTGTGTTGGCAGCCCAACTCTCGGTCCGGGAATGCCGAGGAATCAACGGTTACCTTTGAATGGGCGTGGCGGCTTCAATCTCTTGCGTCAGCGCTTCCGCCGCGGCAATGCACGCCCCACGTCCTACATCGTGATGCGTCACCAGGCGAATCGCATCCGGCCCTACCGTGCTCGCAAGAATACCGCGGGCCTTCAGCCGAGCCACGACCTCTGCGGCACTGATGCCTCCCACAAGCTTGAAAATCACGATGTTTGTTTCAACCGTTTCCGGATCGATGATCGCTCCTTCGATGTGCGACAGCGCTTCGGCCAGCAGCCGCGCATTCGCGTGATCCTCGTGCAAACGCGCCGGCATCGTTTCCAATGCAATCAATCCAGCTGCAGCCAGAACGCCGGCTTGGCGCATCCCGCCGCCCAGTGCCTTGCGATAAATCCGCGCGCGCTCCATCAACTCTGCCGAGCCCACCAGCATCGATCCCACCGGAGCGCCCAGCCCCTTCGACAAGCAAAACATGATCGTGTCGAATCCGCGCGTCAGCGTCTTTACATCCACACTCAGCGCAGTCGCCGCATTAAAAATCCGCGCCCCGTCCAGGTGCGTGGGCAGCTTGCGCTCTCTTGCCTCGCCCCAAATCTCCTCCAAAGTTAGAAGGTCGTAGACTCGTCCGCCCGCAAGATTCGCGGTGTTCTCAATCTCAATCAATCCGGTGGCCGCCCGAAACGAGCTGCGCCCGTAGATCACAGGCTCAATATCTTTCCAGGTCAGCGTGCCGCTCTGGGTCGCTACGGCGCGAATCACGCATCCTGAAAACACAGCGACCGTCGCCATCTCCCAATCCAGAATGTGCGACCGCGATTCGCAGATCACTTCCTGCCCCGGCTGTGTATGCAGCCGAATCCCAATCTGATTGCCCATCGTCCCGGTCGGCACAAACAGCGCAGCCTCGCGCCCAAAAATCTCCGCCGCCCGTTTCTCCAGCAAATTCACCGTCGGATCTTCGCCATACACGTCGTCGCCGACTTCGGCCGCAGCCATTGCCGCGCGCATCTCCGGCGTAGGTCGCGTCACCGTGTCCGATCGCAGATCAATCAACTCGTCCATTTCTGTTCCCTGTCTCTCTGCTTCTCTGTTTTTCTGTTTTTCTGTTTTTCGGATCGCTGTCCACTGACCCCTGTTCACTGCTCTGCTGCTCTAAGGAATCTGCGCCATTGGCAGTTCCATCACCGGGGTCAGTGTCCCATCCTTCGACGCCACCGCCCACATGCCGTGAAAATTCCCGCGCAGTTCCGGATGCACCTTCACCAGCGCGCTCAGCACCGCGATCGCCTCGGTCCGCGCCGCTGCCGGATCGGCGATTCCCAGCGATTCATACGTCACGCTCAAGTCCGCCTGCCGCAGCGTCGTGTCGATGCGCAACGCATCGATCTTCCAGGTCCGCGCGCCGTCCGCAATCGACAGAGGAAACGGCCCGGGCTGCTCCTTCAACTGCGATTGCTCGCGATTCAGCTTCTCCATATTGGGCGACGAAAGAAAATCCACCGGCAACAGCAGATAACGCGCCAGGTCGTAGCTGAACCACGCGCTCCATGGCTCGCCTGTCGCTGCCTCGGCCCGCGCGCGCGTCCAGTACCATACGCCGTCATGCCCATCGATCACGCTCTGCCGCACCGAGACACCGCCCAGCTTCCATGCCGGCGTCGTTCCCGTCGCGTCCCACGCCACGATCAGCCCAATCTGCCCGCCCAACGGCGCACCCGCTGAGTTCGCCAGGATCACCGCATACTTCCCCGGCGGCAGCGCGCGCATGCTGATGGTCACCGTCAGAGAACCGCTCGCGTTCGAGCAGAAGAACTGATCGTCCGCAGTCTCGCTCTGCATCGAGGCGTCAAGAAGATAAATGTTCTGGAGCTGGGACTGGCCGCCCTTCACCAGCGGCGCCCCCAGCTCAATTTCGCCCTGAATGCCGTTCCACTGTCCTGAAATTGAAGGAAGCAGTTGCGATTGCAGCGAGGCATAGTCCTGTTGCACCACTGCGGCCGCCAAGCGCTGTCCCGCGGTCCCCAAAGCGTTGCGGTCAGGCGGCTGCAACTCGGCCTGCGTCGTACACGTGACAGCTAAAGCCGTTACCGGCGCCGCGACAACCAGCGCCGCGATCCAACCCTTCCAGCAGAGGCCCATGCGCAACATTTTCCTCTCGGCCCGGGAATTCTTGTGAGCGTCTTTGGGCCACTGTTAGTCTAGTACGTAGGGTGTTCAGCCAGCGAACCGTCCAACGGCTCTTCTCGGCTCTCGGGAGTGATTCCCCCATGCAGGATTCGATGCGGCATCGTTTCGTCCTCCGGCAGGCTTCCCTGCGGCACGCCGCGCTTCTTCGATCGGCCGTCCTCGCTTCCGGCTTTCTCGTCTCGGCTGCGCTGTTCGCTCAGACTCAGCCGGGAACCGAGCCCTCCAACACTCATGCGAAGCACCATTCCAGGGCGAATGCGGTTGTCCCGTCGCCGGCCCCTCAGACTGCTCCGCCTGTCGCTCCTGCGCCCAATTGGCCCATCAACGATCAGCCCAACCCCGCCACCGTGAGTTGGAATCAACAGCAACTGCGCATTGACGCGTCCAACGCGAGCCTGCAGCAAATTCTCGACAAGGTTTCCACTGAAACCGGATCGACCATCGAAGGCCTGACCAAAGACGAACGAGTCTTCGGAGGTTTCGGCCCCGCGCCCGTTCACGACGTGCTCTCGCAGTTGCTGCACGGCACCGGATACAACGTCCTTATGATCGGCGACCAGGGTCAAGGGGCGCCGCGCCAGATCATCCTCAGTGCCCGCAATGCCAATAAGAGTCCCAACTCCATTACGCGGCCCATGCCTGAAGACGAGGACGACGCCAACGACACCCAGTACGACCCGCCGCCACCCCAACAATTCCCGCAGCCCATCCGCCAGGGAATCGGCCCCGACGGCGCTCCCCTCCGCATGCCACCCCAGTTACAGCAACCGCAGCAGGGCCAGCCGCAGCAAGGCCAGCCGCTACCTGGACAGCCAACGACTCCGCCCAATCCGTAAGCGACTCAGGGCCTAAAAAATCGGCCTCCTATGAGTACGTGTTGTTCGGTATCAAGCGCACCGACGTCAGATCGGTCGCGAACGCCCGCGCCGCCGGAGGCAGCCACACCCGGCCACCATTCCTGTCCAAAGCACTGCTCGTGAGAGAGCATTGAAAAGAAGGTCATCCCCGCCGATACCAGCCCAGCGGAGAGAATCGCGCAGCTCGTCGGCGCGCACGTCACCCGCTTGTCATCGACAAAGCCCGGTCGCGATTTTCTGACGAAGGCCCCGAAACCCCAAGAAGGGCGCGCTCGAATCTTCGAAGATAGGAACGGTCGCTAGAGGATTCCCGCAGTTTCCGGGCTGGTCTTCACCGGAACGGGCTGCCTTTGTGGGCGCATCAAGCCAAAAGCCATGCGGAAAATTCCGTATGCCGCGAGCACCCCGAACGCCATCGAACCCACAGTCGCACAAACCAACATCAACAAATTCAATAAATCCGACATAATTCTCTCTTCAGTCTACTTTGCACAACGTCCGGCACACTTTCGTACCTTGACCGATGGGTCACCGTGCGGATTTGAGACATCAACCCACCGATTCTCTCAGAAAACCCTCACGCGTTGACCATAGTTTCTATTGCCAAATAGAATACCCCTAAGGTGTTGCGTTCCGGTAAGGACATCCATCGAGAGTAACAAACCAAAGTTTCTCTGGCTGCTGCAAAATGCTTCGCTTGTCAGTTTTTTTTGGTTTTCGCTGCCCTCCGGCTAAGATGCAAGCAGGGGTTTCACTCTCCCCGGAGTCCGAGGTCAACCTGGTAGAACTGCTTCAACATCCAGACCCCGTAGCTCGACGATTGTCCCACCCCTCTCGTGCCTGACCATGTCCATCACTCACATCTCGGTGCGCGGGGCGCGCCAGCACAACCTGCGCGACATCAACGTCCGCATTCCCCGCAACTCCCTCACCGTGGTCACCGGCCTCTCGGGATCCGGCAAGAGCTCGCTCGCCTTCGACACTATCTACGCTGAGGGTCAACGTCGCTATGTCGAAACCCTCTCCGCCTATGCCCGCCAGTTTCTGGATCAGATCGAGCGCCCCGACGTCGACTCCATCGAAGGCCTCTCGCCCGCCATCTCCATCGAGCAGAAAACCACCAGCCGCAGCCCCCGCTCCACCGTCGGCACCATCACCGAGATCTACGACTATCTCCGCCTGCTCTACGCCTCGGTCGGCACACCCCACTGCCCCAACTGCGGACGTCCCATCAGCCGCCAGACTTCAGAACAAATCGTCCAGCGCATTCTCCAGATGGGCACCGGCGAGCGCGTCACGATCATGGCCCCCATTGTCCGCGGCCGCAAAGGCGAGTTCAAGGATCTGCTCGACCAACTCGACCAGCAAGGCTTCCGCGCCCGCGTCGACGGCGAACTGATCGACATGGCCGAGCCCCCGGCCCTCGATAAGCGCAAGAACCACACCATCGAAGCCATCGTCGACCGGGTCCTGCTGAAGCCCATCGAGCACACGGGCGCAGCCTCGTCGCCAACGACCAGTGCCCCATCCGATACAAATGTGGGTGCCCCATCCTTTCCGCGTTCTTCTGCGGAAAGGGTGGGAAAGCTCGAACCCTCGTCCACCAAGCCTTCCCTCGAAAAACGTCTCGATGCCGCCGTCAGCAAGGCCCTTCAGCTCGCCAACGGCCTCGTGGTCGTTTCTCTGGCCGCCTCCTCAAGCGCCAAAAAGCCCGAAGAGCAGCTCTTCTCCTCGTCCATGGCCTGCCCCGATTGCGGCCTCGACGTCCCCAAGCTCGAACCGCGCAGCTTCTCCTTTAACTCCTCCTTCGGCGCCTGCCCCGAGTGCCACGGCCTCGGCTCGCTCTACGACTTCGACCCCGCCAAAGTCATCAACGACTGGTCCAAGCCGCTGCTCGACGGCGGCCTCGGCCCCGGCTCGGCCTCGCAGTACCTCCTCAAGCTCATCCACCTCGCCGCCGAGCGCTACAAGATCGACCTCAAGACCCCCTTCGAAGACTTGCCGCCCAAGCAGCAGCACATCCTCGTCTACGGACCCCCAAAAGGCGAAGGACCGCGCACCGGTTTCCACGGCATCCTTGCCTACCTCCGCGACTCGGTCGAAGAGGCTCGCAGCGAGGGCTATCGCGAGTACATGATGAACTTCATGTCCGCCACTCCTTGCCCCGTGTGCCGCGGCAAGCGTCTCCGCCCTGAATCCCTCGCCGTCAAAGTAGGCGGACTCTCTATCGCTGACTTCACTGCGCTACCGCTCAATCGCGCCCTTTCCGCTGCCATCAACCTGACCTTCACGGCACGTGAAGCCCTCGTCGCCGAACGCATCCGCCGCGAAATTGCCGAGCGCCTCGAATTCCTTTGCCGCGTCGGCCTCAACTACCTGTCGCTCGACCGCAGCGCCGCCACCCTCTCCGGCGGAGAAGGCCAGCGCATCCGTCTCGCCACCCAGATCGGCTCACGCCTACGCGGTGTTCTCTATGTCCTCGACGAGCCCTCCATCGGCCTCCATCAACGAGACAACGAACGCCTCATCGGAGCCCTCGAACAGCTGCGCGACCTCGGCAATACCGTCCTCGTCGTCGAGCACGACGAAGACACGATCCGCCGCGCCGACTTTGTTCTTGATCTGGGACCTGGGGCCGGGCGCCTGGGCGGATACGTCGTCGCTGAAGGCACGCCCGAACAAATCATGGCTTGCCCCGCCTCGCTTACCGGCCGCTACCTCTCCGGAGCCACCACCATCCTCCATCGACCCGAGCCGCGCTCCCTCACCGGCAAGTGGATCACCGTCTCCGGCGCCCGCGAACACAACCTCCAGGACCTCACCATCCGTATCCCCCTGGGCGTCATGACCGTTGTCACCGGCGTCAGCGGCAGCGGCAAAAGCACCCTCATCAACGACATTCTTTACAGATCGTTAGCTAAAAATCTTTATGGATCACGCGAAGAACCTGGTGCCCACGAGTCGCTCGCCGGCGAAGACCAGATCGACAAGGTAATCCGCATCGACCAGTCCCCCATCGGCCGCACCCCGCGCTCCAATCCCGCCACCTACACACAGGTCTTCTCGCCCCTCCGCGACCTCTTCGCCATGCTTCCCGAAGCCCGCGAGCGGGGATACAAGCCCGGCCGCTTCAGCTTCAACGTCACCGGAGGCCGCTGCGAGACCTGCCAGGGGGACGGCCAGCGCCGCATCGAAATGAACTTCATGCCCGACGTCTACGTACAGTGCGAAGTGTGCAACGGGCGTCGCTACAACCAGGAAACCCTGGCTGTTAAATTCCACGGCCACTCCATCGCCGACATTCTCGACCTCACCATTGAAGACGCGCTGACGGTCCTCGCTGACGTGCCCCTGGTCCGCCAGAAGCTGCAAACACTGGTCGACGTCGGTCTCGGCTACGTGCACCTGGGCCAAAGCGCTACCACCCTAAGCGGCGGAGAGGCCCAGCGCATGAAGCTCGCCCGCGAACTCAGCAAGCGCCAGACCGGCCGCACTCTTTATCTATTGGACGAGCCCACCACCGGCCTCCACTTCGACGACGTCCGCAAACTGCTCGAGGTCCTCCACCGTCTCACCGATCTCGGCAACACCATCATCATCATCGAACACAACCTCGACGTGATTCGCAACGCCGACTGGATCCTCGACCTCGGCCCCGAAGGCGGCGAAGACGGCGGACGCCTTGTCGGTGAAGGACGCCCCGCCCACATCGCCCATATTTCCGATTCATATACAGGCCAATTCCTCAAGCGTTACTACACATCTCATAACGGCCGTCTCGAGCCCAGCGACGACACCGATGCCATGCTGGCCATCAAAGACAGCCCCAGGGTCACTTCTTACGATCGTCATCCTGAGCGACCACGAGCGAAGCGAGGGGGAGTCGAAGGACCTGCGGTTCCTCCCAGCAAGGCCTCAATCCGCAAGAAGACTGGTGACCCCGCCCTCGATTCCGGGGTCCCCGCTGACAGGTCCTCGTCCGAGGAGCGGTCTGAGACCCGGGAGAACAAGAACGCCTCCATCCCAGGGGACCGAAAATCCCCGAGGAAGAGCGTGCAAAAAAACGGAGGGAGCAGGGGCCTTCAGGCCCCTGAAAACAGCCCGAGCGCAACCGAGGGCTTTAGCCCCGGCGAGAAAAGCGAAGCTTCCTCCAGCTCCAGGAAGCCGGCAGCTTCATGAGCGACCTTCCCGAGCAGCTACCCCACGACCCGCTGGCTAACTCAGACCCTCGTCTTGCCGACCTGCCGCCCGCCGTAGCCGTTGAATCCGCACCCGATCCCGCGCCCGACACAACCGCTTCTGCCGCCTCCTATCCACCTTCGTCCGAACAAGATGCTCCGCCACTCTTCGCGTCTTACCTTAAATCTTCGCAGGAGCGCATCCCCCACCTCGGACACGTGGGCATTCTCTTTCTGATTGCTCTGCTCGGCCTTGCCCTCGCCGCTGTGCTCGCCCATGTTGCCGTCACCTACCACCTCTACGGCGTGAACGATTTCACCCAGGCAGCCACAGAAATCCACTACACCCTCGGCACCGAAGCCCTCTTCTACGCCTTCACATTTCTAGGCAGCGTGATCATCTTCCCCTTCGTCTGGCATAAAGGATTCTTCGCCGGACTCCAATGGAATGCCGGTCGCGCCCGAGAGTTCGCCGGCTACCTCATGGGCGTAGCGGCGCTCTGCTTCGTTCTTGCCATGATCGATGGATTCTTCCTCCCCGGCCCCGCCGACGCCCCCATCGACCGCATCTTCCGCGTCCCCGGCGCCGCCTGGATCCTTTTCGCCTTCGGCGTCACCCTCGCCCCGTTCTTTGAGGAGCTCGGCTTCCGCGGCTTCCTGCTCCCCGCCCTCGCCACTGCCTATGACTGGATCGCCGAAAAGGTCACGCACAGTCCCCGCCTCCCGCTCGACGAGGAAGGCCACCCCCGCTGGTCCCTCGCCGCCATGGTTGCCGCATCCTTCGTCACCAGCGCCCTTTTTGCCTTCATGCACGCCGAACAGACCAGCTACTCCATCGGCCCTATGCTCCTGCTGGTTTTCGTTAGCCTCGTGCTCTGCGCCGCGCGCCTCCACCTGCGCTCCCTCGCCGCCAGCGTCCTGGTCCACGCGACCTACAACTTCCTGCTGTTCTCCTTCATGCTCATCGGAACCGGCGGCTTCAAACACCTCGACAAAATGTAGGGCCTGACGTAAGCAGGACCTAGCAGTCCAGGCAACAGCTTCGCGCGCGAGGACCTGCAGTCCAGGCAGCAGCTCGCGCCTCGGACTTGCCGTTCAGGAAATCGCTCTGCGTGCGGACTTGCCGTTCAGGCAATCGCTCTGCGTGCGGACTTGCCGTTCAGGAAATGTATTCCGGAGGGAGCAGGGGCCTTCAGGCCCCTGAAACGGGCGGGCTCAAATGTGGGCCTTTAGGCCCGGAGGAAATCGTCTCCGCACGACATGAGTGGCGCGCGGCCCAGGTCTCAGAGCGCCGGCTCCAAACAAATCTTTGGGTGCCCCATGTCTCCCGGTTTTGGAGACGTGGGAGAACACCGCCCAGTGTCAGCAATGTCCCCGGTCCGTACCCCCGACCCCCTCCCCCCCCCACGGGTGCCTCCAAAATAGTGCAGGTCTCTGTAATCTCTTGACGCTGAGAATCCGCTTTCCGCGCAGCCGACTCAATCCCCAATCGTCTCTTGAACAACAAGCACCGGCTCGCGGCGCACTCACAAACACCGCTATTTTCTGCACCTCCAAGAACAGGTGTGCTGGCCAACACAATTGTTCCACGTGGAACAATTCCCCATGCCCCCAGAGAACCTTCCACGCCGCACGAAGCCGCTGCATGGACAGCAAATCCCGGACGGCAGGTCCTACAATCTTCTTGATGACATCGCCCACCTACGCACAGCAGCTCCTCGCGCTTCTCGCCCGCACCAGCTTTCGCCTCGGCCAGTTCAAGCTCTCCTCCGGCGGCACCAGCGACTACTACATCGACTGCCGCACCACGACGCTCCACGCCGAAGGCGGCCGCCTCACAGGCCACGCCATTCTCGATCTGCTTGAAGCCAACCACATCGACGCCGAGGCCGTCGGCGGACTCACCATGGGCGCCGATCCCATCGTCTCCAACGTCGCCACAGCCAGCGCATGGCGTGCTCTCTCGCATCCAGAAGCGGATGGCTTCCCGCTGTTGCATGGGTTCTTAGTCCGCAAAGCCGAGAAAGCGCATGGCACGGGCCGTCGCATCGAAGGATTCTGCAAACAAGGCGCACGCGTCGTCATCGTCGATGACGTTTGCACCACCGGTGCATCCACCATCAACGCCATCGAGGCCGCGCAGGAGGCCGGCATGATCGTCGCCGCCGTCGTCTGCATCGTCGAGCGCGAAGAAGCAAACGGTCGTCCTGCCGTCGAAGGCGCGGCGAAAGGTGCGCCCTTCCTGCGTCTCTTCACCGCGAACGATGTGCGCGCTGTGCACGTACAGCAGCTCTCTGAAGCAAAGTCCTAGAGGCTGGCACCAAAATGAACAGGCCACCCGTTTCCGGATGGCCTGCTTCATTTCGTTGCAAAAGCTACCTTAGCTTACCGTCCCGAACCCGCCGGGGCCGGTGTCGCGCTCTGTGTGGTTCCGTCCATGTTCGAGAGCAGCTGAATCTGCACGCGGCGATTCTGCTTGCGCCCTTCCGCGGTCTTGTTGTCCGCCACGGCATTGTCCTTGCCGATGCCGATCAGGTAGAACCGGTGCGCCGGCACGTTGTACTTCGCGGCCAGATACTGCACCACCGCATCCGCGCGGCGCTGGCTGAGCTCGTAGTTGTACTCCGCCGAACCGGTTGAGTCGGTTCCGCCTGTCACTTCAAGGATGTAGCTCTTTGCTGAGCTCAACTGCCCGGCAAAGCTGTCGAGCTGATCCTTGTCGTCCTTGGTCAGCGCAGCCTTGTCGAAGCCGAAGTTCACTGTCGCGTTGGCCAACGGCTTGTAGTTGTCAAGATTCTTCACAACGCTGTCGAGCGAGTCGGCGCGGTGCACGGCATCGTTCGCGGCCGTCTCGGCATCGCCGGCAGATTTGCTTGCTGTCTGCGCGTTCTGCGTCGCCGTGTCGGCGGCGCCCTGCGCCTGCTTAATGCCCGCCGTTGCGCGATCGTCTGTATCGCGAATGGCGCGCCCGTTTGCTGCCGTCTTGTCTTCCAATTGTCCGGTGTGGTCAACAATCGGAGCGGTCTGGGACTTCACCCAGTTCTTGCTCGCGCAACCTGTGATACCCGCAACCGCCAAAGCACTCGTGGCCATCCAAAGGCCAAATCTGTGGTTCATCATCATTCCGTCCTCCCGCCGCCCCTGTCTGACTTTTCGCCAGTCGACAGGCGGAGCTGATCCTTCTTATGCCTCATTTGATTGCATCTAGCGCGCCAAACGTTGGCAATTTTATTATCTTGCTGACAAATATGCTAGTTAACCGAAACGAATGCACTGAAATGAATGCACCGAACCCATGTAATTTTTACGCGCACCGGTAAGTTTGTTCGGTAAGTCCAGTGGTAAGCGTTACTTCGCACAAAACGCTATCCTAAAGAGCGACACCTTCGCTCTTCTCCCCATGGACCTCCAGGAAAAAATCCGCACCTTGCCCACACAGCCGGGCGTGTATCTCTACAAGAACGCCGACGGCGAAGTGATTTATGTCGGCAAGGCGAAAAACCTGCGCGCCCGCGTACGCTCGTACCTGTTGGAGGCCTCACAGGCGAACGCCAAAACCGGCTCGCTCATGCGCGAAGCCATCGATCTCGATTACATTCTTGTAGCCAACGAACACGAGGCCCTCGCGCTCGAAAACAATCTGATCAAGCAGCGCAAGCCGCGCTTCAACATCCTGCTGCGCGACGACAAAACGTATCCCTACGTCAAGCTCACGCTCGGCGACCGCTTTCCTAAAGTCTTCGTGACGCGGCGTCTGCGCAAGGATGGTTCAGCCTATTACGGACCTTACTTTCCCGGCAATCTCGCGTACCGGGTGGTCGAGCTGATTCATCGCAGTTTTCTCCTGCCAAGCTGCAAAGTCGATCTGTCGCGCTACCATCCGCGGGCTTGCCTGCAGTACTACATTCATCGCTGTCTCGGACCATGTGTGGAGGAATTCACGACTCCGGAGATTTACGGGCAGGCAGTCCGCGATGCACAGCTTTTTCTCGAGGGCCGGCACACAGAGTTGGAGCGGTCGCTCAACGCGCGCATGCTCGCGGCGGCGGAGGCCGAGCAGTTCGAAGCCGCCGCGCGACTGCGCGACCAGCTCTCGACCGTACATCAGCTGCAGGAGAAGCAGCGCATTGCCACCGCCGAACTGGGGGATGATGCGGATGTTTTCGGTTACCACTTCGAGGACGGAAGCCTCGCGGTGAATCTGTTTCACATGCGCGGCGGCAAGATCGTCGACAGGCGCGAATTCTTCTGGGAGGACCTGCCGGACCTCATCGAACCTGAAGACGCCGATGGCGGAGGGAGCAGGGGCCTTCAGGCTCATGACAATGGCCCCCACACATCCGAGGGCTTGAGCCCCGGAGACGAAGTGATCCCCGACTCCAATCAGCAGGAGCCCCATCAAGTCCTCGGCGCGCTCGTCAAGCAGCTTTACATTGACCAGCAGTACGTACCGCGCGCAATTCTCGTGCCCGTCGACTTCAACGATCGCGAGGCGCTGGCGGCCTTGCTCAGCGAACGCACGGGACATCGAATCGAAGTGCTTGTGCCGAAGCGTGGCGAAAAGCGTTCCCTCGTAGATCTTGCCGCCCAGAATGCGAAGCAGTCCTACACGCAACGATTCCGCGTGCTCATTCCCTCGCAGAAGGCGATCCAGGAGGCGTTGGCCGATGCCCTGATGCTGCCCGAACTGCCGCGCCGCATCGAGTGCTTCGATATTTCTCACATTCAGGGCGCAGAAACGGTCGCTTCCATGGTGGTGTGGGAAGACGGCAAGATGAACAAGTCGGCCTACCGCAAATTCAAAGTGATGACGGTGCTGGGCGTCGATGATTTTGCTTCCATGCGCGAGGTGGTGCACCGCCGCTACAAACGCATCCGCGACGGCGGAAGTGAAGTGGATTCTTCAACGGCCCAGAGCTTGGGTGCCCCATCCTTGGCGCGTTCTTCAGCGCCAAGGGTGGGAGACCACGAACCTGAAACGACCCGTGATGGCGCTTTGAAAGGGCACGGCTTCACCCGTGCCGATAATGTCGAGAAAAAGCCGGGGGCTTTAGCCCCTGAGGGAAAAAGCAAAGAGCCAGCCGCCATGCCCTCGCTCGTCCTAATCGATGGTGGCCTCGGCCAACTTCATGCGGCGGCAGACGCGCTCGAGGCCCTCGGCATCACATCGCAGCCGCTCGCGTCCATCGCAAAGAAGGAAGAGGTGATCTACCTCTACGGCAATGAGGAAGAGCCGGTCGTCCTCGATCGGCGCAGCCCCGTCCTGCATTTAGTCCAGATGATCCGCGACGAAAGCCACAGGTTTGCGGTGGGCTATCACCGGCAGCGACGCGCGATGCGCGACCGCAGTTCCGAATTACTTGATATCCCGGGCGTCGGAGCGCTCATGCGCCAACGACTACTCACGCATTTCGGAAGCCTGCGCGACGTGCAGCAGGCCACAACGGAATCACTCGCCGCAGTGGTTCCGAAGAAAACCGCGGTGACAATCTGGCGGCATTTTCATGAGCAGCAACCGGGGAACTAAAGGACTACAATATCGAAATCGAAAAGAGACATGAAGTCGCGTGGACCGAGAAGATATAACCCGCAATGGCCTGCGGCTCAGGCCGTAAGTGGTCTACGTGGATACTTCAGTTTTCGCATTTTCGCGAGATGCATTAGCGATTGCGGGAAGTGGGCCGTATCTTGAAAGTGTCGCTCAGACAGATTCGGGGACCGTGGGACGACGGGTGGGTGCTGGACAAGCACAGCCTATCTAGTATCTACATCGGAGAAGACGAGCACGGACATCCGCAATTCAATACGACTCGCACAGAGGTGGGTGAAGCTACGTATCAGCTCAAGTACCGCAAAGCCTTGGAGCAAGCAAGCCTTCTTGCTCAAGCTTTAGCCGACAACATCTGCCCGAAGTTTTCTCAGGTCGGTTTCATCGTTCCGATGCCAGCATCGGCTCAAAGAACCCGCCAGCCCGTCACCGAGGTAGCAAACGAGCTGGGAGTCTTGGTGAAGGCGCCTGTGTTTAGCAACCTCCTGATAAGGGCTAAGGGCGGGAAGCCCCTCAAGGATTTGAGTACGAAGGACGAGAAGATCGACGCAATTGGCAGTAGCTTCAGTGTGAACGACGAAATTTCAGACAATGAGCGGCGGAACGTGCTTGTCGTCGATGATCTGTTCCACACTGGCGCTTCGATGGAGACGGCTTGCAAGGTGTTGCGGACCTACCCCAAAGTTGGGAGAATCTATGTAGCCGCGCTCACCTGGAGGTCATGAATGAATAAGAGGGTCTTCATTGCTGGATCGATGAACATCAAGCACCTCGATTCCAAAGTCAAAGAGCGCATCGACAATATCGTGGCACAGAACTTTGAAGTGGTAGTTGGCGATGCAGATGGTGTCGATACATCGATCCAATCGTATCTCGTCAACCACGGCACAACGAAGATTACTGTATTTTGTAGCGGGGCACGCCCCAGGAACAACGTCGGCAATTGGCCAATTCAGCGGGTCGAAACAAACCATGCTGAGGGATCGCGTGCGTTCTTCACTGCGAAGGATATCCGGATGGCCGAGGTCGCGGACATTGGCCTAATGATCTGGGATACTAAGAGTACGGGCACGCTCAGTAATGTTATCGAACTTTTGGCCCGAAAGAAGAAGTCCGTCGTTTTTGTGAACAAGGCGAAGGCGTTCAAGAATATATCGACGGTCGGACAACTTGAGGAATTGCTCTCGTACATGTCGGAACATGCCAAGCAAAAAGCTGACGAAAAAATCCGCCTGTACGATCGAATCAGCTCCCTGAAGAGCGAACAGATGCAGATGTTCGCTTGACCTGGGCGATGCTTCGCCGAAAGCGGCACAAAGTGGCCCATAAGACAACGCAGTGGGACCCGTCGGAATATCTGAAGAATCCCAAAGCCATCGCGGCCTATCTTGAGGCTGCGTTTGACGATGGTGATCCGGCTCTCGTCGCAGCGGCACTTGGTGACATAGCCCGCGCAATGGGCATGACGCAGCTTGCCAGTCAGGCAGGCGTAACCCGCGAAGCGCTATACAAGGCGCTGTCGTCCACGGGCGACCCGCGGCTCTCCACCTTCCTTGGGGTGATGAAGGCGCTTGGCCTCAAGCTCAAACCGCGCGCCGCTTAGAATCAATACTTGGGGACTACCGCACGAGGGCATCTGTCGAACTCGACGACGATCTGGTCCGCATCGCCCAGGAATTGACTGGCATCGCGGACAAAAGTGCTCTCTTGCACAAAGCTCTCGAAGTACTGATCGAATTGGAGTGTGCCCGTAGACTGGCGCTGCTCAGCTGCACGAAGCCTCCTTTGAAGAGAACACCTAGCCGCCGCTCAACGCGCTGAACACATCTCGCCTTCCACTCGATCTACCTCACGCACGTTTGCAGATTATTTCCCGCGTTTTGCTACAACTGAATACAGAGCTCAGAGCCGCCACTCGCCAGAAACCCTCTATCCAGGAAGCTGTCCCGTGAAACGCAGCTAAGCCCTTTCCTGAGAGGAATCTGTGCATAAGCCCTTCTATAAGAGGAATTTGGCTCCGCAACTCATCGCTAAAGTAATTGGAATGAGTAATTTACATCAAGAGACCCCCCCCGGGGGGGCATAGACTCCGAAGACTGTGCGATCCGAGGGGGCCACGCGGTGCGCGCTTGCGCGCCGCCGCCATCCAAGACCGTGCCAACCTGCGCTGGGACAGGAAAATTGACCTACTCCGTTTCGCCCGTACCGCTCGCCTTCAGAAGGAACCAGCTTAGAGCTGACGGCCTAAAGCTGTATTCACCGCGCCCCGGCCACCGCGTGCTCGTCGTGCTCGCTCACGGCAAAATTCGCATTACACGCCGGACAGGCATGCAGCTTGCCGTCGGCCACCGTCAGCACGCGCGTCCCGCATTCCGGGCACTTCGCCGTGTGCTCGCTCATCCCGAATAGCGGACCGGCGAGCGGCGCCAGAAGGCCCATCAGGATCACCGGCACTCCGAGAAACAGGCCCCATCCAGTCAGGCAGATCATCACCCCGGCAATAATCAGGATCGGCGCTGCGATCAGCCCATAGGCCAAGCCGCCAAACGCTCCGCGCGCCGGATGATGTTCGTGCTCCTGCAGTTTCGAGGCTTCATGCACAATTGTGGTTCCGCAATGGGGGCAGAAGCTCCAATGCGGGGATGCGAGCTGCGCTTTGCAATTCGAACAAGTGGCTTCCATTAGAAACCCTCCTCGAAGAATTCACGCGGCGATCGCTGGACCGGACCGCGAATGGGTCACACGCGGCCCGAAAAGGCCGACGAGGTCCAGAGAATCGACCGCAGCCACGAAGCATAGGCTGAAACCAAATCGCTGCCGGTGACCCGTGTCACGGTCTGCTTCTTCTCACTGAATCGCTTGCACAGGCAACCAGGCTCGGATTGCCGGCCTCTATGCAGGAGAGCGCGCGGCCCCAGCGGCGGCGTTCCAATAGAGGGCGGAGGCGCCGGGTTTTCGCGATTTCCCCGGCTTGCCGCGGACGAAGGAGAATCGCAACGATAGTCTGCGGACTCTGCCCCATACTTTTCCAACGCATTTACATGCTGCAACCGATGGTGACACGCAGCAGTGTGCATCTCCACCACCGGTAACGGCTGTGCTAACCTCTCCTCACCGCATGCCCGAATCGACATCCGCACAGACTCACACAACGTCAACCGAGGTGGCGCGCGATCTCCCGCGTGTTTTGGGAGCAAGCCAGGCAACCGCCATTGTGGTGGGCACCATCATTGGCAGCGGCATTTTTCTGGTGCCGAGCGAGATGATGCGCGACACCGGTTCGTCCGCAATGGTGTATCTGGCCTGGATCGTCGGCGGACTGCTGTCGCTTTTCGGCGCGATGACGTATGCGGAGCTGGGTTCGATGATGCCCTACGCCGGCGGCGAGTATGTCTACCTGCGCGGCGCTTATGGCGACACAACGGCATTTCTCTACATGTGGACATGGTTCGCCGTCGCCAAGCCCGCCTCCATTGCAGCAGTCACCAGCGGCCTGGCGCGCACGCTCGGCGTCTTCCCTGCCCTGCACGGGCTCACCGCGCATGTTCCCGGCCTGCCGCTGCTGTGGTCGCAGGTCTTCGCAATCGGCGTCACGTGGTTCATGACCGGGCTGAACTATCTCGGCATCAAGAAGGCCGGTGACTTCCAATTGGTTTTCACAGTTCTCAAAGGCATTCTCATCTTGATCGTTGCGGGGCTTTGCTTCGCATCGGCTTCGGGATCGTGGGCTAACTTTGCAACGGGATTGCCGCACGCCGTGGGAGGATTCAGCGGCTTCATGCTGGCGCTGATCGCAACGCTATGGGCCTACGACGGATGGAATGACTTGACCATGGTGGCCGGCGAAGTGCGGCATCCCGAACGCAGCCTGCCTATCGCTCTGATCGGCGGCCTCTTCATCGTGGGCGCTCTCTTCATGGCAACGAACGCGGCTATTCAATACATCTTGCCCGCTGCGCAAATCGCGGCCAGTGAGCGTCCGGCGGTTGCGGCTTTATCCATCGTGGCCGGTCCGCGTGGAGCAGGTTTCGTCGCAGGCGCGATGGCCCTCAGCATTTTTGTCACGCTGAATGGAACCGTCATGTCGGGCGCGCGCATCCCGTTTGCCGCGGCACGCGATAGGCTCTTCTTCGCTCAGTTCGCGCATATCCACCCACGCTTTCAATCGCCATCCACTTCCCTCGTTGTGCAGGGGCTGCTTTCTACGGTGCTCTTGCTCTTTCTGAGCCAATTTCAGCAGCACTTCGAACTCGCAGTGTTCGCCGAGTGGCTCTTTTACATGCTCACGACCACAACCGTTTTCTATTACCGACGCAAACGCCCCGACCTCGCGCGGCCGTATCGAGTCTGGGGCTATCCGGTTCTGCCGGCTATTTTCGTGGGGTGCGCTGCCGCCGTGTTGGTGTGGAGCTACCTGGGCAATCTCGAAGGCTCACTGATTGGAACCGCGCTGATTCTCCTCGGGCTCCCAGTGCTGTGGACCGTGCGCAAGCGCTATGGCACATCGGTTCCGGTCGAGCAAAGCCATAGCTCATGAAGACTCCGCAAAGTGAGCCCCAGTAACCTGTCACATCGCAGCATCGTTGCTGGCTGTTGAGTCATCTTTGAGTTATGCCCGACATCCATTTGCTCGACAACCCCATCTGGAGTTCCCTCACCACGGCGCACAGCTCCTTCGCAACCGGAAGCGGGTTGGCCCGCGCCTATCTCCAGGAGATCGGCCCTTTAAGTGGGCTTGCAGAAGAGTCTTCTGCTGCCTACGAGGATCTGAGGGCACAGGCGAATCCGGGCGCCGTTCAGGTTTTGTTTCTCGATCAGCCGCCGGCCCCAAAGAGCGGGTGGACGCTGATTCGCGGCGGCCAATTGACTCAGATGGTGTATGCGGGAAGAAGCATTGAAGAATCTGCCGAACCAAGTGGCATGCGCGTGCTTACCCCGGCCGATATACCTGCCATGGTCGAATTGGCCACACTCACTGAGCCGGGTCCGTTTCGCAATCGGACGCATGAGTTGGGTGTGTTCTTCGGAATCTTCGAAGGCGATCGGCTGCTCGCGATGGCCGGTCAGCGTATGCGGGTTGCCGGCTTCGTCGAAGTGAGCGCAGTGTGCACACACCCAGACGCGCGCGGCCGCGGCTATGCGCGCACGTTGATGTCTTCTGTAACGAAGCTGATCCTGCGCGAGGGAGACACGCCCTTTCTGCACAGCTTTGCGGACAATCACTCGGCGATCCGCGTCTACAACGCTCTCGGCTTCACGCATCGGCGTGCCTTTGATCTGGAAGTACTGAAGAGAGACTCCTGAGGCAAACCGATACTTTGACTGCGCGCCAGACCGGACACCGATCCGTTCGTCTACCATCGTGAATGTCCATGCCCACCAAGCCGAAGCTCGGTCAGAACTTTCTTCATGATGTGCAGGCCATCCAGCGAATTGCCGCTGCGATAGGAGATTGCACCGACGCGACGGTGATCGAGATTGGGCCGGGCCGCGGTGCGGTGACACAGGCCCTGATTTCGCGGGCGCGTCACGTAATCGCAGTCGAACTGGATGCGGAACTCGCCGAGGGGCTGCGCAAGGAATTCCCGCCGGACAAGGTGACGGTCGTCGAGCAGGATGTTCTCCAATTCGACTTTGCCGCCGCGGCTGCCCAGAGTGGCGGCCGCCCAGCTGTCGTCGGCAACCTGCCGTACTACATCACTTCGCCGATTCTGCATCGGCTTGCGGAGAATCACGCGGTACTCGGCCGCGCCGTGCTGATGATGCAGCGCGAAGTTGCCGATCGGGTGTGTGCAGCGCCGGGCTCGCGCGACTATGGGCTGCTTTCGGTGGCAGTCCAGATGTACGGCGAGGCTGAGAAGCTTTTCACTTTGCCGCCCGGAGCCTTCTCCCCGCCCCCCAAGGTACATTCAAGCGTGATCCGTTGGCGCTTTGCCCCTCGATTTCAAACGCTGAGCGTGGATGAAACAAGGTTTCCGGAATTTGTGCGCACAGCGTTCGCGCAAAAACGGAAAACGCTGGGAAACAATCTGCGTGCTGCTGGGATCGCGCCGGAGACGATCGCGCGCGCGCTGACAGCAGCCGGGATCGATGTGCAGGCCCGCGCGGAAGCACTCTCCATCGAAACTCTCGCGGCTCTCTGGAAGAGCCTCGACCAGACCGCCGGCCCGAAACCCTGATTTGCATTGATCCGCAAAAAACGAACGGCCGCAGCAATCCGCCGCGACCGTTCATCAATCGCTTCACGCGTGTGTCAGCGGTGTGCGCCTCCGCCGTGCGGAGCACTGCCACCGCCGCCTCCACCAGACGGATGGCTGGGCGCTGGCGGTGCACTGAACGATGGGCGGCTCGGTGCAGAGTATTGCGGCGCTTGCGGATGATATACGTTCACGGGCGGATGATAGGTATTCACAGGCGACCGATAACCAGGGGCTGGCGGACGGTAGGTGCCAGAAGGCGGATTCCAGGCGCCCGGCCGCGTGCCATTTGGAATCGTAACCGGAGCTGTCCCGTAGTGCACTCCGCTGCGGGGGAGAGGATAGGCTCCAACATTTCCTGTGGCTCCACGAAATCCGTTCGCAGGCTGCCCGTACACTGGACGCGATATGGGTCGCAAGGGCTGCAAGGTGTTGCCGGCAATTGTCACTGGAGCGGTGCCCACATGGGTAGACGGAGGGACAGGCCCGCCATGCACGCGGTTCACAGCAACCACAGGATAGGGCTGATAGCGTCCGCCGGCGCGAATTGGGATGCCACCACCACCACCGGGATGCACCGGCTCTCCGCGTGGGCGGTGGGGGGGGAGGTAGCGGAAGGGGTGATTGCCGATGTTGAAGCCCCAGCCACCCCCGCCCCACCAGGGGACGCCGATGCCGGGAGCCCAGCCCCAGCCGAGGCCGTCGTAGAAGCCCCAGGACCCTGTGGCGTAAGGCATATATCCCCAGGATTCGCAGGAGACCCAGATGTAGCCGAAGTTGGGAGTCCACATCCAGCTTCCGCAGCCATAGGGATCCCAGCCGGTGGCGCTGGCGGCGTACGGTGACCAGACATAGCCCTGTCCGGGAACGTTATACCAATTGCCGTTGGCGTCGAGGTCGCTCCAGGCGGGATTGCTGCTGTTGGGCACGCTGGCGGTCGCCGCTGTTCGATTGGCTTCCTGCGCGGTCAGTGCCTGGTCGCGATCGGAGTTCCACGTATCCCAGGAGTCCGGCTCAATCGTTTCCGACAGAACGTAATTTCCGGTCTGAGGATCGTTGAGTTGTACGCTCTCCCCGCCGTGCAGGTCGAGGGCAAGCGAATTTCCTCCCTCCACATGGGCATTGCCGGAGAACACAGCGATTGCACCGGGAGGATAGTCGAGGTTGACGCGCACGACGGTGAATCCGCTGGTTGTGACGAGATTGTTCGCGAAACGAACCCGCATGGGTTTTGCCTGGGAGTCGCCTTGTATCTCAAAGTAGGCCAGTCCGCTGTTCAGGACTACTTCTGTATCGCCGGAGTTGCCTTCCTGGCGCAGCGTGGCCAGGGTAAGGGAGCTATTCGGGGAGATGCGCGCGACGCTGCCATCTTCGAACTGCACTTCAGCCCGTCCGTCGTCGGAGGTGGAGACCTGCGTGCCCTCAAAGAGAGGGGTGTTGACCGGCGCCTGGGTTGCGAGCACCTGATTACCCTGCGAAAGCTGGACTTGCCCATCCACGCTGCTGAGGCGCACCGCGCGCGCAGGAGGAGACGACGGATCCGCGGCGGGGAGATCCTGGGCCGACACTGACAATCCAAAAGAAAAGCCCAGAGAAAAGACCGCGGCGGCCAACAGAGTGCGCCCGCGCGAATTGGTTCGACGGCTTGCCCAATTGGCTGCTTTCCTGATCATTGCGTCCCCCACCCCGAAGACTTGCTAAGGGTAATCCCGGCGAACCCCGGAGGTCCAACACTGATTGGACACCCACTGGCTATGAAAGTCGCGTGAGGAGCCCATGGACTTTAGCCATTTTGGTTGGGAGACGGGCTTTTGCAGAGCGCCGTCCCTACGGGACTCCCTTGAATTGTTGGTTTCGCTTACCCCACGCTGAAAGCGCGGGGCTAATATCCGCTGCGCCTACGGCGCGGGCGACTGGATGCTGCCGGCTTGGCGTTTCGTTTACCCAGTTTTTCCTACACAGGCCCTTTTCTGCCAGGCTTTTCTACACAGGCCCATTTTGAGGGTCACCAACCAAATATCCTTCAGCACATACCCGTCGGCTAAGCCGGGGGATACTTACTTTGTCGCTTCGGCCAGCAGAAGGCGCGCGCGCTTGCGAACCCGCTCCATGACGTCCGGATCGTCGATCAAGCGGGTCAGGATGGCTTGAATGGAGCAAATCTGTTGCAGGCGGCCATCGGCGGAGCCTTCCTGGAGATACTCCATCTCTTTGTCGAGGCCGAGGGGATCGTGCTGCAGCAGTAGTTCGAGGCGCGCGCCCTCGACGATGGTGGAGGCGACGGCGACCATTGACTCGCCCAGCGCCTCGATATCTTTGCTTTTGGAGTAGTTAAACGCGCAGGAACCTTCGCCGTCGGGGCCCGTGTAGGTGAACTTTTTCCAACCCTGAAAAGCGACCTTGAGGTGGCTATCGCACTCCTCTGCGAACAATTTACGGCGATGGACGGTTTCGAAGGCGCGGGCGGCGAAGTCGGGGCTGAGCTGTACGTCGCGATCGATCGGGCCGGGCTCGATGGTGTGGAGTTGGGCAGCGCTGAGGTGGCCGGGGTCGGAGTGAAAATGCGCGCTGCCATCGGGATGGAGGACCAGGGTCCAGTGGGACGGAGTGAGGCCGGGATTGGAGAAGTCGACGCGGAACATCTGGCCAGGCCGGGCCGGGTCGGAAGAGACGGGATCGGACAGGACGGGGCCGGCGGGAACGGTGCCGGCGGGAACGGTGCCGGCCGGAACGGGGCCGGCCGGAACGGATCCGATGGCCCGGGCCGCAAGCGATGCGACAGAAAGCGAGAGCGCGAGAACTACACCCAACTTCATCGGCCCACTCCCTGTTGGATGAGGGTCTGCGCGGTGTGGATGTGGCAGATGGCGATGGCGAGGGCATCGGCTGCGTCGGGGGGCTCGGGAAGCTGCTGCAATGCAAGGAGCCTGGCGACCATGAACTGGACTTGATTTTTCTTGGCGAGCCCGTAGCCCACGACACTCGATTTGATGGTTAGCGGCGCGTATTCGGCGACGGGCGCGCCGTAGGTTGCAGCGGCGAGCAGAGCCACGCCGCGGACCTGGCCCAGCTTGAGCGCGGACTTGGCGTTGACGGAGTAGAAGACCTCTTCGATGGCGACGACCTCGGGTTGCCAGCGCGCCAGCGCCTCCGTGAGTTCGCGATAGACCTGGGCCAGGCGCTCCGGCAGTGGTTTGGCGCGGGACAAATGGATTGCGCCGAGGGTACAGCAGACCAGGCGGGGCTGCCGCTCGGCGTCGCAGGTCTCGACGACGCCGTAGCCGGTCACTTCAGTGCCGCAATCGATGCCGAAGACCCTCATCCGTACCTGAGTTTATCGCAGTGGCGGTGCGGAGCCCATCGATCGGAAGGAGGGCCGGCTGCTCAAGAACCTCTGGCGCCAACCGCGCTGCGAGAGCCTGGAAAGCTGTTTCATCGATGGTCCAGCGACGCGATAAATCTCCCTCAGGGGCTAAAGCCCAGCGATTTTTGCGACGATTTTGGCACGACTAAAAGTCGTGCCCTGTTACAAAGCTTCCTTTATGCAACCAGATTTCGGCACGCGTGCGGAAGGATCTGGCCAGTGGGGCGTACGAGACGGCGGAGCGGCTGGCGCGGGGCTGGCGGAGTTAGCTGGCTGGCTGAGTTGGCGGAGTTAGCCGCGCTTCGCGCGAGTTAGCGTGTTAGCGGCCAGCTGCCGCCGGCACGTTAGCGAGTTTCAGTGACGAAACGCAGCGACGGCCCGAGAGCATCTCTCGGGCCGTCGCCGGTGAACTGTTGGGATTGGACTAAGGCTATCGCGCTTCCGCGAGAGCCAGAGACCCGGCTGGTCAATCCTTGTTCATCCGCCGGGGCAATTCTGGGGTCTTCTGTCTTTCGAGGTTGATGCGGGGTTGCCGCATCTGTCGAAAGGGTTTCGGGCGCGATGCCCTAGGCCTCAGTCACCTCACGCAGGGTACAACTTGGTAATTCAATCTTCATCAGCTGGATCAACCTCCTTTCCCGTGTACGGCTAAGCTAACGCGGCGGCAACGCGGAGTCAAGACCTGGAGGCCGATCGATTTTGATCTGGTTCAATTTTCGAGATGTTTTTCGTAGCCGACGAATGGGGCCAGGCTGCGCAGATTGACGGAGCGCGGAGTCAAGCGCAACGCGCAATCCCGCATACCGCACAGAAGGCGCGAATCGATTTGACCGATGCGGCCCATGCGTCGCGACGCGAGAACGATGGAGCGGGTGCGCGGGCCGCGGCTTGCTTCATACGCTTTGAGCGCTTCGCTTTCGTTGGGTATGGTGTGAAGGAATCTGGCGAGTTCGATAGCGTCTTCGATCGCCTGGCAAGCGCCCTGGCCCAAGTCGGGCGTCATGGGATGAGCGGCATCGCCGAGGAGCGTGATGCGGGCCGATCCCCAAGGGGAGACCGGGTTGCGATCGAAGATATCGTTTCGGAGCACGTTGGGTCCCGATGCCCGAATGAGCGCCTCGACTGGCTCATGCCATCCCTTAAAAAGCGAAAGCAGCGCGGCGGTTGGACCGCTCTCTGCGTCGTGCTGCCCTTGGGGAGCATTGCTGGTTGCATACCAGTAGACCTGGCCATTGCGGGTGGGAAGGATTCCGAAGCGCTGGCCGCATCCCCAGGTTTCCGCGGGAACAATCGCCGACGCGTCGAAGGAGACGATGGAACGCCAGGCGGTGTAGCCGGAATAGCGAAGTGGATCGCGATGCAAGAGATGCGCGCGGACCACTGAGTTGAGGCCATCGGCACCGATGAGAACGTCGGCCTCCGCGGTCGCGCTATTGGTGAAGCGGACGCGGACGCTGCTCGAGTTTTCTTCTAGTGCCTCACACGTATTTCCTAAATGGATGAACTGCTGCCCCAGGCTCTCGGCGAGGATGCCGAGCAGAGTGGCGCGATGAAAGATCAGGACTCCGCCGCCGAAGCGCCTTTCGAGTTCAGCCGCCGGAGTGCCGGCCAGGAGGGAGCCGTTCCAGCGCCGCAGAGCGAAGTCAGTGTTCTTGTGGCTGATGGCACTTAGGCGCGCGCCGAGTCCGAGTTGGAGCAGCGCTTTGACCGCATTCGGCCATAGCGAGATGCCGGCGCCAACCTCGCGCAGAACTTCGCTTCGCTCATACACCTGAGCATCGATGCCTCGACGACGCAGAGCAATCGCTGCAGTAAGGCCGCCGATGCCGCCGCCAATGATTGCGACTTTCATTGCTGCACACGATCGCCGCAGGGGCTAATGAGAGAAAAACACTTTTCGATGCGCAGGCGATGCGCGCGCGTTCTCATCGGCGGCCCTTTCGCTTGTTCTCCAACCGAATCCAGTATTGGAATTCGTCGGCATAGAGTTCGCCGTTGAGGTCGGCGACGCGGCCTGCCAGGCGTGCCTGGGCGTCGGCGATGGCCTGGTTGTAGATCGCCGGCCCGATCTCTTCAAGGAGGAAATTGAGCAGCAGGCCGGCGGGCAGATCGCCGATGGGCTCGGGGAGTTCTTCTTTGAAGTAGCGCTGGAGGGAGGCGATAGCGTCGGCGCGCGCCTGTTTCGACAGCTCGATGGTCTGCATGACGTCTTCCATGATAGAGGTCAGGGGTCAGGGGACAGGGGTCAGGGGTCAGGGGACTGGGGTCAGAAAAACAGCGAAACAGAGAAACAGAGAAGGGATCAGTGAGCAGTGAAGAACGGGGCGCTGCATATTTTCTCTTGACATGCCGGTATCGGTTCGTGGTAGCTTACGGTTAGTTTGAGCTTACGGTTCGGTTTTGCTTACCGATCTCAACTCACCAAGTATGGACACTTACCTACAAGCCGGACTGGATGCGCTGGGCGATGCGACACGGATGGCGATCTTTCAGAAGCTGTCTGGAGGGCCGCTGGCGGTGAACGAGCTGGCGCGGACGATGCCGGTGAGCAGGCCTGCGGTATCGCAGCACTTGAAGGTGCTGAAGGATGCAGGGCTGGTGATGGACAGCAAGGCGGGAACGCGCAGGTTATACAAGCTGGACCCCGCGGGCGTGGCGCGTTTGCGCGCGCATTTTGACCAGATGTGGACAAAGGCAATGAGCAACTTTCAAGCAGCGGCGGAGAAACCGGCGCCAGGAGAGAGACATGGCAAAGTCAGCAGACGTCGACCTAAGAGTGTTTAAGAGCGTCCGCGTGAAGGCCCCGATCGAGCGGGTGTGGAGCGTGTTTGTGGAGCAGATGGAGACATGGTGGCCGGCGACGCACCATATCGGCACGACTCCGTTTGAAGCGATCTTCATTGAGCCGCGCGTGGGCGGCCGCTGGTACGAACGCAATGCCAAAGGGGAGCAATGCGACTGGGGCACAGTGTTGCATTGGGATCCGCCGCATGAGGTGCGCCTGTCGTGGCATGTGGGGCCGGGGCACGATTCGCCCGAGTGGGTGGCCGATATGGACATGGCGAAGGCCAGCGAATTGGAGATTCGGTTTACCTCCGAAGCGGCAGGCACGACGCTTGTGGAACTAACCCACAGCAAACTGGAGCGTCACGGCGAGGGCGCGGAGCAGCTGCGCGCAGTGTTCGACGGACCGGGCGCGTGGGTCACGATTCTGGAGCACTTTGCGAAGAAAGTCGACGCGCAATAGCGCTCGCGAAGGAGTATCGATGAAACCGGTGATTTTCTTGCGTGTAGCTTCGGGACTTACGCTGCTGCATGCCGCGCTGCACACGATTGGTGGAGTCTTTGGGAAGCCGGTGCCTGGGGTCGGGGCCGCAACCGAGGCGGTGATGCGTGCGAATTCCTTTTTGGTGCTGGGCGTAACGCGCAGCTACTGGGAGTTCTACCGGGGTATGGGGTTGGGCATCACGATCTCGCTCACGGCAGAGGGCATCGTTTTCTGGATGCTGGGTTCGCTCGCGAAGCGGGACGCCGCGCGTTTGCGGCCGATTCTGTGGGTGTTTGCGCTGGCGTACCTGGTGTTCGCGGTGAACTCGTACGCGTACTTCTTCTCAGGGCCGGTGATTGCGGAAGTTCTGATCGCGGCTTGCCTTCTGGGGGCGATTCTGACGGCTAAGACAGCAGAGGCTTCGCAGCCGTTGGCAGTGCGGACACAGGTGCAGGCGGGAGATTAGTTCTCGGCTCAAGGCCACAAACGAAGATGGGACCCGCGAGCGGGTCCCATCTTGTTGACAGCTGAAGTGCTCGACCGGGAGCTAGGCCAGGGCCACGTTGAGGTTGTCGATTGCCTCGTCGATTTCCTGGGTGTTCTTGAAGCCGACGGTGACGCAATCGACGCCTGCATGGTTGAAGGCAAAGCGCATGGCTGCCTGGCGATCGTTGTGTTGGGTAAAGGTGCCGTCGCCGACCAGCTTCATGCTGACGACGCCCATGCCATCGGCTTTGCACCTGCTTGACGTGGGCGACAACTTCATCGACGCGGTCGGGATTGTTGTCGTCTGCCCAGGTGGGGCCATCCATGCGGGTGCCGTTGTGGTTCATGCGGATCATGGCGACTTCAAGCCACTTGTTGCCGGGCATCTGGCGGAGGGCAGGAAGGCCGTGCACGGAGGCGCCGCGAGTGCGGATGGTCTTTTTCTGCTGCGCTTCGAGGATGCCGTCCTGCCAGCGCGAGGTTTCAGAGACCCACTTATCGGTGTGCTGCCAGTGGAGCAGCATGATGTCGAAGTACTCGGTCTGCGAGATGCGGCGCATTTCGTCGAAGCGGACGTGCGGGTCGACGCCTTCGTCGGTGGTGACCTTGTTCATGAGCACGTAGCTCTCGCGCGGATAGGGCTTGAGAGCTTCGCCGAGCATGGCGGGCGTGGTGTAGGATTCGGCGGTCTCGAAGAAACGGATGCCGCGATCGTAGGCGTAGTGGACGAGGCGGCTGAATTCCTTTTGCCCGAGCGAGGACTGGACGTGGCCGTTGTTGCTGCCGGTGCCGAAGGCCAGGCGGGTGACCTGCAGGTTCGGACTTGCCGAGGGTGACCAGGTCGGTGGCGGAGGGGCGCGCTGCATGGAGCGGCAGCGAACCAACGCCGACTATAGTTCCGGCGGCGATGCCGGTTTTGAGGAAATCTCGACGGGAGTAGGGGCTCATAAAGACCTCCGGGGGGCGGCGGCGGGAAGAACCGTCTGTTGCCCGAATATAGCATGCGGTGAAATGGAATGGCATCCGGGAAAATCGGTTTTATGCGCGCACTGCCCGGTTATATTCGAGTGGCTCAAAGGGCGAGGGCCGCTACCAGCTATGCAGCCATTCGTCGTCGTGGCCGATGCGGACGGGGGTGTTGAAGAGCTCGCTGAGGCGGGGCTCGGTGAGGAGTTCGTGGCGCGGGCCGTCGCCGACGATGCGGCCGTCCGCGCATGAGGATGACGCGCTCGATCTCAGGAAGGATGTCGCCGAGGTGATGGGTGACGAGGACGAGGCCGGTGCCTTCGGTGGCGAGGCGGCGGAGGGTTTCGCGGAGCTCGCGCTGGGCGGCGAGGTCGAGGGCGTTGGAGGGCTCGTCGAGGAGCAGCTGGCGGGGGCGGTGGACGAGGGCGCGGGCGATGAGGATGCGGCGCTTTTCTCCGGCGGACATTTCGCCGACGAGGCTGTGCGGCGAGGTGCGAGGCTTCCATGCGGGCGAGGGCTTCAGCGGCGCGGGCGCGCATTTCGTCGGTGACGTGGAGATTGGGCCAGAGGGTGGAGGCGGAGAAGAAGCCGGCGATGACGGCGTCGAGGCCGGTGGTGACGGCGGTGCGCTCGCCGGGCAGATCGGCGCCGACCACGCCGAAGTGGCGGCGCAACTGGGTGAGGTCCCAGCGATCGCGGCCAAAGATGCGGACGTGCATGCCGGGCTGAACGATGGGATAGATCTGGCAGGTGATGGTGAGAATGAGCGTGGACTTGCCGCAGCCGTTGGGGCCGAGGATGGCGACGTGCTCGCCGGCGCGGATGGTGAGATTGCACGTCGTGAAGGACGATGCGATCGCCGCGCGCGACGTTCACGTTGGCGAGTTCGAGAAAATGGTCGAGGATCGGGAGGAGCGGGGATTTCGTCGGGTCGATGGGGGAGGGGTTCCACATTTGTTAGATTAAATGGAGCCTTCCACCTAGGGACCGAGCCGGGCTTACCAAAAGGAACGACCGGGGGAATGAGCCGAGCGTCGGAAGCTGCCTGGGTGTCTGAACCGCATGAGCGAAACCTCTCGATTTCTTCTTCCTAAAGGATTCCGTTTTGGCGCGACCAAGGCCGGTCTCAAAAAGAGCGGCCGCACGGACTTTGCGCTGATTGTGGCCGATGAGCCGACCAGTGCCGCGGCGATGTTCACGAGCAATCGCGTGAGCGCAGCGCCGCTGCAAGTTGACAAGGAGCATCTGCGGGCAACCGGCGGGCAGGTGCGCGTGGTGGCCATCAACGCAGGCAACGCAAATTGCGCAGCGGGGCAAGCGGGACTGGATGCCGCGCGGGCAACGTGTGCCGCCGTGGCAAAGGCCTTCGGTGTAAGCCGGAAGAGGTCTTCCCTTCCTCGACGGGGATTATCGGCGTGCCTCTGCCGGCGGAGAAGCTGATTGCGGCGCTGCCGGAGCTGGCGGAGCGGCTTGGATCGGACCCCGAACACTTTCGACCAGGTGGCTTCGGCGATTATCACGACGGACCTGGTGGAGAAAAAAGCGTTTGTCGATTTCACGGTGGTAGATCAAGACGGACCCTGGGGCGAGGTGCGCATCGCCGCTGTGTGCAAGGGCTCGGGCATGATTCATCCGCAGCTTGTGCCGCATGCCACGATGCTGGTCTACATTTTGACGGACGCGGCGATTGAGTCCGCAGCGCTAGACGTTTATCTGCGTGAGGCGGTTGAGGTGAGCTTTAACCGGATTTCGGTGGATGGGGACACGTCGACAAACGACACCGTACTGCTGCTGGCATCGGGCGCGAGCGGCGTGGATTTTGGTCGCGAGCATTACCCGGCGTTCGCGGAGGCGATTGAAGTATGTGTGCACCTCGCTGGCAAAGCAGATTGTTGCCGATGGCGAGGGTGTGACCCATGTGGTTGAGCTGCAGATGAGCGGGGCTGTGAACGATGCGGAGGCGCTGCGCGTGGCGAAGGCCATTGCGCACTCGCCGCTGGTGAAGACTGCCTGGGCAGGGTGCGATCCGAACTGGGGGCGGCTGGTTGCGGCGATCGGCTACTCGGGCGCGCAGATCGATCCGGAGCGGATCGACATCTGGTTTGGCGACCTGCGGATTTGCCGCGATGGCGGAAGAGCAGCCGAGTTCGACGAAGCGGCGGCGCATGCGTACCTGCAGCAACGTGAGTTCACGATCGGCATCGAGCTGAACCAGGGCGAAGGCCGGTGCGTGTTCTGGACGACGGACCTGACGCACGAGTACATCCACATCAATGCCGATTATTCAACCTAACCAAGTAACTCGACCTAAGTCAGGACGAAACTTTGATTTCTCATGAGAAGCTGACCGAGCTCTACGCCGCGATGGTGCAGTGCCGGATGATTGCGGAACGAACGGGGGCGCTGGCGAAGGCCGGGGCGATTCCGCGCAGCTGGGCGATGGACGGCGGCAACGAAGCAGCGCTGGCCGGAATGACAGGCGATCTTGACCGCGGCGATGTGCTGAGCGCGCCGGGGAGCCGATGGGTTGCTGCGCTGGCCGTGCGGGTTTCTCTTGAAGGTCTGTTGGGTTCGCGCAACGGGCGCGGTGGTGCGGGGACTGGGACTGGGACTGGGACTGGGACTGGGACGAGGAATGGGGCTGCCGGGACCAGCGTTGCGGAAGCAATGAACGCTGCCAAGGCGCACAAGGACGCGAAGGATGGGAAGATCGTCCTGGTGTATTGGACCGATCCCGACCTGACCGATTCGGCGGGGGCGGTTGTAAAGCGCATGAAGCGGGCGGTCGCGGACAATCTGCCGGTTGTGTTTGTGTGTCATTTCGCTTCGCGCGCGCTGCGCGAGAAATTCGACGCGGCACATCGGAGGCCGAAGGGTGCGCCCGAAGCATTAGCCTTCGGCATGCCGCGGATCACGGTGGATGCCGGAGACGTGCTGGCGGTGTACCGCGTGGCAAGCGAATCGATTGGACGCGCGCGGGGAGTCCGCGGCCCCACGCTGATTGAGTGCGTGGATCATGCGTTGCTGTTTCCGGAGGGCGCGGTGCGCGACGAGAGCGCGGCGGATCCGATGCGTGTGATGCAGGAGCATTTGGGGAAGAAGAAGATTCCTGCCGATGCGCTGCGGAAAGTGGAAGCGCGCGTGCGGCGGAAAGTCCATGCGGCGTTTGGGGCGATTGAGAACTAATGGAACCATCGACCGTTGATACAAGAGTAACTGACGGTTAGCGGGTCAACCGCCCTGAATCCGCTAAAATCGTCTTGACTCATGTTGACGGCTTTAACGAATGAAGACACTTTAGTGGCGCTCGTTGGTTCTTACCATTCCGTTCGTTGCTCTGCTGACCATCACTGTCTACGACGGACACAAGGACGCTGTTGTGGCGGTCCGCGAACAGAAAGCTGAAGGTGTTGTAACCGGGTGTGATCCCTCTAATCACGACTGGTGCCATTACAAGTTCTCGTTTCGGGAACGGACATTTGAAGGCTTCGGCGGGTGGGTGGGCGAGAAACCATCTACTGGGCAACAAGTCACCGGATACTTCGATCCCACAGATCCAGACACCAATTCGCTAGAGGACTACGCATCAGGGGACCGGCGCGAAAGGGGTATTGCACCTCTCTGTTGGGCCGTAGTCCTAACGGTGATATTGATCGTCGTTTCCTCGAAGTTTCCTCGAAGGCAGCACGCCTAGCATTTGCCATTATCCCTGAGTCGTGGGCCATCCGTCAGTAACCTTTTGTCAAGGTTTTCTACTCAGACAAGACAGGACACTCCTTGTGCTCTCCCACCCAAGCAGAGCTTGGATGGGACACCCATGTTCGTACCGATCGCGGTATCGCAACAGCAGATCCTTCGCCCCGCTTACCCCGTGAATCTAGCGTTGTTCACGGGGCCCCAGGCGCGCGGGTTCTCAGGATGACATGGCTGTGGGATGTTGAGGGTTGAGGACGATCGGAGAGGTCTTGATGTCAAGACAGGATGGGACAAGTTGGGTTCGTGCTCTCCCACCCAAGCGGAGCTTGGATGGGGCACCCAGCGACTCGGCTGATTGAAGCGGCCTGTGGGATTGCGCGAACTCTCTCAACAAGAAAGCAATTTCAATCGACGGGAAAATCTATTTGGCGCGGGGGTGGGTGTCGTCGTAGACGCGCTGGAGCTGTGCGGTGGTGAGCTGCGTGTAGCGCTGGGTGGTGGAGAGGCGCTCGTGGCCGAGCAGTTCCTGAATGGCGCGGAGGTCGGCGCCCTCTTCGAGCAGATGGGTGCCGAAGGCGTGGCGCAGGGTGTGGGGATGCACGTCAGAGGAGAGCCCGCGCAGGATGGCGATGCGCTTGACGATGCGGCCGACGCTGCGAGTGGTGAGACGCGCGTCGTGGCCGCGGGCCTAGTCCGCGCAACTGCAGATTGAGCAGAACAGCCGGCGACTCGGCGGGATGGCCGTTGGAGTGCGGCGGCGAGCAGCGCGGAGCGTTCAGCGAGATAGGCGCGCAGGGCGACGGCGGCGGCATCGCCCAGCGGCACGTAGCGCTGCTTCTGGCCCTTGCCGCGGACGAGGATGGCTTCGTTGGCCCAGTGGATGTCGTCGAGGTTGAGGCCGGTGAGCTCGGCGTTGCGGATGCCGCAGCCGTAGAGCAGCTCGATGATGGCGCGATCGCGCGCGGGCCAGCTGGCGGCTTCGTCGTTGACGGTGTCGACGACGCGATTCATCTGCTCGATGGAGGGAACGCGGGGCAGATGTTTGGGCAGCCGGGGCGTGGAGACGAGCGAGGCGGCGTTCTGCTCGACGTGCCCGGTGCGGGCGAGCCACTTGAACCAACTGCGAATGGCGGCGAGGGCGCGCGCGGCAGAGGCTTTGGAGAGGCCGCGATCGTAGAGAGTGCCGAGATAGGCGCGGATGTGGGTGTGCTCGATTGTGCTGGGCTGCGGATGCGCGGGCCTGCTGGCTGGCGATGTAGGCGGCGAAGCTGTGCAGCTCGCGTTCGATAGGCGCGCAGGGTGTGCGCGGAGGCGCCGCGCTCGTTGGCGAGCACGGCGAGGTATTCATCGACGAGAGCCTGGAGCGGTGGTCTGACGGCGCCGGCGGAGGGGACGGGTTGAGTCGAGGTGCTCATGCCGGATTCGCTGGTTCCTGGCAGGTCGAGATCGAGGCTGGCGCGGAGAGGCTTTGGAGCGGCGACAGGATCGGCGACTGGATCGGGGCTCGAGGCGGAGATCAGCTCTTCGGGCTGCGGCGTGCTGCCGCGGGGATGGTGCTGGCGATGGACGGCCTTGAGGCGGCCGAGCGCGAGGTGCGTGTAGACCTGGGTGGTGGAGATGTCGGCGTGGCCGAGGAGGATCTGCACGCTGCGCAGATCGGCGCCGTGCTCGACCATGTGGGTGGCGCAACTGTGGCGGAGGCGATGCGGACTGGCGCGCGTTGCCAGCGGCTTTGACCAGATGCCAGATCCACTGGCGGGTGAGGGGCATGCCGCGCAGGGAGAGAAACAGGCGCGCGGCGTCGTGGGACGCGGGACGGCTTTTGCGCGCGGTGCTGATGCGGGCGAGATGCGGCCGGCCCTCGCGCAGATACTCTTCGATGCGCCTGAAGGGCGGAGCGGCCGAGCGGAACGATGCGCTCCTTGTCGCCCTTGCCGCGGACCTGCACGCGTCCGGCATCGAGCGTGAGGTCGCCGGTGGAGAGGCCGGTGAGCTCGGAGACGCGGAGGCCGCCGGCATAGAGCAGTTCAAGGATGGCGCGATCGCGCAGCGCGGTGGCACGGGCCTGGGGATGCGTGGCGGCCATGGCGGCGCGCTCGAGCATCTCGGCAACTTCCGGCTCGGCGAGCGATTTGGGCAGGACTTTCCAGGCCTTGGGCGACTCGATGTTGACGGTGGGGTCGTGATGGATGCGGCGGTCGAGGAGGAGCCACTTGTAGAAGCCGCGCAGGCAGCTGAGCTTGCGCGCGGCGGAGCGGGAGTCGACGCTGTGGGCGCGGAGGTGCTCGAGGAAACCGGCGACGTCCTGCTGGACGGCGGTGAGCAGGGTTGCGTGGCGGCCTTCAAGAAACTCGGCGAAGGTGTTGAGGTCGCCGGCGTAGGCTTCGCAGGTGAGAGGCCGCAGGCCTTTCTCGACGCGCATGTAGTTCCGATAGTCCTTGAGTAGAGCGAGGTTCCCTGGGACGGCCACAGCCTTGATTATCGGCTTGCGCAGGAGCGACTTCGGGACAGCGGTCGATGCGCAGAACCACGTTCATCAAGGAATCAAGTGCGGTAATACATAAGGGGCTTCAGCGCGGTAACGGAATTGGAATCCAAGGACGAAAAGGTGGATCAGTATTGCGCGAGCAGCCGGCGCACCCGTGTTGTTCCCACTCGGAAACCTCCAAAATTGAGCCCAAAACGGTTGCCCGAATGGGTTCGAGCCGGGCAATCGGGAGTCGGCAAAGGTGCAAAGACAGGGCCTGTTGAAGGACAATAAAGTTGGACAATTAGTGGCTTGATTGAGGGAAAGCTTGATACAGACGCAGATTCACAAGTGGAGTGCAGAGGAGTTTGAGCGGCTGGTACTGGAAAAAGTACCTGGCGTAGCAGTCTTCGATTGCGATGGAACGATCTGGGGGGGCGACTCGGGCCACGGATTCATGGTGTGGTCGCTGGAGCAGGGTCTGGTTTCGCGCGAGAGCAGCGACTGGATCGACACGCGATACAGAGCCTACCTGGCGGGCCAGGTGCCGGAGCCGCAGATCTGCGGAGAGATGGTGCAGCTGTATGTGGGTCTGCGCGAGGCGGAGCTGCGATCAGCGGCAGCGCGCTATGTGGAGGAGATGGTTCGGCCGCACATTTTTCCCGAGATTGAGTCGCTGATGAAGGTGCTCGCAGCCCGGGGCGCTGAGCTTTGGGCGGTGAGCTCGACAAACAAGTGGGTGGTGAGCGAGGGAGTGCGCGAGCTGGGCATTCCGGAGAACCGGGTGCTGGCTGCCGAGGTGGCGGTAAAGGACGGCGTGATCGGAGGCGACCTGGTGGACGTTCCGACCGATGAGGCCAAGGCGGCAGCGCTGCGGCGTGTAGGACGGGCGCGCCCGGATGCTGTTTTTGGAAACTCGATCCACGACCTGGCGATGCTGCAGTTGGCGGTCCATCCCTACCCTGTGAATCCTTCGCACGCTCTTCTTGAGGCGGCGGCAAAGAACGGCTGGGGGTTCTTTCGTCCGAGAGCGGCAGAAGGCCCTGAAGAGGCTGGGGCGCGACAGTAGAATCGAGCGACCCGGTTCCGATGTAATTCGGGAGGGCCGCGGACTGTCGGGTGCAGGCATGGGACGCAGGCCAGCCGAGGCGATTACACTGGTCGTGTGGAAGACAGCCAGACGCCCCCACAGTCCAGACCCGCCGGACCCGCGCTTCGATTTGTTGCGGCTGCTTTAATTGTGAGAGCCGGCGAAGTGCTGATTTGCCAGCGACGTCCCGATCAGCCGATGGCGCTGCAATGGGAGTTTCCAGGCGGCAAGATCGAGGCAGGAGAGAGCGCGGAGCAGGCCTTGGCGCGCGAGCTGAACGAAGAGCTCGGGATCACGGCCAGCATCGGCGGCCATGTCACCCACATTCGGCATAATTATCGGCACGGCGGCGCCGTGGATCTGCAATTCTTTGCGGTCCACGAGTTCGCGGGCGAACTCGAGAACCGGATCTTTCAGCAGGTGCGGTGGGTGAAGCTTGAGGAGCTGCCGGGGTACGATTTTCTGGCGGCAGACCGCGACCTGATCAAGGACCTGGCGTCGGGCAAGCTGCTCTAGTTCCCTATCTCTCTTCAGACTGATTTTTGCGGCGCGAGGCAGCAAAACCCTGGCCTCAGGAGGCTGGGATCGCGGCTGACTTCCCTGCCATGCGTCTCAAGGAGAGCACGTAGAGGAACGTGGTAAGGAAGCCGATGATCAGCGACAGGGTCAACGCCCCTCCGTTGGCCTGCCAAGTCCACGGACCGCCGGCGG
This sequence comes from uncultured Acidobacteriaceae bacterium, assembly GCA_963760475.1. Taxonomy (GTDB): domain Bacteria; phylum Acidobacteriota; class Terriglobia; order Terriglobales; family Acidobacteriaceae; genus Telmatobacter. Next base: position 171,375 of record CAVXDG010000006.1, on the reverse strand, counting down.
CGAACATCGTCCACGTCAACATGAAGGCGGGGCCGATGGCAGTTCCGATGGCCAGCATGACCCAGGCGCGCCAACCATCGGCGTGCTTGAAGAGCAGAACGAAGGGGAAAGAAATCACCCAGCCTGGGAAAGCGAAGAGCAGGTAGACCGGCAACATCTGAAGCGTCGGCAGCGCTTGCCTTGGTCCATAGCGAAGTGCGAGCGGCACCGTGGAGACGACACCCAGGATCGCGATCGAGAGAAACATGCAACCAAGGGCCAGTCCAATTCGCTTCAAGGGAGTCACCGATTGCTCCGCGGGATGATGCTTTGAATCCTAGCTGAAACGGGCCTGCTCTTGGCCGGGCGTTTCTTCTGCGACTGGCCGTTCACGGCCACCGCGGCCTTCAGCAACACCTTGAATGCCCGCGCATCCAATTTCTCCCCTTCATGGATGTCGATTGCCCTTCGCACAATCCCGTCAAGGCTCGAATTGAAAAGGCCGGATGGGTCCGGGACCCCTGCTCCTCGCGCGAAGGTGAGCTTCACGGCTTTCTTGTAGGTCTCACCGGTACAGACAATTCCGTTGTGCGACCAGACCGGAATGCCCCACTTCCATTCTTCGGTGATCGCGGGGTCGGCTTCGAGAATCAACGCGCGCATGCGGGCCAGGGTATCCCCGCGCCATCCCTCCAGCTCACTGATCCGCTGGTCGATGAGCCGGGAAGCGGGTTCCCCGGTGGCTTGCTCAAGGGTCATATCATTTCCTTTCAGGTCGAGTGGTCCGGCGGGTGATAGATATTTCGATCTTGCTTAACATCCGACCTCGCCGGGCTTATGTTGGATACCCACTCCTAAGCGCTTGCCTGGAGTGTCTTGCCGGGTCGATCTTTTCGAAACAGGCGCCACAGGAAATGCCCTTTCCACATCAGCAATCCAGTAAGGACCATGATTGGGAAAAAGACGAACCGCGTGGGCGGGGCGTACTGTGGAAGCTTCTCGAACGGGCTGTAGATATACCCGTAGATCGGGATGCTGAGGACGATGTGGATCCAGCGCAGAACCATGCGCATGGGAATTTTTGTCATGGTCGAGTCTCCTTTCGCTGTCGAGGTTATTCGATCTTGCCGATGAGTTGTTCCAGATTGCCGATGAACTTCTGCCAGCCGTAGTTCGCGCCGTGATACGCCGCCTTCTGATCGGGACCGAAGCCGGATTGCTCCATGCGCAGGAGTGTGCCGCCCTCGGTTGGAGTCAAGGTAAGGAGCACCACCCATTGAAGGCCGGAGTCTCCTCCGCCAACGCCCCAGTTATACGACAGACTTCGGAAGGGTTCGGCGACCAGCACCTCGCAGTCGACAATGCCATTCCAGTTGGGCATAGGTTCGGCACGGAATTGGAACCTTCGACCGACCACCGGTTCGAAGTCGTTGTTCATCATCCACTGCGCGAGGAGCGGGCTCTCAGTGAGTGCGCGCCACAATTTCTGCGGCGGGTGCATAAACTCTCTTTCGATCACAAGGGTGCGGGAACTTTCCGTTGCATCGCTCATTAGTTCATCCTTTTCAAGAGATCTTCAAGACGGTCAAAGCGGTCGCGCCAAAAGGCGCCGTATTGGTCGAGCCAGTCCACCATCGGGGCAAGCGCATCAGGAAGTGCGCGGTAGTGGGTTTCACGTCCGTCGCGGCGGTGCCGCACCAGCCTTGCCCGCTTGAGTACGGTGAGGTGCTTGGAAACGGCCGGTTGCGAGATCCCGGCGCGTCGGGTCAGCGCATGAACAGTCTGCTCTCCATCCCGTGTCAACCCTTCAAAGATCGCCCTGCGCGTCGGATCGGAAAGAGCCTTGAAGACATGGTCAGCGAGGGCCGTCATGCAGAAACCATAGCCAACTGGTTATGGTTTGTCAATTGAAAAATAAGTGCGAAGGTGAATGGGACGACATTCGTGGTCTCCCACCCATCTGCGAGGACCAAAAAGCAGATCCTTCGACTCGCTTCGCTCACTCAGGAGATCAACTCACGTTTAGTGGCCGGGGATGAGGCCCCAGAGCATGACGCCGGTCAAGGCGATGACGATGATGCTGGTGCTCCATGCAATGAGGTTCCAGATGCGGGAGTTTTTGTGCTCGCCCATGAGGTCTTTTCGGTTAATGAGCATGAGCATGAGGATGATGATGACCGGCAGCAATACGCCATTGAGGACCTGCGAGAGGATGGCGACGTTGACCAATTGCGCGTCGGGCAGAAGCAGCACGGTGATGGCGCCGCCGGCGATGAGCAGAGTGTAGAGCCAGTAGAAGAACGGTGCCTCCTTGAAGCTCTTGTCGACGCCCGATTCGAGGCCGAGGCCCTCGCAAACGGTGTACGCAGTGGAGAGAGGCAGGATGGACGCGGCGAAGAGCGAGGCGTTGAAGAGGCCGAAGGCGAAAAGGATGAAGGCGTAATCGCCGGCCAGGGGGCGCATAGCTTCAGCGGCGTCGCTGGCTACCTGGATGGTGCCCATGCCATGCACGTAGAGCGTGGCGGCGCAGGCGACGACGATGAACCAGGCAACGATGTCGGTGAAGAAGCTGCCGATGATGACATCGAGGCGAGAGGCGGCGTAGTCCTTGACGCGGATGCCCTTTTCGACGATGGAGGACTGGAGATAGAACTGCATCCAGGGCGCGATAGTGGTGCCGACGATGCCGATGGCCATGTAGATATAGGCTTTGTCGCGCCAGACCTTCTCCTTGGGGAGCTGGACCGTGGCCAGCAACGCGTCGTGCCAGCTGGGCTGCGAGAGGACGCCGGCGAAAATATAGGCGATGTAGACGAGCGAGGCGACGAGGAAGATCTTTTCAGTGCTCTTGTAATCGCCGCGAAAGACGAGGAACCAGACGAGGGCGGCGCAGAGGGGGACGGAGACAAATTCAGAGACGTGGAAGAGGTGGAGGGAGCCGGCGATTCCGATGAACTCGGTAACGACGTTGGTGAAGTTGACGATGACCAGGAGGATCATGAGCACGAAGGTTAGCCGGAGGCCGAATTCTTCGCGAATGAGATCGCTGAGCCCCTTGCCGGTAACGACGCCCATGCGGGCGCACATTTCCTGGACCACGATGAGCGCGATGGTGATGGGGAGCATGGTCCAGAGCAGGGCGTAGCCGTATTGCGCGCCTGCCTGGGAGTAAGTGAAGATGCCGCCGGAGTCGTTGTCGACGTTGGCAGTGATGAATCCGGGGCCGAGGACGGCCAAAAACAGAAAAATACGGATTCGCCAACGCTTCCACATGCCCGCGGATTCCTATGGTGGGTTCATTTTTACTTTTCTTAGAGACCATAACAGGCGAGGGCAGCGCAGCGCGACTCTGAGCGCTACTCCGTAAAGGACGCGGTATCAGGCTTGTCATAAATTTCGTACCTTGGTATGTTGGTAACAATGACTCCTGAAAAACAAGACAGACCTCCGATTGAAGTGGAGCGCGTTCAGACCGGGGTTCGCCTCGAGAAGCGCATGCTGAAGGTATTGAAAGCCATCGCGGAGCAGAAGGATATGACACTGGGCGATCTGCTGGAAGGAATTGTGCTGCATGCCTTCGAGGGGCGGGTTCCCTTCGCACCGCAAACGCTGAAGGAGATTGAGCAGTTCAAAGGGCTGTATGGCATGACGCTGAAGGCGACCGATAGCCACCACCTGAAGGAGCGAAGGCGTTGAAATCGCTGCTTCTACTGATGGCTCTCGTTTTTCACGCCGACGCGGGCACCAGCAAGACTCGAACTGCTTCGCCGGAGCCCCTGATGCATACCGAGACTTCGTTCAACTTGATCGTGCGAGCGCCCTATGCGGAAACGGCGCCGCTGTTTGGTCCCGAGGGCGAGCGCGCCTGGGCCGGGAAGAACTGGGACCCGCAGTTCATTCATCCGCGGCCGGCCCGTGACAGCGAAGGTGGAGTCTTCACGATCGAGCACGGATTGATGCATGCGACGTGGGTGATTACGGCTTTCGATGTCGAGGGGCGCCACTTCCAATTCGTCTACTTCCTTCCCGATCTTCTGGTGACGACGATCGATGTGCGCTTCAAGGCGCTGGACGATGCGTCGACACAGGTCACAGTGGTGTACGCGCGTACTGCGCTGACGCCGGAGGGCAACGCACACGTAGCGACGATGACCGAGGGAGACAAGAACGCGGGCCAGGAGTGGCAGGGGGCGATCGACAACTATCTCGCGACACGCAAGGCAGCCCGAACTTCGTACTGATCCGGAAGAGCCACCGCAGGCCCTGCGCTTGACATGCTGCGGCGCGCGCGACTACAACTCGCTTTCGTTGTTTCTATCGAAGCGAGGAGAGCGCAATGCGCGAGAACCACCCGATTCAACCTTCCGATATGCGGCGCAAAATTTTGAGCGGCCTGGTTTCAGCGACGGGCGTTTCGGCAGCGGCGCTGCTGGGTACAACGGCAGCGCGCGGCGACGCGCAGCCACAAGTTGCGGCTGCACCCGAGGAGCTTTTTGCGGCGGCACGTCTGCGGGAATACAAGGCGCGACGCAGCTCGAGCTGGGACCGAAGCGGGGGCAATGGCGACGCGGTTGCGGTGAACCCGGGCAAGGAAGCGGTGCTGCTGGATGTGACCGGGGCAGGGGTGGTGACGCATCTCTGGTTCACGATCAATTCGCCCGACCCGATGCATTTGAAGAACCTGGTTCTGCGCGCGTGGTGGGATGGGGAGAGTGCACCCTCGATCGAATCGCCCATCGGAGATTTCTTCGGGTTGGGGCTGGGTGAGTACTACACCTACCAGTCGGCATTGCTGGCGGTGGCGCCGATGAAAGCGCTGAATGCGTATTTCAAAATGCCGTTTGCAAGCGCGGCGCGGATGACGGTGACGAATGAAGGAACGATTCGCACCGACAATCTCTACTTCGCGGTGGATTACGTCACGGTGGCGCAACTGCCCGGCGATCTGGGACGCTTTCATGCGCAGTATCGGCAGGCAGCGCCGTGCAAGGGGTGGACCGATCAGTGGACCAACGAGTATGCGCCCGCGATCAACGAGAAGAAAAACCTGAGCGGCGAGGGGAATTACGCCTTTCTCGAAGCGACAGGGCGAGGGCATTTTGTGGGAGTGACACACGCCGTGCTGCAAAACCAGGACCAATGGTTCGGCGAAGGCGACGACATGATCTTTATCGACGGTGACACGGTGCCCACGATCAACGGAACGGGGACCGAAGACTACTACAACGGGGCGTGGGATTTCGGCGGGAAGGAGTTCGCGAACCTGCACCAGGGAGCGCCGTACATCGTGGATCCGGAGCGAATTGGGGGACGGTATTGCTTGTACCGGTGGCACACGGAGAGCCCGATCCCGTTTGAGAAATCGATTCGGGTGACGATGGAGCACGGGCATGCGAATCATCGCGCGGACAATTTCTATTCGACTGCGTTCTGGTATCAGACGGAGCCGCACGCGGTGTTCCCTGCCCTGCCGCCGATTGAGGCGCGGGTGCCAAGAGTGCTGCGCGTGGGCGGAGCGGGTGCAGCGGCGGTGCCCGGAAGCTGACAGATCTCGATGCGGAAGTGTCGGTTAAATTCTCTTTGAAAATACTGAAGTATCCACTTGACAATTAATCGCCTCCGCATAATACTGAAGTCGTCACTTCAGCATAGGGGGTATCGAAATGATATGTCAGAACCGAGCACAGTGCACAGCACATTCGTGATTGAACGCAACTATCCTCAACCACCGGAGCGGGTATTTGCCGCTTTTGCAGAGCCAGCGCGCAAGCGCCGCTGGTATGCCGAAGGGGACCATGAGATTCAGGAATTCGAAATGGAGTTTCGTGTAGGAGGCGGCGAGCGGTTTCGGTACCGGTTCAAACAAGGGCACCCTATAGCGGGCTCCGAGATCGCCAACGAGAGTACCTATCAGGCGATTGTGCCCGCGAAGCAGATTGTGCTGTCTTCGAAGATGTCTTTGAACGGAAAGCCCGTAGTGGTGATGCTGGCGACGTTCGAGTTTCTCTCCGCTGGCACGGGGACGGACCTGATCCTCACGCATCAGGGGGCGTTTCTTGATTGGCCGGACGGGGCCCCGATGATCGAAGCAGGGTGGGCTTCCCTGCTGGATCGCATGGAAAAGGGACTCGCGAGTTAATGAGCCCTAACGGGAATTCCGTATGAAGAAACGGCGCATCGACATCGATCGTTTATTCCACGCATTGGGTGATCCTACGCGCCGCGCGATCCTTGACAGGCTGGTGCCGGGGCCGATGTCGGTTTCGCGGCTTGCCGAGCCTCTGGGCGTGACGCTGACGGCAGTTACGCAGCACCTGCAGATCCTTGAAGAGGTTGGTTTGGTACACACCGAGAAGCTGGGCCGAGTACGCACTTGCCGCTTGGAGAGCGCGGGATTGCGAGTTCTCGAAGACTGGATTCGCGATCACCGCACGGTTTGGGAACGAAAGCTCGACCGGCTGGGCCAATTTCTCGCGGAAGAGGATAAGGGACGGTAGCCAGGATATTCCGCTCAGATCATTTGTGAATCCAAACCGCGGCGACAGCCGTGCAGGAGGACAGCGTGTCTAAAACCGACGACCTCACGCGCCGCCGATTTGTCGCGGTTGGATGCTCCGCCGCCGTTTTTGCGGTCTTGCTTCCGCAGGCAAAAACCGAGACAGTGCAACCGAGAGGAGAGACAATGACGACCTTAACGCCCTACTTGTTATTCGATGGCACATGCCACGAGGCAATGGAGTTTTACAAATCGGTTTTCGGCGGAGAGCTGACGACCACAAAAGTGAAGGATTCGCCGGCGAAAGACCACATGGCTGCCTTCCAACAAGACAGGGTACTCAACGCGCGCCTGCGCAGCGGCGCCGTGGAAATTTCAGCCTCGGACTGGCTCATGAGTGGGGTCACTCCTGTGCGTGGCAACACGGTTTGCCTTTATCTGAGCGGGGGAACCCTTGAGGAGTTGAAGATTTTGTTCACGAAACTCGCCGAGGGCGCCGAAGTAACGAACCCGCTGAAAGAGCAATTCTTTGGGGTGTACGGAGCGCTGAACGACAGATTTGGAGTTCGATGGATGTTCGTGACCGGCAGCCGGAACTAAGGTTCAACTCTGACCCCATGCACTTCAACTTATCCGCAAAGCAGGAGCGGCGGAACAGAGGGACGGGGGGAGCGAATGGGACTCAGTCGGCGGCGAGGGCGGGCTGTTTGGCTTCGAGGCCGGCCATCAGAGTCTGCACGACGTCGGCTGCCGAGTAGGAAGATGCGCCGGGGGCGAGGAAATGGGCGACGGTATTGAGGTCGTCTCCGACCGTGACCAGAGCCGGCTCGACGGTGCCATCCTTGCGGGTCTGGGCATGACCGATGTTGGCCAGCAGCGCGTTGCAGAGGCATTTACGGCCGACGGTGTCTTCGATCTTTCCGCCTTTGGAGAGGTAGTTGGCGACCGGCTCGGAGGCGCAGCGATAACCGATTGTGCCATTGGGGGCGGCGTACGGTTCGCGCAGATAGCCGAGGTCGCACACACGCTTGCGGGCCTGATAGACGCCGGCGTCAGAGGAAGTGCCGTTCAACTGGGCGACTTTAAAGGGAAAACCAGTTGGGGAGGCGAGCGGGTCGGTGAAGACCTGGCCGCGACCGGCGGCGGCTTGGGAAATGAGGGTGCGCTTCAGGTCATGGCGCATGCCGGATTCCTCGCTGAAAGCGAACGCAGTTCCCACCTGAATGCCAGCAGCTCCCTGCTCGACGGCCTCGCGCAGCTTCTCTGGGCTTCCGTAGCCACCGGCTAGCCAGAACGGGACGCCGAGGGCCCGCAGATCTTCGAGATTGACATGATCGCGTTCGCCATACACCGGTTCGCCGGTAGCGCTGAGCTGCAGCTTGCCGCGAGGCGGAGCGTTGTGGCCGCCGGCGGTCGGGCTTTCGATGACCAGGCCGTTCACGGGGCCGGAGGCACGCCGCAGCATGGTGGTAGCCAGGGTGTTGGAGGAGACGATGGCGAGGAAGTTGGGGCGCGACAGGGTGGGCAGAGGTCCTTCGATGTAGTCCGAAGGATCGAAGTGCATCATTGTGTCCTGGTCTGGGGTAGCACCGGCGACGGCGAGCTTGTACTCGGCAGGGCGATTGGCAGCATAGGCATCGAGCACGCCGGGAATGTGCAGCGGGATGCCTGCGCCCATCAGCACATAGCCGACGCCGGCGAGCATCGCGCCATAGATTGAGGCGAGATGAGGAAGCTGCACTTTCTCAAGGAAGTTGATGCCGACGGGATTGGAGTGTCCTTCGCGGGCGAGGAAGACTTCAACGAAGTTGGCGACGATGCAGAGCTCGACGACCTTGCGCGGCTCGATGCGTTGATGCATGGGGGCGAGCGGGTAAGCAACACCGCTGGGCTTGCCGCCGGAAACGAAGTACTCCTGCCAGACACGGCGGGCCATCTCAGGGAACGGGAAGGCGTTGAGGCCGGTTTGCAGGCGACCGTCCTTATCTCCATCCGCAAGCCTGCGGACGAAGAGTGAATCCAGGGCCGTGCCGGAGACGACACCGAGTTGGCCGAGGCGTGAAACTGCGTTTGCGAGACGCCAATTTGACACCCCAACGCCCATTCCGCCCTGAATGATGCGTGGGAACTGGAACATAGGAGGATTGTTTCACAAAAAGGGGGTGCGGCAATTCTTTTTCTCCACCTTCGTCACCGGCTCGGCGAGCAGGAGGGGGGAGGGCGCCCGACTCAGCTCCAGGGCGTCTCCCTGAAGATTTCGTCCATGCCGGGATAAAAGGCCAGATAGCTGCAAACAAGCACGTTGAGGACGATCCCTGCCAGCGAGCGGCTGAGGGACTGCCGGGGACACCATGCCTTCATCGGGCCGGTAGGCTTCGTGCTTTCCAAGGTCCCAAAATCGAGGGGCACCTGTGATCTCTCGTGCGGATGGGAGCTCCGCGCTTGAGGTTTCGTGCTTTCCCACCCAAGCAGAGCTCGGATGGGGCACCAATCTTTCGTGCGGATCGATGGAATTGCGCTTGAGGGTTCGTGCTTTCCCACGTCTCAAAATCGAGACATGGGGCACCCATTTTCGTGCGGATCGATGGAATGGCTCGATCCTTCTCCAGAATTTTTTCGCCTTAGAGTTTTTCGCGGAGCAGGCTGATGACGTGATCGGCATGGACGACGCCGACCATGCGATTCTGCGGATCGACGACGGGCAATGCGTGGAGATTGTATTTATCGAACATCTCGGCGAGCTCGTTCTGATGCATGCCCGAGGGGCAGGAGAGGAAGCGGGGCTCGGCGAGGACGGAGAGGCGGGCTTCGGGCTGGGCCATGACGAGTCGCGCCAGAGGGACGGCGCCCTTGAGCACGCCCTTTTCGTCGAGGAGATAGATTTCGATCACGGTCTCCGGGTCGCCATCGAAGGTACGCAGGGCCTGCACGGCCTGAGCAACGGTTGCGTTGGGGCCGACGGAGACGAAGTCTGTGGTCATGGCGCCGGCGGCGGACTTCTCGTCGAATTCGAGAAGCTCGGCCACCTCCTGCCGTTCTTCCGGCTCCATCTCTTCGAGGATGGCATCGGACTGTTCTTCGGGGAGCTCGGCAAGTAGATCGGCGGCAGCGGCGGGGTCCATTTCCTCGACGATGTCAGCGATGCGCTCTTCGTCGAGCTTTTCGAGGAGTGACTTCTGGAGCTTGGGATCGACCTCTTCAAGGGCTTCGGCAGCAACCTCCTCATCGAGCGAGGTAAAGACGGCGTCGCGTTCGGCGGGGGCAAGATCTTCGAGAATGTCGGCGAGATCGGAGGGGTGCATATCAGCGAGGCGTTCGTGTGCGATGCGCAGCTTGACGCGGCGCGCCGGATCGACCTCAATGACGTCGACAAAGTGCCAGGGGATACCACGGTATTTGAATTTTCGGGAGAGCGATTCGAGGGAAGCGCGGGGCAGGATGCCCTTGAAGACGCGGCGAAAGGCGCCGCGCAGGCCGACCTCGACCTCGACGACGCGCAAGATGCGCATATCGCCCTGTTGCATCCACTCGAGATCGACGTCGTTGACGCGAACAACCTTGCGGCCGTTAATGTCGATGATCTGGCGGTCGACGAGATCCTGCTGAAGAAAGAGGAAGCTGCCCTCGTCTTTGAGGGGAACAATGGCGTCGGTGGAGCGCAGTTCGAGCGTGCCGGCGGGCGTTTCGATCACGTCCTGGGAGGGCACGAGGACGAGACCGGCACGGGACTTAAGAACGAGGCCGGCAACTTTACCGGCATCGGCGCCGGTGGCCACGGCGACGTCCTTGAGTCGGCCGCGGAGCTGACCGCTCGCATCGGTCACGGGAGTACCGAGGAGCGCGGTGAGACTTACCCGTCCATTGCTGCGGAGCGACATGAGAAAAGTGTAGCCCTTTGGTGCCGGGTGAGGCAGCAAACGCATCCGCATGCGCAACGGAGAACGGGACACAGCTGGGGGTCGTGAAGGGGCGGCGCTTGACACCAGCAGCGCGAGACTTGAAACTGCCAGCTAAAGCGCTTCCACGATTGAAGTAGCTCGCACTCTCGAACGAGACCGTGGTAACGGGTGGTACGGTGGGCCGATCGAACCGGTGTGTTGCTTCCTTCCTCGTTCCGGCAGAGGTGGAGAAAGACTTTTGGAGAAACCACGAGCAGGTCGGTTGAGTTTTGCCCTGAGCTCAACCATGGACAGCGTGGGCGAAGTGGAAGCCGCGGCAGAGAAGTTCGCCACCGACGCCGGATTCGATGAGGACGAGCGGTTTCGCATGGCAATGGCCGTGCGCGAGGCAGCGGTGAATGCGGTTTTACATGGAAACGAGTACGACCCGGCGAAGAAGATCTCGGTGAGCCTCGAGAACACCGGAAAATCGCTCGTGATCAAGATCAGCGATGAGGGCAAAGGTGTCGATCCGGACACGCTGCCGGACCCATTGGCTCCAGAGAATCTCTTGCGCGGCACGGGCCGCGGTATCTTCCTGATCCGGTCGTTCATGGATGAGGTACACTTTCGACAATTGCACCCCGGCACCGAGTTGACGCTTGTAAAACATCTGGCGCCAGCCCAAGAACCAACCTGAGGCACCGCGACCCGCACCCCTTGATTCGCGTGGGAGAAATACGACCATCGGATTCGATGGGATGCCTATCACTCCACGAGCGCCTGCTAAGGTGCTATAACCGTAACACTGAAAGAAGGAGGAATTTCCGTGGCACTTACAATTGCTTCCCGTGAAGTGGACGGTGTGACCGTGCTCGACCTCAGCGGGCGGATTACTCTCGGCGAAGGAAGTGTGCAACTACGCGAGGCCATTCGCGACCTGATCAGCAAGGGGCAGAAGACGATTCTGCTCAACCTCGGCGACGTGAATTACATCGATAGCTCGGGTCTGGGCGAACTGGTGAGCGCGTACACGACGTCGAAGAACCAGGGCGCCGCTCTGAAGCTGCTGAGCCTCACCAAGAAGGTGAAGGACGTGCTGCAGCTGACCAAGCTTTACACCGTTTTTGACATCTACGACGACGAGGCAAGCGCGATCGCGTCGTACAAGTAAGCAATTCGAGGTCACAACCTCCTTGCATGTGGAAAAGGCCACCCCGATTGGGATGGCCTTTTTGTTTTGCCGCAGGACGCGTCAGAACTTGACGTTCGGCACCTGCTGGGCCGTGGGGCTGGCGGTGAAGTAGGCATTGTTCTGCTTGAATCCGGCGATGCCCGCCCAGATGCTGTTGGGGAATTGCAGCACGAAGGTGTTGTAGGTCTGCAGCGAATCGTTGTAGCGCTTGCGGGCCACGCTGATGCGATTTTCAGTGCCGGCCAGCTCGTCCTGCAGGCGCATGAACTGCTCGCTCGAACGCAATTGCGGATAGTTTTCGGTTAACGCCAGCAGGCGGCCGAAGGCGGAGTCGAGGGTGCCATTGGCGGCGATCTTGGCCTCGGGTCCGCGCGCATTGAGCAGGCCGGCGCGGGCGTTGGCGATGTCGCCGAAGACCGTGCTCTCTTCTTTTGTGAATCCCTTGACGGTTTCAACGAGGTTGGGGATGAGGTCGGCGCGACGCTCGAGTTGGACATCTACCTCTGACCAGGAGGCTTTGACGCCCTGATCGTAGGCGACCATCTGGTTGCGCGCGCTGACGTAGCTGCCGAAGACCATGAGCGCCGCGATCACGAGCACGCCAATAATTCCAAGAAAGACCCAAAGTGCCTTCATACTTTCCTTTTCTCCTCCGGTCCGCTGCAGCGGACCCCTTCAAAACAAGTTGAAGGTTCGGTTGCCTGTTTCTGTTCCCATTGTCGATTGCATATTTCAAAAAAATGGATTCGATACTGGTTACGATTTCCCCATTTGCGAAACTCCGCGGCTCAAGCCGGTACCGATTCTGCTTCCTTCATGCGGGGGGTTAAAACCCCCGCCTCCCTCCGACTGAGTCAGGCCAAGCGGTCATGTCCTGATACTTCGAGTTCGTTGGGGTTCGTGCTTTCCCAGGTCTCAAAATAGAGACCCTGGGGCACCCATTTTCGTGCGGATTGATGAACTGCACGCCCCGGCGCCTGTTCTCACCAGTCTCCCCCGGCGCCACCGCCGCCAAAACTTCCGCCGCCAAAGCCGCCGAAACCGCCTCCTCCTCCGCCACCGCCACCCCCTCCAAAGCCTCCTCCGCCCCCGCCGAAGCCGCCGCCCATCCAAGGACCCCCGCGAAAGCCGCCGCCGAAGAGGCCTAGAAAGAGGAGAAGACGGAGCACGGTGAATCCGCCAAAGAACAGAAAGATGATCACGAACAAGATGAAGGGCAGCGCGCTGGTTTGATGATGGCCCTGAGGCTCGGGGGCTTCCTGCGGCTGATTGGTGAGGGTGACGCCGGCGTCGGTAGCGATGATCTGCGCCACCTGCCCGACGGCGAGTGAGACAGCGCCGTCATAATCGCGGGCGCGCAGGTACGGGACCATCGCGCGCCCAATGTCGCCGATGCGGGCATCGTTGAGGATACCTTCGAGGCCGTAGCCGACGTCGATTCGATATTTGTGGTCGTCGACAGCGAGCAGAACCAGGACGCCTTTGTCGGAGCCCTTCTTGCCGATCTTCCAGGCGTCTTCAAGCTGAAGGGCGAAGTCGGCGGCGTCATCGCCGTTGAGATTGCGGACGGTGACGATGGCAATCTGTGAGTTGGCCTTTGAATGGTCGAGCTGCGCGCAGAGGGTGTCGAGCTGGGTGACAGCCTCGGGCGAGAGGACGTGGGCCAAGTCGCTGACGTAGTCCGTGGGCTTAGGCAGGTCTTTGACCTGCTCGGCGCGGAGGACCGGGAGGGAAAGAAGAAGGAGGCCGGCAAGCAGCCGAGGAAGGCGGAACAAACTGGCGCGCTGAAACGCTTTCATCGCACTCCATTGTACGTGGCGGGCGGTCGTGCGGTTCCCTTGCGGGGTGTTTGGGAGCGACAGGTCCGGCTCGAGAGAGCATCCTACCCTTTTTGCCGATGCGCATCCAACCATTCCAAGGAGACTTGAGCCGCGGGGGCCGTTATCAGCAGCCTGCGACGCTTTGATACATGCCCAAAAACATAGAGCTGCAGCAACTTGCGTTGGATTGCACAGAGGACTTGCCCGGAGCTTCGATAGAATCTCTTTCCATGGACGGCACGTCGATTCATCAAGAGTGGGAAGGGCTCACAGTTGACGGAAAATTCGCGCTTCTGGAGTGGCTGGGAGGATCCAGCGATCGGGACGTATTTCTGACCCTTCGGCAGGGAGCGCACAAAGCGGCAATCAAGCTGTTCCGGGCGGTGGGCAGCGAGGCCGACGGCCTAATGGCGCAATGGGAGATAGCGAAGACTCTTTCGAATAGCCACCTCATGCCTGTGCTTGACTGCGGCCAGTGCACGATTCAAGACACGCAAATGGTGTATGTCGTCACCGAGTATGCGGAGCGGGTTCTCTCTCAGTTCATTCAGCATCGGGCCCTCGGTGCGGACGAGACGAAAGACATTGTGCAGGCGGTGGTGGACGCACTCGCGCACCTTCATGGCAATGGCATCGTCCATGGCCACCTGAAGCCCACGAACATTCTGATCGTGAACGAAGAGCTGAAGATCTCCACAGACGAGTTTTTGCTGGCTGGAGGAGTTCACCGGCCGTTGGCGACGCGCAGCACCTACGATGCTCCTGAAGCGGGCGAGGCGACCGTAACGGCGGCGGCGGACATTTGGTCGCTGGGCGTGACCATGGTCGAAGCACTGACGCAGCGTTTGCCGGTGTGGGATGGCTCCACCGTGCATCAGCCCGTGGTTCCTGATTCCCTTCCTGGCTCGTTTCTTGTGCTCGCACGTAGATGCCTCCCGATCGATCCGACGTGGCGTTACAAGCTGGATGAGGTACGCGCTCATCTCGACAACGTGCGGGCCCACCTGGCCAGCAGCGCCGCAGCTCCGGCAGCAGCAGCCTCCGGAATCCAGGCCTCCCCGGAAAGCCAGGCCCCACCAGAGAAACACTCCGTGTCGGGAAGCCGGGGGGCAGATGCGGCAGATGCGCCGATTGCGCATCCTCTGTTTCCTAAAGCAACAGGGATGGCTGCGGGGGTTGCACCGGAACCGTGGGCGCCGCTGCCGGACCGTCGCGCCGGAGGAGCGGATCGCAGAGCGGAGTCTCCGCATCCGCGAGCGAAATTTCAAGACCGCAGGGTCGCGCCGCCAGAGCCAGCGGTCGCAGGGCCTGAACCAAACGCGACGGTGCCGGAACCAATTCCAATGCCTGAACCCGTTGCGCCCGCGCAGGTGGAGAAGCCCGCGGCACCAAGGCCGGCAAGCCGGTGGGTGGCGGACGATGAACCCACGACGCGGGGGCTCTTCGAAGATATTGAAGAAGCGAATCTGACCAGGAATTCCCTTCTGCCCCTCGTGTTCGGCATTGTGCTGGTGCTGGTGATCGCGGGGTTTGCGCTGGTGCGCAGCGGGATGGTGAAGGTGTCTTGGCCCTTTGGGTCGCCGGGTGCCCCGGCGGTTCGGCAAAGTGCTGCTGTGCAGCCGCCAGCGAGCGCATCGAGCGAGACGGCCACTCCGTCGGCACCCTCGACCGAGGCTGAAAGAGAGAACGCGCCTTCGCGGGAAGATGCGACGAGGCAAACAGAAACTTCGAGCGGCCCGTCCGGCGCGGCTGCGCCAAGTGCACCGATGACGGGGGTGTCCACACCGCCGGAGGCTCATTCGCCGGCACCGCGGGAAAGGACTGCACCGGGGCCGATAAGCGCACAGAAGAACGGCGAGGCGCAGAGCGGAACAAAGACAGCTGCAGAGGATTCCTCGGCACCGGCGCGTCCCGCGAATGCAAGCGGCGAAGTGGCCACGCGCGTTCTTCCGAGCCCATCGCCGGCCGCAACGTCGAGCATGCATGCGCCGGTGGATGTGGTTCTTCGAGTTACCGTGGATCGCAGCGGGAAGGTTGCGGACGCATCGTACGTTTCACCCGGGCCCGGGAATTATTTCGCGCGCATCTCTCAAAGGGCAGCGGAGGGATGGACATTCAATCCGCCGCTGCGGGGCGGTCATGCCCAAGCCAGCGTGTGGCGGCTGCGTTTCTATTTCTGGCGACAGAAGCTCGAAGCCACGGCAACCGAGGAAGAACGGTAGAAGGTTGACCGCGTGAGAGGGCCAGGATGAATCCAGTTTTCCCAAGTCTCAAAATCGAGACCTGGGGCACCCCTGGTCGTGCGGGTTGCGGCGTGGATGCACACTACACTTAAATTGAGATGAATCCCGACACGATCCCCCTCCCCAAAGGTGCGCGCATCGAGCGCAAGCAGACCACGCTGCATAGAATCACGCTGACCGATGACTACGCCTGGCTGCGCGACAAGGAAAGCCCCGAAGTGCGCGCATTTCTCGAAGCGGAGAATGCGTACGCCGACGCTGTGACGGCGCCGCTAAGCGCGCTGCGCGACACGCTCTACGAAGAGATGCTGAGCCACATCAAACAGACCGATGTGTCTGTTCCCTTTCGCGACGGCGCGTGGTGGTATTACACGCGGACCGAGGAGAAGCTGCAGTACGCGATCTCATGCCGGAAGCGCGGCGATGCCCAGGGGCCCGCAGCCGACGCGCCGGAAGAAGTGATCCTGGACGGGAACAAGCTGGCCGAGGGGCACGCATTCTTTGCGATCGGCGCAACCGATATCTCCGACGACGGCCGCTGGCTGGCGTACACGACGGACACGACCGGGTTCCGGCAGTACACGCTGCATATCAAGGATCTCGAAACCGGCGAAACGCTGCCGGGGACGGTGGAGCGCGTGGGGTCGGTGGTATGGGCTGCGGACAATCGCACGCTGTTCTACACGGTGGAAGACGAAGAGCAGAAGCGGCAGTACCAGCTGTGGCGGCACGTACTGGGCAAGGACCACGCGGCGAATGTGCTGATTTACCAGGATGACGACGAACGCTTCAACCTGGGCGCGGGGCGGACGCGCGACGGCAAGTACCTGGTGCTTGAATCGGGGAGCCACACGACGAGCGGAGTGCCGCGTGCTGGCAGCGGATGAGCCAGACGGGAACGTTCGATCTGATTGCCGCGCGCGAAGACGAGCACGAATACTCGATCGATCATCGCAATGGGCTTTGGTTTATCCGGACGAACGACAAGGGAAAAACTTTCGGCTGGTGACGGCGCCGGTGGAGACGCCGGGCCGCGAGCACTGGACGGAGCGGATTCCGCATCGCGCGGATGTGATGCTGGAGGATGTGGATCTGTTCGCGGGATTCTTTGTGGCGTGCGAGCGCGAGGATGGGCTGCCGCGGCTGCGGATCTGGCAGTTTGACAGGCGACGGGCCGGAGGCGGAGCAGGCGAGCGAGATTGCGTTTCCTGAGCCGGCGTACAGCGCGAACCCGCACGTGAACCGGATCTTCGAGACGACGACGTTTCGCTATGCGTACCAATCGCTGGTGACGCCGAGTTCGGTGTACGAGTACGACGTGGAGACGGCGACTCGACGCTGCTGAAGCAGGTGGAGGTTCCGGGCGGATTCGATCGCACGCTCTACGCGAGCGAGCGGGTGCACGCGACGGCAGAGGATGGCGTCGAGGTGCCGGTGTCGCTGGTGTATCGCAAGGACAGGCGCGAACCAGGCAAGAATCCGCTGTATGTGTACGGCTACGGATCGTATGGATATTCGCTGCCGCTCGGGTTCAATTCAAACCGGCTGAGCCTGCTCGACCGCGGCGTGGTGATGGCGTATGCGCACATTCGCGGTGGCGGCGACCTGGGCGAGCCGTGGCACGACGCGGGCAAGATGCTGGTGAAGCGCAACACGTTCACGGACTTTATTGCGGCAGTGGAGCATCTGACGACGGCGGGCTATGGCGATCCGGAGCGCGTGGCGATCGAGGGCGGATCGGCGGGCGGGCTGCTGATGGGCGCGGTGGTGAATCTGCGGCCCGATCTGTTTCGCGTGGTGTTGTCGCATGTGCCGTTTGTGGACGTGATGAACACGATGCTCGACGCTTCCCTGCCCCTGACGGTTCCGGAGTACGAGGAGTGGGGCAATCCGAATGAGGAGACGTACTTCAAGTACATGCTGAGTTACTCGCCGTACGACAACTTGAAGGCGGCGAGTTATCCGGCGATGCTAGTGAAGACGTCGCTGCTACGACAGCCAGGTGATGTACTGGGAGCCGGCGAAGTATGTAGCGAAGCTGCGGACGCTGAAGACGGACGACCGGCTGCTGCTGCTGGTGACGAATATGCAGGCAGGGCACGGCGGGGCGAGCGGGCGGTACGACTATCTGAAGGAGATCGCGTTCGACTATGCGTTCCTGCTGAAAGAGCTGGGCGTGGTTTAGGTTGCCGGGGTTCGTCGCTTTCCCACCCTTTCCGCAGGGAGAAGTGGAAAGGACGGGGCACCCATTGTCGGAGAGATTGAAGGATCCCGAGAAGCAGATCCTTCGCTCGGCTTACCCCATCGCACACTGTCGCGCGCGACGGGGCCCCAAACGCGCCGAAGCTCAGGATGACGAGGCTGCGGGTGATTGGGTCGGGCGACTGGTGATTGGGTCAGGCGATGGCTGTTGCTGGCGGGCGAGCGGGCGATTTGAGCCTGGACGCGTGCGCCCAGAGCCCGAGGCCCGGGTTGGCGATGAAGAATATCTCTTCACCGTCGACGGTGTTTTCGCCGTGATGGAGCTTCGCCGGATCGTAGCGAGTGAGCATCGTGGCCAGGTCGCCGTACTGGAAACCGACACCCTCGATTTCTTCGCGGGTGAGATGGCCGGGGCACCAGGTAATGGTGAAGCGACCCTCCGACGAGCCGTGAATGAGATGAGCGGCGGCGCTCAAGTCCGAGGCAAGGTCGGGATTGGCCGCAACCGCAACGAGGGTTGCGGGCGTTCCGCGATAGCCGTACTTGCGGATCAGGGCGTCGATGCCCTTGTCTTCGCCGAATTCCTTTACGGCGGGAGCCAGAATGATGAGTTCCGCGCCGTCGGCAAGGGCCATGCGGGTGCGATAGACGGCCTTGTTGCCGAGCCAGGTGGAGTGGAACTCGTGCGGGTCGAGATAGACGACGGCCTTGCGGATCGGCTCCTCAACCATCTCGAAGTTGACCTCGAGGCTGAGCTCGGCGGCGCGGTGGAAGCACTCGGCGTCGTCGCCGATGAAGAGGCCGCGGACGGCGAGATCGCCGTCGGCTTTGCGGCCGACGACGGTCTGCACATAGACGATGGGCAGGTTGCGGAGGAAATGATCGGAGGCGTAGTTGAGCACGGCGCGGACAGGATTTTCGGCGCGGCCCATGATGCGCTCCATGCCGTAGACGGCGCCGAGATAGTGGCTGCGGTTGATGCCTTCGCGTCCGCCGGTGCCGACGAGGATGTTCTTGTTGTAGTTGGCCATGCCGATCACTTCATGCGGCACGACCTGGCCGATGGAGAGAATGAGATCGAAGCCGCCCTCGACGATAAGGCGGTTGACCTGCGCGGGCCAGGCGAAGTCGAGCTTGCCTTCGGACTGCTCGTGAATGAAAGCGCCGGGCACCTCGCCGAGGGTATCGACGTCGGTGCGCCAGTTGTGGACGCGGAAGAGGCTCTGCGGGATGTCGCCGAACATGTGCTCGATCTGCTCCGGCTGCATGGGGACGTGGGTGCCGATGGCGGGTAGAACAGCCTTGAGAGCGATCGCCGTAGTGCTGCCAGGCAAAGCGGGTGAGCATGCCCGCCTGGGAGTGGAAGCGGGTGATGTCGGGCGGGACGGCGAGAACGCGCTTGCGTGCGCCGAGCCGGGCGAGAGCGGTGGTCAGCAGGCGTTTCAATTGATCGGCGGAGAGGTCCGCATCGGGGCCGCCCTCGGCGCAGTAGAGGGTCATGCGGCTATCTTCGCTCTGCACTCAAGGGTGTGGCAAATGACTGCGGAGGAGGCTGGGCGGATCGCGCGGTGAGGCGCGCGCAGGATTTGCTTTGCGCTGAAGTACTTAGTCTTTGCGACAAGTGGGGTGACGGGCCTCACACTCGATCCGGTTCGACGCTCCATAAAATTCTCAAGACCCGCAATTTGCGTTCTCCCAGCCGAGAGACGGAGGTGAGACTCTTCCCTCACGCGGCTGGGCTCGCGGCGATCGGGGTTGGTGGGGGTCAGGAATTCGAAGATGTCGTTGAAAAACTGGATCGCGCGAGCTGCCGTCGGGAATCGCAGGATTGCTGCGCGCCGTCCCGGCGAAGGATTTGCGGCGAGGCACTGGGCAGGTGAAGCGGTCGCGGTCGATTCGATAAGAGACATCAGTGCGACCGGCATTTTCCTGATCACGGAGAAGCGCTGGAACCCAGGAACGCCGGTGACCCTGACTTTGGATCACGCCGCGGTCATGGGCGGGTCCGCAGGCGATCAAGTGACCCTGCAGGCACGGGTGGTGCGCTGCGAAGAGGATGGCGTAGGACTCTCTTTTGACGTTCCGAGCAATTTGGACACACGGACGTGGGTCACCCTGGTGGAGACCGCGCCGCGCGAATCGGGACATGACCCAGTGCTGGGACCTCTCAAGACAGCAAAGGCGATGGCCTTCTTCCACCGGATCTGTGCGCCAGACGGGCTTGCGGTGTGGACGTACCTTCGCAACGCGCTGGGCGGTCATCGGTTTTGGAACGCAATCGAGATCGGTTTGCAGGCCGAAGGCTTTGTCGGCGCCGCCTCGCTGAGCGACGAACTCCACGCCAGCCCGGAGTTTGTCATGCGCCTTCTGCACGACGGTTCCTGGGCTGATGACCAGGAAATGCAACAGTCCTGGGCGGGGCTTCTGGCGGCAAGCTGTTCGACCGAACAGGACGACGAATCGAGCCGCCCGTTTCTTGAGATCTTCAGCCAGCTAACCCCGGCGCATGCCCGGCTTTTGAACGCAACCTGCATGCGGGCGACGAAATACGTGGCGGAATCGGGGATGGTTTCGGCACAACACCTGGTCTGCACGGCGGAGGAGACAATGAAGCTCTCCGGCACACGCGACCTTCTGACGATGGGGCGGGCCCTGCAGCATCTTTCGGAGCTAGGTCTGCTGGAGGAGCGGTTCAGGACATCGATGTTTGTCCCAGTGGAAGGTTTCAATGTGACCCCGACGAGCCTGGGCCTTGCTCTGTTCGCGCGCTGCAAACGCTTCCGTGGAGAGCCAAGGGTGTTCTACGGGCTTGCTTCACCCAGCGAGGAGCAGTGGCAGGCGCCGGTGGGCAAACTCGGATAACTGGTTGAAAAACAACTAGCGAGTGGGCCGCGCAGGGCGACGGTCGGGAGCGTTGCGGATTTCGGCACTTCGGAGTGTTCCTACACCCAGTTATTTCTTGACCTTGGCCACTGGGCGATGCAAAACTGCGCCAAGTGGCCAAGCATCGAACGGGCCAGACCTGAGACGGCAAGCCACGGTGTTTCAACCTGTTAGCCAGAAGACGGAAGACATAGGTTGAAGGCCTGGACAAAAGCAGCGATGCACATGAACGCGCCCCCCTCAGGGTTTGAGGTACAGTCACAGAATATCCCCAACGATGGGCCTGGGTACGAGCGGTTTCGCCTAGCGGGGCAATTGCTTCTTCGTCGAGTCGAGGAACCGTGGACACGAAGATCATCAATACGTACAACGAACGGAGCCAGAGGCGCCTCACCTCGGGCCTGGTGATCGTTGATGCAGCGCAGGAGCCGCTCCGCGTTCTCAAGGTCCTGATGGAAGGACTGGGACCGGATGTACGGGCGGGGCTGTGGCTGACGAACTTCAAAGGCGTTCCTGTTGCGCGTACGCTTTCGCCCTTCGATTTGATCTATCTCGACAAGGAGTATCGGGTCGTTCATTGCGTCGAGATCTCGACACAAGGCGAGTACGAACCGTTCCGCGGCGATCCGGCCAGTGCGCTGGTTCTGCCCCCAACGGCAATTCTGACCTCAAGGACACGCCCCGGAGACAAGCTGCTGTTTCGCGCCGAAGATGGTGGCCCGGTGGCACAAGCATCCATTGAAGGGAGTGAGAGCGCAGCCCGCGCTGACGCGAAGGCAGCTCGCCGCGCGCTGCCGCAGGCAAAGCCGCAGACACCGGCACCCGCTGCTTCCTCTGTGGGCACGGGAGGCCGCCCGGATCAGCCGGCGCACTTCTTCAATGCAGCTTTCCCGGTGCCGCCGCCGGAAAACGTAGGGGTACCGCTGGATCAATTTCTTGCCGCCCGGGGGCAGAATGGGGGCAACGCCGCGGCCGCCGCGAGCGAGGTACCCGCGCCGACCGGGTCGGCACCGAATCCGATGGGGTCAACGCCGGGTGGTTCGGGCCGGCTGACCAAGACCTCCAAATCTGTCCTCGGACTCTCGCCTGCGTTTCGACCTCCATCGACGGAAGACGCTGGTAGCGGAGCGTTCTACGGCGCACGGGGTTCGTCGGCGTCAGTGGTCCAGCAGGCCACGTTTTCGGGTGCGGGGAAAGAACGAGTGCAGCCCGCGGCGAGTGCTACACGCATCATCCAGGCGCATAGCGCGCGGGTATTGACCGCGCCGGCAGAAACCGGGAGCGAGGCTCGCCCCCCCAGCATGGTCCACTCCGGACGGCTGATGAAGGGCGCACAACTGGCCGAAATGGTCCCGCTGCCTGAACTGGAAGCTGCGGCAACCCAGGTTGCCGTCACGGATATCCAGGAAGAAATGACACAGCAGGCTGCGAGCCCGCTTCAGGAAAGGCATCCCGCAACTCCGGCTCCACCGCTGTTCGGGGTGGTTATCCCCATCACATCAGCTCCCGGACACGCGGCGCAAAACGGGTCGGCCGCTTCGGAAGGGACAACGATCTCCGAAACGAGTTTCGCGACTCCCGCGGACCAGCCTGAGCCAACGCTTATCGCGCCGGAGACGGCAACTCCCACTTCTGCCGCACCGCCGCCAACTACGTTTCTATCGATCTTTCTGGCGCCCGAAGAGGACACGACGGAGGAGCTCTCTCAGGCACCAGCGCCTCAGGTATCTCCAGCCCCGGTGTCTTCGGTCCCGGCAGCTCCTCCGCGGCAATCCGAACCGGCCCTTGAGGCGATCCCGCAGATCAGCCAGCCACCAGCGCGTCGATCGAAGAGTGCCGCGCAAACGAGTGTGCCGCCGCCGGCTGCGCCCGTGCATCCCCCCAGCGATGCCCTGTTGCCGGTGAAGAACGAGCTGCCAGTTTTTCCGCGAACCGTGGACCAGGGACGCGACGCACGCAAAGATGAGATTGCCCTCAGGAAGAAGAAGCCTTCGTGGGACGTGAAGCTGCTGTACACGCTGTTTCCGGAGTTCGATCCCTCGCGACCGCCGGAAATTCGAATACCGTGCCTTGGGGACGAAAAGAAGCAGAACGAATTTGAAGACGAGGAGCGATCGCTGAAGCTGCAGCTTCTGTCGTGGCTCTACCCGGATCTGGAACTGGAGAAGGTGAAGCAGAAGCGCAGCGAAGAACGGCGCGCGGTGCGCCTGCCGATGCCAGGGCTGGTCGCCTACTTCTTCACGGGGGGAGCGCCGCGGCCGCATCCCATCAAGGACATCAGCGTGACCGGGTTTTATATGTGCACGCAGGAACGCTGGCTGCCGGGGACGATCGTTCGCGTGACCCTGCAGATGGTGGACAGCAGCGGCCAGGGCGGACGCGACAGCATCACGGTACATTCGCGCGTAGTGCGATGGGGCCCGGATGGCGGCGGCTTCGAATTTGTGCTTCCGGGTTTCCTGGAATCGTAACCGGCCAGATCAAGCAATCTCCCACTCGAAGACAATCTGCACTGGCGCGCCACGGCGCGATTGGCTGAGTCGCGGCAGGTTCCGGATACCATGCAAGCAAGGGTTGTTGAGGCTGTTGATCGATTCGAAGGAGACATCTGCTCGCGGTGCGGGCAGAGGCGAGGATCAGGAATGAACCAAGTGGGTTTGCAAATCTGGCTGAGCCGGGTTGTTCTTTGCTGTTTCCTACTTCTTGCCGCGGAGCGCGCGATGGCAGCTCAAGCGCCGCGGCCGGCCAAGAGCAGCGCCACTGCGTCGAAGGCCAGGTCACCGCAACAGGTGCGGGCACTCTTTGTGAGCGACATTCACTTCGAGCCGTTCTGGGATCCCGAGAAGGCGGCACGCCTGGCCGGCGCGCCGGTGAACGCGTGGAAAGGAATCCTAACAGAGCCAGCCTCTGCGGACCGGGAACAACGATTCGACGAGCTACAGCAGGCCTGCGGCGCGCGCGGCCCGGACACCTCATATGTGCTGTATCAATCGAGCCTGAAAGCGATGCGGGAGGCAGTTCCGGATGCGAAGTTCATCACGGTCAGCGGAGATCTGATCGCGCACAAATTCCACTGCAAGTTCACCAAGGTGTTGCCCCAGGCAAGTACAGAGGAGTACCAGGCGTTTGTGAGCAAGACCATTGAGTTCACGATCGAAGAGCTGCGCGCAGCACTTCCCTCGGCGAGCGTCTATGCGGCGCTCGGCAACAACGACTCCGATTGCGACGACTACAAGCTCGATGCGCACAGCGAGTTTCTGAAGCGCACTGGGACATTGGTCACGGCGCATTTTCCTGACTCGCTGCAGGCCGACGCGCAAGCAACATTTGAAGCGGGGGGCTACTACGCGGTTCCCCTGCCCGCACCCATGAAGCACGCCGAACTGCTGGTGCTTGACGATCTTTTTATGTCGAGGCAGTACACAACGTGTGGAGGCGCGAAAGACACGACGGGGGCAGACGAGCAACTGGACTGGTTGCGGCAAAAGCTGGAGCAAGCGCGGCGCCAACACGAGAGTGTCTGGGTGATGGGCCATATTCCTCCGGGTATCGATCCGTATTCGACCCTGCGGAGATTTCGCAATGTATGCGCGGGCGAAGCGCCTGAGATGTTTCTGGCTTCGGACGATTTGCCCAATCTGCTCGCGGAGTTTGGCGACGTGGTGCGGCTGGGGATCTTCGGACACACGCACATGGACGAGATGCGTCTTTTGCGCGGTAGCGAAGCCTCGTCAACGCACGGCGACATCGCGATCAAGCTGGTGGCTTCAATCTCTCCGGTGAATGGCAACAGCCCCTCGTTCACGGTGGCCGCGATCGATGCCGCGACGGCGCAGCTTGCCGACTATCAGGTGTTTACTTTGTCGAATCAGACAGGACTCGATGCCTTGTGGAAAGAAGAGTATGACTATGACCGGTCCTTCAAGGAACCGAATTATTCCGCCAAAACATTGGATAGTCTGACGAAGAACTTTGTGGCGGATGTGCCGGCGATCAAAGCGGCGAGCGAAGCCTATCTCCGGTATTACTATGTCCGCGATCGTTCTCTGGAATTGAGACTGCTTTGGCCGCAGTATTCCTGCGCTCTGGCCAACTACACGGCGGAGGGCTACGCGAGCTGCCGATGCGTTGCGCCGACACATTGATCTCATCAAAGCGGGCCACTTCGCAGGGAATAGGCTACCGGTATAGTCTGTTGAGCAGCGATGATTGAGCGAGGTTGAAGTGGCAACTCACGAGTACGTCGAGCGGATTGTCGACCTGATCGACCCGGCAAGCAACCAGGTTTTCGGACAGAGTGTGGACGAGGCCAGGCGCTGCCTTCTGGAGGGTTCAGCAAGCGCCGTTGGACGCATTGCGGGGTCATTTGCCTTGTTGGCAAGGGCTGGTAAAACGGTGCGGATGGCTCGCTCGCTCGACCGGCCGATGCGCTATTTTCTGGCCAAGCAACAGGCCGGGCCCATGCTGATTGTTGCGTCGCGGATCGACACAATCTACGACTGGCTGCGCAAGGAAGGGCTGGGTGCGCAGTTTCATCCGAGCTATACGCGCATGGTGCCCGCACATCACATGGTCGAGATTCAGCTCATCGGATGCCCCGATCCCGACCCGGTCTACACGCGGTTTTTTACGCCGGAGATGGGTACGCTGCCGGCGGACCTCGACGTGATCGGGCGGCAGTATATAGGTGCGCTTGCCGATGAGATCGGGCAGTGGCTGGATGCGGTTCCCGCACACGAGCCGATCGGCGTGTGCTTCTCCGGGGGCGTCGACAGCGGCAGCGTGTTTCTCACGACATATCACGCGATGCTGAAACGCGGCATGAATCCCGCCAGGCTGAAAGCATTTGTGCTCGATTTCGGCGAGGGACCGGATGTGGCGCAGGCACGAGCATTTCTCGATGCGCTGGGGCTTGGATTGTTTCTCGAGCCGGTCGAGGCGGACCGCGCCTCCCTTGATGTGCAGGAGACGATCCGCATTGTGGAGGATTACAAGCCGCTTGATATCGAGTCGGCGTCGATGGCGGTGGCTCTGTGCCGCGGGATTCGCGCGCGCTATCCGGAGTGGAGGTATCTCGCCGATGGCGACGGTGGCGACGAGAATCTGAAAGACTACCCGATCGAACAGAATCCCGAGCTGACAATTCGCAGCGTGATCAATAACCCGATGCTGTACCAGGAGGGCTGGGGGGTTGGAAAGATCAAGCACTCACTCACGTACAGCGGCGGTCTGAGCCGCTCGTACACGCGCACGTATGCGCCGGCGCATCATTTTGGATTCGAGGGATTCAGCCCCTTCACGCGGCCAAAAGTCATCAGGGTTGCGGAGGCGATTCCGTTCATTCAACTCACGGAGTACAGCGTGGACAAGCTCTACGAATTGAAGGGCGAGATCGTAGAGCGCGGCGTGGTGGCAGTGACGGGTATGAAGATGCCGGTGTATCCCAAACGGCGGTTCCAGCATGGCGCACTGCCTGAAGAGGCGCTGCGGCGCACGCTTCCTTTTCAGGAAGCGGAGTATCGCAAGCAGTTCCTTTCTCTCTACGAGTGAGGTCTTTCCGAGACATGGAATATCCTCAGGAGGCCACGCAACGTGCGGAATGGATCGTTGCGCAGCGACCGCCGCGCGAACAGCTTGATCCAAACCGGCCCTACGCTTTCTTTGTTGAAGAGGAGTGCTCCGCGACCGGAGAAGTGGTGCCTGTCGCGACCGTCTTTCTGACCAACCGCGAGTGCCCGTGGCGCTGCGTGATGTGCGACCTCTGGAAGAACACCTTAACGGAGCCTGTGGAGCGCGGTGCCATCCCCCGGCAGATTGCGTATGCGCTGGAGCGGATGCCGAAGGCTCGGCAGGTGAAGCTCTACAACAGCGGAAGTTTTTTCGACGTGAAAGCGATTCCGCGTGAGGACTATGCGGCAATTGCCGGACTGGTGCGGCATTTTGAGCGAACCATTGTGGAGTGCCACCCGGCGCTTGTAGGTTCGCGGTGCTATGACTTTCGCGATCTTCTTGGACACCCGCTTGAAGTGGCGATGGGACTCGAGACGGTTCACCCGGATGTACTTGCACGGCTGAACAAGCAAATGACGGTAGATGAGTTTGGACAGGCAGCCCGTGTGCTGCGCGCGCAGAATGTGGATGTACGAACATTCATCCTGGTGCAGCCGCCGTTTATGAAGGCGGAGGCGGCGTTGGAGTGGACGGAGCGCTCGCTGGAGTTTGCCTTTGACTGTGGAGCGACGGCGGCGAGTTTAATTCCCACGCGCGGCGGCAATGGCGCGATGGAAACGCTGGAGCGTGCAGGGGAGTTCAACGCACCGCGGCTCGCGACGGTGGAGGCCGCGATGGTATATGGGTTGAACATGGGACGCGGACGCGTGTTTGTGGATTTATGGGGCTTGCGGCAAACCGAGCCCCGCTGTCGCGAGTGCTGGCCTGCCCGCATCGAGCGGCTGCAGTTGATGAATCTGCGTCAAGGGGTGCTTGATGGTATGAAATGCACGCAATGCGGAGGATTGAGTTGACCGACACCTACGATATCGTCGTGGCGGGATCGGGATTCGCGGGATCGCTGATGGCGATGATCGCGAAGCGGCTTGGCTACTCCGTCGCGCTGGTGGAGCGCGGGAAGCATCCACGGGTGGTGATTGGCGAGTCGTCGACACCGCTGGCGAATCTTCTGCTCGAAGAGCTTTGCCGCCGCTACGATCTGCCGGAGCTCGCTCCACTGGCGAAATGGGGAATCTGGCAGAGAAATTATCCGCAGATTGCCTGCGGACTGAAGCGGGGATTTACGTTCTATCACCATCAACGGGGAGAGATGAACGATCCTGCCGCATCGTTTGGCAAGCAGCTTCTGGTGGCGGCAAGCCCGCACGATGAGATTGGCGATACGCACTGGTACCGCGCGGAGTTTGATCAGTTTCTGGCCGAACGCGCGCAGGGGTTGGGCGTTGCGTATCTCGACGAGACACGGATTGAGGAGATCGAGTGCGGTGAGAGCGGCGTGCAGTTGGGTGTGACCAGGAACGGCGCACAACTTTCGATCCATGGGAAATTCCTGATTGATGCGACGGGACCCCGCGGGCTGCTGCACCGTGCGCTGCGATTGGGTGAGGCGCAGTTGCCGGAGTACCCGAGAACGCAGGCGCTTTGGAGCCACTTCACGGGCGTCACTCGCCCCATCGATGCAGGACTTGGCAGCCCGCCGTATCCGCCGGAAGACGCGGCGGTGCACCATATCTTCGACGGCGGATGGATCTGGGTGCTGCGCTTCAACAACGGCATCACGAGCGCGGGCGTGGCGGCAACAGAGGCGATGGCGGCGGAGCTTGGTTTGTGTGAAGGCGCGGCCGGGTGGAATCGCCTGCTGGACACAATGCCGGCGCTGCGAGCACAGTTCAAGCATGCGCGCGCCGTGGAGCCGTTCCGGCATATCGAGGGGCTTTCGTTTTTGAGCGAGCGAGTTGTGGGAAGCCGGTGGGCATTGTTGCCGTCTGCCGCGGGATTTGTGGATCCCCTTCTGTCGACCGGGTTCCCACTGACACTGCTGGGCGTGGAACGAATGGCGCGCATTCTTGAGGCAGGAATTGAATCGCCCGGATTCATGACAGGCCTCGCCGAGTACGAACGAAAGACGAAGAGCGAACTGCATGCGACGGCACGATTGATTGGAGCACTCTACGCAAGCATGAGCGACTTTGCATTATTTCGCTCCCTCTGCCTGCTCTACTTTGCGGCGGCGAGCTATGCGGAGACAGCGCGGCGACTGGGAAAGCCACACCTGGCGCAGTCGTTTCTATTGCACGATCATTCTACGTTTGGTCCAGGAATGAAGGAGATTCTGGAGAGGGCGCAAAGCAAGGTGCCTGAACAAGACTCGGCAGGGCTGAAGGATGAGGTACTGCGCACCATTGCCTCAATCGATGTTGCTGGGCTGAGCAGGCCGAATGGCCGCAACTGGTATCCGGTGGATGCCGATGATTTGCTCGCGGCATGCGCAAAGATCGAGGCAACGCGCGAAGACGTAGAGGCGCTGCTGGACCGATGTGGCTTCTTTCCGTTGGGAACGGCACCGATGAGGCGCTAGCCTTAGCGAGCCGGGGGCGCGGCCTTCAGAACGGCAGAGAAAGAGATCGGCTGCGCGGAGACGATTCCCTTCCCTTCTTGAATGATGAGAAACTGGTCCGGCTTGACGTCCTTGAACGATTCCTTCTTGCCGCCAGGCCAAGCAATCTGAAGACTTACAATCCTGTTTGCGCCGGGACGCCCGAGGCCGAAGGTCAGAGGCAGCTCACTTTGCGACAGATAACTTGAGCCGTCCTTGACTATCTGCATGAGGTGAACGCCATTTTGCAAAACGACGCTTACTTTGGCACCGATGGCGTCGCGATTGGAGCGCGTACCGGTGGCCTTGATTCGCAGCATGTCATTTTGATTTCCGTTTTCGTTGCGAAGAAGCTTTGCGGGGCCGTTGCTGGTGGAGACGATCACATCCAGATCACCGTCGTTGTCGAAGTCGGCAAAGGCCGCACCGCGCGCAACGATCGGCTGTTCGAGCGCCTCACCGACGCGATGGGACATGTCTTCGAACTTGCCTGCGCCGCGATTGCGAAAGAGCAGCAGCGGCTCAGCATAGTGCAGCGTAGGCTGGATGACGCTGACGTCGTCGGCTACGTGGCCATTGGCCGCAAAGATGTCAGGAAGCCCATCGAGATCGTAGTCGAAGAAGAACGCTGAGAAGGTGAGCGAGGTTGCCGAGGGTGACGCGATTCCAGAAGCAACTGACTGATCGGAGAAGAGGCCGGAGCCTTCGTTGCGGTAGAGCGCGAGACTCTCATTGGCAAAGTTGCCGATGATGAGACCCTGACGGCCGGAGAGATCGTAATCGCCTGCATCCGCCCCCATGCCCGCGCGCGCTTTGCCGGCGTCGCTATAGGCCACGCCAGCAGAAAGCGCAGTCTCGGTGAAAGTGCCGTTGTGGTTGTTGCGGTAGAGCTTGTTGGGTTGCGTGTCGTTGGCAACAAACAGGTCGAGCCATCCGTCGTTGTCGTAGTCGATGAGGACGACGCCGAGGGACTTGCTGGTTGGGTCGTACAGGCCGGCTTTGCGCGTAACATCTTCGAAGCGTCCGTGGCCAAGGTTATGAAAGAGCGCGCCGCTCTGGCCTTTGTAGAGTTCGGGCGTGCAGTAGGACTTATGTTTGCCGTCGAGCGCACAGGTCTGGTCGGTCGCGATGGACCAGTCGACGTAGTGAGAGACAAAGAGGTCGAGCTTACCGTCGTTGTCGTAGTCGAACCAGACGGCGCCAGTCGAGAATCCACCATCGCGCAGGCCGGATTTGCGGGTTACGTCGACAAACTTGCCGCTGCCTTCATTGTGGAACAGGTGATTGCCGTTGAGAGCGGTGATGTAGATGTCGTCGAGGCCGTCGTTGTCGTAGTCGCCGACGGCACAGCCGAGCCCATACATCTCGACCGCGAGGCCAGCCTCTTTGGTGACGTCTTTGAATGTGCCGTCGTGCTCGTTGTGGTAGAGAGCAGAGTACGACTTGGCGGAGCCGTGGCCGGGCCAATCAGTGGAATTGACGAGCAGTATGTCCTGCCAGCCGTCGTTATCGTAATCGAGCACGCAGACGCCGCTGCCCATGGTTTCCGGTAAATATTTTTGGCCGAAGGCGCCACTGTTGTGCTTGAAATGGATGCCGGCCTGCGCGGTGATGTCGGTAAAGCGGACGGGGCCGGATGGACGGCCGGGAGAAGGCGCGCCGGCGGTTTGCGATTGAGTTGCCGGAACGCTGGCCGGCGTGGAGGATTGCGCGGTGCTCGCCCGCGGAGGTGCCGAGCTTTTGCATCCGGCGAAAAGAGCAGCGAGTCCAAGTGCAAGAGCCGGCATGGAGCTTGGAGAGTGTCTCACGTGCAGTCCTTCATCAGGCGCTAAAGGCGTTCAGGGATGGGCAACGGATGGGGCCGCAACGGCAACCGCAGATCGGCGGGAATTGATCACCATCTCAATGACCAGCGCGATCGGACCAACGAAGAAGAGCGCGTAGAGCGGCGCGTAAATGCTCTGCTCAAGGCGGAAGATCATTTCAACAAGCGCGACCGAGAAGGCCACGACACACTGCCCCCATTTCGAGCGCACCGTCGTTTTTGGATCGGTAATCATGAAGAATGTGAACAGCTGATACTCAGGGCCGGTGATGGGCGAGACTTCAGAGAGCCATGGGTCACCTGTGACGCCGGCGCGCACAAACGAGAAGAGCAGGAACGAGGCGACATACACGGCGCAAATGTGGAAGCGCCGGGCGCGCCAGATGATAATGCTGCCGAGAGTCCAGATGACGATCATGGCGCCGAGATTGTTGCCCCATTGAATACTAAGTGTAGCCACAGCATCTGAAGCCAGAAAGAGCATGGCGCAGATGCCGAAGTTGGAGGGGTTGAAGATGTGGCGCCCGTTTAGGCGAATCACATATTTTGAAGTGATTGAGAGCAGAGAGCAGACAGCATAGGGCCAGAAACCAGGCGCGCGAAGGAGAATGCCCACGCTGATACCCGTGATGTAGGAGCTGGCGAGATTCGGCCACTTGTGCAGGAAGATGCGGCCAAGCACAAGCTCGCAGGCCATGGCAGAAACGATGGCAAGAATCGTCTTCTGATAGCTCTCGAGAATGCCGAAGGAGAGATGGCCAACGATGAGGATGAGGGTGATGAAGATTGGCGGAATATAAGGATTCAGGCTGCTGGAGACAGGGGTCCATCCCCTGAAGAGAGGTTCATTCGGGGCCACCGTCGTCTTGGTTTGCGTTGTGGGCGTGCTCATCGCGGCTCCTCAATCGTATACAGTTTCCCGGGCGTGAGCGAGTTGATAGTCTGGACCTTGCCGGAAGGCCAACGGATGACGGCGGTTTTGATTTGGGGATTTTTCCCGAGGCCGAAGTGCAAGCGGCGATCGTTTTGCGCGGAGAATCCGCTGCCGCCCGAGACGGTCTGAATCTGCTTCTGATCGTTCCAGAAGAGCTCGACCTCAGCACCGATTGCGCTGCGGTTGCTGGCGGTACCCCTGAGATCGAACTCAATCCATTGATTCCCAGGCGCAACCGTGTTTTTGTACAGGAGCAGCGGGCCTCGCTCATTGGCGACGATAACATCAAGCACCCCGCGATTCCACAGGTCGGCCAAAGCGACGGCGCGGCCATCGTAGGTGTCGGTCACCCCGACCGCCTGAGCGACGTCGATAAACCTGCCGCTGCCGTCATTGAGCCATACATGCTTCTGCTGGTAACCGGAAAGGCTTCGGCCATCCATGGCGGGCCAGTCTTTGGCGTCGCCGATGATTGCGGAGTTTCCACCGGCTATCTTGGTGAAATCGTACCAATAACTTTTGTTGCGATCGAGCGAGACATAACCATTGGTGAGATACAGATCGAGGGTGCCGTCGTTGTTGAGGTCGCCGAACTGCGCGCCAAAGCTCCATCCGCCCAGTTCGACGCCCATGTCCCGGGCAAGATTTTCAAACGAGACCGTTTTTTCAGCTGCGTCCTGTTTGGGAACCCACAGATTGTTGCCCTGAATCAGCGCGCCATTCTCCGAAATGTTCGAGACGTAGACGGAGTAATGGCCGTCGTTGAGAACGTCGCCAAAGGCCACGTTCATGCCGCTCTTGGGAGCAAAGCCCACGCCGGTCTGCTCGCCTGCCTCATGAAAGCGCTTGCCATCGTTGAGATAGAGCTCGGAGACACCGTAGTCGTTGGCGATGAACAGATCAGGATGGCCGGTGCCTCGCAAATCAGCAGCCCCTGCTGCAAGTGCCCAGCGGCGACTGCTGATGCCTAACTTGGCGCTGACTTCTTCAAACTTGCCGTTGCCGAGATTGTGAAAGAGATATTTGCGACCACCATTCTTGGCATACTCAAAACTCTCCGGCATCATACGGGTGTTCTTCAAATGCCAGAGATCGACATCCTCAGGGTAATAGCCGCCGACAAAGAGATCGAGACGGCCGTCGCCGTCATAGTCAAACCAAACCGCTGTATTGGCATTGATCCACGAGGGCAGGCCTGCCTGCTCGCTGACGCGCGTGAAGCCCTGGCCGTGGTCGTTATGGAAGAGCTCGGGGCGACCCCATTTGTAAAGAAACAGGTCTTCGTAGCCATCGTTGTCGTAGTCGCCCCAGACGGCGCCCATGGAGACGCCAGTGCCGGGCTGATTGACGTTGGCGATGCCGAGTCTGCTCAGCGACGTCTTTAAACGTGCCGTCGTGCATATTGCGATAGAGATGATTCTTGCTGCCCTCTTTGCTGTCGGTAACGTAGATGTCAGGCCAGCCGTCGCGATCGAAGTCGACGATGCTGACCGACGCACCCATGGATGCGACCTCGGGCATGATGGGGTTCGAGTTGGGGATCGAGGGTCGGCGCCTGATGCACAAAGTCGATTCCGGCCGAGTGGGAGACCTCCTGCGAGATAGAAACCATGACGCGCAAGGGCTGCTTGCACATCGAGCGTGGTATGCGCCGCGAGTGTGCGCTGCGCAAGGCGCCAGCGCATCACGGCGGGCGTCGCGAGCAGTCCTATAAAAAAGATGGTCACGGCAATACGGGCCACGGGGATTCGTTTCATTGGGTGGCGTGGCTCCTCAAAGCGTCTTGAAAGATTTCCGGCGAGACATAGCGGGTTTGCCAGGTTTGCCAGTCGTCGGGGTGATGCCTGTAGACCCATTCGTCTTCGAGTTTGCCCGGCGGCGTGTCGTAGATTTGTCGCGCGTGGTATGGATACGGAAGCACGGAGGCCGAGTAGGTGGAGTTGTAGTCGCCATCCTTGATCCATCCGTCGCCGTCGAGCACGTAGTCGCGCACGAAGCCGGGCGGTGGAGGCGGTGGCGCGGCAAAACGCAAGGCCAGTTCGTCTCCGGCATTCATGATGACGTAGCGATCATCGGCGGCGGCAAGCAGCTCGCGCACGTCGCCGTAGCGTGTGTAGTAGCCGCTGAGGTCGCGCCAGATTTGCGTGGTTGAGGCGAGGCGGTTGTAGTCAGGGATCTCGGGCGAGGAGGCATTGGCCTGGTGAATCACGGAATACCCGCGATAGTGCAGATCCGCAGTTGAGGGTGGGAGTGGTGTGATTTTGATAGCTGCACTTGGCGCCCCGGCCGCCCACTCAATCGAGTCCCAATAGACTTCGAGGTTGGTACGGAGCCGGAGTTCGCGGGGCGTGCCTGCGGGAAAAAGGCCGGTGATGTCTATGAGGCAGGTCTTGTTGCGGCCGGCAGGGAAACCAAGATTGCTTTGCACCATGCGCCAGCCGCCATGCCCGTCAGGGATCTCGAGGCTCAGCGGGCGAGGTGCGGCGTGGTGGCCCTGCCCCATGGCGATGTTGAGTGAAGAATCGGATGGATGCAGCCAGCCGGTTGCAATGAGCCAGAGCGGACCATGCGCGGGAATGGTGGGCGGAAATTCGATCTCGACGTAGTGGTCGCGCGTAACGCCCTGATACTGGCCGCGGCCGAAGGTGTCGAGATAGCGGCCATCGACAGAACGAAGGATGGCGGTTACGTCCTGGCCGTTGTCGTCGATGGCGCGAGCGATGGGTTGCGGTGTTTGGACTGCAGTGACGGCAAGCTTGACCGGGGGCACAACGAAACGCTCGTCGGTGAAGATTTCGGTGCCGGCAGGATGATCGACGGTCATCAGGCGCAGAGAATCGTAGTAGTAGGTTTCCCACAGCTCGCCGGTTATGCGCAGGTCGTAGAAACCGTCGTGTGGCGCAAGCTGGTCGCTGCCGATCTTGTACCACTCCTCAGTGGCGGCGACGCGCGCAGGGCCGATGGCATTGATGCGCAGCCCGATGGCGGAGCCCCAGGGCACGGTGTCTTTGACGAACTGCATCGCGTGACCGTTCCAGGCAAAGAGAAATGGGCAGGAGCCTTTCAATCGCTGCTCTGTCAGGACGGGCTGATCGGCCTTGAGGGCGAACTCGGCGCGAACCGATCCATTGGGCCAGACGATACGGGCGACATCGGTGCCAGTCTGCTCACCGAGGCCGAAGTGCAATTCTGGAGACGTAATGGATTGCTTTTGCGGCAAGAGTCCGGAACGAATCTCAATTTCACCTCCGATGCCGAAGGAGTTCACGCGCTGGTCCCCCGTTGTCTGACGGGCGCGGGGTCGTATGGTTTGCCAGTGGTAGTTCTTTGTTCCTCGATTGATGAAGTCGGAAGGACTTCCGTCGGAGGCAAGGGCAACAAGATCGAGACGGCCATTGGTGCGCAAGTCAACGACGGCAAGTGAAGCGACCGGATCGGTGGTGTGCGCAAGTTGCTGAAATTGGCTGTCTGCGCCTTGCAGCCAGAGCGCCGGTGGTTGAAATGAGGTGTTGGAAAAAGCCAGAAGGTCGAAGGTGCCATTGTTGTCGAAATCGGCGACGAGGAGACGCGGGTCGGCGTTCAAAAGGCTGTCAGGAACTGTAATGCCTTTCAAGGTTGAGACGGCCCATGCGCCGCTGTCGCTGGGGAGATTCATCGCGGTTACGGAACCGCTCGCATCGGCAACCAGCAGGGAGAGTGGCCCGGAGTGATCGGCGTCGCCCACGGCGATGGCCTTTGCCGAGATTGTCTGCGCGGGGAGAGCGATCTCGTGAAAGTTGCCGGAGCGTTCGTTCAGGAATACATGGAGATGGCCAGTGCCGTCGATCAAGGCGGCGTCGGGGTTGCCATCGCCATTGAAGTCGGCCCAGGCAAATTGGCGGATGCCGGAAAGGTGGGAGAAAGGATGGATCGCCTGGAAGGTATTGTCGCCATTATTGCGGAGAACTACGGGTAGACCGTTTGCCGAACCAAGGACTATGTCGAGATCGCCATCCGCTTCGATGTCAACGGCCCACGCGCCCGAGTAGGCGGCGTTAAGGATCGAAGCAGGGAGCTTGGTTGCAGCGGTTACGTCGGCGAAGGAGTCAGGGCGGTCTTGGCGAAAGAGGCGCACGCCGCCGGCGCCCGCGAGAACAAGGTCGGATTTAAAGTCGTAGTTGAAGTCGACCGCGAGGACGCTATCGGGGGTTGGATTTGCGGAGGCTTTTCCGCCGGGAAATGGGAGGGTGGCACTGGTAGACAAGCGGACCTGGCGGCCATTGGCGACTGCGACGGCGGGTGCGGTCATTCCGTCGAGCGAAACAACGCCGATCCAGGTCCAAGCCGCGCCCGCGAGTTGGGGCAGCGTCTGCGCGGAAAAAGTGATCCCCTGATCCGGTGCCGCGGGCGTAAACACGGGCGTCTGCAGACGGACGAAATGCGTGAAGGGCTGCGCCTCGTCGCCGGGCTGGGCCTTGAGCGCGAGAAGGCTTGTGCGGAATGCGGGGACGCGCATGAGCACGTTGCGCAGAAAGATTGAGCGGGTGGCGGCGGCACGCGGATCGGAGCCTTTCGCCGCGGCCTCGAGTGCGTCGAGTTGCTGTTTCGCCTCGACCGGCCACGAGCCGGATTGCGCTTCGACCCTGGCCAATGCGAAACGCAATGCGGCGACGTCGCCTCGTTTTGCGGCGATCCGGCACTCCTCTAGAAGGGCCGCGAGATTTGAGGGCTGGGCAGCCAGCAATTGCTCAATGAGACTTTGGAACTCGACGTTGCTGTGCTCGTCCCCCTGGCGCTCGACCTCAGAAGCGAGGAGGTAGGTGGCGCGCAGGTTGCGTGGGTTGCGCTTCGTCGCTTCGCGCAGGTCGGCGATAGCCTGGCCGGAGTTTCCGCGGTCGCTTTCTAAGAGTCCCTGCAAGTAGTAGAGGCGGTCATCGTCTTTGTCGAGCGAGAGCGCCTGGTTGAAACGCTGGGCCGCGGCATCGAAGTTGCGCTGGCGCAGGGCGAGAATGCCCCAGTTCACCCACCCGGCAGGCTCGCCGGGGACGAGACTGGTTGCGCCGGCAAGCGTGCTCTCTGCCCGCACGTCGTCGCCTACCTGCAGAGCGGCGAGGCCAACATAGAAAGCGGAGGCAAAATCGGCATAGGTCTTTGAAGAAGGGTCAGGCAACTGGACACCGCGGCGGCACCCGGCAAGAACAAAGAGGACGACCATCAAGTAGGCGCAACTGCGCCGAATCCGGCAAGCATCGCGCGAGGCGGGACGAGGGGAAGGAGTTGCCGGTGATTTCATTGCACATTCATTCTGAAGGTTCGAAGGCACAACTCGCAATGACCCCGACGATTCCCCACGCGACTGCTCTCGATTAAACGATAGCGGCATAGCGGTCGAGGGGCGCATCCACCCTTCGATGGATGCGTGCGGAATCTGCGTTCCGGTAGAGTGATTTGGATTTCCCCACCCCTCCTTCGGAGTCGATGTTTTTGTTGAAACAAGTTGCAACCCTGGTTCTTCTCACTCTGGGCGCGGGATCTGCTCTTCCTGCGCAAGACAATTTCTTTGCGCGCTGGGAAAAGCGCGCGTCCCAGACCCAGTCAAAGCAGCCGGCATGGTCGGTGCCACTGGTGTCGCCTTATCCCATGCTGATCCAGGTGTTCCGCGCCGACTTTACACGCCAGATTACGCCGGCGCTTACCGATACCTGGAATTACGGCGGGGGTCGCGGGCTGAACCTAATCCCTGGGTTCAACAGCGAATTCGACGTCTATTACCCTCCCTACATCCAGCACAATGTCAAAACTGCAAAAGATGGGTTTGGCGATGTCGGGTTTCTGTACAAGTACCGCATCCTGTCGCGCAACGAGAAGAACGGCAACGCGATGGTCAGCGCGCAATTGACAGCCACGATCCCCACAGGCAGCCACAGCAACGGCAGCACGGATGCATCGATTTCACCAACGCTGTTGACCGGCAAAGGGAACGGAAAGTTTGCTGTGATCTCGTGCGCAGGGGCAAATCTTCCGACTGGAGACACCGCCAAGCTGGGGCGGACAGTAGCGTGGAATACAACAGCGGAGTATCGGATTCACAAATACTTCTGGCCGGAGATCGAGAACAACGCGACGTTTTTTTTCGGTGGAAAGAACGACGGCAAGATGCAGAACTTTCTTACCGCCGGGATGACGGTGAGCAAATTCAAGTTTCACCCACAGGACGCCGGGAGCCGAAGCGCGATCGCATTCGGAGCAGGCGAGCAGATTGCGACGTCGCATCTGCACACCTATAACCACAACCTGGTGCTCACGGCGCGCTTTCTGTTCTAACGCACAATTCCGCGAAGTAACGTAAGAGCATGGATTGAAGACAGTGCTCGACGCGCAGTTCCCTTCTCCACCTTTCGGTGGAGGCGTGTTGGAGTTCGGGTCGCATAGGATCCACGAGGGAGTGGACTTCCCCAAAATTCCGCTGAGGAGATCGAACGGATGCGATTCCCCGTCTGGCTGCGTCCGATCCTGTTTCTGCTTTCATTGCTTGTTCTCTGGGACCTGGCCGTGCGCATGCACCCTGGATTACTGATTCCCGGGCCCCTGGCCGTGCTGGCGGCCATCGGCGAGCTCCTTCGGCATGGATTGCTGTTGAAGTATATTGTGGCCTCGCTGTTTCGCGTGACTTGGGGATTTGTGCTGGCCGGCATCACGGCCATTCCGCTAGGGCTGGCGCTGGGCTGGTATCGGCGCGGCGAAATGGCATTCAATCCGCTCAGCCAAATCTTCCGGCCGATCTCGCCGCTGGCGTGGATTCCCATTGCGATTCTTTGGTTCGGCGTGGGTGACCTCTCGTCGATCTTCCTGATCTTTGTCGGGTGCTTTTTTCCGCTGCTTCTAACGGCTATGAGCGCGGTGCACAACATTCCTGCGGTGTATATCGATGCGGGACGCAACTTTGGATTGAGTTCGACAGCGTTTGTAGCGCGGGTTCTGTATCCGGCGGTGATGCCGCAATTGCTGGTGGGCATGCGCATCACGCTCGGCATTGCGTGGCTGGTTGTGGTGGCGGCGGAGATGATTGCGGTGAATTCGGGGCTTGGCTTTTTGATTGTGGATGCGCGCAATGCGGGCAACCGTTACGACCTCGTCATCGCGGGTATGCTGATGATCGGCGTCCTAGGGCTGCTGCTCGATCTCGCCATGCGGTCGCTCGAACAGATGAAATCGTTTCGATGGAGGTCCTCGGAAGACTAGTGTCTGCGACGCACAGTGCAGGATCGATTTCGACCAAAGGGTACAAGCTGCGCGCCCAGCAGCTTGGCGTCGTGTACGAGCGCGACGGCAAAAGCGTTTCAGCGCTCGATGAAATCAATCTAAGCATCGAGGACGGCGAGTTCATTTGTGTGGTCGGGCCGTCCGGGTGCGGGAAATCGACCCTGCTGAACGTGATGGGCGGCTTCCTTTCGCCGACCCGTGGATCGGTGACTATCGACGGCGAACCGGTCACCGGTCCTGATCAGCGCCGCATCCTTGTTTTCCAGGAACGGGGCGTCTTCCCCTGGCTCACCGTGGAAGGAAATATCGGCTTCGGCCTGTCGAAACTTTCGCGCTCGGAGCGGGAGCAGCGCATTGCGCACTATGTGCAGCTGGTAAGGCTGCAGGGCTTTGAGCATACGTATCCGTCTGATCTCTCCGGCGGCATGCGGCAACGGCTGCAGGTGGCGCGCGCTCTCGCCGTCAATCCGGACATCCTGTTTCTCGACGAGCCATTCGGCGCACTCGACTCCATCACGCGCGTGATCATGCGCGGCGAGCTGCTGCGCATCTGGCAAACGGAGCGCCGCACCATTGTCTTTGTCACACATGACATCGACGAAGCTGTGCAGCTTGCCGATCGCGTGGTGGTGCTTAGTTCGCGTCCGGCAAAGATTCAGAAGGTTCTGCCCATCGATATTTCCCATCCGCGCAACATCAGTTCGCCGCGTTATCTGGAGCTGCGCGATGAGCTGTTGAAGCAGATTGGCCTGGCCTACGAGATATGAGCCAACTGAAGCGTCCGCGCGTGTGGGAGAAGGTGTTCTGGCCGGTTGTGGCGGCAGCCTTGCTGTTGTGCCTCTGGCACTACGGGGTCCAGTGGAGCGGCACGAAGATTTTCCCTTTCCCCCTCAGCGTCGAAAAGGGGATTACGGAGCTGATGCGCAAGCACGTGCTGTTGGCCGACATCGGTGACTCGCTGCGACGGGTTGCAATCGGCTATTCTGTCGCGGCGCTGGCCGGTATTCCCATTGGCCTGTGTCTTGGCTGGTTCCCGGCAGCGAATCAGGTGGTGAATCCGCTGTTGCAGATTCTGCGGCCCATCAGCCCGATCGCATGGATTCCAGTGGCGATTGTCTTCTTTGGGGTGGGCGACCCTGCAGCGATCTTCCTTGTCTTTCTCGCCTCGTTCTTCCCGATAGTGGTTGCGTGTGTCGCGGGAGTTTCGAGCGTCCCCGCGATCTACCGGCGCGCGGGGCGCAATTTTGGGCTATCGAATTTCGCCCTTCTACGGAAAATTGTCTTCCCTGCTGCGCTGCCGCAGATTCTTATCGGCCTGCGCATCGCACTTGGCGTTGCCTGGCTCGTCGTCGTTGCCGGGGAAATGATCGCGGTGGATTCAGGGCTTGGGTATCTTGTGATCGATTCGCGCAACTCGGGCAAGCGCTACGACCTGGTGGTGGCGGCGATGCTGCTGATCGGTTTGATTGGACTTGCTCTCGATGTCGCTTTCCGGCGACTGGAGAGGGTGAAATCTGTGCGCTGGGGTTTTCGCGATGCGACTTAGGACCAAGGCGCTGCTCCTGGTAATTGGGTGGCTGGTGGCGATTACTGCCCTGCACTCGTATCTCAACGTGAACTGGGCAGCGGTGATGAACGATTACCAGCCGATTGAGAAGCGCAAGATCACGGTGGCGTATCTGCCCGTAACCTGCCAGCTGACTTGCCCCGTGACTGA
Organism: uncultured Acidobacteriaceae bacterium; assembly: GCA_963760475.1. Lineage (GTDB taxonomy): Bacteria > Acidobacteriota > Terriglobia > Terriglobales > Acidobacteriaceae > Telmatobacter. The sequence goes on along the minus strand of CAVXDG010000006.1, from coordinate 130,854 downwards.
CTACATTTCGAAGTATTCAGAAGCAGGCGAAGAGTTTATGCCACGAATGTTTCAAGGCTTCCCGGAGATGAAGGAGGCGTTGATTTCGAATCGGGTGCAGGCTGCATTCATTGTGGCGCCCATGGCGCTGGCTCTGAAGGCTCAGGGCGTGCCGATTAAAGTGGTCTATCTTGGCCACCGTTATGGCAGCGCGGTGGTGGTGCGCAAGGATGGGCCGATCAAGACATTTGCCGATATGCGCGGGAAGACGATTGCTATTCCGAGCAGATTTTCGGATGAGCGCCTGTTGCTGTTCCGCGCCATGAAGGCGTGGGGCGTCAAGCCAGGCGAGATCAAGATGGTCGAAATGGCGCCGCCCGATGTTTCCGGCGCGCTGGCTGCGCATGCGATCGACGCGTTCGTGATGGGCGAGCCGTTTCCATCGCAAGCGGAGATAGGGGGGGTTGGGCGGGTGCTGTTTCAGGCGCGTGAATACTGGCCCGATTACATGTCGTGCATTCTTGTGGTGCGGCAGGACCTGATCGATCGCAGGCCCGATGTTGTGCAGGTGCTGGTGGACGGGATTGCGCGTTCGGGACTCTGGCTCGATAAGAGCAGACCACACCGCGAACAGGCTTCGGACTTTGTGGGCCGCTTCTATTACAACCAGAAGCCGGCGCTGTTGCGCTGGGCTTTGACGAAGCCGTTGGACCGCGTGGTATACAGCCCGCTGGCTCCGCGGAAGCCGGACTTCGACCTGGTACGCGACATGATGATTGAAACCGGCGTCCTGAACAAAAAGCTCGAGTTTAGCGACTATGTGGACACGCGATTTTCAGATCATACCGGCATTGAAACGCCGTGGAGATATGAAGCCGCGTCCGGTAGTGCGCAGTGATGGTTCGGATCGACGAAAGTTCCATGGGGGATGTTCATGTTTCGCAGACAATTCATGCAGCTCGTTGCACTCTCCAGCGTTGGCGCACTCAACCCGGCCGAGTCGATTGCCGCAGCAGGACCGCGCGCGACGCTTGTGCTCCAGGTGAAGGGGTTCACGTGCATCACGTGCGCCGTGGGGCTGGACACGATGCTCGGCAAAGAGCGTGGGATTCTCTCGAGCCGATCGACGTATCCTGGTGGGACGGTCACAGTCGTCTTCGATCCCAAGCAATCTTCTGAACACGCAATTCGCGGATTCATTGCGGAGATGGGTTTCTCAGTAGTCAGCAGCCACCGAGCCTGAGAGCCGACACCATCACTAGAAGGGATGATCATCATGAAAAGCTACGCTGCCCTTTCACAAACTCTAGTAGAAGCACTGCATCTGGAACAGCCTCCGATTGCGATTTCCTTCAGCGATGGACTGCCTGCGGGCGTGAAGTCGTATGAGGGCCACGCGCCGGCCGGATGTCGCTTCTGGCAAGATGCAACCACGTCGACATTCACGACTTCGACGCGCGATCACGAGCTCTGCGCGATCGGCGTCCATACGCACAATTTGGAGACGTCACCCACGCAGCAGAAGGACCTGATGGATGCGCTGCGGGTGTTTGCGGACCTTGGCTATGTGCGAGCGGAAGATATTCCGCAGATTCCTGTAGTAAAGAATCGCGCAAAGTACGTTACGTATGCGCCGCTGGCCCAGACGCCGCTGCGGCCGGATGTGGCACTGCTGTTTGCGCGTGCGGACCAGACGCTGATTCTCTCCGAAGCTACGCAACAAATTGAGGGCGATCACGCTCCAGCGATGGGAAGGCCAGCTTGCGCCGTCGTCGCGCAGGTAATGAATTCGGGACGGCCGGCGATGAGCCTCGGGTGTTGCGGCGCGCGTGCCTATCTCGACGCGTTCACTGAAGAGATGGCAATCTTCGCGATTCCGGGACAAAAACTCGACGCGTATGCGGAGCGAATCGCGGCCTTATCGAAGGCAAACGGCATCTTGAGCCGTTTTCACAAGTTGCGGGGCGCACAGATTGACAACGGAGAACGGCCGAGCGTGGAGGAATCGCTGGCCGCATTTGCGACGCAATCCTAGAGCTGAATGACATCGGGCCAGAACGGGTTCGAAACTGGTCTTCTCCGGAGTAGGTTTAGCGTCGCGCGGAAGAGAGTCTCTGCGCCCATTGCCGCAGAGTTTCGGCATCCAGTGGTTTTCCGCTCGATTCACCCGCGGCCAATTGCACAGCGAAGTTCCCGAGCGTCGAGCTCTCCGGATCGCCGGTCTCGACAGGCAGACCGGTGTGCTCCGCGGTAAGTTGGGTAAGTAGGCGGTTCTGTCCGCCGCCCCCGAGAATATGGATGCGCTGCAGCGATTCGCCGAGCAGTTCCTCGAGATTCCGCAGAGTGGCTGCATAACGTGCCGCCAGGCTTTCAAAGATCATTCGCGCAAAGACCGGCTCGTTGCCGGCGCAATCGTCGATGGTTGAGCAGCCGCACGAGCGAAGTTGCTCGTTCAAGCGCGCTGGCATGTCGCCGTCCAACAGGAGAGACGGCGCATCGACAGGAATCGTTCCGGGGAAGCGTTCGCAACGCGCGGCTTGGGCGACGAGATCTTCGATTGTCCAAAGTCGACCGGCTTTGCGCCAGTCTTCGAGGCATTGCTTGAGCATCCACATGCCGTTGACGTTGGTGTGAAAGCAGAAACCGCCCGCCGCTGCGCCCTGATTGGTGAAACCTGCTTGCATTGCGTGCGGGGTCGCGATAGGCGCAGGGATGCGTGCACCAACAAGTGACCAGGTACCGGAACAGATGTAAGCCGTGTGCTCGAATGCGCTGGGGATGGCGGCGATAGCCGATGCGGTGTCGTGGCAGGCGGGGACGATCAGGTCGGTATGGGCGAAAGCGCCAAGCTCTGCGAGCGGGCCAGAGAGCTTTCCGACGATTGTGCCCGGGGGAACGATGGGGGGGAGAGTGGACGCTGGCAGGTTGAGGCGCGCAAGCAGCGGCTCGGACCACTGGCCGGTGGCTAGATCGACGAGGCCAGTATGCGTGGCGTTTGTGTACTCGGCCACTCGCCGGCCGCCCAGCCATGAGAGAACATACTCAGGGAGATTGGTCCAAGGTTGGTTCGCGAGCTCGGGTGGATCGGCGAGTAATTGGTAGACGGTGTTGATGCGCAGCGGCTGGGCACCGGAATGGCAGTACATCCATGCGGGATCGACAACGCGATCCGCGGCTTGTTTTGATGCGACGGTTCGTTCATCGCGATAGCAGAAGGGATTGGCAAGCGGCCTGCCGTCGTCCCCAAGGCGCACGTAATCGACAGCCCAACCGTCCACGGCGATGGATACGATTCCCTCAGGCGCGCGCTCTGCCGCCCTGCGGAGACCTTGATCCAAACCTGCAAGTATTGTGTCGAAAGGCCAACGCATTGAACCGTTCGAGTGAACGGGCGCGTTGGGGATGCGATGGATGAGCTCGATGTGCGGATTCCCGTTGCGCCAGCGAAGGAGGGAGACCCTGCAGCTCTCCGCGCCCAGGTCGATGGCGACGCGAGCACGAAGAGCGGAGGGAGTCTCGCCCGGAACGCTCACCGCAAGAACGCCTCGGGCAAGCCGCCGTCGACGGGGATGACATGGCCGGTGGTGCAGCGCGAACGCGGGCTGGCGAGGAACAAGATGGCCTCGGCACAATCGGCAGGATCGATAGGCTGATGGGTCAGAGTGCGCTTCGCATAAAAGTCGGCAAGCAATCCACGCAGTTCCTCATCGGACATAGACTCTTCGAAAGCAATGTCGTATTTGTTGAGAGAGCTACGGACGCGATCGCGAGGAAACATCGTGGAACCCTTGACCACGGTGGCCGGTGCGATCGCGTTAACCCGCACCCTTGGCGAGAGGCCGACGGCGAGCTCGCGCACCAGGTGGCTCAGCGCTGCTTTGCTGACGTCGTAAGCCTCGCTGCCGCGCTTGGGAACCACCGCATTGGCGGAACTGGTGAGCACAACGGAGGAGTCGAGAGCCTGGGCGGCGAAGGTTTTTACCGCTTCGTCGCACAGAAGGAAGTTCGCGGTGACATTGACATCGAGTGTCGTCGCCCACTGCGCTTCGGTGATAACCCCGTCGGACGATGACGGGAATAAAGCGGCAGTGTTGATGAGGATGTCGACGCCGCCGAATGCGGCGATGGTAGCCCGGAGCGCGCCGCGAATCGCTTCGCGATTGCGAATATCGACCGTGGTTGAGGCGACGGATTCCCTTGACGCAACGCTCGCAAGTTCGCCGGCTACCTTCGATGCGGCCGTCTCGTCGCGATCGGCAACCATGACGTGCGCGCCGCGCGCGGCGGCCAGCAGCGCGACTTCGCGACCGATACCACTGGCGCCGCCAACGATGAGGACAATGCTGCGACTCAGCTCTTTCTCCGGCGGCTGGCGGCGAATTTTGGCTTCTTCAAGAGCCCAGTACTCGATGCGAAAGGCCTCGCTGAGCGGCAGGGCAACGTAGTTTGTGAAGACCTTGAACGTCGCAGGGTTCATGCCTTCGCCGCACTGCGGGACGGTGCCAGAGACCGGTCCTTCGTCGAGCAGGCTGGCGCCTTCCATCACGTGAATGGCGTTGGTGTAGAACTCGCCGGTGATGCGGGCCTCGGTCTTGATCTTGCCGAAGCTGAACATGCCGAGGCCGGGAATCAGCACGACAGTAGGGCTGGTATCGCGCAGCGCCGGCGAATCTGCCTGGGCGTGCGCCTCGTAGTAGGCGCGGTACTGCTGGCGATACTCATCAAGCGAGGTATCGATGTTCTGCTTCAGAGTGGCGATGTCTTCGCCATCGGACCAGGGCACGAAGAGCGGGCGGATCTTGGTGCGGATAAAGTGATCGGGGCAACTGGTGCCGAGAAAAGACAACTCTCGTCCGTGCTTTGAGTTGATGAAGCTGAGCACATCTTCGCTGTCGGAAAAGCTTGCAATCCAGCGGCGCTGCGCGCTGATACGGCCGCGCAGATAGGGAGCAATCTCGGCAGCGAGCGCCGCACGGTCAGGCCGGGCGCTCACAGCATTGCCGCCGAAACGAACGGTGCCCTTGCATAGTCCGTGGTTGGCGATGAACTGGCCCAGCTCGTCAATGACGGTGAGCGTGCTGACATAGCACTCACGCTGGGTTTCGCCCCATGTGAAGAGGCCGTGGCCGCCGAGCACGATGCCGTCGCAGCCGGGATTCTGTTCGACGACACGCTTCATCATCAGAGCGAGCTCAAACCCCGGGCGTTGCCATGGCACCCACACCAGCTTGTGGTGGAACTCGCGATTGAACTCCTCCATCTTTTGCAGGCCGTTTGCTGAAGCCGCAAGAGCAATGGCCCAATCGGGATGCAAATGGTCGACGTGAGGGAACGGCAGGAAGCCGTGCAGTGGTGTGTCAATGGAGGCCGCGACGGGATTGTTGCGAAAGGCGCAGATGGGATACATCTCGACCATGGAGTCTTCAGTATCCTGGCCGCGATAGAGATGCTCGAGGGCGAGAAGCTTGTCCTGATAGAGAGTGGCAAAGCCGGTGCGCTTGATACTGCCGAGGTCTCCGCCGCTTCCCTTCACCCACAGGATCTGGACCGGCTGGCCGGTGAGGGGATCGATGTCGTCGATTTTGGAACTGGTGTTGCCACCGGCAAAATTGGTGATACGCAGGTCGGAGCCGAGAAGATTGGAGCGGTAACGGAGGAGCTCCGGCTCGTCGAGCCTGGCCGCAAGATTTGGATCCCAGCGATCTTCGAGGAATTTGAGCGCGGGTGATGCGACGGGTGCAAGGGTCATGGAAGCCGCCTTCTGAGAATCTGTCGAGAACTACGGTATCACAGTCAAAAAAACAATAGAGAATCTGTTTCTCATCTGAATTATGGGTCTAGAAACGAACTTCGGCGATCGCGGTCGGACTACGTCTCCGAGGGTTGTCCGCGCTCGGTTGCCAGTGTTTCCGGCGTGACCATGTGGTGGCGCACATAATTGTAGGGCGGCACGATGTGGCCGCGCAGCAGTGCGATGCCGAGCTGGATGAGCCGTGGCCCATAGGTTTCAGCGCCATGCGAGACGGAGCCGATGATGGCACTGCCGGGTTTGCGCATTTCATCGAGAACTTCGGGAATGCAGTCCTGGCCGGCGATGGCGAAATCGTCCTCGCGGCCCAACTGACGCGCGGCATCGAGAACGCCGAGCGCACTGGAGTCGGTGGCGGCGGCAACGAGAATGCGCTGGCCTCTGCGATGGCGCAAAAAATCGACGACTGCCTTGAAGCTGGGTTGGCGCATGCCGCGCCCTTCAAGACGCACAAAGCGGTCAGAGGCGATTTTGTCGATGCGTTCGCGAATCCCTTCAAATGCGCCGGTGATGCGGCTTTGGACAAAGCTGCCGGCCTCAGAGAACCCTATGCCCAGTACCCAGTCGGCCGTACCTTTCCACTTGCTGCCGGCGTGCCTGGCTAGAAGTATGCCGGCCTCGTAGCCTACCTCAAAGTTGTCGACGCCGAAATAGGTAGAGTTGGGATGCGGGACGTCGATGGCGACAAGTGGGATATCGGCTTTTTTCAAGATGTGCGCAACATGCGGAGCGACGTGCTCTTCAACCTGGAACTCGAGGACGAGATCGACGCGCTCGCGAACAAATTCTTCGGCGTTCCTGAGGGCGAGGTCAGGATCGTAGCGATTGTCGAGCACAAGCAGCTCGACGCCGGCGGCGGCGGCGGCGGCTGTGATGCTGGCGGCAACGGCGACCGAGAAGGGCATCTCGGCACTTTGCGCGGCAAAGCCGAAGCGCAGCCGCTTGGGCCGCGAGACGAGCCTGTACTGCCCGCTCTGCCCCTGGGCGACATAGCCGCGATGGACGAGCGTCTTCAGGATGCGGTAGACGCTGGTCTTGGAAATCTTGGTCTGTTGATAGACGTCCTCAAGCGTGATGGGTCCGCCGGTCTGTTCCAACAGTTCCAGCACATCGAGAGCTTTGGAAAGAATCGGGATGAGGTAGAGCCGCTTGAGCTTTGTTTTGGACAACCTGCCGTTCCTCCGAGGATGGTAGCGCGCGATGTTTGCTGCTGCACGTGGGGGGGACGATCTCCATTTTATGCGTAGGATGAGACGGATGACCTTTTGCCTCGGCGCTCGGCTGTGATGCGCTGGACATAGCCACTCTCCGCAAGGGCCAATAACGGATCTTCGGGCAGCCCGCGCATTGTGCGCCATGCCCGCAAGAGCGGGCGGACGTCGTGGAAGAATGCGCCGCGGAAAAGCTCTTCAGCCGCGACCAGTTCGCACGTGGTCTGCAGCCGATCCAGCGCCTCGCGATCCACGAGAGCGGCCTTCAACCACAGTTCCTGCGCAGCCATGACGGTCTGGACCATGGCCTCCATCTTGCCTTTGAGGTTATGGCTCTGGTCGATCATGAAGGCGATGTCGGACAAAGCGGCGCGACCGGACAGATGGATTTCGTGGAAGATGCGGAAGATTTGATAGGGATCGATGGAGCCGAGGGTGAGGTCGTCGTCGGCATAGCGCCGATCATTGAAATGGAAGCCGCCGAGGACGCCGGAATGCAGGAGCCAGGTGACGATCTGCTCGATGTTCTGGGCAGCATAGTGGTGACCGGTGTCGACCAGCACCCGCGCCTGCGGTCCTGTCTTCAAGGCGAGATGCGAGGCCATGCCCCAGTCGGCAATATCGGTGTGGTAGAAGGCCGGCTCGAAGGGCTTGTACTCGATGAGCAGGCGCTGATGGGGAGCGAGCTCTTTGTACGTCGCGGCCAGGGCTTCTTCGAGCCATTCGATGCGCTTGCGCATGCTCTGCGTGCCCGGATAGTTGGAACCGTCGGGCAGCCACAAGGAGACATCGCGCGAACCTAGCTTGCGGGCAATAGCGACCGAGTGGAGCATGTGCGCGATCGCGCGCCGGCGAATTTCTTCCGATGGATTGCAGAGGGAGCCGAATTTGTATTCCTGATCTTGAAAGAGATTCGGATTGATGGAGCCGGCGGAAACACCATGCTTGGCGGCAAGGGCCTGAACGGTTGTTGCGTCGACGAGGCCGTTGGGCAAATCCCACAACACATGCAGGGCGAGGGTGGGCGTAACGCCGGTGAGCTTGTGGACCTCGCCTGCATCGCTGAATTTTTCCTCCAACGTGGAGGCGGCGGCAGCCTGAAAAAATTTTCCGAAGCGCGTGCCGGTGTTGGCAAATCCCCACGAAGGGATCTCTATCTGAAACGAATCAAGCGCCTCAAAGGCACGTTGTTGAAGATCTGAATCGGATGTCATGGCTCAATCCTGCATTGAAGCGAGTGCGGTTGACTTCAGATGTTACTGGCCGACGCCGGACTTATTTGTTGAAACCTTTGACAGTCGAGGCTGGATCGCAGCGGGCAACGTGTTGCTCTACGATCCGGTCTCGTTGGCGAGCACGTCACCTGGTCTGCACGCGCACCAGACGCACCGGTCCCAGCAACCCGGATGGGAGAAGAGGCGAGTTGGCCCGGTACGGTTTGACGTCGGCAAAAGTGTAGGCAGTTGCGCCGGGCTGCTGATCGCCGATAAGGCGATTGACCCAGGCATTGATCACTTTTACGCTCACCTGATTGGCGCCCGGTTTCAAAGCGGCAGTTACATCGATGCGATAGGGCGCGTGCCACACGACGCCCATGTCCATTCCGTTCACCGTGACCTGAGCGAGATTCTTCACGTCGCCCAGATCAAGCCAGAGATGCGCGTCCTTCGCGAGCGAGTCCGCCGGAACCTGGATGGTGTTGGTGTAGGTGCCTGTGCCGGAGAAGTATTTGATCCCCGCATCGGTGTTGTCGCTCCACGAGGTGAGCTGGTCGAAAGTGGCGGTGGGCGGTGCACCCCGACCAGGCTGAAAGGCAATCGTCCACGGCCCGGGAATGGCGAGGGGCACTTCAGTTGGCTTGGGCAGTGCGAACGATGTCTTCCCCGTGCTGTGCTGGAAGACGACGAACACGGTGCCCCACGGCTCCAGATGCAACGGCACAGTCGTGCGACCGCCGGCGATGGAATAGGAGGCGGGCTTCGAGGTGCCGGTCTCTGCGTACCACAGTTCCGGCGCTTTGCCGGTTACACGGAAGCTCGCATCCACATCTTCAGCACGGTCACTGCGATTGTCAACGAAGTACACGTCGGCGGCAGGCAGTTTGCGATGCACAAATTCAAGCCGCGTGTCGCTCGCGGGCTTGGTGTAGTCGAAATCGGGAGCGAGGCGCAGCGCCTCAAAAACCTTGCCGAGGATCCTGCCCGGCGTAAACGGTTCCCTTCCCTACGTCGTGTATTCCGCTGCCGTCGCCGAACAGTTCGTCGTTGAGCTTGCGAAACTCCGCCTGATCGTCGGCGAGGCTCGGATCGTCTGCGGGCTTGGGGCCGGCCACAGCGGCGCCGTCTTCAACAAGCCGATGAATTGCGCGCAGAACAGGCAGCGACATGTGCGCGCTGTAAGGATCGAGACCGAGCACGCGATAGCTCATGCCGCTCTTGGTCGTAATGCTGCCATTGGAGACGGCGAGTTCATGAAGAAGCGCATCGGCGTTGATGTAGTCGAATCCATACCCGGCCGGCACATCAGGCGACTTATGTCCAAAGATCGCCGTCAGGTTTGAGTCTTCGCCGTAGAAGTAGAGAAGGTCGGCGCCGAAGTGTCCCTGCTGCAGCAGGAAGCTGGTGCGCGCGAGGTAATCGATCCAGGGACCGGCCTGTTCGGCCCAGGTTTCGTTGCGATTGAACCACTGGCCGAAGGGTCCGAGCGTGAGGCCGGGCGCCTTGTCGATCAGAGGCTGGTGGGCCGACTCATGAATCACAAAGCGGTTGATGCCGTTCAGAAATTCCTGATCGGCGGTGGGCTTGAGGGTCGCTGGTGACCACGCCCATGGAGCAGCCGCCGCGGTCATCGATTCCGCAGCCGCAAGATTTTGTCCGTAGATATGGGCGACAGAGGCTGACTCGCGATCATCGGCGTTGTATCCATACATGCTCTTTGTTCACGCCGGGCGACTGGGTCCACATCGCGCTCATGGGTATTTCGTTGAACTTCTTTACTTCCATGCCATCGGCGACGAAGGCGCGCCCATCTTCGTGCGACTCGCCATAGTGGCCCATGTGCCACTGCGTGCAATGTCGTCTTCAAGCTGGCCGTAGTGCTCGTCGGCGATGAGATCGGCGATGGTCTTGCGGAAGTCCCACAGGAATCGGTCGCTGGCCTCGGCGCTCTCGACGACCTGTCCGGCAAGGACGGGCATCCACGGCAGCGGATCGTAGCCGCGCCGCTTGCGGAACTGCTCGATCATATGGTCGGTCCAGTTCTGCGAGCCGGCCTCCCAGCTGTCGTTGATGACGTAGCGAATGCCGCGCTTGCCCATGAAATCCGCGCCGACCGTCTGCTTGTAGCTGTCGAGATACTTTTCCATGTACTGCTTCACGATAGGTGTCGATCGAGCTTGTCGACTTCGAGGCCGGTGGCCTCGGCAGTGGCCGGATGATTGGTGATGCCGAGCAGCGAGTAGCCGAAGCGCAGCACGACCCAGTCGCCCGGAGGCGGCGTCCAGTCGAGCGTGCCGTCGGGGTGCATCTTTCGACGTCAGGTCGATCACATCGGACTTCGCTGACAGCGTCGGCCGCGGTCAGGGACGGCGTGGCAAAGCCGTAGAGATCGGGCTCGGGTACGAACGCGGCCTTCTCTTCAAAGTGATTCACGCGAGCGCCCGGATGGAGAACCAATTCGGCAATGTCATAGGTCTTCGGCCAGTGATTTGCGTCGAGACCAAAGGCCGATGGGTCAATTCCCTGGGCCCACGCGGGAAGAGGCGGCGGGGGCACGCGCTTGAAGGTCACGCGGAAGAACTTCGCCGTGACTGCCGGAAACGATACCGTGTGCTCGGGCGCCTCGCTTTCAGGAATCAGAGCGATGGGACGGAAGTTCTGCCCGTCGTCGCTGGCTTCGAGCTGCTTTTGAGGCGCGGCAATCCCTGAGAAAATTGCGACAAAGCGGTTGGGCTCGGTCATCACGATTGTCAGCGCGCGCATGGTCTCGGGCTGGGTGAACTCATACTGAATCCAGGCGCTCTCACCCGCCGGCGGGATCGGGACACCAGTTGTCTTGTTTAAATCGCCGTCGGTTAAGATGGCAAAATTGGGCGAGCCCCCACTCGCCGTCAAGGAGGGATGAAGCGATTCAACGGGCACATCGGCGGCAGCACGACGGTAGGCTACGACAGCGGCATCGCTATAGAACTGCGGAATCTGCTTGGCGTTGTTCGTCAGACTGATTTCTTCGTGGATCGAGACATTCTGAAACGCGCCGGTATTCGATGGCGGATGAGCGAGTACACCGTGGAACGGCTTGCCGCCGTCAATGCGGGTTTCGCTCCAGACATACTTCTTCATGCCCTGCGAGGGTGGAACCCAAGGGCCGCCCGATTCGCTCCAGCCCGGCGAGCCGGCGATGGCTTCCTCCATTCCGAGTTGATCGGCAAGGGTGGTGGCATATTTGAAGGCGTCCTTCCACTCCGGCGTCATGTAGGCCAGGCGATGATCGACCACCTGCGGAGTCTGCAATGCGGCATCGAAATTCTGGAAACCGGCCAGACCGCTGCGATGCATCCACTCGAGGTCGAGCTTGATGCCATCCTTGCTGATGTTGCCATTCATCCAATGCCACCAGACACGGGGGCGGGCACTCGCGGGCGGGTTCTCAAATCCGCTCTTCAACTGATCTTTCGAGGGATTCGAAGAGGCCTGGATGCCGGCTGGCGTCTGTGCAAGAGCCGGTCCCAGAACCAGCAGCACCCATGAAACAAGAATCAGTCGCTTCCCTGCGCTTCTCATGTCGCGAACCTCACCAGTTAAAAGTCGATCGGAGTTTAGCTCAGCGGGTGGGTGCGTCAGCAAGGGAGCGCACACGACCCGGAACAGGAACGAACGAACTATAGGTGTCCCGCAATTCGGGTGTCAAGAATAATAAATTATTTACCTATTGAATGCGGTGGGGAGCTGCAAGAGCGCTCTTGCGCGGTCAGCGACTATAGTGATTGTTCCACTTCATCGGGGGAACAATGACCGGATCGCCGCGGATTCCGGTACGCAATCAACTCGTGCTCTGGCTCTTTCTGTTGAGCGCCATTGCCTTTCTCGACAGAACGAACATCTCGATTGCCGGCGTTGCCATGCGCGATGAACTGGGAATCGGCAACATCGAATTGGGTTGGGTGTTCAGCTCCTTCCTGCTTGGCTATGCGGCCTTTCAAGTGCTGGGCGGCTGGCTGGCGTACCGGTTCGGTCCCCGTCGCGTGCTCGCGGCCGGGGTGGTGTGGTGGGGCGTGTTTTCAGCATTGACAACGCTCGCCAACCCGCGGCTGGCGCACCCTCTGCTCATGCTCCTCGTGATTCGCTTCTCACTGGGGGCCGGCGAAGCAGTCATGTATCCAGCTTCGAACCAGTTCGTTGCGCACTGGATTCCCAGGGCGGAGCGAGGCCGGGCCAACGGATGGATCTTTGCCGGAGTGGGCGCCGGCGCGGGCCTGAGCATTCCAATCCTGACCTGGCTCACCAGCCAGCTTGGCTGGAGGGCGTCGTTCTGGTTCAGCGCGGCGGCGGGCACCGTGGTGGGCGGGGCGTGGTACGTGCTCGCGCGCGATTTGCCCGAGCAGCATCCACGGGTTTCACGGGATGAGCTCGCCATCATCCAGGCTGGATGCAGCGCGCCGGAAAGGAATGCTGCGGAGCCGACGCACTCGTGGCGGAGGTCGTTGCTGAACCGCAACGTTGCGGCGCTGACGGCGAGTTACTTTGCCTTCGGCTATGTGGCCTGGGTGTTCTTCAGCTGGTTCTTCATCTATCTTTCGCAGGCCCGCGGGCTCAACCTCAAAACAAACGCTTTCTTTTCGATGATTCCGTTTCTCGCCATGACGGTTTGCTGCCTTGCAGGCGGCGAGATCAGCGATGTTCTTTCGAGACGTTACGGTCGCCGCTGGGGACGCTGCGGAATTGCCGTCGCAGCTTTTCTGCTCACCGCAGTGTTTCTGATTGTGGGGGCCCAGGTGCGGGGCCCTTACACGGCGAGCCTCATCCTCGCGGGCGGCGCAGGAGCTCTGTATCTTTCGCAGAGCTCGTTCTGGGCGGTGAGCGCCGACCTCGCGGGCGAGCGCTCCGGCGTGGTTTCAGGAGTGATGAACATGGGCTGCCAGGTGGGCGGAGCGGTCACGGCCTCGCTGACTCCTTACCTGGCGGCCCGCTTCGGCTGGGTGTCGGCGTTTCTCTTTGCTGCCGCCCTGGCGGTTGCCGGGGGAGTTCTGTGGCTGTTTGTCGATCTCGCCAACGCACCGTCCACTCCCGCTTCGATTGCTCCTGCTCCCTGGTCTCGAAGGTGAGATCAGGCCTGTGGCACCGCGGCGCGCATTTATGATGCCTGCATGACAGCCCACAAGGCGAAGCGAGTTTCCGCCTGGATCGTGCAGTTTGCGTTGAAGCCGACTGCGATTGCCTGTTGCTTCGTGCTCGTAGCGCTGCTTTGGACGTTTCCGCTGCAGCGCCTGATCGCCTACCCGTTTGTCTTCCTCTTCTTCGCTGCCGTCATGGGGAGCGCGTGGTTCGGCGGAATCATCGCCGGGATGATTGCCGTCGCGCTGTCGACGATTGTGGTGACGTACTTCTTCGTGCCTCCCATCTACTCGATGTCGGTGGCCAAGGAGTCGCAGACGTTTCTCGCTGCATTCTTTGTCTGCGCGATTGGAATCACTGTGGTGAGCTCCGCGCGCAAACGCATTGAGGCCGCGATTCGGGACGCGCGCGATCAGCTGGAGGTGAAGGTCCAGGAGAGAACCACGGAGCTGCGCGAATCCAATCTGGAGATTCAGGAAAGAGAGCAGCAACTGCGCACCCTGACTGAAGCCATTCCCCAACAGATCTGGCGCGCGAACACAGCTGGGCATATCGAGTACTGCAACCAGCATCTGCGCGATTATCTTGGAGACGCTCTGGATACATCGCCCGGGGGCTCCTTCTTCAAGATTCTTCATCCTGAAGATGAGCCGTTGTTTCGTCAGGGATGGGAGGCCGCCCTGGTTGCCGGGGGCCGGTTCGAAGTCGAGGCCCGGGTACGCGGCGCGGATGGAATTTACCGTTGGTTTCTGGTGCGAAGCTTTCCGCAGCGTACCCAGGACGGCAAGATTGCAAGCTGGTACGGCATTCACATCGATATAGAGGAACAGCACCGCGCGCAACAAAGCCTGCTGCTGGCGCAGGACGATCTGACCCGCTTGTCGAACACTTTGAAGATGGCGGAGATGGCGGCATCGATCGCACACGAACTCAACCAGCCTTTGACGGCGGTTGTCACGCACGCCTACGCCTGCCGTGAGTGGCTGCGCAGCGACCCGGCCAACGTTCTAAAGGCGTCAGCCACCGCGGAGAAGATTGTGCAGGAGAGCACTCGGGCGAGTGCGGTGGTGAAACGTGTGCGCGCGCTTTTCAGCAAGGAAGCGCAGGTTCGCGAATCGGTCGACATGAATCGCCTGATTCAGGATCTTGCGCGGCTGTTGCGCGACGATGCAATCCGGAGAGGCGTTTCGATCCGCCTGGTCCTGGCGCGCGATCTGCCCGTGCCGGCAATCGATTCCGTACAGATTCAGCAGGTGCTGCTGAATCTCGCCACCAATGCGATGGATGCCATGATGCAGGTGAGCGGACCACGGGAACTCACCATCCGGTCGGGGAAACGAAGCAATGAGGAAATTTTGATCTCGGTGGAGGACTGCGGAGCAGGCATTGCCGCGGCCATTGCGGAAAGGATCTTCGAGCCCTTCTTCAGCACCAAGACCAAGGGCACCGGTATGGGCCTGGCAATCTGCCGGACCATCATCGAAGCCCATGACGGGCATCTCTGGACGGAGGAGGCGCCGAAGGGCGGGGCCATCTTCCACTTCACTGTGCGCACCCAATCGTGATGCGGCCCAAGGCGCATAACTATACTTTAGGATAGCTATCTATTCGTCTCCACACCCCGGTATCCTTAGCCGCGAATGAAGTGAATTCAAGACAGGCACTGTCCACCCAGCGATCGCGGGCTTTCAACGGCGGCGATGGCTCGGCTCGATGCCGCCCTCGAGGGTATCTATGCACGACAAACTGATCCTGATGGGCTTTCGGGTCCTTGAAGTCATGTTCTTCTGCGGGCTCATTGGGTGTGCCGGGGTTGTGGTCGTCAGCTGGATTTCGATCTTCAAAAGCGGCTTCTCTGACCGAGATTGAAGGTACGCACGACGGACGCGCTCTCCGCGTGTCCACCTTCCGATGCATTCTTGACCCCACCAATTGACAGCTCTGACGGGTCGAACCTAGATTGATTCTTGCGTTCCCACATAACTATTCTCACCTGGCAAGGAGGGCTTTATGAGCCGCACGATGCTTGTCATCGCTCTCACCATTCCTTTGACAGCGTACCCACAGAAGCCGCCGAAGCAATCGGATGTTCGGGTGCAAAAGACTTCGCTTTCGCGCGATCAGGAGCTGCAGATTGGCAAGCAGTTTGCCGGCCAGGCCGAGCGCGAAATGGAAGTGGTTCACAACCCGGAAATCGAGGGCTGGCTGAACCAGATTGGCCAGAACCTCGCAAAGACTCCGCAGGCCAACGCGTATCCTTACTACTTCAAGCTGGTCAATGACGACTCGATCAACGCCTTTGCGCTGCCCGGGGGCCCGATGTTTGTGCACACCGGCCTGTTGAAGGCAGCTGACAGCGAAGGCGAAGTGGCCGGCGTTCTGGCGCACGAGATGTCGCATGTGGCGCTGCGGCACGGGGCCGCGCAGATCAGCAAGCAGCAGACTTACGGCGCGCTCTTCCAGATGATTGGGCTGGCAGCGGGAACCTTAACAGCGGATCAGAACGGTCAGTGCGGGATCGTCTGCCAGATCGCGCAGGCAGGCACGAGTCTCGGTCAGAATTCGATTCTGATGAAGTTCTCGCGCGGCTACGAGCACGATGCCGATCTGAATGGTGCGCGCATGATGGCCGCCGCTGGGTACAACCCAATCCAGCTGCCGCAGTTTTTCGAGAAGCTGGAGAAGACGCAGGGGACAGCCGCGGAACCGAAGGGCCTGGCGCTGTGGATGGCCTCCCATCCTGCGACGGGCAGCCGGATCCAATACGTCTCCGACGACATTCAGTTTTACCCCAGGCACGACTACACGGCGAGCACTGGCGGCTTTGCGCGCGTCAAGAAGCTGATTGCAACAGTCCCGCCGCCGCGGCCACAGCCTGGCTCACTGATCCAAGCCAAACAAGGCGCAAGCGCGCGGACAAATCTGCCTGCGGGACTCAAGGACTACACGGCGAATGGATTCCGAATCGGATATCCGGAGACGTGGCAGGTGGGACAGGCCCAGCCTGGGAGCAGCCTCTATCTGATTCCGCAAAGCGGGGTGGCGAAGGGGCAAGATGGCAGCGTGGAATTGCTGTCAGGCGCCATGATTGACTATTACGTTCCCCAGGCGGGAGCAGCGGCAACGAACCTGGACACGAGCACGCGGGAGTTTGTGGAGTCCCTGCGCAAAGGCGATTCCAATCTAAAGGCCGATCCGTCGCAGCGTGCGCAAGTCGGGGGCAAATCGGCGCTGCGGACAAAGATTACAACCAAGACGTCTCTGCAGCAGGAGCCGGACCAGGTGGTCTATCTCTATACGGTTCCCAGGCAGGCAGGCCTGTGGTATCTCGTTCTGGCGACGCAGCCATCGAATCTCAGCGCGTTCGATCCGGTGGTGAAGCAGATAGTGGAGTCGATTCAGTTCCCCGACTGAGTACAGATCGTGGGCTCCGCTCGGACCCCACGCTGCGGTAACCAGACGTGCGGCCCTTCTGCAGACCAGAGCGCACCCGAGGCGTTGGGTTTTTACGAGGCAGCGTTCTTGTTGCGGCGCGCTTCAAGCTCATCGGCGATCTGGCGGCTCTGGTCGCGGCTGACTGGGTAAAAGAACATGCAAGCCGCCGACGCAAAGAACGCCAATCCGGCATAAACGCTTGCGGTGAGCAGGATGCCCGACTGCGCCTGCGCCGTCTGCACCTGTGCTTCTGAGACGAAGCCATAGAAGGAGAAGAGCCAGCCTGCAACGGCTCCTCCCAGAGCGAGACCCGCCCAGAGTGCGAAGACGACCGCGGAGGTGACGGTGCCGCTGGCGCGTCTTCCGGTCTTCCATTCGCCGTAGTCTGCCACGTCGCCCATCATCGACCAGATAATCGGGCCAGAGAGTCCGTAGATGAACTGGCGAATCACTTCGGTAGCAATGATCAGAACAGTGGCGTGGGGCGGGATGACCAGCAGCGCCGCATTGAAGATCGCGGTCAGGACCATGCTGGCCACAAAGAGCTGCCGCTTGCCCAGGCGCTTGGAAACGGCAGTCGAACAGGTGACCCCGACGAGCAAGGACGCGAGACCGAATCCGCTGAACCACGGAAATAGATCCACGTTCCCAGCAACAAAGCGGAAGTACGGCAGCATCACGTTGCCGCGCACCACGATGGCCGCGAAGTAGAAGAGGGTGGCGAGGAAAAGCATGACCCAAGGCCGGTTTTTGAAGAGGTCTGTCAGATCCTCGGTGAGCGAACTCTTCTGCTGCGGATCGGGCTGAATGCGCTCTTTGGTGCAGAAGAACGCAATCACGAAAAAGATGACGCTCAGCAGCGAGAGCAGTCCCATCGTGAGCTGATAGCCGCGCGCGTCGTCGCCATGACCGAAGAACCTGACCATCGGAATGGCAAGGCTGGCAATGATGAAGCCGGCGGAGTTGGCCGCGATCTGCCGGTAGGAGGAGATGCTCGTGCGCTCGTCGGGATCGAGGGTCATGACAGCGGTCATGGAGGCGTAGGGCACATTATTGACCGTGTAGATCACGCGCATCAGGATGTAGGTGATCCAGGCATAGGCGATCTTGCCTGCGGGACTGATGTCGGGCGTGGTGAAGGTGAGCACTCCAATGATGCCGAAGGGCAGCGCAGTCCACAGCAGCCAGGGACGGAATTTTCCCCAGCGGGTGTTGGTGCGATCCGCAATCATCCCCATCACCGGATTGAGAAAAGCCACCCCCAGACCGACGACCAGGAAGAGCGTACCCGCCTGTGCGGCGGTAAGTCCAAAGGTGTGGGTATAGAAGTCGAGCTGCAGGGCGAGCATGGCCTGAAAAATGAAGTTGGCCGCCAGGTCGCCCAGGCTGTACCCGAATTTCTCTCCGAATGTGAGTGTCTGCCGCATGAGTGCCTCGTCTTTCGCCGGCGCGCTGGCTTACTGCGTGACCTGCAACTTGAGTTTCGTCAGATCGGAGTCGCGCGACGATGTGCCGACCATAACTTCGAAATCGCCGGGCTCGACGACGTACTTCATGTTGACGTCGTAAAACGCCAACGATGCCGGCTTGATATCGAGCACAACGGTAGTGCTTTCGCCGGGCGTGAGCGTCACCTTTTTGAAGCCCTTCAGCTCCTTCACGGGCCGCGTCACCGAGCTGACCACATCGCGGATGTAGAGCTGCACGACCTCGGAACCCTCGCGGCTTCCGGTGTTGGTCACGTCCACCAGCACCTGCGTCGCACCCTTGCGCGCAATGCGCTTCCGGGTGAGACGCGCATTCTCAAGCTTGAACGTGGTATAGCTCAAGCCGTAGCCGAACGCATACAACGGCGAGACATCGTCAAACAAATAGCCGCGCCGCGCCGAGGGCTTGTAATTGTAGAAGACGGGCAGATGCCCCACCGAGCGCGGCACGGAGATCGGCAGCTTGCCTCCCGGGTTGTAGTCGCCAAAAAGAACGTCGGCAACAGCGCGCCCGGTCTCCTGGCCCAGGTACCAGCACTCGTAAATCACCGGCACATTCTGCGCCAGTGAATTGATCGACAGGGGGCGGCCATTGAAGAGAAAGACGATGACCGGTTTGCCCAGAGCGACCATCGCTTTGACCAGTTCCTCCTGCCGGCCGATCAGGTCGAGACTGGTGCGATCGCCCATGTGATTCAGGCCCCATGCCTCGCGCGACGTCTGCTCGTTGCCGCCAATCGCCAGCACAATGACGTCGGCCCTTCTCGCCACCTTCACGGCTTTGGCAATTGCCTTGCGATCCTCCTCCGGATCGCTCGGCACGACTTCGTCCTGGTTCCACGAGCCGCCGATGGTGATCTTGCAGCCTTCGCTGTAGAGAACCTTCGCCTTCTTTCCAACCTTTTTCCGAATGCCTTCAAGCACCGTGACGTTGTGCTTGGGCAGGCCGCTATAGCCGCCCAGCAGGCCGCGGTCGGCATTGGGCCCGATCACCGCGATGGTCTTGATCGCGTTCAGATTGAGAGGGGCAGTCTGGTTGTCGTTCTTCAAAAGCGTGATTGCCTCGCGAGCACTCTCGAGAGCCAGTTCACGATGCTCATCGCATCCCACGACGCGCTCGGCCTCATCCGGATCAGTGTACGGATCGTCGAACAGGCCCAGCTCGAACTTCCAGAAGAGCATAGGCGCAACTAGCTCATCGAGCTGCTTCTCCCTGAGCAGACCCTGCTTTACCAGGTCGACCAGGTGCAGGTAGCAGTCGGGATCGGGCAGTTCGATGTTGATGCCCGCCTCGACGGCCAGCCGGCACGACTCCTTCTTGTCCTTGGCGACAAAGTGGCCGTGGGTGTCGGGCCTGTAGCCGAGCTCCCAGATTGCGTAGTAGTCCGACACCACGAAGCCTTTGAAGCCCCACTCCTTGCGCAGCACGTCGTTCATCAACCATTTGTTGGCGTGCGAGGGGACGCCATCGATTTCGTTGTACGAGGCCATCAATGTGACAGCTTTGGCTTCGCGCAGGGCTTCGCGGAAGGTGTAGAGAAAAGTCTCGCGCAGCACGCGGAGAGACACGTTGGCGGGCGCGCAGTTCATGCCCGACTCCGGCTGGCCGTGGCCGACGAAGTGCTTCAGTGTAGCCAGCAGATGCCGCTTGTCGCGGAAGTTCCGATCGCCCTGGAATCCCTTGACCGCGGCAATGCCCAGCCGCGACACAAGATAGGGATCTTCGCCGTAAGTCTCTTCGACGCGTCCCCAGCGCGGCTCGCGCGCCACATCGACAACCGGCGTCAAGGCATGATGCGCCCCGCGCAGGCGCGCTTCCAGAGCGGTCATGGTGAAGAGCGACTCCACCAGGGAGGGATTGAATGTTGCACCCAGCGCGATGGGCTGCGGGAAGCTGGTTCCGTCCGGCGCCGCGTGCCCGTGCAGGCACTCCTCGTGGAAGATGACTGGAATGCCGAGGCGGCTGTGCTCGAGAAAGA
The DNA here is from genome assembly GCA_963760475.1 of uncultured Acidobacteriaceae bacterium. Classification (GTDB taxonomy): domain Bacteria; phylum Acidobacteriota; class Terriglobia; order Terriglobales; family Acidobacteriaceae; genus Telmatobacter. The sequence continues at coordinate 110,622 of CAVXDG010000006.1, read as the reverse complement.
AGCGTTGGATGGCGTTGGTCAGCTCTGCCATGCCGCGCGCGGACTTGCCGCCGCCCGCATCGCTGGGCCGGCCCACCTGCCCCAATCCGCGCTTGTTGCGGAAGGCCTTCCTGGCCTTCGTCAAGTCGAAATTCCCCTCCGCGTCGACGAGCGTCTGCGCCTTCTGCTGCCACATGCAGAGCATCTGCGCGGCTTTCTCCTCGAGCGTCATGCGGGCAATCAGATCCTGCACCCGCTTAGCGGAGGGCGCTTTAGGGTTCTTGTAGACGGGCGTTGCCTTGCTGGAACGAACCGCAGTCGGAGATTGCTTCATGGATGAGACCAGTCCTTCGGTAGATGGGAGTTGCCTGGGGCTTCGAGATGACTGCGGAAGCGTAGCAATGCGAGCGGACATTCCGCAAGCCCTTTGAGGCCATTTCTGCATGAAAGAATCGATTTACTTCAGCGTCAGTGACCGCTGTCACGAGCCCGGCGTGAGGTATGCCGGAGTTCTCTCCTCGGGCGCTACGCCGAGGCCGTCGGTGGTTGAAACGCGAGAGCTTTTACGATCCCGCATAAATCGACCAGCCGGAAGACAGGGCACAAGAGCGCCGCGAATGGGAGAGACCAAAGCGGCAACTCGAGATCGCGGTATCCCGAAGCCAGCCGCCGCCAATCCAGTCCGACCAATTCGGAGTAAAAGAGAGGCGCTGCAAAGATGCCGAGCCGCAGCCATCGGTTTGCTCGTAATTCGGGATTCACGCGGCAGGCGGCCACCGTGTCGGAACCTTGGCGGAAACGTTCCCCAAAAAAAAGCGGCGTCTTATGACGGACGCGGGCTTCGGGAATCAGGAGGACAGGTTTCCGCGCTCGCATCAGGGCCTGCGCGTGGGCGTAACAGTTGCAGCGCAGCTCGCTTTCGCACATCGGGATTTCGAGCAGAGTCGGGCGATGAAATCCGGAATTGTTGGACGCGTAACAACCCAGGCTGCGGCGCTCCAGGGGGAGGAGAAATCCGAAATCCAGCAGTGTGCAGAGTGCGGCAAACCACCCACCCTCATAGCGAGTGAATCCGCCGGTGGCCACCGCTTCACCGCTCCTGAGCGCGGCACAATGAGCCTCGAGCCACCCGGGTTGCGGCACACAGTCGCCGTCGAGAAAGACAACGTATTCGCCGCGCGCCTCACGCACGGCGCGGAACTTGGCCTCGTCGTAGCTCAGGCCCGAAGCAGCGACGCTGCGGACCTCCGGGAAGTCCTTGAGCAGCATGGACAGGGCGCCGGACGGGGCGGCATCGGTGAGGATGACTTCGCGACCCGCCGGGTCTTCTCGGCGCAGTTCGCATGCCGCGTGCAGTGCGCGCCGGAGCGGGGCGGCATCGCGATCTTCGGTAAAATTATAGGATTCGACGATGATTGTGACTGAGGAGTCCATTTTATCCGGGCCTCGGCCCGTCGGAAACGGGAACTGTGATGGAGAGCTGAGGCATCCTGTGGTCGTTAAGAGAACATTAGCATGCATACGCGGGGCAACTATACTGCACAGCCATTTGAGTCCTCCCCTGCACGGATGCTGACGAAGACCCTGGCCTCCGCAGAACAGGATTCAGTTTCCGGAAAAATGCGGGATCGGGGAAGCGCCCTTACCGGATTCCGCTCCAGCCCCAAGGCGGTCGCTTGCCGCCCTGAAGCCCGGTTTAGGCTGGATATGTGAACGGGATCGGGCGAATCTGGAAGGTAGGTGGTGTCTCAGACGATGCGAAAACACAGCCCGGAGAATGAACGAATCAAGCATCAGTATCTCGCGTATTTGAAGGAAGCTAAGAGCCACGGCGAACCCACCGTGGATGCCGCTGCCAAGGCTCTTCATCGCTTTGAGGAGTACACCAAATTTCGGGATTTCAAATTATTTCACCAGAACCAGGCGATTGCATTCAAGAAGCATCTGGCTGACTTGAAAGGCCAGCGGTCGGGAGAAAAGTTGAGCAAGGCGACACTCCATGCGACGCTGGTATCGCTCAAGCGCTTCTTCCAGTGGCTATATGGTCAACCAGGCTACAAGTCCCGTTTTCAATACTCCGACGCGGAGTATTTCAACTTGTCAGAAAAGGATACGCGGATTGCCACGGCGCAACGAGAAAAGCGAGCGCCGACGCTGGAGCAGATTCGCCACGTCATTCAAGCAATGCCACACAGCACCGAAATCGAGTGCCGGGACCGGGCGGTGGTTGCGTTCACGCTGCTGACCGGCGCGCGGGACAGCGCGATTGCATCCGTGAAGCTGAAGCATGTTGACCTGATTGCGGGATGCGTTCACCAGGATGCGCGAGACGTGAGAACGAAATTCAGCAAGACGTTTGACACGTTCTTCTTTCCCGTAGGAGATGAGGCCTTGCGGATTGTCGTGGAATGGGTTGGCTATCTGAGAGCGGAAAAGCTGTGGGGGAATGATGATCCTCTCTTTCCGGCAACGCGCGTCGCGGTTGGCGCGAATCGCCGGTTTGCGGCTTCTGGCCTAAGCCGGGCGCACTGGAGCAATGCCTCGCCGATTCGCGGCATTTTTCGAGAGGCCTTTGAAAGAGCCGGGGTCCCTTACTTCAACCCACACAGTTTCAGAAACACTCTCGTCCGGCTGGGCGAGGAACGGTGCAAGTCGCCCGAAGAATTCAAGGCGTGGAGCCAGAACCTCGGCCATGAAAAGGTTCTGACGACATTCCTCAACTATGGATCAGTGACGTGCGACAGGCAAGGCGAGATTTTGCGCGGCCTCGCCACTCCGCAACAAACTGTGCAGCCGGGCGCGGATGAAATAGCACAGGCACTCTTTACGAAAATGCGGGACGCCGGGGTTTATTTGCAGGGCAGCGACAACTAAGCCGCTGTTCCACGGAACGGCAGAACCTTTCCGCCGCGCTGTGTTCGCTCCAGGAAGTCCGCCCAGTCCTGCATCATCTTGGCGCGCGGCTCCAGGTAGAGAGCGTGGTTATAGGCCGCGCTCACCGCGTTGCGCGGTGCATGGGCAAGCTGCAATTCGATGTGCTCGTGCGCGTACCCCTGCTCATGCAGAATGGTCGACGCCAGCCCCCGAAAGCCATGGCCAGTCTGACGACCTCGGTAGCCCATGCGCTCAAGAGCCAGCAGAATGGTGTTGTTGCTCATTGGCCTGGATGGCTCGCGGTCTCCGGGAAAGACCAATTCCCCCGCGCCCGTAATCGTTCGCAGCAGTTCCAGAACCTCAATCGCCTGCCTTGCAAGCGGGACAACATGCGGAGTATCCATCTTCATGCGTTCTGCCGGAATGTTCCAACGTTGCGCCTCGAAGTCGAATTCCTCCCAGCGAGCTTCGATGAGTTCGCGATGTGCGCACAAAGGTCAGCGCCAGCAGCTTCATGGCCAGCCGTGTGACGACTTTACCGCGATAGACCTCGATAGCGCGCAGCAGGTCGGGCAGTTCCTTTGCGTCCACTCGCGCCAGATTTACCTTCTTTGTTGGCCGGAGACACGTCGGAAGGCTTGAACTCGGCAACGGGGTTCCGGCGGACATAGCCGTGGGCGATTGCATACCGGAAGACCTGCCCGGCGGTCTCCAGGGCGCGCTTGGCAAGATCCCCTGCTCCACGCGCCTCGATAGCTTTGACCATAGCCACCAGTTCCGGCGGCTCGATGAGAGCTATTGGTCTTGCACCAATCGCAGGGAATACATTCGCCTCCAGACGGCGGCGCGTGGCATCGACATGACGGCTGCTCTTGTTCACCTTCCAGTGATCGAACCAAAGGACGGCGATTTCAGAGAAAGAATTTTCGCCCGCTTCCATGGCGGTTTCCTTCTCCGCCTTGCGCTCGGCCATCGGATCGGAGCCTGCTGCAAGCAAGCGGCGAGCTTCTGCATGGCGGAGACGCGCATCGGCCAGAGAGACATCTGGGTACGCGCCGAAAGGCATGAGCTTTTCCCTGCCTTCATGCCGGTACTTCCAGCGCCACAGCTTGCTTCCCGATGGATTGACCAGCAGGTAGAGGCCTTTGCCATCGGCCAGCTTGTACGGCTTCTCTGCGGGGCGCGAGCGTTTGAATTGCGGTGTCGGTCAATCCCATGGACGCCCTCCTCATTGGGGGTACTTTGGGGGTATTGGGGGTATCGGTTCTGGGGGTATTTGCCGGATACCCCGAAATGTACCCCCACATGAATCTGGCTTCCATAGTACGCCTTTGGACGTAAAAATACGAAATCCCCAATGTTTATCGGGGATTTGCATATTCTCTAGGATGTTCTTGGATGGCTTAGGAAGGGCTTATGGTGGGCAGTGAGGGACTCGAACCCCCGACATCCTGCTTGTAAGGCAGGCGCTCTAACCAACTGAGCTAACCGCCCACGGACGGCGAGCGCCGATGCGGACTGTTGTCATGATATCAGTCCTTCGACCTGTCCTTGCGCCGGCGTGAGGGAGTGGGCGCGAGGGAGTGGGAAGGCACAGGCCAACCGAGCTGCCTCGCTGTCTGCCACGTCGCGCGTTGTCCTTCGATTGATACACTTGGCCGGTGAGCCGCTTGATCGTGAACGCCGATGATTTCGGCCTGACGCGGGGCGTGAACCGCGCGATTGTGGAGCTGCACCAGGCCGGCGTTCTGACCAGCACCACGCTGATGGCGCGTGCCGGGGCGACCGAAGAGGCAATCTCGCTGTCCGCGCAAAATCCCACGCTCGGCGTCGGATGTCACGTGGTCCTCGTGGACGGGCAGCCGGTGTTGCCGCCGGAGAAGATTCTCTCGCTGGTGGATCGGGCAACGGGTCGCTTTTTCCCGAAACTTGGGACGTTTCTGCGGCGCTTGCTCACGGGCCGCATACGCGCCGAAGAGATTGAAGCCGAAGCTGCCGCGCAGATTGCCCGTGTGCAGGCGAGCGGGCTGCGCCTGACCCATGTCGACACCCATAAACATACGCACATGTTTCCCCCCGTGTTGCGGCCGGTGTTGCGGGCAGCGCGAGCAGCGGGGCTGCGCGCGGTGCGCAATCCCTTCGAGCCGGAGTGGGCCGTACGCGCCACGCCGCGGGCGCCGCTGCTGCGCTCGGGTGAAGTGGTTTTGCTGCGGCAGCTGGGACCGTACTTCAGGAGACTGATTACGCAGGAAGGATTCTCCACCACCGACGGAACCATTGCGGTCGTCGGGACGGGGAGCCTGGATGCGGATGCGGTGCGCTCGCTGATGCAACAGCTGCCGGCCGGTACGTGGGAATTGGTGACGCATCCGGGATACAACGATGCGGACCTGGACCGGATTCGCACCCGCCTGCGCGCTTCGCGGGATGTGGAGCGCGCGGCGCTGGTTGCATTGCGCGAGTTTCCATCTCTCGACCTGATTTCTTTCGCCGAACTTTAATGGGCAGCCGCGGTCTGCAACGTCCTTCCATCGCGGAGTTATGCATCTTCCCTGCCCTTGGCAACGTCCAACTCGCAGGCCATCCTGATTGAAACGGGGTCTTCGCATGCGCATCGGAATCACGTGTTATCCAACGTACGGCGGCTCCGGCGTGGTGGCCACGGAACTTGGAATTGAGCTGGCGGCAGCCGGCCACGAAGTGCACTTCATCTCCTACTCGCAACCGTTCCGGCTGAGCGGGCGCGACGGCGGAATTTTTTACCACGAGGTGCCGGTCTCGAGTTACCCGCTGTTCGAATTTCCGCCCTACGACCTGGCATTGGCATCGCGCATGGCGGAGGTAGCGGAGTTCTACGACCTCGATCTGCTGCATGTGCACTACGCGATTCCGCATTCGGTCAGTGCCATGCTGGCGCGGCAAATGCTGGCTGCGCGCGGGCGTCGGCTGCCCTTTGTGACCACGCTGCACGGAACCGACATCACTCTGGTTGGATTGGACCGCAGCTATCTCCCCATCACGCGTTACTCCATTCAAGAAAGTGACGGCGTCACCAGCATTTCAAATTATCTAAAGGAAAAAACCCTCGAGGATTTCGGCATTACGCGGCCCATCGAGGTGATTCCCAACTTTGTCAACTGCGATGTGTACACGCCGTACAAAGACGAGGTCAATCGAGCCGAGGCGCGCAAGCGACTGGCGGAGCCTGGTGAATCGATCCTGATGCACCTGTCGAATTTCAGGCCGGTGAAGCGGGTAGTGGACGTGGTGAAGGTGTTTGCGCGGGTGGCGGAGCAGACGCCGGCGCGGCTGGTTCTGGTGGGCGATGGCCCCGACCGCTCGGCTGCCGAATGGCTGGCGCATGAACTTGAGATCAACGACAAGATTCACTTTCTCGGCAAGCAGGAGCGCGTCAATGAGCTTCTTCCCCTGGCAGACCTGATGCTGATGCCGAGCGAATTGGAGTCCTTCGGCCTGGCGGCGCTGGAAGCAATGGCGTGCCGGGTTCCGGCCATTGCTACCCGTGTCGGTGGAGTGCCGGAGCTGATCGACGACGGCGTGAACGGACTGCTGTACGAAGTGGGCGCGGTAGAGGCGATGGCCGAGGGCGCCATACACCTTTTAAAAAGCCGTGACCGCCTGGAAGTGATGCGCGATGCGGCACGCAAGACGGCGCGCTCGCGCTTCTGCGCAACCCTTGTGGTGCCGCACTACGTGAAGTATTACGAGCAGGTGCTCGCCACCCTCTAAGGGGCTCTCCACACTACTGCCTCGGTGGCGTTGCGGATGGCTCCGGTTCGAAGCGGGGCGTGAAGCCAACGCGCTCCCAGAACGCCTGGAGCAAAGCGATCGCTTCGGGCGCGGTTTCGGGCGTGGTGTGCAGCAGGAGCTCAGCGCCCGGCTCAGTGAATCGGGCGGGAATCGCGGACGCCTCTGCGACGATAGCGATACAGCGATCGGCCCGATAGGTGCAGGCGGCCAGGTCGGCGATGGAGAGGCGCGTGGTCGGCGTGGCCAGCACGGTGCGCGGCGGCGCCATCCGGTCGAGCAGGCAAAAGATTTCCAACTTGGATTCAAGCTCGTCGGGCACGCAATCGATCACCAGGTCGGCATCGCGCACAGCATCTTCCAGGGTGGAAACGAATGCAACGGCGGGCATGGCCTCCGCACTCAGTTCCTGGCGCAACGCTTCGCGCGCATGATGGAGATTGGCGGGCATGACGTCTTCAAGCCGGACGCGAAATCCCGCGCGCGCTGCGGACATGGCGAGCCATCGACCCAGCGGGCCGGCCCCAACAATGGCTACAGTAGACAAGGAGAAGCCTTACTTGGCTTTCAGGGCCTGGAGCACATCATCCGCGCTGGGCTTGGAGTGCATCAGATGCTCGGCGACCCGTGCACGCTCTTCATCTGAAAGCGTGGGAGCAAATGCCAAAATGCGGCGCAGGGTCACGGAGACATCATCGATATAGTTCATCAAGCGGATCGCTTCACCAGACAGCGGCATGGAGTTCCTCGTGGATGGAGTTATCAGCTTCTATTGTAGGGTCTCACCGCGGCGAAGCGACGTGGATCGTGCGAGGGCCTGCTTGGAGAAGATCCGCCGACCTCTCAGGGCGTGTCCTTCCCTTCCCCGAATTTCCCGAAGCCAAGAACAGTCTCTAGGGTAGTTCGCGTACCCAAATGTCTCTGAAGCTGATGGGTTCGCTCTTGTCGCCGTGGGCCTGCAGCTTGATCGGAGCAGCGTCGTACTTCTTGTAAAACGGCTTGCCGATGTAGAGCGTCTGGCCTGTCAACTGAAAGTGGTTTTCGACCAGGACGCCATTCAAGAAGGCCGTAGCGTATGCAGGCGTCTTAAGCGTGCCGTCGTCGTTGAACGTGGGCGCCGTCCATATCACTTCGTAGACGTTCCATTCGCCGGGTTTGCGCATGGGGTTGGCCAGAGGAATGCTCTGCTTGTAGAGACTGCCGACCATGCCATTGACGTAGGTCTTGTTGTTGTAGTTGTCGAGCACCTGCAGCTCGTATCCATCGTCGCCGGGGCCTGTGGAGGCGAGAAAGACACCGCTGTTGCCGCGGAACTGGCTGCTGCCGGTAATGTTTTCAGGAATGCGCCACTCGATGTGGAGCTGATAGTTCTTGAACGCACGTTTTGTCTCGATGTTGCCGACGCCCGGCGCTTTGCTCACGGTCACAATGCCATCGTGCACAATCCAGCGCGCGGGGGTGTGGTCCTGTGCGGACACCCACTCATCGAGATTCTTGCCGTCGAAGAGAACGACGGCGTCGGAGGGCGGAGCGGCGTCGGTTGCGCCGGGAGTGACGACCTTCGGCTCCGGCTGCCATATCTCGGTGTCTTCAGGTTTCGGCTTTTCCTGCGCGACGAGGGGGACGCCAAGGGAAAGAACGGTTGCGGACAAGGCAAACATCACAAGGAACGGTGCGTGTTGAGTTTTCATAGCGGATACGAGAATACACCCGGCGCACGAGAGTGCAACCGTCACAAACTTTGGGTGCCCATCCTCGCGCAGCAAGGGTGGGAAGCCGCAAACCTCAATGAGCCGATTGCCAAGAATCAATCGGCACGATCTGGGTGACCCAGGTCTGGGTTCTCAGACCCGGGAACGGCCCCAAACTCGAATTCTCAATTCCAGCGAATGATCGGCGACGCCAACCTATCGCAGGCTCGCGGGCGGCGAGCTGACTGCCGACAGCTCCTGAAAGACCGCGTCCGGAAGATGCAGGCCTGCGGCCTGAATATTCTCTTCGACATGCGCCACCGTTGAGGTGCCGGGAATGGGCAGCGTGACCGGCGAACGACGCAACAGCCATGCCAGCGCGACCTGAAGCTTGGTTGCGCCCAGCTGTTTTGCTACCCGTTCAAGCACGTCCTGCGCAAGCCGGTTCTGGCCGAGGGGCGCCCAGGGGATGAAGGCGATGCGGTTCTTTTCACAATGGTCGAGCAGGAAGTCCCACTCGCGATCGGCGAAGCTATAGCGATTTTGAACAGAGACAATGGGGACGATTTTGCGCGCGCGCTCGACGTGTTCCAGAGTCACATTGGAGAGTGCGATGTGGCGGATCTTCCCCTGCTGTTGCAGCCGCGCCAGCGTTTCCATGGACGCGTCAAACGAAACCGCGGGGTCGGGAATGTGGAGCTGATAGACGTCGAGGCGATCGAGGCGCAAACGCTTGAGGCTGCCTTCGACCGCTTCTTCAAGATGCTTGGGGCTGGCGTTGTGAATCCATTGGCCGGGGCCGACCCGCTCCCAGCCACCCTTCGTCGCGACCACGAGACCGGTTGGATACGGAGCGAGAGCCTCGGCAATCAGCTCCTCGGAAATGTACGGTCCGTAGGAGTCGGCAGTGTCGATGAAGTTGACGCCGAGGTCAACCGCGCGCCGCAAAGTGGCGAGTGCTCCTGCGTGGTCCGCGGGAGGGCCCCATATGCCTTTTCCCGTAATGCGCATTGCGCCGTAGCCGAGGCGATTGACGGTAAGGTCTCCGAGTTCGATCGTGCCTGCGGCGGCGGCGGAAATGGTAGGCGTTGCCATGTTGAAAGTCTCCTCGCTCCTTAGGATGAAGGATCAGAGCCTCGGGGTGCAAAGGGCAAAGCGTCTTCGAGTGTGAGCAAAGGCGGGGCGCGGCCCTTGCTCTCCCACCTAAGCAGAGCTTGGATGGGGCACCCGGCTACGGTCGAGCGCGCGCGAAACAGGCAGAAAACACGAAGGCGGCCACCCTCCCACAAGGAATGACCGCCTCAATGCATTCCGGTTTGTGGTGCTTGCCGCCGGAAGCTCTGAAAAATCTTGAGTGGACAAACCCCTTAGAGCGTTCGCTTGAAGAGCGGGGTGGCGATGAGCAGCGTGCCGATGCCGAAGATAAACAGGAAGAGCAGGTCGTGCTGAATGGCGGTGAAGCCGCCGTCTTTGAGAAGGACTGCCTTGAAGCCGTGGATGGCAGTAGGTGAAGGGATCGACGACGGCGATGGCGCGCAGCCAGTTGGGAAATGCCGCGATGGGATAGATGGCGCCGGAGGGAAAGAACAGCAGCGTGTTGAGGACGCCGAACATGGCGCGCGGCACGAGCGGATCGTCGACGCGCACCATCATCAGGAACATCATGCCGTTGAAGGCGATTGAGGTGCCGAGGATCAGCAGCAAGCAGTTGGAGATCCGCAATGGGGTTGAAGATGACGCCGAGGCCGGCCATGAGGGAGCCGATGACGGTGAGCGAGATGCCGGCGAGCACGGCCTTGATGGCGCCGGCGATGTTGAGGCCCATGACCAGCTCGAGTTTGGTGATGGGCGTGACGAGGTAGCCCTCGTGCACGCCGCGCGCCTTGTCGTCGATGTAGAGCATGCCGCCGCCGATCATGACGGAGATGTACATGGCCAGCGCGATCGATGCCGGAGAGCAGGAACTTCATGTACTCGACGTACGGGTAGAGCTCGACGATCTCGAGCGCGATGGTCTTGGCGAGCGCGGCTCTGGATGACGGGCTGATTGAGCGCAGTCGACGAGGGACTGCATCTCGCCTTCGAGCGAGGCGCTCAGTGAACTGGTCGGAGTTGTCGACGACGAGGCCGATGCTGCGGCGCGTCCTGCGCGTAGACGCGGCGCGAATACTGCGGCGGGAATGATGACGGCGGCGTCGACTCTGCCGGTGCGCACATCTTCGCGCGCCTGCACTTCGTCGTTGTAGTGGACGGTTTTGAAGGTGTTGATGTTGGCGGCGACGGCGTCGAAGGCCTCGCGAACTTTGACGGCCTGCGGGCCATGATCGTAGTCGACGACGGCTACGCGGGCGTCGCGGATTTTGCCGCCGAAGGCGTTGCCGAGGATGACGAGCTGCACAAGAGGCAGCATCATCGACATGATCATGAGGACGGGCGAGCGGAAGAACTTGCGCATCTCGCGCTCGACGATGGCGAACATTCTGTTCATGGCTGCGCTCCTGGGCGCGGCGGCATGGTGAAGACCGGCCTTGACCTGCTCATCGCGGAGCTGGCGGCCGGTGTAGTGGACGAAGACGTCGTCGAGCGTGGTGTTCTGCACGCTGAGCGAAGTGAGCTGTCTCGCCGAGCGATGCGGCCATCTCGACAAGCTGCATGGTGGTCTGCGAGCCGTGACGAAGTGAGGACGCGATAGAAGCCGGCGCTCTGCGACTGCACGCTCGGTGACGCCGTCGAAGCGCTTCGAGGCGCTGCTTGCCATTCCGGGTCTTCGCGGTCGAACTGCACCTCGACGACGTTGGCGCCGGGGACGCTGTGCTTGAGCTCGACGGGCGTGCCGAGCGCGACCAGCTTGCCGTGATCGACAATGGCGATGCGGTCGCAGAGCTGGTCGGCCTCTTCCATGTAGTGCGTGGTGAGCAGCATGGTGAGGTTGCGGGTGCTTCTTGCAGGTTGTTCGAGCATCTCCCAGACGGCGATGCGGGAGACGGGATCGAGGCCGGTGGTGGGCTCGTCGAGAAAGAAGATGCGGGGATTGTGGACGAGGCCGCGGGCGATCTCGAGGCGGCGGCGCATGCCGCCGGAGAGAGTCTTGGTCTGCGCGTCGCGCCACTTGACGAGGTCGACGGCTTCGAGCACTTCGTGTGATGTTCTTTTCGCGCTGCGGCGCGGGGAACGCTGTAGAGCTTGGCGTAGATGCTCAGGTTCTCTTCGACGGTGAGATCGGGGTCGCTGGTGAGGGCCTGGGGAATGACGCCGATCATGCGGCGGACGGCATCGGGATCCTTGGCGACATCGTGGCCGGCGACGATGGCGCTTGCCACGCGGTGACGGGGATGAGCGTGGTCATCATGCGGATGAGCGTGCTCTTCCCTGCGCCGTTGGGACCGAGCAGGCCGAAGATTTCGCCGTCGGCGACGTGAAAGCTGACGCCCTTGACGGCTTCGAAGTCGCCGTAGCGCTTGACGATGTTTTCGACCGCGATGCGCTGACGGCGCCGTGCGCGCGCATTGACCGATTGCCGGGCCGGGCGTTTGTGGCTTGGAGCTGCGCGAGCTCATTGCTTCACCAGCTTGTCTTTGGGGACGTAGACTTCGGCGGTCATGCCGGGGACGAAGCGCTCGTCCGGGTTGGGGATGAGCAGCTTGATCTGCACGGTGCTGGATGTCGCGCTTGCGGCCGCCGTTGATGTCGCGCTGGGTGGCGAAGTCGGCTAGCGCGGACTTGGCGATGACCTTGCCGTAGACGGTGGCGCCGCTGGGCATGACGACGCGCAGGCTGTCGCCGAGCTTGCACGGCATCGGCCTGGGTTTCGGGCAGCGGCGCGTAGACCCAGGTCTGCGTGAGATCCATGATGGTGACGATGGTGCCGCCGGCGGCGAGCGACTTCGCCCTGGCGCGCGGCGAGCACGTTCACCTTGCCGCTGACGGGCGCGAAGACCTGCGCATAGCCAAGCTCGACGTCGGCCTGATTGGCGAGGGCCTGGGCGTTCTGCACCTGGCCGCGCGTTGAATGCCACGGTGCTGGGCAGAAGCAAGGGCCAGCAATTCATGGGCGCGGGCCTGCTGCAGCGCGGCTTCGCGCGGCTGAGACATTCTGCGCTGCGCAGTCTCAACGGCGGCCTGGTCGGCCTGGAGACTGGTGACGGCCTCGTCGCTGGCCTGCTGCGCTCATGATGCCCTGCTTGGCGAGCGCGACGGTGCGGCGTAGTGTCGGCCTGCTGGTGATCGAGATTGGCCTGCGCCTGCGCAAGCGTGGCCTGCGCAGCGCGGACCTGGGCCTCGGCATTGACCGTGGCGCTGGAGACTTCGCCCTGGTTCTGGCGCTCGGTTTCCACGGTTTCGCTCAGCTTCGATCGGTTGCTGGCAACGGTGGCTTCCGCGGCCTTGCGTGCGGCGGCAAGATCGTCGCTCTCGATGACGGCGATGAGCTGGCCGGCCTTGACGGACTGGCCTTCTTCGACAGTGAGCGTCTGGATGCGGCCGGGAATTTTGGCGCTGACCAGCACCTCATTGGCGTCGACGGTGCCGATCAGCTTGAGATCGCTGGGAGCGCGAGCGGTAAAGCAGATACCAGATGAGCGAGCCGAGCGTAAGCAGGCCCAGAATCATGAAGACTCTATTTCGTGCGTTCATCTGTTCCTCCCGAACGTGAAGCCGATCGATATTGACTTCAGGCATGGGCGTGTCGGCCAGCACGCGCGCGGCGAGCTCAGCCCGCGCTGCCGGTCGATGAAAATGGCCTGCCCCAGGAACTCCACAAGAGCGGTTCTGCGCGCAGCCGAGGGCATCTGGAGAAAACGGCTCGGGCTGCTGCAACAGACGCCAGACCGGCGCGCTGAGGAAATAGAAGACGTTGGCGCCCAAGGTCGCGAGATGGATCTGCATCCAATCGGCGCGGATCAGCTCGCCTGACTCAATGCCCTCACGGACCATCGCCTGATACATGGTGAGGACGGGGGCGAAGACGCGCTTGACGACGATGGACAGGGCGTCGGACTCGCCCTTGTGGAGACGAATCATCTCCTGCTGCATGATCCCCTGAAATTCGTGCTGGGTGAGGATGCGGTCAAAGTGCTCCAGGGCCGAGCGCAGGACTCTCTCGCCAGGTGTAGCAGGCGCGGAGAAAGACCGCCAAGAGTGCGATCGCGGACTTTGGCGGAGATCATCTCGAGGGCGGCAAGGTAGAGGTTTTCCTTGCTCTCGAAGTAGTAGTAGAGGAGCGCCTTGTTGACGCCTGCAGTGTTGGCAATCCGGTCAGTGCGGGCGCCGGCGAGACCATGGGCGGCAAATTCGCTCAGCGCGACATCGAGAATGCGGCTACGGGTCTCGTGGGCGCGTTCGGAGGCGGGGGTGGCAGAGGGAGTCATAGAATTAACTAACTGGTTAGTAAATTTACCTAGAAACTTTCAGGAAAGCAAGCCCCGCAAAGCTATTTCAGCTAATTGCCTTATTTTGTTTAATTTGAAGACGGCAACCATACCGGAGCGGCGCTCCGAGAGCGCACGACGCGCCTAGACGAACCAGTCGTGACTGCCGGGAGACGGAGTTTCGGGGCGATCTTGCTCGTTGTCGAGCCCGCTTGCAGCCGCGGTCATTTCAATCACGTCGGCGGCCTGTTCTTCCGGCGCGCGGTCTGCGTCATCGTCCAATTCAGGACCGGGTGTCTGCTGGCCCGACGTGCCGGACTCATCGCCTGCGCGCGCCGAGGCATCGATCACGAAGAGGGGCTTGTCGCCCTTCTCCGCTCGTTTGGCCTGCAGAAGAGCTACGGATCGGATTCCGGAGATTGGGCCCAGTTCCATACGGGCTCCTTCAAATATCTTCATCGGCGGGTCGAGGCCAGATGTTAACGGTTGTCAATCTTTCCTGTCCCCAGGGGAACACTGTGGTCACCCGCTGTCGGGATCGAGCAGTTGCGGGCCGGGGCCACGCGCGGCCAGCTTGTCCCCCGGATTGCGGAGAGGGCACACGCCCAGCGAGAGGCATCCGCAGCCGATGCAGCCATCAAGCTGGTCGCGAAGACGGGTGAGCCGCTGAATGCGATCGTCGAGGTTGGCGCGCCATCGCGTGGAGAGTCTTTTCCAGTCCCCTGCTGTCGGTGTAGCCTCGCCGGGCAGGGCAGAAAGGGCCTCCCGGATTTCGCCCAGCGGCATGCCGGTGCGCTGCGCCACCTTGATGAGAGCAATGCGGCGCAGCACTTCGCGGGGATAGCGGCGCTGATTGCCGCTGTTGCGCCAGCTCCGAATCAGCCCTTCGGCCTCATAGAAATGCAACGCAGAGACCGCAACGCCGCTGCGGCCGGCCACCTGGCCCACCGACAGTTCTCGTGGAATCGCGGCCTCGTCCGGCTGCAATGGGATTTCCTCTTGACCTCAACCTTACTTGAGGTCTTAGGCTGAATGCAAGAGGAGAGATCAAGCATGAGTGCGCTGATCAAAGTGGGGCTGGTGTACGGGTCAACGCGGGCAGGACGTTTCTGCGACCGGGTTGCCCAGTGGGCAGGACAGATGGCTGCACGGGAAGGGTTTGAGGTGATCGCAATCGACCCGGCCCAAGAACATGAAGAAGACGAACTGCAGCGGCGGATTGGCGCGTGCGACGGGTTCATCGTCGTGACGCCGGAGTATAACCACGGCTATCCCGCGCCGTTAAAGGCATTGATCGATTCGATTGGCGCCGAATGGCAGGCCAAGCCGGTAGCGTTTGTGTCGTATGGGGGAGTGTCGGGCGGCCTGCGCGCCGTGGAGCAACTGCGCCTTGTGTTTGCGGAATTGCATGCGGTGACGATCCGCGACAGCGTCAGCTTTGCCGGCGCATGGGAGCACTTTGACGGTGCGGGCGCCTTGCTGCAGCCGGAACGGGCGGAGCGGTCGATGACAAAAATGCTGGCGCGCCTGCGCTGGTGGGCAACGGCCCTGAATCAGGCACGCCATCATTCGCCCTATCCGGCAACGGTCTGACGGGTCTGCTTCAGTGGATGAAGAGTTTGCGGTCAATTGATAAAAAAGGGAAGAAAACCGAAGCCAGCGGCAAAAATGGCCAAAACAAATGAACCATAAGATGCAACAAGTTCGGCTTTCGACAGGCTTGCTACACTGGCTCCATGGTTGACGAACTGGAGTTTCGGCGCGCATCGGAGAAAGCTCTTGAAGGGTTGAAAAAGCACCTGATCGCGCGCGAAGAAGAGGAAGATTCGGGATTCGAGGTGGAAGAGCAGAACGGCGTGCTGAACGTGGTATTCGAAGAGCCGCCCTCGAAGTTCGTGATCACGCCGAACACACCGGTGCGCCAGATCTGGATTTCTGCCCTGTCGACGAGCTTCAAGCTGGATTGGGATGAGCAGGCAGAAGCTTTCGTTCTGCCGCGCACCGGCGAAAAGCTTGAACCGCTGGTGGACCGGCTGGTGGGAGAGTATCCCTCGAACCAGTGAGCCAATGATCGAGCAGATCGAAGAGACAAAAAAAAAGCGGATCCGGCGGCAAGGCCGGATCCGCTTTTCCGTCTTGGCTGAATTACTTCAAGCCATAGATGGTCTGCAGTTCCTTCTCGGCAAGAGCCTGCGGGAGCGGAGCGTAGGAAAGGGCCTGCACTTCGCCTTCGCCGGCTTTGACAATCCAGCTCAGCATGTCCTTGAGGACCTTCCGATTCGCATCGTTCGAGCCTGAGGTGGGAATCAGCAGGTAGGTAAAGCTGGAGATGGGATATGAATTCGCGCCAGGAGCGTTGGTGATCGAAACGCGGTAGTCGGCGGGCATGGTCTTGATGCTCGCAGCCGCTTCGGTCACGCCTTCGATCGAAGCCTTGACCCAGCTTCCAGCCGGATTCTTCACCGCGCCAAAAGAAATATGATTCTGGAGCGCGTAGATCAGCTCGACATAGCCAATGGCGCCGGGCATTTGACGGACAAGACCCGCGACTCCCTCGTTGCCCTTGCCACCCACACCTACGGGCCAGCTGGGCGAAGTGCCTTTTCCAGGGCCGCCAGACCACTCGGAGCTCACCTTGCTGAGGTAGTCGGTAAAGATAAAGCTCGTGCCGGAGCCGTCCGAGCGATGCACGACAATGATCTTCTGGTCAGGAAGGTGCGCGCCCGGGTTGTCCTTCGCGATGCTTGGATCGTTCCAATTCGAGATGCGCCCCAGGTAAATGTCTGCCAGCACGCTGCCGCTGAAGCGCAGGTCGGTCACGCCGGGAACGTTGTAGACGGGAACCACCGCGCCGAGAACCGTGGGAAGGTGAATCAGCTTGATCTTCGACGAGGCGAGCATGTCGTCGGTCATCGGCATGTCCGACGCGCCGAAGTCGACCAGTCCGCTCGTTACTTGACGAATGCCGCCACCGGAACCGATAGATTGGTAGTTGATTTCAACGCCGGCGTGTGCGGCGCTGTACTCGCTGAACCATTTTGAGTAAATCGGGTACGGAAACGTCGCGCCCGCCCCAGTCAGTTTCTGAGCCTGAGCCGAGCTCAGAGCCAAAACCAAGAGTCCGACGGCAATCAATGTCTTTTTCACGTATAGCTCCCTTACAGAATTAACGCCGTGTTCGATTCTCTACGCGGAATGTTACGGGGGTTTGAATAATCGAATGAATTAGGCGAGATACGACCTTCGTATAGGTCGAAAGTCATGTTTCGATGACTATCCAGCGATGCGTTCGGTGACCGGCGACACGGCAGGTTCGCCTGGCGCTTGGGAGCGAGGCGCCAGTGGAAGCGTGAAGTGAAAGGCTGCGCCGGCCCCCAACTCGCTCTCCGCCCAAATGCGCCCGCCATGCGCCTGGACGATGTGCTTGACAATGGCAAGGCCAAGCCCGGTGCCGCCTGATTCACGGGAGCGAGCCTTATCGACGCGATAGAAGCGCTCGAAGATGCGGTCCAGATGCTCCGACGCTATGCCCGGCCCGAAATCCTGGACAAAGAATTCAACTTCGTCTTCAAGCGAGCGAGCGCCGACAACAATTCTCTTGCCGGCCTTGCCGTACTTGAGGGCGTTCTCAATCAGATTCCCGAAGACCTGGTTCATGGCATCGGGATCGGCCATGACCGGGATGTCGGGCGCACCCGCCGAGGCGAGATCGACCTGCGATTCCACCACGATTCCGCCCAGCGATTCAATGGCGTCCTTCACCATGGCGCTGGCCTTGATGGGCTGCACGGTAAGTTTGTAGTCGGGGCTCTCGACGCTGGCCAGCGCGAGAAGATCTTCGGTAAGCCGATTCATGCGGGTGGCATTTTTTTGAATGATGCCGAGAAACTCGCGTGTGGTTTCAGGATTCGGCTTCGTTTCCTCGACCAGCGTCTCGACGTAGCCCTGAATCGAAGTGAGCGGGGTGCGCAGTTCATGGCTGACGTTAGCGATGAAGTCGCGGCGCGATCTCTCGGCGGCTTCAATTCGAGTGACGTCGTGAAGCACGGCGATTGCTCCACCGGAGGGCAAAGGCGCCGCACTGATCTCGAAGATCCGTCCCGGCGAGAGGGAGCTGGCCCGGCCAAAGCGCACTTCTCCATCCTGCAGCGCGCCGCGCACGCAGTCCAGCAGCTCGGGATCGCGCACGGAATGAACGAGGGGGCGGCCGGGGTGTATCTGCGTGCCGGCGATTCGCTGCATCACGGCATTCGACCAGCGCACCAGGCCTTCCGAGGTGATTGCAACCACTGCCTCCTGCATAGAGTCGAGCATGGTGGCCAGTTCATGGCGGCTGCTCTCAATCTCAGCGAAACTCTGGCCGAGCCGTTCCGCCGTCTGGTTGAGGGCGGCTCTCCATGGCCGCGAGTTCATCGCTGCCTGAAACATCCAGGCGCGCGCTCAGGTCGCCCTGGGCAATGCGGCGCGCGAAGGCAACCACGCGCTGCAGGCGTGCGGTCACTCCGCCGGCGGCCCAGGCGGCGACGGGCAGCGCAACCACAAGCGCGATGAGACCGGCCCACAGAGCCTCGTGGTCAGGGAAAGGAAGAGATGATCCTGCCGCGTGCGCGAAACGACGCAGGATCAACTCCATTGCCACGGTCTGAAATACAAGCAACAGGACGAACAGTCCCATCAGCTTGAAAAATACTTTGCGGGTCACTGGATGGCCCGCCTGGGGGGTTGTTGCCCGGCCTAGTCGATCTTGGGAATTTCGAACCGGTAGCCAGCGCCGCGGACTGTCTTGAGGTAGCGCGGGTTCTCGGGATCGATCTCGATTTTCTCACGGATGCGACGTACATAAACATCGACCGAGCGCGGGGTGACAAAGCGTGCGTCGCCCCACACGGCGTCGAGCAGATGATCGCGACTGAAGACGCGGCCCGGATGGCGCGCCAGATAGTCGAGAAGACGGAACTCGGTGGCCGTGGTGGTAGTCAACTCGCCACGCACCTTCAACTGCATGGCGTTGGCGTCGATGATCGACTTCTTCAAAGCTGATGACAGAAGGAGTCGTGGGCCGCTCGAAGCGCCGCAGCACGGCCTTGACGCGGGCCACCAGCTCACGGGTAGCGAAAGGCTTGGTGATGTAATCGTCCGCGCCCAGCTCCAGGCCAAGAACGCGATCGTTTTCGCCCGCGCGGGCGGTGAGGAAAATGATGGGAATCGTGGAAAGGCCGGTATGGCTACGCAAACGGCGGCACACATCGAGACCATCTCCGCCGGGAACCATGATGTCGAGAAGAAACAGCGCCGGCGGCTGCCGCTCTGCGTCGGGAACGAGATTGGTCGGAGTGTGAAAGAGGCGGGTTGAAAAGCCGGCTGCTTCCAGATGATGCTGCACCAGCCGCGCAATATCTGTGTCGTCTTCCAGTACAAATATGGTTTGGCTCAACCGGTCAGTCCTCGTCCGGCGGCCGGTTGGAGTTACCAATACAGTGGCCGCACAGAATCGTTAACAGACTAATGCAGCCAGGCAAACAGAATGCAAACGTTTGATGAATTTGACTGTGAGAGGTTGAGAGAGCAGGGGTTAATCCGGCGAAGTCGAGTCCGCCAGAGAGCGAAATACGGGGCTGGCGGGACCGGTCGGCGCCCCCGGCTTAGTCGTCGGCTCCTGGCGTTTTTGCTCGCGGCGGGTGTGCTTTTTGCGTACCTCGTCGGCGGCCACAAGAATCAGCGCGGTGAATGTGACCGCGAGCAAAGCGATCGCGGTGAATCCGTGCAGCTGATCGAGCCCATCGGAATTGAAGTCGCCGTAGAGAAGCGCGAGGCCGACGAACACGAAAAATATGTGCGCGCAGAAGACGCGCAGCGACGCTTTGCCGAGGGTTGGAAACGGTTCGATCGCGACGATCCGCACGGCATACTTGCGCAGCCAATAAAAGAAGACGGCAAAGGCCGTCAGGTTGACGACGCGCAGCGGGCCGATCTTCCACTTGTCGAGTTCGAGGCTAAGCACTTGTGCAGTGAGGTGGGGGCCGAGCCAGCCGTACCGGACACCAACAAAAAAGAGACATGTGGCGACGGAGGCGGCCGCCAACCAACCGGGAACCCGTCGAAACGGTTCGCGCTCGATGGCTGTTTTGGCGCCGATCCAGAGACCCACAACCCAGACGGCCTGCCATGCAAATAAATTGAAGGCGCCAGTCTCCTGCAATGGGATTTTCAAGTGGGTGACATGGATGACCCAGCCATGCACAACATCGCGCAGACCCAGTTGCGCCATTATCCAGAGCGCTCCACTCGCGCCGAGAATGAAACGCCAGCCGAAGCGCACCGATGCGGAGAGCACCATGGGCGTGAAGAACAGGAAGGCGACGTACATGGGCAGAATGTCGAGCAAGGGGGGGCAATAGACGAGGAGCACAGAGCCCACGATCGCAGCCTTGGGATGGGCGAGATAGAAATCGAGCAGATTGATCAGCGCAGCCTTGTGCGTGTGGACTGCGAAGGCCGCCACAACCGTGAAGGCGAACGCCAGCATCAGCAGGTGATAGCTGTAGACCTTGAAGGAGCGCTTCCACAACTTCGAGCGCGCATTGGCTGGATCCTGGACGAACTCGCGAATGTAAAGCCGGCCTACGAGCAGCGCAGAGATGAACACGAACCCCTCGGCCGACGAAGCAAATCCGATGGGCTGGTTCACAAAATCGCTAAAGCGCGTAGGCAAGTGCGTGAGCGTCATCCAGACGAGGAAGAGCCCGCGCAGCGCGTCGAGTTCGGGTCGACGTTCGAGGGGATGCACCATCGTTTGTTTGGTCGGCGCCGGGGAAGGTCGCCTCAGTTGACTTACTCCCTCATTAGACGCTATCGCGGCGGCCGCGATGCGGTGCAAAGCAAAGTTTTCGAAGGAGGGCGCATGGAGTAGAGCCTGGCGAGTTTTCCTTGACTGGGCTGCTGATGTCTGCAACACTCCGAGCGCGTATCCAAAAGGAACAGGAATCCCTCCCCCGACCGAGGCGTTGTCATCCATGCGCCTCCGCGATATTCGGTTTCCGTGACGACGAGATATGCACCGCTCCGGAATTGTGAACGGAGCCAGGTCCCACAGGAGGGAACATGAAGAAATACCTTGCGGAATTGGTGGGCACCTTCATCCTGGTGCTCTTTGGTTGCGGAACAGCCGTGGTTGCGGGCGACAAGGTCGGCATCATGGGCATCGCGTTTGCATTCGGATTCGCGCTGATCGGCGCGGCCTACGGCATCGGGCCCATCTCCGGATGTCATATCAATCCGGCCGTGAGTCTCGGCGTATGGGCCGCCGGGCGCATGAAGACGGTCGAGATGTTCGGCTACTGGGCCGGGCAATTCGTTGGCGGGATCCTGGGCGCCTGGGTGCTGTCGATCCTTGTCAGCGGGGTCGGTGGCGGCTATAACATGGCCGCGAGCGGGCTTGGCCAGAACGGTTGGGGACCCGGCTACCAGGGCGAATACAGTCTCACCTCGGCGATTGTCTTTGAGTTTGTGGCGACGCTGATTTTTGTGGTGGTAATTCTAGGCGCGACACAGAAAGCGGCTCCGGCTGGTTTTGCCGGCCTCGGAATTGGCATCACGCTGGTGGTCATTCACATCTTCGGGATTCACATCACGGGTGTGAGCGTGAACCCCGCGCGCAGCTTTGGTCCTGCCCTTCTGGTCGGCGGCAAAGCCCTGGCGCAGGTCTGGCTTTTCCTGCTGGTACCGAGCCTGGCCGGGCTGGTTGCGGGCCTGCTGTTCCGCACCAAGGTGCTGGAGGCTGAAGACCCAATGCCGGAGATCAGGAATCGGCGCGCGGTCGAAAACGAATCGGCAGTCTAGCTCACTGCTGCAAGCGTCAAGAGGGGAGATGCCGCTTCGGTGGGTCTCCCTTTTTGTTGTTCTCGTCCGACGATTTGCGCGCGACAAAGCGCAGGCGCACATAATCGGCTACCCACTTTCCTTCTTCATCGCGGAGAGCGTGCGCAAGCAGCTCTGTAATTTCCGCAACGACCCGTTCACGAAGAGGCTCCGGCAGTTTCTCCAACACACCGCGACGGAAGGTGCGCAGCCATGCGGGCATGCCGCCTTCGCCGAGGGGCGTGGGGCGCGGGATCAGAGCGATGCGCTCGACGCGGAAGCCGGCTTTCTCCAGACGCCCCGTGTAGCCCTCCGGCGTTGGATAGTAGTTCACGTCGTTCTCGAGATCGCCAAAACCATGGCGGGCCAGAACGGCGATGAGCGCTATTCGAATGGCGGCGATGTTTCCCTGCCCTCCCATCTCCGCGACAAAGCGGCCACCAGGGCGCAGCACGCGGTTCACCTGGGCGAGCATTACATCCTGGCCGCGCACCCAATGAAGCGCCGCATTTGAAAACACCGCATCGAAGGTGGCATCGTCGAAAGGCAACGCTTCGGCTGTGGCCTCTTCTACGACGACACCCAGCGAACGCGCTGCGGCAACCATCGCAGGCGAGGCATCGACGCCTCGAACCTCGGCGCCAGTTGCCTTCAGCTGCCGCGTGAGTTGTCCATCGCCGCAGCCCAGGTCGAGGATCTGCTCGCCCGGTTGCGCGGCAAGCCACTCAACTACGCCTCCCGCCAGCCCATGAACAAATGCGCCGTTCCTTCCGTATGCCTGCGGATCCCAGGTTTGGGTCACAATTGACCTCCAGACCCAGTTTCGGGCCACGCCTCCCATAAGGCAAAGTTATTTTGTTTTGGATTTGAATAAGCAGATGTTATGAGCTTGCGGTCTGCCTTGGTAGCTCGTTAAATTGACTGAACCGGCACCAGCGTCAGATCGTCGACGAGACCGACTTCCTTCTGCACAAAGGGCTCGCCGTACCGGACGCCGGCGAGTAACCCGTAGTAACGCGCTTCTGCATAGGTGCGCTCGCGAATCTCCTCTTCGGGAACAAAGAGGGCGCTGCCGGCTTCCTGGTTTGCATACTGCGATTTGTAAGCCATTAGGGCAGCATGGCGCTGGTCGATGAAGGGCGTAATGTCGACTACGAAGCTGGGGCGGACGTCGGCATAGAGGCTGGCGTAAACAATCTTGAATGGCCGGTGCGGCGGAGCGCCCGTATCGACCTTTGTCAATCCCGACACGAAGCAGGCTTCATAGCCAAGGGTCGCCGTGATGGCGTGGTCGGGATGACGTGCCTGCCAGTAGGGCAGAATCACGACGCGCGGACGCAGTTGGCGAACCACGCGCGCAATCTTGATGCGATTCTCGTAGTTATTCTCGACGGCGCCATCGGGCAGGTCCAGGGCCTGGCGCCAGCCCACACCCAACAACTGCGCCGCTTCGGCAGCTTCTCGTTCGCGATCTTCAGCACTGCCACGGGTTCCGGCTTCGCCCCGCGTCAGGTCGAGGATAGCGGTACGCAAGCCGCGCGCTGCCATGCGCAGCAGGGTGCCGCCGCAGGTCTGTTCCACATCGTCGCGGTGTGCCGCAATGGCCAGCACGTCGGCCTGAAAGGCGTCCGGAGCGGAGTGCATGCAATCAGTAGACAGTGTTGTTGGCGTCGGTGGTCGAGTCCATGAAGGCGACGTCCCACGCCGTTCCTCTCACCGTCACGTATTGGTTGTTGATGGACGAGCCGTCCTTGGTACTGAGGATGTAGACCTGGCCGCCTTCGACGACATAGACCTTGTGCAGTCCCTCGATATTGGCGATTCCAGTTGCGTCGCCGAGATAGGGCTCGAGCAGGGTGACGGAATTGGTCGAGGTGTTGTACATGGTGAGGCAGCCGTATGGTTGCCCGGTGTTGAAACGTTCGCCGTTGTCGCACTTGGTCATGGCGATCCAGAGTGTGCTGTCGTCGGCGAGGGCTAGCCGGCTGACCCCACCGGGAGTGCCGTCACTGATGGAGGTTGGGGTTCCGGCAGTGTTGTTGGCGAGATTCAGGATGGTCAGATTTCCAGTAAACAATCCATCCGGCATCAGCTTCTGGCCGACAACGTACATGGTCGAGCCGGTGAGAAGCGCGTTGCTGGCGCCACCAGGGACAGCAATTGTCGTAATGGAGCCGGTGACCGGGAGGGAGCCCGATTGCTGCCCTGTGGGAAAGATCATCGGGGCAACAGGCAGAAGCGAAACCGAGGATGCGGTGCCGCCGCACTCCGGACCGCAACTGAGGATGTAAGCAGTCGAACCATCCGCGGAAAAGACCGCCTTAACCGGCCGATCGAAGGCCAGAGGCGCGCCATAGGCGTTGCCGGTGGCATCCACCGCATCGGGGCTCTGAGCCTGGAAGAGGCACCAGAGCGGCCCGTTCTGCGGCTCGCAATCCATTGCAGCCTTGGGCCAGGTGCTTGCTCCGCCGGAGTAGGCGATGGTCTGCGCCGCCGTTAACTGACGCGCGTAGTAGATGTAGTCCGAATTCTGGACGAAGGCCAGGACCTCCGACCCGCCGGGATTCACGCTCACCCGGTAGACTCCGGGCAAGCCCAGCGAAACAGAAGCACCCGTGCTCTGATTGGCGATGGTAAGAAGGTGCGTCGCCTGATTGGCCGCAAACACATAGGTCAGATTGCGCGACAGGAAGATGCTGGAAGAGGTGCCTGCAAGCCCCTTCGTCGGCCCATTGGAAGACTCTTTGCCGTAGTTGATCGGCGTGAGGCTACCGTCTCCTGACCCATAGACGGCACCGACCTGCTCTTCGGGCATATTTTGGATGCTGATGGGGAGGGCCCCGGAAAAGCCGCTGATGGAATACGTCACCGAGGGGTTGTTGTATTTGAAGCGCGTGTCATAGAACGCATCGTCAATTTCAAGTTCGCCCTTGGTGAGCGGACTGGGATTCTGAATAGCAATAAGAACGCGCGTCGTCAAGCCGCTGGGAGGCAACTGGCGGCCTGCAAAGAAAGTTGTGGAACCACATCCGGCTACCGCAAATGCAACCCCGAGGGCTCCAGCGGCACTCAACCAAAAACTTCTTTTCTTCAAAATCCCTTACCTCTGGGGTTGGCGCGGACGAGACCGCCGCCGTAACGTGAACAAAATGGGTGGCTCTCGCCGGTTCGCTGAACGTGGCCCGAAGCAGCATCCTGCATCGGTCGCATACCTTATTTGACTCCCGAAGTATAACAAAGCAACCAGTCTGCTGGCATCGCCGAGCGGGGTGCCGTAGCATGAACAAGAACATGCCAACGATCGCCGACATCTTTGCCGAGAGGCCCGTGCTTGCCGATGGCGCCATGGGTACAGTGCTCTACGGGCGCGGCATCTTCATCAACCGCTGCTACGACGAGTTGAACGTCTCCGATCCGAACCTGATTCTTTCGGTCCACGAAGAGTACCTGCAGGCGGGCGCCGAGATCCTCGAGACAAACACCTTCGGGGCGAACCGTTTCAGACTGGGCCGGCACGGCCTGGGCGCCAAGGTGGGAGAAATCAACGCGGCCGGTGTGCGCCTCGCGCGCGAAGCGGTCGAGCATCTGCGCGAGAAGCAAGCGGGCACGGCATGGGTAGCGGGCTCGGTGGGCCCCCTGGGCGTGCGTTTGGAACCACTGGGAAAGACGGGCCTCGAAGAAGCGCGCGCAGCGTTTGCGGAGCAGATTCGCGCGCTGGCCGCCGGCGGCGTAGACCTGCTGAGCATCGAGACCATGCCCGCACTTGACGAAGCGCGCGAGGCATTGCTGGCGGCGCGCGAGACGGCGCCGGAACTGCCGGTGATTGTGATGGTGACAGTGGACGACGAGAGCCGCTGCCTCGACGGCTCCTCGCCTGAACACGCGGCGGCACTGTTGACCGAGTGGGGCGCGAGCGCAATCGGCGTAAACTGCTCGACCGGCCCCTCGTCGGTGTTGACGGCCCTGGAAGCGATGCGCAGCGCCACCATCTTGCCCCTCGCTGCGATGCCCAATGCGGGCATGCCGCGCGCCGTGGAAGGGCGCAATATTTACCTCTGCTCGCCGGAGTATATGGCGAGCTTTGCGCGCAAGGCGATTGCCGCCGGAGCGCAGATCGTGGGTGGCTGCTGCGGAACCACTCCCAATCACATTCGGGCGATGCGTTCGGCGATGCGGGCAATCGACGCGCAGGCCCGCGTGGGGGAGGAAGGCGCGGCCACCGTGGAAATCTCGGCGGAGACGCCGCCGGCGCCGCTGGCCGAGCGCTCGACGATCGGTGCCCTGCTGGCGAAGCAGCAGTTCATTTCCCTGGTCGAAATCGTGCCGCCGCGGGGCATCGACTGCTCCAAAGAGATTGAGGGCGCGCGTCTGCTGGCCCGTCTTGGCGTGCACGCGATCAATGTGCCGGATTCGCCGCGTGCCTCGGCGCGCATGGGCGGGCAGAGCCTCGCCATTCAAATTCAGCAACACACCGGCATCGAAACGGTCCTGCATTACACCTGCCGCGACCGCAACATTCTGAGCATCCAGTCGGATCTGCTGGGCGCAAGTTCGCTTGGACTGCGCAATATTCTCTGCCTCACCGGCGATCCGCCGAAGCTGGGCAACTATCCGGATGCGACTGCTGTGTTTGACGTGGATTCGATCGGTCTCGTCAACCTGGTGCGGCGGCTGAATCACGGGCTCGACGTCGGCTCCAATTCCATCGGTGCCTCCACCAACTTCACCATCGGCATCGCTGCCAATCCTGGTGCCCCCGACATCGAACACGAGCTGCGCCGTTTTGCCTACAAGGTCGAGGCGGGCGCGGAATACGTGATCACGCAACCGGTCTTCGATCTGCGGTTGCTTGAGGAATTCCTGCGCCGCATTGCCCCGTTCCGCATTCCTGTCATTGCGGGGGTTTGGCCGCTGACCAGCTTGCGCAACGCCGAGTTCATGAAGAACGATTTGCGGGTCTCGATGCCCGAAGAAATTCTGCTGCGCATGGCGTTGGCCGACGCACCCGATGCCGCCCAGCAGGAAGGCATCCGCATTGCGCAGGAGATGCTGGATGCGGTTCGGCCCATGGTGCAGGGCGTGCAGGTGAGCGCGCCGTTCGGCCGCTACGGCGTCGCCGCAGAAGTTCTTGCCGGCGTGTTGCCGCAAGTTACCCCTTCCCGGAGCGATCCCCATGGCAAGCTTTGAAGATTCACTCAAGAAACTGGAAAGCATTGTCGATCAACTCGAGAAGGGCGACCTGAGCCTGGAGGAGTCGCTCAAGCTCTTCGAAGAGGGCGTGGGCTTGTCGGCTGTCTGCAAAAAAGAGCTGGAAGCAGCCGAGGGCAAGGTGGAAATGCTGATCAAGCAGCGCGACGGGTCACTCAAGACAGAACCATTTCCGCCGGCAGATCGATAGGTCCCACCTCAAATTGGTCCCGCTTCAATCTGTGGTGTGCCGCGAATCAGTTGTGTGCGGAGCCAATCGAGCATCTCCGGGGAGATGTGACCGAGGTCAGTAAGCCTGAAAAGCTTCGCCTGTCGCGGCAACTGGAGCCCATCGAGATGCCGATCCGCTGCAAAGGCGAAAGCATCGGCCCGCTGGAGGAACGACGCAAACGAAGGCTTGATCTCTGAGGGCAATCCACCGATCACTCCGATACTGAGATCCGGAGCCTCTATGTCGACGATGCGGTTCGACTCGAAGATCAGGTTGGCCGGCGAGCGAAATACCGTCACCAGCGGAGCGATCGGAAGCTCGGCCTGCGCCGTGGTCATCAGGAAAGCGCGCCGTGCCCCGGCTGCCAGATAACGCGCGGTGTCCGTTCCCTGCCCCGGTGTTGTCTCTTCCCACAGGGGTCCACGCTGCGGGTAAGCATGGCTGGTAATCTTGACCGCGGTCCAGGGCAACTCAGGCGTCGACGCAATCAGGCTGCAGATCAGTTCGGTCTTCCCCACATTCCGACCGCTCCCGCCAACCACAGCAATCGCCATGACACGATTCTCTCAAGCCCTGATTTTTCGAGCGGGATGGTTTGCCGTTGACAGACTAACTGGCTATCCGCCCTTGTTCTCTGATTCGGTCGGCTCCGCCTCGGAGCCCATTGATCCGCGCAATCCGAGGCGAGCAAGCCGGCTCAACGTGACCTGTTCGCGCAATACCTGCTTCAACGGCCGCGCGGGAGTTCCCCAGAGCACGGTGCCGGGACGCAGGCCTTTGGTGGTGACGGTCTTGCCGCTGAGCACGCCGGCCTGGCCGCCCAGCATCACACCGGGGCCGACTGTGGCGTGATCGCCAATGCCAACCTGACCGGCAAGGATCGCCCCATTGCCGACCGTGCTGGACCCGGAGATGCCTGTCAACGCGACGAGAATCACGTCTTCGCCGATGTCGCAGTTATGTCCAACATGGACGAGATTGTCGATCTTGGCGCCGCGGCGAATGCGCGTCTCCGTCAGGGCGCCGCGATCGATGGTGGCGTTGGCGCCGATTTCGACATCGTCTTCGATCACCAGCGTGCCTTGTTGCGGAAACTGCGTGTAAGCGCCGCTAACTGCGTCGCGCACGTAGCCGAAACCGTCGCAGCCGAGAACCGCGCCGGCATGGACGATGACCCGATCTCCGAGCGTCGTTCCCGGATAGAGAACGGCGCGGGGAAAGATGCGGCAATGTTCGCCCACCTTGACGGCATGCCCGATGATGGCGCCGGCTTCGATGCGCGTGTGGGGCCCAATGCGCGCCGCGGATTCGACCACGGCACAGGCTTCGACCGTCACGCCAATGCTGAGAATCGTGTCCTGCATGACGACGGCCTTGGGGTGCACGCCGGAAGAAGGCAAGGGCGGAGCAAGGAGTTTGGCGGCGCGCGCAAACCACAGCCGCGGATTGTCAGACTCCACAATGCATTTATTGCGCGGATAGGAGCCGGCAACTCCGGGCAGCACAACCGCCACGCCTGCCTTGCTCTGCAGCGCGTTCAAGACAGTACTCGAACTGTCGGCGAAAACAAGGTCGAAGGGACTCGCTTGCTCGCTCAGGTTCACTCCGTCGATCATCCATTCCGGATCGCCCTGCACGAGCTTGCCGCCCAGCCTGTCGATCAGTTCGCTCAGCGTCATGCCTGCTCCTCTAGTACAGTCCTGGCTCGCCCAGGGGGCGGGTTTTCCAGCGGCGATGGATCCAGAGCCACTGCCCGGGGTAGCGGCGGATCCAGGACTCCAGTACATCATTGCACTGCTGCGTCGCGGCAAGAACATCATCTTTGATCTGGCCGGTGCGGGCGAAGTGGAGCTCAGGGCCGAAGTGCAGCACATATTTGTCCTCGCCCGGCTCCCATACAAGAAAGCCTGGAACAACGGCCGCGCCGGTCTTGAGCGCCACATGCGCCAGGCCGGAAGCAGTGCAGGCCTCAATGCCGAAGAAGCGCGCAAAGACCCCCTGGGGCGGCGTCATATTGGTGTCCATAAGAATCCCAACGGCCTGGCCCTTGCGCATCGCGGTGATGAGGCCGCGTGCGAAGTCGTCTTTGTGCAGCACGTAGTTCCCATGCATGCAACGGATGCCGTTGACGAACTGGTCGAGAAGGCGATTGTCGAGCCGGCGAATCACCATGCCCATGGGATAGCCCATCAGGGAGTGATAGAAGCTGGAGAGCTCCCAGGCGCCGAGATGACCGGTAAGAATCAGTACGCCCTTGCCCCGATCGCGTGCCGCATTGAAATGCTCCAGGCCCTCCGTGCGAATCCAGCCCTGGATATTCTCTGCGGTGTAGCGGGGCATACGGCAGAACTCGACGAGCTGCCAGCCGAGATGGCGATACACCGCACGCAACAGCTCCGCCCTTTTCTTTCCGGAGGTGATCTCCGGAAATGCGAGCTTCAAATTGCGCTCGCCCACACGACGCAGGCGCGGCAGCACGCGGTAGAGCGCAGCCGCAAGGGCGCCGGATAGGAGACGCGCTGCCGACCGCGGCATCCTGCCCAATGCACGCGCCACGGCGACAACAAGCCAGTACTCGATTTTCTCCCGCATGATCGAAGGCAAAGAACAAGTGTAGGCCATCGACGGCGAGCAAATGGGGAGGGAGCAGCACGAGTCAGAAAGGGCGGCCTATGGCTGGCCGCCCTTCCGTTATAGATGGAACCGTCTTGATGCTACTTGTGTTTTGATTCGACGAAGTAGCGAGCTACCGTGCGCACAAAATCGACAGACCCGGGCGGCACTGCCACATTGCCCTTCAGCACCGTCTCAAAGTGCTGGGGTGCGCCGTAGTAGAGCTCGGTATCTTCGCGGTTCTGGCTCACGCTCGTCCCGTCGAGGTCGATTCCGGCGAATAGCCCCTTGTTGCGGGAGTAGCTCAACAGCTCCGCATTCATCTTCCAATCGGTCGCGGCCTGACCCGAGCGACCCACAGGACCCGCGGCTGCCGAAGCATCCCCGCCGATCTTGAACTTATTCTTCAGCAAATCCTGGAGTCCTCTGTCGTTCACTGCAACCAGAACGAGGTCAGTCGACTGTCCGCCAATCTGGAAACCGAACGATCCACCTGCCATGCGAATGAAAACCGGACCGCTCCATCCATGCCCGGTGCGGCATGTGACGACGCCTTGCCCGTACTGGCCGCCGAAAACGAAGGCTCCTTTCAACAGGCCGGGGACAACGGCCACGCAGGTCGCCTGCTGCAGAATGTTCATCGGAATACTGTGGTCCTGGGCGCTCATGATCTGTTCCATGACCGTCTTGGCGGAGTCGATACGCGCCTGCAGATCTTCTTTTGAGCTTGCGGCGAAGGCTGGGCCGGCCAACAGGAAACTGAGGCAGATCGATGCAATTGCTTTCTTCATGGGGATCCTTTCGAAGTTCACGTCATTCTCCCGCGCCATGATCCCGGCGCTCCTTAGGTTAGAAGCGCGAATCAGTGTTTAAGTTGGAGCCCGCCACTGGATAAGCGCCGGGCCGGCTTGGGGTTGGCTTTTCAGGCACATGGCAAACCGGGAAGCGCGCCGATTCCTGTTAGGACAGACGCGATGCGGTCCGCAATGTGGCGGCGACCGTGTGCCGAGAGACCAAGATCGTCAACCCAACAGACAAACGACACCGAGCAATAGGGCTGACCAGAAGTGTATGCGGCTGGTTTCAGGAGCGCAATATCAACAAATTCACAGAGATGCGGGGGAAGGTCTTGGAAATGAGCTGTAAAGGGGGGTGAAGAGCGGGCAAGCAGGCGGGACAAGCTGAAGAAAAAAGAGGAGTTCTCAGGCTTCATGCGATGCATGGGGCCTGAGAACTCCTTTCCCCAGATCTGCGTTGTTTCTGAGAATGAGTTTGTCTTAGTTACCTAATGGGTACAAGAGTACGAAGGTTTCCAGCCTCAAAGTAACCTCGCACGCTCCCCTCTGGTCAGGAACTCGTGACAACCGAGCGGAAACCGTTGGCCGAAGAGGCTCTGTGCAAAACCAGCCCGTTGAGAGCACGCATCGAGAGATCGATGCGATTCTCCGCGCCCGTCTTCCTCATCAGGCGGCCCACGTGGGCCTTGACGGTGCGCTCTTCGATGCCCAGTTCGCGAGCGATCTCGCGGTTGGATCGGGCCAGCAGAATTAGATCCATCACCTGGCGCTCGCGGATGGTGAGCTGAGGCCCCACAATACTGGCGCCTCTCTCGGCGGAGAGCAGGAGCCGGTCAATGAGGCGGGAGAGCAGACGCCGAGGGGCCCAGATTGAGCCGGAGACGACAACCTCGATGGCTTCCCGCACCACCCGAGGTCCGGCCGTCAAGTCAAGGTAGGCCCGGGCACCGCTGATGATGGAGTCCATGACCAGGCCGTCGCTTCCGGCCGGTCCAATCACGATAAGGCGGAGGGTCGGACGACGGCGGCGGATTTCCTTGATCGGATCCAGTCCCCTGGTTGACGAGTTGAGGTCGAAGACCATGTACTCGAGTTCCATATTCGCGAGCAATTCCTCGAGGGTGCCGATCACCGGCGAGAGTGGGGACTGGCCGAATTCGGGTTCGCGCTCGAAGACGCTGGTGAGCCCTTCGAGGCGAATCGGCTCGCCGGCGACCACGCCGACTCGGATCGCATGGCCTGGATTTTGAGTGGACATCGAGCTCTTCCGTCCTGGTGCCGCTTAAGGTGGAGCGGCTGTTCGGCGGGCAAAGAGAAGTTGCTGCACTGAAGAGGCCCGTGCTGCCCTGCGCCCGTCCCGAATTCTCCTAATTTTGGAAAAACAATATTTGTCCGGACTATTGCCGATTCCGGTACCCCTGAAAATATCCGTTTGAAGGCTCCATCTTACGAAACGGGTCCGGGGAAGACAACGGCGGCAACGGGAGGCTCCCAGCAAAAAGTCACACCGGGCCCGGAAAGAGACGACCCAAACCAGCTTTTCCTCATCGAAAGGGAGGTACGGCGTTTCCTAAATGGAACAAAATCTGTACCATCAAGCTTGTAGAGCGTGGTACATTTCTTTCCAGTCGCGCCAGCGAGGTAACCGCTTTGATTAAGCAGGACATCGTTCATCACGTGATCGAGCGCACAGGGCTGCCCCGCACCAAGGCTGAAGCCGCGGTGGATACGGTATTCGAGGGGCTGAAAGAAGCTCTGGCGGCCGGTGAGCGCATCGAGCTGCGGGGGTTTGGCGTTTTCAGCGTACGCGCCCGCAAGACAGGGATTGGCCGCAATCCCCGGACCGGCACCGAGGTCAGCATCACACCCGGAAAAGCTGTGCGCTTCAAGCCGGGCAAGGAGCTGCACACGCTCTCCGACGGCGTCGCGGCACCAAAGAGTGAGCCCGCAGCCCACTAGCAGATCTTCCCTGCCCCAGAGTTACCTGGAATGGGAGCCATAAGCCGCACACCGCGCAACATCGCCTCTCCTGCTTTCAAGAGTGGAAGGTGGAGCTGGGTTTTCTCCGTACGTCGAACTCAACCCAGATAATCAGCTCGCGAGCTTGATGCCTGCGATCTTGCGGATCGCCGGAAGGTCGCTGGCGCGCTGCACGACGAGCCGCACCCCGTTTCCTTCGGGATAGCGAGGAGCCGCCGCCAGCACTTCCCCAACAGACTTCGGCAGCCGTTCTTCCTTTGCTGCCTTCAGCGCCTTGTCGCTCAAGACGAACGAAACCATGAAGCAGCCGACTCCCGGGCCAAGATACACAATGTTGCGGGCTTTCTGCTTCAAACGGAGGCTCCACCCGTACTTCTTCACGCAGATGCCTTTCCACTCCTGCCCCACAACTCCTTCCTCTTTCGCCATCCACTCGATGAACTCGCTCCAAAGCCCCGCAGTCGGCCCTAGAGCAGAGGTCAACTCGGTCTCGTTCGGTCTCTCTGGTTTTCCAAGAAATGCGTTCGAATACTCCATCACCCACCTCGAATGCGCGGAAATTCTAGCGCGCACAACCGAGAGCGTCTGTGACCACCTGCGGTGGGGCCAACCTCGCCTTCGGCGAGAGCAGGGGTCTACATCAGCCGCTGCGCATCCACATCGATGGTGATATGGCGCCGCGGCACGCCGGCACTTTCTGCATGCGCGAGGGCGGCGCGCAGTGTGGCGTTCAGAGTCTTGCGCGAGGCCGCCTTCAAGATCAGATGGAAGCGATACACACCCTTGATGCGCGCAATCGGCGCCGTACACGGGCCAAGCACCCTGACGCCTCCCGTGTTGTGGTTCTTGAGGAGATACTCGCCGAGGACAGTCGACCCGCGCGCTGCCTCTTCCAGTTTTTCCGATTGAATCAAGACATTGGCCAAGACGCCGAAGGGGGGGTAGTGCATCCAGCGGCGATATTTCAGCTCGCGCTCTACAAAGCTTGCGTAGTCGTGTGTACGAGCCGCCACAATCGCATAGTGATCGGGATAGTACGTCTGCACCACCACGCGGCCGGGCCGTTCGCCGCGCCCCGCACGCCCGCTCACCTGGGTCATCAACTGAAAGACGCGTTCTGCCGCCCGAAAATCCGGCATGGAGAGGGAGTGGTCGCAGCCCACCACGCCCACTAGAGTGACACCGTGAATGTCGTGGC
Organism: uncultured Acidobacteriaceae bacterium; assembly: GCA_963760475.1. GTDB lineage: Bacteria > Acidobacteriota > Terriglobia > Terriglobales > Acidobacteriaceae > Telmatobacter. Next base: position 77,080 of record CAVXDG010000006.1, on the reverse strand, counting down.
CTTTGGCGATCATCTGGGTGCCCACCAGCAGATTGATCTCGCCCGAGTGCAGCCGGGCCAGCAGCCGCTCCATGTCGTGCCGGCCTCGCACGGTGTCGCGATCCATGCGGCCGATGCGTGCGCCGGGAAAGATCTCCGTCAACCGCTCTTCGCCCTGCTCGGAGCCGGCACCGAGATAGTACAAATGCTCGCTGTCGCACTTAGGACACCTGGAAGGTACGGTCCGCTTGTAGCCGCAGTAGTGGCACTCCAGGCGCTGTCCAGCCCGCGCCAAACCAGTTTCATCGGTGGTGGGCTTGTGATGGGTGAGGGCGATGGCGCAATTCTGGCACTCCAGCTTTTCGCCGCAGGCGCGGCAGATGACAGCAAACGAATAGCCGCGCCGATTCAGCAAAATCAGCGCCTGTTCGCCGCGATCGAGCGTGGCGCGCGTCTCGTCCACGAGAGAACGCGAGAAGAGCTGCTCCTGCCCGGTTTCCTGGAACTCGCGCCGCATGTCGATCAGTTCCACCTCCGGCAGGGGGCGATTCATCACGCGCTCGCTCATCGCGATCCGGGTGTACTTGCCCTGGACCCCATTCTGCGCAAGCGTGTTCTGCCAGCTCTCCAGCGACGGAGTGGCAGAGCCGAGCACCACCACCGCATTCGCGAGCTTGGCGCGCATCACGGCCACGTCGCGCGCATTGTAGCGTGGGGTCTCCTCCTGCTTGTAACTCTGGTCGTGCTCCTCATCGACGCAGATAAGGCCGAGATTGGGCACTGGCGCAAAGATTGCCGACCGCGTGCCGACCACAATAGAGGCCTCGCCGCGATGAATCCGACGCCACTGTTCGGTTCGCTCGTCCGGGGTGAGTGCGGAGTGGAGCAGGGCGACGCGTCCGCCAAAGGCCGCATCGAGCAGGCCAACGGTTTGCGGCGTGAGGCCTATCTCCGGCACCAACAAGATGGAGGCAAGGCCGCGGTCGAGAGCCTGCTGCATCGAGGCCAGGTACACCGCCGTTTTTCCCGAACCTGTGACGCCGTGCAGCAAGAAAGTATGGAATGTGCCGAGCCGCGCTGCGATGGATGCCAGTGCCTCGGTCTGCGAATCGTTTAACCGAATCGGCTCGGTTGCCGGCTCAATACCGCCTAGCCGAAAAGCAGATGCTCGTTCTTCGATCCGCACCAGTCCGCGCCGTACAAGGGTTTGGAGTGTCGAAGACGGCAGATTCTTCTGACGGATCTCGGCAAGCGGCAGTTCCCCGCCGCACGCGGCCAACTCCGCCAATATCGCCTGCTGCTTCTCGGTAAGGGAGGGCAACCTGGCTTCGGGAATCAACACAGCAAAACGCTCGGTACGCCGCGCATCGCGCTCCACGGCCGAGGTTTCGCGTGCAATCCATTTCTTGCGCATCATGGCGGTGAGGGTTGGCAGTGACGCCGCCGTCGCGGTGCGCAGGATAGAGACTTTAACCGGATCGCCGCTGGCAAGACGCTGCAACACGCGCTGCTCCATTGATGCGTCGGCTGGGTTGTCCCGGTTACTGGACTTCTCATTGTCATCATTTTCGCGGCCCAGCCGGGGGGAAAGGTGCGGCGCATTCTCCACCATCCGTGCAAGCATGTCGCGCCCCAAGTCAGTGATGCGGTAGTACACCGTGCTTCGTACTTCTGCGGTGAGCGGTAGCATGCCCCGCAGCACTTCTCCCAGGGGGGCCAGGTAATACTGCGCAATCCACTCGCCGAGTTGCAGAAGCTGCTCGTTGAGCAGCGGCTCATGATCGAGCACGGCTTCAATCGGACGAGTCTCAAAGTCATCCGGTTTTTGGTCGGAGACGCCGGTCACGACGCCGATGAGCTTCTCCTTGCGAAAAGGAACAATGACGCGCGCGCCGCGCTGGGGCAGATTCCCTTCTTCCCGCACAGAGTAAGTGAAGGTCCGATCCAGCGGCACGGGCAGGGCTACGTTGCAGTAGGCGGGCATGAGAGGCAACCCTCAGTGTAAAGCGGCGCCTCCGTTGGTCGGTAGTGCGCGACGCTCCCCACGCGCACTCTGCGAAAAGTGACGGGGCTGCCCTCGAATGCGCTGCGGTGGATGCATCGCAACTCGACTTCGGGTATTCTGCATCCACGATGAAACGGTTTTGCCTGTGCTTCCCTTTGCTTGCCTGCACCGGGTCTCTTTCTTTGGCTTACGCACAGTCGGGTGCGCCGGCTGCGGACCCCATCCACGCCTGGGTTCAAGGGAGCGATCCCGCTTCACTGGAAGTGTGGGTAAACCAGCGCCTCGACGAAGAGAAGGCTGATGTCGACAAACTCCTCGCGGTTCCCGGTCCGCGCACCATCGAGAACACCCTGCGGCCCTACGACGATGCCGTGAACCAGCTTGCGCTGGCCGGCAACAACGCCTATCTGCTGTACTCGCTCGCCGACGCCGCAAATCTGCGCGACCGGGCGCAGGCGCTCACCAGCAAGATCTCCTCAGCAGGCACCGACCTCGGATTGAACCAGAAGGTCTATGCTGCATTGGCGGCCATTCCCCTGCCCAGCGACGATCCGGCTACGCGCCATTACCTCGAACGCACGCTGCTTGAATACCGGCTTGCCGGCGTGGACAAGGATGAAGCCACACGCAAGCAGATTCGCGCATTGCAGGACAAGATCACCGATCTGGCGCTGGCGTTTGGACGCAACGTGGCCGACGGAACCCTCAAGGTGAGCGCGACGCGTGCCGAGTTGGATGGGCTGCCCCCCGACTTCATTGCGCGTCATACACCAAACGCGGACGGCACCTTCACCCTGACGACTGACCAACCCGACGTGAAGCCGGTGCTGAATTTCGCGGCGAACGCAGGATTGCGTCAGCGCATGTATCTTGCCTACAATTCGCGCGCGTATCCCAAAAACACACAGGTGCTGCGCGACCTGCTGGCTACGCGCCAGGAACTGGCAACCCTTCTCGGCTATCCACACTTTGCCGACTTGAATACAGCCGACACTATGATTGGTTCATCGGCAAACATTACGCGACTCATCGATCAGGTGGATGCGGTGTCGCGCCCAGTGGCTTCCCGCGAATATGCCGAGATTCTCGCATTCGCACAAAAGCGCCAGCCGGGCATTACGAGTCTCAGCCAGGCTGACAAGCTCTATTGGCAGGAGCAGTATCGGCGCGCCAGGTATGACTTCGACGCACAGGCGGTGCGGCCCTACTTTCCCTATGCTGAGGTGCAAACAGGCATTCTTTCGACTGCGGCGCGTCTCTTCCACATCTCCTTCAAGCCGGTGAAAGACGCGGTCGTGTGGGACCACTCCGTCGAGGCATTCGACGTATTCGATGCGGCGCCCGGCAACGCCGGCAAGCGACTCGGCCGCATTTATCTCGACATGCACCCGCGTGAAGGCAAAGACAAGTGGTTCTCCGCTGGACCGGTTGTTCCGGGCATCGCCGGCCGCCAGCTTCCGGAGGGCATGCTGATCTGCAATTTCTCGGGCGGCGTTGCCGGCGATCCCGGCCTGATGGAATACGCCGAGGTTGTCACTTTCTTCCACGAGTTTGGGCACCTGATGCATCACATCCTGGGTGGCCAGGGCCAGTGGTCCGCGGCCGGCGGCTTCAACGTCGAATCCGATTTCGTCGAAGCGCCCTCGCAGATGCTGGAAGAAATGTTCCACGATCCCACGATTCTGCAGTCATTCGGCAAGCACTACCAGACTGGCGAAACACTGCCCACAAGCCTGATCGGAAAGATGAACGACGCCAGCGCCTACGGCCGCGCCACCGACCTGCAGTGGTTCCTGCAGTTCTCGACCTACGGACTGCAGTTGCATGACCGGGCGCCGGCTGGAATCGACTTCGACGCCCTGTGGACGGCCGACACCAAGCGTTTCAGTCCGTTCACACCGGTTGACGGTATCCACTATGCCGAGTCGTTTACCCACCTCGAAGGGTATGCCTCGAACCTCTACACCTACCTGCTCGACAAAGTCATCGCCATCGACTTCTTCTCACAATTCGACCAACACGACCTGCTCGATGGGCCCACCGCCATGCGCTATCGCCGCACCGTGCTTGAGCCTGGCGCCAACAAACCAGCCGCAGAGCTGGTGCGCGATTTCCTGGGCCGCCCGCAGGGGATGGACGCGCTGAAAAGCTGGATGAACGAGGAATTCCGGCCGCCCGCTCCGGCCGCGAAATAGCGACTCGCTCGAAGCTCGTTGCAATACGGCTGGCGCGCAGTACAATTCATTGCTGATGACTGTCAAAAGCACCAAGCCCGCCTTTCCTGCGCCCAGCGCGCCCGTCAGCAAAAAGTCTCCCGTCACACTCGCCATCGACATTGGCGGCTCGGGCCTGAAGGCCATGCTGCTCGACCCCGCAGGCAAGCCGCTCACCGAGCGTCAGCGGGTGGACACGCCGGCCGTACCCACGCCACCACTTGTGCTCGCGGGACTGGAGGAGTTGCGCAAGCAATTGCCGCCTTTCGATCGCGTCTCGGTCGGTTTCCCCGGCGTCATCAAGCGCGGCACTACCTACACTGCTGCGAATCTTCATCCGGCGTGGGTCGGGTATCCATTGCAGGTCGAGCTTGAGAAGCGCTGGAAGAAGCCGGTGCGCGTTGCCAATGACGCGGCGGTGCAGGGCTACGGTGCAATCGTCGGAGACGGAGTGGAACTGGCTCTGACGCTCGGGACAGGCCTCGGTTCGTCGCTCTTCACCAACGGGCGGCTCTGCCCCGGACTGGAACTCGCGCACCATCCGTGGCGGAAAGGTAAAACCTACGAGGACTTTCTCGGCCGCCGCGGTCTCGACAAGTACGGAAAGAAGCAGTGGAACAAGCTGGTGCAGGAGGCAATCGAGCAGACTGCAAAGCTGTTCAACTGGGACCATCTCTACCTGGGCGGCGGCAACACCAAGAAAATCGAGTTCACGCCCGGCAAGAACGTAAAGATCGTGTCGAACGAGGCCGGCCTTCTGGGCGGGGTTGCCTTGTGGCGGGAGTGGTCCTAGCTTCGGCACTTTAGGCAACGCACGAGCGGCCGCGCACGTCAACGCTTGAGCGCACGATCGTTACTGGTACTTTTGTCATCCTCCAAGTGACTCGAATCACTTCCATTCCGACTCCTTACCCCTCAGATTAGAAATCAAGCTGCCGTATCAGCACCGAAGAGAGACCTGGCACAAACGGACGAGGACAACCGCCGTTGTACCGATTCTTGCCTGTGTGGATGTCGGCCAGTGGAGCAGGGTCAGCTCTGAATGAGGAGAATATGATTTCGGGTCCAAGCGGCACGATCTGCGCCATTGATTTTGTTCGCAAGATGCAAGGCAAGTCCCAGGCCGTTCTTATTCGAGCGAACGATCACGAGCAGTACATCGTGAAGTGGATGCACGGACCCCGCTCCACAGTCGGTGTGCGCCTGGAGGCCCTGCGCAACTCCGTTTATCAGTATCTCGGTCTTCCGGTTTCAACCTGGACCACAATCGAAATCCCCGAAGATCTCCTCGACGCGCATCCCGAGATGTGGATCAGCACTCCGAAAGGATTGACGCGGCCCGATGCCGGCGTTCATTTCGCTTCGCGCATGGTTTCGGCGCCGGGCGGGGCTTTCTATGAATTTCTTCCGTCCCGCCTGTTTTCGCGCGTATCCAACCGCGCTGATTTCTGGGGCGCCTATGCCGCCGACGTGTGGACCGAGCGCTTCGAACTCCGGCAGGCTGTCTTCGTTCCCGACGAAGCGCCTTCCTCGTTGCGCGCCATCTTCATCGATCACGGTAGCTCCTTCGCGCTGCTGGGGTCAAAAGAGGTAGCGCGTCTGACGTCGTGTCTTTATTCAGACCGCCTGATCTATCCCGAATCCGAAATGGTGACCACCCTCCATGACTGGATCGAGCACATTCGCAGGAATGGCAGTGACGCGGTTGCCCACGCGCACGATGTTCTGCCGACGGAGTGGCTCACCGCTTCAGTGATTGAGAAGGAAGCCCGCCTCATCGAGCGCATTCCAGATCTGCGCGACATCATCTTTCCGTCGGTTTCGCGGTTCTCTTCCGCGGCTAGCAGCAAAACCGGGAAAAGCTGCAGCATCCGCGTTCTGTTGCGCGCAGGCCGCATTCTGTAGGCGCGCCGAAACAGACAACACCAAAACGCTCAGAGGATCTCACGCTCCGCGGCCAGAAGGTGTTCCGGACGGCCTAGGTCGCGCCATCGATACTCGTCGGCGTGAAATGCGACGATCTTCTCGCCATCCGCAGCCAGGCGCAGATACGCGTCGATGATGGAGAAAGCGCCCGTCTCCCCGAGCTTCGCTAGAATTTCCGGCGAAAGAACGTGAATCCCTGAAAACGCCAGTTCCTGCAGGGGTGGACTGCCGACCTCGGTGTCGCCGTGAGTCGATCCAGGTGCGGGTCTCGATGCGGATATTGGCCCGCGACCGCACAGCAGTCCCTTGCGATCGAAGAGCAGGGGGCGTGAAGTTTCGCGTCGCTGCACGGCCATCGTCGCAAGAGCGTTTTGATTCTTGTGGAATCGCACCATGCGATCGAGATCGATGGTGCTGACCACATCCACGTTGTGCAACAGGAACGGCTGCGGATTCTCGTCTTCTAAAAAGAACCATGCCGCCTTTTTCAGGCCGCCTCCCGTATCCAGCAAGGGCTCTTCAAAGGAGATTTCGATGCGCATGCCGAAGTTGTCATGTTGCGCTAAATAGGTCGGAATCATCTCGGCAAAATGATGGGTATTGACGATCGCTTCGCGCACGCCGAAGGCCTTCAGTCGCTGCAACGTGATTTCAAGCAGCGTTCGCCCCGCGATCTCCACAAGCGCTTTGGGCCGATCGTTGGTGAGGGGGCGCAAGCGAGTGCCGAGCCCGGCGGCCAGGACCATTGCCTTCATCGGCCCATCTTCTCCAGCTCTACATGCCGCAGCACCACGTTCACTCCGTTGCTTACGCGCAGGTGCTTCGCAAGCTGCTCGGCCAGATACACCGAGCGGTGCTGCCCGCCAGTGCACCCAAACGAGACCATCAGGTTGGAGAAGCCGCGCCGCTGATAGGCTCGCACGCTCTCGTCGACGAGGGCCTCGGCGTTGCGCTGAAACTCGGCGACACTGTCCTGCTGTTGCAAATAGTCGATGACTGGCGCATCCTTGCCCGTCTGCGACTTGAAGCGCTCTTCCCTGCCCGGATTCGGCAGGCTGCGCGCGTCGAAGACAAAACCTCCGCCGTTGCCTGACTCATCCGCCGGCATCTCGCGGTGAAACGAGAAACTGAAAACCCGCACGGTAAGACTGCTCGCCGGTGAGGCAAGCCCCTGCAGCTTTTCTGACCTCGACAGGGTGGCAAGCGATTCCATTAAGGCAGGCAGAGCAACCGGCAGCTTGACGTTTTCTTCGAGCCAGCGCAGATTCTTCAATGCATACGGCACACTCTGCAAGAAATGCGGCTTGCGTTCATAGAACCCGCGAAACCCGTACGCCCCGAGTGCCTGCAGGATGCGCACATAGACATAGGCGTGGTAGTACTCCAGGAAGGCATCGCGGTTGACGTCGATGAATCCCCCCAGGCAGTCGAGATAGTAGTTCAGAAGTTCCGCCCGGAGGCCCGGCGGCAGGTCAGCCTTGCCGTCATAAAGCAGCGAAGCGATGTCGTATTGCAGCGCCCCGCGGCGGCCACCCTGGTAATCAAGAAACCACGGCTCTCCGTCGCGGAGCATGACGTTGCGGCTCTGGAAATCGCGATAGAGAAAATACTCGTGGGGGGCGCCCAGCAGGAACTTCGTGAGCCGTCCGAAGTCCGCTTCGAGTGCCTGCTCGTTGAAAGGTACCCCGGCCAGACGCAAAAAGTAGTATTTGAAATAATTCAGGTCCCACGCGATTGATTGCCGGTCGAAGCTCGCGCGCGGATAGCAAACCTTGTAGTTGAGATCGCGGCCCGCCTCCACCTGGAAGCGTGGCAGCATCGCAACGGTCTTCCGATACGCCTCGACGGTCTCGGGAGCAATCGTTTCGCCTTGGCGATGGGCGCTCAGGAACTCGAAAAGCGTAGTGTCGCCCAGGTCCTCTTCGAGATAAGCGCCCTGGCTCAGATCTTCGCCATAGATTTCAGGAACAGGCAGCCCTTTGCGGCGAAAGTGCCGCGAGAACTCGATGAACGCAACGTTCTCCTCGCGCACCGGATACACAATCCCGATGGCTCGATGCCCCGACCCCGTGAGCCGCACGATGGCGCGCCCTGAACCGCCTAGTTGCCCCTGCAGCGGTTTCACTTCTTCGGCTGGCGCGCTAAAATGCCGCTCAAACAACGTTTGAAGAACTTCCATTCACTCTTCCCTGTGCTCGATGACACTGCTTCCCCATGATACCCAGCGGTGGCCGGTCGCTTGGAGCAAAGGAAGTACCCCAACGGAGAATGCAATTCAGAACGTCGTCGGAGCCAACCGTGGACGCACCGTGCCCCATCCATTCGCCTTTTTTGCCGGCGAATGGGTGGGATGGCGCAACCCTTGATCATCGTCCCGTTCATGGGGAGCGAAACGGGCCCCGAACGCTTTTCATGGGTTCCCTCAGAAGCGGTCTTCGCTTCTTGGGGCGAGTTCGGAGCGAAGAATCTCCTGAACGAAGTGAAGTATCTGCTGGTCAGTCTTTATCAATCCGCACGACCCTGAGTGCCCTCGTGTCTTAAGTCTAAAATCCATAACAAAACGGAGCTGTCACTCGTCATGGACAAGAACGGGAATCCGCCCTGTTTCGCCAGAAGCGTTCGCACCCGGTCGAAGCTCATGCAAACTCTGCAAATATTCTCTATTTCTTTGAATAAATGAGTCTTTAAGTGAGAGGGAGCGCTTGACCTGGAGAGCGCTCTTGCAGCCAACTGTCAGCCCTTGGCCGGTGGCTTCAGCCCCAGTTCCTTCATGGCAATCTGGAGATCGGCCCAGGCTTCCTTTTTCTGGCGCGGATCCCGCAGAAGATAGGCCGGATGATACGTCACGATCAGCCGTATACCGCGCAAGGAGTGGACCCGTCCGCGTAAACCCGCAAGGGGTTGCCGCTGGCCGAGTAGATAGGTGGCCGCAGTTGCCCCCAGCGCCACGAGAACCTCCGGATGCACCACTTCGATCTGGCGCAGGAGAAAGGGCATACAGGTGTTGGCTTCTTCCGGTTCGGGGGTGCGATTCCCCGGGGGGCGGCATTTGACAACGTTGGCAATGTACACCTCTTCGCGCTTCAGGCCCATGGCTCCAATCATGTTGTTGAGCAACTGGCCTGCGCGCCCCACAAACGGAAGACCTTGCGCATCCTCGTCCGCGCCGGGGCCCTCGCCGACAAACATCAGCCGGGCCTGTGGAGTGCCATCGCCAAAAACCAGCTTGTTACGGCCCTTGTGCAGAGCACAGCGAGTGCAGTCACCGATTTCCTCCCGGATCATCTGAAGAGCATTGTCTCGTTCGGCGGCGGGAAGGGCTGCTGTGATCGCTGCAGGCGGGGCGGGAATCTTGCGCGGAGGAATGGGATCTGTCTCCTGGTGCGACGGGTTTTCGGATAAAGCGCTCGGCTGAGACTCCGGCGGTTCACCGGCGGGTTCGGCCACTGAAACGTGAGGCGAATCTGGCCCGCCTGCCTGCGTCCGTGCGAGATCCTGCAGCAGGGTGGGGTCGACGGGACGCCGGTAGAACTCGGTCAGGCCGAGGTCGCGATAGAAGCGCAGGCGCGCCGCGATTTCCTGCTGGGTGCTGGAATCGAGGGTTCGAGCCAATGAATTACTCCACAATCAGCTGACGGCGCGCGCCGACGGGAAGATCCGATTGGCTCAGGACCCGTTCCTGCGGGCTCTCGACGATGCGGTCGTCGGTCTCGACCAGCAGCGGGCGCGGTTTGCGTAGCGCGAGAATCTCATCGAAGATGCGGTCAGCCAGCTTGCGCTTGGGCATCTCGTGCAGTTCGATCGACGTGGAATTGGTAAGAAATGTCGCGGCGTTGCGGTCGGCATCGATGCCGACGCCCGCCCCGGAAACATCGTTGACCACGATGGCATCGGCGCCCTTCCGCAGCAGCTTGGCCCGGCCGTTCTCCATTCGGTTTTCGGTTTCGGCGGCAAACCCGACGATCAGCTGGCCGGGCCGCCGGCGCCGCACAACTTCGGCAAGAATATCCTCGGTCGGGGCAAGCTCGATGGTCAGGGGGCCGGTCCGCTTGAGCTTCTGATCTGAGACATTGACAGGCCGATAATCGGCCACCGCGGCGGCTTTAACAATCAATGTGGCATCTTTCATGCGGTCGAGCACGGCAGCGCGCATCTCGTCAGCGGTTGTAACCTTCACCAGTTCGCAGCGCGCCGGAGCATGCAGGGCTGAAGGGCCGCTGACCAGGATCACCTTTGCGCCGCGGCTCTGCGCTGCATCCGCCAGAGCATAGCCCATTTTGCCGCTGGAGCGATTGCCAAGATAACGAACGGGGTCGAGGGCCTCGCGGGTTCCTGCGGCCGTGACCAGCACGATCTCGCCGGCCATGTCGTGTCGGTGGCCGAAGGACGAAACCACGGCCTCTGCGATTGCCTCCGGTTCAGCCATGCGACCGGCGCCGATCATGCCGCAGGCCAGGTCGCCGGTGCCGGGCTCAATGACGTTGACCCCGCGCTCGCGCAGAAGATCGAGATTAGCCTGGGTGGCCGGATGGTTCCACATATTCACATTCATGGCTGGAGCCACGAAGACAGGCGCCTGCGTCGCCAGATAGAGGGTGGTCAGGAAATCGTCGGCCAGGCCATGCGCGAACCTGGCAAGAATGTTGGCGGTTGCCGGAGCCACAACGAGGGCCTCGGTCCATTGCGCCTCGCCGATATGTTCGATGGCGGAGTTGCATGCCTCCTCGGAAGAGTCCGCATCTTCCCAAAGGCTGGTGACGACCTTGTGCCCGGAGAGAGCAGCGAAGGTGAGCGGCTGTACAAACCGCGTAGCCGCATCGGTCATCACCACGTGTACTTCGACGTCTTGGCGCTGCAATGCGCGCACCAGCTCGGCTGCCTTATACGCCGCAATACCGCCCGAAACGCCGACCGTGACTCGCATGGATTGATTGTAGAACGGAGAGCCTGAAGACCGGATAGAAGAGGCCGACATCGAAGAAGTGTGCACCAACAAGCCGTATCGACTGCCTGGATCGCCGGCACGCAGAACGCAGACCAATCAGGCGATACTTGCCTCACCGGTAGGAACCGTGTGCGAGAACTTGTACACGTTGATGATGCGCACAACAGTCCGCAAGGTTTCGCTTTCATTGGCGCGGATCAGAACGTGGGTCGTTCCGTCGTACTTGAACCGGATGCCATAGGCACGCACGCCGCGCTCGGTCCATTCCTCGTAGCGCAGCTGCCGCACCAGCTCCATATTGAATGTGCGCCGAGCGATCTGGAAACCCAGAAACCAGGTCTGGATCTCCATCTTGGACTCCGTGATGAGGATCAGCTCGCGGCCAAAGATGGTGCCGACCTTGAGCTGCAACGCGCCATCGAGATGGGCCATCCCAATCGACATAACCGTGCTTGGATGATACCACCGGAGTTTTGAAGCAAACCGTTGAAAAGTGGCGCGGAATCTTCGCGCCCCGAGACAATTTGCCGGACGGTCGGGCTGTTGCCCACCGCGAAGGAACTAAAGGAGTTCAGTTAAGAGAGAATCGGAATGCCGCGATCGTCGACCAGCGGCTTCGTCACCGGAATATCCTTTTTGACGTACGAGATCTTGCCGGCTTCGATTTCGTCCTGAGCAATGCGGCAGGCCTTGGTGGATTGACTGGTGACCAACGCGGAGGAGCCGTTCTGCAACTGGCGAGCGCGCCGCGCTGCCACAAGGACCTTGCGATAGTTCGAATCGAATGTGGTCTCAATCGTCATCGGAATCATCTCCAAAGGGAAGCTGTTGCTGGCTGGAGTTACCCTCGATTCCAAAGGCTTCCAGCACCGGTTTAAGCCGCTCCCGCGAATTCGAAATTCGGCAGGCTGCGGCTACCTCCAACACCCTGCTGGAGCGATAGGCAATCGGTTCACCATTGCGGTAGAAGCGTTCTGCGAGCACGATTGCTTCCAATTGCGCCACTGCCCTGTCCAGGATGTCGTTGACCAGAATATATCCGTATTCGCGATAATTCTCAATTTCCTTGCTTGCCTCGCTGAGGCGGCGATACAGCTCCGACTCATTCACGACGCCTTCAGCGCGGCTGCGATTGCGGAGGCGTGTTCGCAGAACCTTGGGCGTTGGCGGCAATACAAAAATACTCACCGCTTCCGGCATCGACTTGCGGACTTGAGCTCCACCCTGTACATCGATATCGAGCAGAAGATCGTGCCCGGCCTTGCGTGCGTCGTCAAGCGATAGCCGCGCCGTGCCGTAGTAGTTGCCGAATACCTCGGCATACTCGAGAAAGATTCCCGCGTCGCGCATGCGCTCGAACTCTTCGCGCGAAGTGAAATAGTATTCGCGGCCGTTCTCTTCCGAACCGCGCGGCGGCCGCGTGGTCCACGAAACGGAAAAGTCGACGCCGCCTACTTGCTTGCGCAGCTCACTGACCAGGGTACTTTTGCCGGACCCTGAAGGCGCCGAGATGATAAATAAGATGCCTGCCACGTTCCGCCGCTCTCCTTGTGCGCGATGCACAGATCTGTCTTATTCCACGTTCTGAATCTGCTCACGAGCCTTCTCGATCTCGGCTTTCATGGCCAGACCGAGTTCGGTAATGCGTGTTCCCTTTCCGCCCACGCCGCCGGTCTTCGACAACAGCGTGTTCGCCTCCCGATTCATCTCCTGCAAGAGAAAGTCGAGCTTTTTGCCGACCTCGCCGCTGGCTGAAAGCAGCTCGCGAAAATGGGAGATATGTGTCGTCATCCGCGCCAGCTCCTCGGTTACATCGCTGCGATCAACCAGCACCGCCACTTCTTCAAGCAGCCGCTGGCGATTGAATTCGTTCCCGGTGGCGGCGATCAGGCGCTGCGTCAGCCGCTCCTGATATCGCTGTTCCACCTCAAGCCGCAGCGCGCCAACGCCGTCGTTTGCCTCGGCAAGCCGATCCAAAGATGCCTGCAGAATCAGTTTCAGCGCATCGCCCTCGCGCGCCCGCATAATCTTCAGCTCGTCGAGGAGTGGGCCAATCTGCTTGAGCACGCTCTCTGAAAGCGCGGCCAGGTCCTCGTCGCCGTTCCCGCGGCTCTCGCTCTGCAGGGCGCCCGGCATGCGCAGGATAGCGTTCAGATCGGGCTCGCCGCCCAAAGAAAACTCGCTGCGGGCGGTGCTGAATGCCTCAAGGTATCCCGCCACCTGATCGCGGTTGAAGCCGCCTTTTTGCAGCGACGAACGCTCGACAGAGAGCGCCAACTCCACGTGACCACGCACGAGGCTCTCTTTGAGGGCGCGGCGGAGTTCCATCTCCAGCGCATCGAGGCCCGAGGGAATCCGGAGCTGAATGTCGAGAAAGCGATGGTTCACGCTTTTCAGACTGAGGGTGTAGACCAGCTGATCGTGCACCCGCACCTGGGTGCGCGCGAATCCGGTCATCGAGTAAATGGGCATGAATTCTATTCCCTCATCTTGGTCGACATCGCTTGTTCAAACACCAGTGGGTATTGCGCTGAAAGATCCAGTTCCGTCAGCTCCGGGGTTTGCGGTTCCGGGGCGTCCATGAACTGCAGTTGATGGAGTCTTTGATACGTGGGTGACGTAGTGAGCAATTCTTCGTGCGGCCCAATCGCGGTGATCCGCCCGTCTTCGAGCACCGCAATGCGGTTGGCGCGCCGCACCGTGCCGAGTCGATGCGCAATCACCACCACCGTGCGATTCTGCATCAGATTGCCGAGAGCGGCCTGCACCAGCGACTCGCTTTCGGCATCGAGAGCCGACGTGGCTTCGTCGAGAATAAGAACGGGCGCGTTCTTGAGCAGGGCGCGTGCGATGGCAATGCGCTGGCGCTCTCCCCCGGAGAGGCGAACACCTTTTTCGCCGATCACCGTGTCGTAGCCCTGCGGCATGCGCAGAATAAAGTCGTGCGCGAGAGCATTGCGCGCTGCTTCTTCGACAATGGACAGCTTGACGTCGGGTTGGCCGTACGCGATGTTGTTCCGCACCGTGTCGTTGAAGAGAATATTCTCCTGCGTCACCTGCGCCACCTGGCGGCGCAGCGAGGCAAGCGTCAGATCGCGAAGGTCGCGGTCGTCGATCAGGATCCGCCCCGAGGTCACATCGTAGAAACGCGGGATAAGATTCACCAGCGTGGATTTACCCGCCCCGCTCGGCCCAACAAGCGCCAGCACTTCACCGGCGCGGACATCGAGATCGACGTTGTGGAGAATCTGGTGCTCGCCTTCGGCAGTGGAGTAGGAGAAGCCCACGTTCTCAAACCGGATCGAGCGAGCGAAGCCCTTCAACGTTGCGGCACGCGGCTTTTCCTTCACATCGTCCTTCTCGTCGAAGAACCCGAAGATCGACGCGGAAGCACCCATCGCCTGCTGGAAGCTGTTGTAGAAGGAGGCAAACTTGCGCACTGGGTCGTAGAGCTTGAACAAAGCCAAAATGAAAGTGGCAAAGATGCCGATGGTCATGTGACCGGTCTTGATTTCGTTGCGGCCGATCCAGAGCAGGAGCGCGATGGCGATGGCTCCAATGGTATCCATCAGCGGCGAACTGATGGACTGAATACGCACGCTGCGCAGATTGGCGCGGAACAGGCGGCGGGCCGCCGACCGGAAGCGAAGAATCTCCCAAAGCTCGGTATTGAATGCCTTGACAATGCGATTACCAGTGACAGTCTCGTGCAGGATGTTCTGAATCTCGGCGAGCTTGTCCTGACCGGTGCGGGTGCGGGTGCGAACTTCGCGGCCGATCTTGCGCGCCGACATGATCACGACCGGGATGAACAGAAACAGCGCCAGGCTGAGGTGGCCGCCGTAATAGATCACAACCGCCAGGCCGCCAAGAAAAGTGAAGAACTGCTGCAGAAACTCGCCGATCACTGAGCTGACCGCATTCTGCACGCGATCGACGTCGTTGATCAGCGTGGAGAGAATCGAGGCCGTGGGATGGCGGTGAAAGAAGCTCGAAGACCGGCGCATCGTCGTCTCGTAGAGATCGTTGCGCAAATCGGTGATCATCCCGAACCCGGCATAGTTCACCAGGTAAGTGCCGCCGTAGTCGCAAATTCCCTTGAGCACGGTGGAGACCACAAGCGCAAACGCGACGACGGACCAGTCGTTGTGCAAATGAAGGGTGGTAAAAACCACGCTCTTGAGGCCCATCCACCATGCGACTCGGCCGGGCATCGGCGTCGTCGCACCGCCTGCTCCGGGGTGCAGCACATCGTCAAAGATGGGAACGAAAAGTAGAAGGCGGAAGTTATCGAGCAGGCCGACGCCGGCAAGCAACACAACGCCAGGGAACCATTGCAGGGAATACGGCAGCCCATAGCGCAAAAGCCTGAAAAATCGCTTCATGCCGAGCGGCCCGCCTGTGGATAATCTGGCCGCAAAGCATGGTCCGAGCGAAGGCTAGACTGCATCCCTCCATTGTATCCGGGCCCGTGGGGGCTCATGCAGGCCATCAGCGCCCAGCGCCCTTTTCGATCAGGCGCGTGGTGGAGAAACCTTCAACCAGGGGAACAATCCTGACCTCCCCGCCCCAGCCGAGCACTTCTTTCGCGCCGACAACGGTCTCGGGGTCATAGTCTCCACCCTTCACCAGCACGTCGGGTCGCATGGCCAAAATTAGTTCCAGCGGCGTGGGTTCGTCGAAGACAACCACAGCATCGACGGCAGCAAGGGCGGCCAGTACGCGGGCGCGCGCCGTCTCGGCAACAATGGGGCGGTTCGGCCCTTTCAGCCTGCTGACGGAGGCGTCGCTGTTGATGGCAACGATGAGGCGGTCGCCGAAGCGACGCGCCTGCTCAAGCACGGTGATGTGGCCGATGTGCAGAAGATCGAAGCATCCGTTCGTGAAGACGACGCGCTCGTTGCTCTCCTTCCAGAGCTCGACCCGCCGGATGAGAGCATCCCGCGTAAAAACCCGGTCCTGCGCGTGAAGCGCAATCTGCGGACTCAAGGCTGAAAGTAACTCATGCTTTTGCACGGGAACGGTTCCAACCTTGCCGACGACAATGCCGGCGGCGACGTTGGCAAGTTGAACGGCTGATTCTGGCGGCAGGCCCGAGGCCAGACAAAGGGCGATGACGGCGATGACCGTATCGCCCGCGCCGGAGACATCAAAGACCTGGCGCGCCTGCGCGGGCGCCACCAGGCGATTGCCGGGCCGTACCAGGGCTATTCCCTTTTCACTCAGGGTCGCGGTCAGAAATTCGAGTTCGAGGTCGGTGACCATGGCTTCGCCGGCAGCAAGAATCGCCTCTAGATCGCCGGGGTCTGCGCGCAGGACCCGGGCCAGTTCACTCAGGTTGGGGCAGATGGTCGTCGCGCCTTTGTAGTGTGAGTAATCGAGTCCCTTGGGATCGACAAGAACCGGCACCCCCAGCCTGTGCGCCGCGGGAATGAGCGCGTGGCAGACTTCTGGCGTGATTGCGCCCTTGGCATAATCCGAAAGCACAAGAGCATGGCAGCCGGGCAACAGGCTCAGCGCCTGCTCGATGAGGCGCACGTAGACTTCGGGCTCGATCGCGCCCAGATTCTCGACATCGAGGCGCAGCATCTGCTGGCGACCGCCCAGAATACGCGTCTTGGTCACGGTGGGCGATTCTTTTGACTGAACGAACCAGGGGTGGACGCCATTTGTGCGCAGGCATGCGGCAAGCAGGCGTTCGCTCTCGTCATTGCCGGTAACGCCGACGACGACCGCCTGGGCGCCGAGACAGGCCATGTTCATGGCGACGTTCGCTGCGCCGCCCGGCTTTTCGTCCTGACGGAGGCCTCGCACAACCGGCACCGGCGCCTCCGGGGAGATGCGCCCGACATCACCCCAGACGTACTTATCAAGCATCACATCGCCCACGACAAGGACACGCTTGGCTCCCCACTCGTTTTCGATGGCGTGCATGACGCGCTGCAATTGACCAATCACTCGCCCTCCTTGCCCGGGCCTGTCCGGTCGGAGATTCTGAGGCCGGCGGCGGTGCGGATGGTTGTTGTTATCATAGCGGCGTGACCGACTCCCAAGGCAGTGCATCGAAAGGCACTCTTCGCACGGTATTTCTGGATCGGGATGGCGTGCTCAACGAGAAAATGCCTGAAGGACGCTATGTCACAGCGTGGGCTGAGTTTCGGCTGCTGGCTGGCGTTCCCGAGGCGATTGCCCGCCTGAACCGCGCAGGACTGCGAGTCATCGTCGTGTCAAACCAGCGCGGTATCGCGTTGGGGCTGTATTCGGCCGCGGATGTGGAAGCAATCCATAGGGAGTTGCAGAAGCTTCTGCAGGCAAGCGGAGCCCATGTCGACGCTTTCTATTTCTGTCCCCACGACAAAGAGCAATGCGATTGCCGCAAACCGCTGCCGGGCATGTTCGAGCAGGCGCAGCGGGAGTTTCCCGATGTGACCGCGGCCCAGAGTGTCATGATCGGCGATTCCCTTTCGGATATCGAGTTCGGGAAACGGCTAGGCATGCGGACGGTGTTTATCGAAGGCGACTCGGAACGGCGTAAATCCGGCGCCGAGAAAGCCGCGAAACTCGCCGACGAACGTTGTGAGTCGTTGAGAGAAGCGGTCGAAACGCTACTCCGACCAAGCTGAAGGATCAGAAAGTCCGTTGCGCGGCGGCGCCTTCCCGGCGATCAGATCCCCGCATACCAGGAGTACCCTGCTTCCGGCGAAGCCGAGCCCAGACCTTTGCCGAACCTCTTGAGCGAATCGGTCGCCGTGAGGCGCACGACGTATTTCACGCTCTTATAGCCAAGCTGGCGAGGCACGCGAAGACGAAGTGGTCCACCGAAGCGAACGGGGAGATCGCCATCGTTCATTCCCATAGTCAAGAAAGTCTGAGAGTGCAAAGCCTCGGTCATGTCGATGCTCTCCCACCAATCGGGTTCGATGGAGAAGTAGACGATGTAGCGCGCTTGCGGCAGAACTCCGGCTTCCTGCAAGACCACGGCAAGCGGTGTTCCGATCCATTCTGCGACGTAGGACCAACCCTCCTCGCAGACAACTTCGGTGATCTGACTGTGCGTCGGCATGGTTCGCAGATCGGCGAGCGAAAGCGATAGCGGGTGCGCGACCATGCCGTCGACGGCGAGCCGCCAGTCGAGGAATTCACCAGCCTGAAGGCGCTTGAACCCATCGCTCGGGGGAGCAGTTTCATTGGCAAAGGGCGTTGTCGAAATCATGCTGCGCGGGAACTCCCGCGCAAGAGAGCGCGAGGTCAGCAGGCGCTGGGCAGCGTACGTCAGGGTTTCTCCTGGGCCGTAACAACCGCGATGGTCAGGAGGGATGAGTCCATAGCGTTGCGCAAGGTGGTCCGCAGCGGCCAAGCCTGAAATGCCAGCGGCTGCAGCAAGGCCTGAGGTGATGAGCTTGCGGCGCGAAACAGGTTTCATTGACGCTCCTCGGGTGCGGCCGCGCGGCCAACGATCATGGCCCGCATCCGGCTGCCAAAGCCCGACAAAATGATCATCGCGAGGTGGATCATGAGGAACAATACGAGAGCCCACGTCACGAAGAAATGCAGTGTGCGCGCGGATTGCCGTCCTCCAAGCAGGTTCACGGCCGCAGGCACCGCCGCATTGAAGGCCGGAGAGAGAGCAAGCCCGGTCCAAATCACCAGTGGAAAGACCACGAAAATCACGAGCAGGTAGGCGGTGCGCTGCAGTACGTTGTAAGATCCGGCTTCGACAGCGTCAGGCCGCTCTCGGCGCAGGTACTTCGCAATTCTCTGGAGATAGGCGCGCGCAGTTCTGTCTTCAGGCGTCGGCACGAGGTTCCTTCTGAAGTGGCCTGACCACAGCCCCGCAACCGCGTAGACCAGGCCGGTGATCACCAAGACCCATGCAGCCTCGAAGTGAAGGTACCGGCTCCAGCCGTTCTGGTCGGGCATCACATAGTTGTAGCCCGTGGGCACGGTTCCCCTGGAGGATGGGATCGGCAAGGTAAAGAGAGGATGCATGTTCACGTTGCCGGTCTCACCCCAGTAGAAGCGCGGATGAGAGATCACGATCTCGGCGCCGGTGACGAGAAGGGCGATGAAGGCGATCACCGTGAGCCAATGCGTGACGCGAACCAGCGCTGTATGGCGCGGCGTCTCGATGCCAGGCGGTGCTGCTGCGGCTGCCACGTGGCGAGAATAGCACAGGCCCGGCGCAGTCAAACGAGGGATCCCGGTATGTGTTCCGAAACCGAAGAATCCAGAGCTGGGCAGCGAAGATCGACCCGCATTCAAGGGCAGCGGAAAAGAGTTCGCCCCCTGTCACCAGCCGCGTAGTTCGCGGATAGCTTTGAGGATGGTCTCAGGCTGAGGCAGAATGGCGTCTTCGAGGATGGGCTGATAGGCCACGAAGGTGTCCATGGCGCCGATGCGGCGAACGGGAGCGTCGAGCGAGTCGAACAGCTCGTCGGCGATGCGGGCGGCGATCTCCGCCCCGTAGCCCCAGCTGATCATGTCTTCGTGGGCGACGATGACGCGGCTGGTTTTGCGGACCGAGGTCGCGATGGCTTCCCAATCGTAGGGGTTGAGCGTGCGCAGATCGAGAATCTCAACATCGATACCGTGCTCGCGCTGGGCTTTTTCAGCGGCCTGCAGAGCGCGCGGCACGAGGGCGCCATAGGTGACGAGCGTGATGTGCGCTGCCCGGACGAACAATGCTGGCTTTGCCGAAGGGGATGGCGTAGTCCGGACCAGGGTACGGTGCGCGGCCGTAGGACTCGCGATAGAGGCGCTTGTGCTCGAAGAACAGAACGGGGTCGTCGCAGCGGATAGCTGTGCGCAGCAGGCCGTTGGCATCGAGAGCGTTGGACGGGAAGACGACGCGCAGGCCCGGGATGTGCGTGAAGAGGCTCTCGCCGGACTGCGAGTGGTAGATCGAGCCGCCGGTCAGGTAGCCGCCGATGGGCACGCGAATCACAGCGGGCGCGGCCCATTCGCCATTGGAGCGCCAGCGCATGAGTGCGAGCTCATTGCGAATCTGGTGCATGGCGGGCCAGATGTAATCGAAGAACTGAATTTCGACGACAGGCTTCATGCCGCGGACGGCGTAGCCCACGGCGCGACCGACGATGTTGGCCTCGGCAAGCGGCGAGTTGAAGACGCGTTCGGAACCGAACTCCGTCTGCAGGCCGGCAGTGAGCTTGAAGACGCCGCCCTTGCCTTTGACTTCGGCGAGTGCGGCTTCGCGGCTGGCGTCGGCCACGTCTTCGCCGTAGACGACGATGCGCGGATCGCGGCGCATTTCGTCGTGCAGGCAGGCGTTGATCAGGTCGGCCATGGTGCGCGGCCCGTTGGTCTTGGCGGATGGCGCCTTTCCGAACGGCCGGCGCCTGCCACTGGCTGCGTGGCAATCGATGCGCTGGTAGGGTCCAGATCTTCTGAATAGACGTGAAGCGGGATGCGAGGCTACCTCAGGCAGCGGCGCGGCCAGGGCGCGCTCGGCGGCTTCGGCGGCTTCATGATCGAGTTGCTGCTCCAGCGTGTTGATCTGCTCGGCACTCAGGATGCCTTCGCGCAGGAGGCGCATCTGCAACTTGGCGATAGGATCGCGCATGGCGTCCGCCTCGCGCTCGGCCGCGGAGCGATAGAGCTTGTCGTCGTCTGAAAGCGAGTGCGAGTAAGGCCGGACGCAGTGGCCGTGAACGAAGGCCGGGCCGTGGCCCGCGCGGCAATGTTCTGCCGCGGCCTGAAAGGCGTGCAGGCAGACCTCGGCGTCGGTGCCGTCGATTTCAGCAAAGTGGAAGTTCGGGAAGTTGGCAACCAGCCGGGAGATGTTGCCGCCGGGTGTGTTCACCTCCACCGGAACGCTGATGGCGTAGCCGTTGTCTTCGACACAAAAGATGACGGGGAGCTTCTGGTTGGAGGCGGTGTTGAGCGCCTCCCAGAATTCGCCCTGCGAGGTGGAGCCTTCGCCGAGGCAGGTGAGAGCGACCTCGTCGTCGTGAAATTCGAAGTTCGCGGAAGGCGCGGTAATCGCCGCCAGGACGGAGAGCTATCGGCGCCACCTGCGTCCTTGCCGGCGGCCTCGGGGTGGCGGCTGAAATAGCGTCCCGCTTCGGCGCAGCCGACGGCGTGCAGCACCTGCGTCGCGGTCGAGGACGACGTGCTGACGATGTGGAGCGGCGCGGCTGCTCCAGTGGGTGGGCATCTGGCGGCCGCCGCTGGCCGGATCGGTGGCCGCGCCGACGGCCTGGAGGAGCATGTCTTCGGGCGTAACGCCCAGGGCAAGGCAGAGCGCGCGATCGCGATAATACGGGAAGAACCAGTCGTAACCGGGACGCAAAGCAAGGGCCGCGCCGACCTGCAAGGCCTCATGGCCTGCTCCGGAAACCTGGAAGAAGATTTTCTGCTGGCGCTTGAGCAAGATTTCCCGGTCGTCGATACGACGGGAGAAGAACATGAGACGGTAGATCTCGATGAGCTGCTGCGGCGTGAGTTTGCCGGAGTCTGAAGCTGCTCCGGGCACGCGCGCTGATGAAACCGCAAGTCCCATTCCGCCTACTCCCTGAAGACGATGCGAACACTACCCTGCTCTAGATTGTAGCAACCGCATAAAAGCTTTTCAGTGCGGCCGTCGAGGTACCAGGGGAACGCCGCCTAGCGAATCCATTGCGTTTCGGAGTCGGACGGAAGCGGACCGCCTACGAACGAAATGCTCATTTTCTGCCTCACATCCCTTGCCAGTTTCTCAATCTCGGCGAGCTTGCGCAATTCCACCTGAGTAAGGGTACCCGGGTTACCAGTTTCCATCTCGGTGTTCAGTTCCCGAGCCAGCTTGAGGAGCTTGACCGTGTCGGCCACAATGGACTTCTGGCGGTCGGCATTGCGGGCGCGCAACTGGCGCGCTGCGAGAGCCGGATCCCGCTCGATCGAGTCGTCAAAAGGGCTTTGCTGCCGGGTAAACGGATGAGGGGGCGACGGTTCCTGTCCGGCGAGGCGTGCTCTCGGCGTGAAGGCGAGAAGGAAGACACAGAATGCCAACATCTTGCGCAGCGCCGGACTAAGCAAGCCGGGCTTCCGGGCGGTGCGAACATGGCGGGTAGCATCTTGCATTGTGAAAGGCATGTGCTTCTAACCAGACACCAGAGTAGACGCTTGGCCGCATCCGACGTCAGCCGGCACCGACTATCAGGATCACCTTGGCCTGCACATCGCGGGCAAGAATCTCGATGACTTCAGCTTCGCGGATCAGCTCCGGCGGTAAAGTCTCGCCACCGAGTTTGTCCATCCGGCTCTTGAAGTCACGGGCCAAAAGGAGCAGTTTCGCGGTTTCATCGGTGATCTGGCGATGGCGCGCCGCGTTCGCCACATCGAAGTCCTGCTGACGGAAATGCTTCTGATTCTCCTTCATGCGTATGTTGGCGTCTGGGGGCTGATTGATCGGCGTCTCTCCGTAGACTCTCTCCATACGCAGGGTCCCGGCCGACGGAAGAGTCTGGGCGTGTGCCGGGTGTGCCACCAGAACAGCGGCGATCGCGATCAGCGCACCGCCACGGAGGCCAAAAATAGGAAAGGACTGAAGCAGCGGACGGGATGGAGCTGGGTCGAATCGGCTCCGCATGTTGGGTCCTCCTGCGCTTGATTCCTTGAGCCGCCGGTGGATAGGACACTGTGCGCTCAGCTTCCTTTGATCGTCAACGTCATCTTCTTCTGCACATCACGAGCAAGCGCCTCAATAATCTCGGCCTCGCGCAACAGCCGATCGGAAACGGGACGATCTCCGAGCGTCTCCATTTGCAGCTTGAGATCGTGGGCAAGAACAAGCAGCTTGGTGGTCTCGTCATCGATCTGGTGCTGACGAAGCGCATTCGCCGCATCGAAGTTGTTTTTGCGCTGATGCGCCTGGTCCATCTGCATCAGCTGGTTCGCGTCAGGCGGACGGTTGGCCTCGGGCTGCAAAAGCGTCTGCCGTGGATTCGGGTTTTGCGCCAGAAGCGTAAGGCCCCCGCAAAGGCCGGCAACAAGCAGGGCCAGCTGGCGGAGCGCGCGACTCCACGGAAAGGGGTGTTCGCTCGAAACGCTTCGGAAAGAGATTGACGCCTGCATGGGACCTCCTGCGGGCTGTTTTGAAAGTAGAAGAACTGGGCGCTAGCTGCCGCCGACCGTGACCTTCATCTTTTCTTTCACGTTGTGAGCCAGCTTCTCAATTTCGTCAGCCTTGCGGATCACGTTCAGCGAAAGCATGTCCTTGTTGGTCTTGTCGACCTCCGCCTTGAGCGCCATGGCGAGGGTGAGCAGTTGCGCACTCTCGTCGGAGAGTTCCTTCTTACGCGCGGCATTGGCCTGGTCGAAGTTCTGCTGCTTCTCCTGGTGCTGGCGCATCTTCATCTGGTCGTTGACGTCAGGGAGCCGGTTGGCTTCAGGCGAAAGAGTGGGCTTGTCAGGATTCAGGGATGGCGCTTGCGCACCCGACAAGGCACCACCCGCACAAAGCGCCACGGCTAGGAGTGACACCCGACCGCATCCAACGGTAAGCCGGGATCGAAGCGCAAAGAGGCGCACTCCTTTGGTCCTGCTCGATAAATATCGACGTAGACTTTGCTGCATGGAGACCTCCGAAACAATTCGTCAGGATGTTCGATCGACACGCGTGATTGGGGTAGTTTTGGAACCGGGGATGGAACCAGCAGCCCGTCTGCGGACAGTATAGATAGAAAGAGGAGCAAGGTATGTATGCATTTTTTCTAGGCGCGCGCTCCGGCTGGCTGGCCGGTGATCGGTTCATGGGCAGAGTGGTGGACGAGTGGGCAGTCGATGTCCAGGAATTCATTCGCGCCAAGCTGCCGCACCTGATCGCGGTTGCGCTTATCGCTTTTGTTCTCAGCCGCTTGCTGAGCATCATAACGGCGAAGATGATCCGGGTTGCCGAAGCACACGCGGCCACCCGGGGGCGGGTCGCGCAGGCCAAGACGCTGGCGGGCGTGATTCGTACCTCGGGACTCGCGATGATTGGCGCCATCGTAAGCCTGCAGTTTCTTGACGCTGTGGGGGTGGACCTCGCGCCGCTGCTGGCTTCCGCAGGAATTGCGGGCGTGGCCATTGGACTAGCCGCGCAAAACATCGTGAAAGACATGCTGAACGGCACCCTGATTCTGATCGAAGACCAGTTCAACGTAGGCGACGTGGTAACGCTTGCGGGATTGACGGGAACCGTGGAGGCGATGACGCTACGCAAAACCACCGTGCGCGGCGCGGACGGAACCGTATACATCATTCCGAACTCGCAGATCACGACGGTAGCGAATCAGAGCGTCGATTTCTCCGTGGTAACGATCAATGTGAGCGTTGATTTCTCCGCGAATCCGAACAAGGTACTCGGATTGCTGCGTGAGATCGCAATCGACATTCGAACCAGTGAGGAGTATCGCGATGTATTCGTGGCCGACCCCCAGATTCTCGGTATGGACTCTATGCGCGGCTCACAACTGATTTTTCCGGTGGTCTTCAAGACCAAAGCAACGTTGCAGTACGGGCCGATGCGCGAGTTCCAGCGACGTGTCCGCTTGGCTCTCGAAGAGAATCACATGCTGCCCGGCGATCCCAACCGCGTGTTCAACTCATTTGTTGATCGAGCCAGCGGACCACACAGCATCGCACCGTTCTCCACGGCGCAGCGTGAAGCGGCAGCCAAGCCCGATCCGACAACCCTGAAGCCCCAGGAATCGAACCCCTTCACGGGCGAGGGAAGCTGAATGCAGAGAACAGGCATCAGGAACTAGGTGTGGAGTGTCAGCGCGCGCAGCAGTGCATCCGGGGCAGTGATGGGCGGCAGGCAGGAGCGGTCGCGGCAGACCAACGCCCATGCGGTGGCTCCCGTGGGCACGGGAACCTGGAGCAGCGTTTCCGCAAGAGCTTCAGGAAGATTGCCGGTGACGAGTTGTTGGGGCGCGAGACGAATCACAGTCTTGTTGACGGCGAAGCCGGAGACCGCAGCCGCCTCGAGACGCTCGGCTTCTGCGCCAGCGCCAACAATCGCAATTTGAATCGGATCGAGGAGGAAGCGCACCAGGGCAAGGCCATAGCTGCCGGCATGCAAACCGAAGTGCTCGACGATGCCGGCGAACGAGGCCAGCGTGTCTTCAGCAATTTCGCGATACGAGGTGCGGCCAGAGAGGGCTTCAAGACGCAACAGCGCGGTGACGGCGGTGGGATTGCCGGCGGGCGTCGGGGCATCCTGCAGAGGCTTGCGCCGGGCCACCAATGCGCCGAGCGGGGCAGTTCCCTTCTCCGCCTTTGCCGTGTCACAGAAAGCGCCCGCAGTCTGGTCGTAGAAGCGGGCGATCATGGCGTCGGCCAGCGTAAGAGCGGCGCGATAGAAGTGGATTTCTCCACCGGCGAGCCAGCCGTCGATGCAGGCATTGACTGTGAAGGCGTAGTCGTCCAGGGTGCCTGGGACTCGTTCTGAGGCCCGTTCGGGAGCCGCGCCCTCGGGGTAGGCGATGACGTGATCGAGAGCCGCCGCGCCGTCCCATGCCTGCGCCAGCAACCGGGCCAGGGTGCGTTGAGCGAATTCCTCTGCGCCCTCGTTGCCGAGCACGCGCGCAGCTTCAAGATAGGCCGTCACGGCCATCGCGTTCCAACCGGTGTAAAGGGTGCGATCGATAAAGGGCGTGATACGGTCGGAACGCGCATCGAGAAGTTTGCTGCGGGCCGAGTCAAGAAGTGTCTGCGCGTCCGCGTGAGACTTGCCTGTTTGCAGCGCCACCTCGTCGAGGGTGTACTTGCGATGCAACACGTTGCGCGCCGGGTTGTGGTGCATGTCGCCCAGTTCGCCAATGTCCCAATAAAGAGCGGCGACGGCGAGCTCTTCCGCGGTGAGAACCCCGCGGGCTTCTTCGAGTGTCCATGTAAAGTAGTCGCCATCATCGTCGAGGCTGATGTCGGCATCCTGCGAGGCGTAGAAGCCGCCGCGCTCGCGGTCGGTCATCGCCGCATCGAGCCAGGCAACAATCTCGGCGGCGGTCTGGCGAAAGTCCTCGCGGCCAAGACTCTGGAAGCCGTGCACATAGTTACGCAGCAGCTCTGTATTGTCGTAAAGCATTTTTTCGAAATGCGGAACCACCCAGCGCTCATCGACGCTGTAGCGATGGAAGCCTCCGGCAAGCTGGTCGTAGACGCCGCCCCTGGCCATTTTCTCCAGGGTGACTGTGAAGGCCTGGTGTGCTTCCGCGTTGCCGCGATGCTGCGCAAGTTGCAACAGGAGATCGAGAGACGCGGGATGCGGGAACTTGGGCTGGGCACCGAAGCCTCCGTTACGCGGATCGAACTGCGCGAGGGCGGTGGCAGCGATCTTATCGACCAGAGCTAAAGAGAGATCGCCGCCACGGCCGGAGAAGCTCTCATTCTGCTCGATGGCTGCCATCACACTCGCAGCCGATTCCAGCGCCTCATCGCGGCGCTCACGCCAGACCTGCGCCATCGTCAGCAGGACTCGGCCGAAGCCCGGGCGGCCGTAACGGTCCTCGCGCGGGAAGTACGTACCGCCAAAAAACGGCCGGCCGTCAGGCGTCAGAAATCCGGTAAGAGGCCAGCCTCCCTGGCCGGAGATCGCGGAGACAGCGGCCTGGTAGCGGGCATCCACGTCAGGGCGCTCGTCCCGGTCAACTTTGACCGCGACGTAGTGCTCGTTGACGATACGCGCCAGTTCTGGATCCTCGTAGGACTCACGGTCCATCACGTGACACCAGTGGCACCAGACCGCACCGATATCAAGCAGGATCGGCTTGTTCTCTGCCTGGGCGCGGGCAAAAGCAGCCTCACTCCAGGCATACCACTGGACAGGCTGATGGCGTGCCGAGCGAAGGTAGGACGATCCGGCACTTTCAAGCTGATTTGCGGCACCCAGCGTACCGGTATCGTCGCCCATGCCGTGAGGATACATCGAGGCCCCGGGGTGCGCTATTGGCGAGGCTTTATGAGCGACCGGCGTGAATACAACTCGCACTGTTCGCGTTGCATCGATAAAAGGGGTGGCTCCATTCAAGACACCGTGTTTGACTGAACGCGGTCGGCGAACGCGTGCTGAGCCGGGTCAGCGGCACGCGCCGTGAAGGAGAATCCAGCTCAGTGCGAAACGAGGGTGTGGGGATGATCAGCTCCGAGGGGACGAAATCAGGACCACTCGGGGCGCAAGCGCAGATGGCCGACCTTGTCCGTGCCTTCGACTGGTCCGCCACCCCCCTGGGCTCGATGGAGATGTGGCCGGACGGGCTCAAGAACGCCGTGCGCATCCTGCTCACTTCGCGCTTTGCGATGTGGATGGCGTGGGGGCCAGAGCTGACGGTCCTTTACAACGATTCCTACGCCAGGATGACGCTCGGCAAGAAGCACCCGTGGGCTCTCGGCAAGCCGGCGCAGGTGGTCTGGAGCGAAATCTGGAAGGATGTGGGGCCGCGGATCGTCCGCGTGATGGAGACCGGCGAAGCCTCATGGGACGAGGCCCTGATGCTCTTCCTCGAGCGCAGCGGCTACCCGGAGGAAACTTACCACACATTCTCCTATAGCCCGCTGGACGGACCGGACGGACGGATCGCGGGGATGCTGTGCGTCGTCATCGAAGACACCGTGCGCGTGATTGGGGAAAGGCAGCTGGCGGGTCTGAGCCGCCTGGCGGCTGAACTGGGCGGCGCGACCACGAAGCAGGACGTCTTCTCTTCTATTGAACACGGTCTGCAAAACCAGAAGGACATGCCCTGCACACTCACTTATCTTCTGGATCGAAAAGAGGCCCGGCTGGACCTGGTCGCGCGCACGGGTGTGGAACCGGGTCATGCCGCCGCCGCCATTGCAATTGATCTGGACGTGGAGCCCTCGGCCTGGCCCATGCGGCAGGTGCTTGAGAGCGGGCGCGCCGTATCTGTCGAGAATCTGCTGGAACAGTTTCCCGCGCTTCCGCACGGTTGCTGGGACCGGCCGCCGTCGCGGGCGCTACTGGTACCCATTGTGCGGCCAGGGCAGGAGAAGCCACTGGGCGTCTTCATCACCGCGCTCAACCCCTATCGGGAGTTCAATTCGTTCTACGGTAAGTTTCTTGAACTGGTGGGTGGGCAGATTGCCGCCAGCATCACCAACGCCCAGGCCTACGAGGACGAGAAGTTGCGCGCCGAGAGCCTGGCCGAGCTGGATCGCGCGAAGACAGCATTCTTCAGCAACGTGAGCCACGAGCTGCGCACGCCGCTCACGCTGATCCTCGGCCCCCTGGAAGATGCCCTGGCATCCGAGGCACAGCCGTCTTTCAACGCTCTTGCCATGATGCAGCGCAACGCGCAGCGCCTGCTCAAACTGGTAAACGCTCTGCTTGACTTTGTCCGTATCGAAGCGGGCCGAACCCACGCTTCCTACCTGGCAACCGACTTGCCGGAGTTGAGCGCGCACATTGCCGGCGTGTTCCGCTCGGCGGTGGAGCGGGCGGGGCTAAGGCTGGTGGTGGATTGCCCGCCCTTGAAAGAGCCCGTGTATGTCGATCGCGAGATGTGGGAGAAGATCGAGCTGAACCTTCTCTCGAATGCACTGAAGTCGACGTTCGAAGGGGAGATTCGGGTCGCGGTGCAGAAGGTGCACGGGCAGGCGCAGCTTTCGATCAGCGACACCGGGACGGGCATCGCGCAAAGCGACATTGCCCACCTGTTCGAGCGGTTCCAGAGGATTGAGGGAGCACGCCGGCGAGGCCACGGGGGAAGCGGCATCGGACTGGCGCTGGTGCGGGAACTGGTGGGGATGCACGGAGGAACGATTCGCGTGGAGAGCGAGCCTGGCCGCGGCACAACCTTCACAGTCGCGCTGCCGTTGGGCCACGCGCATTTGCCGCCACATCAGTTGGCAGGCGGAGCCCCAGACCCGCAGCAGATGGAAAGCTCGGCGCGGGTATATGTGCAGGAGGCGCTCGGCTGGCTGCCCAAGGAGAAGCAGGCCGAGCCGCTGGACGGCGCGACGAGTTGCGACCGTGCCGAAAGCCAGGGTACAGCGGCCGATGAAAGAAAACCTGTGATCGTGTTTGCCGACGACAATGCCGACATGCGCGAATACGTGACCGGCCTTCTGAAGCCACGCTACCGGGTGATTCCCGCCGTGACCGGGCAGCAAGCCCTCTATGAGTCCACGCAGCGACGGCCGGATCTGATTTTGTCAGACGTGATGATGCCCGATATGGACGGATTTGCCCTCCTCCAGGAGCTGCGCGGGAACCCGGCAACCCGGACCGTGCCCGTGATCCTGTTGTCCGCCCGGGCAGGAGAAGAAGCAAGCATCGACGGCCTTGAAGCGGGCGCGGACGACTACCTCACAAAGCCCTTCTCGGCGCGCGAGCTGGTGGCGCGCGTCGATGCGCAATTGAAGATGGCACGCCTCCGCGAAGAGATCAGCCAGGCCAGGCAGTCTGCCTGGGAGGCGCTGGAACATCTGCCCGATGCCTTTTGCACCCTCGACCGCAGCTATTGCGTGACCTACATGAATCAAGCCGCGCACGCAATTGCAGAGCAATCGGAGAAGTCGCCCATCGGCCGAAACCTGTGGGAGTTGTTCCCGATGCTGGTGGGGACTGCCGTGGAGACGAATTTCAGCAAGGCAATGGAAGAGCGTGTGCCGGTGGAGTTCGAGCAGTACTTTCGCAGTGGCGTGGGGGAGGCGTGGTTCAAGTTTCTGCTTTACCCGCAGCCCGGCGGCGGCATCATTCTCTACTGGCGGGAGACAACCGCGGCGCAAAGGACAGAGCAGGCGCTGCGCGGCTCGGAGCAACTGGCGGCGGCGGGCCGCCTGGCGGCAAGCATTGCCCACGAGATCAACAATCCTCTTGAAGCTGTAACGAACCTGTTGTTCCTGGCAAAAATGGACGAGACGGTGGGAGGCAACACACGCAGCTTGCTGGATGTGGCGGATCGTGAGTTGCAGCGGCTCTCGCACATTGCCGCGCGCAGCCTGAAGTTCTATCGGCAGCGGACGGCCCCGACCAGGACATCGATGGAAGAGCTGATCGAGTCGGTACTGTTTTTCAACGAGCCCGATCTAAGAGTCCGCCGGATTGCCCTGCAGCGCCGTCATCGAACTGCGCCGGCAGTCCTTTGCCTTCCCGGCGAGATTCAGCAGGTGATGACAAACCTCATCAGCAATGCGATGGATGCACTTCCGGATCACGGGCGCCTGATTGTTGCGGTGCGGCCCGCAAGTGACAGTGAAGGTCGCGCCGGGGTGAGCGTAACGGTTGCCGACAGCGGCGAGGGCATGAGCCCCGCGACGCGCGAGAAGCTGTTTCATCCCTTCATCACGACCAAGGGAGATGAAGGGACCGGACTCGGGCTTTGGGTCTCCAAAGGAATCCTGGACAAGCATCGCTCCACGATCCGAGTCCGGAGCAAGCTCGGAACGGGGACCGTATTCCGACTGTTTCTGCCGCTTGATACCACGGCAGATTCCGTCACCCTGGGCCAGTTACCACCGAAGTGACCGTGGTCGAAGCCAACTACGGACGCACCGTGCCCCATCCATTCGCTTTTTTTCTGGCGAATGGGTGGGATGGCGCAATCCTCGATCATCCCGTTCTTCGGGAGCGAAAGGGGCCCCGAACGCTTTTCATGGGGTCCCTAAGAAGCGGTCTTTGCTTCTTGGGGCAGAGTTCGGAGTGAAGAATCTGCTTCGCGCCATCCTGTCACCAGCGTGGATGGGCCGTGCATTCCCCGCTTCGATCCGGTTCCGCTAGACCGCCTCTAGCCTTTGGCCAGTTCAGCTTCAATGGCGGCGATCAGCTCCGGCGCATCCGGGGCAGTGTCAGGTGCGAAACGCTCGACAATTTCGCCGCTCCGGCTGACCAAAAATTTCTCGAAATTCCAGAGGATCTCCGGCTCGGCATTGGTCTCGATGCCATACCCATGAAGTTTCTGTGCAAACGGAACCTCGCTCAGACTCACGGCCTTGGGCTTTGCAGAGATGAGCGTGGCGTAGAGCGGATGCTTGTCCGGTCCGACCACATTGATCTTGCCGTACATGGGAAACTTGACGCCGAAGTTGGCCGTGCAGAAGCTCTGAATCTCTTCGTCCGATCCGGGCTCCTGGCTCTTGAAGTTGTTGGCCGGGAAACCTGTGACGACAAACCCCTGGCCGCGATATCTCTCGTAGAGACTTTCGAGGCCCTCGTACTGCGGGGTCAGTCCGCACTTGGAGGCCACGTTCACAACCAGAAGAACCTTCCCTCTGAACTCGGCAAGCGACGCGCCGTCGCCGGCGATCTTGCGAACCGGAATGTCATAGATAGATGCGGACATGATGTCTCCTTGGAATAGTTAGCGAGAAGAGCAGCCTCTAGGCCAACAATTGCCGGGCTACTTTGATGTAGAGGTCGACCGCTTCGAGCAACTCTTTCCTGGCAAGTTTTTCGAAGGGCGTGTGAGCGACATGGATGGAGCCAGGCCCGAGCAGGAGCGGTTGACCCCAGTTGGAAAGCTTGGGAATGTCGGTGGTGAACTTCGCAATCATGGTGGGCAGCCCTTCAACAGCGCGCAGGCGGACGAAGGGGATTTCGAGAGTGAAGTCGACGTCGGCGAGGCCCTCGGCGGCTTCGAGGATCGCAGCGCGGACCGGAGCAGAGTCGCCAACCAGGCGCACCAGGATCTGGGCCTCGGCCTTGTCTGCGATAACGTTGGGCGCGTGGCCGCCATGCATCAAGCCGACGTTCAGGGTGCCTGGACCGACCCCGTCAGTGACGGGCAACTCGAGGGCGAGGATGCGATGAAGCGCTTCGATGAGTTTGTGGATCGCGCTGTCGCCCAGCTCCGGATACGCGGAGTGGGCCATCTTGCCGCTGGAACGCAAAATGACGCGCAGGGCGCCTTTTGAGGCAAGCGCAAGACGGTTATCGGTGGGCTCACCGTTGATGAGAAAGCGGCTGCCTTTCGGCGCCTTGTTGGCAACGGTGGCGCCCGCCGAATCCCGCTCTTCCCCACTGACGTACAGCAGGCCAACATTGAAATTTTCAGCGCGCAAAACTTCGGCGGCGGTTACCTGCGCAGCAATGATCCCCTTGGCATCGGAGACCCCGCGGCCATAGAGGAACTCCTCATCTTCAGAAAAGGGGATGTAAGGCGGGACGGTATCGAGGTGGGTGGAAAAAACCAGATCGGGTGCGGCAGGACCGGCGTAGACATTCCACCGGGGGCCAGAGTCGGCGCTGTCGGGCGGCTGCGGGACGGGCGTCTTTTCCACAGCCCACTCGCGGCCTGCCAGATAGGCAGCCAGAAAATCACCGACCGGACCTTCGCGATAGGTTACGGATTCGATTTCGACAAGTTCGCGCGTAAGCCGGATGGGATCAATGGGCGGAAGTGCTGACATGCTGAAGCCAGAATACCTTACGGACCGACGGCAGCTTTCCGCACAGCGAGCGGGTATGCGCCGCGAATGACGGTTCGGGTGGCTTGCCGCGCTTGAACGCTTTACCTCCCGATGAAAGCGAAATGCTGCCCAAGAAAACTGCGCGTAAAATGGGGAGTGGCATGATCTCGACGACCACGTCCGCAAGCCCGGCCAACGCCGGGAGATCTGCCTTGCGGAGTTTCGCCCTGGACGGCCCGGCTGGAAAGCTGGAGGCGCTCCTCAACGAAGGAGATGCCGACGCGCCGTATGCCGCGCTGGTCTGTCATCCCCACCCCAAGGGTGGAGGCACAATGCACAACAAGGTTGTGTACCACGCGATGAAGACTCTGAACGCACCGGAATTCGGGTTGCGGTGGCCGGTGCTGCGCTTCAACTTTCGCGGCACGGGATTGAGTGAAGGTGTCCACGACGGCAAGGCGGAGACAGGAGACGTGCTGGCGGCGCTGGCCTGGCTCCAAAACGAATTTGCGCGGCCGGTCATCGCGGTTGGATTCAGTTTTGGTGCGGCGATGACGCTGCTCGCCTGTTGCGCTTCTGGTGAAGCCAATGTACGCGCCATTGCGGCGCTGGGCCTGCCCACACGCGCTTCGAACCACACCTACCATTACGCATTCCTGTCCGGCTGTTCCCTTCCCAAGCTTTTTCTGAGCGGCGATCGCGATCAATTCGCACCGGCCGCAGACCTCGAAAATGTGGCCGCCACCACGGCCGAACCCAAAAAGTTGGTGCTCCTACCCGGCGCCGATCACTTTTTTTCAGGCCAGCTTGAGGCGATGCAGAACGAGCTCGCCGGCTGGCTTAAGGAGCAGTTGCCGTGACACCGGTAAGTGACACCGCACTCGACACACTTCATGCCCAGGCCACAGAGATTTTTACCGGAGCGTTGGAAGCCTGCAATATCGAATCGGCGTTCGATAGAAGGCTTCGCTTTGAAGGGAACACGGTCCGCCGGCTGATCCCGGATGGGAGTGGGCCTGAGACGATCCAGCTCTCGAAGTACAAGCGGATCCTGGTGATCGCCATCGGCAAGGCGGCGACGCCGATGCTGGAGGTGCTGCTGGCCCGCATGAAGCGCCGGCAGGGACTGCGCGGCATCTGCTGCTCAAAGTATCTGCCCAAACGGCACAACTGGCGTTTCCGCTATTTCGAGGGTGGGCATCCGGTACCGAACGAGGAATCGTTTGCCGCGGCGCGCGCGGCCCTGGCACTGCTGAAGAAGGCCAAGAAGGACACTCTGATTTTTTTCCTGATTTCGGGCGGAGGGTCGGCAATGTTCGACCTCCCACTCGACCCCCACATCGGACTGGAAGACACGGTCGCGTTTCACCAGGCGCTGCTGGCATCGGGAGCGCCGATCAACGAGGTCAACACACTCCGCAAACATTTCTCGGCAGTCAAGGGCGGACGCCTGGCCATCGCCGCCCCGGAGGCGTTGAAGGTTTCAATTTTGCTGCCGGACGTACCCCTGCGTACCCTCGATGCGCTGTCGTCGGGTCCGACTTCACCCGACCACACCACGGTGGCGGAAGTGCGCGAGGTTCTCGAGAAATATGACCTGGCCGCCAAGTTCCCCGCGGCGGTAACGGAATTCTTCGAGCACGGCGATCTGCCGGAGTCACCAGGCAACAAGACGTGGCAAGATCTGCTGCCGAAGTTGCCGCGCTTTATCCCTTCGAACGCGCGAACCGTCACCGGAGCAGCGGCCATGTCGAGTGAAATGGGAGCGTTTCGCGATTCGGTTTTCGAGCTTTTGCTGTCAAGCCACGATCTGGTCGAGTCGGCGCGCGCCCTTGCTGAAAAGGCGGGCTTCTTTGTAGCCGTGGACAACTCGTGCGATGACTGGGACTATGCGGACGCGGCGCGCTATCTTCTGGAAAGATTCCATGCCCTGCGCGCGGAGCATCCGCGCTTCTGTCTGATTTCAGTGGGAGAAGTGACCGTGACTTTGGACCGCACGCCCGGAGCGGGCGGGCGCAATCAGCAGTTCGCGCTCCAATGCGCGCTCGAGCTGGCGCGCCACCCGGGAGAGCTGCTCACGATCCTGAGTGCAGGATCGGACGGCATCGACGGCAACACCCAAAGTGCAGGAGCCCTTGCGGACACCACCACGGTCGAACGTGCGCGTGCCTTTGGATTCGATCCGGAGGAATTGCTGCGGGCATTCAATGCCTGTCCCCTCTTCACGTCTCTGGGCGATGCGATCGTGACCGGGCCGACGGGGCACAACCTGCGCGATCTGAGGCTCCTGATGGCAGACCATTCCTAACCACGCGCCTTCCCAGAGAGAGCCCCATCGGAACCGCGCGCTCCTGGCGCTGGAGCAACATTTCGTCGGAACTCCAAAATCGGATTGATTCCTTAACTTTCCTTTCATTTCTGCTTTAGGATTGCTTAGTGGCAAGAAAAGGTTCGCGCAAGCCTGCGGACAAGACGCCGGATATTCGCGCCGTGGCCGCAATGGCCAAGGTGTCGATTGCTACGGTCTCCAGAACCATCAACCGCTCCCCGCTGGTGAGCGAGCGGCTGGCCAAGCGTGTGTGGCAGGCCATTGAACAGCTGAACTACTTTCCAAACACCCATGCCCGCAGCCTTGTCTCCGGACGAAGCCGGATCCTCGGCATCATCGTGGAAAACATCACGAATCCGTTCTTCCCGGAACTAATCCAGTGCTTCGAAGAAATCGCGGTGGCACACGGGTACGAGATCCTGGTCAGCTCGTCGAACAGTGATCCCGCCGTGCTGACCACATGCGTGCGGCGCATGATTGAGCGCAAGGTCGAGGGCGTGGCGATGCTGACATTCGGCGAAGAAGAGCCTGTTCTCGATCAACTGGCGTTTCATGAGATTCCGATCGTTCTGGCGGAGTTTCGACTCGAAAACCCGAAGACCAGCACCATTCTGCTGGACTACGAGACCGGCATACGCGCCGCGGTGGAGCACCTGGCAGATCTGGGCCATAGCCGGATCGCCTACTTGGCCGGGCCGCACAATATCCACTCCGCAATTACGCGCGAGAACAACTTCCGGACAGCCATGGAAGCCGCGGGCCTTCCCGTCCAGAAGAAGTGGGTGATCGAATGCGACCACACGCTCAAGGGCGGGGTGGCGGGATTCGATCGGCTCCAGAGCCTTGCCGCGCGGCCCACCGCGATTTTGTGCTCGAACGATATGACGGCCATCGGAGTGTTGCGCGCTGCCTATATGAAGGGATTGCGCGTGCCCCAGGACCTCTCGGTCATTGGGCTCGACGACATCGACTTTGCGGAGTTCACGCTGCCGCCGCTGACGACAATCCGGCTGTCGCGCGGAGACCTGGCACGCGCGGCGTTTGAAGCGCTTCGGCAACAGGCAGAAGAAGCCTCAAAGCCGCATCTGCAGCGCGAGTTCCTGGTTTCGACCAGCCTGGTGCTGCGCGGCTCGACGGCCGCGCCTGCCGCAGGCGCCTAGGCTTTGTCTGCCCTGATCCCATACACCTTTAGCACGGCGGACGGATTTCGCTCGATGTGCCGCCGGCAGCAGGGATGTAGCACTTCGAGGTGTAATCCATCACCATGCGATCGGCGTTGAAGCGCCAGCCGAGGGTGCGGATGGTGCGTTTCATGCGCTTGATCCAGCCTCGCGGCAATCCGTCGCGATCCCGCTGATAGTAGAGCGGAATCACTTCGTCGTGCAGAACACGATAAAGATCTTCACCATCGCGGCTGTCGTGCACGTCCATGTTGCAGTGGGTGCGGCCCGCGCCGATGGAGAATCCGTTGGACCCGTCGTAGGCCTCGGCCCACCATCCATCCAGCACGGAAAGATTCAAGCCGCCATTGAGGACCACCTTCTGTCCGCTGGTGCCGGAGGCTTCGAGGGGGCGGCGCGGATTATTGAGCCAGACGTCGACTCCCTGCACGAGAAAGCGACCGACATTGATGTCGTAGTCCTCGATGAAGACAAATTTGTCTGAGAATTCCGAGTCGCGCATCAATTGGGCAATCTGCTGCAGGACGCGCTTACCGGGC
This sequence comes from uncultured Acidobacteriaceae bacterium, assembly GCA_963760475.1. Lineage (GTDB taxonomy): Bacteria > Acidobacteriota > Terriglobia > Terriglobales > Acidobacteriaceae > Telmatobacter. The sequence goes on along the minus strand of CAVXDG010000006.1, from coordinate 40,618 downwards.
TCATCGTGGGGATGGGCCTTGCCCGCAAAAACAAACTGCACGGGCCGCTTGGGGTCATTGACCATCGAGGCCAGGCGCTCGATGTCCGCAAGAATGAGGTTGGCGCGCTTGTAGGTTGCGAAGCGGCGTGCGAACCCGATGGTCAGCGCATCGGGCGAAAGCAGCTTGCTGAGCTTCTGCAAGGTCTCCTGCTGCTCGTTGCGTCGATCGGCTTGCTCACGGGCGCGGCGCCGGACGAATTCAATGAGGCGCGACTTGAGCGAGAGGTGGGTTTCCCAAAGCTCGCCATCGTCGACGGTCTCGATTCCCTCCCAGGTGCGCGCTGCCCCGCTCTTGCCCTGCCAGCCGACACCAAGGTGACGGTCATAGAGGCGGCACATCTGCGGCGCAAGCCACGAAGGAACATGCACGCCGTTCGTGATGTGGCCGATCGGCACCGCGTCCTGCGGCTTTTCAGGATAGAGCCCCCACCACATCGCCCGGGAGACTTCGCCATGCAGAGAGGACACGGCGTTGGCGCGGCGCGAGAGCTTGAGCCCCACGACCGTCATGCAGAAGGTCTCCTGGTAATCGTTTGAGCTCACGCGGCCAAAGCCCATGAGGTTCTCGTGCGAAAGTCCAAGCTGATCGCGCAATGGGCCCAGGTGTTCCTCGATGAGATCGGCGCTGAAGCGGTCGTGGCCCGCCGGTACCGGTGTATGCGTGGTGAAGATCACTTCGCGCGGGATCTGGCTCGCCGCGGTCACGAAATCCAGCCCCTCCTCCTCCATGCGCGTGCGAATAGCTTCGAGCACCGCGAATCCGCTGTGGCCTTCATTCAAATGAAGTACGCCGGGCGAGATCCCCATCGCCTTGAGGGCGCGGAAGCCGCCTACGCCCAACACCAGCTCCTGCCGGATGCGTGTGCGCCCGTCGCCGCCATAGAGCCGCGAGGTCAACTCGCGATCTTCCGGGGCGTTGCCCTCGACGTTGGAGTCAAGCAGAAGCAGATCGCAGCGACCCACTTTGGCGCGCCAGACCTTGGCACGAAGAGTACCGCTCCGGGTCTGGATCTCGACAACAACCGGCTCGCCGTTCTCACCAATCGCCGGCTGCAAGGGACATTGGTTGAGGTCGGTATGCAGGTATTCTTCGCGCTGCCATCCATTCATGTCGAGACGCTGCAGAAAGTAGCCCTGGCCGTAAAACAGGCCGATACCGACCAGCGGTATATCCAGATCCGATGCGCTCTTGATGTGATCGCCGGCTAGAACCCCGAGTCCGCCTGAGTAGATAGGAAGCGACTCGTGCAGGCCGAACTCGGCCGAGAAATATGCCACCGGCCGCTTGCGCAAGACTCCGGCGTGTTCCGCGCCCCAGGTGCTTTCGGCGTTCAAATACTCCTGCTGGCGGCGGTAAACGTAATTGATGCGACTGTGGAGGGACAGCTCGGCAGCGCGGCGCTCGATCTCGGCAAGGGGGAGTTCGTTCAAAAGAGCGATGGGGTTCTGATTCAGTTCACGCCAGCGCGTGGGATTGAGATCGCGGAATAGATCGATGCACTCATGGTCCCAACACCACCAGAGATTGCGGGCGAGAGACCAGAGCCGCTCCTGTGCCGGAGCGATGAAGCGATCGAGATTGCGGGCTTCGCTGACCACAGGCGCTACCTGGCCGGCGGCCTCGGTGAGCATACGAATTTCGTCGTCCCGAAAGACACGGGGTTCCTTGGTCTGCACAACCAGAACGCCTTGCAAAATGCCGCGATCGATCAGGGGTACGCCCAGAAAAGAGTGGTACTCCTCCTCGCCCGATTCCTTGAAGTACTTGAAGCGCGGGTGATTCGGCGCATCGCTCACAGCTACCGGCTTGACCTGCTCGGCAACCAGGCCGGCGAGCCCCTCGTGCAGAGGCATCCGCAAGCTGCCGATACTGCGCGGATGAAGCCCCAAAGTCGCCGCCAGCACAAGGTTTGAGCGATCCGGCTCCAGCAGGTAGGCGGAACAAACGTCGGTGCGGAAACGCGCCGCAATCAGGGCCACAACATTCATCAGAGTGTCGGCCGGCTTGCCGCCATCCTCTGTGAGGCTCGTAATCTCCTCCAGCGTCAGCACACGACTAGCTTCAGTTGCTTCGTAAAATTGAGTCATTCACCTTCCCTCGCACTTCGATCGATCAAGACTTCCAGCGTCGGCCCGCTACCGGAAAGAGAGACGGGGGTGCAACCAGTCAAAGCAACCGGCAAAGAGGAAAAATTGAAGGCTAGCCCGAATGGATGGGTCTGTTTGCTGTTTTTTCTTTCGAGATGCATTAGACGATACCACCCGCAGCAGCAGGCGCGAAGCAAAACTTTCGCCGGCGCCCGTGGGATCAGTGAGCAGGATCTTCGAGTGTGGCCGCGCGCCGGCGCCTTCCGCTCAGCAGATAGATGGCGGCGCGAAGTTCGAGAAGGGGGTCTGCCGAAGGCTCGATTCCATCGACTCGCGGAATGGGATCGAAGATGATGTGCTTTTGCTGGGCGAGATTGTTCGGGACAGGAGCCGTCAATTCGATCGTTCCTAAACTGAACAGCTCTCGCGATTCCGGCCAATGCTTCGTCGCGTCGTCTGTCGCGTCGCCCTCGGCCGCGAGCTGGACCAGAATCTTGAAGCGAACTGCTTCGTTCTTTAAGCGATCCATGATCTCTTCGAAATGATAGTCAACCGGGAGCTTCGCAACCGCGTCGTCCAGAAGATAGTCGTTGCCCGCTTCCGGAATAATGCGATAACGACCGAAGCGCTTCAGGCCCTCGGCATTGGTGAAGGCGAATGCAGTGACGCCGAAATAGCTTTCGCGCCCAAGACTGGATGGAAACGGTTTAGGAGCCTGGACAAAAGCCAGCGCGGCAGGATGCGACCCAAGAAAGATCTCGACGGGTTTGGGCGAGGGGATTTCGGGTCCGCTGGCCGCCACGGCCTTCAGGAATTCGAGAAACTCGTACCCATCGCGGGCCGGGAAACCGTCGGTCGAGTGGCTGATGATGTCGGTGTGCACGTGCTCATCGAGATTGAAGCGGATGGCGAGGCCGCGAGGATTGGCTTCGGGTGTGTTGTCGGGAATCTGCGGGATTCCGGTGGAGTTGGAAAAGCGAACCGTAACCGGAGTCGAGGGGCGCGTCGCATGCGGGGCGCGGGTCAGACCCGGCGCCTCCGCTGCGGGTGTGAAAGTACCGTCGAGTAAAACACCCTTCGCATGCGCGGCTCGAAATCCGGAATGCAGTCCGAAAAGCTGGTCGAACTGCGCAAGCAACTTGTTGGCTAGATCAACAACACGTTCATCGCTGGGGAGTGGCATCGCGGGCGAGACCTCCATACTCTGCAGTTTAGTGGAATCACAGGAAAAAGTTGAGGAGAAGATCATCCAATTCGCGTGGTTGCGATGGATTGCGTCGCGGCAGAATCAGCGCGCATGGCCATCACTTCTTCGCGGGCTTGGCTTGCCGCGGTTTTGCGCTCGGTATAGATCCGCGGTTCCCCGAAGTAGACTTCAGCGGTGAAGACCGGGGCGCCCAGCACTTTCCAGAGGTTCGGCAAAAAGCTTTCGTCTCCGAACCAGCAGAGTTCGTACTCGGGCGCACCGTCCGCAGGGACGTAGCGAATGGCAGCAGCCGTGACGGAGGCTCCCGCGCGGATGGCAGGCTCAAAGAGGCGCGTGTGAAAACGAAAGACTGAGGAACCGTCGGTGCTGGTGCCTTCCGGAAAAAAGAGGATCGGAACCTGCAGCGCCAGGCGTTGGGCAATCTCAGCCGCCACCCGTTCTGCACTGGCGCGGCTTGAGCGATCGAGAAAGAGGGTGCCGCCGAATCGTGCGGTCGCTCCGAAATAGGGCCATGTGCTGATCTCCGCTTTGGCGACGAAAAAGCACTTCATGGCCGCCGAGACGACGGCAATGTCGAGATAGCTGAGGTGGTTTGCGACGACGATCCCGCTCTTCGGCGGACTGCCATGGACACGATAACGAATACCGAGCCTTGCCAGCACGGTGCGCCCGGCAAATTGCATCCATTGTGCCCGTTGCTCGAGAGTCAGCGTCCCCCGCAGGCGAATCACCCAATAGCGGAAAACGCAGAATGCCAACGCGGACCCCAGCGCCACAGCGCGCCAGACAGCGCGAAGACTCAAGAGGTAAGCGGGGCGAGAAAGTGATTTCGCGCAGACGATGAGAGTGTTTTGAGATCGAGCAAGGTGAGGAAGTCGATGGTGCCGAACTCGCGGTCCCAGGCCGGCGGAGCACAGATTCTGGCGCCGATAGCGAGATAAGTGCGGAGCAATTTGGGAACCTTGGGCAGAGTGGGCAGCAATGAAGCCTGTTGGACCGGCGACGGCGGTGCATCGGCACGATCCTGCTCGCTGGGGCACGCGTAGGCTGCGGTCGGCTCAGTGGCAAACTCCGGAGCGACCCGATAGTGCTCAAGCTGCCGATACATCCGCCAGCCTTCGCTTGGATCCTGAGAGTTCAACGACGAGCAACCAATCAGATAGCGTAGTCCCATATCGGTAGCATACTGCGCGATGCCACGCCACAACAGGGTCAGGACTTCCGGGGTGCGATGTTCGCGGTCGATAGATGCCCTCCCTAACTCCAGAATCTCGGCGCGCAGGGCCTCATAAGGAGCGAAGTGAAACTCCTGCTCCGAGTAATAACCAAGATTCGCCGAGGCGGTATCTCCCGATTGCATCCGATAGGTTCCGACAATGCGACGGGTCGCTTTTTCTTCAACCAGTAAGTGTTCGCAGAATAAGTCGAAGTGATCCGTGTCAAGGCCTGTCTGGTATGAGCTTTCGAGTCCTTCACCCATTTCGATATTGAATACCTTGAAGCGGAGACGGCACGCGGCCTCGCGATCTTCGAACGACTCGGCTAGCCTTAAACGATACTTACCGACCTCGGCATGAACCCGCTGCCTGGAGGGCGGCGGCAGCAAGCCCGGAAACATAGCTGGATCGAGGATTTCCACGGCTTGCGTGGAAATAGAATCTTGAACGAACGGAACTCTCTGCCCTGAGTGAGAAATCACGGGAGTAGTATCCGTCGGGAATTGTAAGAGGAAAGTGAAGGCGACGCAAATACGCAGCAAAAACTCGATTTCAGATGTAACTCAACCGTAACAAAAGGCTTTCCCCAAGGAAAGCCTTTCGTAACTTCACGACCCATTAGGTCTAAAAACACCCACCGGCAATTGAGGGGATCACAAGTACCTCGTCACCTTCTTTGAAGGCGTACTTGTCGTTGCCGAGAAAGCGGATGTCTTCGTCGTTGACATAGAAGTTAATGAAGCGGCGAATCTGGCCGTCCTCCCCGCGCAGATGCTGGGCGAAGCGCCGGAAACCGGCCTTCGATCTCCGTGACCAGCTCCGGGAGATTGGCCGCGACACTCGAAATTTCGCGCACGTTGTTGGTGTGCTTCTGAAAGGCATTCGGCAAAACGACTTTAACTGGACATTGGAAACTCCCCTGCTAAATTCCACTCCTGATGTGCAACAGCATTTTCTTCGACAAAGTTTTCAAAGTCGCTGAGCCTGGGACGAATCGACCGGCCTCTGATCGTAGGCGCCGTGCAGCACGTCCGTGGTCTTGAGACCGTTGCCGGTGATGCAGACGACGGTGAGATCATCGGGCTGGATGCGGCCGTGTGCGTAGAGCCGTGCCGTGACAGCGGTGGTGACGCCGCCGGCGGTCTCGGTGAAGATGCCTTCGGTCTCGGCAAGTTCCTGGATCGCGGAAACGATTTCGACGTCGGAGACATCTTCGGCCCATCCGCCGGACTCGCGAATGGCTCGCGCGGCGTACGGGCCGTCGGCCGGATTGCCGATGGCGAGCGAGCGGGCGATGGTGTTGGGCCGCTGCGGCTCGATCAAGTCGGTTGCGTTCTTGACGGCCGTGGAGATAGGCGAGCAGCCGGTGGCCTGCGCGCCGAAGAAGTGGACCGGCTTGTTCTCGACGAGGCCGAGCGCGATCAGCTCGTCGAAGGCCTTGCGGATTTTGGTGATGAGCGAACCGCCGGCCATGGGAACGACGACGTTGTCGGGCAGCCGCCAGCCAAGCTGCTCGGCGATTTCGAAGCCGACGGTCTTGGAACCCTCGGCGTAGTAGGGGCGCAGATTCACGTTGACGAAGCCCCAGTTGATAGCGCTCGGCAATCTGCGAGCAGAGGCGATTGACGTGGTCGTAGTTGCCATCGACGCGAACGAGCGTTGCGCCGTAGACCTGCGTGTTGAGAATCTTGGCGGGCTCGAGATCGGCGGGCACGAGGATGTAGGTCTTGAGGCCGAGACGCGCGGCCTGCGCGGCGACTGCGTTGGCGAGATTGCCGGTGGACGAGCAGCCGACGGTATCGAAGCCGAAGGCCTGCGCGTTGGCGAGAGCCACGGCGACGACGCGATCCTTGAAGCTGAGCGTGGGCATGCAGACGGCGTCGTTCTTGATGTAGAGATTGCGCGCGCCGATGTGGGCAGCCGAGACGTGGCGCCTCCACCAGCGGCGTGAGGCCGGTAGGCGTCTGGGGAACGTAGTCGTCGGCGACGGGGAGGAGGGCACGGTAGCGCCACATGTTCAGCGGGCCGGCGGCAATGGACTTCGCGGGTAAAGCGGGTGCGGGCATACTCGAGATCAAACGTGACCTCGAGAGGAGAGAAACATTCATCGCAGAGGAGAGCGGCTGAATTCCATAGGTCTTGCCGCATTCCCGACATCGCAACTCGTACGCAGTCGTCACAGGTCCCTCGCATGTATGCGAGTGACTCAGGCGATGCGAGCGCGTGACTGGCTCTGTGAAGAGCGAACGTGATAGGACTCGAAGTACAATGCGAGCCGCCTCGGCCAAGAGTGCTGAAGCGACCCCCGAATCTCATGTTCCCCGTTGCCGGGCAAGAGTTGACACCATACTCCCGTTTTGCGCGGGCAGGTTGTCGTGGCGTCACAGGGCTCGTCCCTCAGCCACTCTGCATGAAATCCAGGCCTGCCCTTTGAGGGCAAACTTGAATGATTTTCTTGTATCACAGGCTTCCCAGCGGTGCAAGATGCCGGCCAGCGAACGGACAGTAAGCCCATGTGAATGGCTGCATTCGAGGCGGGAAGGGGCTCCGGTCCCGGACAAAATCCTTTTTGAGGTGCAACAACACGGCGATGGATCACATCAAACCAAGTGCAGGTTCACGAGACCCATTCTTGCCGAGAGAGAATTCAGATCGGTGCAGGAGTCAAGAACGTCTCATAAAAAAACCCGTCAAGGAGAAGACACGTTATGGCACCAGATCTGTTGGACAAAGCACCATCGGTCGAAGAACTGTATCGCGAGGTATCCCGGATCAAGACCGTTGTGAGCGAAGCAGTAGAAGATGGAGTGAAGGCGGCCGTCAAAGCGATCAAGCAGGGCCGTCATGCCGCCGAAGATACCTTGGACGACGCTAAGCACACAATCAAGCAAAAACCATTCGAAGCGATGGGTGTCGTGTTTGCCGCCGGCGTTCTGATCGGTGCCTGTTTGACCTGGGCCGGTTCCCGCCGCCGCTAATCCGAAACCAGGGGTAGCCACCTATCCAGTGTCCAGAGTCCAAAATCCAGCGTGTCATTCTGAGCGAAAGGGGCCCCGAACGCTCTTCAGTTCGGGGGTGGTAAGCGAAGAATCTGCTTTTGTTTCTTCGGGCGTTCGGTCAACTTCAAACTCAGGACACCAGTTTTGAATTCCGCAGCAGCCCACAAGCTGCGCGGGATGAAGAGTCTCGCCCCAGTTCCTCGGGTTCAGCGCTCAGGATGAATCCAAATCGCGTTGCCCCCGCCCGAGACCATATGCACGTCGAGAATCGTGCTGCGATCGACGGGCCGGGTGGTGAATTCGGTATGGGTCGCGTTGGTCCCAGCGTCAGGTGCATCCGCGTAGACCTCCGCCACGTACTTCCCTGTTCCAAGAAAACTGAGCGCCACCTTCAAGTCGCGCGCATCCCAGTTCGTGATGGATCCGATGTACCAGTCGTTGCCGCTGCGCCGGGCAAGCGAGATAAACTCCCGCGGAGTGCCGTCGAGCACCCGAATCTCATCCCACGTGGTCGGCACCTGCTTGATGAACTCGAAGTCGTGCTGGCCGGCGTAGTGCTCTGGGTAGTCCGAGACCATCATCAGAGGGCTCTCAAGCACAACGTAAAGGGCAAGTTCGTGCGCCCGGGTATTCGGCGCCATTGGCTCCTTGTCACGCGGAATAAACGCATCGCGGGTCACGTTGCCGAACGCTCCCGGCGTGTAGTCGAGCGGCCCCGCCAACATGCGCGTGAAGGGCAGCGTGGTGTTGTGGACCGGGGTCGTGCGTGCGGAAACCTTCAGATACTCCTTGCCCATCACGCCCTCGCGGGTAATGAGATTGGGCCAGGTGCGGCGAAGTCCGTCGGGCTTGAATGCGCCGTGAAAGTCGACCATAAGGTGATGTTGCGCAGCCGCGGCGACCACGCGGCGATACCAATCAACCATCTGCTGGTCGTCGCGATTCATAAAGTCGATTTTGACGCCGGCAATGCCCCACTTCTCAAAGAGGGGAAAAGCCTCCTCCATGTACTTGTCGACCGAGGTCCAGTGAGCCCAGAGCCAGAGACGCACGTTCTTTTGCTTGGCATAGCCCAGGAGCTCGGGCATGTCGATCTCCGGCGTGACATGCGTGATGTCTGCGATGGCCGCATAGTCCTGCGGGCCGGCGCGATCAGCCAACGCCCAGCCGGCATCGATCAGCATGTACGGGAATCCCGAATCCGAAGCGAAATCGATGTAATGCTTCATCGTCGCCGTGTTCATGCCCGGCTTCGTCGCCATGCTGGGAGCCGCTTCACCTGACCACCAGTCCCAGGCCGACTTGCCGGCGCGAATCCACGACGTGTCGGCGATGTTTGAAGGCGGATTGAGGTTCAACACAATGTTCGATTCGATGAGGCGGCCCGGCGTGTCGCCAATCATGAGCACTCGCCAGGGCGTGGTCACAGGAGCCTCGCCTTCAACCGCAATCGGCTGTTGATCCACACGCGGCGAGAGCTCGGCCCGCAGACCGAATGCAGGCTTCTCCTTGCGCAGGTACATGCCGGCGTAGCTGTCGATGTCGGCCTCAGTGACGGCGACCCAGCCGACACCAGGGACTTCGCCGAGCAGCGGCAGGCCGATCAGCCAGTCATGATGGAGCCCGCTGACCTGGCGTACCTGGTACTCGTCTTCGTACGAGGATTGAAAGCCTTCGAGGACGAGCGGGTAGAGCGTCGCATCCTTGTTGTAAACAAATTGTGTAAGCTCGTGCTCGATATGCACCTTCCCAACGAAGGCTGCTGCGGCAGGATGTAGCGGAAAGCGACACCATCGTCGAAGGCTCGGATCTCGAGAGTGAGCAAGCGTCCAGAATCGTCAGCAAGTCCAACCAGCGCGGAGTTGTAATGATCGCGGACGCTGCTGGTTTTTCCAACGGGGATCGAGTACGTCTCGTCGTGCTGAGCCGTCTGCACACTCGCTTGTTTCATGCCCGGGCCAAGCGGAGACTGGCCCTCGATCTTTAGGCCCAGCACGCTCTCATCCAAGAGCCATTTGCCGTGGAAGTCGACCGAGTAACGAAGATCGTTGCTGCCCGCCTCAACTTTCCCTGTATGAGGCGCATCGGAGAGGATAAAGACGATCTGGCCGTTCGGCGACGCGATGCGCAGTCGCGTGTCGGGGGCATTCTGTGCGAGGGAAAAAAGAGCTGATGCGAGTAACGCCGTGCAAACGAATAGAAGATGAGGGCGGGGCATGGTTTCTCCGAACCAGAATCTTAGCGCATGACCCGATGCACGGGAAGAAAATCGCAAGGGCCGGCCATCCTTGATTGACCGCACACTCGTCAGTTCGCGTAGACCCGCACGTAATCGACGAGCATTTCCGAGGGGAAGGGCGTAGTGGCATTCGGAGGCCCAGGCCAGTCCCCGCCGATGGCAAGATTGAGCAGGAAGAAATTGCTTTGTCCCGCATCGAACGGCCACACCGCGCCCGGCAGCTTGGCCGCATCGGTCGTGGTGTACGTTACATACGGATGTGCTGGGTCGTCGACGTAGTAGGCAATGCTGCCTTTCGTCCAGATCATGCCGTAGGTGTGCCACTGCGCAGCATTTTGACCGGCTGAGAAATTGACGACGGTGCCGAGACCGGTATCGCCCGTGAAGCCGACGCCATGGACGGAGCCTTCGTTCCAATCGGGTGATTTGGCGGCATTCACGCGCTCCAGCACATCCTGCTCCCCACAGGCAGGCCAGTCCACCGTCACGATGTTGTTGCCGAGCAGCCACGCGGCAGGCCAAAAGCCCTGCGCTTCCGGCACGAGTGCGCGGAATTCAATGCGGCCATATTGAACGCTGAAGAGACCTTGTGACTTGAGTCGTGCCGATGTGTAAACCCCGGGTGAGGGTTGCTGCGCCTCGATATGCAGGTAGCCGTCGGTGCCGACATAAGCGCTCGGGCTGGCTGTGGAGCATGGTGCGGCGTTCGATCCCCAGGCACAGTAGTTCTCGAGCTCGTGATTGCCGAATCCGCTGCTCCCGGTGTCGTAGGTCCATATCTTTGGATCGGGTTCGGCGGCTGTGCCGGTTGCGTTCGCAAACTCATCAGACCAGACAAGCGTACCGGAGGCAATATTCGGCGCAAAGACTTGGGTCGCAACACTGCTCAGTGCGCCGCTGCCCTGCTGGGCGATGGCCTTCACGGTGAGATTCGAAGCGACCAGGAAGGGCGCCTCGTAGATCTGCGATGCGGTCGTGGGGGCCGAGCCGTCGACGGTGTAGTGGATGGTGGCGCCTGCCACGGCAGTCAGCGTGACAATCACGGCTCCATTTTGTGCCGGCGAACTAGTAACCGTTGGAGCAGCCACGGGAGTTGAAGCAGCAGACCCGCTGCTATTTGCACCCGAACCGCCGCAGGCGCACAGAATCGCACCTGCCAAGAGCGTCGCACCCATCATTGTCGTACCCACCTTCACGTCACGATCCCAAACTTCAACCGGATCATCATAACTCAGCAGCCTTAGACGACGGGTTCCGCCGATGGCTCTTCGACCGGATCATAGTTCAGGTTGGGGCCCAGCCAGCGCTCGACTTCTGCAACACTCATACCTTTGCGCACGTGATAGTCGGCGACCTGGTCGCGATCGATTTTGCCCAGCGAGAAGTAGCGCGCCTCAGGATGCGCGAAGTAGAGGCCGCTGATGCTGGAGCCCGGCCACATGGCGAAGGACTCCGTGATCTGGATGCCCGTCCTTGTCTCGACATCGAGCAGTTGCCAGAGCGTTCCTTTCTCGGTGTGATCGGGGCAAGCTGGATAGCCGGCCGCAGGCCGGATGCCGCGATACTTCTCGTGGACCATCTCGTCGATGCTGAGCTTCTCTGCGCGGCCATAGCCCCACTCGTCGCGCACGCGCTTGTGCAGGCACTCGGCGAAGGCTTCGGCGAGCCGATCGGCGAGGGCTTCCGCCATGATGGCGTTGTAGTCGTCGTGGTCGGCGCGGAAGCGGTCGCACAATTCCTTGAGGCCGATCCCGCTGGTGACCGCAAAGGCGCCGATGTGGTCGGCAAGACCAGTTTCGCGGGGTGCGATGAAATCGGCGAGCGAGCGGCAAGGCTCCTTCCCTCCCGGTTGGTCTGCTGGCGGAGGAAGTGAAAGCGAGTAAGAACCTGCTTGCGCGCATTCATTCGGTATAGAGATCGACGTCGTCGCCGATGGCGTTGGCAGGAAAAAGTCCATAGACGCCGCGAGCCGTGAGCAGCTTCTTCTGCGACGATCTGGTCGAGAAGCGCGTTGGCTTCGGTGAAAATCAGGCGCGCCTGCGGCGCCATAGTTGGACGTCGTCGAGGATGCGCGGATAGACGCCCTTCAGCTCCCATGTGTGAAAGAAGGGGGTCCAGTCGATGAACTCGCGCAGAGTGGCGAGCGGAAAATTGTCGAGCACGCGCACGCCGGTGAACTCCGGCGTCGCAATGTCTTCGGCGCGCCACTTGATGGGCGTGCGCCGGGCGCGGGCCGCTTCGAGCGGGAGCGCTTTCGGGCGGGGAGCCGCATGGGCTTTCGCGCACGGCTTCGTACTCGGCGCGATGCTGCGCGACGAAATTCCTCCTGGCCATCCTCGCTGAGAAGGCTGGTGGTCACAGGAACGGCGCGGCTGGCGTCGAGCACGTGTACCACCGGTTCGCTGTAATGCGGCGCGATCTTGACGGCCGTGTGTGCGCGGCTGGTGGTGGCGCCGCCGATGAGCAGCGGCAGCTTGAAGCCCTGGCGCTCCATCTCGCGGGCCACGTGCACCATCTCGTCGAGCGACGGCGTGATGAGGCCGCTGAGGCCGATGATGTCGGCACGCACTTCTTTTGCCGCGTGCGAGAATCTTTTCGGCCGGCACCATGACGCCCATGTCGATGACATCGTAGTTATTGCAGGCCAGCACGACGCCGACGATGTTCTTGCCGATGTCGTGGACATCGCCCTTGACGGTGGCGAGAACGATCCTGCCCTGCGCCTTGACCTCCTGGCCCGACGGCGATCATCGCGGCCTTCTCAGCCTCCATGAACGGAGTCAGGTAGGCGACGGCTTTCTTCATCACGCGCGCCGATTTGACCACCTGCGGCAAGAACATTTTGCCGGCGCCGAACAGATCGCCGACGACGCTCATGCCGGCCATCAGAGGGCCTTCAATTACCAGCAGGGGACGGCCCAGTTTGGCGCGCGCCTCTTCTGTGTCGATATCGATATAGCTGTCAATGCCCTTCACCAGTGCGTGCGAGAGGCGTTCTTCGACTGTGCCGTTGCGCCATTCCTCGGTCTTCTTTTCGGCCGCAACCGTGCCGGCTGTCTTTCAGCGTTTCGCCGAACTCGACGAGGCGCTCCGTGGCGTCGGGGCGGCGATTGAGCAAAACATCTTCGACAAGCTCTTTCAGGTCCGGCTCGATCTCTTCGTAGACCTCCAGCATGCCGGCGTTGACGATGCCCATGTCCATGCCCGCCGCGATGGCGTGATAGAGAAACGCGGAGTGCATGGCTTCGCGCACCGTGTTGTTGCCGCGAAAGCTGAACGAGATGTTCGAAACGCCGCCGCAGACCTTGGCGTGCGGCAGGTTGGCCTTGATCCACCGCGTCGCGTTGATGAAGTCGACCGCGTAGTTGTTGTGCTCCTCCATGCCGGTGGCGACGGTGAGGATGTTGGGATCGAAGATGATGTCTTCAGGCGGGAAGCCGACCTCGTCGACGAGGATGCGGTAGGCGCGCTCGCAGATGCGAATCTTGTCTTCGAAGCTCGCGGCCTGGCCCTGCTCGTCGAAGGCCATGACGACGGCCGCAGCGCCGTATTTCAGTATGGTGCGCGGCGTTCGCGCGGAAGGCGTCTTCGCCTTCCTTGAGCGAGATGGAGTTGACGATGCCTTTGCCCTGCAGGCATTTCAGGCCCGCTTCAATCACCGACCACTTGGAAGAGTCGACCATGAAGGGAACCTTGGCGACCTCCGGCTCGCTGCCGAGCAGTTGCAGGAAGCGCGTCATGGCGGCGACGCCGTCGATCATGCCCTCATCCATGCAGATGTCGATGACGTTGGCGCCGTTCTCCACCTGCTGGCGCGCGACGCTGACCGCTTCCTCGTACTTCCCTTCCTTGATGAGCTTGGCGAACTTGGGTGAGCCGGCGACGTTGGTGCGCTCGCCGATCATGATGAAGACGCCGGGTTGCTGCGTGAAGGGCTGCGAGCCGGAAAGACGCAAGTGGCTTCATCGGGCAACCTCGGTCACTGCATCTTCAGATTCCGGCGCGGAAGCTTTGTCGAACCGCCGCGGCGCCACGTCTTCGAGCGCCTTGGCGATGGCTGCGATGTGCGTCCGGCGTATTGCCGCAGCATCCGCCGGCGATGTTGATCAGGCCCGCACGGGCGAAGTCGCCGAGCGAAGCGCGCCATGTCCGCCGGGCCAAGATCGAAGCCCGTCTGCGAAAGCGGATTGGGCAGACCGGCGTTCGGGTAGCAGGAGATCGGCGACATCGGCCTTCTGCGAAAGCTCCGATAGAAATGGATACATGAGGTCCGGCCCGAGCGAGCAGTTGAGGCCGACCGAGAGCGGACTGCACGTGCTCGACCGCATTCCAGAAAGCCTCAGTTGTTTGCGCGGAGATAAGCGTTTCGCCGCCGCGGCCGACGGCTGCCGAGATCATGACGGGCAGCTCACTGCTTGTCTTCGTCGAACACTTCGCGAATGGCGACGAGCGCGGCCTTGGCGTTGAGCGAATCGAAGATGGTCTCGACCAGCAGGAAGTCGACCCCGCCGGCAATGAGTGCGCGGACCTGCTCCGGCGTAGGCGGTCTTGACCTGGTCGAAGGTGACGACGCGAAAACCCGGGTCGTCGGCGTCGGGCGAGTTGGAGAGCGACACGGTCAAGGGACCGATGGAGCCGGCGACAAAGCGCGGACGCCCAGTCTCATTGCCGACGCGATCGGCCCACTCGCGGCACTGCCGCGCGGACGTCTCGTTGATATCCCACGCAAGACGGTGAGCGAATGGATCCTCGATGATCTTCTGGTAGAAGTCGGGATCTTTGCGGCCGCCGTGCTCGCGCGGGTCGTCGACGAAGAACTCGCTCTGCGCAATGGATGGTGGCGCCAAAGGTGTTGGTCTCGATGATGTCGGCGCCTGCCTCGAGAAAGCGGCGATGAATGTCGCCGATCATCGTCGGCTGCGTGAGCGAGAAGAGGTCGCCGTTGTTGAGCAGGTCCTTCTGTGGCGTCCTTGAAGCGCTCGCCGCGCATGTCCGTTTCGGTCATGCCGTAGGTGCGGATGGTCGTGCCCATGGCGCCGTCGATGATGGCGATGCGGCTGCTTCGAGAATCTTCTGCAGATCGGATGTTCGCGGGCGTGTTGGTCATGGCGTTTCTCAGCCTCCAGGCCACATAGCGTTGCTGACGGATGCACTCCTCAGCGATAGACGGAGGCATGCGTGAATCCAAAAGGTACTTCGGGAACCGGAAAGGGGTACGCCGGCGGCCTATTTCGCTGCGGTGAGCGCCGGCCACCGGCACAAGCATGTCTTCCTTGCGCATGACCAGGTTGGTGGCGTTGAGCGTGGCGAGCTCAAAGCCGTGGCCGTGGGTGATGGCGTCGGTGGGGCAGGCTTCGACGCAATAGCCGCAGAAGATGCAGCGGTTGTAGTCGATGTTGTAGACCTTGGCGTAGCGCTCGGAGGAGGAGATGCGCTGCTCTTCGGTGTTGTCGGCGGCCTCGATGTAGATGCAGTTGGCCGGGCAGGCCGCCGCGCAGAGGAAGCAGGCTACGCACTTCTCCAGGCCATTCTCGTCGCGCTGCAGCACGTGCGCGCCGCGAAAGCGCTGCTGGAAGCACCGCGCCGCGCAGGGGGCCGGGGCCGTCGGGGTAGTTCTCCACCTCGGTGGGCTCGAAGCATCTCGCCGAAGCGTGATGCTCATGCCCTTGGCGATGCCGGCGAGGTTGCGCACGATCGACATGGCTCCAGTATACGATGGATCGCGTGGAGGCAAAACGCATGCGGCGATCGGTTGCGACGGTGGCTCTATTCGCGGGCTTAGGTGCGGCATCGGCTCTTGGCTATGCCCAGAGCCAGGGATCGAGCCCCGGCCACCCCATGGGCGGCATCGAGCAGCCGGATACCTCGCGCATCCAGCAGGAGGAGATGCACCACGCCACGGCTCCCTCTGAACCGCTGAAGATCACCTTGGGTAAGAAGCAAGCCGAGTGGGTGGCAGCAACATTCGCAGCTCTGCCACACACCTCGATCACCGTCTACAACGAACATGTCAAGACGAATCAGACCTACTCAGGGGTGCCGCTTGCTGACCTGCTGACACCGCTGGGCGTCCCTGCCAAGCCGCACGGCAAGGAATTCAGGCTCTATATCGTCGCTGAAGGATCGGATGGATACCAAGTCGTCTATTCGATCGGCGAGATCACGCCGGACGTGCATGACGGAACCGTGCTGGTAGCCGATGCGATGGACGGCAAGCCGCTCGGTAATAATGGGACCTTTCAATTGGTGGCAACAGGCGAAAAGCGCCCGGCGCGCTGGGTACGAAACCTGGTCGCGATTCGCGTGCTGGCTGCGCAATAATTCGATTGCAACAATGCCCTGCTGCTAGTTTGTCGCCTTGTGGGTTGCGGCGGGTCTCAACGGCTGACAGAGTAACGCATCCTGGCCCCGTGCAAGGCCAGTCACAGCATCGGACCCAATGCAGATGCGGCGCTTCAGCGCCTCGGCCGATTTGCCAGTGAGCAATTGGGTCCGCTCCTGGTCGTTCGCCGGATCGACATCGTACTGGTAGACATAGTCCTCGGGCGCCTTCTGCTTGCCGAAATCGAAATGATTCCATGTCCCGACGATCTCGTGGCCATTGGATTCGGCGAGAACAGCGTAAGCCTGCGAGGTTGTCACTCCTTGCGGGGCGCTTGCCGTGCTCAGCGGAATGGCCTGAGTCCCGCGCATCCAGCGCGCTCCCCACGCATGCTGGCGCTGGTCGTAGTAGAAGGCCGTGAGGAATGTCGATGCGACGCAGTCGTTGCAGTCGTCATAGAGGGCACCCAGGTCGCGGGGCCAGCCCACGGCAAAGAGCATCCAGTCCAGAACGCGCAGATTGGCTCCACTCAGGATCAGGGTGACGCTGTGATCCTTCAGCGACGCGCTCCAGATCGAGAAGGTATCGAAGGCAGGCGGGGTTTGCGGTGTCTTGCGCAGCGACGTGACGACGAGGGCTGCGTCGTATTGCACGCCGATTTCGCGGATGGCCGTCCACTTCTGCGAGGCAAGCGAGTTCGTGACCCAGACCACGACGCTTTGATCTTGCTCCGAGTGGAAATCGACCCAGTGAAAATTGTCAGGGGATTGCTGGGCATCGAGGCGCACCGTGGGAGCCATCGCTGCAGCGGCAAGCAACAACACAAGCCGCGGAACACACCATGCATGTCTTCAGGTATATCAGAGTCAAGGCAAAGCGAGGCCATTTCCTTCAGAAGCTGGATATCGGAATCAGAGGCCTAATTTGGACCACAGCGCATCGACTCTTGCCTTGGTCGCGCGATCCATCTCGATCATCGCGGGCCAGGGGCGATTGAAGCCTTCGGCCTTCCACTTGCGCGTGGCGTCGATGCCCATCTTCGAGCCGTAGTTGGGCAGGCGAGCGGCGTGGTCGAGCGAATCGACGGGGCCGAGCGTGAACTGGATGTCGCGCTCGGGATCGATGTTGTTGGCGACACGCAGAACGACCTCGGCGATGTTCTGCACGTCGCAGTCTTCATCGACGACGATGATGCACTTGGTGAACATCGCCTGGCCGAGCGACCAGATGGCGTTCATCACCTTGCGCGCCTGCCCCGGGTAGCTCTTGCGGATCGACACGATCATCAGGTTGTGGAAGACGGCTTCGACGGGCAGGTGGACGTCGACGAGCTCGGGAATGGTCATCTTCATCGCGGGCAGAAAGATGCGCTCGACGGCCTTGCCCATCCAGGCGTCTTCCATGGGCGGCTTGCCGACGATGGTGGCGGCGTAGATGGGGTCTTTGCGATGGGTGATGCAGGTGAGATGGAAGACCGGGTACTCGTCGGTCATGCGTGTAGAAACCGGTGTGGTCGCCGAAGGGGCCTTCGCGTGCGCAGCTCGCCGAGTTCGACGTAGCCTTCGAGGATGATCTCGGCGTGCGCGGGAACTTCGAGATCGACGGTCTCGCACTTGACGATCTCGACCGGCTTGCCGCGCAGGAAGCCGGCGATCATGAACTCCTCGACCTCGGGCGGCGCGGGCACGATGGCGGAGAAGGTGGTGGCGGGATCGGTGCCGATGGCGACGGCGACTTCAAGCCGCGAGCCTTTGAGGTTGCCGAGCGCAACCTGCGGCAGGCCGCCGATTGGGCCGTCAGGGATGGCGACCGCTCCGCCAGCGGACTCCGCCATGCGCCGACACGCGCGGCACTCAGCGGATCTGTCGGCCGATCGTGAGGCGGCGGCTCGCAGCGCATTGCGATAGTGCTCCGCGGCGACCTTCTGGCGCTGCCAGTGCATGCCGGTGGTCTGGCCGTCGTAGACCTGCATGCGATACATGCCGATGTTGCGCTTGCCGGTGCGCGGGTCGCGCGTGTGCACGCAGGGCAACGTGATGAAGCGGCCGCCATCGTGAGGCCAGCACTTGAGAATGGGAAAGGCATTGAGATCGAAGTTGTCGCGCCCCTCACCGTCTTTGGACTTCAAGATGACTTCCTTGCACGGGGCGTCTTTGGCCGCAACTGTCTTGGGGAATGCGCTGGTCAGCGCGCCGAGTTGCGGCAGCATTTTGAGCTTGTCGAAGAGGCCTTCGGGAGCCTTCACGTTCATCAAGCCGCTGATGCGCTCGGCGATTTCATCGACGCTTGTCGACACCGAGTGCGAAGGCCATGCGCCGCTCGCTGCCGAACTGGTTGATGAGGACTTTGTGCCCAGGATGGCCTTTGATATTTTCAAAAAGCAGCGCCGGACCGCCGGGCGCATATCTCGCGGGAGCCGCGTTATCCTTGGCGTCCGACGGAACTCGGGCTCCAATCTTTGAAACGCGATCTGTGATCTCGGTGATCTCCAGCTCCGGCTGACACTTCCTCGCGGATGCGCTTGAGCTCGCCCTGCTTCTCGAGAGTCCTGATCCAGTCGCGCAGATCGTCGTAGGCCAAAGTCGTTTACTCCGTTGATCAACCGCTCCACACCATACTAAGGCTTGAGGTCTGGTCGAATTCTGCGTGAAGATGGACGCATTCGCGTGGGAGGCAACAGGACCTGCAACACGGGAGCCGAACTGGCCCCGTGCAGCTTTGCGTCGTCTCTCATTCGGAACGACGTTCGCCGCGGCGTCGGCTGCTCGCGCGAATCAGGTAGTGGCCGGTAAGACCTGGACAAGGGGCATCACGGGCTCGATCGCGTCGAGCGGATACCCGAGGCGCTTCCACTCGTCGTAGCCGCCGCGCAGTAGGCGCACGCGCTCAATGCCAAGCTTGTGCAGCGTCATAGCTGTCTTTGCGGCCGTGGCCTCGCTGGGGCAGGTGCAATAGAGAACGACGTCGCGGTCGCGCGGAATCTCGTGGACACGGGCCGCCAGCGCGTCGGGGGAAAGGTGCAGTGCGCCCGGCAGGGTGAACGGATCGGGCAGCAGTTCGAGCGGGTGGCGCAGATCGACGATGAAGACAGATTGGCCCGAGTCGAGCTGACGCTTCAGTTCCTCCGGTTCGAGGCGCAATTCGATCAGCTTGCGAACGAAGCGGCGATTCCGGATCAGGCGGCCAACGAAGAAGCCGAGGACGCCAAGTATCAGAAGAGCACCCGGAGAATCGGCCGACCCAGTTCAACAGGCTGGGATCGCGCTTGAGGGCATCGCCGAACAGCCGGCCCGCTCCCAGCAAGGCAGTAACCCAGAGTGTGGCTCCGATGGTGTCGAAGAACAGAAACCGGTCGAGAGTCATTCCGTTTTCGCCGGCAACCGGGGGAGCAAGCGTCGCCAGACCCGGAACAAACTTCGCGATCATCAGAGTGACTTCGCGGCGGCGGCCAAAGGAGTCCTGGGTCTTCCGAACGCACACGGTGGGTTCAAGCGAGAGCTTGCAAAGAATGCGGAGCACATGATGGCCGAACCTGCGTCCGATAAGGAACCATGTCGTGTCAGCCATGATGCAGGCGATCACGCCGGCAAACAGAGCCAGCGGGAAGCTGAGCTCATGCTCGGCCGAGAGCGCTCCCGCCGCCAGCAAGACAGGCGTAGCCGGCAGAGGAATCCCAAGCTGCTCCACAAACACCCAGAGGAAGAGCAGCAGGTAGCCGTAAGTCAGAAGTATCTGTGTCGGCAGAGACATGGGGAACGATCCGTGTGTGCTGGCTTGCCAGCGGGATAACGGCTATCTATACGATGACACAAATCGGAATTCGTTTCATTCGAAGTGAAGAAGCAGCAGCGCTGCAAAAAAAGTGAAGGCCACCCGTAGGTGGCCCTTGCACCGGAAGGTCATGCTCTTATTGCTGCTGAATGGGAGAAGATGCAGGAACGACGGGGTCGGAGATTGTCGTCGGGGTGGCCTTGTCGGCAAAGTAGTCGCGATCCCAGAGGTTCTTGTAGAACTCGCCGGTCAGCTCTGCGGCACGGGGACCGAAGGTCGGCCGTCCGCCTTCAAGGAAGAAGACCGTGACCATCTTGCCGAGCGGGGTGTCTGAGTAGGAGACGAACCAGCCGAACCGGGTGCCCTTGTCGGAGCATGTGCCGGTTTTGCCGAAGACGGGCAGTTCCTGAAAGTTGGCGCGCAGGCGGCGGGCCGTGCCGTACTGGACCGCACCAGCCATACCGTCCTGCATTTCCGGGGTCAGCTTGGCAATATCGAGCGTGCGCTTGACCTTGGGCTCGAAGCTGGCAATCTCCACGGGATTGGTTGGATGTTGCAGATAATAGAGGGTTCCGCCATTTGCAATGGCCGCCACAAAGGCGCCTAGCTGCAGCGGGGTCATCGAAACACCCTGGCCGAAACTGCACATGCGGCCCACGCCGCCTTCCGCAGTCGGCAAAGGCTCATCGGGGTAGACACCAAGCTGCTCGCCCGCAAGGTTGTAGCCAGCCAGCTCACCCAGACCGAACTGGGTAGCGTAATGGCGCACCCGTTCAAAGCCAAGCTCGCGGCCAAGCTCCTCAAAATACAGGTTGTTGCTGTGCGCAAGCGCCTGGGTCATGTTCATGCGGAAGCCCGGCAACCGGACCATCGTGTCGCGAGTGACGATGCCTTCAGAAAGCGCAGCAAGTGCAACGGAAAGCTTGATAGTCGAGCACGGCTCAGCACCGGGCGACAGAGCCAGCTTCTGGTTCACCATCGCCAAAATCCGGCCGTTGGAGGGATCAATCACGACGGCAGTCCCGTTCATGTCGCCCAGAGCATCAATTGCAGCCTGGCGGATGATGGGGTTCTCGCCGGCCGTGATGTCGTCGGCAAAAATGTCGCTTGAGGCGAAAGAACTCGCCGTAAACCGCTCGTAAAAACGGTGGCGACGCCCGTGTAAAGAGGCCCGACGCAAGGTGGCCGCACCGGAGCGAGCTGAACCGGAATGGAGGGCATTCGCCCTGGCGACACTCGGGTGCCGGCGGCGCGCTGTGGATGTCGAGGCGGAGCTATGGGAGACCGAGTGATGCCTTCTGGCATGCCCCGTGGCTGAAAGATGCGGCGTGAGCGGCTTGGCGTGGCGAAGGGTGTGAGGCGCATCCAGAGCCAGGGCCGCGATGGATATCGATGCCCATGCAACCAGGGCCAGCCCGCCAGCTAAAACACGAGACAATTTCATCAACATCCTCTCCACGATCGTCTCTTGCCGTGCATCTCCCTAAAAGATGCCGATCAACCCTCTCGGTCTCTGCCGCTATCAGCGATTGTCTTGAATCGAGCCTGTACCGACCCGGATGCTGCCGAGCCTGCAGAACTCGTCTTCTCCAAGCATTCGTGTAAGTTAGCTCTACAATAACCGATCTTGTGGAAATCCCAAATATAAGATTTCTTCTTGTACCTGTAAGTCTCGGGTTTGATTCAATAGTGAACCGAATCGCCGGCCAGAACAAGCACCGGCGACCAAACCAAAGTTACCGAAGCATCAAGTCGCTCAAAGTGTGCCGGTTTAGAACTGCAAACGACGCATAAATGCAGGAACGTCCAGATCGCGTTCCGCGTCGTCACCCGCTTCGGCAACAAGGGGAGCGCCAGTCTGCCCGCTACGTTCCAGCTCCGAGGCGAACTCGCGGGTCGCGTAGGCCGGCGGCTCAGCCAGCTCCGCAAATTGGGGCCTCGCCGGAACGCCGACCATCTCGGCTTCTTCTACCACCCGCGTTTTACGTGCAGAAGAAGCACCCACAAAGGCGGGTTCCTCGACTTGATCTTCGTCCTCGCTCATGAAGCGCGGCGCGGCGGGGGCGGCCTTCGCCGCTGCCACTTGGGCCGGATCGCGCAGCCAGATATCCGGTGCCATCACCGGAACAGAAACCACCGGTGCTTCTTCAACGCTCAACATGCGCGCGCGGCGCTCGGGCATCTGGTCTTTGAAGCCCGTCGCGATCACCGTGATTTTGACTTCGTCGCCCATGCGCTCGTCTTGCACCGCACCAAAAATGATGTTGGCGTCCTCGTGCGCCGACGACTGGATCAGCGTCGAAGCCTGATTCACCTCAGAAAGCTTGAGCGAGCTGGAGCCGGTGATGTTGATGAGGATGCCGCGCGCGCCGTCAATGGCGCCGGCATCGAGCAGCGGCGATGCCATGGCGGCCTGCGCTGCTTCGATGGCGCGGTTCTCACCCGAACGGACAGCCGTGCCCATGACCGCGTGGCCCATACCGGCCATCGTGGTCTTCACATCGGCAAAATCGCGATTGATGATCCCGGGGATGGTGATGATGTCCGAAATACCCTGCACTCCCTGTCGCAACACGTCGTCGGCGATGCGGAAACTCTCGAAGAAACCGGCGTCCTTGGCCACCGCGAGAAGCTTCTCGTTGGGGATGACGATCATGGTGTCGACGCTCTCGATCAGTTCTTTCAAGCCGCGCTCGGCCTGCTGCAGACGGCGCTTGCCTTCAAATGCGAACGGCCGCGTGATGACCGCTACCGTAAGAATGCCCATCTCGCTGGCGAGTGAAGCGATCACCGGAGCTGCGCCAGTGCCCGTACCTCCGCCAAGTCCCGCAGTCACAAAGACCATGTCCGCCCCTTCAAGCGCTTCAATGATCTTTTCGGAATCTTCAAGCGCCGCCCGACGGCCCACGTCGGGGTTGGCGCCGGCGCCAAGGCCTGAGGTCAGGCGCACGCCAAGCTGCAACTTTACCGGAGCCTGCGAGAGCTTGAGCGCCTGCACGTCGGTGTTGGCCGCGATAAACTCCACGCCCTCCAGCCCCGCCTGGATCATGCGGTTGACTGCGTTGCCGCCGCCGCCGCCCACGCCGATGACTTTGATGCGGGCTCCGCGCACGCTCTCGTCATGAAACTGAATCCGCATCTCTCCGGCTTCGTTTTTCTGTTCCATCGCGGCTGGCTCCTTCTTCTCCGGTTCCATCATGTCCTAAAAGCTTGCAGCGAAAATGGCGCGCAACTTGGCGCGCAGTCCGTTGCTCTCCGCAGCACGGGTCACGCGCGTGCGGTGCGCGTACAAGAGCATGCCAATCGGCATCGCAAAGCTGGGGCTCACAAGTTCTCCAGGCATGTTCGAAAGACGCACAGGCATCCCGGTACGAGCCGGCACCCGAAGCTGGCTTTCAGTGATGTCGAGCATGCCCGGCAGCGAGGCTCCGCCGCCCGACAAAACAATACCGGCTCCCAGCGCGTCCGCAACGCCGCCCTGGCGAAGACTCTCTTTGACAAAATGCATCAGCTCGCGCGCCCGTGGCTCCAGTATCTCAGCAATCTCGCGCAACGCAAGGCGCTGAGGCTGTGGATTAGCGATCTCTATTTCCGCGTCCACGGGAACCGCGGTCACAACGCAATGACCGAACTGGCGCTTGAGATCTTCGGCCTGCGCTGTAGGCATCTGCAGGCCAACGGCAAGATCGTTGGTAAAGTGCGCTCCGCCGACGGGAACCGACCCGGTATGCACCACGGCGCCCTCAAAGAAACACGATCAAGTCGCTCGAGTGCGCGCCGATATCCAGCAGGCAGACGCCCAGTTCGCGCTCGTCCGCGGAAAGTGTGGCTTCCGCCGCGGCGATCGATTCCAGAACCGCTTCGGTCACTTCAAGTCCGGCCCGATTCGCGCAGGTGACAATACTTTGCAGCGCACTGCCGGAGCAGGTGGCGATGTGCAGATCGACTTCAAGCTTCGCGCCGACCATCCCTACAGGATCGAAAATGCCTGGCTGCTCGTCGAGAATGAACTGGCGCGGCAGCAGGTGGAGAATCTCGCGGTCAGGCAGGCCGTTCGATGGCGCGCGCCCGGTCGATAGCAGCCCGCACGTCTTCACGTGTGATCTCACGCATCCGGTTGCCGAGATCGAATCCGCCGTTGGTGTTGAGTCCGCGAATGTGCGGACCGCCCACACCAACAACGCACTCGTCGATATTGACCCGCGCCACCCACTCGGCACGCTCGTTGGCGGCTTTCACAGCCTTGGCGGCAGGGCCCAGATCGGAGATCAGACCCTTGCGCATCCCTGCCGATTCCACAATGCCATGGCCGCGATAGCGCAGCGCACCTTCGTTCAGGTCGGCTGCCAGCACCCGGGTCCAGGCGCTTCCGACATCGAGTACGACGATCAGGTTGTCCTGTTTCTGGCTCATCGTTCGAGACTCACTGGCCCGTGGCTGTCGTGGAGGCACGCGGCTTCGATGGGGTCTTCTGCTTTGTCTTTTGCGAGGACTTCTGTGCCGCAGGATGCTTCTTTGCTTTGCTCTTTACCCCGGCTGCCTTGTTCGCCTTCAGAGGCGGCTTGGCCGGCGCCTTGACAGTGTGATGCGCTGCAACCGGATGGGTGACAGGCGCCTTTTTGACGGACGCACCGGCCGCCGGCAGAGTGCCACTCGCAACGTACCGCGCAAGATCAGGCTTCGCCGTGGTCTTCGGCGCAGTCGACGCGGTGTTCTTTGCAGCCCCCGTGGCCTTCGGCGCAGAAACGATGGTCTTGGGGGCAGCCGCGATACTCTTTGCCTGCGGCGGTTCAGCCAGCCTCGCAGCTGCGGGCTTGGCCCCAGCCGGCTTGGCCTCCGCGGACTTTGCCTTGCAGGATTTACTGTGGTCTGCGCGTCGTCCGCGCTATGGCTCATCTGCAGCACCACCTGCTGCTCGTAGCGTAGATCGACCGCGGCAAGCTTGGGATACTGCTGGCGCCACTCCGCGATGTGCGCCTTGTAACGCTGATAGCGATCGAGGAAATGATCCTGGCCAAAGTGGGCGAGCATATCGCTTCCCTGCTCCGGCATCAACACGCGCGCGTCTTCGGGATCGGTGAGGTCAATCTCAGAGATCTGGTCGGAGAGGTGCTTGCCGCCGGCATCGAGATCGCTCATCAGACGCAGATAAAGCTCTACGCGCGCCTTGCGCGACGGCAGTGGATCGCCGCGCATCGATGCCCGTCAACACCGGGAACGAATAATGATGCTGCGCTCATCAGGCCGGCAGGCATATTGAGCAGAACACCGTTCGCATCGACCAGGCCGATCTGCTGGCCGTGCCGTACAAAGGCTACCGGCTGCCGCTCGACAATCGCGATCCGGATCTGGTCGGGCAGCAGGCGCATGACTGTCGCGTGCTCGATCCACGGAATCTGCTCAAGCTGCTTGCGGCGCTCGGCGAGAGGCACAAAGAAAATGTTGCGGCCAATGTCCTCGCCGAAGACCGGCAGAATGTCGGCACGCTCACTTCGGCCAGTCCGACTGGCCTGAATATTGCTGGTGCCGGCGATGCGGAACCGCGCGTCATGCTCCAGAAACGATTTGCAAAGGTGAAGCGTGAAGGCGAAGGCGCCAACCACAAGCAGCAGCCCGGCGACAAGAAACGCCCGCCCCCAGGCGCCAGTCGGCTGCCACCACGAACGTGCGGGAGCCACCGAAGCGTCCTTTGCGCGTCTCAAGATCATCGTCCAGCTCATCCATCTCGAAGGGCAGACCGGTCAGGCCGCGACCGGAAGCAGGCACACTCTGCTTGCGTGCGCCGCAAGCGGGGTTCCGCCGGAGCATCTTCTTCCCAAACGAGGGACCGGGTTCGGTGAGTTCCTTGAGTTGCCACGTTAAAGGGATGTCGTGAGAATCGCCAGCCTCAACTATAGATCGGGCATGAGCGGCTTTTTCCCTCGCGCCGACAAGGGGAATCCGCACCGTTACGGGCTTGCCGTACCTGCGGTGACCTAAGCTACTCGTATGCAGGCATCGCGTAAAAAATGGGCAGCGGTTTTCCTCTTGATTGCCAGTTCAACAACGATGTGGGCGCAGGCGCCCTACCGCTATTTTCGAACCGGCCAGGCAGCAGACCAGACGACACAGCCACAGGCGGGCTTTGCGCTGATGGGCGGCGGCAACGACCTCGACGACGCTTTCAGGTTTCTTTGTCGGCGTGCCCGGGCGGTGACTTTCTGGTTCTGCGCGCCGCAGGCGACGACGAATACAACCGCTACATCCAGAAGCTGTGCCCGCTGAATTCGGTGGCGACGATCATCCTTCCGACTCGCGCCGCTGCCGAGGACCCCCTGGTCGCGGAGAAGATACGCGAAGCCAGCGGAATCTTTATCGCGGGTGGGGACCAGGCCAACTACATCAACTTCTGGATGGGGACGCCGGTCCAGACCGCCCTCAATGAATCAATCCGGCGCGGTGTGCCCATCGGCGGCACCAGCGCGGGGCTTGCCGTGCTGGGCGAATACGCCTACACCGCCCAGGGCGACAAGCCAGACGATCCCAATCTGGATGGGAAAACGGCACTGGCCGATCCCTTCGGTCCACGCATCACGCTGGTGCGTGGCTTCCTCGATATTCCGATTCTCAAGGGCGTAATTACTGACACCCACTTTGCCAAACGCAACCGCATGGGAAGGCTGCTGACATTTTTAGCGCGGCTCAAGGTACCGGACGGCAAGCCCTCATCTTCTTCCGGGCCAGTCCGCGGGATTGGCGTTCAGGAGCGAACAGCCGTCCTCCTCGAATCTGATGGCCGAGCAACGGTCGTGGGGAAGTGCTGCGCCTATTTCATTGATGCCGATACCGCGCAGGGCACAGTGGAGAAGGGCAAGCCGCTCACCTTCGGCCCCCTCGCTGTACAGAAAGTTAAGCCCGGCCACTCCTTCAACATCAAAGAGTGGCGCGGAGACGCAACCGAGTACACGCTCAAAGTTGAGGCCGACACGATTCATTCCACTCAGCCCGACGGCGCGATTTACTAGCTCACGCCCAATGCAGTGTGTGCACGGAATCCGCGGGCAAATCCACTTCCA
Organism: uncultured Acidobacteriaceae bacterium; assembly: GCA_963760475.1. Lineage (GTDB taxonomy): Bacteria > Acidobacteriota > Terriglobia > Terriglobales > Acidobacteriaceae > Telmatobacter. The sequence goes on along the minus strand of CAVXDG010000006.1, from coordinate 13,679 downwards.
GCATTTTTGCGCCCATCACCAGCTGCGCGCGCCGCTGCTCACCCGTATTGGCGAGCACCACGACGGAGCTCCCATCGGGATTGCGAAACGCCGCATGCGACACGGCGCTGCCCGCCCCATCGAAGCCCAATCCGTTGCTCGCGACCACGCGCGCGCCGCGCTGTATATGTTTCGAGTAGTGCGCGAAGGCCCAGTACTGGCCGCTGCGTGTGACCTTGTGGCTTCCGTTTTCGACCGTGACCAGACCGCCGCACGAGAACGGTCCGACGTTCGGCTTCCCTTTTTCATCGAGCGCAATGTTCCACGCAGTGATCGAGCGCGCCCAGTTGTTCATCACGCCGTTGAAAGTTTCCGCCCACTTGGTGAAGTCGGTCTGGTAATCGGGTTGATTGATATCCGGCCCGCCTTCGGTCCAGTATGCATTCTTCTCCGGAAAGGCTTCGTGCACGCGGGTCATCGCGGTAGGCTCGCCCACATAGCCGTGCCAGGCGATGCCGTCGATATACTCGTAGGCGCCAGGATCGCTGAGCTCGTCGATGGCCCGCCCCCAGAGGCTGTAGTTGTGATCGAGCACCCAGATCTTCGTCGGCGAGCCGGCCTTCCGCAGTGCGGGTCCGAGATGGCTCTTCACGAATTCCATCTCCTGCTCCTGCGCCCACAAACATGCGGGCATGTGGCCTTCCTGCTCGGCGTCAGTTTCGTTCTGCACAGTCACTGCATCGATCACGACACCTTCCGCCTTGTAGCCCTCGAGAAACTTGAGGAAGTAATTTGCGTACGGTCCGAAGCTCTGTTTGCGCATTGCCCCGCCCAGCATGGAGTTGTTCGGCTTCATCCATCCCGGCGGGCTCCACGGCGACGAGAAAAGGAACAGCTCGGGATTCGCCTTGCGCGCCTCACGCAGCATCGGCAGGATGTAGGCCTTGTCGTGATCGATCGAGAACTTCTTCAGCTCGGGATCGGGCTCCGGTGCTCTCGTCGAAGCTATAGACCGTGCGGGCATAATCGCTGGCGCCGATGCAGGTGCGGCACACGTTCATCGCCAGCGCATCGGGGGCAAACAACTCACGCATCAGCGGGCCACGCTCGGCATCGGTCATCTGGCTCAGCACATAGCAGGATGAATCCGTCATCGCTGCGCCAAAGCCCAACACCTCTTGCTTGACCACGGAAGGATCGAGCGCGATCGCCTCCGCGGCCACGCCGCCGAGCGGCTTCCAGGCGAGAGCTTCGCCTTCGGCATGCCGTTTGTCGCGATACGTGCTCCACACCTTGACCGAACCGGCGCCTTGCGCCCAAACCGGCAGGCGGTTCGCCATCGCCAACGCAGCCGCCGTTCCCGTAGCAGATTTCAAAAACCTTCGGCGTGAACTCTTCCCCATTGTGTGCTCCTTGCCCGCACCGCACCCTCACGGCACGACTGGTCCGATTCGAGTTGGCCGGACGTCAAAAAATTGACCCGCCGCATCATAGCAGGGCGGCAGGTTGGAGTGAAACGTTTAAGCAGAGAGTTTGCAAAGTGTGCGCCCCGAGGTCAGGAGAGCGCTGGCTGTTCGAGCGCAGCCAGAATCTGAGGGCCCAACTGGCTCACGCTGCCTGCGCCCAACGTGAGAATAAGATCGCCGTCGCGCGCCGCGGCGCACACGGCAGCAATCGCGGAAGAAAAATCCGAAGCGACGTGCACGCGCGGCCCCTTGATGCGCTCGGCAAGCAGCTCCGACGTAATGCCCGGCAACGGTTCTTCGCTCGCAGCGTAGATAGGCAGCACCACAACCGTATCGGCATCGGTGAAGGCTCCGCCAAACTCATCGAGCAGGTCGCGCGTGCGCGAATAGCGATGGGGCTGGAAGACAACATGGACACCGCCGCGCGTCGACTCGCGGGCCGCCGCAAGGGTGGCGCGAATTTCAGTGGGGTGATGCCCATAGTCGTCCACAACCGTGATGCCGTGCGCGCTGCCGCGCCGCTGAAAGCGCCTGTCCACACCACGAAACGTCCGCAGGCCCTCGGCAATCTTGTCTGAACTCACTTCGAGCTGATGCGCAATGGCGACCGCGGCAGTGGCGTTCAGCACGTTGTGCCGCCCCGGGACATGAAGTTCGAAGGGCCCCAGTGCACCGCTCTTCGTGATCACACGGAAACATGAAAAGCTTCCTGGACGCGACGCCAGAAACTCCAGCCGGAAATCGGCTTCGCCGGCAACACCGTACGTGAAGATGCGCCGATGAGCCCGCGGCAAAATCGCGGCAAGCTGCGGATTATCCAGGCAAGCCGTCACCGCGCCGTAGAACGGCACCTTGTCCATGAAGGTAAGAAACGCCTGTTCCACGTCGGGCATATCGCGGTAGCAGTCCATGTGCTCACGATCGAGATTGGTGACGATGGCGAGAATCGGCGAGAGCTTCAGAAACGACCGGTCACTCTCGTCGGCTTCGGCCACCAGAAACTGGCTTGCCCCCAGCTTCGCATTCGAACCCAGCGCGTCCACTCGCCCGCCGACAACAACTGTAGGGTCGAGGCCGCCCGCTGCCAGTACCGCCGCCACCATCGAAGTTGTCGTCGTCTTGCCATGCATCCCGGCAATGGCGATGCCATACTTCAAGCGCATCAGCTCCGCCAGCATCTCGGCCCGCTGAATCACCTGGAATCTTGCGTGCCCGCGCTTCCACCACTTCAGGGTTCGCCGGCGAAACCGCTGAGCTGGTCACCACCACCGTGGCCCCGGCGATGTTTCCTGCCTCGTGGCCTTCATAGACGGTGGCGCCCAGTTGCGTGAGGCGATCGGTCACCGGACTGCGGCGCAGATCGGAGCCGGAGACCTTGAACCCGAGGCTCAACAGAATCTCGGCAATGCCGCTCATGCCGATACCACCGATCCCGATGAAGTGTGCGTGCTGCGACGTGGCAAACATTGAGGGTGAAAGACCACTGTACCATCCGAACGCATCCACCCTTTGGTGGAGGTGAAGAGTGCCATAAACACTGATGTACGCGAAAGTTGCAGCACTTTATTTTCGTTCCGATACCGCAACCTCTGTCGCCATTCCCTGTTCAATCCGTACATAACCGGCGTGCTGAGGGCAGCAGGATCCAAACCCAAAGCGAGAAGGAAAGCCGGACTAGCCGATCAGAGATCGGGCTGGGTGGGATGGAGCAAGTATGACAAACACAATGAAATGGATGCTGGGTGCAGCTCTTGCCGCAGGCGCGTTGGGCATGGCAACTCCACAGGCACAGGCCGCGCAGTTTGGCGTGTATGTCGGCAGCCCCGTGGCGTATGCTCCTCCCTGCCCTGGCCCGGGATACGAATCGATCGCCGGCTACGATGCCGATGGCTACTGGGTGCCGGGGCGCTGGGCCTTTGTCGGGGTGCGCGGGCCGGTGGTTGGCTTCGGCTACGAGGGCGGCTTCTACCATCGTGACTTCGATCGGGATCGAGGCTGGGATCGCGGTCGGAATCGGGACTGGGATCGGGATCGCGACAGGGGCCGGGATCGCGGCTATGATCGCGACCATGACCGCGGCTTCGATCGTGGGCACGATGACCACTTCCGCCGCTAAGTGTTCTCTTTCCGCGGGCGGCCTCTCCTTCGGGGAGAGGCCGTTCTCGTCTGCGAAATCGGCGATGCGGAGAGCGGTTCTGAAGCCACAAAAAGATTGCTGTTATGCTGCGAAAATGACCCGGACAAACGTAAAATCGACCGCAACTTAATTGTGGTTTAGTTGTTCCAATGTACAGAGGCTGGTTGGGAGCAAGGGCCGACCGGCGGGTGCTGAAAACGGAGCTAACCCTCCGGACTCCAGTCCAGACAGGCAGGACGGGACAGCACATGGAGGAGTTTATGAGAAGTTCTCGGCTGGTTCTGGTTGCGATGCTCCTGGTTCTGCCACTGGCGTTGGCTTCAAAGGCGAACGCGCAGGTTGAAGTGGGAATTGGCGTCGGTCCGGCGGTCGTTGAAGCCCCCTATGCCTATGGTCCCCCGGTCTGCGATTGGGGCTATTACCCCTACTATCCTTATGGTTGCGCGCCCTACGGCTACTACGGACCGAGCTGGTTCGCAGGTGGCATCTTTATTGGCGCCGGGCCGTGGTATCACCGAGGCTGGGGTTACGGCGGCTACGGCTATCGAGGCGGCTACGGATACCGCGGCGGCTACGGCTATCGCGGCGGATATGGCGCGCGCGGACCCTATAACGGCGGCGGATACCATGGCTATCCGGGCGGCGGTCATGAAGGTTATGGCGGCCATGCCGGCGGCGGTTATGGCGGTCACAGCGGCGGCTACGGTGGCGGCGGCCACGGCGGCGGATTCTCGGGCGGTGGTCACGTAGGCGGTGGCTTTGGCGGCGGCGGCCATGTTGGTGGCGGTGGAGGCGGCGGCTTCCATGGCGGTGGCGGTCACCGGTAAGTTTCAGTCGGATTGAATCAAAAAGCCCGTCTGCTTCGGCAGGCGGGCTTTTTGCTGCCCCGTTGCGGCCCTGGAGTCACGGCTGAGTCCTCGCAAACTACGAGCGCCTGCGAAACCCCTTTCATCTGCGAAACTGGGAAGCAGAGGCAAGCGTGGCATTGCGCGTTCTCATCGCCGGCGGCGGCACTGGGGGACACATCATTCCGGCATTGGCCGTGGCGCGCGCGTTGGTAGAACGGCATCGCGCCGAGATTCTCTTCGTCGGCACCGAGCGCGGCCTCGAGACGCGGCTGGTTCCTGAAGCCGGCTTTCAATTGCGCCTCGTGCGCGTCGGCCCGCTAAATCAAGTTTCGCTCGCCACGCGAATCCGTACCCTGCTCGACATTCCCACCAGCCTTCTCGCTTGCCGTCGCATCCTGCGCGCGTTCAAGCCGGATGTGGTGCTGGGCATCGGCGGCTATGCTTCGGGGCCGGGCGTTGCAGCGGCGCTGCTGATGCGTGTGCCGACCATGCTCTTCGAGCCGAATGCCATGCCAGGCCTGACGAATCGCCTCGTCGGCAAGCGCGTGCAGGCTGCGGCCGTCAACTTCCCTGCTGCCGCACAGTGGTTTCGCAATGCCGAAGTGATCGGCATTCCCGTGCGGCCGGCGTTCTTCACGCTGAACGCGCCCGATCCGCATGCGCCGCCGCATCTGCTCGTCTTTGGCGGATCGCAGGGCGCGCGCCTCTTCAACCAAACCATCCCCAAGATTCTTGGCGCGCTTCTCGACGCGGTGCCCGGACTGACCATTCTGCATCAGTGCGGCGCGCGGCATAGCGAACCGACACAGGCAGCGTTTGCCGCCACCGGCGCCAATCCGGCTCGCTGGAAGGTCAGCGCGTTTCTCGACGACATGCCGGCTGCGTTTGCGCGGGCGCATCTTGTGATGGCACGCAGCGGCGCGTCCACGGTGGCGGAGCTGGCCGCGGCCGGCAAGCCAGCTCTGCTTGTTCCCTTTGCCGCATCGGCCGACGATCACCAGAAACGCAACGCCGAAGAGATGGCGCGCGCCGGCGCCGCCATCCTGCTCACCGAACCCGACCTCAATCCGCCTGACAAATTGCTCGCGGCGCTCGTGGATTTGCTCGCCTCACCAACCAGGCTGGCCGCGATGGCCGCAGCCGCAAAGACCCAGGCGCATCCAGGCGCGGCGGAGCGGATGGCGGATCGTCTGGCGAGCTTGGCGCGGTAACGCGACCTGCTCGATCAGGGATCAGGGATCAGCCGTCAGAGATCAGGGATCGGAAACACAGAGTGGGGAAGAGTGAGGGATCCTACCCAGGCGAGAGCGCGGACAGCGCGCAATCGAGGGACGAAACAGCGCTCTTAGTTCTCGCTGAACATGCCGCAGGCTCCACCGCCGCAGCACTGCCCGCCCCTGGCGCAGCTGGGCATGGGCGCGGCCTGCGCAGAGCCCCTGGTGATGGCCCCCGCTCCGCCGCTGATCAGGCGATGCACCGCGCCGCCACATGCGGGACAGGCGTCCAGCGCGGCGTCCGACATCTTCTGGCGCTGCTCGAAACGATGGGCACACGAGTCGCAAAGGTATTCGTAAGCAGGCATGATTTTTCTCTCTCTTTGATTGTAGAGAAGACCGCCAGCCGCCGATAGAGCTTAGCGCACCTTGTGTTGACGACACCGCGAGCGCTCGTATTGAATGGTTCGATTCCTCGGGCGACGGGGTCGCGGAGATTGCACAACCAGACGCGCGTACGGGAGCGGCAACGTGTCCATGGAGTCTGTCTTACTTGCATCGGGCATCACCGCAGAGGCGCTCGTGATCGCGCTGCTCGCATGGCGGCGCGTGTATCGGCGGCTCCCTGTCTTCTGCTCGTACATCGTGTGGGGCCTGCTGAGCGATTGCGCCATGCCGTTGCTGCAGGCGCATTTTCCTGACGCCTACATTCGCTGGTACCTGCTCGAGATGTCGCTTGATTCCCTGCTGCAGTACTGCGTGCTGGTGGAGCTGGGGTGGGCGGTGCTGCGACCGCTTCACGCGATGCCGCCGCGCCGGGTACTGCCGGTGGTTGCGCTGGGCGTGCTGCTGGCGGGAGCAGCAGCATGGCCCTTCACGATGGAACCGGGTCTGGCGGGAGCGCGCTGGGATTATGCACTCATCATCCGCCTGTCGCTATCGTTCTCGATTCTCCGCGTCGTGTTCTTTCTGGCGCTGGCGGTGGCGAGCCACTGGCTCACAGTGGGCTGGCGCAATCGCGAGCTGCAGGTGGTGACGGGACTGGGCGTGTATTCCCTCGTCAGCCTGGCGGGCACCATGGTGCACAAACACCAGGCCGTGAAGACGGCCGGGTATCACTGGGTGGAGGTGGCCATCTCCGCCAGCTACTTTGCCTCGCTGCTCTACTGGATCGTCAGCTTCGCGCAAAAGGAGCCGCCGCCGCGCGCGCTGCCGGAAGACGCGCAGGACGTGCTGACGGGGCTGGCCGCGACGGCGCGCGAGCAGCGCTCGGCGGTGGAGAACAAAGGGACCAGGGAAGACTAGCCGGTCTCACTGTTCGCGGTGAATGATCGGGGTGCCGTTAGCGAGACCGTGGTTGGCGAGGCCCCAGAAGATTTGGGCGGAGGAGGGCGTCAGGTGGCGTCCGAATCGCAGTTCATAGGCGGACTGATTCTTGCCGACGGGGCTGGTCCACAGCAGATGGTTCGTCTCCGCATCGGGATAGAGCAGAAGCAACTGGTGCCTGGTCTTCGCAAGGCTCGAATCGTCTTTGGCACTGTTCTTTTGGAAGGTAGCGAGGGTGACATAGTATTGCCCGCCGCCGAGCTTGTTGAGCAAGGTCAGGTCTGCGGTTTTTGACTCCACAGAAGCGTCCACCTGCTGCAGGTCTCCAACTTTTTTCTGGAGCTCGGTGAGTTGATCTTTGGCTTCCTTTGCATCGTCGTCGGCGGTCTTGCGGTCTTGATATTGCACGTAGGTGGTGTAGAGGCCGCCACAAAGGCCCGCGATGGCCAGACCCATGAGGAGCCTGCGCGTGGTGGAGGCTGTTTCATCGTGAATCAGGCTCACCACCGTGGCGACGACACCGAGGATCAAGCCCAACGCGGTCAACAATGCTTCAGTCATGGATTTGCCCCTGTTGCTTTGTAGCACGAGTCGACAGTGGGCAGGGGTCAGGGACCGGCCCCAAGTTCCCGAACAGCAGATCCTTCGCCCCGCTTACCCCAACCGCACTGTCGTGCGATCGGGGCCCCAAGCGCGCGGGTTCTCAGGATGACAATTCGGTGGCGCAGTGGGAAAAGTGCCGGCCCGCAGGATGACAAGGCAAGCTGACCGAAGACTCACACGACGACCGGATGCGGATACCAGAACGCACTCAAATCCTCCCACGTTGGGTTTGTCGATTCGATCAGCGCGATCTTCTTCGCGCGTGTCCAGCCTTTCAGTTCCTTCTCACGTTGTATGGCCTCGCTCACATCGCTGAATCGACAAAACCAGACGAGCCGGTTGCAGTTATATCTCGCCGAGAATCCTTCGTGTTTTTTCTGCTTATGTTCGAAGGCGCGTCGCATCAAGTCGCTGGTGATGCCTGTGTAGAGAGTGCGGCTCCTGCTCGCCAGGATGTAGGTGAAGTAGGTGCGCTCTTCCATGGGGCAACGATAGCGCGATCAGAAGAGGAGGCGGCGTGTCGCTGATCACGACGGTCCCGGGTCGCAGCACAACCTTTGCTTGTCATCCTGAGCGGAGCAGCTTGGGGCCCCACGCAGTGGGGCCCCAGGCGCGCGGGTTCTCAGGATGACAATTCAAAAGAAGAGAATGCAAAGAGGAAACTGGCAGGATCAAAGGCACGGAGTGCCCTCAGTCCACCTTCTTGCTGATGTTCAGCAGGATCCCTATGGAAGCTAGCGTAAAGAAGAGCGAGGTTCCTCCCGAGGAAATAAACGGGAGAGGGATTCCCTTGGTGGGGAGGAGGGAGAGGACGACGCTGATATTGAAAAACGCCTGGAGCAGGATGGCGGTGGTGATGCCGAAGGCGGTGAGGCGCGCAAAGGGGTCCGTCGACCGAAAAGCGGTGCGCAGCCCACGGTAGCCGAGGACGCAGAAGAGAATCACAATCGCCATGGCGCCGAGGAATCCCAGTTCTTCAGCCACGTTGGCGAAAATAAAATCCGTTGACGCTTCGGGGAGATAGAAGAGTTTCTGCATGCCCTCCATGAAGCCGCGCCCCGTCAATCCTCCGGTGCCGACGGCGATGAGGGACTGGTTGATGTGGAAGCCTGCGCCCTGGGGGTCGAGGTCGGGGTGTGCGAAGGCGAGCATGCGGGCGCGCCGCCAGGGGACCCAGAAGAGCAGCGCGGCCAGCGGCGGCAACGCGACGGCAACGGCGAGGGCGAGGTACTTCCACTGCATGCCGGCAAGCATGAGCAGCATGGCGGTGACGCCGGCGAGGACGAGGGCAGTGCCGAGGTCAGGCTGCTTGACGATCAGCAGGATAAAAACGAGAGGCATGATGGCGGCAGGCAGCAGGGTATGCCGCACGTCGTCGATGGTGTCGAGGCGGCGCGAAAGAAACCAGGCCAGAAAAAGAATGAGAACAGGTTTCGCGATCTCGGAGGGCTGGAAGGAGAAGCCGCCGAAGAGGATCCAGCGATGGGCGTGCTGGGCGTTGCGAAAGAAGAAAACGATGACCAGCAGGACGGTGGTGACGGCGATGGCGGTGAAGAGGAAGCGCGGGGATTTGTAGTGGTCGTAGTCGACCGACATGAGGCCGACCATGACGATGAGGCCGGCGACGGCCCAGGCGGCCTGGCGGCTGAGCAGGGCGTAGGGGTTGTGGAAGTGCTCCTGGGCCACGATGGCCGAGGCGGAGAAGACCATGGCGAGGCCCACGACCACGAGGGTGAGGGTGGTGAAGAAGATCCACTTGTCGACGCCGATGCGCTTGGCCAATGTTGGTCCCTTGATTGGATCGCCGAACAGCAGATCCTTCGCTTCGCTTACCCCACGGACAACAAGTTGTCCGCAGGGCCCCAAGCGTGCTCCGCTCAGGATGACAATTCATAAAACGCCCGACGTTCAGGGGCCTAAAGGCCCCTGCTCCCTCCGTGCCCGGAGAGTTGCGTTTTATTTGATGTCTCTAGGATCAGGCAGGCGAGGGGGCGCTGCGGCTGTGGACGCGCGTGCAGGGATACAGGTGGTTAACGGGTGCCGAGTAAACGAGCGTGTATCCGGCTAACGCGAATGTCCGGCGACGGGCAGGCCGCTGACGCCGCGCCACTCGTTGACCAATTCTTTAAACACGCGGCCGCGATGCTCGTAGCTTTCGAACTGGTCGAAGCTGGAACAGGCGGGGGCGAGCAGGACGACGTCGCCGGGATGCGCGGCCGAGGCGGCAGCAGTCACGGCTTTGTCGAGGGTTTCGCAGGAGTGCAGCGAAACGACGCCGCGGAGCTGAGACTCAATTTTGTCGGCGGCGGAGCCAATGGTATAGACGGCGCGGACGCGCTCGCGGAGCAGCGGCGCGAGCTGGGTGTAATCGGAGTTTTTGTCTTTGCCGCCGAGGATGAGGTGGATGCCGTTATTGAACGAGGCGATAGCCTTGGCGGTGGCGTCGACATTGGTGGCCTTGGAGTCGTTGAAGAACTCGACGCCGTTGAGGGTTGCCACGTACTCGAGGCGATGCTCGACGGCCCTGAAATTCTCAATGGAAGTGCGGATGACGTCGGCAGCAGCTCCGGCGAGGCGCGCGGCGCAGACGGCAGCGAGAACGTTTTCGACGTTGTGCTCGCCCTTGAGGGGGATGCCGGTGAGAGGAATAATGCGCTCGATTGACGCGTCCTTGCCGCTACGGTACACGACATGGCCGGCCTCGACCCACGCTCCCTGGGGCACTGTGCGATCAAGCGAGAACCAATACACGCTGGAGGGAGCGCGTGGTGCGGCTTGCGCGGCACGAGAGTTGTCGGCGTTAAGCACGAGGAAGTCCGCGGGAGTCTGCGCGGCGAAGATACGCTCCTTGGCGCGCGCGTAATTCTCGAAGGTGCCGTGGCGGTCGAGGTGATCGGGCGTGATGTTGAGGATGACGGCGATCTGCGGGTGGAACTGCTCGGTCGATTCGAGCTGGAAGCTGGAGACTTCAAGGACGGACCAGGTGTCGGGGGTGCTCTCGTCAATCAGCGCCACGACGGGAACGCCGATGTTGCCGCCGACCAGAGTAGGTAAACCGGCCGCTTCGAGGATTTCGCCAATGAGGGTGGTGGTGGTGGTTTTTCCGTTCGATCCGGTGATAGCGAGGGTCTTGCCCTTGAGGAAGCGGGCGGCGAGTTCGAGCTCGCCGATGACGGGGCGGCCGAAGTTGCGGGCCTGCACGAGTTCGGGTGTGTCGAGAGGGACGCCGGGGCTGACCACGATGAGGTCCTGGCGGCGGAAGGTGAGCAGGCCGTGGCCGCCGGCCTCGACCATAATTCCCTCTTCAAGCAGAGCGGGAATATCTTTGGCCAGGGCCGCCGCGCTGCGGACGTCGGAGACGGTGACCTGGGCGCCGTGGCGACGCAGAAACAGTGCCGCGGCCAGACCGGATTTGCCCAGTCCGACGACCAGGACTTTTTTGCCTTTGAGCTCCATCATGGGCGGATCTTCTTTCGGAATTATCCCGACTTCTCTATTGTGCACCGGCGGGGCGGGGTGCGGGTGGGTCAGGGGCTTGAATGATGACAAGTCAGGCCGGAGTGGGTTCGTGCTTTTCCCAGGTCCCCAAGAGCGAGGGACCTGGGGCACCCATTTCCGTGCCGGATTCTGCGGCGAGAAACTTAGCGAAGCTTGAGGGTGGTGAGGGCGAGAAGCGCGAAGACGAGGGCAAGAATCCAGAAACGGACGATGACCTTGGACTCATCCCAGCCGAGCTGCTCGAAATGGTGGTGGAGCGGCGCCATTTTGAAGATGCGCTTTTTGTTGCGGAGCTTGTAACTGCCCACCTGGAGGACGACGGAAAGGGCCTCGATGATGAAGATGCCGCCGATGAAGGGCAGCAGGAGTTCTTCACGAATGATGATCGCGACGGTGCCGATGGCTCCGCCCAAGGCAAGGGACCCGACGTCGCCCATGAAGATTTCAGCCGGATGGGCGTTGTACCAGAGGAAGCCGATGGAGGCGCCGACCATGGAGCCGCAGAAGATGGTGAGCTCGGCCACCTGGGGCATGCGCTGGATCTCGAGGTAGTCGGCGTAGACCACGTGGCTGGTGACGTAGGTGATGGCGGTGAGCGCGGCGGCGGCGATGATGGTGCAACCGATGGCGAGGCCGTCGAGGCCGTCGGTGAGGTTGACGGCGTTGGAGGAGCCCAGCAGAACGAAGATGATGAACGCGACAAAGGGCAGGAAAACGAGAAAGCCGAGCATCGGGATCGTGGCGGGCCAGTGCCAGATGAGATTGGGATGCCAGCTCTTGATGAAGGGCACGGTGAGTTCGGTCGAGAAGACTTTGAACTGGGTGAGTACGGATAGTGCCACGGCCACGCAGGCTGCAACCAGACCCTGCCAGAAGAGCTTGGCGCGCGCGGTGAGGCCGAGGTTGCGCTTCATCACGACCTTGATGTAGTCGTCTGCAAACCCGATGGCGCCGAAGGCGAGTGTGGAGAAGACGGCGATCCAGACGAAGGGATTGGCGGGGTCGTCGAGGCGGTGGCGAAGAACCCGCGCGCCTATCTGGTGCATCTGAGTTCGTCGGTCGTCAATTCGCAGGCGGTTGACTGGTATACCGAAAGCAAAAAAGCTCAGGAAGCCGTGGTGCTGAAGGCTGGCTTCCCCACGGTGGTGCTGCGGCCAACGTTGATGTTCGGTTGGTTCGACCGCAAGCACCTCGGCTGGCTGGCCCGGTTCATGAAGAAGGTGCCCATCTTCCCATCCCGGCAACGGCCGCTATCTGCGCCAGCCGCTCTACGCGGCGATCTCAGCGACATCATCATGACTGCGTCGAACGCGGCCGAACGAACAGCTACAACATCTGCGGCCGGGAGAAGATCGACTACATCGACCTCATCCGAGCGGTTCGAAGAAGCTTGCGGCGCGGCGCCGGATCGTGATATTCCCTACCGCCGTTCCAGGCGTTGCTGTGCGACCTACGCCCTCCTAAACAACGACCCCCCGTTCACCACCAAGCAGCTCGAGGCGCTGGTGATGCCGGACGATGTTCGAGGTGATCGACTGGCCGAGCAATCTTTGGGGTCACGGCAACCCCGCTTAGGACGTCGATGCTGGAGCAGACCTTCCGCGATCCGACTTACGCGAACGTGACGCTGGAGTTCTGCCATGACTCGTCTCGTCGTTTTGGGCTCTGGCGCGATGGGGTTGGCCGCCGGCCTACAGGGCGCTAACGCTCGGCGCGCAGGTGACGCTGTTGGAAGCCGCGCCTGAACCCGGCGGGATGATGGCTCATACCGATCTCGCGGGCCTCTCGATCGAGCGCTTCTATCACTTCGTCTGCAAGGCTGACGCACCGACATTCGCGCTGATGGACGAACTCGGCATCGGCGACAAGATGCGTTGGACGCCCACGTCTATGGGATATTTCCTACGAGGGCAAATTGTTTCCCATGGGGCGACCCGTTTTCGCTCCTGCGCTTTCCGCACCTGAACATTATTGAGAAGGTCGCGGTACGGCCTGCTCATGTTCGTTTCCACGAAGCTGAACGCGTGGCCCGCGCTGGAGCACCTCTCGGCAAAGAGCTGGATCGAGCGATGGTGCGGCCCGAGCGTTTACGCCAAGCTCTGGAAACCGCTCTTCGATCTCAAGTTCTACGAATATGCTGACAACGTCTCGGCAAGCTGGATTTGGACCCGCATCCGGCGCATCGGTCGCTCGCGCAAATCGATGATGCAGGAAGAGCTAGGGTACATCGACGGCGGGTCGGAGACGCTGATCCATGCGCTGGTCGAGGCCATCACGAAAAACGGCGGCAGCGTGGTGCTCAAGGCGCCGGCCGAAAAGGTCGAGGTGGTGAACGGGCGCGTCACAGGCGTCACCGCCGGCGGCAAGCTCTATCCGGCCGACGCGGTGATCTCGACGGTGCCGACGCCGTTCGTCGGACGCCTGGTTCCCGATCTGCCGCCAGCCGATGCCGCCCGTTACGAAGCGATCCGCAACATCGGCGTCGTCTGCGTGGTGTTCCGGCTCAAGCGCTCGATCACGCCGCATTTCTGGATCAACATCACCGACCCACGCTTCGAGATTTCCTGGCATCGTCGAGTTCTCCAACTTGCGCGCGACCGGCGATACC
>CAVXDG010000005.1:0-96840 GCA_963760475.1 uncultured Acidobacteriaceae bacterium | reverse complement strand
GCCCAGAGCACGGTGGGCAGCACGATGGCGATGACGATGAGGACGCCGCCCATGGTGGGGGTGCCCGACTTTTTCTGATGCGACTTGGGGCCCTCTTCGCGGATGTACTGGCCGATTTGGAATTCGCGCAGCTTCTGAATGACGTAAGGGCCGATGAAGAGCGCGATGAGCAGCGCGGTAAACGAAGCGAAGGCGGTGCGGAACGTGAGATAGCGAAAGATGCGGAAGGGATGAAAGAACGGGAAAAGCTTTTCGTAGAGCAGCCAGTAAAGCAAGAGGACTCCAGTACGCGGGAGAGGATTCAGCTTGATTCTACAGGCGATTCAAGGTCTGCGGAGGTGACGGGCATGGTGCAGCCGCCCCACGGACGAAGACCTGTCCGCGGGGACCCCGGTGGTGCGGGGACAAGAGCGGAGCAAGGGAGAACTGAAAAGCCACGCCGCCCGGCGTGGCTCCTCGGTTTGCGTCTCGACGCGCGAGTCTCGCACCGGGACGAGCGTGTGCGCCGCCTTCAATCGATCCGCGCATCTTGAGAATGCTGTGAAGCCCGGCCCTTGTTTCGAGTGAGAGAGTTTATTTCTTGAAGCGGTTGGCCAGCACAGGTCCGGCATCGCCATCTTCGATTACCGGGACCGTGTTCAGTTCCAGCAAATCAGCCCACTTTGCGGCATCTGTGTAGAGCGCAACCGGGTCGTTGGTCTCCACCAGCACGAAACCTCCGCTGCAGTCTGTGTTGTGCCAGCGGCCGAGCATCTTCACGCCTTCAGGTGGTGTTGCCTCGCCGGCGAGGAATCGCGCAGCGGCTTCAGGAATGTTTCCCGTCGGAAAGGACCATGTGGTCATGAATTTCATTGCAATCTGCCTCCAGTTGGATTTTCGTGGGGGGGGGATTTTTCTCGGGACTTCCCGGGCGCAGGAATCATACACTGCCTCGCTTCGTTGCCGTTTTTGTGTCCAGACGCAGCAGGAGTGCGGACACACAAGCTCGACAGAAACGACTACACGTTCGCGCCGAAAGCGAGCAAACGGCCGTCGCAGTCCTTCACGACAAACTCTCGCGAGCCCCACGGCATGTTGGCGAGCTCACGGGCAAACTCCACACCCTTGGCCGCGTACTCGGCATAGAGCGCGTCTGCATCTTCGACAAAGAGGTATACGTCGAGCAGTTCGTCCGCATATTTGTCTGGACTGGCCGTGGGCGGTTCTGCACAGCGGAAGTGAATGGCATGGCCGTCGCGCGTCACGATGGCGTAGACGGGTGGATCTTGCCATGTTCCCGAACACGCGAAGCCAAGCTTGTCGTTGTAATAGGCGAGCGTGCGGGGAATGTCCGTGGTGAAGAGCTGGGGGGCGATCTGACGGATCATCGCCAAAGTGTACTTGATCTTCCGGATGAGCGATTGCACACCCGGCCACCGGGAATTCCCGCTGGCATCTGCTGCTTGAGCAGTGTACGGTTCTCCTGAAGGCGCCAGGTACGCCAGCCGATGATCTTGCCCGAAGCGTTCCACTCCCATCCCGGATACCTTTCCGTTTGGATCGTTACGTTCTGGCTCTGCATTGTGCCCGAGATTGTCCTGTCCGCCCTGCTGCGCTCAGGCAAGTCTGCACAGAAATCGGATAAGGGATCGAAGGCTCTTGTGATCGTAGCGGCAAATCTGGCCATGGCGATTGGATTCAGCGTGGCCATCGCCTTCCCTGGCTTCTCTATCCATACCCATTGGAGAGCGTTTTTTGATGTGGGGATTGCCGTCTGGTTCAGCGGCACGCTCTTCCGCTTCTACTCGATGTGGACCCTGGGCCGGTTTTTCACCTACGATGTGGCGGTTTCAGCCGGGCAGCATGTCGTCGAACGGGGACCTTATCGTTGGATTCGCCATCCATCGTACCTGGGATCGCTGGTGGCCAATATAGGTCTCGGGATGACGATGACCAACTGGCTCGCCTTGTTCCTGCCCGCGCTCTGCCTGGGTGCTGCGTATGCGTACCGCATCGGGATTGAGGAGCGAGCCCTGCTGCAAGGGCTGGGCTCACCCTACCGTGCGTACATGGGGCGCACACGACGGCTGATCCCCTTTGTGTTTTGAAGATTCGCTACTTGCCGGAGTGCTTCTTCAGCTGGCGATGACTCACACGGAACAGGCGTATATACTGGCTGGCACATTCGCTAGCGAGGAAGCAAACAACAGCATGAGACTACTTCTGTGCATCGCCACACTATGCGCGACGAATTTGCTAGTTTGCGCAGAGGAACCCGATAAGTTGCAGGAGGCATATCGTGGAAATCATGTTTTCGCGCTGAGAGACGCAGTGCAACAGTCCGCGGCATCTGAGTTTTACAAAGCTGCTGTGGAAGCCTCAACGAATCAGGTTCCGCTGGCAGTCGAGCACCTGCGCTCGGTCATCGCTGCAGATCGCCACTCGAACGACGCCGATCAGGCGCATGACCTGCTCGCGAATCTCTTTTTTCGCAGCGGTCGATATCGCGATGGATTGAAGGAGATTGAGGCTGCCCTCAAGGAGCACCCGGATGCGGAGGATGCCAAAAACATGCTTCCTCTGGCAAAGGCCCTCGGCAAGATGCCCGCTATGCAGGTTGCCTCGCGCAAGGCAAGCAAACTGAAGATTGAGCCGGGAAGCACCTTCCTCCCTCTCAAACTGAACGGCAAGGAGGTTCGGTTCTTTTTCGATACAGGGGCCGGCTTCTCTGTGCTTACCGAAGCCGAGGTTAAAGAGCTTGGCCTGGTCGCAGAGACGGTGAACAGTACGATGGGCGACTCAAGTGGAAGGGGCGTAGCCGGCTTCAGAGTCGCACTGGTAAAGGACGTCACGATCGGGGGCCTGCATCTTCGCAATGTTCCATTTCTCGTCTTCTCCGACGAGGGCGAGCCCTGGAACAGCCTCCCTCTCAATCGGAGGGGAATCATCGGGCTTCCGATTCTGCTTGCCATGCGCACGCTGCGCTGGAGTCCCGCGGGAGCATTTGAATTCGCATTTCCCGCAGGCTCTCTGAACGGGGCGAACGGCAACATGCTCTTCCACAACTCGAACCCGGTGATCGACGTTCGAGTCGATGGAAAACACCTGGACTTCACTCTCGATACCGGCGCGGTCGATACGGATCTCAACCCACCCTTCGCGAAAGCCCTACCTGCATTGATGAAGACGGGATCGCCGGAGAGGCGCACAATCGAAGGCGTCGGCGGCACTTCCGAAGGCAACTCCGTTCTGCTGCCTTCCGTTTCCTTCCAAATCGGCGCTCGCACCGTCGTGCTGAGCCCCACCCACGTCTTCACAGAGCACGGCGCCGGAACATGGGCCGCAGGCAACATGGGAATGGATATGCTGAAGCAGTCGCCCGCGTTCACCATCGATTTCGAATCGATGACGCTTAGCTTGGAGTGAGTTGAGTGGCGTGCTTTCCCACCCAAGCAGAGCCTGGATGGGGCACCCAGAATCGTGCGTGACTGGGCACTCTAAGGATTAGTGACGCGCGGTAGATTGCCTCTTCAGCTCCGCTTCGAAGGCTTGCTCGCGGTCGGCGATGTAGGCCTTGTAGCCGGCGGGATCGATGAAGGCGTTGTTGTCGCCGGCCTTGAAGCGCGGGTACTTCGCCTCCAGGTCGAAGTAGCCGCCGTGTGCGCCGAGGAAGATGTCGCAGGGCAGAGTTTTCAGGACGGCGAAGCCGTGGCGATAGTCCGCTGCGATCTGCGGGTAGGCTTTGCGTTGTGCACAAGCTTGTAGCCGGGATTGACGTTGGGGCTGCCGACGATGACGACGTGAAGCGTGCGGCCGGTTTCCGGCTTCGTCCAAGGTCCAGGTGGTGGTGCCCCTGGTGTGGCCGGCGGTGAGATGCGCCGTGAGCGACAATGCCGCCGAGCGAGACGGTGTCGCCGTCGTGCAGGACGCGATCGACATGCGTGGGCGGAAAGTGCATGTCTTGTCGTTGGCGTAATGGAAGTCGGTTTTGCCGCCGGACTCGACGACCGAAACATCCTGGCGTCCATCACTTCATACTTGCGCCGTGAGTCTCGCGCAGAATCTCGGCGCTGCCGGCGCAGTGGTCGTAGTGGCCGTGGCTGATGAGCAGAGATTTTGATGTCGCTCCAATTGAAAGCCGAGGGACTCGACACTTTTCTTGATCTGCGGCGGCGACGAGGCAAGGTTGCTGTTGATGAGGATGTCGCCCTGGGGCGTAACGATGAGGTAGGCGGCGAGGTCTTCGCTGCCGACGTAATACAAGTTCCCCGCGATGTGGAAGGGCGGGAAAGGGTGTGGTCCACTCCGGCCTGATCTGCGCGAAGGAGCGCATGATGCAGAAGACCGACAGGGCGAGAACGATAAGAACGCGGGAATTTTTGCGAATCAATGGGACTCCGGGGATTTGCCTGTGGGAACTAATGTTTCGATGGCTTTTTCGAGGTGCACGCCGCGTGAGCCTTTGACAAGCACGACGTCGCCCGCGCGCAGATTCTGTTTGAGCCATTGGCCTGCGGCTTCGGCGTCGGGAAGAAAGAGTAGCTGCGACTCCGGCAGCGCAGGCGGCGGTGGCAAGGTGTTCGGCGTTGCCGCGTACGCCGACCACGAGGTCGAGATGCCGGCATCGGCGGCGGCCTTGCCGCAGGCGGTGTGCAGCTCGGGCGCGTGGTCGCCGAGCTCGAGCATTTCTCCGGCGACGAGGATGCGGCGCTTGGCGGGATGCGCGGCCAGCGTGCGGATCATGGAGCGGAGCGCTTCAGGGTTGGAGTTGTAGCTGTCGTTGAGAATGGTGGCGCCGCTTAAGGGTCGAGGACCTCGCCGCGCTTGTCGCCGGGGGTGAGGGCCTCGAGTGCGGCGAATGGCGGCATCGAGATCGACGCCGGCTTCGAGCGCGACGGCGAGACCGGCCATGGCGTTGGACGCGTTGTGCGCGCCGAGCAGATGCAGCGTGAAATTGCCTTCGCGTTCGCCGGCACGGTAGTGAACGTGCAGACCCGAGGCATCTTCTCTCTGATCGAGACATCTGCGGATCGGCGCAGGGGCCGGCGCCGAAGTAGACGACGCGGCCGTGGAAGTCGCGGCCGAACTGCGAGACGTAAGGGTCAGCGCAGTTGAGAAAAGCGACGCCGGTGGAAGGCAGCGCGGCGATCGAGTTCGAACTTGGCGCGGGCGATGCCGGCCTGGCCTTCGGCGAAGTTCTCGATGTGCGCGGTGCCGACGTTGGTGACGACGCCCCAGTCGGGCGCGGCGATGCGGGCGAGGGCGGCGATTTCGCCGAGGTGATTCATGCCCATCTCGACGACGGCGATATTCGTGCTCGGGCTCGAGGCGCAGCAACTGCAAGGGCAGGCCGAAGGCGTTGTTGAGATTGCCTTGCGACTTGAGGACGTTGAATTTTGCGCGAGAGCGCAGCGGCGATGGCTTCTTTGGTGGTGGTCTTGCCGGCGGAGCCGGTGACGGCGACGACGCGCTTGCCCCACTGGCGGCGCACGTTGCGACGCAAGCGCCTGCAGCGCAATGAGCGGATCTTCGGCGATGAGCAGAGGAACGGCGAGAGCTGCGTCAGGCAGGCTCGCGACGTTGGCGCGGGCAGACGACGGCAGCGACGGCGCCGCGTTCGAGCAGCGGCGGCAACGTAGTCGTGGCCGTCGAGCCGCTCGCCGCGCACGGCGAAGAAGAGCTCGCCGGGCGCAATCGGTGCGCGAGTCGATGGAGTAGCCGAGCGACGACGAGCGCGCCGGCGTTGCGCGAAGCGCGCAGGTGCTTCAAGCACTGCGCCAGCGCCGATGGCCGCTTCTGCGAGGGTGAGCTTCATCGTCCTTAACGGTACCCCAATTCGGAGAGCGCGGAAAGAGCAACTTCTGCGTCGTCGAAGGGAATGGTGCGGTCGGCGAGGATCTGCTCTTTCTCGTGGCCCTTGCCGGCGATCAGAACGATGTCGCCGGGCTTGGCTTCGGCGAGCGCGAGATGAATGGCGGCGGTGCGATCGGGCTCGATGGTGTAGCGCGTGCCGGTTGCTTTGCAGGCCGGGCTCAATTTCGGCGAGGATGGCGAGCGGATCTTCGGAGCGGGGATTGTCGCTGGTGGCGACGACGAAGTCGCTGCCCTCGCCTGCGGCGTGGCCCATCTTGGGGCGCTTGGTGCGGTCGCGATCGCCGCCGCAGCCGAAGACGGTGATGATGCTTGCCATGAGATTCGGCGGTTATCTGGCGGGCGAGCGCGGTGAGATTGCGCAGCGCGTCGTCGGTGTGCGCGTAGTCGACGATCACGGTGAAGGGCTGGCCGCCAGTCGACGGGCTGGAAGCGGCCGGGGACGGGAGTGAGCGTTGGGAATCGAGGCGACGAGATCGGTCGAACGCAATGCCGCGGGCGTGGGCGGCGGTGAAGGCGGCGAGCAGGTTGAGAATGTTGACTTCGCCGGCGAGGTGCGAAGTGACTTCGGCGGAGCCTGCGGGCGTTTCGAGGTGGAGTGTGGCGCCGGCGGGCGTGAGCGTGTAGCTCGACGGCGCGCCAGTCTCCTTCGCCGATGCCGTAGGTGCGGACTTCTGCGCCGGCGCGGCGTGCGGCTGCGGCGAGTTGCTTCGTGCGCGGGTCATGCGCGTTGAGGACGGCGACGCGCGGCGCGGGATAGACGGTGCCGTCGAAGAGAAGACGCTTGGCGGCGAAGTACTTGTCCATGGTCTGGTGATAGTCGAGATGGTCGCGCGTGAGGTTGGTGAAGACGGCGACGTCGAAGGGAACGCCGTAGCTGCGGCCCTGATCGAGGGCGTGGGTCGAGACTTCGGTGACGAGTTCGGTTGCGCCGCGCTGCACCCCTTCGGCCATCAGCTCGAAGAGATCGCGCGACTCGGGCGTGGTGTGGAGCGAGGGGCGCATTTCGCCGGCGACGTGGTACTCGATGGTGCCGATGAGGACGGTTTTGCGAGCGGCGGCGTTGAGGAGCTGCTCGATGAGAAAAGCCGTGGTGGTTTTGCCGTTGGTGCCGGTGATGCCGGTGGCTTTCAGGGTTTTTTCGGGATGGCCGAAGAAGGCGGCGGAGGCTTCGGCCAGCGCACGGCGGCCATGTTCGACTTCGAGGACGGGGATTTCGGGGTTGTAGACGACGAGATGGTCGAAGGTGGGCGATGAGTCGGTGATGATGCCGAGCGCGCCGGCGGCGATGGCCTTGTCGATGTAGCGATTGCCGTCGGTGGTGCCGCCTTTCATGGCGACGAAGACGGAGCCGGGACGGACGCGGCGCGAGTCGTACTCGATGCCGGTGATGGGGGCAGTGGAGTCGCCGGAGGATCCGACGGCAGGGACTTCGGCGATTATGTCTTTCCAGAGCATGGTCGTTGTTGATTGTAGTTGGGCTAGCCCCGCGTAGTTTTTTCGGAACTCATCGCATCACAGAACGCCGGAGCAGGACCGACCAGTTGTCAGGGGAATTTCTTGACGAATGCTTCAACCGACTCGTAGAGCGATCGATGATCAACGGAATTGGTTTGGTTCAAGGTCTGTAGCAAACGCGACAGGTCCGCTTTCATGAGGTCGAATTGTAGGTCTGCCTCACTGCCTGTCTCGAAAAAACGAGTATGCACCATCCAGCCGTAGATTCCACAAGTGATGACGAAAGGGGCTATGCCGGTCTCACGCTCCAGCGTAATCCGCGCTCCGAGCGGATGCTCTTCATCGCGAATCGTAACTCCACTCTCGCTTCCTTTTTGACCGACAGTCGCGAATTGAGACCACGAAGTTTCGGGCATTCCTGTCTTCCCAATTGGGATTTCATTCTCTGGACTGCACATCACTGCGTGCAGTGGACGACAATCCTGGTACCGGTGTGGACCTTGCTGCCGGGCGCGGGTGCCTGCTGGCGCGCGGTGCCGTTACCGATAATCTGCACGTCGAGGCCAGCCGTTGATGCGAGCTCGATGACTTTGCGCATGGGCAGGCCGACGAGGGTCGGCACGATCAGCTTTCTGCCATCACTGATGGTCAGCACCTGCGACGTCTGCGACACCTGCGACACCTGCGGTGTGGCAGACTTTTGGATGAGGGATGTGGCCACTTGCGATGCAGCGGCCTTATCGTTTGGAGTCGTGGCCGACGGAACTGCAACTGGCGGCGGCGCCGGCTGCGGGGGCGTGCGTAGCGGGTCGTCGGCGGGCAGATCGTTGACCGCGGCGAAGAGCGAGTTGACGTTGTTCTGATCGGCGGCCGAATCGTCTTCGGCTAGATCACTCTTCGGCTCTTTCTTCGCGGGCGTCTTGGGCTGCTGCACATCGATGTCGTGGGGAACGCCGAGATACTCGAGGACCTGCTGGGCCACTTCCGCGAAGACCGGCGCGGAGACGGTGGTTCCGTAGTAGGCGGCGCCCTTGGGGTTGTCCATGACGACGGCGACGGCGATGGCGGGATTGTTCACGGGCGCGATGCCGGCGAAGGACGCGATGTGCATCGTCTTCGAATAGAGGTGCGTGACGGGATCAATCTTCTGCGCGGTTCCCGTTTTCCCTCCCGACGAATAGCCGTTGAGTTGTGCGGGCTTGCCAGTGCCGTAGAGGACAACGCCTTCCATCATCTTGCGCATTTGGGCCGCAGCCAACTCGGAGATGACGCGATGCTGCACCTGCGCCCCTTGCAGGGGGGCGGGCTTTTGGTCGGACGTTGAGGGCGGGGTGAGAAGAATCCTAGGAGGAAAATAGGTGCCACCGTTGGCGATTGTCGAGACCATGGAAACCAGCTGCACCGGTGTCACGCCGACTTCCTGGCCGATGGCGATAGAGCCGATCGACGAGCCGTTCCATCTGTTTGTGGGGCGCAGCAGACCGCGGGTTTCGCCGGGAAGTTCCAGGCCGGTGCGGCTGCCGAAGCCGAAGTTGCGAATGTATTGATAGAAGCGATCGGGGCCGACCTTGAGGGCCATCTTGACGGCGGCGACGTCGCTGGAGCGCGCGAGGGCTGTGGCCACGGTGACGACGCCCATGCCGCGGTCGCTCTTGTCGTCGTGAATGACGCGGCCGGCAAGGGTGATTTGTCCACCCTGGCAATCGACCATGTCGTCGGGCTTGGCCACTTGCGCATCGATTGCGGAGGCGTAGGTGACCAGCTTGAAGACGGAGCCGGGTTCGTAAACGTCGCTGACGGCGTGGTCCTTGAGCAGCTTGGACGTGGTGTGGCGAAAGTCGTTGGGGTTGAATGTGGGGCGGATCGCGAGGGCAAGAATCTGGCCAGTGTGCACGTCCTGCACCACGATGGTGCCGTTGTCGGCGTGGGTCCTCTCCATCGCATGATCGAGGGCATTCTCAGCCATGAACTGAATGTTCTGGTCGATGGTGAGTTGAAGATTCTGGCCGGGGTCGGGTTCATGCTCGATGGAGCCGAGAACGTGGCGGCGAGCGTCGATGGCGGTGAGCACGCGGCCGGATGTGCCGTGAAGGCGGGAGTCGAATTTCTGCTCGAGACCGCCGAGACCGTTGTCGTCGAGGCCAACGTAGCCGAGCGCCTGCGCAGCGATGTCGCCGTTGGGGTAGAAGCGCTGAAATTCTTTCTGGAAATAGAGGCCGTCGAGGTTCAAAGCGCGGACATGTGCTGCAATCTCGGGCGTGACACGGCGAGCGATCCAGGCAAAACCGCGGCCACCGTCAAGGCGTTTTTCGATCTCGTGTTCGGTGGTCTGGGCGTCGGCCGGATCGACGTGGGTGAGGCCGGCGAGAGTGCGCGCGTAGGCGCCCTTGTCTTTGTCTTCGATTTCGTTGGGGACGGCGTAGATGGAGTCGACCTGCACGGTCATGGCGAGCTCGCGCATGTTGCGGTCGTAGAGAATGCCGCGGCGGGGCGCGACCTCAAAGGTGCGCTGCTGCTGCTTCTGCGCGCGTTCAACGTATTCAGAGTGGTGGATGACCTGGAGCCAGAAGAGGCGGACGGTGATGGCGAGCGCCCAGAAGAGGAAGAAGGAACAGACGACCCAGAAGCGTCTCCGCTTCATGAGCGTGGTGCGGGTTGTTGCGCCGCGCGGGCGCGCGGCGCGAAGGGGGCCCGACTGCATGATGGGGGAGGGCGTAACTGTACTCGCCATCTAGTTTACCGGTCTCTATCTGGTGGGTGGGGGAGGGACTGTGAATTCCGCGTACACCGGCGCGCTGGCATCTGCATGCGCGGTGGCGTGCACGACCTGGCTGGGCAGCGGAGCGGCGAGGCCCATCTCGTGAGCGAGGCCATCGATGCGGCCAGGCTGCGAGAGCTGTGCTTCGGCAAGACGGAGCTGGCGATTCTCTTCGCGAAGCTGATCGAGCTGCTGTTTTTCCGATTCGACACGGTAGGAGCCTTCGATGGCGCTGAAGTGCTGCAAGCCGTAGATCATGACCAGGGAGAAGAGCACGGTGACGGCGGCCGAGAAGATGCGCATCTGGCGCACGCGCACGGGATCGGATGCTTTGACCAGGCGGGTGTTGTCGAAGTGCCGGGCAAACATGATCTCAGGAGTGCGGATGCCGCGGCGGCGCATAGTTTGCTGCGTGAGCAACTCGGCGTTGCGGTTGGCAACGGCTGCAGGCCAGGATTGCGTGGGGCCCAGATCGAATGTGGTCGTGCATGCCGCCATGGTCTTCTCCTAGCTTCTAGCCGCTAGCTCCTAGCTGCTAGCTTGATCGTGCCAAGCTGTAGTTCAGGTGTTCATCAGCTAGAAGCTAGTAGCTAGAAGCTGAAGGCTGTCTTTCTGCCGCTCTCATCTTTGCGCTGCGGGAGCGCGGGTTGCGATTCATCTCTTCTTCGCCGGCTGTGACCGGCTTCTTGGTCAAAATTTCCCAAATGCCTGTGTGCGCGCCTTCGCGCAAACTGTCTTTTGCGATGCGATCTTCCAACGAGTGAAAGCTGATGACGACCAGGCGGCCTGAGGGCTTAAGCAAAGCAGGTGCGGCCTCGAGCAGTGCCCGGATTTCGTCCAACTCTCGATTCACATAAATACGAAGGGCCTGAAAGGTACGTGTCGCAGGATGAATCCGGTCTGATTTCATTGCCGGGGCGGCTGTGGCAACAAGGCGGGCTAACTGCCCGGTTGTTGTCACTGGTCGCCCCCGCACAATGGCTCTGGCGATTCTCCGCGACCTCCTTTCCTCTCCGTATTCGTAAATGAGGTTTGCTAGCTCGTGCTCACTCGCCTCATTCACCACTTGTGCGGCAGTCATCCTTTGGCGCGTGTCTTGACGCATATCCAAAGGGCCGTCTGCCGAAAAACTGAATCCCCTGTGCGCTTCGTCGAACTGCAGGCTGCTGGCGCCGAAGTCGGCGAGCAGGCCGTCGAGCGAAGCGGGCTGAACGTGCCGGCTAATCGAACTGAATGCTTCGCCGATGAAAGTAATGTTGGGCGCCTCAGCCCCCAACTCAGCTGTGATCTCGGCTAATCGCTCCTGAGCGAGGACCATTGCTTCCGGGTCTCGATCGAAGGCGATCAGGTGGCCGCGAGGGCCAAGCCGTCGAGCGATCTCGGAGGCATGGCCTGCGAGGCCGAGTGTGCAGTCGGCCACGGTAGCGCCTTTGCGCACATGGAGAAACTCAATCGCATCTTGTAAAAGAACTGGCACATGGCGTTCAGCCGACTTCGTCATGCGCTCCCCCTGGGGGGTAAGTCATTCGGGGAAAAAACTATTCCGGGTCATTCAACAAACTGGAAACTCTCTGCTGGCGTTCCGGAGACATGCCGGTAGCGGGCAGTTCCTTCTCAAACATTGCGCGGTTGTGGACGGCGAGGAACTTGACCTTTCCCATGACCGTGACTTCCGCATCGAGCTGGGCCTTGGTGCGCAGAATCTGGGGGAGAAGGATGCGGCCCTGGTTATCCATCTCCACTTGCTGGCCGTAGTAATTGACCAGGTTGAGAAATTCTTCGACGGCCGGGTCGAGAGCGCTGACTTTGAGGAGCTTTTGCTCCACCTTCTCCCACTCCGGGAGGGGCCAGATCTCGGCTGACTTGCCGTTGGTGCTGGTAACAAAAAACTGGGTAACACTGGCGGCATCGAGCAGGCCCTTGAACGCAGAGGGAACCTTAAGTCTTCCCTTTTCATCGACTTTTGCCGGATGATTTCCGCGATACATAGCCTTTTACCGCCGTTCCTGGGGCATAAACGGGCCGCAGGGAAATTACAAGATCGAGGTACTCAGGCTGGTTCGCACTGGCCTGAGGCGCCACGATGGGGTGTAAAGTGAAGGGATTCGGAGGGATTTTTGATCCCGTTCGACCCCATCCTTCCACTTGACTCCATTTTGGACCACTTTCGGGATCATAGCCCACAATGGGTCTGGGTCCAACAACTGAAAATGGAGAAAGTGCACGGAAGAGTGGACTTGCACCGAAAAATGGTCAGTTCTGCGGCGGGAATTCTTATATATAGGCCAGAGGTTGCTCAAAACCACAATGGATAGTGTTTAGGATTATGGTTCCGACCCGATCTGAGCCCTTTTCAACCCAGACGAAAGGGTGTAAAGGGGAACAAAAAGCGAAAGGTTGTTCGGTAGGATCCGGTCTTGGGGGATCATCTCAATGAAAACGGGCAAAAGGGCCTTTCAGCAATTGGTTGTACCTGCGGCTTCCTTCTTCCTTCCATTGGCAGCAATCGCACAAGGGATTCCGAGCGGCGCGGCCGTTGACGCCGAAGTGCGGAAAATCATGGCCGAGACCCACGCCAACGGTATGGCCGTTGCGGTCATCGATCACGGCAAGGTCGGCCATGTCCGGGCGTACGGCATCCGCACGGCCAAGGGAGACCCGTTGACCACGGACACGGTGATGTACGGCGCCTCGCTCACCAAGACGGTTTTTGCGTACACGGTGATGCAGCTGGTCGATCAGGGCAAGATCAAACTCGACACGCCTCTGATGGACGATCTCGACCAGCCGCTGCCTGCCTATGGTCCCGATCCGGTCTTCCCTGACAAATACGGGCCCTACAAGGATCTTGCGGAAGATCCGCGATGGGAACGAATCACGCCGCGTATGTGCCTGACGCATTCCACCGGCTTCAGCAATTTCTGGTTCATCGAACCGGACCAGAAGCTGCACATCCATTTCGAACCCGGTACGCGCTTCAGCTATTCGGGCGAAGGTTTCATCCTTCTTCAATTCGTGACCGAGCACGGCCGCAAGGCACAGGGATTGGGGCTCGATGTCGGGGAGCTAACCAAGGCCAACTTTAATCGGCTGGGCATGACGCGCACGAGTCTGGTCTGGTCAAAAGACAACCCCGACCCGAATGTCGCCGATGGGTGGAACGATCGAGGCGAGCCGCAGCCGCACGACAAGCGCAGCAAGGTACGCGCGGCGGGCTCAATGAACACCACCATAGCCGACCTGTCGAAGTTTACTGCTGCCCTGGTGCGCGGCGATGGGCTCACTCCCGCTGCACGCGCCGAGATCACAAAGCCGAGTTTGCACCTTACGACGGCCGGCCTGTTTCCGCTTTTCCAGCCCGACGTGCCTTTGAGCGCGCAGCGCAAGGACCTGGCGTCGGGACTGGGCGTGGTTGTGTTTGACGGACCGCAGGGGCACGGCTTTTACAAAGGAGGCCACGATGGCCAGACGGCCAACACGATGGTCTGCCTCGAGACCAGCCAGCGCTGTGTCCTGATCCTCTCCAACGATGTTCGCTCCGAAGCGGGCTTCCCTGCGCTCGTCCAGTTCATCCTCGGCAACACGGGTGTCCCGTATGACTGGGAGTATGGCGACCACGCGGGAAAGTCGTGAGCAACTGCACCGACAGGAATGGCCATGAGGATTGGATTTCTGGGACTAGGCACAATGGGAACACCGATGGCGCTGCGGCTGCTGGCTGCCGGACACGAACTGTCGGTGTGGAACCGGAGCGAAGAGCGCACCAAGCCGCTGCTTCGTGAAGGCGCCATTGCCGCCGCGACCCCGGCTGAAGCCGAACTTGGCTCCGACGCTGTGATCACCATGCTGCTGGACGATGCGGCTTACGAAGAAGTGTTTTTCGGTGTTCACCGGCTGATGGATGCGCTCTCCCCCGGCGTGCTTCACATCTTGTGCGGCACCATCAGTACTCATCTCTGCGAGCGGCTCACTGCGGAGCACGCGAAGCGCGGGATCGCGTTTGTGGGCGCGCCGGTAGTTGGCCAGGCAAGCGATGCCGAAGTGGGTCGGCTATGGATCGTCGCGGCAGGTGCAGATGACGCAGTGGAACGCGCTCGCCCGCTGCTTGCAGCATTTTCAAGAGGGCTCACCGTGGTGGGCAACGAACCGCGGATGGCGTTCGCTGCGAAGCCGGAAGCGCTCATCTCGCCTGCGCAGTAGTCCTGGGCCGCTAATCCAGGGCCGCTAATCCAGGGCCGGTAATGCCTGGGAGGCCCTTGCGCATCCGATAGCAATCGTCGCCTGCGGAGTTGAAGGCCACGAAAGAACCCCGACAACAGTTCGCTCCGAATCGGAATCCAACCTCCAGGAGTATTCATGAAAACGATTCGAGCAGTATTCGCACTTCCCCTCCTGGCCATGGCACTGGCCAGCGTGCCCGCCCTGGCCCAGGATCATCAGGACAGGGATCATCAAGACAACCACAGCTACAAGCAGCACCATGAATGGAAGGCAGGCTCAAAGATTCAGCACGAAGACTGGGACAGGGGCGACAAGGTGGATTATCGGCAGAACCATCTTCGCCGTCCGCCCGCAGGCCATGAGTGGCGGCAGATCGATGGGAATTTTGTGATGGCGCGAGAGGACGGAACGATCGTGTCTATTCGTCTGGCTCCGCACCAGCGCTAAACCTGCCAGACACTTCGTTGGACAAGAAATCCCAGGTCACCGTAGAGGCGGCCCGGGATTTTCTTGGCGTTCGTGGGCGTGTCGAGCGCCCGATTCCGGTTAGGAGTGAGGCCTATCCGGCAGCGGCCGGTCAATCCCGATAGCGGGTCATTCGTTCGGTGCGGTATGAAACCATAACGAACTCCACATCATCAGGACGTAGGTGCACGACGGTCAATTTCGATATGCACTGTTCCGTCACTCTGGAATTCTGAAGTCGTAAACCCTTCCCGCAGCGGCGCCGCCGGATCGGGCTCCTCCAGAGGAACCACCCGCCATGGTTGCTTGCTGACCGGTACCCATGAAAAAGGCGTATTCTCCTGGCCTCATGTCCGCGGCAAGCTTAAGCTTGTAGGTTCTAATTCCAACGTGTTCCGCGGTGAAGTCAATCTCCTTGTCGCGCTTAACGCCCGATTTGCCGCCGGTGATGCCGCCGAAGCTTCCTATCTGGAACTCCCTCCGGTTGCCTTTCTTTTCAAGGCTAATCAGTTTGAAGTCGCCGGCGCTGCCTCCATCGGGGACGTAGAGATAGAACAACGGCTGACGTTCGCCGACGGCGTTTTTCGATTGCGGCCCGTCAATATAAGCGTCCCAGTGTTCGTTGCGCATGCCGTAGGTGAACATGCTGCCCGCCTTGCCGCCCACCTTGGCCTGACTGATGACTTGTCCCTCGATGCGGGCAAACGCGGAGCCATTCTTCCAATAAACGCCGACCTCCGGCGGCGGGAGGTTGGGGTCGTTCGTCATAGGCGTGGCCGCTACAACGATCGGGCCGGCAGGAGGCGCAGGATTGATCATCACCTTGATAATTTCGTCGGGGACCCTAGCCGCCTTCAGTTCCTTCAGACCGCTGACGGTCGTGTCGAACTGCAGGGTTGCTCCTGCACTGGCAGAGCGGATTTTGGCGATAATAACGTCGTCGGAGAGGCCAATGCCCACCATGTCGACTACGTCCTGGTTGGTGATCCTCGCGGAGAGTTGCTGGCTCCACGCGGTTGAAGAAAATAGGACGAACACGACTGCTGCCAGAATGGACTGCCGTCTCATGAGATCCCCTTGCTCTTGCTTGAGGTTCAGTGCTGCCTGCGGCCGTTGTATGTGGACGTTAGAAATCTAGCATGACGGCGAGTCGTGAGCCACCCAGTAGGCCCCCCAAAATCCGAATGAGAGCAGTGTTTGCGACGAAGATGAATCGCAAACACTCCATGTGCTCGAAAGTGCCATACAACTTTTAGTTGATTGTTCGATTTCCGCCTGTCGCTAGGATCACTGCGGGCGGGTTTTCTCGCTTCGAAAGGGCAGTCCTCCGTAATTGTTCCGGGGACTGCCCTTTACTCTCCCTGCCCCTCTCAAAGACCTCTTTACCAGTTACCTTTTTCATCTCCTCCACACCCTCGCGGCATTGACGCCTCATTGGCCTGGCGCTCCACTGAGAGTCGATCATCCGTTGACCGCTCAGAGAGGACACATGAGCTCGCAGGCGCTGAGAAATCTCGCATTGTATGTTTTGCAAGCCCTTCTCTGGATAGGCGTGCTATGGACGGGCGTCGCCATTTTCGGGGGCATGGTCTACCTTCATGAAGCATCGCGGTTCGATTACGCTGGAATGTTCTCGATTCTAAGAAACGAGATCATCCTGGCGGCCCTGGGCACATCGTTTCTCTTCGGGATCGGAGCTGTGCGGGCTTATATGGCACGGAATAGAGAAGATGAACAGGGAACTTGCGAGCCGTGCCCAGGTAATCGTTGATCAATTCCTTGCGTGTCTTCAGTCCAATCCTGCCTGCGAATACAGCCCTTTTTGCCGCCACCCAGTACACAAGAATGCTGCCATGGGAGGTGCAAGAGAAAAAAACAGCATCGCCGGAGGTGTGCTGGAGTGTTTACCGAAGTGTTATTGACGGGGAGAGGGTGATACGACCGCAATCCGAAAAAGCGAGCGTCCGCCACATCATTCCCTAGCTGAGCGCCTAGGCGGTCTCATGTCAACTATCGAGCGATGAAACACCCGACCCCATCTCCACTAATACCCCAGGTGCCCAAGCCGCGTTCGCCCCGCCATGCCAAGTGGTACTGCTCAACGACTGGGTCGAACGCAAGAACGTAGCCCACGTCTTCAGCCATCGTGACGCACATGCGCTTCACACCCACGCCAGTCCAGGTTTCCTCACGAGTATTGCAGATATTGACCTCTTCCCAATGGGGTTCGACGAGGCAGAGGCGCATTGAATTCAGATAAGAGCGAATCACCTCAGCTGGGAGCGGGCTCCCTATTGCATCTGCAGGATGCTCGTATGCATACCCTGAGATTTCATGCTCTAGCTCACGGCGAAGCCGTTGGAAGAAGTCTTTGTCAGCTGCGTCTGGCTCAGGGTTGGAGAGGGCCTTCTGCATGGCGATATTGTAAGCGTCGTGTGGCGTAAGCAGCCATTGCGCTCAGCCACGGATCGAGGCACCTTGCTTCTGTTTGCGGTCGGGTTGTGGCCTACTCGTCAGTTACTCTTCGGCCAACCGATTGGGACTGGCGGGGCCGCGCGGATCGGGCAGCGGATGAACTAGACGGCGTTAGCGTCGGCGGAGGGTTTTTGGGTACGCTCGCTGGGTTTGCGGCGGGCGGCGATGAGTTTGAGGAGATAGAGAAAAACTAACGTATTAATGAGGAGCAAGCCGATCCGGACCCAGGTGACGTGGCGGAAGACCTCGAAGATCTCCCACGGCAAAAACGAGGCTGTGATGATGAGCGTGAGGAGCTCGCCCCAGGCTTTCTCCAGATAGAGGCCGATGCCCTCGGCAAAGCTGAGAGCCGCGTAGCTGAATGCCAGGGCTCCGATGCGGCGGAGCATGGGGTCGTCAATGAGCGAGGCTTTGTCGAGCAGGAAGTTGACGAGGCGGGATTCAGGGCTGAAGTGGAGAGCTTCGCGAAAGCTATCGAGAACATCGCCAATATCCTGATGGAGAAGGCGAAAGGCGCCGATGCCGACGGCTACGAACAGCAGAGCCTGAAGACTCTTGTACACCGCGATCAGAATGAGCCACTTGTTATGGGGCGCATGCTTGTTTCTGCTTGCTGAAAGCGAGTCGATGGAGTCCTCTTGCCGGGCGGCCACTGAAATCATTCCTCTGCTAACTTAACCGATTTTCGCAGGTTTTCCACCGGGGGACCTGCACGGAAGTGTCGAGACAGCCATTTGGCCTTGGATTTGGCATGACAGACAAGGGCCAGGAGGTTTGTTCATGATATTGAATTGTCTTCCAATGTGGTGAATCCAGAGCGAAGGCTGGCGCGTTCTTCAGGTGTACCCAAATCTGCACCGGAGGAACTTCATGAATCGTACGAGCAAGAATCTGTTGGCGCTGTGTGCTGCAGTCGCCCTTTCGCTTTCGGCCGGGAGCGCATTTGCGCAAACCGATCCGCGTGTTGGCGGCGCCGCCATGTACCCGACAAAGAACATCGTGGAGAACGCAGTCAACTCCCCGGACCACACAACGCTGGTTGCCGCGGTGAAGGCTGCCGGGCTGGTGGAGACACTGGAAAGCCCTGGACCGTTTACGGTCTTTGCTCCACCAACGAAGCATTTGCCAAGCTGCCCGCGGGCACGGTGGATACGCTGCTGAAGCCCGAGAACAAGGACCAGCTGGTGAAGGTCCTCACCTATCACGTGGTGGCTGGGAAAGTGAGCGCAAAGGAGCTGATCGGCCTGATCAAGAAAGGCGGGGGCAAGGCCGAATTGAAGACGGTGGAAGGCGGCACGCTGACCGCGATGCTGCAGGGTGGCAAGGTGACGCTGACGGACGAGAAGGGCGGAAAGGCAACGGTAACGATCGCAGACGTGTTTCAGTCGAATGGGGTGATTCATGTGATCGACTCGGTGGTGCTGCCTAACTAAACGGATTGGAGCATATCCACAGGAATGCAGAGCAGCCGCCATGTTTGAGGGCGGCTGCTTTGCGCGTGCGCTACTTCTTGAGCTTGAGCAGGGCGTCGCGATCGATCAGGTTGCCATCCATGAGGACGGCGGAAATGCGTCGGGTGTTCCAGACATTGTTTGTGGGATCGGAGTCGACGACGAGGATATCGGCGCGGCGGCCGGGAGCGATGAGACCGAGTTCATTCCATCCGAATTGAAGCGCGTAGTTATTGGTGGCGGCGGCGAGGGCTTCGCGCGGAGAGAGGCCGAGACGAACGAGCATCTCGAGCTCGGTATGTTCGGAGATGCCGGTGAGGGAGCCCATCACGGCGGCGCCGGAAGCGGCGAGGTAATGAGGCTGGGAGTTGAAGATGGTCTGGTTGATGCGCCACAGGCGCATGGCGGTCTGATCGGCCTTTTTGCGCTGCCCTTCTTCAAGCCATCGCTGGGTGCTGGCGGGAAGGTGACGGGTCCAGGAGGCGAGAGGATAGGTCATTTCACCGGTGGCCGGATCGGGCGGGTTGAACATGTTGGCGGGGTTGAGCAGGGCTGCGGCAGGCTCATTCCATAAATTGCGATGATCGGGCAGGCGCTGGAAATAGATGCTGAAGGTGGGCATGAGCGCGGCATGATGGGTGGCGATGAGAAGCGCGTAGGCACGGAGGTGCGCATCGCCGGGCGGCAGGTGCTCCGCGTAGTCGTAGGCCGTGGTGGTGGCTGATCCATTGGGGTCGTCAACGAGGGGGCGCTGCAGCTCCGCGGGGACAACACCGAGCTCGTACCGGCTCATGTGCAGCAGGACATCGACGCCGGCCTCGATGCCGACGGTGTAGGGGGTTGCAACAAATTCGCCGTAGGTGACCAGGCCCATTTGGTGGGCGTGGGCGATGATCCACTGCGTATTGGCAGCGGTAATACCTCCGCCGAGCCACACGACGCGGGTGCCGAGATGCGCGGTGTCGTTGAGCTGGCGCGCGGTGTCTTCCGGGCTGAGTTCAACGGGGTGGGTGCCCTCGCGCAGCTTTGCCGTCCAGTCTGACTGGCCAATGAGGAGGCTCCAGTCATCCGTCGTTCCGATGGAGTCGAGCAGGTAGAGATGCGGCTTGGGGTTGGCGTTGAAGTCAATGTGACCGCGTCGCGCGTCGGAGCTGGCCACAACAGTGGTGACGCCCATATAGAGGAAGGCGTTGGCCTGTCCTTGCGAGTTCATGCCGGCAAAGCCATCGACCAGGCCGGGGATCAAGTACTTCCCTGTGCAGTCGATGACGCGCGCGCCCTTGGGGATGGGGAGATCGGCACGCGAACCGACGGCAAGGATGTGCCCGTCCTCGATGATGACGATGGCATCGGGAAGGTCGCGTGCGGAGCGGCCCCAGTTGGTGACGTCGATGAGGGTTCCCCCGGCGAGCACGAGGGAAGAAGAGGAACCGGGCGTGACCTGGGGTGGCGGTAGCGACCAGGCAAGACCTGCGGCTACGATCCAGCTGCAGATCAAAGCCTGAAAGAAGCGGACGTGTCGCATAAGAAAAACGGCCTTTGTGGATTGTCGCACAGTGGGGACTCTTGGTCCGGGCGGACGCTGGACTGGGGCGCTTGCTTCAAGTAGGCCCGACCCACAAGATGGCCGTCGCGACTTCCCTACGGTTGGCCCCCACCGAGCGGCACTTCCAGTGTTCCAGCCCTGCCTGAGTTTCGGTCATAGACTGCCGTCACGAGGTGTACACGCGCATGCGCTGGCAGATCGATCATCAGATGCACCGGAATCCCGCTCTTGACCAGGGCAGCATACTCCGTGTCCTTCAGATCCAAGGACTCGTCGTCGCCTTCCCAGTTCAACACGTTCCCATCAGGGTCGAAGGCCTTCAGCCCGATGAGCAGGCGCCCGCTCCGTCCGCCTTGCGTGTCGGGCCGCAGCTCGACATCTTCGGCACGAATTGTAAAGTCGACGCGATAGCGCGTTACCATCCCCTTGAGCGCTATATTCGCTCCCGCGCGGTTCGCTGGCGATGCTTCTTCCGTTGGACCTGGCTTCGCGGCCACGCCATACAAAACCCCCGTCGCCCCCGGCAGTCCATACTCCAGCAGCGGCGTCAGCGGATTGGTCCCCGCACCCACAGCGAGCGCCGGCCGGTCGTCTGCGTTGTAGCCATGTCGATACGACACCTTGTACTTTGCGTTGGTGAGCTTCACGTCGATTCGGCGATAACTCCCGTCCATCGTCTTGTCGTCAGGTGAGTAGCCAACGGTGTAGTAGTGTGCACCGTCGTCCAGCGCGCGCTGCATCGCGGTATTCAAGTCGTTGGTGTTGTAGAACGCCTTGCCGCCCGTGGATGCCGCCAGTTGCTCCATCGCATCGATCACCCCGGAACGCGCACTGGCACCCGCGACATACGGCGACATCGTCCCATTGCTCATGGGACCGTCGGGCGCGAGGCCCATCCGGGGCGCCCCAAACGCCGACGACGTGCCCGGCCCGGTGCTGTCGGCCTCCAGCACGTGCTCCGTCATCATGCCCTCGGCACTGATGGGATATACCGAGATCTGCGAAACCGTGAACAGATCGGCGGTCTGCTTCATGCGTTGCAGATAGCCGGGCATCGACGGGTTCTTTTCGATGCTTTGGCGCTGCTCTGCCGTGGGAAAAATGACCACCGGAAAAGTGCTTGAGAACCAGATCAGGTTTTTGCGACCCGGCACGCCGGCAAGATAGTGCGCGAGATAGTTCAGTGCTTCGAAGGTCATCGATGCCCGCGCGCCGTATTCCCTGATGCTTGCGGAGGCCTGAGCATTGGCGAGTGCTTCAATCGCGAACGGCGAAGCCTGCATGCCTGCAAGCTTTGAAAGGTCTGAAGCGTCGTTAGCTGCGTCGCTGTGGGATCGGCCGTTTTTCTCCGGTTGGAGGGCGTCGCGTTTCAGCGCATTCAGCAGCACCGAGGAGTCTGTGGTGAATCCCTGCACAAACCGCAGTTTCGAGCCCGTCACAAAAATCGCCACTTGCGTGCCCGGCTTCATTTTGCCCAGAAATTCGAGGATCTCCTTATGCACATAGGTCTGGTCCTGGGGCGGGGTGTTCAACACGTCGAGCAGGAGCACGTTCACTGCGTCGCTCGATGAAGTCGGCGGAACGTTCGTCACAGCGTCCGCAGGCAGTGGCGGCATGGCAGGCGGCGCGCTCGCGGCAGGAGTATTCGCCGAGTGATCCTCGAAGAAATCGATCGCCTGCATCTTGCCATTTTCGGCTACGGCAAAATCCTGCTTGCCGAGACCGGTCACGGGGTCGCCGTTGCCCTTGGTAACAACTACATCGACCACCACATCGCGCGTCGTCGATTTGAAGAGGAGCGTCTGCGGGATGTCCGCTGCGGCCGCGGTGGCTTGGGGCGGGGAGGCTTTCGCCACAGCATCCGTCGGCGTCGGCGCGGGTTCGACGGTTGTCGCAGGGGGCGCAGCCGTTGGCGGATTTTCTATGGGACGTTCTGCCGCGGCGGTCTCCGGCGCTGCGGTTACTGTCTCCGCTTCCTTCGTCGTCTCGCCGGAAGCAGTCGTTGGCTGCGCCGGCGCACCGGGTTGTGCGGTCTCTGAACTGATCGGTGGCTGATTCGCCGGAGCGCTCGCCAGGATGCGTGATGTCGATCCAAAACGGTGATACCCGGTGAAGAGCGTTTCGTTGATTCGCGTCAGCGGAGTCGCGCCCCCGATGGTTAGGCCTTGCCGGTTCATGTCCTGGGAGATCGCTACGCTGCGCGTCGGGCAAATGGAACTCGTTCCTCCAATTTCAACGGGGCCGTACTCCAACGAAATCGCCGCTCTCCGGATTATTTCGTTTTCCCCAAGCTCTGCCTCGAGGGTCACGCGAAGGACGGCTCCGGTGGCCGGGTCGAGATACAGCTCGCCGTGATAGGCTGGCGTTCCGCGATACGCAAGCGACGTGGGCCCGGAACTTACCACGTTGTCCATTCTGTTCCACGCGCAGCAGAAGTCGACCTCATAGTGCGACATCGCTTTGGGTACCTCGTAACGAAATACCCCCACTCGCCCCTGTGCACTGTCTTCCCAGCGGCTCCAAGTCACTCGCCCCTTCAGGGAATCGGTGAGAATGATGGCGAGCACCGGCCCGAATTCTCCCCAGGTCGTGAGTCCCACTGGCGATTGAGCTTTCTTCGCCGACGCCCGTTCTGCTTCGCCAACCTCTTTCCCGTCGCGATACGTGATGTCGCGCTGAAACGTCCCCGCCGCATGCATCGCTGTCACGGGCGCGTAGCCGCTGTGGCTTATTATCGTGGGACTGTCGTTGAAGCTGCGCGTCTCCCGTGTCGCCAGAAAATCCGGCAAGTGCCGCAGCGAATTCATGACATAACTCAGCGCCGCTGTATACATTGCCCTCTGCGTCGCCATATCCGGGCGGCCCGCAGCAGGCAACTCGTTTGCCGGTGGAGCCAAAAGCACAGAAGCGTCCGCCAGCAGTTCCAGTGCTTGCGCAGTCTGAGGCCCTGGCAGCATATCGGCCGTAATGCGGCCCAATGTCGGCACGGTCAGTTCCTCAGTTAGCTCAAGATCGCTGATTCCCTGCGCAATCGCGCCATCACTCTTGTGCGCAGCCGTCTGTTCTGTGAGGATCTGCTTGAGCGCCGCAACGCTCACCGGCCTGGCCGCCAACGCAGGAAGCGTCCCCACGATCACTGCCAGAGCCAACAAAAACTTGCGCATTCGATCGCCTCGCGGAGGAGATTACGCAGGCATCGGGCGACGCGGTGCGTTCACTTCATTTGGACCGATGCAACTCTACTACGGTTATTAGAATTTCTTGGCCGGCGCGAGGCCGGGTCTCCGGGTCGAGTGGAACCCTCGTGCACGTCCAGCAAAGCCTTAACTGCGGGTGATGCCGGCTGATTGCTTTCCCGCCCCAGCAAAACTTGGATGGGGCACCAATTCGGTGCTGATCGGATAAACCCTCACCAGCAGATCCTCCGCCCCGCTTACCCCTGTGAACGACTTCGTCGTTCACAGGGGCCCCAAACACGCGGGTTCTCAGGATGACAACTTCCCTTTCATGTTGAAAAACGTTGCTTAGCTCGCGACTAATGTCGGGCGTTTGCGGCGGGCGAGCAGCGGAAGCACTTCGGCGAGGGCTGCGTCGACGGTGAGGCCGTATTTGGCGCGCAGCGCATCGACTTTGCCGTGCTCGATGAATTGATCAGGCCATCCGATGCGGACGACAGGGATGGAGATACCCATCTCGTCGAGGGCTTCGATGACGGCGGAACCGAAGCCGCCCATCTTGACGTGATCTTCGAAGGTGACAAAAGCGGCGACACGGCGCGCGTAGGTCTCGAGCACTTCGCGATCGAGAGGTTTGACGAAGCGCGGATTGATGACTGCGGAAGAGAAGCCTTCGCGCTCGAGACGTACGCCCAAGTTCCTGCGCGAGCGTGGTCATGGGGCCAAGGCCGAGGATGGCAACGTCAGAGCCATCGGAGAGCACTTCAGCCTTGCCGATGGGCAAGACACCAAGCGCGGGCTTGCGTTCGACACCGACCACGGCGCCGCGCGGATAGCGAATCGCGCTGGGCCCGGGCAATGTGAGCGCCGTGTTCATCATGTCGGCGAGTTCGTCTCTCGTCCTTGGGCGCCATCAGCACCATCTCCGGAATGCCGCGCAGATAGGCGATGTCGAAGAGGCCGTGATGCGTGGGGCCATCGTCGCCGGAAAGGCCGGCGCGATCCATGCAGAAGAGGACAGGCAGTTTTTGCAGGGCAGACATCGTGCACGATGGGATCGAAGGCGCGCTGCAGGAAGGTGGAGTAGATGGCGCAGACGGGCCGAAAGCCGCGCGTGGCCATGCCCGCGGCAAAGACCACCGCATGCTCTTCGGCGATGCCGACATCGAAGTAGCGCTTGGGATGATGCGGGACGGAAGAGATCGAGGCCGGTGCCGTTGGGCATGGCGGCGGTGATGGCGACGACGCGCGGATCGTCGTCGGCAAGCTGGACCAGTGTGTTGGCGAAGACCTCAGAGTAGGTTGTCTGGCCTGCGGATGTCTTGCCGGTTTCAGGATCGTAAGGCCCGAGGCCGTGAAACTTCTTTTGGCCGTCGAGCGCAGGCTGAAAGCCGCGGCCTTTCTGCGTGAGGACGTGCAGCAGGACGGGGCGGTCTTCTGTCTTGAGGAACTTGAAACGTCTCGATCAGCAGCGGCAGATTGTGGCCGTCGATGGGGCCGAAGTATTGCAGGCCGAACTCTTCAAACAAAATGGAGGGCCAGAGCATGCTCTTGGCGGCTTCTTCGGCGCGGCGGACGACGGTCATGGCGGTCTTGCCGCCGAAGCGCTCGACTAAGCTTCGCGGCCGACTCGTGGAAGCTGCGCATAGCGCTCGTTGGTGACGATGCGGTGGAAGTAGCGAGCGATGGCGCCGACGTTGCGGTCGATGGACCACTCATTGTCATTGAGCACGACGATGAGGCGCTTGGTCTGGTCGGCGATGTTGTTGAGAGCTTCAAAGGAGATGCCGTTGGTGAAGGCAGCGTCTCCGGCGATGGCCACTACATTTTCTTTGCCGCCGGCGAGGTCGCGCGCCACGGCCATGCCGAGAGCAGCGGAAAGCGCGGTGCCTGCGTGGCCCGCTCCGTAGCAATCATGGTCGCTCTCAGTGCGCAGCATAAAGCCGTTGAGGCCGCCGGGCTGGCGAATCGTCTCAAATCGCTCGCGGCGACCGGTGAGGATTTTGTGGATGTAGGCCTGGTGGCTGACGTCGAAGACGATCTTGTCGGTTGGGGTGTCAAAGACAGAGTGCAGGGCCAGCGTAAGTTCGACGACGCCGAGGTTGGGGCCGAGGTGTCCACCGGTTTTGGAGAGCGTCTGAATGAGGAAGACCCGAATCTCTTCGGCCAGTTCGGTCAACTGCGTGGGGTTGAGCTTCTTCACATCGGCGGGCGAGTGAATCGACTCGAGCAGTGTTCCCATGTACTTCCTTCCCCCTCAAAAAAGCCGGGCGTACCGATCGAAGCTCGCTTTTGCTCGAAGCTTACTTAGTACAGGAGTTCAGGCGAGAGGTTCTGATCGCGTCGGTCTCAAAAACCACCTGGCTCGCAGCGGACCGTAGCCCTAAGTATAGCAATCAGTGAGATCGCCGAGTGTGGGGAGTCGATGCTATGTAACCTCTGCCAGGCACTCCATCCAGAAAGCCAAAAAGCCTGCTGGTCGGGGCAAAGGATTAGGATGGCGGAGAGGTCGGGAAGAGGAGAACGCGTGCGCGGAAAAATGAGGGCGATTTGGTTTGGTTTGTGCGTTTTGGGGCTAGCTGGAGACCTGCGGGCGTGGGGGCAGCTGCCGGAGCCGGGAACGCAGTCGGCGACGCCGAATCCGCTGGTGGACTCGACGATGAGCGCGGGCAAGATGCAGCTGTTCGACCTGGACACGCGGTTTGCGAAGGATGTTGCGGTGCGGGGTGGGGCGGCATTTGCCGACTGGTTTGCCGAGGACGGCGTGGAGCTGAGCAACGGCGCCGCACCCAAGGTTGGGCGAGTGGCGATTGCAAAGTCCGCGAACTGGTCGCCAAAGGAGTACCAGCTGACGTGGACGCCGACCGACGCGCAGATGGGGCCGTCGGGCGATATGGGGTACACGTGGGGACATTTCGAAGGACAGAGCAAGGACGCCAACGGCAACCCCGTGAAAACCTCGGGCCGTTACATCACGGTATGGCGCAAGCAGGCCGATGGTAGCTGGAAGGTAGCGCTGGACGCGGGGGCGAACGAACCGGCGGATGCGGGGGCGTGCTGCAAGGTGCCTGGGCCGGGGAACTAATGGCTATTGCCGCAGGAGATCTTGAATGGCGACTGGATCAACCGCACACGAACGCAAAGCCAAGTTGAGCGCGATCTGCCTGGCACTGCCGGAAGCAACTCGGTCTGACCTGGGCGATCATGCGGACTTCCGCGTGGGCAAGAAAGTCTTCGCGTATTTCCTCGACGACCATCACGGCGATGGGATTGTCGGGATGTGGTGCAAAGTGCTTCCCGGAGAAAACGAGCGACTGATCGCAGCGAGTCCACGCAAGTTCTATATGCCCGCATACGTGGGACCGAGGGGCTGGGTTGGATTGCGGCTCGATCGGCCGACGGTGGATTGGGCGGAGGTGAAGGAGCTGGTGACGGCGAGCTATTTGCAGGCTTCGCCGAAGAGGCTGGCGCGGCTCGTTCAAAAGGCAGAGCTGCAATAGCGTCTACGCTTCCATCGCGCCCCCTGCAAAGGGTGCCGTTCCTGGCGCCATGAGAGAATGCCCACGTCGGACTTCCCTGCTCTTCCACCCTTGCAGTAAGAGAAACAACGCTGCAAGGACGAGGCACCCGCACATCTCTCATGTCTGTTTCCACACGCATTGTTGATCTGCTTTTTGGGCGGCCTCTGGCCACCAGCGAAGAGCGCGCCGAACACATCGGCCCTATCGCGGGTATTCCGATCTTTGGTCTGGACGCGCTGAGCTCGGCGGCCTACGGGCCGGAAGCCGCGCTGACGCT
The DNA here is from genome assembly GCA_963760475.1 of uncultured Acidobacteriaceae bacterium. Classification (GTDB taxonomy): domain Bacteria; phylum Acidobacteriota; class Terriglobia; order Terriglobales; family Acidobacteriaceae; genus Telmatobacter. The sequence goes on along the minus strand of CAVXDG010000005.1, from coordinate 69,642 downwards.
GCTGATTCCGCTGGGCGCGATGGGCGTGCGGTACATCGTTCCGGTGAGCGTGGCCATCGTGGTGCTGCTGGGGATTGTGTATTTCAGCTACCGGCAGACGATTGAGGCGTATCCGAAGGGCGGCGGCTCGTACACCGTGGCCACCGAAAACCTGGGGCCGAATGCGGGGCTGCTGGCAGCCGCGGCGCTGATGATCGACTACATTCTGACGGCGGCGGTGGGCATTTCAGCCGGTGTGGGTGCGCTGATTTCGGCGGTGCCGAGTTTGCAGCCGCACACGCTCTCAATCTGCCTTGGGGTGCTGGCGATCCTGACCATTGTGAACATGCGCGGCGTGCACGACACGGGCGTGGTGTTCATGATTCCCACGTATTTGTTTGCGGGCACGCTGCTGACCGTGATTATTGTGGGCGCGGTGAAGGCGGTGACAGGGCATGCCGCAGCCAGTGACGCCGCTGCCCGCGCTGCCGCCGGCCACCGCGGCGGTGGGCCTGTGGCTGATGCTGAAGGTCTTCTCTTCCGGCTGCACGGCGATGACGGGCGTGGAGGCGGTGAGCAATGGCGTGATGGCCTTCCGCGAGGACACGCGCAAGAACGCCAAGATCACGCTGACGATCATCATTCTGGCGCTGGCGGTCCTGCTGCTGGGCATCGCGTTTTTGTGCCGTGCGTACGGCGTGGGAGCGACCAATCCGATGGGGGCGCACTACGAGAGCGTGCTCTCGATGCTGACGCGCGCGGTGATGGGCCACGGATGGTTTTACTACCTGACCATCGGCTCGGTGCTGCTGGTGCTGGCCTTGTCGGCGAATACGGCCTTCGCCGATTTTCCGCGGCTGACGCGGGCGATTGCCGGCAACAACTATCTGCCGCATGTGTTTCTTCTGCGTGGGCGCCGGCTGCTGTACTCGTGGGGCATCTATGTGCTGGTGGCGCTGACGGCGCTGCTGCTGATCATTTTTGGCGGCGTGACGGACCGGCTGATTCCGCTGTATGCGATTGGCGCGTTCATGGCGTTTACGCTGTCGCAAGCTGGGATGGTGATGCACTGGTGGAAGAAGGGCGGGTCGCCGGTGCGCATGACGCTCAACGGGCTGGGCGCGGTGGCAACGGGCATCACGACGCTGGTGGTGCTGGTGGCGAAGTTTGTCGAGGGCGCTTGGATTACGGCGCTGCTGGTGGTGCTGATGATTGTGGCGATGCGCGCCGTGAAGCGGCACTACCGGCGCGTGGCGCGAGAGACCGATCTTGACCGGCCGATTGTGGCCGCCGACGTCAGCAAGCCGATTGTCATCATGCCCATCGATCGCTGGAGCCGCATCTCCGAAAAGGCGCTGTCGTTCGGGCTCTCGATGTCGAACGATATTCGCTGTGTGCACGTACAGCTGACCGACGAGCCCGACCCTTTCTGCGAGGAGTGGGAAGAGAAGATTGCCGCGCCGCTGCGTGTAGCGGGCAAGTGCGTGCCGCAGCTGGTTATCTTGAAGTCGCCGTACCGGTACATTCTGCAGCCCCTGGTGGATTACGTGCTGTCGGTGGAGCGGGAGACGGAATTTCACAAGGTGTGCGTTCTGGTGCCGGAACTGGTGGTGCGCCACTGGTGGGAGGGCTTTCTGCACAACCGGCGCGCCGACCTTCTGAAGGTGATTCTGCTCGTGCGTGGCAACCGGCGAATCATCGTGATCAATATTCCCTGGTATCTGGAGCGCGGTTGACACTGGCCCGCTCTCCTCTGAAGGGCACAGCCGTCCCAGTGAGTAGCAGCGGCAGCGAATCTGTCCATCTGGCCGGACCTGTCGTTGTGCAGCCCCGCTGATCGTACTTCGTCGGACGGGGGGGTAAACGATAGTCTATGGGTGAACTGCATGAACCTACGGCGCCCGCGCATGGAACAGGTGGATGTGCGTTTTCAAGCGACGCCAGCAAAGCAGCGAGGAGACTTTCACATTGAAGAGGAAGTTGTTGTTTGGGATATGGGCCGTGACTGCGGCACTGCTGATGCCGGTCGCGGCCAACTGCCAGATCGCCCCTGAGCGCACCTCGAGCCAGCCCACCGGACCGGAGTACAAGTACCACGCGTTTGTGGGATTCGGCTACACGAGTCTGAACCAGGTAAGCCAGTCGAACAGCGGCCTTGTGGGCGTAAGCGCCTCGTTGACGCGAGACTGGGGCAAGTATTTCGGGATCACGGCCGAGGGCGGGCATTACGCCTGGACGGTCACCTCGACGAATCCGGAAAGCGCCTCGGTCGACCTGTACCTGGCCGGCCCGGAGTTTCACGCTCCGCTCTACGATCGGCTGGGCATCTTTGTGCATGGCCTGCTGGGAGCGGCGCATACGGGCGGTGTTGCGATCCGGCCAAGCGAGTCGTTTGCCGGCGGAATCGGCATGGGGCTGGACTACAAACTCGGGCAGCGCCTCGGCCTGCGCGTGTATGGCGACGATATCGGTTCTGCCTTCACACTGACCCCCTATCAGCCCGGCTTCTCGACGCATCGTCGCTTTAATGCCCACGCCGCGATCGGCGTGACCTACGCGTTCTGATTCCGACAAAGATGCCCGCCGTCAGCGTGATCGCCACGGTTCTCAACGAAGCGGAGAATATCGCGCGATTGATTGAGAGCCTGGCGGCGCAGGCGCCCCCGGCTGCCGAGATCGTGGTTGTCGATGGCGGCTCGACCGACGGCACATGGGAGGGTCTGAGCGAGGCAGCCAACCGCCACGCAACGCTGCGGCCGATCCGCGATCCATCCTGTAGCTTGAAATTCACCCCCGGCCCTATTTCGAAGGGTCGCAATGTTGCGATTGCCGCCGCGCGCTCCGATCTGATTGCCTGCGCGGATGCCGGCTGCACCTATGCGCCGAACTGGCTTGCGGAATTGACGACGCCGCTGGTGAGCGGCGAGGCCGAGTACGCGCTCGGCGGCGCGTGTCTCGACCCGACGGATGCGACGGTGTGGGATCTGGCTTCGGCTCCATTCTTTGGTGTGAAGATGGAGGCGGATGCGCCGACCAAGTCGTGCACGGCGCGGTCGATGGCCTTCACGAAAGATCTCTGGCGGCGCCTCGGCGGATTTCCCGAGACTGTTTTTTTCGGCGAAGACACGCTGTTCGACCTGGAGGCGCGCCGAGTGACGACGCCGGCGTTTCCACGCCATGCCAAGGCACGCTATCGACCGCGGAATTCATTCGTGTCGGCTTGCCGGCAGATGGCGCGCTACGCCGTGAGCGATGGCATTCTGGGCGTGCGCAGGAACCGGCTGATGCGGAATGCTGCCCGATGTGTGGCAGAGGTGGCAGCGATCGTTGTGCTGCCCTGGACATGGATTCCGTTGGCCGCGATTGCGGTGCTGGCGCTGCATTTTGCCTTCGGGTCGGATTGGCGGTTCACGCGCAAGCAGAAACCACGCGTTCTGGCGGCGCGACTTCTCTTCTCGCTCGCGGTACCGTGGATTGTGACGATCAATCAGATGCGCGGCAGCTTGACGAAGAAGAGCCTGGTGAACCCGCAGAACTCCGGCGTGTAAGACCTGTCAACGGCTTGACGATTCGGACCGGACAGAGTATTTCAACGTCAGGATGCCGGTGGGCAGTGCCTTGCTCTCGTCCAGATGCAAGCGGTAAAGCGCGCCTGCGGGAACGAGGGACACACCGGAACCGAGCAGCACGGGGCTGACGGAGAGTTCGACGGAGTCGACGAGGCCGGCATCGAGCAGGCCACGAAAAAGACTGCCGCCTCCCATGAGCCAGATGTCTTTCCCGGGTTGTGCCTTCAATGCGGCGACGGCTTCGGCGAGGTTGCCGGCGATGAGAGTCACGCCGGGATGCTGGGAAGCGTCGAGCGTTGTGGAGGCGACCACGAGTTTCTTACCCATGCTGTTGAGAAACGTGAGACGTTTGATTGCGACTTCATAGGTGCGGCGGCCCATGAGGAGCGTGTCGAACTGCTCCCACAGCGCCGCAAAATCGAAAGACGGATCCTGGACAATCCAGTCGTATTCCCCGTTGGGGCCGGCAATGAAACCGTCGAGGCTGGCAGCGACACAGTACCGCAGACGACGCATGGAGCTCCCTTCCCGCGATCAGGCATTGGCCCAAAAGTAAGCATGCCCTGGAAGCCAGTCTACGGCAGCGGCGGAAAGGCCAATGGGCGGCAGCAGCGGAGATTCATTTGGCTGCAGCTTCGCGCAGGCGCTTGTTCTCTGCTTCCAATGCTTCCAGCCGATGGCGCATCGGGGCCAGCAGTTCGGTTAGCTCGGCCTGGGTGTAACGCGGCGTAATGTGCTGCGGGCAATTCCAATCGAAGGCTTCGACGTGGATGAGGAGGACGCGCTCGGGCGGCGTCTTTTCTTCGGGCACGCGCAGCTTTTCGATGAGTCCCTCGGCCTCCGCGTCCCCCTCATGAATTTTGACTCGACCGAGAATTTTCAGTCGGCTTTGCGCCGCGTAGTCCATGAAGAACAGGGCAACGCGGTCGTCGTGCTTGAGGTTAGCGGTGCTGATGTATTGCCGATTGCCGCGCAGGTCGGCGAAGCCGAGCGTCTGGTCATCGATGACGCGCAGGAATCCTGGAGAACCGCCGCGAAACTGAATGTAGGGCCACCCGGTCTCAGTGACCGAGGCCATGTAGAAACCGTCGCGTGCGCGGATGAACTCCTGCTCATCGGGACCGAGGCGGTTGCCGAGATCGGGAGAGTGCTCGACGCGCTCGTACAGGTGCCGGCTGCCGTGGCGCAGCTGTTCCTCTTGTACGAGAGGCGTGAAGGCAAGCTCGGCGAAGCGACGGCCCATAAGGTTTTCTCCAGACCAACGTTAGATGAGAGTAGATCTCGCGCGGGTTCAGGAGATTGGTAAACCACGCGTTAAAGAGAGCCGGAACCCATACAAGAGGAGCTTGCCAAGCATCGGCGATACGGGGACGGTTCGATAGAATATTGCTTGTTCCCCGGCGGTCCCTTGAAAAAACAGATCAATACACCCAGCCAGGTTCTCTTCGCGAGCCTGGTGGGCACAGCAGTCGAATTCTTCGATTTCTACATTTATGCTACGGCTGCGGTTCTGGTCTTCCCGAAGCTGTTCTTCCCTGCGACCGATCCGACAACGTCGGTGCTGGCATCGCTGGCTACGTTTGGCATTGCGTTTCTGGCGAGGCCCGTCGGCGGGGCGCTGTTTGGCCACTTCGGCGACCGCGTGGGTCGCAAAAAGACGCTCGTGATGGCACTGACAACGATGGGGATTTCGACCTTCCTGATCGGCGTGTTGCCTGGCTACACGTCGATCGGCCTGGCTGCGCCGTTGCTTCTCGCTCTGTGCCGCTTTGGCCAAGGCATCGGGCTGGGCGGGGAGTGGGGTGGCGCTGTGCTGCTGTCGGTTGAAAATGCGCCGCCGGCAAAACGCGCGCTGTATGGAATGTTTCCTCAGCTGGGAGCGCCGGTTGGGTTTCTACTTTCGGGCGGAACATTTCTCTTGCTCTCGCGGCTGTTGACGGATCAGCAATTCTTTGCGTTCGGGTGGCGGCTCCCGTTTCTTGCCAGCGCGGTGCTGGTTCTGCTGGGGCTCTATGTGCGGCTCAGCATCACCGAGACGCCGGTGTTTGCCGAGGCGCAGAAGCGCGCAGAGCCCGTGCGCATGCCCTTCTTTACTGTCTTTCGGCAAAACTTCAGAGAGGTGGTTGCGGGCATCCTGGTGTGCCTGGCAACCTTTGTGCTGTTCTACCTGATGATCGTGTTCGCGCTGTCGTGGGGAACGACGACCCTGCACTACGATCGCGATACTTTCCTGATTTTTCAGCTGGCGGGCGTTGTCTTCTTCGGGGCAGCAATCCCCTTCTCTGCTTGGCTCGCGGAGCGAGGACGGCGGCCCGTGATGTTCGGAGCGACGATTCTGATTGGGCTGTTTGGGCTGGTGCTGGCGCCGTTGTTTCAGTCAGGAACGAGCGGCGCGCTGGCCATGATGATTGTGGGACTGACGCTGATGGGGCTGACCTATGGGCCGCTGGGGACGGTGGTGTCGGAGCTGTTCCCGACGCCGGTCCGCTACACGGGGTGCTCGATCACGTTCAGCATGGCGGGAATTCTGGGTGCCTCGCTCGCTCCGTACATTGCGACGTGGCTGGCGACCAGGTATGGGTTGCAGTACGTGGGCTACTACCTGACAGGCTCGGCGGCGGTGACGTTTGTGGGTCTGCTGATAATTCGCGAGACCCGGGGCGAGAGCCTGTAGGGGTCTTGCGGAGGTCGCGCGATTAACTGAGTGGACTTCCGGCCTGGCAGTGACTCACTGCACGCTCGGAACCGGACGGCCCGCGGTCACACGAGTTATGCGGTGATCCTGTTTCGGCGTGATTGCGCTTGTGTGATATCCGAATCTGCCCTTCAGACGGAGAAAGTGTTTCTCGATCAGGTGCCATGAAAGCAGCGCAGCGCCATAGGAGGCTGCGCACCCGATTACAACCGTCAACCAGGTAATTCCCACGTACCCGAGCGAACCGGGCTGATAGTGTGCGTTACTCAGAAATGCGTCTCTTGAGATGGCAAGCCATCGAACGATGGGGAGATGGAGGATATACAGTCCGTAGCTATATTTCCCCAGTGTTCGAAGCAGTGGGCTTCGCAGCGCGGTACTGAAAAGCGCAGAAGAGCCGGTGTTCGTAACTGCATAGAACACCAGGTAGGCCGACGCGATCGCAACTCCCGTGAAACCCACGGTAAGCATTTGTTTTGAATGGGCCGGAACCCAGCGAAGTCCGATTCCGAGGAGCGCAACGCCGAGGAGCGCAGGGGTCTTGAAGCGTGATTGTCGTATGCCACAAGCAACCAGCACCGCCACCAATCCACCCAGGGCCAGAGTATCAATCCGAAACACGGTAACCCGGTGGATGACTTCTGGCAGTGCGTGATGCCGGACGAACATAACTCTCAGCATCAAGCAACCCACGAGCATAAACACGCTGGAGTATGCAAGCGCTCTGCGGCTCAACAAGAAGACGAGAAGCGGCCACACTAAATAGAACTGTTCCTCAACTGCAAGGGACCAGAAGTGGGCAAGCCACAGAGTGCCAGACCCACTCCACCAATTCTGAAGATAGAACCAATACCAAGACTGCCCTGCGTTTGTGAATTCTTGTGCTCGTCCGAAGTGATGCGCGAGAGGCAGCAGGACGCAAAAGTATGCGAATAGAAAAGAAAAATACAGGGGAAAGATGCGAAGCATGCGTCGCGCGTAGAACGAAGAAAAATAGGACGGCGACTTCTTTGTATTCAAAAGTATGCTGGTGATGAGGAAGCCGGAGAGCACGAAGAACAGATCGACTCCGGACCATCCCATGTTAATAAAGAAGGGAACATGCGAATGGTAGAGGAGCACGAGCAAAATGGCGATTCCCCGAATGCCATCCAGTTCGGGGACATGCTGAATGGCCTCGACTGTGGAGTGGTTAGCTCGTGGTTGTTCGCTCAACCTATTCTGCGCTTTCCGCCGTTCACTGAAACTCAGCCCCGGCTTGGCGGTCATGCTCCCCATCTGATTAGAGGGACCGCGCCCGAAAGGTCTCCGATATTCCCGGAGGGTACTTACTTCAGAATTGTGGATAGACTACGCAAAAGATACCCGACCAATACCCCTGGTAGCAGAACGGCGTAGGTTGGCCAACGCCCACTAACCGAAACCTGCTTTATTCGAGCATGCGGGCGCTCGTAATGTGTATCACTCTCTAGTGTGATTGCGCGCCTCTTCAGTAACCGTCTGGTAACACGCCCCTTGTACATAGGTATAGGTTGCTCGATCCGGCAGCTTCGGCGGCGATGACGCTGGTAAGTCTGATAATGATTCGGGGCGAAGACTTGTAGGTTTCTTGGGGAGGCTGCGTTGTTATCTAATTAGTAACTTCCGAATGGCGGGTTACTCAGGCACAACTCGTCGCTGGGCATTTCAGTTGGATTTCGCGAGACGTTCCAGTGCCTCGTGAAGTTCGCCAGTCTTGAAGAAATTGACGGAGGCGAACTGTCCAATCATGAATCGAACGACAGCAAGATAGAGTCTGCCATCCTGATGATCGACGCGGATGACGCGCATCGTGCCGTGGAGGCGAAATAACTCAACGTCTGTGATGCTTGCCGACGGAATGAATGAACTGCCCTCGGAACCTTGGATATTGAGGCCGGAAGCATCGATTGATGCGGTGCCCCTAAGCACGTGCGTCTTGAGTCCGATGTCCGGTCCATTGTGGAAGAAGATTCTATAGACATTCTTCATCGTGTTGCGAAATCGTACCATGTGTGCGCTTCCCGATGCCCACCAAGGGGGAACCGAGCGCCGCGGGACTGTCCTTCAATCCTCCATCGCGGGCGAGTCGTGGCCAATCCGGAAGTTACTCCTCAGTTAGGATCTTCAATGATTTCATGAATGCGGCTGGAACGGACCGCGCTCAGCTAGCCGATGGCGCGGGAATGACGCCGAGCTGCTGCAGCAGGGCCAGGGTGTCCATGAGGATGCGGCTGTCGGCCATCTTGCCGGATTCGAGGCGATCGATCACAACGCCTTTGACCTCGACGGGCTTGCCGGTGGCGGGGATGCCAAGGAATGTGTCGCGATGAATGCCGGTCCAGGTGAAGCGCGTGACGACCTTATCGTCTTCGGCGACTTGCTCCGCGATGGTCCAGTGCATGTCAGGGAATGCGGTCCGCATTCCGACGAGGACGTCTTTCAATCCTTCCCTGCCCTGCTGCTGGCCAGGCAGCGGATCGAGTTCGATGAAGTCTTCTTTGACGAGCTCGTTCATGCGCTCCCAGCGGCCCTGGTTGAGGACATCTTCGGTGAAGGCGCGGATGACGCTTTTATTTGCGGATGACATACGTTGGTCCTTTCCAGTGTGTTGAGTTCGTGCTTTCCCACCCAAGCGAAGCTTGGATGGGAACCTATCGTCGTGCTGATTGATAAACCGACAAGCAGATCCTTCGCCCCGCTCACCCCACGTACGCTATGCGTCCGCAGGGCCCCAGACGCGCGGGTTCTCAGGATGACAATCGTGTGTTGAGTTCGTGCTTTCCCACCCAAGCGGAGCTTGTATGGGGCACCCATCGTCGTGCTGATTGGAGTTTCGCAAGAGGAAAGGTTTCGGAATGCTCAGCCTTCTTCCGCTTCGCGGAGTTTGGCGATGACGGTGAAGTCTTCGAGGGTGGTGGTGTCGCCCTTGATTTCGCCGTGGGTGGCCAGCTCGCGCAGAAGGCGGCGCATGATTTTGCCGCTGCGGGTTTTGGGCAGGGCTTCGGTGAAGCGAATATCGTCGGGGCGGGCGAGCGAGCCGATTTCTTTCGAGACCCATTTGCGCAGCTCGTCTTTCAGCGCTTCGCTGGGCTCGTTGCCGCTCTCGAGCGAGACGAAGGCGGCGATGGCCTGGCCCTTGAGATCGTCGGGGCGGCCGACGACGGCGGCTTCGGCGACCTTGGGATGCGCGACGAGCGCGGACTCGACTTCCATGGTGCCGAGGCGGTGGCCGCTGACGTTGATGACGTCGTCGACGCGGCCCATGAGCCAGAAGTAGCCGTCGGCGTCCTGGCGCGCGCCGTCGCCGGTGAAGTAGCAGCCGGGGACGTCGGACCAGTAGGTCTTCTGGATAGCGCTCGGGATCGCCGTAGACGGTGCGGGCCATGGAGGGCCAGGGCTTGCGGATGACGAGCAGGCCGCCGTGGCCGGCGGGGACGGGTGGAAGTTGCCGTCGGCATCGGGCTTGGTGACGACTTCAGGCTGGATGCCGAAGAAGGGCCGCGTGGCCGAGCCGGGCTTGGTGGGCACAGCGCCGGGGATGGGCGCGATCATGATGGCGCCGGTCTCGGTCTGCCACCAGGTATCGACGATGGGGCAGCGATTGTGGCCGATCTTCTCGCGATACCACATCCATGCTTCGGGATTGATGGGCTCGCCGACGGTGCCGAGCAGGCGCAGCGAGTCGAGCTTGTGCTTCTCGACGTACTGGTCGCCCCACTTGATGAAGGCGCGGATGGCGGTGGGCGCGGTGTAGAAGATGGTGACCTTGTGGTCGTCGATGATCTTCCAGAAGCGCGAGAAGTCGGGCCAGTTGGGCGCGCCTTCGTACATGAGGACGGTGGCGCCGTTCTGCAGCGGGCCGTAGACGACGTAGGAGTGGCCGGTGACCCAGCCGATGTCGGCCGTGCACCAGTAGATGTCGTCGTCGCGGAGATCGAAGACGTACTTCGTGGTGAGGTAGGTCTGCACGGCGTAGCCGCCGGTGGTGTGGACGCAGGCCCTTGGGCTTGCCGGTGGTGCCGGAGGTGTAGAGGATGTAGAGCGGATCTTCGGAGTCCAGCGGCTCGGCGGGGCAGTCGGTGGGCGGCGTTGGCGACGAGGTCGTGCCACCAGTGGTCGCGGCCTTCGACCATGTTGACGGGCGAGCCGGTGCGCTTGTAGACGACGACGTGCTTGACGGTGGGGCAGGCGGGCATGGCTTCGTCGACGGTGCGCTTGAGCTGGATCTCGTTGCCGCGGCGGTAGCTCGTGTCCTGGGTGAGGATGGCGACGCAGCCGGAGTCGTTGACGCGGTCGGCGATGGCGTTGGCGGCGAATCCGCCGAAGATGACGGAGTGGACGGCGCCGATGCGCGCGCAGGCGAGCAGAGCGATGGCGAGCTCGGGCGTCATGCCCATGTAGACGGCGACGCGATCGCCTTTCTTGATGCCGAGAGCCTTGAGGGCGTTGGCGAACTTCTGCACTTCGGCGTGGAGCTCGGCGTAGGTGAGGCGGCGGATCTCGCCGGGCTCGCCCTCCCAGATGATGGCGGTCTTGTCTCGGCGCGCGCGCCGAGGCGTGGCGGTCGACGCAGTTGTAGCTCAGGTTGAGTCTTGCCGCCGACGAACCACTTGGCCGAGGGCAGATTCCACTCGAGAACCTTGTCCCAGGGCTTGAACCAGTGCAGCTCGCTGGCGACGCCGGCCCAGAATTTTTCAGGATCTTCGATGGATTGCTTGTAGAGGGCTTCGTACTCTTCGAGGCTCTTGATGTGGGCCTTGGCGCTGAACTCCGGCGGCGGCGGAAAGACGCGGTTTTCGCGCAGTGTCGAATCGAGATCCTGGCTGGAAAGCGATGAAACCGGAATGGAAGACATGACGTTCCTCAAGGGGAAAAATGGCCGCGAGCGAGCGTGTGAGAGGCCACGCAGCAAAGGTCGCGTGGGTGCAACTTTAACGGGCCAAGGGTAGGTGGGGCAAGAGAACGGTAGAGAAGGGGTAGTGAAGAAGCGCTGGAGTCGTTGATTTTCCTGTCTATACCAATGGATTTCAGTTTGCGGCGCCGGGCAAAGGGACTGCGGGCAAATCCTCTGCCGGGCGCGCCGGCAGGGTGAGGCCCCACAGCATCAGTTCGAGCCAAGCGAACGATATGGAGGCCACGGCAAACACGCCGATCCAGATTTCAATTCCGCGCGGCGAGTCGAGGTCGCGGCCGGCGATGGAGGCGCGGAGCAGGCCGCTGGCCAGAGCAACCACAGGAATGACGATGCGGGCGATGCGCGCGCGGGAGGCGGGCACGGAGCTGCCCGCGGGATCAGCCTGCACGGGCGCGGTTCGAAGCCAGTGCCGCAACCAGAAATAGAGGACGGCAAGACCGAAGATGGTGCTGGCGTATTGGAGGAATTTATAGACGTGGACATCGCCCACGAGGGGGACCGTGAAGACTTCATGCAACAAGGGAATGTCTTCGCTGGGCCAGCGGCGATTGTGGGTGAACGAGTCCCACAGATCGTGGGTAAGCGCGCCAATGAGGATCGAGACGAAAATGAGCAACAGGTGGAGGGGACGGCGAAGCGACATCGGGTAGATGCCGGGGACGATCCGTTCGCGGACGGCCCTGGGCATAAGGGCTGCCAGGGGCTCTTTCACCAGGTCATGAAAGATCCAGAAAACGCCAAAGCCGACGGGTAGGCAGAAGAGAAACAGGCCGGGAAAACTGTGGCTGAAAGGCCCCCTGGGAGCAAAGCGAAGGAAGAACTCGAGGTCGGGCGCGAAGGTGCCGAAGATCAGCGCCGACAGAACCAGACGAGTTCGCCGGAAGGGATAGGCGGCGGCAGCATGCGCAAGAGTAAAGGGCACTCTTCTTATTATTGCCGATGCGGGAGAGACCAAGTGTCAGGGGTCAGGTGTCAGGGGTCAGGGGTCAGGTGTTGCGGGTCAGTCATCAGGGGATCGGCGATTCGAGAGCGACGGCAGTAGTGGCTTCAGGGGTGGAGGCGGCCGAGACTCCAACCTCTTGCCAGATCAGGGTGCCTCCGGTTTCTCTCAGCAGGGTCGAGCCGCAAACGAAGCAGAGGCCGGCGACCGCGATGGGATAGTAGAGGCCGGCGTAGATATTGCCGGTGGAAGCGCAGAGACTGAGGCCGATGAGAGGCAGCAGGCCACCGAAGACTCCGTTGCCAATGTGATAGGGCAAAGAGAGCGAGGTATAGCGAATCCTGGCGGGGAAGGCTTCGACGAGATAGGCGGCGATGGGGCCATAGATCATGCAGCCCAGGGCGACCTGCAGCCAGACCAGCAAGATGAGCGCGGGAATATTGGCATGGTTGGCCTCGCGAGCCGGGACGAGCTTTCCAGTTGCATCCTCTGTGAGCGGCGTGAGGCGGAGGGCCCCGGTCGCCTTATCCCTCACTGAGCTGACGGAGACGACATTGTTGCCGGCAGCCTTTTGCATGCTGTGGTAGATGGGCAGGTAGGCAATGACGGCCAAGATCATGGCCGCGAGCATCAGTTTTTTGCGGCCAATGCGGTCAGACAGCGCGCCGAAGACGACATAGAGGGGTATCGCCGCAGTGGTGGCGATGGCGACCAGAACGTGCGCGGTGTGCACGTTGATCTTGAGGATGGTCTGCAGATAGAAGAGTGCGTAGAAGGAACCGGTGTACCAGATGACTCCCTGGCCCGCGGTTGCGCCGAAGAGGGAGATCAGCACCTGCTTCAGGTTGGTCCAGTTGCCGAAGGCTTCGGTGAGGGGCTTGGTGGAGCGCATCCCGGTGGCCTTGAGGTGCTGGAAGATCGGCGACTCCTTCATGCGGATACGGACGTAGAGCGAGACCGCGACCAGCACAATCGAGAGCAGGAAGGGCATACGCCAGCCCCAGGCCTGGAAGTCCGCGGCATTCATGCTTTGCTGGGTTGCAATGATGGCGACGAGAGAAAGAACGAATCCGAGGGTGGCGGTGATCTGGATGAAGCTGGTGTAGTAGCCGCGCTTGCCGTCGGGCACATGCTCGGCGACAAAGACCGCGGCGCCGCCGTATTCCCCTCCCAGGGCGAGCCCTTGCAGCACGCGAATGAAGATAAGGATCGCGGGCGCGAGCCAGCCCGCAGTCTTGAAGGTAGGCAGCAGGCCGATGGCGGCTGTAGAAAAGCCCATCACGGTAAGGGTGATGATGAAGGCGATGCGGCGGCCAAGGAAGTCGCCAATGCGGCCGAAGAAGAGCGCGCCGAAGGGACGGACAACGAAGCCGACGGCGAAGGTGGCGAGGTAAGCAATGAGGGCGAATGTGTCGTTACCGGGCGGGTAGAACTTGACGGCAAGGATGGTTGTGAGTGAGCCGAAGATAAAGAAGTCGTACCACTCGATGAGAGTGCCGGTGGAGGCGGCAAAAATGACGCGGCCGATGCGGAGGACGCTGCCGGCCGGGCCGCTGGACGCTGAAGGATCTGCCATGTATGGGTTGAACCTCACTGGTCAGCGCGGTCGCCGGAACAGGGGAGGAAGGCCAGGCTGCGCTGCACGGGCTATCGGAGTCCCGTCACCTTGCCTGCCTCTAAGGCCGGGTGTCAAGTAAATTTCTGGCAGGGGGCCGGACCCGCGCGGACATTGAACCGCGGCACTTCAGGGCCACGCAAAGTGCCGGAGATCACAGTAAACGGGAATCCCCCGACCTATATACTCATCGCGAACTTCAATCCACCCCCCGCACTGCGTGAAATAAACGGGCGTGCGCGGGGCTCGATCGCGGTGGAGGCAATTTGGAATTAGGCATTCTGAAAGAATCAGCCGCCGGCGAGACGCGGGTGGCATTGTTGCCGGAAAGCCTGAAGACGCTGCGTGCCCAGGGCATTGATATCTCCGTGCAAAGCGGTGCGGGCCTGGCGGCGGGCGCGTTGGATGCGGCCTACGCCGAAGCTGGAGCGACAGTCACAGCGGATCGCAACGCAATTCTGGCCAGCGCGGACATTGTGCCGATGGTGAATGCCCTGCCCCATGCCGATCAGGCGCGGCTGAAAACGGGCGCTGTCGTGATTGGATTTTTGCGGCCGCTGGATGCCCCGGGCGATCTGGCCACGGCGATCGCGCGCCCCGTGACCCTGTTCAGCATGGAACTGGTGCCGCGCATCAGCCGGGCGCAATCGATGGATGCGCTGTCGTCGATGGCAACCGTAGCTGGCTACAAGGCCATCGTGAACGCGGCGGGACTGCTGCCGAGGATGTTTCCCATGCTGATGACGGCAGCGGGGACGATTCCACCGGCGCGCGTGTTTGTGATTGGCGCTGGCGTGGCGGGGTTGCAGGCCATTGCCACGGCGCGGCGGCTCGGCGCGGTTGTCGAAGCATACGACGTGCGCGCAGCGGCAGGCGAACAGGTGCGGTCGCTGGGTGCAAAATTTCTGGATGTGGACCTGGGCGGCATCAACACCGAAGGCGGCGGCGGATACGCGGCGGAGTTATCTGAAGAAGCTCTGGAGCGCGGACGCGACCTGATTACCAGGACTGCGGCGCACTCCGACGTGATTGTGACGACGGCGCAGGTACCGGGCCGTCCGGCGCCGCTGTTGATTCGGCGGGCGGCGGTTGAGGCGATGCGCCCCGGCTCGGTGCTGTTGGATCTGGCGGCTCCGGCGGGCGGCAACTGCGAGCTGACCAAACCGGGCATGACGCAGGTCTTCGGCGGCGTCACCCTGCTGGCTCCGCTGAATCTTCCGGCCGAAGTGGCCGTGCACGCAAGCCAGCTTTACGCCAAGAACATACTGAATTTTCTTGCGCTCATCGTGAAGAAGGGCGCGCTCGAAATCGATTTGGCCGACGAAGTATTAGCCGGCGCCTGCGTTGCGCACCAAGGCAAGCCTGTGAATCCGCGGGTGGCGAAACTGCTCGAAGCGGCGCAGGAGATTGCGAATTGATTGCGCGAAAAGCAGATCATTCGCCCCGCTTACCCCATGATTGACTTCGTCATTCACAGGGCCCCAAACACACGGGCTCTCAGGATGACAAGCGTTGGAAGATTGAGAAAGACACCATCGCACTCAGGAAAGAGAAGATGAATCCAGCAGTTCTTATCGCTTCGGTCTATGTATTTGCGCTGGCGGCATTTCTTGGTTACCAGGTCATCAGCCGTGTTCCCCCGCTGCTGCACACTCCGCTGATGTCGGCCACCAACGCCATCTCGGGCATCTCTTTGATTGGGTCGTTGGTGCTGGCTGGGGCCAAAGGCTATCCGTTACCGGCGCACATTCTCGGCTTCGTGGCGGTGACGACGGCAACCATCAACGTCGTGGGCGGCTTCGGTCTTACCGACCGCATGCTGAGGATGTTCAAGAGCCGCAATGCAAAGAAGGAGGAGGCCAAGTGAGCCTGACCTCCTACTTCATGGAAGCGACCTATCTGATCGCGTCCATCCTGTTCATCTTTGCGTTGAAAGGAATGTCGCATCCTGAGACGGCGCGGCGCGGCATGTTCATGGCCGAAGGCGGCATGTTTGCCGCTATCGTTGGCACGCTGATCGGCGCGCACATCATCTCCTGGGTCTGGATTATTGCGGGGCTGGCGCTGGGCTCGGTCATCGGCGCGTGGATGGCCATCTGGGTTCCCATGACCGCGATGCCGCAACGGACTGCACTGTCGCATGCCTTCGGCGCGCTGGCCGCTTCGTTGGTGGGCATCGGCGAATTTGTGGTGCACGGGGCGGAGATGAGCGCGGTCACGCGTGGCGCGCTGGGCTTTGAAGTGATGCTCGGCTCCCTCACCACGACCGGGTCGCTGATTGCGTGCGGCAAGCTGCAGGGCGTGATTCACGGCAAGCCGATCCAGTTCCGCGGACAGAACTTTGTGAATCTCGCGATCTTTCTCGGGATGGTAGGCTGCTTTGCCTTCTTCTGTATCCATCCGGAAGCATCCGCGGTGTTCTATTCGATGCTGGGAATCGCGTTCGTCTTTGGCGTGATGCTGGTCATTCCGATCGGCTCGGCGGATATGCCGGTGGTGATGTCGCTGTTGAACTCCTATGCCGGCCTGGCTTCGGCGGCCACCGGTTTTGTTCTGGGCAACAACGTGCTGATTATTGCCGGTACGCTGGACGGCTTTTCGGGCTTCATTCTGTCGGTGCTGATGTGCAAGGCAATGAACCGATCGATCACCAATGTCCTATTCGGCGGCTTCGGCGCAGTGATTGCCGAGGCAACGTCGAATGTGGGCGGGGTGATGCGCGAGATCAGCCTCGACGATGCGGCCATGCAGCTGGCCTTTGCGAACCGCGTGGTATTTGTCCCCGGCTACGGTCTCGCCACAGCGCAGGCGCAACATGCGGTGCGCGAGCTGGCGGAGCTGCTCGAGGCCCGCGGCGTCACCGTGAAGTACGCAATTCATCCCGTGGCAGGGCGCATGCCGGGGCACATGAACGTGCTGCTGGCCGAAGCGAATGTGCCCTACTCGTCTCTCTATGAAATGGAGCAGATCAACCCCGAGCTGCCGTCGACCGATGTGGCGGTGGTGATCGGCGCCAACGATGTCGTCAATCCCGATGCGCGCGACAATCCCAGCTCCCTCATCGCAGGGATGCCGATCATCGAGGTGGATCGCGCCAAAAGCGTGATCGTTCTGAAGCGCGGACAGGGGCGCGGGTTCTCGGGACTCGAAAATCCGCTGTTCTTCAAGCCGTGCACATCGATGCTGTATGGAGATGCGAAGTCGAGCCTGAACCACCTGGCGCAGGCCGTGCAGCACGTGTAAGCCACGTCAAAATTGAGCGCGCCGAAAACGGTCGACCATCACAGGTTGACTCTGGAAGCCTGCTCTCACCGGGCTTGGCACGAATCGACCAGAGCGCTTTTGAAGCCGTCGATAAGCTGATCGGCCTCCGCCTTGGAATGAAAGAAAAGGTGAAAGTCCTCGTTCTTTTCCGTCTTCGCCGTGGCGTTGTCTGACTCGACACAGTCAACTGAACCGTTGTCTTCCAGGTCGACGATCCATTCATCGGGGACTACTTCGCCATTGGGTTGCGGTTCAAGCGTTATGCCCGTGAGCGGGAAGCTGCGTAGGTCCACGGTGCAATCCATTGTGATCTTCAGATCCTCAAACCCCTGCGTCGATAGATGCATGTGGGTTTCGTCTCTGACCTTCAACGAGCAGGCGTTGTCGATGGATGAGGCCACAGATTCCGTCGACGACTGCCGGACACCGTCCACTACCCCGCCCCCTTCGTAGTGGTGACCGTTCAGGTGAGCGGCGACCCATTGCGTCTCGCGGCTGTATTGATTCTGCTGCGACAGGCCCGCGGCATCGCCGGAAGACGCCGTAGAGGCAGTCGCCCCGGCCGGACTCGCCAGCGTTGAGCCGAAGTAAATAACGACAAACTCAAGAAAGAGCAGGAGAGACATGACCGAGACAATGATCGCCCTTTTCATTTCTCTCCACCGTGTCACGGTATAAAAGCCGGCGCCCCCCCGGATTCGAGAGGTGTTTGCCCACACAAATTACCTCTGTTTGCGGGTCGATGCCAGACCACTTTCGTGTCATACGTGGGAGACGCGAGAGGCTGGCGCAGGCTGTACAACACGTGTAGGGCGCACCGCAAACTCATCCATGCTCACGCTTTCTGCTTTTCGCGGAGCCGAAGGGGATCTGCCTTTTCACAAAATGGCCTGTTTTTTATGGGTGCTGCCAACTCTTGTAGACGAACTCGAGGCTGTAACCATCCGGGTCAAATACGTTGGCCGCATAGTAGCGCGGATCGTAATACAGCCGGATACCGGGCGCGCCATTATCGGTAGCTCCAGCCGCGATGGCGGCGGCATAGGCTGCTTCAACCTGCTTCCGGCTGCTGGCGACAAAACCGACATGCACAGCACGGCTGTCGGCCGCGCCTTCCCGAAGCCACAAATACAGCCGCTCCTCTTTGCCAAACCCCTTCAGGTCCGGATGGCCCGGCGGACCATTCTTCCCGTCGTAATCGAAACGTACGTCGATACCGAGAGGCGCAAGCGCTCTTTCGTAGAAGGCGACCGAGCGTTGTATGTCGCTCACCGTGAGGAAGACGTGATCGAGCATGGATCCCCTTTCACTCTTCAGATTATGCGCGGCACAGGGAGGATTTTTCACTTTGTAACAGGGCTCGCTTTTGCAGATTATTTCCCGCGCTTGCGGCATACTGAAATTGCCTTACGCGCCGGCAAAAAGTGAAGGGTGAGAGCTAACGGCTGAAGGCCGTCTCTAACTCCAGCGCTGAGAGGAATTTGGATGTAACCCCTTCGGGCAGAGGGATTTGGCGGTATCCACCACCGCTAAACCCAAGGCCGAGAAGGATTTGCAGAAAACACCCCCGGGGGGGGAGTTATACCCCGCAAGATGCAGCCGCAGATCCTTCGACTACGCCGTTCACTTCGTGATCGGCTTCGCTCAGGATGACACGCAAGCGTGTCAGTGGATGGTTTTCGATTTGCGCTGCATGTAGTCCATCAGCAGATATTCGCCGAGGGTGTCGCGGCGTGGTGAAGTAGGCTTTGCCGCGGCACATCTCGCTGACCTTGTGCACGAACTGCACCAGGGCGTAGTCCGTGGCCAGCATGAAGGTGTTGATCATGATGTTCGAGCGCTTGCAGCGCGCCACCTCTTCCAGCGTCTCGCTGACGACGAGCGGATCGAGGCCGTAGGCGTTTTTGTAGATGCGGCCGTCGGGCAGCGTGAGCGCCGAGGGCTTGCCGTCGGTGATCATCACGATCTGCTTCATGTCTTTGCGCTTGCCGGGCGAGAATGCGCTGCGCCACGCGCAGGCCTTCGCGGGTGTTGGTGTAGCAGGGGCCGACCTTGACGCGCGCGAGCTGCGAGACGGGCATCTCCTCGGCGGAGTCGTGAAAGAGCACGAGCGAGAGCGAGTCGCCGGGATACTGCGTGCGGATGAGATGCGAGAGCGCCATGGCGACTTGCTTGGCGGGCGTGAAGCGGTCTTCGCCGTAGAGAATCATGGAGTGCGAGCAGTCGAGCATGACCACGGTGGCGCAGGAGCTTTGGTACTCGCACTGGTGCACGTGCAGATCGTCGTACTCGAGATTGAGCGGCAGGCCGATGCCTTCGCGGGCAATGGCCGAGCTGAGCGTCGCGGTGGTGTCGAGGTTGAGCGTGTCGCCGAACTCGTAGCGCTGCGAAGCGCCGCTGGCCTCGATGCCGGTGGCCCAGTGGCGCGTGTCGTGGCGGCCGAAGCTTGATTTGCCGAGCGAGCCGAGCAGATCGCGCAGGGTCTTGTAGCCGAGAAAGTCGAGGCTCTTGTCGGTGACTTCGAAGCGGACCTCGCCCTGCACGTCGCCGATTTCGCCGCCAGCCTGCGAGGCCTGCGTGGGATCGTGGTCGCTCGGAGGTGGAGATGTAGTTCTGCCTGCTCGCATGCGCTCGATGAGCTTGTCGATCAGCTCATCGAGCTTGCCGTGCAGCGGACATCTCGTCGATCTGTGCGCTGCATGTCGTCGTCGAAGAAGTCGCCTGATTCGAGGACGCTGGCGCAAGGCTTCGCGCAGATCGTCCAGGGTGTGGTCCAGTTCCTGGAAGTCGCGAGTAGGGATCGTGGAAGCCGGAGTCGAGAAAGTAGTCGGAGAGCGCCTGGAGCAGGTCTTCGAGATCGATCTCGGAGGCCAGGTCGCCGTTGTATTTGGTGTAGCGAACGCGCTTCATGAGGACCTCGGTCTGTTCTCAGGCTCAAGCCCGTTCATGCTTGATCGATCGTATCGGCACGACTGAAGTCGTGCCCTGTTGCAAGGCAGAGGCTGTCAGTTGTACCCGCCGCGGTTGCCGCGACTGCCGCGGCGACCGCGCTGCCAGTCGTCGAACTCGACTCAACTTCGGGGCGTTCCTGCTGGCGGCCGGTCTTCTCCTGCGCGGTAAAGACGCGCTCTTCGCTGCGGCTGAGCTTGCGATGCGCGACCATGCCTTCGAGCAGGAACTCTGCCGCGGCGACGACGGCGTGCGGCGAATCGGAGGCGCTTGACGCCGAGCGGCGGCAAGCTTGTCGAAGAGGCCCTGAATCTGCTTGAGGTCGGCGAGCGCAGCCGGCAGTTGGCTGATCGTCGTCGAGCTTGACGGTGCCGCCGAGGTTGAACCACTGCTCGATCTGCTGCGTGTTGGTGTCGGCGAAGTAGCGGTCGAAGATTTTGCCGACGGCGGTGCGGATGAGGTCGCGGACGACGGTGTCGGCGCCGCGCATCTCGCCTTCGTACTCGAGTTCGAGCTTGCCGGTGATGCCGGGCAGCGCGGCGTAGATGATCGCTGACGCGCGGGCACAACGAGCGTCTCGCCGTGCAGCAGGGCGCGGCGTTCGGCGTTGGAGACGACCAGCTCCATGGTGGAGATGGGCAGGCGCTGGCTGACGCCGCTGCGCTTGTCGACCTTCTTGTCTTCGCGCGCGGAGAAGGCGATCTGCTCGACGATCTCGCGCACGTAGTGAGGAATTTCGATGGGCAGGCGGGCCGCGCTCGGACCAGGCCTCCTGCGCGGTGATGGCGATGCCCTCTTCGAGGGTCTCGGGATAGTGGGTGCGAATCTCGGAGCCGATGCGGTCTTTGAGCGGGGTGACGATTTTGCCGCGCGCGGTGTAGTCCTCGGGGTTGGCGCGAGAAGACGAGGGCGACGTCGAGCGCGAGGCGGACGGGGTAGCCCTTAATCTGCACGTCGCCTTCCTGCATGATGTTGAAGAGCGCGACCTGGATTTTGCCGGCGAGATCGGGCAGCTCGTTGATGGCGAAGATGCCGCGATTGGCGCGGGGCAGCAGGCCGTAGTGCATGGTGAGCTCGCTGGAGAGGTCCTGCGCCGCCGCGCGCGGCCTTGATGGGGTCGAGATCGCCGACGAGATCGGCGACGGTGACGTCGGGCGTGGCGAGCTTTTCGACGTAGCGGTCGTCGCGGCGTCATGCCAGGCGATGGGCGTGTCGTCGCCGCGTTCGGCGATGCAGGTCGCGGCAGCGTTTGCAGATCGGCGCGTAGGGGTTGTCGCGAATCTCGCAGCCGGCGACGTAGGGCAGTGCGCTCGTCGAGCAGCGTGGTGAGCGCGCGCAGGATGCGGCTCTTGGCCTGGCCGCGCAGGCCGAGCAGGATGAAGTTCTGCTTGGAGAGGACGGCGTTGACGATCTGCGGGACGACCGTGTCGTCGTAGCCGACGATGCCGGGGAAGAGCGTTTCGCCGGGCCTGCGAGGCGCGCGATGAGGTTGCGCGCATCTCGTCTTTGACGCTGCGATTCTTGAGGCAGGCTTCGGAGAAACAGAGCTGCTGCGCAGTTCCCCCAGCGTCTGGGGAAAAGAAAGTGATGCCGGCATGAATGACTCCTATCGAGCAAAACCAAGGCCAACGTGGCTCGTTTTTGATGTTTGTGCAGAGTCGCCGCTCCCTGCTGGTCGCGTCGACTTGATTGCTGGGGTTTCGGGACGCCTCTGCCCCTGGTTTTGCTGTGAACCGCAAACCGGGGGAAGGCGGCGTGTACGAGAGTAGACGTTCGAGGGACCGAATCGGTTCAGAAGCTGCGCTTGCAACGACGCTGGTTTGAATCGATGGAGGCGTTATTTGCAAGGGGATGCGCGTACGAGAGCTTTGCGACGCCGACCGCGCCGATGAGTGCTATGGGAAACGGCTCTGCTGGCAGTATGCTCCCGTTTGCGGCGGACGCCAAGGGGAGTCTGAATTCGCGTGGAAAACCGGGTACGTTGAACTGCAGTTCAAGCGCGGGGTCGGCGCGGATGCTGGGGCGACGCATGACGGATCGCTTTCGCTGGCGATTGGGTCGAGGTTTGGGCTATTCTGCAATCTCTACCCGAGATCACGGGACGAATACTTATGCGCATATTCTTCGCACTTATCGTGGCCACATTCTGGGCCAGCTCATTGGCGGCACAAGGAACGGGTCCGGCTGCGGGGACCTCGTCTGGAGCTGCACCTGAGCCGCCCGCGGCACTAGCCGCACCTGCGGTGCCGGCGCCCTCGCACATCCTGCAGCCCGCATTCGACACCGTGCAGCAGACTCTCACGGGGTTGAAGATCGAACGATGGAAGCGGGGATCGGTGCGCGACGAGGCAAGCGCCGATATCAATTCGATCGAGCAAGACATGCGCTTGCACGTGCAGGGATTGCTGCAGGATGCGGACTCGGCACCGGGCACGTTGAGCAAGACACTGCCCTTGTCACGGCATTTGGATGCGCTATACGACGTGCTGCTGCGGGTTGTGGAGGCGGCGCGGATCGCGGCTCCCGACGACCAGGCGAACGAGTTGCGGCAGACCCTGGCCAATTTGAATAAAGCGCGGCTAGCGCTGGACGACAGCATGGAAGCGGCTGCGGGCGCGCAGGAGAAGCAGATCGCCGACCTGCGAGTGACGGTGCAGAAACAGGCGGCCTTCAAATGCCCTGCCCCGCCGCCGGCGCCGGTATGTCCGAAGCCGGAGACAAAGAAACTGGTTCGCAAGAAGCCGCCGGCGACGGCGACTCCCGCTGCGCCGGTTCCAACGCCGCCGCAGGCTACGCCGCAGAAGGCTCCTGCGACCGGGACGACGCCAAAGCCTTCAGCCGCGCAGCCAAAGACGGGGGCTTGAGCGGGACAATCAACACGCGCCTATCGATTACACAGGGCCAGTTGTTGCGTGGGGCGGGGTTGCCGGGATGATTGGCAGCGCCAGGTTGTCAAAGGCGAGAACTGCATCGGTAGCGGAATCGATCGGGCGCGTTTCGGGTTGATTCGCCGGGTAAGCGGTAGGGCGTGGATACGAATCTCCATTGCGGAGCAGGACGCTTAAGCCGCGTGCGCCGTCCATGCCGCTTTCAACCAGCAAGGCATGAGCATTCTTGAGGAAGTCCAGGTGGTGGTCGAAGTGCTTACTGGCGGCCTGGACGGTGTGCACGACGTGATCGACGGAAAACTGCTGGCGATGATAGCCGGCGACTCCGATCAACAGACCTTTCATGAGGGTGAACAGCGCAGTAAGCTGGACGAACTCCCGGCTCATGGAGGGTGCGGAACCGTTGCGCGCCCACTCAATCCCGAAGGGAAACCGGCAGCGGAAGATGGTGTTGATCAGATAATTCTCGAGAACATGCGGGTGGGCCTGGAAGAACGGCGCGTAGTAGCGATCGTGGACTTCAACGTAGCGGGCGGTGAGGGAATCCAGGGTGGCTCCCGGCCCGTTGCCAATGCCCTGCGTGAAGGCCTGGAGGCACTCAACAAAGCGCGGGGGATGATTGGCGGGATTGAAGTGAATTCCGGCGAGCCGCAACACGACGTCCAATTGCTGAGACGGGTCGACGGGCAGGGCTTCCATTGCAGGGAGCAGGCTGTCTGAAGCGAGTGTGACGGTGAAGCCGGCCAGGAGCTGCGGAACCTTTTGTCCGAGGTCGGCAGGGGCGATGTCGTCGAGCCGGCGGCTGAAGAGGCCGAGCAAGAACATACGCTGCCAAAGCGGATAGGAGCGGCTGCGCACCAGCTGTAGGGCGAAATCGCGAATCGCAAAGAAGTGTGGCCGCCACGGATCGCTACCGGAGTCGGTATCGCAAGGTGTCGACTGCGGCTCTTGCAGGCCGGCGCTTATTGGCAGGTTTGGATTAAGCAGGACGAGCCGCGCAGCTTCGGGGCACGAGAGGGCAAGCGCCTTCTCCTCCTTACCGTGAATAGAGTAGGGAGCGCGCGGATATGTGGCGCACATGTGCGAGAGATAGGCCTCTCCTAGTTCCGCGTGGACGCGGCAAAGGCCATCGGCCGAGAGCAGAGGGCACTTGGCATCGGCGTTCATCTGGATCTGCGCAAAAGCCGAAGACGGTCCGTCGAGGGCCCTGGCTCCCTCCGAGGTGCGATGGACATTCGTGTCAAGGAGAGTGCGCAGCGGTCCGGGGGGTACGGCGCGATATTTTTCGTAAGTGGCCTGATCGATGTGAATGGTCCACTGCTGGCAGCAGGAGTCCTCGCAGGCAGGGCCAATACATTGAAAATCTTCGGAATACTTGGGTTTGAAGAGGGGGCTATGCGGCAAACAGCACTCCTGAGGTGAGAGAAGCTAATGTGAGCCAGGTGGACTCCTCTAAGAGAATGAGCTACGCGACCAGCGTTTCCAAGGAGAAATGGGCGCCGAGAATGACAAAGGTCATTCGCTTCGACAAGGCCTGACCACAATAAGTCTGGTAGTATTCCGGTGTTCAGCGCCGTTTTCAAATCGACTATCAGCCTGGGAGCATCGAATGACCTCGCCGTTCGCCCGGACTCAATTCGTCTTCACGGGCCGCACACGAATTCTCTGGATTGCAGCTCTTATGGCACTCGCTGTTCTGCAGGCACCGAGCCAACGGCCTGGTACGGAACGAATCAACCCAGGCGGGAGTGCGCAGGGAAGTCCACCATCTAACGGGCAGCCTGCGGGAGGGGCCAGTGGGTTTAAGCCCGATCCCTCGCTCTCGGCGGAGGTAAATGCGGGGCTGGCGGCGATGAACCGGAAAGATTACAACAGCGCGTGGCGCAGTTTTGTGACGGCAGCGCAACGCGGCGATTCCGACGGCGAGTTTGGATTGGGAGCAATGCTCTTCAATCATGTGAACCCTCCCGGCAGCGGCTACTACGCGCAATGCGAGCAATGGCTGCTTGCATCGGCGAACCAAGGCAATATGCGGGGCGAGGAATTTCTCGGCCGGTATTACTATGCCCGAGGCGTTGCTATCGCGGGCGGAATCAATCCCGGCATCAACACTGCTCCCATTCCTCCGGCGTTGCAGGCGCAGGCCGAGGAGCAATTCAGGAAGTCGAGGGAATGGTTCGAGAGGTCGGCCGAACAGGGAGATCTTTATTCGAAAGCGAACCTGGCCATCCTGCTCGATGCGGGGATTGGAGGGCCGCGCGACCCGGAGCGCGCCGCTCAGTTGCGGGCCGGAGTAAAGGCGGGACCGGATAAGAATCTGGCACGCAAAGCCACTTCAGATCCGGGGAATCTTGCGATCACGGCCGCCTGGCAATCGGGGCATTATGCCGATGCCATCCGCAACGCGCAGTCTTCTGCCGCGAGGGGAGATGCGAGCGCCGAGGCGCTGCTCGGAAAGGCTTATTACGAAGGCGTGGGCGTGCCCCGCAATTACCCGACTGCGCTCTATTGGCTCAACAAGGCGGTTGCGCAGGGCAATGCGGATGGCCTGTTCATTCTTGGGCTTATGTATGAACATGCGCGCGGGGTTCCGCAGAATATTCCCAAGGCGATGGACCTTTTTGACCGTGCTGCGGGCAAGGGCCAGCGCTACGCGCAGATGGAAGCGGCCGGGATGCGGATGCAGGGCGAGTCAGACCGTATTGCCGCAGAGGCGCGCAGGCACAGCAGCGTGGAGGATATTGCCTGCCAGACTGCGGGCGGCATTTCCACGCCGGGCGCGTGCCTGAAGGGCGGCTCGAGCATTGATCCCTTCAATGCGGAGCAGGCTGCCTCTCCTGAATAGAGTCCGGTGCTCGCTCTCGCGAATCTTTGATCTAATTCACGCCTGCCGGGCCATCGCGAGGTCCACGATCTCGCCGATCATCTGGGCGTAGGAGAGGCCGGATTTTTTGGCGGCCATGGCAAACTCCTGTCCGCTGGAGAGCCATGGATTCGGATTGGCTTCGATGACATAGACCTCGCCCTTGCTTGAGAGGCGCATGTCGATGCGGCCGTAGTCGCGCAGCTTGACGGCACGATAAGCCTTGAGCGCGATCTCGGTGAGCTTGGTCTCGGTTTCTTCATCGAGGCCTTCGGCGATTGCCGATTTCGTCACCTTATACGCTTCGGTATCTTTTTCGAACTTCACATCCTGGCTGGCGATCCTGGGCACGCCTTTGGGGAGCTTGGAAAGGTCAAGCTCGACGAGTGGGAGCGCATAAGCGCCGTCGTAGCTGCCGAGGATGGAGGCGTAGATTTCGCGTCCTTCGATGTACTCCTCGATCAACGCCGGAGAATCGAATTCGGTTTGGATGTAGGCGATGCGCTCCATCAACTCCTTGACGCTGGTGACAACAGCATCGGAGCCGATGCCGATGGATCCATCTTCGGAGGTTGGCTTGACGATGAGCGGAAACGAAATGTCATGGGCGTGGTCGATGGTGCCTCGATAGGCAGTCGCGAAGTAGGGCGACTGAATCCCATAAAACGAGAACATCTTTTTGGCGATTGATTTGTCCTGCGCAAGGGTGTGCGCGTGCGGCCCCGCACCGGTGTAGGGGATGTCGAGCATATCGAGAAATGCCGTGACGTGCATCTCCCTGGTGTCGTCGCCCGCATAGGATTCCGTGAGATTGAAAATGAGATCGGCGCCGCATTTGGCGAGTCCGAAGAGCGATTGGGGGCGGCCGTCGAGAACGTAGTACGACGGCTCGTGCCCGAGCTTCCCCAGGGCTTCGAAAATCTCTTCGCGGTCGTGCTTGACGGGCTTTTTCTTGCGTTTCTTTTGCCCTTTGCGTTTGCGCGGTGGGGGAATCTCTTCCTCCACGGCGGGAGGATCTTCTTCAAACAAATCGTATAAGACGGTGACTTTCAATTTCGTTTCAGCCATACGGCCTCCAGTCGGCGCTTCGGTAACTGCCCGAACGCCTCAGGGATGAGTGAACTTCCCGCGGTTCAGATAATTCATTGACAGAGCGGTTGTGTACACAGTGAATTCCGTGAGGTACTCGGACTCGCGCCGTATGTCTACGCGTAGACCCAGGTCCTCGACACGTTTGCAGATGCTTTCGACCAGCCTTTTGACGATGGGACGCTGCACGCCGCTCCAATACGCGACCTTATCGATCACGGCCTTGCGATGCTGATGCAACAATTCCTGCGCGGGACGAACGCCCTTCCGCCGTTTGGGGGAGATATTGAAGATGTCGGCCAGGTCGGTATCGAGCGCGAGCTCCTGCACTGGAATCTCCTCGGGCAGGCTGAGACGATAGAACTCGCCGACCGTCGACTCCATCTCATCGACGGTGATGTCGGTGCGGCCGCGGCGCCGGACGGGGTCGACATCTCCAACTTTTCTTGCGATGCGATCGACGTACTGGAGCTTGGCCAGTGCGTCCCAGTCCTCGTAGCGCTTGCGCCATTGCGAGCGCGGCGTGAGCCAGACGGCGAAGGTTTCGGCAAAGTCCTCATCGGGATGTTTCTGGGCGTACCACCCGGCCATGTGGCGCACAAACTTCCGCGAGAAAGGTACGGGGCGGTAATTGTCGCGATAGGCGCGGCGAAAGGGGCCGAAGAGATCGCGCCACTCCGCCGATTTATGAAGCTGATAGGCATAGTTGAAGGCGTGCCCCGCTTCATGACGCATGTACATCATGATCTCGCGCGCATCTTCGAGGTCATTCATTTCGCGCTCTAGCAGTGCCAGGTCCGGGTTGGCGAGGTAGAACGGAATGCCGATGACGGGTTCGCCGGAGGGGCATCCCCACTCGTCAGTGAGGTAGC
Source organism: uncultured Acidobacteriaceae bacterium (assembly GCA_963760475.1). Taxonomy (GTDB): domain Bacteria; phylum Acidobacteriota; class Terriglobia; order Terriglobales; family Acidobacteriaceae; genus Telmatobacter. The sequence continues at coordinate 41,983 of CAVXDG010000005.1, read as the reverse complement.
AGTGCGGGCGAAACTTGTGGATGCCCTTGGCTTCAAGCTCGCGATAGAGTTGCTGCACGAATCGTTCGAGCGGAGAACCCTCGAGCTTGAGCCCAAGGTCGCGAATGGGCTTGGCGAGTATCTCCTGAAATTCCGTTCTGGTTTGCTCGAAGTTACGCACGGGGCTATTCAGAGTTCTATACTACGGGGCCGGATTTAGCACGCCGGGGCGCATCAGCTCTGCACATAGCATTATGGGCACGCCTGGTTCTGGAATACCAATCTGATCGGAAAATTGGGTCACGGAAAGGTCACAGATTGCGGAAGAAATCCGTCCGGAGCGGATTCAGCAGCGGCGCGACTAAGGACGAAGCAGTTCGTGAAAGGCGATCGAAAAGCGTAGAATTAAATCATGAAGAATGAATGGCACAAGTTCAACCCGAAAGATAGAACCACTCATCCCAGAGACAATTCCCGCGTAGAGATGAAATTCGCCGACGGAACGCAAGTCTCGGGAGGGTACCTCAAGGGCAATTTTCTTCATGGCGGTGTGATTTCCGCGTCTGCCGCTCAGCAGACCAGGCACTGGCGCTACGCGGCATAGATCCAAAGGGCATTCCGTTTTTTCCGCGGACGACCCGCCTCTAGCCTGTCTCGCTCAGGCGGCAGGCAGTAAGCAAAGCCGGTAATCGTAAATCTGCGCTTTTGCCAGCCATTTATTCACATTTGACCGAATTTTCCGCGCTGACGCCATGGCCGATAGGGCCCGCGCGCGGTAAAGCGTCATCGATGCTTGGTGTGGATCGCGGCAGTGAACGCATTCCAGACCTTCACATTGCCGGCGTAGTCCTTGAGCATACGTTCGGGATGAAATTGAAGCCCCACTGTGAATGCAGCTTGGGGATCGTAATATGCCTCGATCAGACCATCGTCCGCATGAGCCATGGGCCGGAAGCGAGAGGCCAGCTTGCGAATTCCCTGGTGATGATAGCTGTTCACGTCCAGTGTTTTCCTGCGATACCAGCGCGCGAGCGGCGTGCCGGGCTCGACCGAGACCGGATGGCGATACGTGTCGTAGTTCTGCATAGTTGATGTGCTGTAGATCTGAGTTCTTTTTCCTTTTGCACATCCCCGTAGAGCGTTCCGCCGCAGACCACATTGAGCAGTTGCGATCCGCGGCAGATGCCCAGGATCGGAACCTCGCGGCGCATGGCATGGCGCAGCAGGCGAGTTTCGATTTCGTCTTTGAGGGGATGCGTCTGTTCGACGTACTTGAAGATTGGCCTTCCGGGCGGCGAATCGCTTCGGGTCGACGTCTTCGCCTTCGACGAGCAGAAGGCCATCCATTCGCTCCATGTAGTGCGGGAGGCATGCGAGCGTGCCGTCGACGACAGGCACGATGACGGGCAACGTGCCTCACGCGCATCAGGAGTTCGAGATGAAACTCGCCGACGTAGTCAATCAGCTTGTTTTTCCGGGTTGTGCGGCGGGAGACGACCAGGACCACCGGGCGTTTCATTTGAGCAGTGTCCGCAAAGCTCGCACGAGGCGGGCGTCTTTCTCGCGTCCTTGCGAGGCGACGCGAATGTGGAATGCGTCCATACCGAGCTTATTGGAGCAGTCGCGCACATACATTTCGTGCTCTACCAGCAGCCGGGTCTGGAGCTCGTTGGCGGTCATGCCGTTCTGCACTTTGAAGAGCAGGAAATTGGCGCCGGTCGGATAGACATCGAGGTGAGGAATGGTCCGCAGCTCTTCATAGAGATGGGTTACGTCGCCAATTAATCGCTTGCGACCCTCGTGATAGGCGGCATCGTTGGCGGCCAGCTGCGAAAGAAAATACTGCGCCAGCGTATTCAAATTCCAGGTGGGAACAAAGCGGCGCAGACGGTTGAGCAGGTACAGATTCGCGCTGTAGCAATACCCCAGGCGTAGGCCGGGAACGCCGCAGTGCTTGCTCATGCTGCGCACAATCAGCAGATTGGTAAATTGGTCGGCGAGCGGCAGCAGGCTTGGAATCGGATCGCCTGCAAAATCGATGAACGACTCATCGACGATCACCAGCTCGAGATCCCGCGCGCGATGCAGAAAATCCACCATCTCTTCAAGCGGAATGAACTGCCCGGTGGGATTGCCTGGATTGATAACCAGCAGGCACTCGAGCTTGCGCTGACTGACCCAGTCGGCATAGTCGTCGAGGCGTAACTGGTAGCGGTCGTCCGGATCAAGCGCATACAGTTCCGCGTCCCGCAGGTCTTTCATCTTCTCGATGTATTCGCCGAAGGTGGGGATGGGCACGGCAATGCGGTCAATCAAGGTTAACTGGATCAGCGAGATCAGTTCGGTTGCGCCGTTGCCGATGATCAGATGTTCCGGGTCGACGCCGAGAACTGCCGCGAGATGTTTCTGGCTCATGAGCGGGTTGCTCGATGGATAGGACTTGATCAGGTTCGGGAGGCTGCGCTGCAAATCCTCAAGCATCGAAGCGGTGGGGTAATACGGGTTGGCGATGAAGCAGAAGTCGACGATGTCGCTGGCTTTTTGGTAGCCCACCAGGTCGGTGAGCGCGGGTGAATGCGAGGTCTCATAGAAGAGATGCCTTCTGAGTTCAGCGGCGGAACCTGCGTTGGCCGCATTTTCAAGTGCTGTGGATCTCATGGAGGAGTTTTCCGGTTTCAGTGTCGTTCTAGTCGGGAGCGTATACCGGCTGCCTGAGAGCGTCAACCACCGCGCATCGATCAGGTGCTGTGAAGCTAACCTATACGATGGCGAGTCTTTGGTATCAGCTTTGCCTATTCAATCCAACCTGCGGCGAGCGAGACCCGGGCTAGCGTGCGTAGCGTTTCTGGTGCCAGAGCCAGGCAGTGCGCATGATGTCGTCGAGCTCGGTGTAGCGGGGTTTCCAGCCGAGTTCGCGGATGGCTTTTTCGGAGCTGGCGACGAGAACAGCGGGATCGCCTACGCGGCGCGGGTGGACTTCAGCGGGGATGGGGTGGCCGGTGATGCGGCGGGCCGATTCGATGACCTGACGCACGCTGAATCCCGCTCCGTTGCCCAGGTTGAAGAGGAGCCGGTCATGTTTCTCGAGAGCGCCGAGGGCGAGGAGATGGGCGTCGGCGAGGTCGGAGACATGGACGTAGTCTCGGATACAGGTGCCGTCGGGGGTCGGGTAGTCGTCGCCATAGATGCGGATGGAGGCACGGCGGCCGAGGGCGACGTCGAGGATGAGCGGAATGAGGTGCGACTCGGGCTCATGGTCTTCTCCGCGGATGACGCCGGCGGGGCCTTCGGGGGCGCCGGCGACGTTGAAGTAGCGGAGTGTGGCATAGCGCAGGCCATGAATCCGGTTGAACCAGGAGAGCATGGTTTCGACCAGCAGCTTGGACTCGCCGTAGACGTTGGTGGGCTGGAGACGGGCGGTTTCGGGGATTGGAACGGATTCAGGCTCGCCGTAAACAGCCGCCGTGGAGGAGAAGACGATGCGCTTGGGGCCGTGGGAGAGAACCGCTTCGAGAAGGTACAAGGTGGAGGCGGTGTTGTTGCGGAAATAGACCTCGGGTGTCTTCATGGATTCGCCGGCTTCAATGAGGGCGGCAAAGTGCAGGACGGCATCGAAGGGGGCCCCGGAATCGATGGCCGAGACAAAGAGGTTTTCGAGGGCGGGGCGGTCAGCCAAATCGCCTTCGACGAACTCGACCCCCGGGGGAAGGAGTTCGCGGCGGCTGTGGCACAAATTATCGAATACAATGGGATTGTGACCCTTGGCGGTCAAGAGTGAAGCGACTGTACCGCCAACGTATCCGGCACCGCCGGTAACCAGAATCTTCACAAAAATACTGTCCTTTCCCGAGCACTTTGGTTTAGGGTAAGTCTATTACATAGGCAGGGTCGGAACTGGAGTTGGATTCGGTCCCTGAAGACCGCACTAGCGGCTTGCCGATAAACGGGCTTCTCTACCCTGACAACCCAGTTGCGTGCAGTGAATCCTCAAACCCACGAACCGGGGCATTTCCAGAATCGGGCTTCCCTTGACTTAGGGATTGCGCCGGATCTTTTCATTGTCCTTGGATGTGAATGGGAGTTCGGATGTCCAAGGTGCAGGAAAGCTGGAATTTGTCGCGCGCGACCGGAATGAGGTCTTGCAGACGCGATCAGAGAGAAAGGCCGCAGCGCACGGTCGATGGGCACTTCATTTCCCCTGCTCCAAGCAAAGCGAGAAACAGTATTGAATACCGGAGCTTGTCAGCGAAGGGCGGGATGCTCAACAGATGCGAGCAGATTTCGTCCACAGTAGCGAGACTTCTACCCAAATTCGATGAGCCGGGAGCGCAGGCGGGCTGGCAGCCGCAGGCTTGCTCCTGGAATTCAGTTCATCCCCGCCATCATTTTGAGGAATTAGCGATATGCCGATGAATTCTTATCCAGGACGCATCAACTTCGGCTTACTTCCCGAGCCGGAGGGCAGGTCGGGATCGTTCATCACCGCAGCGGTCATCAACATGATGATCCTGGCCACCGTTCTGTACGTAGGAATGATGGCCAAGCATGTGATCCAGCAGCATCATTTCGAGCAGACCGAACTGACTTTTCCGACGACTCCGCCCCCGCCCCTGAAGGTGAAAGTTACACCGCCGCCCCCGCTGCCGGAGCCCCCGAAGCCGGTGGTGAAGCTTGACGCGCCGAAGATCAATTTGCCGAAGATCGAGCCCAAGCCGGAACAGAAGCCGGTGGAGATTGAAACCAAGCTGAAGATGCCAGAGATCAAGATGGCGAAGCCTGCCATCACGCTGGCACCGCAGCCCAAGGCAGCGCTGGCAGCGGCCGCGCCGGCTCAAACGCTCCAGCAGCATCCATCGACGGCGCCGGTGCACCTGGGCGAGACGTTTGGTGTAACCCCGAATCCGAATGCAACGAAACCGGCGACAGTGGCCGCGATCGGCAATCCTTACGGCGGAACGCAGGGACCGGCGGTGGCGCCGCGCGGTGTGATTGGCTCGACGGGCATTGGCAACGGAACGAAGACAGGCTCCAACGCCGGCGTTTATGGACGTGTGGCGTCTGCCGGGTTGCCCGGAGGCACGGGAACCGCACAGGGCGCGTTTGCGGGCGGCAAGGTCGGGTCAGCGGGTATTCCGCAAGTGACCGCATCGGCGCAGCCCGCGATGATGAAGGCAGTGCCGGCCTCGACGAATCTTGAAGTGATCTCAAAACCGCCGGTGCAATACACGAGCGAAGCCAAGCAACTGAAGGTGCAGGGCGACGTAATTCTGCGGGTGACGTTCACTGCGTCAGGCCACGTGGTTGTGGAAGGCGTGGTGCACGGGCTAGGTCACGGGCTGGATGAGGAAGCGCGCAAGGTGGCCGAACAGATTCGGTACCGTCCCGCGACGCGCAACGGGCAGGCCGTGGATTTAACGACGAACATTACGATTACTTTCCAACTCGCTTAACGAAAAACAACGAATGGCCCGGCAGGTCCCCGGATTCCCCGCAGCCGCCGAAGCCATGGAACGCAAGAATAAAACCAGGAGCTTGTTCATGATGTTTCGGAAGATCTCTCTCACCCTGCTCACTTTGGCTCTGGGTGTTTCGTGCGCATACGCAAAGAAAAAGGCACCAAAGTACGAGCTAGCGCACCAATTGACGCCGGACCAGAGCGCGCTGGTGGACAAGGCGATCGGCCAGGAAAAGATCCTGATCAAGGCGATCCAGGAGCGCACGCCGCTTGTAGAGACCTACATCCAGGACACGCGCCCCGATGTGAAGCTCTACCAGGTGCCGATTGACGACCAGTACACGCTGAGCCGCGTGGATTTCGGCAAGGGGTTTTTCGACAAGACGTATGTGCCGCGCGATAACAAGGGGAAGCACGGGTTCTTCAAGGGCTCGTTTGCGGCGATCACGGGGCTGACGAAGTCGTTGGGCCTGGACAAGCGCTTCACCTACAATCCCACCGGCTTCATGCAAATGATGTTTTTGGATCCGACAGGATTCGATCAGCAGCACTATGTCTTCAGCTATGTGCGGCGCGAATTTCTGGGCGCGGTACGCACCTGGGTGTTCGATGTACATCCCAAGGTGAACGGGATGGGCCGCTTCTATGGCCGCGTGTGGATCGAAGACCAGGACGGCAACATTGTGCGCTTCAACGGCACGTATACGGGGCCGTCGTCCGAGGATGATTCGCGGTACTACTTCCACTTCGACAGCTGGCGCATGAACGTGCAGCCGGGGATCTGGCTGCCGGTGGCGATTTATGTAGAAGAGTCGAACCGTGGCGACAGCGACAAGCCGATCGGTTTGAAGGCGCAGACGCACTTTTGGGGATACAGCCTGAAGCTGCCCACGCGCGACAGCGAAAACGTGAGCATGAAGATTGAAGACGCGGTGGACAAGAGCGACGACTCGCAGGATGTGAGTCCGCTGCAGGCCTCGCGCGCATGGCTCACGCAGGCAGAGAATAACGTGATCGATCGTTTGGAAGAGGCGGGCCTCGTTGCTCCGCTGACGCCGAATGGATTTGAGACGCAGGTGCTGGATCAGATTGTGATCAACCTTGCGGTGCCGAATAATCTTGCGCTGGCGAGCCCGGTGCACTGCCGTGTGCTGCTGACGACGACCGTGGAAGCAACGACCGTGGGCAACACGATTCTACTGAGCAAAGGGCTGATCGACAGCTTGCCGCGCAGCGAGTCGGCCATTGCATCCGTGGTGGCAATTGAGCTGGCGCACATTGCGATGGGCCATCACATCGACACGCGCTATGCATTCAACGACCGCCTGCTCTTTCCCGACGAGGCAACCTTCCGCCGAATCGAGATGAACCACAGCGAGATCGACGATGCCACCGCCGCCAAGAAGGGCGTCGAGTACTTGCAGGCTTCGATGTACAAGGACAAGCTTCCGGATGCGGGCCTGTACTGGGAGCAGCTGGCGGAACGCGGCAAGCAGCTGAAGGCGCTGAACACGCCGATGCTGGGCGATTCCTTACTGAAGGCGGATGGGACGCCGTGGATGTCGGATGTATCGAGCCAGGCGCCGAAGATCAACTGGGACGATTTGACGCAAATTCCGGCATCGCCTCTGGGGAGCTGGCTGAAGACCGATCCCTGGGACGATAAGGTGCATATGCTGAACGCGAAGATTTATGCGCCGCTGAATGCTCGCGACAAGATGCCACTGGAAGTGACGCCTATTTATTTCAAACTGCAGCGGTATGAGGCAGCGATGGCACAGCCTGCAGCCCCAGCAGTCCCGGTAGCCGCGCCCTCGGCGCAGCCTGCTGCCGATCAGCCAGCAGCAACTCCGCCGGCGCAAGCACCACCAGCGGCCGGCGATTCGCCAACGACAGGAGTCTCTAAGCCGCCGGCAGACACGCCAGCGACTAGCCCGCAGTAGCCTCGCAGTTATATTCGTGAGCCGGGCCGCCCCGATGGCCGCCCGATTCTCAACTAAACTGTTAGATTTTGAAACGAAGCCAGGAAGAAGAGTGCTTCACCAGGATTGGAAGACGCCCCCACGATGAAGAAGAAAAGTCTGGTTATACTATTCTGCTTTGTGCTGTGTGCCTGGACGGCAAAGTCTCATGCACAGGTTGTCGCCTCAGCCACTCGATCGCCCGTCTCTCTGAGCGCGGGTGCGATGGGGTCAGTCTTTCAACCCGACTACAACGGAACGGGTGTGCCGGCACAATCTTCGACGCCGCTGATCGGTGTGGGCACGTACGTTGACCTGCGCGTACGGCACTGGATCCAGATCGAGGCCGAGGGGCGCTGGCTGCGCTACAACCAATTCGCTAACATCTACGAAGACAACTACCTGATTGGCCCCAAGTTTCCGATCCATGAGACGCACCGGTTCAAGCCGTATGCCAAGGCGCTGTTCGGATATGGGAAGATGAACTTCCAATACAACTTCGCGTATGGGCATTTCGCGGATATCGCGTTGGGCGGCGGTGTGGATATGCCGCTCGGGCATCGGCTGATTCTGCGCGCAGCCGATTTCGAATACCAGATTTGGCCGAACTGGATCAACGGGTCGCTGAAGCCGTACGGCGGCAGCGTGGGGATCGCGTACAAGATTTTCTAATGCGCTGCCTGCGGCCAAAGCCCTCGTGCCTCGCGCGAGGGCTTTGTTTTTTTGGGGGGCCGTAGAATGGCGGCATGGAAAGCGAGTCGCCGTTCACGCGCATTGCGCAGGATCTGCTGCCAGTCTTCGAAGAGTTGCGGAAACACGAGCCGCTCTTTCATCGCGCCAGGTTCGGCGGCAGTGTCGAGGATTTTGCGCGCCGCATGGCGCAAGACTATTGGGAAGTTGGCGCGTCGGGACGGCGGTACAGCCGGGATTTTATTCTGAGGCATCTGGAGCGGCATCCGCCGGTAGACGCGGAAACGGCGGGATGGGTGTGCTCGGACTTCGGGCTACGTGCGCTTGGATCCCATACTTACTTGCTCACCTACACGCTCGACCAGCATGGACGAGCGACGCGAAGGACGACGATTTGGGAGCGCCGCGATGCGGGGTGGAGCATTCTTTATCACCAGGGAACGATTGTGGAGGCGGACGATCAATCCTGACGTCGAGAAGCAGACGCGGTCGGTTCTTCGAGGGCATCGTCAAGGTCGCCCAAAGCTCTTCCTCGCCTTGAAGCCCCAAGAAGCAAAGACCGCTTCTTAGGGACCCCATGAAATGCGTTCGGGGCCGCTTTCGCTCAGAATGACAAGCTCTGTTTTGTTGTGGATTTTGGACTCAGGACACTAGAACTACCTCTTGACCGCAACGAAAAGGCCGCTCCGAGGAGCGGCCTTTTGTTGACCATGGTGTGGCGGCATAGCCGCGTTTGGCCCCACCGCAGGTGGTTATGCGGGGGAGGGTGAGCCTTCGGGAAAACCGCCGGAACCGGGGCGGGTCTCGGGTTTGAGGACCTGCTGCGGGGTTCCTGTGCCGGTGCCGTCGCTGGGCGAAGCAAGTACGGAGCGGATGGGGGGCAGTTCCTTGCCCTCGATCAGCAACCGAACTTCTTCGGCATCGATGGTTTCGCGCTCGAGCAAGGCGGCAGCGATGCGGTGCATAGGGTCCTTGTTGGCCTCGATGATGGTGTGCGCCGACTGATACGCGTCGTCGATCAGGCGCCGCACTTCGAGGTCGATCTGACGGGCCGTTTCTTCGCTGAAGTCGCGGTGCTGGGCGATCTCGCGGCCCAGGAAGATTTGCTCTTCCTTCTTGCCGAAGGTGAGGGGGCCGAGGCGGCTCATACCGTACTCGCACACCATGCGGCGTGCGAGGTCGGTCGCAGTTTCGATATCGCTACCGGCGCCGGTGGACATCTGATTGAGGAAGACTTCCTCGGCGACGCGGCCGCCGTAGGCTGTGGCGAGTCGGGTTTCTAGATACTCGCGCGTGTAGTTGTGTCGATCGTCGGGCAGATAGATGGTGACGCCGAGCGCCATGCCACGGGGGATGATGGTGACCTTGTGGATGGGATCGGAGTTTTCGCGGAAGAACGAAACCAGCGCGTGCCCGGCCTCGTGGTACGCAGTCACACGCTTCTCGGCGTCTGACAGCAACATGGACTTGCGTTCGGCGCCCATGAGCACCTTGTCCTTGGCCAGCTCGAAGTCGTACATCAGGACCTGTTTGCGGTTGACGCGCGCGGCATTGAGCGCAGCCTCATTGACCATGTTGGCCAGGTCGGCCCCGCTGAAGCCGGGTGTTCCGCGAGCAAGCACATTCAGATTGACGTCGTCGCCTACGGGAACCTTCTTGACGTGGACGCGGAGGACTTCTTCGCGACCACGGATATCGGGCAATCCCACGACGACGCGGCGGTCGAAACGGCCGGGGCGCAGCAACGCGGGGTCGAGGACATCGGGACGGTTGGTGGCGGCGACGAGGATGACGCCGTCGTTGGATTCGAAGCCGTCCATTTCGACGAGAAGCTGATTCAGGGTCTGCTCGCGCTCATCGTGTCCTCCGCCTAGACCGGCGCCCCGATGACGGCCGACCGCGTCGATTTCGTCAATGAAGATGATGCAAGGGGCGTTCTTCTTGCCCTGTTCGAAGAGGTCGCGGACGCGGCTTGCGCCGACGCCGACGAACATCTCAACAAAGTCAGAACCGGAGATAGAGAAGAACGGCACATTGGCTTCACCGGCCACCGCGCGGGCGAGCAGGGTCTTGCCGGTTCCCGGAGGTCCGACGAGAAGCACGCCCTTGGGGATGCGTCCGCCGAGCTTCTGGAACTTCTGCGGCTCGCGCAGGTATTCGATGATTTCCTTCAGCTCTTCCTTGGCTTCGTCGACGCCGGCCACATCCTTAAACGTGACCTTCTTCTGCTGCATGGAGAGCAGGCGCGCGCGGCTTTTGCCGAAAGAGAGGGCCTTGTTGCCACCTGACTGCATCTGGCGAAGCATGAAGAACCAGATAGCGCCGAGCAGCACAAAGGGGCCGATGTTGAACAGCAGAGGCAGCAGGATGTTGTTCTGCGGCTCCTTGATAGAGAAGCTGACATGGGAGGCCCGCATCGCCTTGTCCAGCTCGTCGTAATTGGGCGGCAGGGTGGTATGGAACTGGTCTTTCGGAGAGCTCTTCAGATGGCCGCGAAGCTCGTTGCCCTGAATTGCTGCATCCTGCACCAGCCCGTTCTGCACCTTATCGAATAGATCTGAATACGGAACCTCCGCGTCCTTGCCCCCCATATTGGTGCCGCGCTGCACAACACCCCAAAGCAGCATCAAGCAGATGAGGATGAAGACCCAGAACATGATCGTTTTGACGGTAGAATTCACCAGGATTCCTCTTTCCCGGCGGGGGGGAAAAGCCGCTATGAGCGACCTCCATCACCGCCTACTCCATCCCTGTTAGACGCCCGCCTCTGCCTCGAAGTCACAGAATGTGCAGCCGCCCGTCACAGAAGACACGAAGACCCTCTGCCGGGATGAGCAGTATCAACGATTGTACTCCGAAGGTTGGGCAAGCGCCCATGGCGGAAGGGGCGAGACTGTTTCGTTTTGAGGCACTTGTTGGCAGGGTCGAACAGTCTGTTGTTTAGAGCTGCACTGGCCGAGGACGCAGCGCTATGAATCGGACAGGGGAAGTTGAGTGACAGCGATCTCCATGCCTGGCTCAGGTTCGAGTTCTACGCCTTTCATCCAGACGATGCGGCCAGCGCATTCGACGACAGGCCATGCGACTCGATCGGAGCCGCTAACCTTCATCCGTTCAAGCACTTCCTTGATCTTGCGAGGGCCGCTCGAGTAGCGCAGGCGGACACGATCTCCAGGCTTCCAGGGACGAAGCTGCGCGGTGGTCGAAGCGATCCCGGCCGCGGCGGGCGTTGCGATCTGAAGGCGAATCCCGAACACGGGCGCGTCGAGCTTCCCGGGCACAGAAAGCGTGTAGCTGGAGATCACTTCGGTACTGTTGGCTGAGTGGGAACCGGGCGGCTGAATCGTGAAGCGAAGCTCGCGATGGGTGCGCTCAACGCGAAGGCCGTGAGCGAGCTCGATTTTTTGGCCGGAGCGGCCGGTAAGAGCGAGCGAGCACAGGGACTCGGTTGCTGGAAAGTCGAGTGCGACGCTGGTTTGCTTTGCGACGTGGCGAAGGAGGCGGCGCTGCAAAGCCGGCGAGAGATCGACGAGGCGCGCGAGGTCGACGGCAAGGCCCTCGGTAGCGGCGCGTCCTCCGCCGCGCACCGGACGGCCTCTGAGAATCAGCTCCGGCGCGAGGCGGGCGATCTCGGATTGCCACCAGGCTTCTTCATCCCGTGCCAGCTCGGCCATGTGGGCGAGGTGCTCGCGTAGCGAGGGGTTCCAGGTTTCGAGCAGCGGCAGTAGCTCGTGGCGAATGCGGTTGCGCGTAAAGGCGAGGTGACGGTTGGAAGAGTCTTCGCGCCAGGGCTGATTGCGTTCGCGCAAGTAGGTTTCGATTTCGGTGCGGGTGGTACCGAGAAAGGGGCGAAGGATCGTGCCACCGCCCTCCGGGGCTTGGAGCTTCGGATGAATTCCCGAAAGACCCTCGGTCCATGCGCCGCGGAGGAACTTGGCGAGAACGGTTTCGGCCTGATCGTCGATGGTGTGCGCGGTTGCCACGGCATCGACGACTGCGTGGGGCGGACCATTGGACATGAGTTGACGGAACCACGCATATCGAAGGCGGCGGGCGGCTTCTTCAATGGATTCGCTGTTCGCCTTGGCTTCAGCAGCGGTGTCGACGCGAGCGTGGTGAAACGGGATGTCGAGTTGCTGAGCGAGATCACGAGCGAAGGCCAGGTCGGCATCGGCTTCGTCGCCGCGGAGACCGTGATGTAGATGGGCGGCGTGGAGGACGAGGCCCAGTTCCCTACCCGGTTCACGATTCCGCTCGACGAGGACACGCAGTAGGGCGACGGAGTCGGCGCCGCCGGAGAGGCCGACGGCGAGTCGCATGCCGGGGCGCAGTAGAGATGTGTCGAGCGGGAGCGAAGCGGGCACGACTCGATGATAGAGCACCCCTGACAATGAAGTCCTGGGGGTGGGGAAGGCATTGCGGCCCCTGCTTTTCTCCCCGAATGCCTATACTATCGACCATGCTGGCGACACGTTTGGCTGCAAAAAAGGATGCGGAGTTGATCGCGGCGCATCGTTACGCGATGTTTGCGGAGATGGGCAAGAGCGAAGGTTTGGCGCTGGACGAGATGCGCAAGAACTTTGTGCCGTGGGTTGAGCGGATGATCGCTACGGGGAAATACGTAGGGTGGATCGTTGAGGATGAGAACCTGCCGGTGGCTTCGGGCGGATTCTTCGAGTTGGAGTGGCCTCCGCATCCGCTCGATCCAGCGGGTGAACATCGAGGGTATCTGCTGAATTTCTGGGTTGAACCGGAACATCGCGGCGAGGGGTTGGCGCGCGGACTGGTGCGGGAAGCCTTGGCGGAGTCGCGGCGGCGCGGGATACGAGTGACGGCGCTGCACGCCTCCGATGCGGGGAGGCTCGTGTACGAACCGATGGGATTCCGCGCGACAAACGAAATGTACTGCGTGGAGAGATCGCCCGAGTGAAGGGTCCCTCGCATGGGGAGTGGGTTACCCTGAGTCCTCGATGCGGATGTATACTCCACGAGTTATGCAGGTATTCGCAATTCTTCCCGCAGCGGGACTCGGCACACGAATGGCTGGAGCGCAGCTTAAGCACCCCAACGACAAAGACCCGTCGCTGGGGACCCCGCCTAAGCACCCCAGCGACAAAGACCCGTCGCTGGGGACCCCGCCGAAACAATTTCTTTCTTTGGATGGCGTTCCGATTCTTGTCCACTCGCTGCGGGCCTTTGCCGCCGTGGGGCGGGTGACGGGCATATATGTAGCAGTGCGCAAGCCGGAGATGGAGCGCGTGGAGGCCCAGGTGGCAGAATTCGGCTTTGGCGGGAAGGTGCACGTGGTGGAGGGTGGCGACAACCGGCAGGAGTCGGTGGCGCACGCGCTGGCCGCGGTGCCCGCCGCGCCTGACGATGTGGTGCTGGTGCACGATGCGGTGCGTCCACTGATTGATGCGGCCACCATCGAAAGGACCATTGACGCCGTTGTCGAACACGGGGCGGCCATCGTGGGGCTGCCCGCCGTGGACACGATCAAGCAGGTGGAGCGCACGGCGCACGGGGCGCTGATTACGGCAACCCTTCCTCGCGAATCGATTGTCCAGGCGCAGACGCCGCAGGGGTTCCGCTACGAACTGCTGCGCAAAGCCTTCGCCGAAGCGATTGCGGATGGCTTTGTTGGCACAGATGAGGCATCGATTGTGGAACGTGCCGGTCTTCCGGTAGCGGTGGTGCCCGGTTCTCAGGTTAATCTGAAGATCACGCAGCCGGGCGATCTGGAGTTGGCCGAGTTCTATCTACGGCAACGCGCCCGCTGAGTCTGGCCTGCCGGCGTGATCGGCGGCCAGCAGAAGACACGAGCAGCGCTCGTTCGGGCACGGAGACGATGGACACACGGATCGGATTAGGCTACGACTCGCATGAATTCAAAGCGGGGGTGCCGCTGCGTATTGGCGGCATGACCCTGGACTATCCCGAAGGTCTGGCCGGACACTCCGACGGCGATGTGCTGCTGCACGCGATTACCGACGCTCTGCTGGGCGCTGTGGCGGCGGGCGATATCGGCAGTTTTTTTTCGCCGGGCGATCCGCGCTGGAAGGATGCCGATTCGGCGATTTTTCTTCAACTTGCTCTCGAAGAGCTGCGACACGCCGGCTATCGGATCGTCAACATCGATACGACGCTGGTGCTGGCTGCGCCGAAAATCGGGCCGGTGGCCGGAGAAATGCGCGCACGGGTAGCGGAGCTGCTGGGCGTCGAGATGGACCAGATAAGCATCAAGGCCAAAACACCCGAGGGGCTAAATCTGGACAACGTGGCGCAGTGCCATGCCATCGCGCTGGTGGAGCGGGCTTTGGATTCCGATGAGCTGAAGAGCATGAGCGCTGTGATCGAAAGCCAGAAGCAGCTCGAAGATGTGGTCGATGATCTGCTGGCGTCGGTGCACGGGGTGCCCAAGAAGCGTAACGAACCGCCGGTGTACGACACCGAGGACATCACGTAAGAGCAGTGCACAGTGGTCAGTGGACAGTGATCAGTTTGGCGATGTGCCGACTGGGCGCCTCGTCGTCTTCTACATAATTTTGCATTTCATTTTGCTGGAGGTTTTGTTCCATGAGCCTGCGCCTGGTCTTCGTGTCTTTGGCTGGATTCTCGGCTTGTCTCGGCGCCGTCCCCTTTTCGTTCGCGCAGGACTGGCGGACGCCTGCGGAGGTGAGCGACTACCGGACAACGCCGGATTATGCCGAGACGGTTGCATACCTGGAGCGAGTGGCAGCGGCAGCGCCGGGGCAAGTGAAGATTGAGAACTTTGGCAAAACGGGCGAGGGGCGGGACCTGAAGATTGTGATTGTGTCGAAGGATGGAGTGTTTGACCCTGCGGCTATTCATGCGTCGGGACGCGCGATTCTTCTGGTGCAGAATTCGATTCACGCAGGCGAGATGGACGGGAAGGATTCGTGCCTGGCGCTGTTGCGGGATCTTATCCAAAACAAAGACCGAGCGAAGCTCCTGGATCATGTGGTTTTTGTCTTCATTCCGGTGTACAACCTCGATGGGCATGAGCGGCGGTCTGCCTACAACCGCATCAATCAAAATGGCCCGGAGGAGATTGGCTGGCGTGGAAATGCAACCAACATCAATCTAAACCGCGACTACATGAAGGCAGACGCGCCGGAAACGCGGGCCTTCCTAAAGATGTTTCACCGCTGGATGCCAGACTTTTTTGTCGACGATCATGTGACGGACGGCGCGGACTTTCAATACGACGTGACGTTTAACGCGGACGCAACGCCGGATGTGGCGCCGGAGACGGCGAAGTGGCTTCGCGAGAGCGTGACGCCGGAGCTGGAGCGGCAATTGGATGCGGCGGGGCATATCGCCTTCCCCAACCTGATCAATCTGAATGACGACACCGATCCGGCAAAAGGGCTGACGGACATTTCGAATCCGCCGCGGTTTTCTACGGGGCAGATGATCCTGGAGAACCGGCCGGGGCTGCTAGTCGAGTTGCACATGCTGAAGGACTACAAGACGCGGGTCACGGGCAACTACGAGATTCTGCGAGCGCTGCTCGAGGTGATGAATCGTGATACGGCCAAGCTGATTTCGCTCAATCGGCAGGCGGATGTGGATGCGGCAAAGCTTGGTGCGCATGCGTTGGGCAATACGCAGTTTCCGCTGGCGATTGGATTTGGCGAAGGAACGACGCCGGTAGTATTTCGCGGATACCATTACAAGCGCGCGCTGAGCGAAGTGTCAGGGACAATGTGGATCAGCTACTCGCATGAGCCGTGGAATGCGACTCTGCCGCTGACAACCGAGGCCAAGGTGAGTTTGTCGACCACGCCGCCGGCGGGGTACATTATTCCGCCGCAGTGGACGCGAGTAATCGATGCACTGGCCGCGCACGATGTGGCGATGCGGCGCACGACGGTCGCATGGACGGGCAAGGTGGAGCGGTATGTGTGCGCGGGGATGGAGTGGCAGGGTCCGCCATTCGAAGGGCACCATCCGATCTTTCGCGGCGAGACGGCAGGGGCGGAGCCGGGACGCTTTGGAACCTGCGCGCGGACAACTGAGAGCACAACGTTTCCCGCAGGATCGGTGGTTGTGCCGCTTGATCAACGATTGTCGAAGGTGGCGATTCAATGGCTGGAGCCCGAGGCGCCGGACTCCGCCATGCGGTGGGGATTCTTCGATTCGGTCTTTGAGCAGCGCGAATATGGAGAGGCCTACGTGCTCGAAAAGCTGGCGCGCGAAAACCTGGAAAAGGATCCGGGGCTGAAGGCAGAATTTGAGCGGCGAGTGCAGGGCGATGCGCGGTTTGCGGCGAGCCCCGAGGCGCGGCTGGAGTTTTTCTATGACCGCTCGCCGTGGGGCCAGGCTAACCGCGTGGGCGAGTACCCGGTGGGGCGGTTGGTGTCGTTGGATGGAGTGCCATTGCAGTAGCGTCGAGGAATGATTGAAACGACTGAGAATTTGATTGCAGTTTTGGGCGATACGCCGTAGTGTGACGGGGAGATTCCAACCCAAGACTGGAGCACGTGTATGCACTTCGCCCTTATGCTGTTGCAGCAGAGCCCGATCGATCCGGAGCAGGCAAAACACATCGCGATGATGTTTTTTGCGATTCTGCCCGTGATCATCCTGGTGGGCTACATCATCTTCATTGTGCCATTCTGGTTTATCTGCAAGAAGGCCGGGTTTTCGCCGTGGCTTTCGCTGATCAATGTGATTCCGCTAGGTAATATCATTCTTATCTACGTGCTGGCATTTGCGGAATGGAAGACGCCGCAGACGCCGCAGCAGACGGGGTATCCGTATCCTTATCCGCCGGCTCCGCCGCAGGGATGAGGAGGGCGGCATCGACTCCATCGAAGACAATGCTTTAGCATCGAAGAGGAACACTCTCATCGATGGCTAACGAAATCCTCTCCCGCTCCACACCCCCTCGGGTTCGTTTTGCACCCTCGCCGACCGGCTTTCTCCACGTCGGCAGCGCGCGCACCTTCATCTTTAACTGGCTCTACGCGCGCCATAACTGCGGGACGATGGTGCTGCGACTCGACGACACGGATGTCGAGCGCAACACAGACGCAAGCGTCCAGTCCATTTTTGAGGGACTGCGTTGGCTGGGGCTGGACTGGGACGAAGAGTACAAGCAATCGGAACGGTTGGCCCTGCATCGCCAACAAGCCGAAGCCATTTTCGAGAAGGGCCTGGCCTATCGCGACTTCACACCTGCACACACCGCCGATGAAGGGCCATCTTCGGCACAGGGCGCCTGGCTACACAACCCGGGCATGCGCGAGCTTTCGCGTGCGGAGAGCGATCGCCGCGCCGCCGCGGGTGAGCCGTTCGCCCTGCGTTATCGTGTGCCACGTAAAGTCGAGAGGACGTTGCGCTTTGTCGATAGCGTCTACGGGGCGCAGTCCAAGCTGGCGGACGAGGTCGAAGATTTTGCGCTGCTGCGGTCGGTCGGGGTCCCCAAGGACGGGTCTTCGTCCTTGGGGTTATGGGATGGAATGCCGACATATCATCTGGCGTCTTGCGCGGATGATGCGGATCTGCGGATCGGCCACATTATTCGTGGGCAGGATCACCTGACCAATACGTTCAAGCATCTGCTCATTTTTGAAGCTCTGGGCGTTGACGCACCGCGGTTCGCGCATCTTCCGCTGCTTGTGGCGCCGGATGGGGCGAAGCTGTCTAAGAGGAAACATGGGCCCGTGGTGAGCGTGACCACGTATCGCGATGCCGGTTTTCTGCCTGGAGCTTTCATCAACTTTCTTTGCCTGCTGGGCTGGTCACCGAAGAACGATCGCGAATTTCTGCGGCTGGACGAGTTGACCGAGGCCTTCACGCTGGAGGGCGTCAACCGCTCCAATGCCGTCGTGAACTTTACTGAAGAAGACCCGTTCGATCCCAAGGCTGTGTGGCTGAACGCCGAGCACCTTCGTGCCCTGCCGGTGGAGGAGTTGAGCCGCGCGCTCAAGCCCTTCTTCGAAGAGGCCGGCCTGCACCCGTCGCCTGAAAAGCTGCTCGCTGTTACGCCGCTGATTCGCGAGCGCATCAAGCTGCTGCGCGAAGCGGTCGCCGCCGCAGACTTTTTCTTTCTTGCGGAACTGGCACCGTACGATCCGGCCGAGTTGATCCCGCAGAAAGGCGATGTGGCCCTCGCGAAAAGGGTGCTTCAGAGGGCGCAGGAGGTTCTGGCGGAGACGACCTTCGATCACGATTCGCTCGACAAGGCACTGCGCGAGGCTGCGGCGTCCCTGGGACTGAAGGCCGGGCCGATGTTTCAGCCGATACGGGTGGCCGTGTGCGGACGAAAGAACGCGCCGCCGCTGTTTGAAACCATGATCGTTCTTGGCCGCGAGGTTTGTCTTAAGCGGATTCGCGAAGCCGAAGTCAGTCTTCAATCGATCTTGTAAGCGCAACTTTGTTGTTGAAGTTAGGAATCGCAGCAAATGATGAATGCAAAGCCGGAAAGCACGAACACCCCAAGCCTGGACTCGAAGAGCGCGGAACCCCGCCCAGTCTCTAATTTTTTGCGCGACCAGATTGCCGAGGACGTGCGGACCAAGAAGTATGGCGACGCGATCGTACAGACGCGCTTCCCTCCCGAGCCGAATGGCTATCTGCATATCGGCCATGCGAAGGCGATCTGTATTGATTTTGGGCTCGCGGATGAGTTCGGCGGCAAGACCAACCTACGCTTCGACGACACCAATCCTGAGAAGGAGGAGCAGGAGTATGTGGATTCTATCCAAGCCGATGTTCGCTGGCTCGGCTTTGAGTGGGACCGCGTGTGCTATGCATCGGATTATTTCGGACAGCTCTACGAGTGGGCTCTGCAACTGATCGAGGCGGGCAAGGCGTATGTCGATGATCTGTCCGCGGATGAAATCCGCAAGCACAGGGGCACGCTGACCGAGCCGGGCAAGGACAGCCCTTATCGCGACCGGACCGTGCAGGAAAACCTCGATCTCTTTGTGCGCATGAAGTCCGGCGAGTTCCCTGACGGATCGCGAGTACTGCGGGCAAAGATCGACATGGCGTCGCCCAATCTGAATATGCGGGACCCGGTGATGTATCGCATTCTGCATGCCGCCCATCACCGTACCGGCGACCAGTGGTGCATCTATCCGATGTACGATTACGCGCACGGGCAGTCAGACTCGATCGAACACGTGACGCACTCGATGTGCACGCTCGAGTTCGCCGATCACCAGCCGCTGTATCGCTGGTATATCGAGCAGCTCGGCATTTTTCCGTCGCAGCAAATTGAATTCGATCGACTCAACCTGACGTACACTTTGCTCAGCAAGCGCAAGCTATTGCAATTGGTGCAGGAGAAGCGCGTCAGCGGCTGGGATGATCCGCGCATGCCAACGCTCTCGGGCATTCGGCGACGGGGTTTTACGGCGGAAGCGATCCGCACGTTCGTCGGCTCGATCGGCGCGACGCGAACCAATGGAACAACAGACATCGAAATGCTCGAACACTTCCAGCGCGACGACCTGAACCGCCGCGCACGCAGGGCCATGGCTGTGCTGCATCCGTTGAAAGTGGTGATCGACAACTACCCGGTTGGCCAGGAGGAGTTTGTCGAGGTGGCGAACAATCCAGAGGACTCTTCAGCTGGAACCCGCCAAGTTCCCTTCTCCGGTGAGATCTATATTGAGCGGGACGATTTCCGCGAAGTACCTCCGCCGAAGTACTATCGTCTTTCGATCGGCAAGGAAGTTCGCCTGCGCAACGCCTACTTTGTGACCGCGCAAAGCGTCGTTAAGGATGCGGCGGGCAATGTTGTTGAGGTGCACTGCACATATGATCCCGCGAGCCGTGGAGGTAACTCACCTGACGGCCGGAAGGTGAAGTCCACGATTCACTGGGTGTCGGGCGTGCACGCCATCTCCGCAGAGATTCGGCTGTACGACAAGCTGTTTACGAAGGCCAATCCCTACGACCTGGCCGAAGGGGAGGACGTTCTCAGCAATCTCAATCCCAACTCTCTCGAATTGCTGACGGATGCCAGGCTGGAGCCGTCGCTGGCCAAGGCGAAGGTTGGGGAGCGGTTCCAATTTGAGCGCGTCGGCTATTTCTGTGTTGATCGTGATTCTGCGGCGGGCAAGCTGGTGTTCAACCGGACGCTGGCGCTGAAGGACTCATGGGCCAAGATTGAGAAAAAGTCTGGAGCGTAGGTACCTGCGGTGCGGCCATCCCTCGCGATTCGCTTGCAAGGCTGCCACTTTCTTGTATCGGATGTTCTTTTCCCCTAGCACTTGCTTATCACTGCCCGATCACATCGATGGGGACGGTAATGGTCTTGGGGGGCATGCAGGCAGTTTTGTCGCAGGCCTGGTAGTGCAGGCTGGCCTGGATGAGATGGTTGCCGCGCTGCGCGACGAGGCGGGCTTGAATCGCGAATTCTCCTGTGTACACGCTGAGCTTTGTAGTGGGATCCAGGGGCAGGGTGAAATCCGCGCCGGCAGGGTAGGTCGCACCCATGAGAGTCACGCCGGAGGACTCGGGTATTGAAAGCGCCGTGGGGATGAGGAAGTCTTCTTTTGGGGTATGGGAATTGATGTGGAAGCCGGGCGCGATGCGGAAGTGCAGCGGAACGGGAACGGATTTGCCGGCTTCGATGGTGACCTGCTCCGGGTAGAGATATTCGACGGCGGCGCCGTGCGCGATGGTGCGGCTGGAGGAGTCGGCGAGGGGCGACTGGGCATGGCCTGTGAAGGCCGCGAGAGACACACAAATGGAGAGAAGAATCTTCCCCCTTGTGATTTCGATCTTTAGCCGATTTGGAACCGTGCTTTCCCACGTCTCAGAATCGAGACATGGGGCACCCATATTCGTTGGCTGAGCGACATTCGTTTCCCCGATCATTCGCCGAGCGCCTTGTGGATGTTGCCTTCGATATCGGCCTTGGAGGTGAGGCCGAGCTGGGCGGCCACCACGTTGCCCGCGCGATCGACGAAGTAGGAGGTGGGCAGCGCATCGAGTCCGCCGTAAGGCTTGTCGATCGAGCCGCCGTCGATCAGGACCGGATACTGCATGTGCTCCTGCGCGGCGAACTTCGCGATGTCACGCTTCTCCTGGGCAAGCATCTTCTTGTCGTCAGGATCGAGATCGTCGAGGGAAACGCCGAGAATTTCGAAACCCTTCGACGCATACTGGTTGCGCAATTCGACGAGCCAGGGGGTTTCGATCTTGCAGGGACCGCACCATGTGGCCCAGAAATTGATCAGAACTGCTTTGCCGCGGTAGTCCGCGAGCGAGACTTTTTTACCGCTGAGGTCTTCAAGCGTGAAGTTGGGCGCGGGATGGCTCATGAGCGGGGAGACGAAGTGGGGCAGATCGCCGGCACCGGAGCCGTCGGCCACGAGCTCGGCTTTAGCGGCAGAGGCGAGACGCTTCTCAGCGGCCTGCTTGCGGTATTCCCAGTTGGCCCAACCGGCCCAGCCGAAAGCGGCCAGGAGGAGAAGAACGATGAAAAGGACGAGAGTATTCCGCTTCACGGGGATGTGACCTCTTGGCTCTTATTGTACGAGTTTCAAACCGTGAACAGTGGGCAATGGACAGTGAACAGAGGAAGCCCGGCAGCGAATGAGAAACCATGGTCGCTCGCTTGGTTTACCATCAGAAACCGATGCCTCCCGAGAGAAAAGAAGAGGATTGCCTGACGCCTGCGCAGCTGGTACGCACGGAAGCGGCCGCGCTTGAAACGCTAGCGGCGCGCCTGGAAGGCGCGATGGCGGCGGACTTCGACCGGGCTGTGGATCTTGTTGTCCGCTGCGGCGAGGGCAAGGGGCGCGTGGTGGTAACAGGGATGGGCAAGAGCGGCATCATTGCGCAGAAGATTGCGGCGACGCTGAGCTCGACGGGATCGCCCGCTCTGTTTCTGCATCCCGCCGAGGCGGTGCATGGCGACCTGGGCGTGCTGATGCCGGGCGATGTGGTGATTGCGCTCTCGGCAAGCGGCGAGACGGAAGAGATTCTGCGCATGCTGGCCACGCTGAAGCGCAAGGGCGATGCGCTGGTGAGCTTTTGCTGCAGCCTGCAATCGACCCTGGCCCAGGCCAGCGATGTGGTGCTGGATTGCAGCGTGGAGCGCGAGGCGTGCGGGCTGAATCTTGCGCCCACAGCGAGCACGACGGCAATGCTGGCACTGGGCGATGCGCTGGCGATCGCGGTGAGCCTGCGCAAGGGATTCAAGGCGGAGGACTTTGCCGAGCTGCATCCCGGGGGCAAGCTGGGCAAGCAGCTGGCCAAGGTGCGCGACCTGATGCATACGGGCGATGAGGTGCCTGTGGTGAAGCCGTCGACGCCGATGACCGATGTGATCTACGAGATGTCGTCGAAGAAGCTGGGGATGACGACGGTCCAGGATCTGGGAGTACTGCGCGGAGTGATCTCCGATGGCGATTTGCGCCGGCTGCTGGAGCGCGAGGGTGGCGCGGCGCTGAGCAAGGCGGCCGGTGAGGCCATGAACGCCCGGCCGCAAAACGATCGCAGCGAGCGAGCTGGCCGCGAAGGCGCTGGCGATTCTGGAAGAGCGCAAGATCACTTCGCTGGTGGTCGTGGATTCGACGGGCAAGGTTGAGGGCGTGGTGCATCTGCATGATCTGTGGGGCGTGGAGCTGATTTAAGAGCAGGTGTCAGGTGTCAGGGATCAGTCGACTCTTTTCTAGACGCTAATACAAATCCGTACCGCCGGGCTGCAGTGAGCACCCACTCTGCGGAACAGCGCGCAGCATCCCAAGCTGGGCTTGGACAAACGTTGAGCAGTTCAATAAGCGTGTCAGCCAATCCACGGGCGTGTTGCTGCTGACACGACCCATCCTGCGGCACAATCTCCAGGTTGTTCATTTTCAGCGGCCGGAAAACGGCCCCCGTCTTGCTTGATGTGGTGCAGGAAAGGCGAGGAGGCTCCGGTGGCGTCGACTTCAGTGGCAACGTGGCTTGCTTTGGGAGGGACGGCACAGACTCCACCCCAGCACCCGCAAGACAATGAACATTTAGAATGGGTTCTGTTCCATCCGAACGCCCTACGTCCGTGTTCAATGCGCCGGAAAAGATCGGGCGGGAAAGCAAGTACCTTTTCTCTATGCATCGTTGGTCGAAACTCTTTATTCCTACCCTTCGCGAGGCCCCGGCGGATGCCGAAGTGGCCAGCCACAAGTTTCTGCTGCGCGCCGGCTACATTCGGCAGCTGGGCGCGGGCATCTACAACTATCTCTTTCTCGGGCAGCGGTCGCTGAACAAGATCATCGGCATCGTGCGCGAGGAGATGGACAAGATCGGGCAGGAGTTCCTGCTGCCGGCGCATTTTGCCGAAGAGCCGTGGGTGCGAGAGCGGGCGCTGGACGGGGATGGGCGACAACATGTTTCGCCTGAAGGACCGCAAGGGCGCGGAGCTGTGCCTGGGCATGACGCACGAAGAGATCATGACCACGATTGCGCGCAGCGAGCTGCGCAGCTACAAGCAGTTGCCGCAGATCTGGTACCAGATTCAGACCAAGTTTCGCGATGAGCCGCGGCCGAAGTCGGGGCTGCTGCGGGTGCGGCAGTTCACGATGAAGGACAGCTACTCCTTCGATCATCGACAAGGCCGGGCTGGACAAGAGCTTCGATCTGCACGATGCGGTGTATCGGCAGATCTTTACGCGCTGCGGGCTGAAGTTTGTCGCGGTCGAAGCGGATTCAGGATCGATGGGCGGATCGCAGTCGCAGGAGTTCATGGTGTACACCGAGGCGGGCGAGGACCTGATTGCGAGCTGCCCGGTGTGCGGCTATGCGGCGAATCTGGAGAAGGCCACTTCGCGGCTTGAGCCGGTGGACGGAGATGGAGGCGACGGGCGACGGCACGCCGGAGCTGGTGTCGACGCCGGGCTGCGCGGCGATCGCCGATGTGGCGGCGTTCTTCAAGATTTCGCCGGCGAGCGACATCAAGTGCGTGGCGTACATGGCGCTGAAGCGCGGTGCCGCTGGCAAAGACGGCAGCGCGAAAGACACGTGGCACGGCGTGGCGGCGTTTTTGCGCGGCGATCACCAGGTGAACGAGACGAAGCTGCTGGGCGCGATCGGCGCGGCGGAGCTGCGCACGATGCAGGCCGAGGAGCTGGCGCAGTATTTCAACGGGCCGGCGGGATTCCTTGGGCCGGTGGGATTGAAGCCTGATGACAAGCCGCTGGGCGATGGGCTGACGGTGGTCGTGGACAAGTCGCTCGAAGGCCGGAAGAACCTGGTGGCGGGCGCGAACAAGCTGGACTATCACCTGCGCAACGTGGTGCCGGGACGGGATTTTACCTGGACGCTGAGCGCGGACATCCGCAGCGTGAACGAAGGCGAGGCGTGTCCCGTGGATGCATGTGGCGGCAAGCTGGTGGTGGGCAAGGCGGTCGAGGTGGGGCACATCTTCAAGCTGGGCTACAAGTACTCCGAGTCAATGGGCGCGCGGGTGCTGGACCCGAACGGCAAGGAAGTGACGCCGATCATGGGCAGCTACGGCATCGGCATCGAGCGCATTTTGACGGCGGCGATTGAGCAGTCGAACGATGCGAACGGGTTCTGGCTGCCGGCATCGATTGCGCCGTTCACGGTGGTGGTGACGGTGACCAATGTGGGCGATGCGCTGCTGCGCGAGACGGGCGAAAAGCTGGCGGCGGAGCTTGAAGCGGCGGGGCTCGACGTGCTGCTGGATGACCGGGACGAGCGTGCCGGCGTCAAATTCAAAGATGCGGATCTGGTGGGAATTCCCTTCCGCATCAACGTGGGCAAGAAGGCGGCGAGCGGCGTGGTGGAGGTTGTCACGCGGAGCCTTTGGCGGGTGGAACGGGACCAGCTACTGTGGATGTTGCGGTGGCGGACGTGGTGACGCATCTGAAGAGCCTGGTGCAGGAAGACGAGTTGCTGGGCGGTGCGGGCGCATAGATGCCGGCACGGCCAACGCGGTGAAGGCTCGAAGCGATCAAAGGAGCGGCGATGGCGGTGAAGATCAAGTTGGCAATGCCGACGGGGTCGAATCCCTGGATCATGCTGGCGTTGCGTGTCGCTCTGGTGGGTGTGGCGGTGGCCGGTGTCCTGATGGTCGGCGTCTGCAGCTTTTACTACCTCAAGTACGAAGGCATTGTGGATGAGCGGCTGAAGCAGCCTCTGTTTGCGCAGACCGCGAAGATTTTTGCGGCGCCGCGCGAAGTGCGACCGGGGCAAAAGCTTGGCAATCGAGTTGCTGGCCAATGAGCTGCGCCAGGCCGGCTACACCAATGACCAGGCTGCGCAAGGCATCGCCGCTGGGCACCTACAGCGAGCACGGCGAGTCGATCACCGTGCGGCCAGGCCCACAGTCGTATCACGCGCAGGACTCGGCGACCATTCGGGTGAGCGGCGGCAAGGTGGATTCGATCACCGACGAGCACGGGCAGGAGCTGGCGAGCTACGAGCTGGAGCCGCTGCTGATCACCGGCCTGAGCGAGGCGCGAACCGCATCAAGCGGCGGCTGGTGACCTACGACGAGATGCCGCCGAACCTGGTGCATGCGGTGGTGGCGATTGAGGACCGTCGCTTTTTCGAGCATGGCGGCGTGGACTACATCCGCATGCTGGGGGCGCTGCGCAACGATTTGACGCCGGGCCATCACTATGGAGAGGGCGGATCGACGCTGACGATGCAGCTGGCGCGCGGATTCTTTCTGACGCCGGAGCGGCGCATCAAGCGCAAGCTGATAGAGATCATCATCACGTTTCAGCTGGAGCATCGCTTCAGCAAGAAGCAGATTTTCGAGATGTACGCCAACCAGATCAATCTTGGTCAGCGCGGCAGCTTTTCAATCAACGGATTTGGCGAGGCGTCGCAGGCGTATTTCGGCAAGGATGTGCGCCAGCTCGATCTGGCCGAGTGCGCGCTGCTGGCGGGCATGATTCAGAGCCCGAACCGGCTGAATCCCTTCCGGCATCCGGAGCGCGCGATGGAGCGGCGCAACCTGGTGCTGGACTCGATGGTCGAGACCGGAGCCATCACGAAAGAGCAGGCGGAAGCCGCCAAGGAGGAGCCGCTGCATCTTGTCCCGGCCAGCGTGGACGCAAGCGAAGCGCCTTACTTTGTGGACCTGGTGCGCGACCAGCTGGTGCAGAGGCTGGGCGATCGCGACTTTAACCGCGAAGGATTGCGCATTTACACGTCGCTCGATCCGGACCTGCAGCAGCTCGCGACTGCCGCGGTGGAATCAACCGTGCACGTGATTGACGAGCAGGTGGACCGCCTGCACGCGCGCGCCAAGAAGCTCGGGAAGCCGTATGACACCATCTATCCGCAGGTCGCGCTGATTGCGCTGAATCCGCACACGGGGCAGGTGCTGGCGCTGGTGGGTGGGCGCAGTTACGGAACATCGCAGCTGAACCACGCGGTGGCGCATCGGCCGACAGGCTCGATCTTCAAGCCGTTTGTCTATGCGTCGGCGTTTGCCACGGCGGCGGAAGGCACGATGCTGCCTGGGCAGGACCACTTGTTCTCGCCGGTGACGATGCTGAACGATCAGCAGACGACCTACGGCGAAGGCACGGAGTATGAATACACCCCGCGCAATATGCACGGGCAATATCACGACCAGGTGACGGCGCGTTACGCGCTGCAGCGGTCGCTGAACAATGCGACCATAGGCTTGGCATCGATGGTGGGATTCGATCGCGTGGCTCAACTGGCGCGGGATGCGGGCGTAAAGAGCGCGCGGGGCACACCGTCAATGGCCATTGGATCGTACGATGCGACGCCGCTCGATATGGCGGGCGCGTACACGATCTTTGCCAACGGCGGGGTTCATCTCGATCCATGGATGCTGGCCAGCGTGCGCACGCCGTCGGGTGATGTGATTCAGGATTACGCGCCGACGTCGAAGCCGGTGCTTGATCCGCGCGTTGCGTTTCTGACGACAAGCATGATGCAGGATGTTCTGCGCGGCGAAGGAACGGGAGCGGGCGTGCGCAACCTGGGCTTTGTTTCGCCCGCAGCGGGCAAGACAGGCACCAGCCACGATGCCTGGTTCGCAGGATTCACGAGCAACCTGCTGTCGATTGTCTGGGTAGGCAACGACGACTACACCGACATCAAGCTGCAGGGCGCCGATGCGGCCGCACCGGTATGGGCAGAGTTCATGAAGAAGGCGGTGCAGTTGCCGCAGTACTCTGACACACACGATTTCACGGAGCCGGATGGCGTGGAAGTGGTGAGCCTGGATAAGGCGACCAACCTGCTGAGCGATGCGGCGTGTCCGGACTCGTACGACGCGGCCTTTCTCGATGGCACCGCGCCGACCGATCCGTGCGATCATCCGCCGGATCATCGGAACATCTTCCAGAAGATTTTCGGGATCGGCAAGCCGGCCCAGTAGGCCGTCCATTCAATTGCAGAACTTGGCCACTGATTGGCCGGACAGGTCTGCAGATAAGTTGCTTGCTCATTCCCACACATCACATGCGAGCGTGATGGGCGTCCTGCTCGCATGCCCCCCTGAGGCCGCTAGACTTTGCCGTGAAGGGGACTCCTACCATGACCACGGAGATTTCGATTCACGCGGTGCATGAGGGTGGCATGCGCGTGACAGCAGGCGACAACAAGCACCAAGTCACAATGGATTACCCGATGCATCCGGGCGACGGAAGCGCTGGATTGACGCCGTTGAAGACGCTACTGGTGAGCCTGGCAGCATGCAGTCTGAGCACCCTGAGCCTGGTGTTGACGAAGATGAAACAACCTGTCGATGGGCTGGAGGTGGAGGCTCACGCTCTGCGCAGGCAAACGCATCCAACGGTACTCACCGGTATTTCGCTGGCGTTCACGGTGACGGGCAGCGCGGTCGATCGGTTAGCGGTGGAACGCGCGATCAAGATCGCGGAGTCGGAGCTGTGCCCCGTATGGAACATGCTGAAGAGCAGTACGCCGATTCATGCGACATTCCAGCTCGTGGAAAAGCCCATCGCGCCGATCGCGAAAAGCTAACCTAGCCATCAATGTCGGTACCGTCAGGCATGGGCTGGCACACAGGACACCAGAAAGTGACGCGTGCATCGGGGCCCTGAAGGCGGCGGCGGATGCGTTCACGACAGCGGCGGCACGAATCGTTGTTGCGCCCGTAGACCCAGAGGCTGGCCGAGGGATCGGATGTGTGCGCGGTGCGGCGCTGCTGGCCGCGATAGGTCACCACGGTGTCGCCGGAGTCCTCGAGGACATTGGCCGCAATCAACTTTTGTGACATGTGAATGAGGGCGTCAACCTCATCTGCGCGCAGATCGGCCACTTTGCAGAAGGGGTTGACGCGGCAGACGAAGCAGACTTCAGACTTGAAGACGTTGCCGACGCCGGCAAGGACCTCCTGATGCAGGAGAACATCGCCGCTTTCCTCGCGGGCACAAGCAAGGAGGCGCTTCTTGACGGCTTCGGGGTTGAAGGTGGGATTGAGAACGTCGCTGGCGGGATTAGGAATGCGGCGATCGCGGGCGAGCGATGAGGCCGTATGCATGTGAGCGACGGGAACGCGGAACCCCACGGCCTGGCAGGCGCTGTTCTCGAGCACGATGCGCATGTTGCGGCCGGGCTGCTGCCAGGACTCGCCGGGCCGGTAGATGTGCCAGCTTCCGCTCATGAGCATGTGGGTGACGAGAATGCCGCCGCCGGAGAAATAAATCAGCACCCATTTGCCGCGGGACTCGACATGGTCGACCTGCTGGCCGGTAAGCGGGGTGTCGTCGTGAAAGCGCGTGATGAGGGGATAGTTCGAGCGAAAGCCGGTGATGGGCCGACCGACGAGGGCACGGCCGAGGGCACGCGCGGTGCGAAAGATGGTATCGCCTTCAGGCACTATTGGACCTCGTGCATGGGCGGCGGAGAAAGCGGCAGCGGAATGCGGCGGAGGTGCATGCCGAGGGGGCCGGAATAGAAGCCTGCGTCCATGAGGAAGCGGGCCATGAAGTGCGCGGCGACCGGCTGGCCGTTGATGGTGGTGATGAGCACGCCCTCGTGGCGGCTGCCGTGCATGCGTAACTGTCCACGATCGCAGAGAAAACGCGCGAGGCCTGCGGCGACCTGGGAACGCTCCGGTTCGTCGGCGGGCAGGAAGGCGAGGAGGTTGGGATTGTTGCGGCGCAGCCAGGCGACGAGCTGGCCGTTACGGAGAATGACTTCGGCGTAGACGGCGCGGGTGAGGATGCGCGGTGCGGCTTCACGCGCGACGGAGGGAGAGCGATCCATCTCAAGGTCTTCATCGCTGAAGGGCAGGTCGGGCCAGCGCAGGACGGAGCCATAGGGATTGGCCGGATCGGTTGCGGCGAGTTGCACGAATTCCGGCTTCTCCGCCGGTGGCTCGGTGCGGAGTTGGCGCAGCAGATCGATGGCGGCGGGCAGAGCGAACTGCGTGGCTCCGAGGCCGGCGACAAAGTAGCCACGGCGAATGCGGCCGGATTCTTCGAGGGCCTTGAGGACGTCGTAGACCGCGCTGAAGCCGCCGGGAATGTTTTCAGCGGCAACGGATTCGCGGGTGAGGATGCCGTAACGGCTGAGGAGTTGAAGAGCGAGGGCGTGGGAGCACTCCGTGCGGGAGACTTTCGGAGCAGTTCCCTGCTCCGACGCAACGGGCAGTAATGCCCACCGGCCCTGGGCATTCGGTGGAGTCGTGCGGCGTGAGCGGAAGACCACTCCCGTTTGCAGACGGCGCGGAGCGCGGGCGCTCTCAGGCCTGAGGATGTAGGCGCGCAGAGCGTGGAGCGAGTCGTTGGTGACGAGACCGCGCCAGACGAGGCTCCAAAGTGCATCGATCGTTTCCCCCGGATAGCCGCCGCCAATGGCTTGGTGCAGCGGGTCGAAGAAGCTGGCGCCGGTGGATTCGAGGACGGCGAGGAGCTTTTCTTCGCGCTCGGTGAGCGGCTCGTTTTGGGGACGCTGCTGGGCCAACAAGGCCAATTTGTCGGCGAGGTAGAGGGCGATGCGACCGTCGCGTTCGCCGATGGGCTCGACGCCGGCCCAGGTCACTTCGCCTGCCGCAATGAGCGTGTCGAGGCCCGCCGGATCGTATCCTGAAACGCGCGCGGGGAGGATCGAGGATTCGAGCAGCGAGGCAGGGATAGGTGCACCCTGGAGGCTTTCGATGACGTCGAGCAGCGCGTCGAGATGAGCGGGACCTGTGCGACGCGGCGTGAGCAGCCCCTGCCAGTGGGTGAGGAAGCGCGCCAGCGTGTGTTGCTCGACGGGCTCGACTTCGCGGCGCAGCTTGGCTAGCGATTTTCGGCGAATCTGGCGCAGGATTTCCGCGTCGCACCACTCGCGATGAAGTCCAGTGGGGCGGAAGCCGCCCTCGAGGACTCGCCCTTCTGCGGCAAGAGAGCGAAGGACATTTTCAACGACTGTCGCATCGAGGGCGAAGCGCTCTGCGGGTTCGCGCAACGTGAAGGGACCGTGGGTGCGGGCAAAGCGGCGGACGAGTTCGAGGACTGGATGCGCGACAGGCTCAAGCAGCGCGACAGGCAAACCGGGCGGCAGCGGGATACCCAAGGCGTCTCGATAGCGGGCTGCGTCTTCAGCGGCGATGAAGCGGCGTTCTCCGGCAATGCGCAGTTCAAGCAGGCGGCGAGCACGAACGAGGCGCGGGACCGATTCGAGGACAGAGGGGTCGGTGACGCGGCGGGCCAGCTCTGCTTGCGAGAGATCGCCCAGACGCAGGCAGAGATCATGGATTCCATCGGCGGTGCGAGCGCGGTAGTTCTCTGCCAAGCACTGGGCGGTCTCTTCCACGTTGGCGATGGCGTCGGGGTCGAGAAGCTCCCTGAGATCGGCTTCGCCGAGCAATTCACGGAGCTGATCCTGATCGATGGTGAGGGCCTGGGCGCGGCGCTCGGCCAGCGGCGCATCGCCGTCGTAGAGGAAGTTGGCGACGTAACTGAAGAGGAGAGACGCAGCGAAGGGCGAAGGCTTGCGAGTTTCGACGATGTGAACGCGGAGCTTCCGCTGTTCTACTTCCGTCAGGATTTCGATCAGAGCGGGCATATCGAAGACGTCGCGCAGGCATTCACGGTAGGCCTCAAGGAGCAACGGAAAAGACGGATAACGCGAGGCAACGCTCAGCAGATCGTACGAGCGCTTGCGAATCTGCCAGAGCGGGGAGCGCTGGTCGGCACGGCGGCGCGGCAACAGGAGGGCGCGGCCGGCGGCTTCGCGAAAACGGCCGGCAAAGAGCGCGGTTGAACCAAGCTGGCTGAGAACAAGGCGCATGGCCTCGGCGGATTCGATAAGGAACCAGTCGGGATCGGGCGGCTCGTCGGTGTCGGGAAAGCGGAGAACAAAGCCGTCGTCGCCCCAGAGGGTTTCGACCTCGGGCCCTCCGGAAGCCCGGATGCGGGCGCTGACCGCCATGGCCCAGGGGATGTGGATGCGGCTGCCGAAGGGGGTAAGAACGCAGACGCGCCAGTCGCCGAGCTCGTCGCGGACGCGCTCAATCACGATGGTGCGGTCGTCGGGAACCTGGCCGGTGGAGGCTTCCTGGTCGGCGAGGAATTGGAGCAGATTCTCTGCGGCGTTGGGGTCGAGGTCGTGTTGAGTGACGAGCCGGGTGAGTGCTGCGGGCTTGGGCAGGCCGCGCAGTTCGCGCACCAATGCACCGATGCGGCGGCCGAACTCCAGCGGACGGCCTGGACCATCGCCCTTCCAGAAAGGCATTTTGCCGGGCTCGCCGGGAGCGGGGACGACGAGGACGCGGTCGTGGGTGATGTCGACGATGCGCCAGGTGGAGGCGCCGAGGATGAAGGTCTCGTTGGGGTGTGATTCGAAGACCATTTCCTCGTCGAGCTCGCCGACGCGAACGGACTTTCCCTCAGTGTGGGCGAGAAAAACTCCATAGAGGCCGCGGTCGGGAATGGTGCCGGCATTGAGGATTGCCAGGCGCGCGGCGCCGTCGCGGGCAGTGACCACGTTGCGAATACGATCCCAGTTGAGGCGTGGGCGCAGCTCGGCAAATTCGTCGGAGGGGTAGCGGCCGCTGAGCAGGTCGAGAACGCCCTCGAAGCTGGAGCGGGTGAGGCTGCCGAAGGGGGCGGCGCGTCGGACGAGGTCGTAGAGGAAGTCGACTGAGACTTCGGGCTTGGGGTCGGGAGCGGATTGAGGTTTGTGGTCTCCCACCCTTTCGTCAGAAAGAAGGCGAAAGGACGGGGCAGGGAGTTTTTTCGCCTTTGTGGACGAGGCTGCCAGACCGGGCGGGTGGGCGCAGATGGCGACCAGCTGCTGGCAGAGGACGTCGAGGGGGTTGCGCGGGTAGCGGGTGGACTCGATGTGGCCCTCGTGCATGGCCCGGGTGACAGCGGCGCAGGCGACGAGGTCGGCCCGATACTTGGGAAAGAGAATGCCCTCACTGACGGCGTCCACCGAGTGACCAGCCCTGCCAATGCGCTGCATCCCGCTGGCGACAGAGGGAGGCGCTTCGATTTGGATGACCAGGTCAACAGCGCCCATATCGATGCCGAGCTCCAGTGTTGAGGTCGCGCAGAGGGCTCTGATCTGGCCAGCCTTGAGCTGCTCCTCTATGACGGAACGCTGAGCGGCGGCAAGAGAACCGTGGTGAGCGCGGGCAACTGGTTCGCCGGCCAGATCGTTCAAAGCGCCGGCCAAACGTTCGGCCACCTGGCGGGAGTTGACGAAGAGGATTGTGGAATTCCGGTCCCGAATCAGCTCGAGCAAACGGGGATGGATTGCATTCCAGATGGAGACGCGGCGGGGCATCTGGGAAGCCGGCCCGCTGGGCAGCTCCTCGATGGCGTTCAGGTTCGCCATATCTTCAACTGGAACTTCAATACGCAGCTTTAACTGCTTGATAGAACTTGCGTTGACTATCGTTATCGGTCGATAGTGAAGCAACCCAGTGTCGGGTAAATCGAGGCCAGTCACGGATCGCTCCGAGGCCTCATCTAGAACTTGAGCTTTGGTCCTGGAATTATCTGAAATGTCGGATGAAAGCAGGGTTGTAGATTTTCGAGTTCCAGTTTTATCCACAGAGATTTCCACACCGCCGAGGAAACGAGCGACTTCTTCCAGAGGACGCTGAGTGGCGGACAATCCGATGCGCTGCAGGCGTCGTTTTGTCAGGGCTTCAAGGCGTTCGAGCGAGAGGGCGAGGTGGGCTCCGCGCTTGGTGGGGACGAGGGCGTGAATCTCGTCGATGATGACGGTGTCGACGGTGCGGAGGGCGTCGGCAGCAGCGGAGGTCAGCATCAGGTAGAGCGACTCCGGGGTGGTGATGAGGATGTCGGCCGGGTGCCGGCGGAAGCGGGCACGTTCGCGCTGGGGCGTGTCGCCGGTGCGGACGCTGATGGTGGGTTCGTGGAAAGGGATACCGCGACGGCGGGCCATGTTGGCAATGCCGGCGAGGGGGGAGCGGAGGTTGCGTTCCACGTCGACAGCCAGGGCCTTGAGGGGGGAAACGTAGAGGATTCTGCAGCCTGGTTTCGCACTCTCTGGTCGCGGGTGGAGCATGAGGCGGTCGAGGCACCAGAGGAAAGCAGTGAGGGTCTTGCCGGTGCCGGTTGGGGCAAGGATGAGGGCGCTTTCGCCGCGGGCGATGACGGGCCAGCCAAGACGTTGGGGGGCCGTCGGAGCATCAAATACAGCACGAAACCATTCGGCAGTGACCGGGTGAAAGCAGGCAAACGGGCCGGAGACGCATTCCGGGGCAGACAGGGGTGCGCTGGCAGTCTCCGCCGGGTCTTGAGGATCTGAGATCGGTCTGGGGATGCGCCGTTCGGCAGACATGACTCTACGAGAATAGCGCGAGCTGCGGCGAAGAGGAAGCGAAGATGTGCAGGCGTTAGGGGTAGGAGACCAGGGAACCAGACCGTAGATTGGCTGACTGCGTCAACTCTTCCTTAGGGCCTGCCGAGCAGTTGTGAAGCGTGGTCACGGGCACAGACTGGTGCATCCTTCGCACATTCACTTTAATCAGAAGAGCATAGGCTCTCTGCAGGGCAGACTCGGAACTTCAAGCTGGGAGAACGAATGCGCCCTCATCTCGCCACAATTCTGGATGACTTTCGCCGATTCGATCGCGAAATTGCGGTGGTCCTTTTTGAAGGAGTGCGGCGGCGGGTGACGACTTACGGGGAGATTGCGCGGCTGGCGGGACGGTTTGCAGCCTTTCTGGAACAGCGAGGCATTGGACCTGGCGATCGGGTGGTGCTTTGGGCGGAGAACAGCGCCGAGTGGGTTGCTTCGTTCTACGGCATTATGATGCGCGGGGCAATGACGGTTCCTCTGGACGCATACGGCAGCGTTGAGTTCGCACGACGCGTGGCGGAGGATGTGGGACCGAAACTGGTGGTTGGCGATGGGGGGCTGGTGAAAAACCTGTGTCGCTGGCCCAAGCTGTTCTTCGAGGAGTGGGCTGATTCCCTGCCTTTGCTGGAAGTGGGCCCGGTGGCTGGGTTGAAGCATTCCACACCGCTTCAGATTCTGTTTACCTCGGGAACAACGGGCGAACCGAAGGGTATCGTGCATACGCATGGCAACGTGCTGGCGAGCGTAGATCCGATCGAGCGTGGTGCGCAGCGGTACATGCAGTACGAGCGGATTTTTCATCCACTTCGCTTTCTGCACACGCTGCCGCTGAGCCACGTGTTCGGTCAGACGATGGGGTTGTGGGTGCCGGCAATCTTTGCCGCCGAGGTGCATTTTGAGAATCGGCTGGCAGCGCCGCGGCTGATCGAGGCCATCAAGCGGGAGAAGATCAGCGTGCTGGCCGCCGTGCCGCGCGTCATGGCGCTGCTGAAGGCGCATCTTGAATCGACGAACCCAGGATTGGCAGAGCGGGTGGAAGCAGCCAAGGACGTGAATCCATGGTTAAGGTGGTGGGTGTTTCGCGATGTGCATCGACGACTGGGACTGAAGTTCTGGGCGCTGATCTCCGGGGGCGGCGCCCTGCCCCGGCCGCTGGAGCAGTTCTGGAGCGCACTGGGCCTGGTGGTAGTGCAAGGTTATGGCATGACCGAGACCACGGCGCTGATCACGCTGAATCATCCGTTCCACGTATCGAGCGGGACGATTGGCAAGCCACTGCCAGGGCGCGAGGTGAAGATCGGTCCGGACGGCGAGGTGCTGGTCCGCGGAGCCATGATCTCAAACACTACATGGAGCGGCGGGGCGCTACGTGTGCGGGAGGACGAGTGGCTGGCTACGGGGGACATTGCCGGGGAGCAGGCTACCGGTGAGCTGAAGTTCCTGGGGCGCAAGAGCGAAGTGATTGTGACCGCGGCAGGCGTGAATATTTACCCCGAGGATCTGGAAGCAGTCATCGAACAAGAGCACGGCGTGCGTGGATGCGTGGTGGTCCCAGCAGAGACGGCGATCGGTCCGGAGCCCTATGCGGTGATGGCCATGCGTGGCGACGAGAGCGAGGTAGCGACGGTGGTGGAGCATGCCAATACGCAGCTTGCCGAGTTCCAGCAGGTGCGCCGGTGGGCGGTGTGGCCGGAGCCGGATTTGCCGCGCACGTCGACCGGCAAAGTGCGGCGCAAGGTGGTCGCGGCGTGGGTGGCAGAGAAGTTCCACGCTCAAACCAACGGTGCGATGGGAACCGCGACCGTGAGCCGCGGAGACTGGCTGTATGCGCTGGTGGCGGAGGTTGCTGGCGAGCATCCTGCGGGCGGCGATGAGCTGCGTCTGAGTGAGGATTTTCATTTGGACAGTCTGGGCCGCGTGCAACTGGCGGCCGCGCTGGAGGAAGGGCTCGGCGTCCTGCCCAGCGAGCACGCACTTGACGAGATGCGGACACTGGGAGAATTGCGCGCGCTGGCGGGAGGGGGCGACGGCGGAGGCCGAAGATCACGGAATAGGGAGCAGGAAACAGGGAGCAGGAAGCAGCAAGGCTCACCCGCGGACGGCGAATGAAACAAGCGAGATTCAACAGGAGGGTTCGCCAGCGGCGACAGACCTGGTACGCGACATGCGGGAAAACTCGGCGTGCCTCTATCCGCACTGGCCGTGGTGGACGCCGGTGGCGTGGATCCGGTCGGCATTTCTGGAACTAATCGCGCAGCCTCTGATGGGTCTTTTGGCCAAGCCGCGGGTGGTTCGAAACGGCGCGTTCGACGTGTCTGAACCGATGCTGGTGATCGGCAACCACGTGACGGCGTTCGACGGGCCGCTCATCGAATTCGCGCTGCCGGGTGCGATGCGCCGGCGGATGGCGCTCGCCATGTCCGGCGAGATGCTCGAGGATTACCGGCACTTCCGCAATCCCCAGCGAGCGGCTGGACGGAGCCGGTTCATGCTATTGGGGCCGGCGGCGTATTTCCTGATTACCGCGCTCTACAACGTGTTTCCACTCCCGCGTCGGCGCAATTTTCAGCGCAGCTTTGCGCATGCCGGCGAGGCACTGGATCGCGGCATGCGCGTGATGGTGTTTCCCGAGGGGACGCGCTCAGAGGCTGGCGAGCTGGCGAGCTTCATGCCCGGAATCGGCCTGTTAGTGAAACAGGCGCACGCCCCGGTGTTGCCCGTAGCGATTCGGGGCTTGGGGGAATTGAAAGCACAAAGTCGCGGATGGTTTCGCTCAGGAAGGATTGAAGTGCATGTGGGTGAGCCGCTACGCTTCGGACCCGAGGCAACTGTAGCCGAGATCACCGAACGACTACGGATCGCGGTGAGTGCGTTGCTGAGCGAAGGGTAGTCGATTCAGCAATCAATCGCGAGGAATGCTCAGTGAGCTGTCTCGTCGGGAATGAGCGCTTGAGACTCTCTGAGGAGACTCGAGCGCGCGACTCCATAGAATTCCTGGGTAGCGCCGCGGTGCCCGCTGCAGCGTGCAAACAGCTTCAGGCCAAGGCCGGTCGGCGCCAACTCCGTGCCTTCGATGGGCGTAAAGGATTCGGTTCGGGCCGAGGTCGTCAGCAGCCCTATCTCGGATAGATATTCCAGATCGCGTTGAATGCGGATCATGTCGCGCGAGCCGGTAATCTGAATCATTTCGCGCGCCGAAAGCGTGATGGGGCGCGAGGAAATTCGCTCGATACCGGTCATGAACTTGGTTGCCTTGGAGCAGGCGGCGCTCAGAATGCGGACATGAGAGGCAGTGAGCTGGCAAAGCATGTTCACAAAGGAGAGGTTCGAATCGTCATTGCCGCCGAGCGAGCAGGAGGTGGCAAGCAACCCGGCCCAGAGATGCTGGGTGGACTCGGCATCGGCCCAGGATCCTTCTTCAACGATGCGCAGGACCAGCGAGGCAGGCGCGCGGAGACGATCGGCGTTGGGCGCGAACGAGACCATTCGTTCGGCGGTGAGGACGATGGCCATCGCGCTGGCGACGCGGAAATTGCTGAGCCCTTCGCGCAACAGGCGCCCCAGATCTTCAGTGGCCTCAGGGCAGATGCGGTGTAGAAAAGCGAGGGCGCCGGCCATGCGAAACTCGCGCAGAATGTCTTCAGGTTCGGTTTGCTCGGCCGCGCTCTTCAGCGGGCTTTCCCACAGGCGCAGATCCACTCCGTTGGGCAGCACGAAGGACATGGCAACGCCATCGTCCCCCCAGCGCACGGCTCTTGCCTGCACAGCAACGCGACGCTCGAAGTTTCCCTCGAGGGGCCCTTTTCTCTGCAACGTCATAGAAACCACATCCCCGGGCGCCCAGCGCTCACGGGTCAGCAGATAAACGCCGGTGGAACTGATGTCGCGCACGCTCGCCGATTTGGCGAGAGTGCCGACCCACAGGTAGGCGGCGAGTTCGGGCGAGGTTCTTCGTTCACTCCGACGGCGATCGGGAGGCGAGTGCTTGAGGGACGAACCATTGCCAAGATTCATTGGAACTCCGGTGTTAGGCCTGGGATGAGGCGGTCCGCTGAGTTCTATCGCCGCGACCTCACTGCCAAAGGGGCTGGCAGGGGCCAAAAGCAGCCTGATCACCAGAGGATTCTACTCCTAAGATCCTCTTTTGTAGCAGAATAGCTGCCCCTTTCGATGCAATCATGCATTACTTTCGGCATATCCAACAGTGCTGGAGGTGCGCGGCTGTTGTGGCCCGGAAGCCTGTGAAAGCGGTCAAGAGCCGGTCCGCGGATGGAAGTGGCAGGTTCCCCCGGCCAGCACCGCGTTCCAGAGCGAGGGGTCGGCTGGCTGCTCGGCAGAGCCAAGAAAAAGAATGCCGTCGGGGGCGAGCAGGCGGTGAACGCCGGTCATGAGCGTGCGCCGCGTCTCCTGGGAGAAATAAAGCGTGACATTGCGCAGAAAGATCACGTCGAACCGCTCGTGGAAAGGCAGGGGCGGCTGGCAGAGGTTGGCCTGCCGAAAGTTGCACAGATGACGCAACTCTTCTTTGGCGATCCAGTCCTCTCCAATGTGGTCGAAGTAGCGGACCACGTGGCGGGCAGGCAGACCGCGATTCATCTCGATGCGGTGATAGGCGCCGCGGCGGGCCCGCTCCACAACCTCGCTGGAGAGATCAGTGCCGTCGATGCGAATGTTCCAGGTCGCGAGATGCGGGAAGTGTTCGCGCTGCATAGCATGCCGATCGAATAAGCCTTCGCGCCGGCTGACCAGGCGGCGCTCCAAAAACGAAGGGTGCGGGTGACGCGGCGGGCTTCAATGAGGGTGGGTAGCAATTCGGTGCGCAGCAGTTCGAAGGGACGCCCGTCGCGAAGGAGCTGGTCTCGTTGATCGTCATCGCCTCGGCAACGGTTCGTTGAGCGGAAGGATTCTTGCGGATCTTGAGGTGTTCGACGAGCTCTTCAAGATGGCCATGCCTTCGTTGGCCGAACTCCTTGAAGGCGGGTCTCGAACAGATAGTCGCGCGAAGAGTCGAGAACGTTCTGCGAGAGGCGGCCTACGAGCCGACGCAGGAAGTCGTAGTCGACGTTCGCTGTTGCATTGATCACTGAACCACCGCCTCGCGCAGATCACTGCGGCTGGGTTGTGTGCGGGTTGCAAGCCGAACGAGTTCCGGGGCAATTTCGAGCATGGAAGAACGCGCTGGGCTAATCCGGCGCGCGCCACGGCGCCAGGCATGCCCCAGATCGTGCTGCTGGCCTGGTCTTGCGCGAGTACCGTACCTCCCCGGGCGCGAATCAGCCCCGCGCCGACAAGGCCGTCGAGCCCATGCCGGTAAGGACGACTGCGAGGACGCCGGCGCCATAAAGTGCCGCCGCCGTGCGGAACAACACGTCGACAGCGGGGCGGCAGTGATTCTCGGGGGACGCCTGGGTCGGGTGAGCGGTTGCCGGCAAGCCTGCGCGCGAGGGCGCGAGAGTCTCCATATGCCAGTTGCCGCGGGCAATCGCAATGTGACCGCGGCGGACAGGATCGCCTTCCGCGGCCTCACTCGCCTTCGAGACTGCAGCGCTGGCTGAGGCGCTCGGCGAGGAGGCGGGTAAACAATTCCGGCATGTGCTGGACAATGGGGGTGGGCGGGGAAGCTGGCAAGGGCGGGCAGCAGACGCTGAGCGCGCCGGACCGCCGGTCGAAACGCCGATGACGACGATGGTCGGCACAGCCACGATCGCTAGATCGCAAGGGCGGGCTGCGGAAACCGGTACCGCGGCGCCATGGATGACGTAGTCAGGGGCAGACTCAACGGTGGTGACGCTGTCGATCTTGAAGCTTTCGCGGGAGAGGGTCCGAATTACCTCGCCGGACCGGCGTGGCTGCGGACTTGGCGACATCATCGGATGCGCCGCCGGCCAGAGCCTGGATGGTCGCCGCGCTGGGTCGCGCTGCGCATGCTCGATGACCGGCATCTTGGCCGCGCGCGCGCAGGTTGCGCAGGGTGGCCAAGCCATCCATCCCCGGCATCTCGACATCGAGCAGAACCAGGTCGGGATGGAGATCCTCGACAATGCCTGAGCGCCGTCTCGCCGTCGCCCGCCGTGCCAGCGACCTCGAAACCGGGCTCGGCGCCGCAGAAACCAGGCGCAAGAGGCTGCGCATGACTGCCGAATCGTCGACGATCGAGAATGCGGATGTGGGCATCGGAGGCTCATCGATCAGATCCGCGAGGCCAGACATGGCCAGCTTCTCGGTCATGGCATCGGCGTCGAAGGGTTTCATCAGGTACTCGTCGGCGCCGGCGTCGAGGGCGCGCACGATGAATGCGTTTCGGCCTCGGTGGTGACCATCATGACCTTGATCCCGCTGAAGCCCTCGGCGCGCAGGTGTTTGAGCATCTCCAGACCGTCCATGACCGGCATATTCCAGTCGACAGCGCGACGTAGAAGGTCTTCTCGCCGTGTCCAGATCGAGCGCCGCCTGGCCGTCGGCGGCCTCGCACTCGATGCCCTTTTGTTCAAGCAAGCTTCGCACATAGCCGCGTACAAACCGCGAGTCGTCCACGATCAATGCCCGCATACGTTCTCCTGGCGTTCAGCCGCTTCGGCAGCCCCGAGCCGAACCGGGTCGAGCCGCTCCGGATCGAGCATGACCAGGAGGGCGTCTTCTGCAACTTGTAGGCCCCGGCGACCAGATCGCGCCGCGCCTCGTCGAGGGTCGATGGATTGGGTTCGAAGTCGACGGACGGGACCGTCAGAACCTCACCCACGGAATCGACCAGGAGACCAAAGCAACCGCCCTGGCTTTCGAGTACCAGAATGTCCTGGGGCCCGTCGAGCGGAGGCAGGCGCAGAAGATGGCGCAGGCTCACTGCGGTCAGCACATCGCCGCGATAGTGCACCAATCCGCCGACAAAGCCGGGCGCCAGAGGTACAGGCTGAGGACGCGTGGAGCCGACAATTTCCAGGATGTGGCTGATCGGCATCCCATAGAGCGCCTGCCCCAGACGCACGGAACAGATATCCACGGTCGCCGCGGTAGATTTCTCCTTGCGGCGCATGGCTGAATTCGGATGACTCATAACAGTGCCTCCGCAGCAGGGCTCCACTGGTTCTCAACCCGAGAATCTCCAGGCAGATCGGCAACGCTGCCCAGGTTGACGATGTCGGTGACGCACTCCTTCAAGAGCGTCACGCCTTCGGTGCGCAGGCTGGTGCCGGCCTCGTACAGCTTCCGCGCCGGTAGCCACATCGAGCACGTGCGAAACCGCGATACCCACGTGCCGGTCGCCCTCGCGGCAGACGACGACCACAATCTGCGTCTCGGGATTGTCACTGGAGGCGGCCACACACCGCCGGCATCGTCGACCGGCAGCAGCTGGCCCTCGAAATTGATGACCGGGCGCGCGCCCACATACTCCACGCGCTTGATCGGCAGTACTGCTCGATGCGCAGCACATCGCCCAACGGCACCGCGGCGCGGCGTCCAGGCAACCTCGACGAGGAGAAACTCCGCGGTCTTGTTGATGGCGACCTCGTCCTCGACGGCGCGCGCTGCTTCTTGTTCCGCCCATCGTCGCCGCTTTAAGAGCAATCGCGCTGGGATCGAGAATGAGCGCGAGATCGCCGTTGCCCAGTACGGTAGCTCCCAAATAGAAGCCGATGCCCTTGAGCGCCACAGAAAGCGGCTTGACCACGATCTCCTCAGGATCGGCCAGGCCGTGGACGACGCGGCCGAAACGGCGGCCGTCGGCGTCGAGAATAGCAATGAATGGATCGCGGTCCGCGCGCCGTCGGGGCTCCCGGCCGGCGCGAGCAGTGCGATCGAGAAAGACCAGCGGCAGCAGCTTGCCGCGCAGCCGGTAAAGGGGCGCATCTCGATCCACTGGATCATGGTGGCACCCTGCGGCAGGCGAGACGTGCGCGATTCGGGAGCAGCACCCTGCGGCAGCGCGAAGCCTGCTGCACGCTGGCGCGCGGATGGAGCTGGAGTGGCTTGCGAGAGTGAGGGGAATGCGCAGGCGCCGCGTGGTGCCTTTGCCGGCGCGCGAATCGATCTCGACCTTGCCCCCAATCTTCTCGACGTTCGTGCGGACCTCCTCCATGCCCACACCCCGGCCGCTGACGTTGGTGACCGCGGCCGCAGTAGAAAA
>CAVXDG010000004.1:0-112921 GCA_963760475.1 uncultured Acidobacteriaceae bacterium | reverse complement strand
GCGGTATCGTAATGGCCGGCGACGACGATGATGCCATCCTTTTTGCCGGGAAACTTGGCGATGATGTTGTTCATCGGGAAGGTGCCCGCCGGGTCTTCGCCGTGAAGGTGTCGTTCTCGACGGTGTCGCCCTTCAGTATCGAGTGGATATACTCCTCGAGCTTGACGTGCCCCGGACTGCCGGGTGGACGCGGGCCAATGGCAACAATCTCCTTCACATACTGCATGACGTGATTGCCGTTGATGTCGGGCTGGGGAAGATTGGTGTCGGCTGCGGACGAGGAGCAGCGGCGCGGAGATTGGCGGCTGCCACGGCCGAGCCGGCGAAGCAGGCTGGCTTGCGTTGGAGGCGGCGACACGGCAGGCTGTTCCTCGTTGTCGCAGGCAAGCGTGCAGATGAGCAGTGCAAACAGGGGCAGGAAGAGGAGAATTTCCGGGAGAGCGTCATGCAAAGGCTATTGTAACCGTTACTGTGACGCCGTCCTCGACTAGGCCGCTCCGCGCCAGAACCCGGTGCCGAAACTCACCCGGGGCTCTCGCCCCGGTGAGTGCGCCCAATCTACCCGAGGCCGCGTAGCGGCCTGCTTCCATGACACGCAACGAACCGGGCACAAACAGGCCGTCGCCGCTCCAAAGAAAACGACCGCTCGAAGGAGCGGTTATTTGCGTGAAC
Organism: uncultured Acidobacteriaceae bacterium; assembly: GCA_963760475.1. Taxonomy (GTDB): domain Bacteria; phylum Acidobacteriota; class Terriglobia; order Terriglobales; family Acidobacteriaceae; genus Telmatobacter. Next base: position 112,249 of record CAVXDG010000004.1, on the reverse strand, counting down.
GAAAAGCCCATAGCGAAAAGCGAATAGCGTCTCTATCCAGCCACTTCTTCCAACTGCTTCTGGTCGATGTCGAAATTGGACCAGACGTGCTGCACGTCGTCGGAATCTTCCAGCGCCTCGAGCAGGCGAATCATGGTGCCGGCCTGATGTCCTTCGAGCTTGGTGTAGGTCTGCGGCATCATGCCGATCTTCGGCTACATCGGGCTTGATGCCGGCCGCCTTCACCGCTTCCAGGACCGGCTCGTAGCGCCGAGGGATCGTGAGGATCTCCCAGGTGTCGCCGTCGTCTTTCAGGTCTTCGCCGCCGGCTTCGAGCACGATGTTCATCAGGTCCTCTTCCTGCGCCGCGGACTTGGGAATGACGATGTCGCCCTTCTTGTGGAACATCCAGGCGACCGAGTCGGCTTCGCCGATGTTCCCGCCGTTCTTGGAGAAGGTGTGACGGATCTCGCTCGACCGTGCGGTTGCGGTTGTCGGTGGAGACTTCGACCAGGATGGCGACGCCGCCGGGGCCGTAGCCTTCGAAGGTGATTTCTTCGTAGGAGACGCCGGGCAATTCGCCGGTGCCGCGCTGGATGGCTCGCTTGATGTTGTCGGCCGGCATGTTCTCGGCCTTGGCCGCCGCTACGGCGCTGCGCAGCCGGGGGTTCTTTTCCGGATCGCCGCCGCTCTTGGCGGCAATGGTGATTTCCTTGATCAGCCGGGTGAAGATCTTGCCGCGCTTGGCGTCCAGCGCGCCCTTCTTGTGCTTAATTGTCGCCCATTTTGAATGGCCTGACATGGAGAGACCTCGTCCTAAAATGACTTCGGGATGAATATCGCAGGTTGCCCGGCTCCCGGCGGACGCAGCTACCGGCCGCTTCCAAACCAAGGGAGCAGACAGGCAAACACTGGATTATAACATTGCGCGCAAGGCGCCCGGACCGTGACCACCGCTAAGAACATGCAGCAGAGAATTCTCAATATTGCGCGGTGGGCGCGGAATCGCGGACGTCCGTGCCACAAAAAATCTATTGGAGAGTTCTTCTGAAATCGACCTGCAATCCCCACGAGTGCAGAGCCGAACAGGAGGAAACTACCGGGTTCGGGTGTCGCTGTATAAGTCGTTATCGAGAGAGTTGCGAATGGTCCGTCGGTGCCGTAAGTGTCGCCAATCATGAATCCGTCTGCGTAGAATCCGTTGTTCCAGTATCCCTGGAACCAGGCAGCTGTCTCAACAAACCCAGCAGGGAATTTGAAGGCTACGCCGGAGGTGAGGATACCTGAGAACTGCATGCCCGTCAGGTGCATCTATGCTGAAGAATCCCCCTTGGCCAAACTCAGCTTGGTAAACTCCGATAAAGACGCCCCACGATAATGCCTGCCCTGATTGGAACTCGGCGCTCCAGCCAGGAGCTACCGGATCAAAACTGGTCTTGCCTTTTTCAGCAGAGCCTTCACTGCCAGGATTGAAGTTGCAGGATGTGGCAATAGGCGTGCAGTTCACAGTCAGGGTCGTGGTTAACGACGGGACAACGCTTCCCTGAATGAACGGTGCGCAGATCAGCAGCGCGGCGACCAAGGCAGATACTATAACCCAGCGTCTCACGTTCCCTCCTCCGCACCGCAGGGTGCTATTAAAAGATTTGAAAGTCACATCGGCGGCTCAATCGTTCAAGAACGAGCGCGGATGCTCCAAGATGGGTTTCACCTTATACCACATTCTGACACGCCGAAGGTACGGACTTTACGCCCACACATACTGGCACATAAGTGGTGTTAAACGTTGCCAACCCCAACCCTCAAGAGACGAACAGTTGCGAAATCGAACGAGGGCGAGGTACTCGGGACCGCCAGAGCTGGGCCAAGCTCACCCGGAACGAAACGAATCCTTTTCACATTTGTGGTACTTCCTTTCATAGACAGCTGTGATTTGCGTCACCGCCGAAGTCTTCCCCGGCTTGCATACCATTTCGGGATTATGGCTACCCACAACAAGAACGAACGCGCGGCCTGGCTACAGGGGCCTTCCGCGCAGTGCGAGGTGCCCGAGAGCGAGCAGAGCCCCTGCAGGCTGGTCCTGCTGGGAGCGCCGGGTGTCGGCAAAGGAACCCAGGCCGATCTGCTGAACCAGAAACTGCAAGCCTGTCACCTCTCGACCGGCGACGTCTTCCGCGCCGCGGCGAGCCGCAGCGAATGCGAGCTGAGCCCGGCCATGCGGGCAGCCACCGAATACATGCGCCGCGGCGAACTGGTGCCGGACGCGACGGTGTGGGAGATGGTGCGCGAGCGGAGTGCCTGCCTGCACTGCGGCGGCGGCTTCATCCTCGACGGATTTCCGCGCACCCTGGCGCAGGCCGAGTCGCTGAAGCAGTTGATGGAAGACGAAGGCCTCGCGCTGACTGCGGTGGTGAACTACGACCTGCCGACCAGCGAAATTGTCGCCCGGCTGAGCGGCCGCCGCACTTGCAAGCAATGCAAAGCGGTATTCCACGTGACCGAGCGTCCGCCGAAAGTTGAGGGCCTCTGCGACCGCTGCGGAGGCAACCTGTTCCAGCGGGAAGACGACCGGCCCGAATCGATCAAAGTCCGCCTGGAGGCTTACGACCGAAGCACCGCGCCGCTGATCGACTTCTATCAGAAGCTAGGCCTGCTGCTGCAGGTGGATGCCAGCGGCACTCCCGACGACATTTGCGCGAAGACGCTGGCGGGCCTGAACGGCCGCCGCGCGGTACAACCGAGCTGATACTTCGCGGCTGGGTGCCCCACTCAAGCTTCTTTTGCTTGAGTGGGTGTTTTGACTTTCCTGCATATTGTCAAATCCGCTGAACTGTCCCGCGACCGCGGTGCCCATCAATGTCCGCGGGAGTTGCGGACAGGGTCGGGCTAACATTGAAAAAACATTCAGGGATCGGCTTCCAACTAGCTTTTGGCAGCCTTTCGCTGTTTCGGTGCCTTCGCTGCAATCTTGTCACGGCGCCGGGACTTCGGAACTTTGCCGATGCGAGGATCGCGGGCCATAACAAGCTCGCAGGCGCGCAGCGCGGCCTCCTCGAAATCCGGAGAATCCGCTGGAAGCACCTGCCAGTCGGTCACTTCCTTCCCAAATAACTGAACCGACCGCATGTTGGGAAATTCGTGGCCCAGACTCTCATGGTGTTCCTGGGTGGTGGCAAGCCACACACCGTTGTCTGCCGTGTGCTCGCGCTTCTCGCGGAGTATCAGAACGATCTTGTCCTCAACGTAGATCGCAAGGCAGCCGAACATGGGGCGCGTCCAGGGCGAGAGCGTATCGATCGCATCCAGCACAAAAGGATATGGGACAGCCTTGCGCGGCTTGGCCGCCAGAAGGCCGTCGTCAAGCGGGAGAAAGGCGGGGTTGCGACGAGGCGTCGGCATCGAGAAGTGCTCCTACCAAGGAAGCCTAAACTGGGGCAACTCGGTGATGACAGAGACGAACTGTGTGTGCTGCGACATTAGCAGATATTAAAAAGGGGCAGTAATTTTCCTCTAAGGGTTTTTTATACTTGATCTATATCCGCGGTTAGGCGCATAAGAGGGAATTGTCATTGTGTCCTCTGGCTTATTCAGTAGTTTCTATTCACTAGAGGAGGAAACTCAATGAACAAACTTGCAAAAGCCGCTGCAACCTTGCTTTTCGCACTTGCTCTCGCGCAGCCCCAAATCTTGCTGTAGCACAGAGCTGCTGTCAGTGCCCGGAATGCTGGTGCACGATCGTCTACTGTATTTTCCCAAACGCCTGCGGGGACTGTTCAGCGAACGGTGTGACATTGTTCTGCTATGGGGCGAGCGAAGGTACGTTCGCCGCCGGTTGCTGCTCCTGTACCTAGCCTGCTTTATGCATGAACGCTGCCGAGATGGACTTCTGGGGACGACATTGAGGCGATGGTGTTGATGGCAGCGTGCAGCGTCCGGTGCGGTGTGTTGTGAGGATCACTGGTTTGTCGGAACTGGCTAGCGTTGAGATTTTCGGGCACAGTGCTTCCCCGAAACGCCGTCTGCGTAACTTTGAAGATTATGTTTCGGGCCAGGCGAGGCCGCCTTATCCCGTCGAGGCTCCGAGTGCCAGTGCCACTTGCCGGAAAGTGGATAGAAACGGGAACGACGCGGGCAGATGCACGACCACGCGGCGAACCGAACCCATCACCCGGGCACCCAGTTTCAGCAACCGTTCACGGATGGTCCAGACTTGAGCTCGGGCACAGCTGGTGTGCGCGGCTTGCAGACGTAACTCCTGCATCAAGACGTATGCGGCTGCGGTCAGCAAAACGCGGAACTGGTTAGCCCAGAAATCGCTGCAACTGGTGCGGTCGATCTGAAGATCGTGCAGTTCTTTGATCCGGTTCTCGATTTCGCCGCGCTGGCAGTAGACCTGTTCGTAGAGCCACTGCGGACTCTGCTTCATGTTGGTGATGACAAAGCGTGGGTTGTCTTTCGGCGTCTTATCCTGGGCCCGTACGACCTCGGCCTTGATCAGGATGCGACGTTGTCGCGGCCAGGTTTGGGCCGCATAGTTGGCTTCGCGGTAGACGTGCTCGGTCTGGCCGCTCTGCCGCGAGAGCCTGCGGGCCTGCCGCATGGCTGGTTTGGCCTTGCGCTTCAACACCGCATTTTTGGCCATGGCAATGACGTACTCAAGGTTGGACTCGGCATCCAGAAAGTCGAGCAGTTCGGGATGCGCGAAGCCGCCGTCGAGGCGCACCCGGATACGCGCACCCGGAAAGCTGTAGGAGATCATATTGATCAGACGACGCAGGGTCCCTGGCTCCGACGATCTCCTTCAATTTGCCGCCTCGCTTCTTCCCCCAAACGCCGAAGAGGAATCGGCTGCTCCCTTGTTCTCCCCACAGACCGTGGAAGCGTTTTCAAAGCGTCAGGAACCTGAAGGCAGCTCCCGCGCGCTGGGCTGGGATACGCCTTCAAAAAACTCCTCTGCTGGCCAGCATTTCTCTCCGCATTCCATTGGTCATCTCGGCTACAGCGGCTGTTCGCTTTGGATCGATCTCGAAGCCGCGATCGCCGTCGTCCTGCTCACCAACCGCACATGGCCGGATCGCAGCAGCCAGTTGATCCGGGAAGTGCGGCCGGCCTTTCACGATGCTGTCCGTAGCGCGCTCAATGCGTCTCCCGCGGGGAATAGGGCCCGCGGTGCTTCGCATCGAGCGGGCGTTTCGGTACCCGATTGGCCGCGCGCCTAGAAGTCGCAGTTCCTTCCCTTCACCCTCCGAATCGGCCCTTCGACCGTCCCTATTTTGTGTTATGGACTTGCGCAGTTTAGAGATACAATATGAAGTTGGGGATACTCGATGCTTACCAGCACGACGACGCAGGATGTGACCGAAGCACATAAAAAAGAAGAGGCAAAGTTCGATCCAGCCTCTTCGCTCCAGGACCTGATCACCGAGAGCCAGAACGAGGCTTCTCAAGGCTTTGACACCAAATCCGCCCTCGAAATCGCGCGCATTATCAATCACGAAGACGCGAAGGTGGCGGCAGCCGTCAAGAAAGCGATTCCTGAAATCGCTCAGGTCATCGATCAGGTTGCGCGAAGCCTGAGAGACGGTGGCCGGCTGATTTATATTGGCGCCGGATCCAGCGGCAGAATTGCCGCCCTCGATTCCTCCGAGTGCCCTCCGACCTACTCCTCCGCTCCCGGACAAATCCAATACATCATGGCGGGTGGTCCCAAAGCCCTCGCCTCGGCCGTCGAAGTCAATGAAGACTCCGAAGAACTGGGCCAGCGCGATATAGCTCGTCGGCGTCCCACACGCAAAGACGTAGTCGTCGGCATCTCTGCATCAGGCCGGACACCCTACGTGGTTGCCGCCGTCGCCTACGCCCGAGCCCGCGGCGCCCGCACTGCCGCCGTCACCTGTAATCACGGCACGCCCCTCGAGGCTGCCGCCGACATCGCGATCATCGCTGAAGTCGGCGCTGAGGTTATTTCCGGATCTACCCGCATGAAGGCCGGCACGGCGCAAAAGATGGTGCTCAACATGATCACCACTGGCGCCATGACACGCCTCGGTTATGTGTACGAAAACCTGATGGTCAACGTGCACATGCAGAACTCCAAGCTCGTTGAGCGCGGCATTCGAATTCTGATGTGTGCCTGCAATATCGATCGCCCGACGGCCGTCGAGACCATCAAGAGCGCCGGCCGCAGCGTTCCCGTCGCCTTGGTGATGCTCAAAGCCAAAGTCGACAAGCCAGAAGCCGTACGCCGTCTGGCCAAGTCCGACGGCAACGTCCGCCTCGCTATCGAAGACAACGTTCTCGAGCTCTAGCGAATCGCAGACATCCTTCCAAGTTGGCCCGGCCGCGCAAGCGTGACCGGGCTTTCTTATTTGGAGCGAGTTGCCGAACGACGGAGGGCCGAGTTGAGTTCCCTCTTTCGACAGAGGATCGTTATACTGTTCGACGAACGAAGGACAGCCCCGTGAGGATATTAATCAAAACCTTCGTATGCGTTTGCGGCTTGCTCTCAGGTGCCATTGCAAACGCGGCTCCACAACAATCCCCAACGCAATCTGAACCGAAAGGCGCATCCACACAACCGACTGGGATTCCCCACCTGCCGCCTCCTGGAGGGCCGTTCGGAATAGGAAGAGTTGGCTACGAGTGGATAGATCAATCGCGCCCCGACGCCCACTCCACCGACCCACACGCCAATCGTGACCTGATGATCTATCTCTGGTACCCCGCTCAGAAAGAAAAAGGCGCAGTGCCGGCAGAGTATCTCCCCGGCGCAAAACGGATGGATGCGGACACAGCTGCCGTTCCGGCCCTGCGCGAAGAGTTCGAAGGCAACTGGCCCTCCATCGTGTCTGGAGCAATCTCTTCTCTTGCAGTGAAGAACGCTCCGCTGGTCCGTTCTCTCAAGAAGTTCCCCGTCGTGATTCTGGCGCATGGCGCCGGAGGAACATCGTTCGAATACACATCGCTGATCGCAGACCTTGTGAGTCGCGGCTATGTTGTCGTAACCATCGAAAGTACATATATGACGCCCGCGGTGGCGTTTCCGGACGGACGAATCGTCCCGGCATACCACGAACCAGACCCGCCCAACCTCTCCCCCGATCAGCGATTCCAACGCATGATGAAGAGTGCCGGAGAAGAGATCGAAACGGGCGCGCGCGATATCGTGTTTGTGCTGAACCGGCTGACTGAGCTAAACGATGGCGGCCCTGATCAATTCCTCCTCCGGAAAAGGCTCGATCTGAATCGTGTCGCGGCGCTCGGGCATTCGGCTGGCGGAGCGAACGCTTCACTTGCCTGCCAGAGGGATCCCCGATTCAAAGCCTGCCTCAGCCTTGACGGTCAGATGCCACCCGTTGCAGCCTTCCCAGAAGATCCGGGCGGCAAGTGGTTCACGCAACCCGTTCTTCTTCTCGAAGTGGATCACAACGGCCGCTGGATGGGGTTCAATACCGCGCAAAACGATCTCTATCTCAAGAAGAAAGAAGATCAGCTGAGCCGTTGCCCTGCGGGAAGCTATGACATCGTTTTGAAATCACCCGGCCTGATGCATGGAAGCTTCAGCGACTATCCTCTGCTGGCGGCCATGGGCCAGGACGCGAAAACGAAAGAGGCTCTTCACAACTTGAGCCTGGCGCAGTCATACATTGAAGCTTTCCTCGATCAGAGTCTGAATCACACCGGTTCTCCTCTGCTCGACACCACAGCGAATCATTCGGAAGCGATCGTCAAACAGTACGGCCACTGACACCCTTTCACTTCCGCTTCCAGCAATTGCCGAAAGTGAACGGAAAATGGCCACCCGAGCCAAAGAATTGCCTTTTTCAGAGAAATCGACTCAGCCTATAATTGCGACGGTCCCGGCGCACGTCACTCGACCATCCTTCCAGTCAGGAGAGCTCACGATGATGAATGTTCGCCTTCCCCTCTCCATCCTGCCGGTAGTCTTCGCTTGCGCTCTTACACTGCCTGCTCAATCGAGCAGCCCATTCCAGGGCAAGTGGGTATTCAATGCAGAGAAGTCGATATTCAGCCCTGGTCCGCTTCCCAAGCGTGAAACATTAACGTTCTCCAGCGGCACTTTGACTGTCGAAGGTGTCAGCGCTCAAGGGCAGCCGTTCCTGTGGTCGTTTACCCCGGTGTCAGGCAAGGCTGTTCTGGTAGTGGGTCGCCACGAGCTCACGGTGGAGACGAAGGAGTCCGGAAATACGCTTGTGCATATGTGGAGCGATGAAAGCGGCACATCGTATGGCAACGGCGAAATCTCGGCCGACGGCAAAACGATGCGGTACACACTGACAGGAACCCGATGGGGCAATCATGTGTATGAGGTGAGTGTCTTCGACAAGCAGTAACCTCGAAGCCAGATCGAACCCTGACCAAAGATCAATGCGGCGGACGCCGCAATCTCCGTGCTCGTTCTATCATTTCCTCCTTGCGCAAAATTATGTCCTCCTGGCGCACAATAATCTCAGGGATAAATCTGGGACATGGGAACGCGCACAGATCATTTCCGCACCAGGACCGAACATGAATCGCATAACCTCCTCCTAACTCCTTTCCTGAGACGAATCTGTGTCTAACTCATTTTTCGAGAGGAATTTGCAGCGCAACTTATCACCTAAACCATTACGGATCAGTATTTTGAACCAAAAGTCCGGGGGGGAGGGTTCCCCTACTGAATCGCATGCACGTAGTAGCGAATACCATCGGGGAACGCGCCCGGATGGTTCTCAAAAGCGACCCGCGTATTCACTCGGTTGTGATTGTGCTGCCCGGCCTGGATCAGCTCCGGACCGTCCGCGAGCAGCGTGTCAAAGGAGCGCTTTGAAGGGCGCACGATAGCTGCGTGGCCTGGCGTGTGGGCATCCGGACTCTGAAAGACTGCGAGCACCAAGCTGCCTTCGTTGGCCAGTCGTTGCGCCTCGCGCATGCCGCCGGCGGGCTGCCATCCTGCCTGGCGTCCCTCGTCGCTCGCGAGCCAGTCGTACTGCGCATTCGCCAATAGAATCTGTCCATGCTCCGGGGGCCGCAGCAGGTAGATGCCGAACTTCTTCGCAGCCGCCGCGGCAAAGGCGCTGCAATGGGTGTGCGTGCCGGGTCCCGTGTAATCGGGGCCGCGATCCGGCTCGCCCGTCTCCCAGTTGACATGCTCGTGGACAAGCCAAAGCGACTCGACATTCAGAGAATCGAGTGCATCGGAAAGCTGCTCTCCTGCGGGCGTGATCCGGCCGCAGCACGCGATGTGCTCCCGCCCTTGAGCATGAGCAATCGTTGGGATCAGCGTCAGGGTCAGGATGAGGCGCGAAAGCGTAAGTTGTGTCATCGGGCTTTCAGTGCAAGCGAAGTGGAAGTAGAGGGGACCTCAGAACCAATCTAGGGTGCTCCAGTGACTCATCGTCAAGTAAATTCTCCTCGCGCCGCGCCGAAGTTTTGCTTTTCCTCGAATTCAGGCCGAAGCGGGAAAAATTGTCGTGCCGGGTGCCACCCGTGATTCGCGCAAGCGCTTCTACCGCTGTGGAGTTAGATTGAAAGATGTAGGAGTTTCCGCATTCCATGGATAAGTTCGTCATTCGCGGCGGTAACCCGCTGGTCGGCACCATAAGCGTCTCCGGAGCCAAAAACTCCGCTCTCCCCTGCATGGCCGCTGCCATCCTCACCGATGAAGAGATTGTCCTCGAGAACATTCCGCAGGTCCGCGATATTCAGACGGAAAAGAGATTGCTCGCGTCGATGGGTGCGCAAGTCGACCTGGGATCTGTCGATGAGCACTGCCTTTCCATCAGTTGCCGCAGCCTCTCCGATCCTGTTGCAAAATACGAAATAGTGAAGACCATGCGCGCCAGTTCCCTTGTTCTGGGACCGCTCATTGCGCGCGCGGGCATGGCTCGTGTCGCGATGCCAGGCGGTTGCGCCATCGGCGGCAGACCGATTGACCTGCATATCAAGGGCCTCGAACAAATGGGCGCAACTATAGTGCAGGAGCACGGATATCTCGAAGCCCGCGCGGAGCGGCTTCGCGGCGCTCATCTGGTTTTCGACAAAATCACTGTGACCGGAACTGAAGATCTTCTGATGGCTGCAGTTCTCGCCGAAGGTGAAACGGTGATGGAGAACTGCGCGCGCGAACCGGAAGTGACCGACCTTGCCGCTCTGCTCTCCGCGATGGGCGCGAAGATCGAAGGCGCCGGTACGTCGACGATCCGCGTTCACGGCGTTGCCCGCCTTCACGGTGCCAAGTTTAGAATCATCCCCGATCGAATCGAGGCTGGAACATTCTTGGTCGCAGGAGCGATTACGGCTGGCGACCTGACCGTCGTCGATTGCAATCCGGATCATCTGCGCGCCGTGATCGCAAAGCTTGAAGAAGCCGGCGCGACGATCGACATCCTTCGGCCCGACGCAGTCCGCGTGCGCTCGAATGGTCGCCTCACGGCAGTCGATATTTCAACGGAGGAGTATCCGGGCTTTCCCACCGATATGCAGGCTCAGTACATGGCCTTGGCCACGCAGGCTGACGGCGTTTGTACAGTGAAGGAAAATATCTTCGAGAATCGGTTCATGCATGTCCATGAACTGGTTCGCATGGGTGCAAATATCAAGGTCGACGGCCGCACTGCAACGGTTCGCGGACCCGCAAAGCTGAGCGCTGCCGCCGTCATGTGTTCCGACCTGCGCGCGTCCGCTTCGCTGGTCCTCGCTGCTCTTGTCGCCGACGGCGAATCCATTCTGGATCGTGTCTACCATATGGACCGCGGTTATGAACGAATTGAGGAAAAACTGAAAGGCGTGGGTGCGCAGATTCAACGCATGGGCAATGTGTTTCCCGCTAAGGAAGCTGAGGCATTCGCCGACTGAATCGGCACATTGCGGCGGTTTCGCGTCAAGTGCTTACAGAACCGATTCGACTGAGTGGCTTTTTCCTCAAGAAGAACCCACCTTGCAGGCTGCAGCGATGTCATCATGTGAACCGAAACCGCTCTCTAGCGCCAGCTCGCAGCCAGGTGCCATCGTAGTCGGTGACGGGCAGTTTTATCGAGCACCCGCTCATACTCTCTCAGCTCATCCCGTACAGCGGGAGTTTCAGAGCCAAGCGCGGCAGGCACCACCGCGAGAAACTCGAGCAAGGCGCGCACCGTCGTCAGTCCTTGAGTCGGGGAAAACCACTGCGGAGCTGGAAGATGCTCGGCCCACTCCGGACTAGCATTCCCCTGCTCCGACAGAAGCGCCATGGAGTTTTCGTCCGCTGAGAAAAACTCCAGCAGTGGTTTGACCCGCAGCGTGGTCGCCAATCGCTCTAAAGACTCCTCATTGCGGGCCAGCGAACGGCCGTTGACAAAGGTGTCAAAACCGGGATCTTCCCCCTCGACGACGATATAGAGGCTCGCTGCCATCAAGGCGAGTCTAGCCTATTCAGAGGCTATCTCTTTTATATCCGAAGCGTTATGGCATCCAATTGATAATAGCCTTGCCTCAGACACAGCCGGTTCCCCGTGTCAATCACCGAGCTTGGCACAAAAGAGCTATTCCGATCATCCCCCAGTCCGACCTTACACTGCTGATATCTGACCCAGTCGGCCGCGGGGTACACATCGTGGATTGGACCAAGCTACCGGATCTAGCGGCAGTCGCGCTGTTGACCTGTGCGTTCGCATCGGTCGCGCGCAGAGGACAGACGCCGGTCTCCCGTCTCTGGCTTACAGGCTGGGTGCTGATAGCGCTGCATTTTGTGGCGTTCATGTTCCTGCCATCCCCGGAATTTCTGGGCGAGCTCGCGGCAGATGTTGGAGTGGCCGCACTTCCTGCCGCAGGTTTGCTCTTCACCTATGCGTCCATTCCTTATCGCCGGGAGCAATCGAGCCGATGGATGCTGACGGTTCTCCTGCTGACGAATACGTCGTATGTATGCCTCCTCAACGCGAGTCCTGCAGCGAACTGGGCACTGGTTCCAGCTGCGGCTCTGATCGGCATCGCCCCGCTGCTGGTCTCGCTCCTTGCATTGAACCGCTTTCGGCATCCGTTGCGATGGATCATTGTTACGTTCTATTGCCTGCTCGCAGTCTTTATACTCATAGTCCAGAACAGGCCGAACTACGGTGCAGACCTGGCATTAGATGCTGTGCTCTTTACCGTCTATTTTGTGTGCTGCATTCACTTCTGGTTCACCTATCGCCGCGCAACCGCAGGCGCATTCATTACCATTTCAGGATTCCTTGCCTGGGCGTTCGTCTTTGTCGTAGGACCGTGCCTTGAGGCCTTCTACCCGACCGTCCATATCGAGAGCGAAGTCTGGAACCTGCCAAAGTATGTTGTGGCCGTAGGCATGATTCTTTTGCTGCTTGAAGATCAGCTCCAACACAACACTTACCTGGCTCTGCATGACGAGCTAACCGGGCTCCCGAATAGGCGCCTCTTTCAGGATCGTCTCACCGGCGCGCTGGAGCGCGCTCGACGTTCAGACTCGAAGGTAGCACTGCTGGTCATTGACCTCGATCGATTCAAGCAGGTCAACGATACGTTAGGCCATCACTTTGGAGATATTCTCCTGCAGCAGGTGGGCTTGCTTCTCGCCGGAAGAGTCCGAAACTGCGACACTGTGTCGCGCACCGGCGGGGATGAATTCTCCGTGATTCTCGAAGGTACTGCGAATGTCGACGACGCCAATAAGGTGGCTCGATCTCTGTTTGTCAGCCTGAATGAGCCGATCGAAATCGAGGGGCGCGCCGTTCACATCGGCGCCAGCATTGGTGTTGCCCTCTATCCAGACGATGCCAGCGAGATGGAAGCCCTCTGCATCGCGGCTGACATGCGTATGTACGAGGAGAAGAACATGGCGAGGGACATCATGCGCCAGGCTTTCACTGGCAAGATTCCGCCCCAGGGGGTCGTGCAGGATGCGATCCGCCCTGACCTTCGCATCGCCTCAGAGAACCTAAGCGCTTAGATCCCAGCACGCCTCCGCCTCAAAAGCAGCACTCCTGACTCCAAAAGAAAACGGCCCAAGCCAATCGCCTGGGCCGTTTTCAAGCCGTTTCAACTAACTCTGAGTACCGCCTGGGCCGCGGCCTCCGCGACGCCGGCGCCGACGCCGATTATTGTTTGCCGCTGCCGGGGGACGTGCTCCCCCGGTGGCCGGCGGTCCACCTGCGACTACGGGCGCACCTTCTGCGCGATTAAAGTTGGGCTCGTTCTCCTCATCGATTTCCTCGGTGTCGTCCTCGTCGAAGTCGTCTCCGCCTTCAATCAGGATCGTGCTCTGATTCGATTGCGGCTGACGCTCATCGAACTCGTGCCGCGGACGCGGCGGCGGAGGAGGGGGTGTTGCTGGAGCCTCATCACTGCCTTCGACTTCTTCTACGGCAGGCGCCGATTGCCCGAGCTTGGCGCGCTGTTCCTTAATCAGGGCCTTGCGGCTGAGCTTGATCCGGTTCCCTTCAATGGCCAGAACCTTGACCATCACCTGGTCGCCTTCCCGCAGTTCGTCCTTCACTTCCTTGACGCGATGCTCAGCAATCTCAGAGATGTGCAGCAAGCCGTCCGTGCCCGGGAAGAGTTCAACAAAGGCGCCGAATTCTGCGAGCCTCACTACTTTGCCGAGATAGGTCTTCCCGATCTCAGGCACAGCAGTAATGTTGTTAATGATCTCCAGAGCTTTCTTCAAGCCCTCCGCGTCGCTCGATGCGACACTCACCCTGCCCGTATCGTCTACATCGATCTTCGCGCCTGTTTGCTCCACAATGCCACGAATCGTGGCGCCACCCTTGCCAATCAGATCGCGGATTTTGTCGGTTGGAATCTGCACAGTTTCAATACGCGGGGCGTAGTGCGACCGCTCCTGGTGCGGGCCGCTCAGCGCAGCATCCATCTTGTCGAGAAGGAACAGCCGTCCCTGACGTGCCTGCTCCATGGCCTGCTGCAGGATCTCGCGGGTCAAGCCGCCGATCTTGATATCCATCTGCAAGGCCGTAATTCCCTTGCGCGTGCCGGCAACCTTGAAGTCCATGTCTCCGTAGTGGTCCTCTGCTCCAGCGATATCGCTGAGGATCGCATAGTCGTCACCCTCTTTCACGAGTCCCATGGCGACACCAGCAACAGCGCCCTTGAGCGGGATGCCTGCATCAAAGAGCGCCAGGCTTGCTCCGCAGACGGACGCCATCGAAGAGGAGCCGTTGGATTCAAGAATGTCAGAGACAACGCGCATCGAGTATGGTGATTCGTCGGCACTTGGCAGAACCGGCGTAATCGCGCGCTCGGCAAGTGCGCCGTGACCGATCTCTCTACGGCCCACTCCAGTCATGCGGCCGGTCTCACCGACACTAAACGGCGGAAAATTGTAATGCAGCATGAAATTCTTCCGCTGCTCGCCTTCATAGCTCTCGAGCCGCTGGCCGTCATCGTTCGTTCCCAGCGTGACGGTAACGAGCGCCTGCGTCTCACCGCGAGTGAAGAGAGCAGAGCCGTGGGTGCGCGGCAGAACGCGGGTCTCGATGGAGATGGCGCGAATCTCGTCGAATGCGCGGCGATCCGGCCGAATCCGGTCCTTCGTCACCTGCTCGCGGAAAAGCCGTTCAATCAGCTGTTCGTAGTAGAAATTGAGTCTCTTCTTTGCAGTGGGATCGTCGGCCGGGAGTGCCGCGACGAGCTCATCCTTGATCTTCTTGATCAGTGCGTAGCTCTCGGTCTTCCCGTGCGTCTTGGTGTCCTGTGCATCCTTCAGGCGATCCCCGACCTTCGCTTTCAACTCGGCGTAGTAGGATTCGTCGAACTCCGGCGCTACGAAAGCCCGCTTCTTCTTTCCCGCCTTTGCGGCCAACTCGTCGATCACCGCCACAATCTTCTTGATTTCGCCGTGCGCAAACTCAATCGCCGCCAAGATAACTTCTTCCGTCTCCTCCTTGGCGCCCGACTCAATCATGACGATACCGTCCTTGTGACCGACGACCATGATATTTACGGTCGTGAGCGCACGCTCGGCATACGTCGGATTAATGACAAACTGTCCGTCAACGCGACCCACGCGCACTGCGCCTACGGTGGCCCCAAACGGAATATCGGACAGCGCCAGAGCGGCAGCGGCCGCATTGATCGCGACCACATCGGGATCGTTCTCCTTATCGGCGGAGAAAACCAGGGCGATCACTTGCGTCTCATTGCGAAAACCGTCAGGGAACAATGGACGGATAGGACGATCGATCTGTCGGGCGGTGAGAATTTCCTTCTCGCTTGGCCGACCTTCGCGCTTAATGAACCCACCCGGGATGCGCCCACCTGCGTACGTGTACTCGCGGTAGTCGACCGTGAGGGGAAAGAAGTCGATACCTTCGCGCTGTTCTGGGGAAGCTACCGCAGTCGCCAGAACCACGGTCTCTCCCGTCGTCACCAGCGCTGACCCGGATGCTTGTTTTGCAATGCGGCCGGTCTCAAAAACGAGCCGCTTGCCGCCGGCAAGCTCGACAGCCACTTCATGCTTCATCGACATAGAGTCCTCATTTCGTTTTTTCGCTTGGGAAACTTGAGTCAGAGCCGCGGGGGCGCACGCTCGACGTACGGTCTGCGGAGCCCGCGGGCAAATACCTGCCAGGCGGGAGATCCGCGGATGACCATTTGGTTTGGAGATTGAAAGACGCATAGGGCATGTCAGCTCCTCCGCCATCGTGAGAAACGGAGTGCGACAACTACACGTTCACCCCGGATCCTGAATGGAATGGGGGCGGTGACCAGGTATCGGTCTGGGCGCTTCCAATTCAAGGTTGGCTTTCTTGCTACTTCCGAAGTCCGAGCTTGCTGATGACGTCACGATAACGATCGGAGTCGTGTGTCTTCAGGTAGTCCAG
This sequence comes from uncultured Acidobacteriaceae bacterium, assembly GCA_963760475.1. Taxonomy (GTDB): domain Bacteria; phylum Acidobacteriota; class Terriglobia; order Terriglobales; family Acidobacteriaceae; genus Telmatobacter. The sequence continues at coordinate 96,437 of CAVXDG010000004.1, read as the reverse complement.
CAGACGGCGCCTCTTACTGACAAGCATCAGAAGACCACGCCGGGAAGCATGATCCTTCTTGTGCGTCTTGAAGTGCTCAGTCAAATCGCCAATCCGCTCACTCAGAATCGCGATCTGGACCTCCGGGGAACCGGTGTCCGTCTCGTGGGTGCGGAAGCGTTGAATCAGGTCGGTTTTCTTTGCGGTCGCCAGCACGGCGTGTGTTACTCCTCTTGCGTTCTCAGTCCACTCTTAAGTGTCTAGTGTGAGATTACCATGAATGCGCCGTGAGCGCCATCGACACCCCGTCCACCGCTTCTGGGCAAACCTATGAGCCTGAAAAAGTTGTTCTACTGCCCTTCCTGCAGCCAGTAGTTGGCTCGCGCCACAATCCGCGCACCGTAGTCCTGCGTCGTTTTCACCCGGATGGTGTGCAGTCCAGGCGTCAGGTCAGAGGGGCTGAACGTGATCAGATACCGGTTGCGAACATGCTTGGCCGCCTCGACTACCCGTTGTTCAAACCCTTTATCTCCAGTGAAGGTCGTATATTCTCCGCCACTTTCCTGCGCAACTTCCTTCGCGACGTTCTTCTTGAACGCCTTTACCGCCATCAGAAGCGATGAAACCATATTCATTGTCCGGTCATCGCCCGAATCCTTGACATCGTGGAGGAACTCGGCGCGCGACGGGGAGAACGACACACTCAAGACCAGCACGTTCGACCTGCCAATCTTCTGAATCAGCTGCACTGGCTTTGTGTGTTTACTCCCGTGATCCCGCTCTTCACTGATCAGCAGAAGGACGCGCCGATACTCCCTCGGTTGCGTTTCAAGCAGATCGACCGCCGAACTCACCGTATCCAGAATCGCGCCGCCGCCATCGCCCGGTTGAAGGTGTTCGAGCGAGTCGCCCAGATCTTCTTCTGAATGCGTGTAGTCGCGCAGCAGGTGGGGCTTGGAGTCGAAGCCCATGAGTGCGGCTTCACTGCGTGGATCGGAGAGAAAGAGATCGAGGAGCGGGCCAAGCTTCGCCACCTTGCCGAACTCGAGCACGCTCGCTCCACCCTGCTCAACCGCGATCACGAGCGCGACAGGTGTCGTGTCCATCTCTTCCTGGACACGAATCTTCTGCGAAACTCCATTGTCTTGTAAGGTGAAATCCTCCCGCTTCAATCCGTAAAGAATCCCGCCTCCCGGCTTTTCTACCAAGGTGGGAACAAGAACCTCGTTTGTCGTCACGCGGATCGTGGCATTCGATTCCGGCGCTGACATGGGCTTTGGAGGCTCGGGAGGTGGCAATTGCTGGCATCGAGCACGATTGACGGTCACGCAGGAAACAAGTACCAGGGCAAGCACCAGTGTCGTCCGCCGTATCCTACGGAGAATTTCGCAGTCTGAAGTGAGTCGATGGACTCGGACGTCGAGAAAGAGTCGGCGCCTGTTAACCACGTTTGCGGGCTTCTTTCTGAACGCGCGAGGTCCAGGCCAGAAAACTAAGCAATTCCCATCGAGAGGCCCAGACAAAACCTAGCACGTCCTTCGCGCGCAGGGTCTCGGCCGACTTTCCTGAATAGGTCTCGACACGCCAACGGAGGAACTCGCTTCGCCACGGTGTGAACCGATGGCCGCGCGTCGCGTTCCAAATAAACCGAAGGGGAGTGAGCACGCTGGATCCTCTCGTATGCAGTATAAATTGCGCCGAACCGGACATGCATCCGGAAGAGAACTGCGAATCGGTCTAAAGCTTGTCAAACAAGCTGCCAGATCCGAGCTGGGCAATCACACTTTCAAGGGCCGATTGCTGGGTCTTAGCGAGTGAGAGTTGGGTCGCAATCTGCGGAAGATCCGCCTGCATAAGATCGGTCTGGTTGACGGTCAACTGCATCTTCTCGCTCGTGGCAGCGTCCGATGCCGCCGACAGCCGAGTGAGCGAGTTGTCGAGAGTTACGCGCTGCTGTGAGACAAAATTGAGCGCGGAATTCAAAGCTTGCAAGTCCTGCACCGAAACATCGACGCTCGCTCCTGTCGAAAAGTCCGCAATCAAGTTGTTGAGTGCTTGAAATGTGCTGTTGCTTCCACCGCTGGGAAAGATCTGATCGCCGGGAATATTGAGCTGAATCGTTTGCCCATTCGGGGTCTGAAGGTAGTTCACATTTGAGTCGCCGCTGTAGGTCGTTGATGCAGGCACCGTACCGCTGGATGTGGTGAAAGGCGAAGAACCGGAACTGCCGCCACCGAAAATGTATTGACCTTGATAGCTGGTATTCGCCAATGAGAGAACTTCATCTCGGATACCGGCCAGTTGGTTCGCGATCGACTGAAGCTGGCTCGGGTTCAAAGTCCCATTGTTCCCGCTCGTGCCGAGCGAAATGGCCTGCGTCAACTGTGCAACCACCCCGCCTAACGCCGAATCGCCGACCTGCAATTGGCCTTGTACAAGACCGCACGATTGAGTGAACGAGTCGTCTCGCTGCAATTGATTCAGCAAAAGCACGTTCTCTTCGGCAGCAACAGGATCCTGCGACAGCGACGTGACCCGAACGCCACTCGAAAGTTCACTCGTCAATTGCTGCTGAGTCAATTGAGTTTGATCAAGCGAAGTCACGAGGTCCGAAACGAAAAATGGATTGACTCGCATACCGTCTCCCGAATGCACCGATCATGCATGACGTTCGTCTTATGAAACTGCAGTTTGTACTCCAAGATTCAACGCGGAAGAGATGACCCGGTTCAAGATCGCAAAGATTTCTGAGGCCGCTTGATAGCTTCGCTCAAACTGCTGGAGTGCGGCAGCTTCATCATTGAGATTTACGCCGGACAGCGCGTTCTGCTGCGCCTGCAATTGCGTGACCGAAGCTTTCTGCGCCGTATTTTCTGTCGCCACGACGGAGACAGTCGATCCCAGATTGCCGACGAATTGGGCGTAGAAGTTTGATGGCGTTCCCCCGCTTACGATGAGTTGGGTGCCGAGATTGGCCATCGTAACTGCATTCGAGTTGTCCCCTGCTCCATTACCGAAACCTGCTGCCGCAATCTGATTCGGGTCGGTCATCACCAAGCGCATGGACAATGCGCTACCCGCCACTTGAGTGGGCTGATTGAACACGTAGAGAGGGGCCGGCCCGTTTCCAGTGATGCCGGCCGCATTTGTCCCTGTGCCCTCGACGCCATTCAGATTGCTTCCAGCATTATTCAGCGCGTTCACAGACGTCGATACGCTAAACGCCAGCTGATCGAGCGCGGCGAGCGCAGACGGTACATCCTGATCGCGGGCCATCAGGTAGCCCCCTACCGCGCCGCCTCCGCCGACTAGCTCCGTCGTCACATCGGCGCCACCAAGCAAGAAATGCGTCAACCCACCCGATATCCCTGTCGAAAGCTGGAAACTCGCTCCCGCCGAGACCAGCAACTGTCCCGAGGTTGTCGTGATCGACAGCCCGTTATTCTCGGTCTTGACCTGATTGATTCCCACGAGCTGCGACAACTGGGAAATATCCTGCTGGCGCTGATCTTCAAGCGTGCCCGCATCTCCGGTCGCGGACAAGGACTGGATTTGCTGATTCAGCTGTCCAATCGCACTCGTCAATGCGTTGACCTGACCAGTGACACCAGCCGCTTCCTGATCGAGAGCCAGCTGTTGCCCATTCAGACTTGCAGCGGTGTTCGAAATATCGCCGGAGAGAGTTTTTGCCGTTGAAAGAACTTGTTGCCGTAGGGCGTTGTCGGTTGGATTGGCTTCGAGGGAGGAAAACGAATTGAAGAATCCGGTGATGTCGCCCCAATGTCGCCTGCTATTGAAGTCGTCGATCCGGAGTCCGGAGCAAAGAGTGCTTGCAGCGAGTCCAACGCGGAAAGTCTTGCACTGGAAGCCGATTCTGCCTGTTGCTGCTGAGCGAGGCGCTGGTTCAGGATGTTGTCGCGTTCTGAGGTTGGGCCCGTCACCCGAACCCCCGCTCCGTAGCTGACTCCGCTGATTTGGACCGGCGAATTTTCCTGCCAGTTCGGAGTTTCACGGGTATAGCCCACTGTGTTTGCATTGGCGACATTGTTCGCCACAATATTCAGTGCCGATTGATCGGCATCGAGGGCCCCCGAAATCAGGTCAAATGCAGAGTTAATAGTCGCCATGCCGACTGTCCCCGTTCAGTTCCACACCTGCCTAAGATCGAAACCATATCCCAGCCTGTCGTAGTCCACTGGTCGCACCAGCCGTTCGAGGATGTAAAAATTTGCCTTCGTCACATCGAGGACACTTCTGAGGACCACTAGGTCTGGAACAAGTCTGCGCCTGTCGGCACAGCCTTCAGTGTCAAAGTTCAAAGCAACGGTCTCTGAACTCCCGTTCAAACTGCGACATATTTCCGTCAGTTCTTCCAGGCGTTTTGAATCCAAATGCGCCAGTGCGTGCGCCGTTTCTTCGATCAGCTGCCGCACGACGAGACTGGTTCGTTCTTCTTCTCGATGAACCATTGATTACGCCTCTGCGTTCGACCTATCGCTCCGTTGTCTGATCCTGGGAAAGCATCGCATCGACAACTTTGCCCGCCACGGCAGAAGCTGGCACGCTGTAGGTTCCAGCTGCGAGAGCGGCCTGCACTTCTGCGACCTTGTCCATGCGAACACCTGATTCGGACGCGGCTTGCGCCACTTCCGATCCCGCACTGCTTACCGTGGCGCGATCGCTCGTAAATGAGGCGGTCACCGCTCCGCTCCCACGCTTTGCCGGCTGTGTCTCTGCCGCCCCACTTGAAGGCACACCTAAGAGAGTCCTGAGTCCATCAACACTGCTTCGAATATCCATCCGCCATCTCCTTCATCCGGTTATCGGCCCGGGGCATCAATCACTATAGTCATTTGACTGTTCTCAGCACGGTATTTCTGTCCAGTTTCCCCGGTTCATGTCGCGGGATGGGAAGTGTCCCTTTTTAGGCGAGACTCCTGATGACACTGTCAGCAATGCCGAATCCACCATGTGCGCTCAAGGCACGTCCGAGCGCCTCACCCGCAAACGCTCCCATGGCGTCGTTGGACCCAAGCCCTGAATCTTCACCGTCATTACCTGACGTACTGCCTCCCACGAGCGGATCGAGCAGTTCCTTCATCATCTGTGCTTCGAATTCATGAGCCGCGGTCACAAGGCGGGATTCAGCCACAGAATGCCCCGTCCCGACCGGCAATTGGCTCGACACTCCGTGCATCATAAAACCTCGATTTCTGCTTCTAATGCCCCGGCCTCTTTCATCGCCTGCAAGATCGAGATCACGTCGCGCGCGCCCGCACCCGTGCGTTGTAGTTCCTGCACCAGGTCTTCCACGGTCGCTCCTTCTTTCAGATCGATTCGGTTAACTGGCTTATCCTGCGCCTGCACCGAGGTTTCTTGCGTGACTTGTGTTGTCCCGGCCGAGAATGGCGCCGGCTGAGAAACCTGGGTAGAGGAAAGAACGTTGACCGACAAGCCTCCATGAAGAATAGACACTGGCTGCAGCCGGACAGTGCCCCCGATCACGACAGTGCCTGTCCGCTCATTGACCACCACGCGCGCCCGCGGGAAGACCTGAACTTCGACACCCTCGATTTCGTCGAGCAAGGCGGCAACATCTTCATTCGCAACCACAGCGATCTCGACGCGACGACTGTCGACCGCTCGCGATCGTCCTGCCCCAACCATCGCATTAATTGCGCTGGCCATGCGCTCGGCACTGTGAAAGTCGGCGTCGTTCAAAATCACGTTGATCGTATGCATATCTTTCAGCTCGAACGGCACAGCGCGTTCCACAAGTGCCCCCCCGGGAATGCGGGCCGTTGTCGGGTGATTCATCTGGCGCGAGTTGCCTCCGCCAGTGGCCATATATCCCCCCAAGACAAGAGGCCCCTGCGCCTGGGCATAGATTTGCCCATCCGGTCCATAGAGTGGGGTCATTAGAAGGATCCCGCCTTCGAGCGAGCGGGCATCTCCGGCCGATGATGCCGTGATGTCGATCCTGTAACCAGGCCGGCTAAACGGCGGAAGGGTGGCGACCACGAATGCCGCCGCCATATTCTTTACCTGCATATTGCTGGCGCTGTTCGCTCCCGTTTGAGGAACCGTGATTCCCATCCGCTCAAGCGCAGAGATCAGGGTCTGAGCCGGGAAGACGGTTTGGGAACTGTCCCCGGTACCGCGCAGACCGACTACCAGCCCATAACCGACGAGTTGGTTGTCGCGAATTCCCTCAATTGAAGCGACATCTTTGACACGCGCAAGTTGAGCGTCGGTGTCCCGAATCAAGAAGACCCCTGAAACGATGAACAGGAGCGCGAGTCTGGCCATCGTCTCGCGATGGATTGCAAGGCGTACTCCGATCCGTTTGATTCTCCGATCCAGCATCTTCCGTCCTCGCAAAGAGACCTCTCCTCAGAACACGAGCAACTTTTCAAGCAGTCGAATCAGAGGGTTCTGTCTGTAGGTTGAATCGTTGACGATTCCCTTACCTGCTACCTCAAGCTCAAGGTCTGTCATGGCCGTAGACTGCACCTGGTTCTGCGCGCTCACGTCCTCGGGACGCACCAATCCGCGCAGCTTGATCAATTGAGTTTGTTGCGAAAACGTGAGGCGGCGCGTCGCCTGCACCACAAGCATTCCATTGGGCAGTACATCGACCACTTCCGCACCGAATGTTGTCGTCAAACTCGAATTGGTTGTGCTTTGCCCTTGCGCCGTTAACCCAGAGGCGGAGTTCTGTCCAACCAGACGCTGCAGGTTATTGGCTGCTTTGAGTGCACCAAAAAGGGCAGTGAGGCTGGAACTGGCATTGGAGGCGCGCGAATTCTTGACCTGTCCATCGGTGGATGCGGCCAGGCTTTCGCTTACCACGACAGAGACGACGTCGTGCACCCGCGCTGCTTTTGCGTCTGTGCCCAACCTGACCAGCCTGCCTTCAGGGCTCCAAATCGAGCCAGCCGTCTTCACCTCCGCTGCCTGCTGAGCACGCACTCGATCGATATAGGTGCGTAGCGCTATCTCCGGTGAAGACGGATCCGCTGAAACCGCTCTGGCGGCGTCCTTGGCCCCAACAGCAGAGCCAAACAACAAAAGAAGAACAATCGGGATTGCTGAGAACGCTCCTCGAGAAGCAACACGCATCATTTCCATGCCTCGTTCGCCCCCCTTAGAGACGCGTGCCCGCGCGACAGCGCCACAGCATACGCGACGTTTCCACCAGCCGTTACCATCGCGCTCAAGAATCGTCCCCACTCTGGCATCCCAGCCAACCTTTCCCTCGCTACGCGATGTACCGGTGAAGGTCAACGAGAAGCAGCCGCGTATAGGTCACCATCCGGCTCAGAAACCACGGCATGCCCACCAGCAGAACCAGGGCGACGGCCACCAGCCTTGGGACTGTCGTCAGGGACTGCTCCTGCAGGCTCGTCAGAGTCTGCACCAGGCTCAGAATGAAACTCAGGACTACCGCCACGATCAGCAAAGGCGCCGAGAGGATCAAGGCCTCCTTCATCAATTGGCGGAGCAGTTCGGCCACCATATCGGGCGTCATTGGTTCTCCTTCAGAAGCTTTTCAGCAGCGAATTGGCGAGCAAATTCCATCCATCGACGATGACGAACAGAAGAATCTTGAGTGGCGTAGAAACGACAACAGGCGGCAGTTGAAACATGCCGATCGAAGTCGTGATCGACGCCGTCACCAGATCAACGAGGAGAAAAGGGAGATACAACACCGCCCCGATGGCGAAGCCGGCCTTGAGTTCCGACAGCATGTAGGCCGGAACAACGATGCGCATCGGAAGATCGTCGGCCGTGTTGGGCCGCTGGATTTGACCAGCTGCAGCGAAGACAGCGAGGTCTTTTTCGCGGGCATAGCGCAGTAGAAAATGCTTGATGGGCAGGGAGCCCTGATCGATCGCCTGCAGTCCCGTGATCTGACCGGCACGGTAGGGTTCCACGGCTTGCTGATCCACCTGGTTCAATACCGGCGTCATGAGGAACCACGTCATCATGAGCCCCAAACCCAGAAGGGTGGGATTGGACGGCGCAGTTTGCGTCCCGAGTGCCTGGCGCAGGAAGTGAAACACCACCATGAGCCGAACCAGCGGTGTGATGCACATCAGAATGGCCGGCAGAAGAGTAACCAAGGTAAGGGCAAAGAGGATCGTCCACGGCGTCGAGTCCGACGGACGAAAATGCGCGCTGAGGTCCGGTAGAAGAGGCGTCAGTTGGGCTGCCCGTGCCACGCCGAAGACGGCTACCATACAACCCCTTCCACGCGCACACGGCCACGAACCGATCTCTCGTCCTCTCGATCGAGTACACAGAATGCGGGCGCGGCTTCAGCGGAAAGCGCGATCAGCAGCTTTTGGCCCTCCGCTTCCACCAGAACCAGGGACTGCCGCGGCGCCAGGTTGATCCTCTCGAGAAGGGTGAGTCGCGGTGCCCGCAGGGGCTTCCGGTGCAACCGATTCAGCAAACGATCGACAAGCCGTACCAGAGGTTGTTTCCAATCCGCCGATGGCTGGCTCGATCCTGGGGTCGGTACCGTGCTCTTCATCGTTCTTCCCTTCTTTACGGCGTTCGTTGAATAGATGGAACCGATTCAAGCCAGGCGAGTCACGCGCACGGCAAGTCGCGTCTCGATGACTTCGAATTCACTCCAGGCCAACTGAATTTCTCCGGCAGCCAGGGGAAGATCTTCCCCGTGCTTCCACCGCGTCTCGATCACGGAACCTCTCTCCAGGGAAAGCAGATCGCGCACGCGAAACTCCCGCACCGGAACCGCGACCTCCAGTTCCACTGGCAGGCGGCCAACGATCGGACTGAGCTCATTCATCCCGGACCCGCTGCCCTCCGCGGCGAGCGACGCTCCCGGACTTGCCACCGCTGTTGAGTCTTGGAGTAGCTCCTTGGGCGATGCGGCGATCATGGGGCTGCTGTTCATTCCTGCCACTTTGCTGCAGTACCCCGGCCAGACTCGGATGAGAAGGATTGGAAAGGTCTCAGAAATGCGACCCGGGTCGCTCCCGTCGCTCACCGTTGCCAAACCCTCCTTTGAGCGCGTCTCGGTCACTGCTACACTTGTTGCAAAGCGTGAAGATTTGGCGGCGCGCATTGAGTGCGTCTGGAGCTCTCGGCGAGGATCAACAACATGGCAGATCAGAACGGAAACAAAAGTATTGGAAACACGAGCCTGCGCCTGAAAGTCGGACTCGCCGAGATGCTCAAGGGCGGGGTCATCATGGACGTGATGAACGTCGAGCAGGCACGCATCGCCGAAGAGGCTGGAGCCACTTCAGTGATGGCGCTCGAGCGGGTGCCCGCCATGATCCGCGCCGAAGGCGGCGTGGCCCGCATGGCAAATCCCAAGCTCATCAAAGGAATCATCGCGACGGTTTCGATTCCGGTCATGGCGAAGGCCCGGATCGGGCACTTTGCCGAAGCGCAGATTCTGCAGGAACTCGGCGTGGACTTCATCGACGAAAGCGAGGTCCTTACGCCTGCCGATGAAGCTCACCACATCGACAAGCATGCGTTCACAACGCCCTTTGTCTGCGGAGCGCGCAACCTCGGCGAAGCCCTGCGCCGCATCGCCGAGGGCGCGGCCATGATCCGCACCAAGGGCGAAGCGGGAACCGGCGACGTGGTTCACGCCGTCCAGCACATGCGGCAGATCGTGAAGGAGATGAAGGCCCTCACCGTTCTATCCGAGCAGGAGCTTGTATGCCGCTGCCAAGGAACACCAGGCGCCCTACGAACTGATTCGGATGGTGGCGCGCACAGGCAAGCTGCCGGTTCCCAATTTCTCTGCCGGCGGCATCGCGACCCCCGCCGACGCGGCCCTGATGATGCAGCTCGGTGCCGAAGCGATCTTTGTCGGTTCGGGCATCTTTATGAAGGAACGCGCGACCCCTCTCGATGTGGAGCACAACGCCAAAGAGCGCGAAGAAGCCGTATCGCGCGCCAAGGCGATCGTGGCCGCGACGACTCATTACAACGATCCCAAGATCCTGGCCGAAGTGAGCGAACAGGTTACCGGAACAATGAAGGGCCTTGCGGCCGCAGCGCTCGAAGAGTCCCAACTACTCCAAACGCGCGGCTGGTAGCCACTGCGTGGGGCGGACGCTCGCATTTCGCTCGCAGGATTTCCGTGGCTTGCTGCCTTTAGGGCTGAAGCGGCGCAACGGATGAATTGCATCGCTTAAAAAAGCAAATCGGAGTGACTGAGGAACTGGGTTGACAGAGGCACGCTTAAGCCCACGCATCGGTGTCCTTGCAATTCAAGGAGACTACGCGGCCCACGCCGAATCCCTCGATGAGGTGGGCGCGATCCCGCTTGCGGTCAGAAAACCTGAGGAGCTCGTCGATCTCGATGGGCTCATTCTTCCCGGCGGTGAATCAACGACCGTTCTGAAATTCCTAGAGCAGAACAACTTCTTTGAGGCGCTTCAGAAGTTCTGTTCCACCAATCCGGTCTTCGGAACTTGTGCCGGAGCGATCCTGCTGGCGCGCGAAGTGCGTCATCCTGCGCAGCGCAGCCTTGGGGTTCTGGATGCTGTCGTGGAGCGTAATGCGTACGGCCGGCAAATCGACTCAACAATTCTGCTGGCCGAGACTTCCCTTCCCGGCGGACCGCTGGAAATGGTCTTCATTCGAGCTCCGCGCATTGTCGAGGTCGGGGCAGGCGTTGAGGTTCTGGCCAAACGGGAAGGCTATGCCACGCTGGTGAAACAGGGAAACATTATGGCGGCAACATTTCACCCGGAGCTCTCCGCCGATCGACGCGTCCACAAGGCCTTTGTAGATGTGGTGCGGGCTGCCGTTTCAACATGAGAGATTTCCAAAGAATAAGCGCGATCTAACCATTTCTTTCGCGATGCGTCCGAACAAAAGTGAGAGTATGCTCTTCTTCACAGAGGACCGTGCATGCCCGCTACCTTTACGCATTCCCCGGCGGAAACGGAACGGAAAGAACCAGGAATCGGCGGGAAACCGCCTGTTGACCGGCGTCCCACGGGCGGCGGTGGCGGCGGCGGCGACGACGATTGGCGGCATGCACGACGCGGCCCGCGGGAGCTACTGCACCGAATCCGCTTTTTCGTATTCTTCGGTCTTGCCGGCGACATGATGTTTTTCGCCATGCTTGTCGTGCTGTTCTTCGCACGGCAGGCTGGCACGCACATGGATCCGCGCTCGCACGAACAGATTGGCGACTGGCATCCCATCCTGCTTCCGCCCATTCTCTTCCTGAATACGGCCCTTTTGTTATTGAGCAGCCTCACGATGGAAGTGGCGCGGCACCACATCTTTCACGAGCTCGATGTCCTGGAGGAGTGGCTCGGCATGGGACGGCCCGCGATCCGGCGCACGCTGCCGTGGGTGGGTGCGACGCTGGTGCTGGGCGCGCTGTTTCTGACTGGACAGTGGTTTGCGTGGCGTCAGCTGACGGCGCAGGGATTTGCGTTTGACCGCTGGTCGACGCCGGCGAGCTATTTCTTTTACGTCATTACAGGACTGCACGCGGCACACCTGGTGGTGGGACTGGTGGCGCTGATCGTGTGTCTCAGCGTCGTGAATCTGCTGAAGCGCGTGGAGCTGCGTCAGATTGCAGTGGACGCCACGGCGTGGTACTGGCACACGATGGGACTGGCGTGGCTGGTGCTGTTCGCGCTGCTGGCTGTCGGGCAGTAGGCAGGTACCCCCTCCCCCGGTCTCTGGGCGCAAAATCCTCATTTGAATTGGGTTATGGGTACAACTCCTCGCCAAATTCTTCTCAGGATTGAGCTTAGCCGCAGATTCCTCTCCGGACAGGGGTTACGAGCCAGGCTGCACCTGTTTACTGGCAGAAGCGAAGGCGGGCAGTGAATCGCGCGCGCCCTAGTTCGTTTGAATCCCCGATTCGCTGGTTTGATCCCCAGTTCCACAGTACCGGATCGGCGGAAATAATCTGCAATGGCTGGCGCGATCGGCGTTTCAGGGGAGTAATCAGGGTGAACGTTGTCCAATTCCCGGCATGTTAGCTGAGGACTATGGAATCCCCGGTATCCAAGTGCGAGAGACCGGGGGCATCCGGCGTATCAAGAGTATTATTCTTTCAACCAAATCCTTCGTATCTCCACAGTTCCAAAGGCGACTGACCAGATGCACCTCAACCACGGCCCGGAGGGGCAACCGGGACCGGTGCCGCCCGCCGTCTCAAAACTCAGTCGCAGAATGGAACCATGAATTACGACCAACCTAAGAAGCCGCGATCCGAACGCCTGCTTAAACAGCGATTGCTTTGTTGCGAACACGCTAAAGACCTGATTGAATCTGCCGAGCGCGTTCTTTCAGGAGATCGTCCAATCCCAAACATCTCCTTTCATCTCGTTTTGCTGGCGCTAGAGGAAATCGGGAAAGCCGAGCTATTAACTGCACGAGAAGTCAGCATTGGAAACCGGAACGTCAATGGGATCGATAAACGTCTGGACGATCACGCCTTCAAACTATTGTGGGGGCTTTGGTCTCCGGGCTTTAAGGCCAGCCGAGAAATCGATCCTGACAGATTTCGGCAGCTTGGAGAATTCTCGAAGCGCGCGCATCAGCAACGCCTCGCCGCGCTATATGTTGGCACCGATGCCGACGCCGAAGGCCTATCTGCGCCCAAAGACGCCGTTAACTTGGCAGAGGTAACGTCGCTACTCGCTGTTGCCAAACAAAATCTTCAGTATGTTTTGGCGGGAGATTCACCGGATGTAGAAGCTCCGAATGAATTATTGCGGTGGTTCTGGGACGTGATCGCCGATGCCGATATGCAACGGAGCTTGTTTAGCGCCCCCTTCCTAGCAAAATATACGGAACTTAAAGGTGACGTGCGCGCATGGGTACAATGGGCGAAAGACGAATTTGAGAAAATCAAACAGCAAGAGCAAGCGCTTCTCGCGGCTGAACTAAGCCGCACCGTCGAGGAAGGCACACCTCACAAGAAACGATGGCGTGTGAAGATGCGCGTCTTCTGTATATCGCATTCGATACGCGCGAATGTGCTTAGTGCGTGGAACGACGGCATGCCGACTGCGAAGCTCCATTTCGTAAACAATGGGGAGATGCTTCTTGAGCTGACTTTGGGCGACCAGTTCAAAATCTCGGAAGTGCAGCCCGCCGGACAAGCCATGAGCAAGCTCATACTCGCAGCGCTCAATGCAGGCACTGCCGGATATTTCTGGCATGAGCGCCCGCAAACATCGGCGGAGTATTTTGAAAAAGTTGAAGACTTAGACAACCCCGGTATCAGAATTCAATCGAGCGGAGGCTTTGACCTTCAGCGTCAATGGTTAGACCCCGCCAAAGGCAGCAAGCTGACAGTTCTCGAAGAAAAGTATTTAGACAACGCCGTGAAATGCGCGTTGATGTTCTTGCAAATGAAGGAAGAAGAAGCTGAACCTATTTTCCGCCCGTATCTGACTGGCCTTACGATGTTGGGGAAAAGCGACGCCTTCTTTTCGTTAGATCAACACACTGTTCAAGCGTTCCATGTCGCTTTGGAACAGGCATTAAAGCATTTCGGTGATTGGGATGGCGCTAGAGAGACCTTCATACCGACTTTGCATAAGGTCTATGAAGAACTTATTCCGGAAGAAGAGCATCGGACTCTAATGTTTCAACACTTGCTGAAACCGCCTCAGAATCCGGAGCAAATGCAAGAATGGGCGGTTTCCGCCAAGAGACTTGTCGATCTGTATCTGACCATGGCTGCTCACCGTGTTTGGCAGGAAACGATAGCTAAAGCCAAATACGCAAAGAGTTCATCTGACAAACCGGAATAGCCCCGCCGTTCGGACAGCCATTGTCGTGCGGATTGAAACGCTGTCAGTTGCAGTACCCCTTCGGCTTCGCTTAGGCGGATTTGGGTTCGTCGCTTTCCCACATCTCAGAATCGAGATTTGGGGCACCCATTTTCGCGCGGATTGGTTCTTTGCGAAAAGCAACCGCAGATCCCTCGGCTGCGCTCGGGATGACAGACGTTGGGTGGGATTTGTGCTTTCCCACCCTCGACCACCCCGCGAACATGAACCCGTTCTCGGAGACCCCGGGGTTCTGAGCTTGGATGGGGCACCCTCGGTGGCGCGGATTGATGAGCAACACACACGCAGATCCTTCACTTCATTCAGGAGTTCCTGGACTTCATTCAGGTGACAATTCATCGGCAATCCCCATGCCGCCTGGGTTCAGAACCCCAAAGCCACTGCACGCTGCGTTTCCCACAGGCTTGGAGAGTGGACGCACGGGTTTGGGGCGAGGTCGCGCCTTGACGGGATGAGGCTGAAAACCTAAGCTCAGATCAGTGCCTTGTGACGCCGCAAACGGATTTGTGCGGTGGACTTACAGCTCTCTCACAGATTCTTTCCAGGACTGGACGGCGATGATTCCCTATCACTGGCAATATCTCCCGCTGCTGATGCAGATTGTGGCGGCGTTCGGGCTTGGGGCTGGTGATGGTGACGGCCTCGTGGTTTGTGGGCCGGCATCGCAACACCAAGGTCAAACTGGAAGCCTATGAGTGCGGCATTGAGGCCGGTGGGGGATGCGCGCGGACGGTTCAGCGTGCGCTTCTACATGGTGGCGATGCTGTTCATCCTGTTCGACGTGGAAGCGGTGTTCATGATGCCGTGGGCGGTGATCTACCGCAAGCTGCCGGGAATTGACGGGGTCGCGGCTTTTCGGCTTCTGGGAGATGCTGGTGTACCTGGGCTTTGTGGCGGTGGGCCTCTTCTACATTGTGCGCAAGGGCATCCTGAACTGGAGCCAGGACAAGGCGGACCTCTAGATGTGCGGCTCGAGGCGGTAAAGACAACGTTGCCGGACAAGGCTGCTGTGCTTGCGGGACTTGCCGGAACATCCGGCGGTGAAGGCGATTCTGGCGTGGAACGCGGAGGCGCTGATGGATGCGAAGTTCGACTTTGGCGAGCTGACGCTGACGATTGCTCCGGAGCAGATTGTGGCGGCGCTGCATGGCGCTGCAGGCGGCGGGCTACAACTTTTTTGAAGACATGACGGCGGTGGACTGGTATCCGGCTGAGCCGCGGTTCCAGTTGAGCTACCACATTCTTTCGCACGCGCTGAAGGAGCGGATTCGGCTGCGGGCGATGGTGGAGCGGCGCGGAGCCGTCGGTGGAGTCGATTACGTCGGTGTGGCCGGCGGCGAATTACTACGAGCGCGAAGTCTTCGATCTGTTTGGGATTCGGTTTGAAGGGCATCCGAATCTGCGGCGGATCATGATGCCGGACGACTGGGAGGGTCATCCGCTGCGCAAGGACTATCCGGTGGAGGGGTACCGCTGATGGCCGAATCCGATGCAGGGATGCCTATCCTGGAAGCGCGGCTGGCCGAGGGCGCAAAAGACCAGCACATGGTGCTCAACATGGGCCCGCAGCACCCGTCGACGCACGGCGTGCTGCGCCTGGTGCTGGAGATTGACGGCGAGATCGTGGTGCGGCTGTATCCGGAGATCGGGTACCTGCACACGGGCATCGAGAAGACCTGCGAGGCGAAGTTTTATCAGCAGGTGGTGCCGCTGACGGACCGGATCGACTATCTGGATCCGATGTCGAACAACCTCTGCTACTGCCTGGCGGTCGAGAAGCTGCTGGAGCTGGAGATTCCGGAGAAGGCGCAGTGGATGCGGGTGCTGCTGGCGGAGCTGACGCCGGCTGAACTCGCACCTGATCTGGCTGGGCACGCACGCGATGGATATTGGCGCGCTGACGGTGTTTCTTTACACCTTCCGCGAGCGCGAAGATATTCTGCGCATCTTTGAGGCGGTGGCCGGGCAGCGGATGATGACCAGCTACATCCGCATTGGCGGGCTGGCGATGGAGCCGCCGCTGGAGTTTCTGGATCGCGTGCAGGCGTTTATCAAGACGTTTCCGGAGAAGATTGATGAGTACGCGAACCTGCTGACGGGGAATCCGATCTTTCGGAACCGGCTGAAGGGGGTTGGGTATCTGTCGCCGGAGGATGCGATTGCGCTGGGCGTGACCGGGCCGCCGCTGCGGGCTTCGGGCGTGGATTTTGATCTGCGGCGCGACATGCCGTACTCGAGCTACGAGAAGTTTCAGGTTCAAGGTGCCGGTCTCGACGGACGGCGATTGCTGGGCGCGGTATGAGGTGCGGCTGCTGGAGATGCGCGAGAGCGTGAAGATTATCCAGCAGGCGCTGGACGGGATGCCGGAAGGGCCGGTGAAGGCCGACGCGCCGAAGATCGTGCTGCCGGATCGCGAGAAGATGAAGACGCAGATGGAGGCGCTGATCCATCACTTCAAGATTGTGACGGAAGGCTTTGAGGTTCCGGCGGGCGAGGTGTACCAGGGCATTGAAGTCGGGGCACGGGCAGATGGGCTACTATGTGGTTTCAGACGGGACGGCGAAGCCGTACCGCGTGCACATGCGGTATCCGTCGTTTGCGACGCTGCAGGCGCTGGAGACGATGTGCAAGGGGCGGATGCTGGCGGATGTGGTGGCGGTGATCGGGTCGATCGATATTGTGCTGGGGGAGATTGATCGGTAGATGGATCAGGAGCTCACTGGGACGCAGTTGAATGAGCTTGTGGAGCTGAGCTTTGGATTTCGCTGGCTTCCCTGCTGCGCAGTTATACGGCGGCTGCATGGGCTGAATGGCAACCGGCAGGCAGACGATTGAGCAGGGTGAAGAACGGATTGTGGCGCGGCACGGGGACAAGTGGCTGGCAGCTTGAGAGCGCGATGGCGCAGCGGTCGACGTGGAAGCGTGAGGATGGAAGCGAAGCGGGATGCTTGAATTGACGGAGGCGGGGCGATTGCGGAGCGAGCGAGGGCGAGGAAGAGATGGATTTGGCGGCAGAAGGCTGGGCGCGGGAGTTGATGCAATGAGTCCCGAAACCAATGACGCTCTTTTCGCCGGAGCTGGCGGCGCGGTTCGACGCGCTGGTGGAGAAGTATCCGGTGAAGCGTTCGGCGCTGGTTCCGATGCTGCTGTACGCGCAGGACGAGATTGGCTATCTGTCCGACGCGGTGATCGCGCGAAATTGCAGAGCGGATTGGGATTACGGAACTCGATGTGCGCAACGTGGCGACGTACTACTCGATGCTGCGGTTCAAGCCGGCGGGCAAATACAACGTGCAGGTGTGCACGAATATCAGCTGCATGCTGCGCGGCGGCTACGAAGTGTTCGAGCGATTTCAGGACGAGCTGGGCATTGGGCACAAGGGCGTGACGGCGGATGGAATGTTTTCGCTGGAAGAAGTGGAGTGCATTGGAGCGTGCTGCTGGGCTCCGGCGATCCAGGTGAACTACGACTTTCACGACGAGCTGACGCCCGAGACGGTGGCCGGGATTCTGGATGACTATCGCGCGAAAGCGCAAGCGGAAGGGACGGAACGAATGCCTAGGCTTGTCTCGCATCCCGATGAAGTGAAGATTGTGTCGCAGCGCTTTGGCATGGGCGCGGCGGAGATCGACCAGTACATTGAGCTGGGCGGCTACGAGGCCGCGAAGAAGTGCCTGGAGCAGGGACCGGACTGGATCATCAACGAGATGAAGGCCTCGAACCTGCGCGGGCGTGGCGGCGCGGGATTTCCGACGGGCATGAAGTGGTCGTTTGTGCCGAAGCAGTCGGCGAAGCCGAAGTATGTGCTGGTGAACGGCGACGAGAGCGAGCCGGGCACCTGCAAGGATCACCTGATCTTTCTGCACGATCCGCACTGCGGTGATTGAGGGCACGATTATTGCCGGCCTCGCGATCGGCGCGAAGATGGGATTCATCTATCTGCGCGGCGAGTACCGCTACCTGTCTGAAGATCATGGAGAAGGCCGTTGCGGACGCGTACGCGAAGGGCTTTCTGGGCAAGAACATCTTTGGCTCGGACACCGAGTTCCAGATCATTACGCAGACCGGCGCGGGCGCGTACGAGGTGGGCGAAGAGTCGGCGCTGATGGAGTCGCTCGAAGGCAAGCGCGGCGTGCCGCGCATCAAGCCTCCCTTCCCTGCGGTGGTTGGGCTGTATGGCGGGCCGACGGTGATCAACAATGCCGAGACGATTGCGACGGTTCCGCATGTGATTGCGATGGGGGCAGAGGCTTATGCGGCGGTGGGCTCGCCGCGCAACGGCGGGACGCGGCTGTTCGGCGTGAGCGGGCACGTGGAGCGGCCGGGCGTGTACGAGCTGCCGATGGGCTACAACCTGAAGAAGATGATCTACGAGGTGGCGGGCGGCGTTCGCGGCGGGCGCAAGTTGAAGGCCGTGGTTCCGGGCGGATCGTCGACGCCGGTGCTGCTGCCGGATGAGATTGAAAACCTGGGCATGGACTTCGACCAGGTGGGCAAGGCGGGGTCGATGCTGGGCTCGGGCGGCGTGGTGGTGATCGACGACCAGACGTGCATGGTCGAGTTTGCGCTGCGGACGATCAGCTTTTATCAGCATGAAAGCTGCGGGTGGTGCATTCCCTGCCGCGAAGGCACGGACTGGCTGAAGAAGTCGCTGACGCGTTTTCATGCGGGGTTTGGCGAGGCGAAGGACATCGACAACATTCAATACCTGGCGGAGAACATGATGGGGCGGACGTTCTGTCCGCTGGGCGATGCGGCGGCGATGCCGACGATTGCGTTTGTGAAGAAGTTCCGCAAGGAGTTTGAAGATCACCTGAACGGGAAGCCCTGCCCGTTTGCGAAGCATGTTGAGTTGGCGGTAATTTAGAGGGCGCTGGAGACGAATGGCAGACGTAACCTTCACAGTCGATGGAAAGAAGCTGACGGCTCCCGCGGGGACGCTGCTGATTGAGGCGTGCCGCAAGGCGGGCATCGAGATTCCGGCGTTCTGCTACTACCCGGGCTGAGTCTGCAGGCGGCGTGCCGCATGTGCGTGGTGCGCCAGGAGAAGGTGCCGCAAGCTGCAGACGGCGTGCACGACGACGGTGGCCGAGGGACAGGTTTTTATTACCGAGTCGGCGGAGATTGCGCAGGCGCGCAAGGCGACGATTCGAACTGCTGCTGGGCAATCATCCGCTGGACTGCCCGGTGTGCGATGCGGGCGGCGAGTGCGAACTGCAGGACATGACCTTCAAGTACGGCGCGGGCGAGAGCCTCTATGCCGAGGCCAAGCAGCATCGCGAAGAGCAGCAGTGGTCGCCGGCGGTGTTACTTCGACCGGCCGCGCTGCATTCTCTGCTATCGCTGCGTGCGCATGTGCGGCGAGGGCATGGACGTGTGGGCGCTGGGGGTGCAGAATCGCGGCGTGACGTTCGGTGATTGCGCCGAACGTACTCGGGACCGGCGGAGAGGGCGATCACCTGGACTGCGAACAGTGCGGCATGTGCATCGACGTATGCCCGGTGGGCGCGCTGACCAGCGGCAGCTATCGCTACAAGACGCGGCCGTGGGAGATGAATCACGTCTCGACGGTGTGCACGCACTGCGCCGATGGATGCAAGGTGACGCTGGGCGTGCGGCAGTCGAATGACGGCTCGGAGATTATTCGCGCCGACAATCGCGACAAGAGCGGCATCAACGGCGATTTTCTCTGCGCCAAGGGGCGGTTCGGATTTGACTTTGTGGAGAGCCCGGAGCGGCTGACCACGCCGCTGGTGCGCAACGCCGAGGGCAAGCTGGAACCGGCGACGTGGGAACATGCGCTGCGGATTGGCGGGGACGAAGCTGAAGGAGATTCGCGATGCGCGGGGCGGCGAGGCGATCGGCGTGATTGGCTCGAACCGCACGACGAATGAAGAGAATTATCTGCTGCAGAAGTTTGCGCGGACGGTTCTGCAGACCAACAACATCGATCACGAGCGCACGACGGACTATGCGGCGTTTGCGCAGAGCGCTGGCAGGGCACGCAGGAAGACCGCGCGGCGAGTCTGCATGATATGGCGAAGGCACCGGCGATTCTGCTGGTCGGCGGCAATCCGACCGAAGAGCATCCGCTGCTGGCGTGGACGCTGCGCACCAATGTGCGGCTGAATCGCGCGCGGCTGTACGTGGCGAACATCGAAGCGAATCAAGCTGGAGCGGCAGGCGAAGGCGACGCATGGGCTGCCGCCGAGTGGGTATACAACGATCGCTGCGTTGCTCTGCTGGCGATGATGCGGCTGAGCGACACGGACTTGCGCAAGGCGTTGCTGGCGCGAGGAATCGCTGCGTTGTGATTCGTTCGGAGACTGAGTGCCGCGGACAGGCGATGGCGGATCTGATTGCGTGGGGGCTGAAGCGCGGCGAGTGCGCTTTGCGCTGCTGGGCGACCACGCCAACTCGCGCGGCGCGGCGGACATGGGACTTTCGCCCGATCTGCTGCCGGGCTATGTGCCGGTGTCAGCTCCGGCGGGCTTTGCCGGAGTATGCGGGCATGCCGGCGACGGCCGGGCAAGACGCTAGCGCAGATGGTTGCGGCTGCGGACAGCGGTGACTTGGGCGCATTGCTGGTGGTGGGTGCGAATCCAGCTGGTGCAGCTGGCGGCGTCTGATCCGAGCGCGCTGAAGAACACGTTTCTGATTGTTCAGGATCTGTTCCTGACCGAGACGGCAGCGCTGGCCGATGTGGTGTTGCCGGCCGCGAGTCTGTACGAGAAGTCCGGCACGGTGACCAACACCTACGGCGATGTGCAGCTGGTGAAGAAGGCTGCGGATCGTGCGGGTGTGAAGCCGGACTTTGAGATTCTGGTGCGGCTTGGCGGACTGCGATGGGCGCGGATGTGAAGGCGCTGGTGCCGTTTGGCAAGGGTGGACGTGACGGCCGACCTGGGGCAATCGCGCGGCGCGCAGGCGGGCGAGGCCGATCGGCATGCGGTGTGGCTGGCGGCGAACAACCTTGAGCCGAGGCTGAGTCCGTTCGATCCGCTGGCGGTGCTGGACGAGATTGCGCGGCTGGTTCCGGGCTACAAGCTGGACCGAGTGAATCTGTTGGGCGGGAATGACGGTGCCAGACGGAGCCGAGCGTTGGTGCCGGCTTTGTCCGCGTTGCAGCGCATCACGGTGAACGATTCCGGCGCACGACACGATTGCTTTACCTCGGGAACGCTGGGGCGGTACAGCACGGCGCATTGAGCTTGAACTCGAACGAGCACCAGGATGCGCGGATTGAGTCGCTGCGCAGAACGCGGCTGGCAGATTGATTCGCGACCTTCGAATGCAGCTGGAACGAAAGGCTGAAGGTAAGTGACGATTTTAGCAGTTTTTTTTGTGGAGCCTGCTGAAGGTGGCCGTGGTGACGGTGGTGATGCTGATGGGCGTCGCCTACACCGTGCTGCTGGAACGCAAGCTCGTGGGCCGCATCCAGAACCGCTGGGGACCGAGCCGCGTGGGCCCGTTCGGGTTGCTGCAGCCGCTGGTGGATGGCGCGAAGTCGTTTTCTGAAAGAAGATCTGATTCCGACGGGCGTGTATCAAGCCCGCTCTATCTGCTTGCGCCGATGATTGCGCTTGGCGTGCGCGCTGATCTCGATCGCGGTGGTTCCCTTTGGCGAGCCGAAGATGGGGCCGCACGGATTTCGACCTGTTCGAAATTGCCAATGTCAACATTGGCTGCTGGTGATTCTCGGCATTACTTCGATTGGCGTGTACGGAATTGCGCTGGCGGGGTGGTCGTCGAACAACAAGTATTCGCTGCTTGGCTCGCTGCGCTCGTCGGCGCAGTTGATCAGCTACGAACTGGCGCTGGGGCTTTCGCTGGTGGGCGTGGTGTTGCGGGCCGGGTCGCTGAATCTGCGCGTGATTGTGGAGCAGCAGGCCGCGCATGGGCGTTGCCATCATGGAACATTCTTGGCGGAGGGCAGTTTCTGGCGTTCTTTATCTACCTGATGGCCGCGTATGCGGAGACGAATCGCTCGCCGTTCGATCTGCCCGAGGCGGAGAGCGAACTGACAGGCGGCTATCACACCGAATACAGCTCGATGAAGTTCGCCATGTTCTTTCATGGCCGAGTACGCGAACATGATCAACGTGGGCTGCGTGGCGACGCTGCTGTTTTTCGGCGGCTGGACGAGCCCGTTCGGCAACCTGATTCCGGCCGCCGCAGAATATTTTGGTGCATGCGTTGATCCCGATCTTCTGGTTTGTGTTCAAGGTCTTCTGCTTTCTGTTTTTGTATGTGTGGGTGCGCGGAACTCTGCCGCGCTTCCGCTACGACCAACTGATGAACTTCGGATGGAGGTTTTGATGCCGCTCGCCATTCTCAACATCGTGGGAACAAGCCTGTGGCTTGCGTACCGTTGATTTACAATCGGGAAGGATTTCGAGCAGTTTGGCTGCTTCTTTGTCCTTCCCCTTAACCGGCCGGCGTTTTTACCGGCTCGAGCCCGAACGCTAGGGAACGATGCACCTGATTCTGTTTCTTCTTTTTGCCGGATTCTGCCTGGCCGGGGCAATCAATCTCCTGCTCCAGAGCCATCCCATCAACAGCGCGCTTGTCGCTGATTGTGGTGATGACTTCGCTGGCGGTGCTTTATCTGCTGCTGGGCGCGGAGTTTCTGGCCGCGGCGCAGATCATTGTCTACTCCGGCGCGATCATGGTGCTGTTCACCTTTGTGGTGATGCTGCTGAACGCGGGCCGCGAAGAGCGCACGCTGGGCAGCCGTGCGGCGACGCGTGGTTGGGCTTTCCGGCGGTGGTCGCAATTCTGGCGGTGCTTGCCACGGTGATTCTGCATACGCGAACTGGCACTGTGGACTCGGCGTCGTCTCGCTGAACGACGGCATTACGATCACCGAAGACCTGAGCCGCGTGCTCTTCACGAAGCTGCTGCTGCCGTTTGAAGTGACGTCGGTGCTGATTCTGATTGCGATTCTGGGCGCGGTGGCGCTGGCTCGTCATGGCCACGGAGACACCGACGCGCAGGAGAAAGGACGGCGGGCAAATGAATCTTTCTCGCAGGAAGTTCCGATCTCCTGGTATCTGCTGCTGAGCGCGGTTCTGTTTTCGCTGGGCGTGGTTGGGTTTCTGATCAAGCGCAATCTGATTACCGTGTTCATGTCGATTGAGCTGATGCTCAACGCCGTGAATCTTTCGTTTGTGACCTTCGCGCATCGAGTGGCATGCGGTGAAGGGGCAGATCTTTGTGTTCTTTGTGATGATGGTGGCCGCGGCTGAGGCTGCGGTGGGACTGGCCATCATTATTGCTGTCTTCCGCGCCCGCGCAACACTGGCCGTCGACCGTATCGACCTGATGAAACTATGAACGGAACCTCTACATCTCTGGCTGATTCCGCTGTTGCCCTTCGCGGGGTTTCTGCTGAACGGAATTCTCGGCTCGCGGCTGCCCAAGTGGCTGGTGACGACGATTGCGCTGGTGGCGCCGCTGGCGGCGTTTGGCGTGGTGTTGAATGCGGCCCGATGAGCATCTTCGGAGCTTGGCGCGGCGATTGGCACTTCCCTGCCCTACGTTGAAACTTGTCCGATGGGCTGGATCAACGCGGGCACGCTGCACGTCGACTTCAGCTTTGTTCTCGATCAGCTTTCGCTGGTGATGCTGCTGGTGGTGACCGGCGTCGGGTTCCTGATTCACATCTACTCCGTCGGCTACATGGCGCATGAAGAGGGGTACTGCGCGCTACTTCAGCTATCTGAACCTGTTCCTGTTCTTCATGACGGTGCTGGTGCTGGCCGGCAATGCGCTGCTGATGTTTGTGGGCTGGGAGGGCGTGGGCCTGGCGTCGTACCTGCTGATCGGGTTCTATTTCAAGAAGAACTCGGCGGCGAATGCGGGCAAGAAGGCATTCATCGTCAATCGCATTGGCGACTTCGGATTTCTGATTGGGATGTTTCTGCTGCTGGCGAACTTTGGCACGCTGACGTTCAGCGAGATTGCGACAAAGCTGGCGGCGAATCCGGCGTGGCAGGGCGGCGTGCTGACGGTGATTGCGCTTTGCCTGCTGCTGGGCGCGACGGGCAAGAGCGCGCAGTTGCCGCTGTATATCTGGCTGCCGGACGCGATGGAAGGCCCGACGCCGGTGTCGGCACTGATTCACGCGGCGACGATGGTGACGGCCGGCGTTTACATGATTGCGCGCACGCATGTGCTGTTTGACCACTCGCCGTTTGCGCTGGGCGTGGTGGCGATTGTGGGCGCGGCGACGGCGCTGTTTGCGGCGACGATTGGCCTGGTGCAGAACGACATCAAGCGCGTGCTGGCCTACTCGACGATTTCGCAGCTTGGGTACATGTTTCTGGGGTGCGGAGTCGCGGCTTACTCGGCGGCGATCTTCCACCTGATGACGCATGCGTTCTTCAAGGCGCTGCTCTTCCTGGCGGCGGGCTCGGTGATTCACGCGGTCGGCGGCGAGCAGGACATGCGCAAGATGGGCGGGCTGCGCAAGAAGCTGCCGGTTACGTTCTGGACGATGACGGCGGCGGTGTTTGCGATTGCCGGATTCTCCTCCGCTGGCTGCGTTCTTCTCGAAGGACGCGATTCTTTACGCGGCCTATCTGCAGGGGCCGGGCGGGATGGTGCTGTGGTTTGTGGGGCGTGGTGACGGCGCTGCTGACCTCGCTCTACATGTTCCGGCTCTGGTACCTGACTTTCATGGGCGAGTCGCGCAGCCCTGAGATTCATCCGCATGAGAGCCCGTGGTCGATGCTGGGACCGCTGGTGATTCTGGCGCTGCTTTCGATTGGCGGCGGGTGGATTGGCATCGGAGCGGTTTGGCGGCGTTCCTTGCGCCGGCGACTGGGGCGCGAGTCGCTGAGTCGGGCAACGCCGACATCTGGAGCTTGATCCTCTGAGCGGCGTTGCGGTGGCTGTTGCGCTGCTGGGATGGTTGATTGCGGACCGGCTCTACCGGCAGAAGCCCGAGAGCCGGCGGAGCTGGCAGCGACGCTCCGGGCGCTTACAAGCTGCTGGCCAACAAGTATTACGTGGACGAGATCTATGGCGCGACGGTGGTGAAGCCGCTGCTGGCGCTTCTCGACGATATCGTGCTGGGATGGGTGGTGGACGTAGGGCTTCTGGGCGGACTGGCATGGCTGCTGGGCGGGGATTGCGACTGTTCGCGGGCGCGATCCTGCAGCGGTGGCAATCGGGCAATCTGCGCTCGTATGCGGCATGGCTGGCGGCGGGCGCGGCGGCGGTGCTGTTGTTTGTGCTGATGCCGTGGGCGATCGGAACTTATTTTAAAGTGGCGGAGGTCACTGAGAATGGTGGCGCAGATGAACCAATCGATTCTCACGCTGATTCTTCTGGTTCCGCTGGCGGGCGCGCTTGTGGTGGCGCTGCTGCCGGATCGCGGCAAGCTGCCGACACTGGATTGCGCTGCTCACGACGCTGGTCACGTTTGTGCTTCACGCTGCATCTGCCGGCGCATTTTGTTGCGGGCAAGGCGGGTTTCAATTTGAAATCAACCGGCCGTGGATTGAGAGTCCGGCGATCATCTATTATCACGTGGGCGTGGACGGGCTGAGCCTGTGGCTCGTGGTGCTGGTGGGCCTGCTGGCGCCGGTTGGCGTGATGGCGAGCTGGAACGCAATCAAGGAGCGGCGGAAGATTTTCTATTCGCTCTTCCTGGTGCAGCAGACGGCGATGGTGGGCGTGTTTATCTCGCTCGACCTGATGGTCTACTACGGCTTCTGGGAACTGTCGCTGGTGCCGATGGCGATTCTGATCGCCATGTATGGGCGCAAGGATGGACCGAAGGCGGCGACTGAAGTTTTTCCTGTTCACGTTCATTCCGTCGGCGCCGCTGCTGGTGGCGATTCTGTGGCTCTACGCGAAGACCGGCAGTTTCGATTTTGCCGACGCTGCAGATTCTGCTTGCGCATGGAACGGTTCCCTGCCGCGGCGCTGTTCTGGGTTGCGCTGGCGTTTCTGTTTGCCTTTGCGGTGAAGGTTCCGGTGTTTCCGCTGCACGGATGGCTGGCGGACACCTTCAGCGAAGCGCCGGTTGCGATGGCGATGGTTGTGGCGGGCAAGCTCGGGCTTTATTCGATGCTGCGCTTTCACGTCGGGCTCTTCCCGGTTCAGGCGCGGCAGGTTGCGCCGTGACTGATTGCGCTGGCGGTGATCGGCATTCTCTATGGCGCATGCCTGGCGCTGGTGCAGCGCGATTTCTGGAGGCTGATGGCCTTTGCGGCGCTGAGCCACCTGAGCCTGATCGTGCTGGGGATTTACGGGCTCACGTTCACGGGCTGGACGGGCGCGGTCTACCAGATTCTGAATCACGGCGTTGTTGATGCGGCGCTGTTTCTGCTGCTGGGTGCGCTCGAAGTTCGCTACGCGACGAGCCAGATTGACGCGTATGGCGGGCTGGCCGCGAGGCTGCCGCGCACGGCAACTTTCTTTGTGATTGCGTCGCTGGCGATGATCGGACTGCCGATGCTGAGCGGGTTTGTGGGCGAGTTTCTGATTCTGTCGAGCACGTTCTACCGGCGTGAGCCGCGGCTGGGCGGTGGTGGCTGCGCTGGGCGTGATTCTGGGCGCGGCTTACATGCTGTGGCTGGTGCAGCGGATCTTCTACGGGCCGGAGAGCGCGATGGCGGCAGCGAAGCCCGCCGATGACTTGCGCGTGGGCGAGCTTGCGATGCTTGCGCCGCTGGCCGTGCTGATGCTGGTGATGGGGGTTGCGCCGTCGCTCTGGATGAACACGATTGAGAATCGGAAGGGCCGCCACCGTGAGATGAAATTGTCTGGGCACGGTTCCGGCTGCGCACGTTGTCGATTGCAGCATGCGGACGGGGGCCGGCGATGAATCCAGGCCCGACATCTTTCGCATTCTTCCCGAGATCATCCTGACGCTGACCGGCGTGCTGGTGATGCTGATCGACGCCTCGCTGCCGCAAGGCTGGCCGCGACGGATGCTGGGCTGGGTGGCTGCGATCGGCACGACGCTGGCGCTCTGGGCGAGCCTGTGGCAGCTTTCGTTGCCGGTGGGAACGGGATTCTTCGGCACGGTCGAGACAAGCCCGTTCACGGTCTTCTTCCATGTGCTGATCTGCGGAATCGTGCTGGTGGCGCTGCTGCTGTCGCTCGACACGCTGCCAGAGGACAGTCATCACCAGGGCGAGTTCTATGCGCTGATCGTCTTCGGCGCGGTGGGCATGTGCCTGCTGACCGGCGCGGTCGAGCTGCTGCTGGTCTTTATCGCGCTGGAGATTTCGTCGATCTCGACCTACGTTCTGGCCGGGTATCGCAAGCAGACGGGGCGCGGACCGGAAGCGGCGATCAAGTACTTTCTGCTGGGATCGTTTGCGACGGGATTTCTGCTGTATGGCATTGCGCTGATCTTTGGCGCGACCGGAACGACGCAGATTTATGAGATTGCGCAGGCGCTGGCGGGCCCACTGCTGCCCAATCATTCCACTGGTTCTGGCCGCTCTGGCGCTGATGCTGGTGGGAATTCTCTTCAAGGTTTCTGCCGCGCCGTTCCACGTGTGGACGCCGGATGTGTATGAAGGCGCGCCGTCGCCGGTTGTGGCTCTGATGTCGACTGCGCCCAAGGCGGCGGCGTTTGCGCTGCTGCTGCGCGTGGTCTATGAGATGTTCCCTACCCTGCACGCGGTGTGGGCGCCGCTGCTGTGGGTTGTGGCGGTGCTGTCGATGACGGTGGGCAACCTGGCCGCGCTGCGCCAGCAGAATGTGAAGCGGCATGCTGGCCTACTCGTCGATTGCGCATGCCGGATATCTGCTGGCGGCGTTTGCCGCGACGGCTCCCGACGGGATTGCCGCTGCCAGCTTCTACACGGCTGCCTATGCGGCGATGAACGTTGGCATCTTCGCGGTGATCACGCTGGTGAGCGGCTACGACGAGAAACTGCCGCTGATTCGATGATTATCGCGGACTGATCTATCGATCGCCGCTGCTGGGCGGCCTGCTGATCTTCTTCCTGATTTCGCTGATTGGTATTCCCTTCACCGGCGGATTCTTCGGGAAGTTCTATTCGTTCTCCGCGGCGGTTGGCGGACAGCGGTGTGGCTGGCGATCATCGGCCTGCTGAACTCAGGGCTTGCATCGGCGTACTATTTGCGCCTGGTCTTCGCGTCGGCGCAGCGCCCCACGGAGTCCGAGGGGATTGCTGCAGAGCACACGGTTCGAGGCGGCATTGCGGTGGCTGCTGCATTGGGACTCGCCGTGGCGGCTACGCTCGCCTTGGGCATTGTGCCGGGCGGAGTGTTGCATGCCTCGGAGCAGGCAGCGCACACTCTGCAGCCGCTCTCCGAAGCGCCTCAGATGCTGCCCGTCACCGCAGCGGCAGTTCCCCGCCCTTAGAACGGCCGGGGCAAAACCTGTTCTCAGAAGCCTATCGGAGAGGGGCAGCACAGCCTGAAGACGCAGCGCGTCTAAGCTGCTTGCCCGGTGCGGTACCAGTCGACGGTGCGACGCAGCCCTTCGCGGAAGTCAACGATGGGCTTGTAGCCCATCAACTCGCCTGCCAGGCGAATGTCGGCAAGGGAGTCACGGATATCACCGGAACGCGGATCGACGTAACGCGGTTCACCTTTATATCCAATCAATTCGCGCAAGATCCTCAATGTTTCGTTGAGGGTTATGCGTGTCCCAGTTGCAGTGTTCATGACCTGCCCCGAAACCTTCTGTGCGGGGGTAGCAGCAGCCAGAAGATTGGCGTGGACAACGTTGTCGATGTAGGTGAAGTCGCGACTCTGCTCCCCATCGCCGTAGATGGTGGGCTGTTCGCCGGCCAGCATCTTACGACAGAAAAGCGCCATGACACCGGAGTAGTGGGACGTCGGGTCCTGATAAGGGCCGAAGACGTTGAAGTAGCGGAGGACGACGGTCTCGAGGCCGTAGACGCGGGAGAAGGCGCGCATGTACTGCTCCCCCGCGAGCTTGGCAACCGCATAGGGCGAGATGGGATTGGGGAGCATTCCCTCGTGCTTGGGGAGGGTAGGGGTGTCGCCGTAAGCCGAGGAGGAGCCAGCGTAAATGACGCGTCGGACACCGGCAGCATGAGCAGCAACGAGCAGATTCAAGGTCGCTGTGACGCAATGCAGGTTGGTGCTGATGGGATCGGCGACGGAGCGCGGAACTGAGGCCAAGGCTGCCTCGTGAAAGACGATCTCGACGCCATCGCATGCACCTGCACAGGCGGCCGGATCGGTGAGGTCGCCTTCGATGAACTCCATGGATTCAAGGCCTATTAAGTTTGATCGCTTACCGGTAATGAGGTTGTCGATGCCGCGCACCGACTCGCCGCGCTTGAGAAGTTCGGCCGCGATGGAGCGACCGATGAAGCCTGCTGCCCCGGTGACCAGATACTTCGCCAAATCGTTCCTCCGCTGCAGACCGCAGCAAACGACAGCATACAAGAGGCGGCTTCTGTCGCTTAAGACGCTGCGTGTCTCAGGCCGCAACCGCGAAGTGAATTTGGACAGAGTAAACACGCGATGCACTAGAATTTAGCTATGTCTATTGTGGTTGTTGGGTCTCTGGCAGAGTTCAAGAGCAAGATTGAATCGCGCGAAGCCCGGGTGGGCATTGTTGGCATGGGGTATGTCGGATTGCCGCTGGCATTGTTGTTCAGCGGCGAGAAGTTTCGCGTAACGGGTTTTGACATTGCGGCGGACAAGGTTTCGACGCTCAATGCGGGGGGATCGTACATTGTGCGGATTTTGCCGGAGATGATTCAGCAGGCACAGGCCTCGGGCTTTCATGCGACGGGGGACTACTCCGAGATCGCGGCAATGGATGCAGTGATCATCTGTGTTCCGACACCGCTGAATGAGTATCACGAACCGGACCTGAGCTACGTGACGGGGACGGTGAAGGCGATTGCGCCGCACGTGCATGAGGGGCAGCTGATTGTTCTGGAGAGCACGACGTATCCGGGGACGACTGACGAGCTTGTTGTGCCGCTGATCGAGGCGGGGAATGCACTTGGGCTCAAGGTGGCCCGTGGCGAGGAGACGCATGGCGCACACGTGGCGTTCTCGCCGGAGCGCGAGGATCCAGGTAATGACACGGTGGCCCGGCACGATATCCCGAAGGTCGTAGGCGGGTGTGGCAGCGTTGCGTCCGAGCTGGCCGGTATGTTGTACGGCTCGATCTTCCGGCGCGTGGTGCCGGTGAGCAGCCCGTCTGTCGCAGAGATGACGAAGCTGCTCGAGAACATCTACCGGTGCGTGAACATTGCGCTGGTGAATGAACTGAAGCAGCTTTGCATGCGCATGGGTATCGACATTCACGAAGTGATTGACGCGGCGAAGACGAAGCCCTTTGGGTTCCAGGCGTTTTATCCGGGGCCAGGGCTGGGCGGCCACTGCATTCCTATCGACCCGTTCTATCTGTCATGGAAGGCTCGAGAATTTGATTTTAGGACGCGGTTTATCGAGCTGGCGGGCGAGATCAACGTGAACATGCCGCGATTCGTGATCGAGCAATTAGCCGATGGGCTGAACCGGTCGCGCAAGGCCATCAACGGGTCCAGGGTGCTGGTGCTGGGACTGGCGTACAAGCGGGACATCGACGATCTGCGGGAGTCGCCCTCGCTGACGATCATCGAACTGCTGCGCGAAAAGGGCGCAACAGTGGCGTACAACGATCCCTACTTCCCTACTGTCGGACAGGGGCGGCACTACGCGCTGAACATGACGAACACGCCGCTCGAGAATCTTGGGCAATATGACGCGGTACTGATTGTTACGGACCACTCGACCTACGACTACCGGAAGATCGTCGAGGAGGCGCAGCTCGTCGTGGATACGCGGAACGCGACCAAGGGAATCGATTCGCCGAAGATTGTGCGCTGCTGAGGAGCGAGTCTCGCGGGGGAATGCACGAGACGGGTAATCTGTGGGCCCAGGCGACGCAGTTTCGTCAGGCCTTGCCGTATTTCTTGACGGCATTCTTAATTCCTTGCGCTCCATCGGCGAGATCCTGCGGAGTCATTGCCGGACGCACGGTGATGCTGGCATTGAACGCGAGGAACCATGGCTCGGCGACAGCCGTCAATTGCGACGAATCCTTCATATCGAAGAAGATGTATGCAGTGCGCTGGCCGTTGTCTTCAGAGAAGTAAGCGGCTTCGGGCTTGAGGTCCGCCAGGATCTGCTGGATTTTTGTGCCGAGGGTCCCGTTGCGAGCTGCTGCGTTGCCGTTCTCCACCGACATGGTGGCTTTCAATAACATGCGCATATTTTTGCCCCTCCTGGGCAGACGGAGTATACCCGGGTGATCGATCGGTTGGCTTCGCAATTCGGTATGGATGAAATGTTGCTTGGGGACGGCGAATCGTTTGAGCCGCTCGTTGTGGCGGGCAGAGGCAGGGCGTTCAGGGGTAGCAAAGGGCTATACTGACCTCGCAAAAGGCGGAGGCACCATGCGGATTCGGCTTCTACTCATCGTGTCTTTGTCGATTTGCTTTCTTTCTCCCGCTTATGCGCAGGAACAAAACCAGCCTGCGGTGATTCGCGCCAACGACGGCGGGTATGACGGACCGTTGCAGAGCATTTTTGTTCCACCTAAGGCAGGAGCGCCGTTCAGCCTGAGCCTCGCCACGGAGTGGTCACGGCCGTTGGGCAACGGCGGGACCTTTACGTTGACAAATCAGCGGCGCATCGTGCGGGATGCTTCGGGGCGGATTTATCAGGAGCGCTGGCTCCTGGTCCCCAAGGGCGGGGACATCAAGTCGCACATGAATGTTTTTCAGATCACGGATCCTGAGATGCACACATGGTACAACTGCGAGACCGCGGCGAAGGTGTGCGAGCTGTTGAAGTATCGCCTGACCAGTGACGATACTTATCTACCGGCCACGGGAACGAGCGGGCCCCTGCCGAATGGACTTGGGACGCAGGTACATGAGGATCTTGGCGCCAGCAGCACCGAGGGCGTAGAAACCCACGGGTATCGCGAGACGGTGACCATCAATCCGGGAAAGATGGGGAACGACAAGCCGATGGTGACGGTGCGGGAATTCTGGTGGTCGCAGGAGCTGGCCTTGAACCTCGTTTCGCTTGTGGACTCACCTCGATTCGGCAGGCAGGAGTTTCGGGTGAAGGAGATTACGACTGCGCCGCCGGAACCGAGCCTGTTTGTTGTGCCCGACGACTACAAGATTGTCGACCGTCGCGGCGATAACAACTGAGCCCGGCACGGCGGCAAGATTGCCAAGCGTGGCGCAGGGTATGGTGGGCAAAAGCACGACGCTCGGCTCCCAAATCATGTATTGTTGTTCAGTTCGCCTATGATCTTCTCCCTTCCCGCACTGGCTGAGCCTCGTTCCTTTACCCTTGCAGAGAAGCTGTTTTTTGGCGCCCTTGCGACGGGATCGGGGTGGCTGTTCTGGCAGCGATTCGGTCCGATCCTTAAGCAAGATTCTGGCACTCGAAGAAAGACCCGGATTTTCGGCTCTTCCCCCTCGGGAAAGCGGGTCCTGGGATTTCTGTTTGGGAAGTGATGTGCCAGGCGAAGGTGATTCGCCAGCGGCCGCTGCCCGGGCTTGCGCATGCGCTTCGTGTTCTGGGGATTCTGCGCGTTCGCGCTGGTGACGCTGAACCATTGCGCCGTGGAGCTGGGGATTGGATTTCTCGATCCGGCAAGGCTGGTTTGGACGCTTCTACTTCTATCTTGCAGCGGCCTGTTCGCGGTAGCCTGCGCGGTGGGCATTGCGGGCTGTTTGTGCGGCGATTCGTGGTGCGGCCGCGCTGGCTCGGCGAGAAGTTTCGTGGGAGTCGGGCTTGATCGCGCTGCTGATCTTTCGTGCTGATGGTGACGTACCTGGCGGCTTTTTCGTTGCCGGATGCGAGCGCTGGCGTCGCGCATGCTGTGGTGGGCGCACTACGCTGTGCCTGCTCATCTTTCTGCCGCTTATTCCGCACACGAAGCATCTGCACCTGGTGTCTGAGTCCGGTCGACGGTCTTTCTTTCGCGCGGGCGGCTTCAGCAAGATTCCACCGCTGAAGGGCGATGAGGATTTTGGATTGGTGGCAGGCACAGATCTAACGCAGCTGGTCGAGCCTGCAGGCCTACTCCTGCGTGGAGTGCGGACGCTGCACGGAGCACTGCCCGGCCGCGAACACGGGAAAGATGCTGAACCCGAAGGAAATCGTGCTGGGCCTGCGCGGCTATCTCAACGAGTAGGGTCCG
The DNA here is from genome assembly GCA_963760475.1 of uncultured Acidobacteriaceae bacterium. Taxonomy (GTDB): domain Bacteria; phylum Acidobacteriota; class Terriglobia; order Terriglobales; family Acidobacteriaceae; genus Telmatobacter. The sequence continues at coordinate 63,439 of CAVXDG010000004.1, read as the reverse complement.
GACTCGAGGAGCCGCTGCTGGGCAAGTACAACGCGCAGGAGGCGGTGTTTGAGTGCACGACGTGCGGCGCGTGCGAGTTCCAGTGCCCGGTGGGCATCGAGCACGTGCCCATTCATGATCGGACTGCGGCGCGGCGCGGTGAATACCGGCGCGTGGGACGACGATCACGGGAGCAAGCTTTTTCTCGCGCTCGAACGTGGCAGCAATGCGCTGGGGATGAGTGCCGGCGAGCGCGACAAGTTTGTCGAGAAGAAGGAGCTGCCTATCTTCGACGGGACACAGGAATACTGCCTGTGGCTGGGCTGCATGGGTGGCTACGATCCGAAGGGGCGCGAGATTGTGGCGGCACTTTGTGCGGGTGATGCGGTACCTGGGCGCGAGCTTTGGTGTGCTGCAGGAAAGAGAAGTGCACGGGCGATCCGGTGCGGCGGCTAGGGCAACGATCTGGTCTTTCAGCAACTGGCGGAGGCGAATCTCGAAGCGATGGCGCAGAACAAGGTGAAGAAGATCGTATCGATCTGCCCACATTGCGTGCGGACGATTCAGGAGGACTGGAAGGAATTCGGCACCCCGCCAGAGATCGAGCATCACAGCGAGTTTCTGGCGCGGCATCTTGAGCCGACTGCCGCAAACGCAGAGCGAGGAGAAGATTGTCTTCCACGATCCGTGCTACCTGGGGCGCTATCGCGATGTGTATGAAGAGCCGCGCGCGGTGGCGGCGACAGCAGGCGACGCTGGTGGAGGCCCCGCGCACCGCAGAGCGGAGCTTCTGCTGCGGAGCGGGCGGAGGGTTAGCCTTTCTGGGCGAGGAGAGCGGTGAACGTGTGAGCCATGTGCGGGCGGCGGAGCTGGCTGGAGACGGGCGCCAGCACTGTGGGAACGGCCTGTCCGTTCTGCAATACGATGTTTCGCGATGCGCTTGCATCCAAGGGTGCAGGGGCGCCGCAGCTGCTTGATATTGCGCAATTGGCGGCCCGATCGCTGCCCACCTCGACGCCTTCCGCAACCAAATAAGATGAACGTGAGCATTCTTCTATGAAAATCATTGTCGCCATCAAGCAGGTTCCGGAACGGGATGCACCGGTCACGTATCGATTCGACGGGCAAGTGGATTGCCGAAAGCGAACTCAATTGGGCATTGAATGAGTCGGATGCCTATGCGCTGGAAGAGGCGCTGCAATTGAAGGAGAAGCATGGCGGCGAGGTGGTGGTGGTAAGCGCCGGGCCAGAGCGTGTGGGGTCGACGATTCGGGAGGCGCTGGCTAAAGGCGCCGATCGAGCGATTCACATCGACTGCGATGACTTGAACCAGCGCGACGCGCTGGGAGTGGCGCGATTGCTGTCTGCTGCGATCAAGGCGGAGAACCCGGACCTGACGCTGACTGGACTTCAGTCAGACGATCTGGGATACGGGCAGACGGGCGTGATCGTCGCTGAGTTGCTGGGGTTGCCGCATGCCTCGCTGATTTTGCATGTGGAGAAGACCGAGTCCGTACTCACAGTGAAGCGCGAACTGGAAGAGGGCTGGTTCCAGACGATTGACTTGCCCCTGCCTGCGGTTCTCTCGATCCAGTCGGGCGGCAACAAGCTGCGCTATGCGACGTTGATGGGCATCAAGAAAGCCAAGACAAAGGAAGTTCGACGAGTGACTGCCGCGGAGCTGGATGCGACGACGGTTCCAGTCGTGACGCTGGAGCGTATCACTGTTCCACAGAAGAAGAAGTCAACGCAGATACTTTCAGGTTCTCCCAAGGAAGCTGCCGCTGCGCTCGTGGAGAAACTGAAGTTTGAAGCGAGGGTGTTATGAGCGGCGTTTGGGTGGTGCTGGAAGAACGCGGTGGGCGTCTGGGCCGAATCAACTGGGAGGCTCTGGCTGCAGGGCAAAAGCTTGGGGCCCAGCTGGACCTGCCGGTGCACGTGACCCTACCGGGGGCGAAGACAGAATCGCTAGCCGCAGAGGCGGCAACCAAGGGCGCGGCCAAGGTGGTGCGCCTGGAGCATCCGCTCCTTTCCGCATACACTGCGGACGGCTTCACGCTGGCGCTTGAGCAATTCATCCGCGCCGTAGAACCTGCCTATGTAATCTTCCCTCATACGTACCAGGTGCGCGATTATGTGCCGGCTCTGGCGGCGCGACTGGGGCAGGTGCTGATCGGAGATGTGACCGATATCGGCGATGGCCCGACATTTGTACGGCAACTGATGCAGGGCCGTTTGAATGGCGAGTATCGACATGCAGGGGGCGGACCGTGTTTCGTCTCGGTGCAATCGGGGGCGTTTCGCGCAGACCAAGGTGGAGCGGCCACGGCAGCGATCGAAGTCTTCACACCGCAGATTGAAGAATCGCAAATTCGCACCAGACCCTCAGAACCATTCCGGGGCTCGGCGCAGACGGTCGATCTGGGATCGGCGCAATTGATTGTGAGTGTCGGCCGCGGGATCAAGGAGGCGGAGAACTTGTCGCTGGTGCAGGAGTTGGCGACTGCGCTGGGCGCGGAGTTAGCAGCTTCGCGACCCATCTGCGACAGCGGATGGCTGCCGATCGAGCGGCAGGTTGGGAGCTCAGGGCAGACGGTTGCGCCCAAACTTTATCTTGCTGTCGGCATCTCGGGTGCGATTCAGCACCTTGTTGGCATGAAGGGATCGCAGTGCGTGGTCGCAATTAACAAGGATGCGGATGCTCCCATCTTTGAGGTGGCCGATTACGGAATTGTGGGCGACTTGTTCGATGTGGTTCCTGCCTTAACGGAGGCGGTCAAGGCAGCGAAGCAGTAGATCCGGGGTACTTCGGGAAGAGCCTGCGGTGCAATCGGGAGATTTGCCGTTTGCTTCGACGAAGGCAAACGAGCTATCGTTCCATCGAAGCTGAACGCAATAGCTGTAACGGGGGCGAAGGGGATGCTTCTTCCTGAGACTTATCAGGCCGCACTTTTCCTGATGCTGCTGAGTATGCTGTGTTGGGGATCGTGGGCCAATACCCTCAAGCTGTGCCAAGGATATCGCTTTCAGCTTTTTTATTGGGATTACGCGCTTGGCGTTCTTGTCGGCGCGATGTTGCTGGGGCTGACGGCCGGAAGTCATGGATCGACGGGAACGCCGTTTCTAAGCGACCTGGTCCAGACGCCGGTGGAATCGATGAAATTGGCGGCGCTGGGCGGCGTGGTGTTCAACGTTGCCAACCTTTTGCTGGTGGCCGCGATCGATGTGGCGGGGTTAGCCGTAGCGTTTCCGATCGGCATTGGGCTGGCTCTTGTTGTGGGGTCGGTCTGGAGCTACACCGTCAGTCCCAAGGGGAATCCGATTCTGCTGTTTGGCGGCGTGGCACTGGTTGTGGTTGCCATTGTTCTGGACGCGGGAGCTTACCGGGCGCGCGAGCAAGAGGGGCGGACTGCAACCCGACGCGGGATCGTGCTGAGTCTTGTCGCCGGACTGCTGATGGGAAGCTTCTATCCGCTCGTTGCACGATCGATGCAAGCAGTGGGAGACCATCCCGCTCCAGGCCCGTACGCGGTGGCAATGTTCTTCGCAGTGGGCGTGCTTCTGTCAACGGTGCCGGCCAACCTGATTCTGATGTGGAGACCTCTTGACGGCAAGCCGCGCGTGCAGGGATCGGACTATTGGAGCGCATTGTGGCGCTGGCATTTTGCGGGACTGCTCGGAGGGATGATCTGGTGCGCGGGTGCGGTCACGAACTTTCTTGGATCGGGCGCGCACAAAGTAGGGCCTGCAGTGTCTTACTCCATTGGGCAGGGAGCAACGATGATCTCGGCCTGCTGGGGAGTTTTTGTGTGGCGCGAATTTGCCGGGGCTCCAGCGATTGCGCATCGATTGCTGGCAATGATGTTCCTCTTCTTCCTCCTGGGCCTGGGCGCGATCGCACTGGCTCCGCTCTACTGAGTTGGGGTCGACACTATGACTGATTCGAGGAAGGCCATTGTCGTCGTAGGCAGCATCAACATGGATATGGTTGCTTCTACGCCGCGGATTCCGGTGGCCGGGCAGACCCTCGCAGGAACGAATTTCGTGACCACGCCGGGCGGAAAGGGGGCCAACCAGGCAGTTGCAGTTGCGCGCCTCGGCTATCCGGTGCACATGGTTGGGGCAGTTGGCGAAGACGTTTTTGGCCAAGCTCTCCTCGATACACTCGGCGCGGCAGGCGTTCAGATCGATACTGTAGCGCGCGTTGGAGGGCCCTCAGGAGTTGCTCAAATCGCGGTGACGGATGAGGGCGAGAACAGCATTATCGTGGTGAGCGGTGCCAACGTTAAGGTCACCCCGGCCTTCGTCCAGGAAAGGGCGGAGTTGCTTCGTGGTGCGGGTATGGTTCTATGCCAGCTTGAGCTGCCGATTGATACGGTCGCAGCAACACTTGATATCTGCGCGCGGGCCGGTGTGCCGGTGATGCTCGATCCGGCCCCGGCGACTGATCTGCCAGAACAGGTCTGGAAGCAGGTGGCATGGTTTACGCCGAATGAAACCGAGATGGCTCTCTATTTGTGGGGCGTCCCATCGCCTGAGGACGCAGCCAAACGCCTTTTGAAAGCAGGTCTGCGAGGGGTTGTCCTGAAGTGCGGATCGCAGGGCGCGTATGTGGCGATTGCCGGAGATGCGCGCTGGGTGGAGGCTTTCCCTGTTCAAGCTGTGGACACGGTGGCGGCTGGAGACTGCTTCAACGGCGCGTTTGCGGTGGCGCTTCTTGAAGAACATGATCCCTGGAGTGCGGCGCGGTTTGCGTCAGCGGCCGCAGCCATTTCTGTGACCCTGCGCGGTGCACAGGCCTCGATGCCGACGAGAGCCGAGGTGGTTGCGTTTCTCTCGGATCAGGACTGAATCTGCACTTGGCGAGGCTTTTCAGGCCACTTCGTTCTCCAGCGTGCCGATGGGGTCAATGGTGATGCGAATGCGGTCGCCGGAAGCCAAGGTGAAGGAACTCGGCGGAACGATGCCGGTACCGGTCATGAGAAAACAGCCGCTGGGGAATACGTTGTCGCGGAGCAGATAGCTGACCAGAGTCTGTGGATCACGCTTGAGTTCGGTCAGAGCAATCGAGCCGGAGAATTCGATGCGGCCGTTGCGGTTGATCTCGAGTTCAATTTCAGTGGATTGGGGTAGTGGGCCCTCGCTGACAAGAATACCGGGGCCGAGTGCGCAACTGCCGGTGTAGACCTTGGCCTGCGGCAGGTAGAGTGGATTTTCGCCTTCGATATCGCGGGAGCTCATGTCGTTGCCGATGGTGTAGCCGACAATGCGGCCCCTGGGACTGACGACGAGCGTGAGTTCGGGCTCAGGAACGGACCAATGGGCATCGGCGCGGATGCGAACTTTACCGCCAGTACCCACAGTGCGGCTGGCCGTGGATTTGAAGAAGAGTTCGGGTCGCTCGGCAAGGTAGACGCGATCGTAGAAGTCACCTCCTCCAGCATCTTTCGACTCCTCCATGCGCGCGCCGCGGCTGCGGTAGTAAGTGACACCTGCCGCCCAGACTTCCTGGTGGCTTATGGGCGCGAGAATCTCGGCGTGGCTAAACTCGGATGCAGAAGCGCAATCTTCCAGCGCGATGGGAAGGTATTCCGGCAAGTCTTCGCGGGCCAGGAGAAAGTCGATGTTCAGGCCTTCGAGGTGGTAGAACTGATTATCCTGCTCGACGACACTTCCTGCGGCGGTGCGATAGAGTTTCACGTTGCGATCTCCCCCTGCGCTCGTTCTTCATCCTACATGGCGCGAGGCCACTGTCTGGGCGGGCTGCCCCTGAGGTTCAGGGCCATTTAGTGGGACCACTCATCAAGTCTGCCTGAACGGATGGCTGCGGCGAGAGCCTCGATGTCGGGAGTGAGTACGCGGTCCTTCTCAAGGCGCGGGACGACGGTGCGAATGGAGGCCTGGGCCAACTCCAACGCATGACCGGGACGAAGAGGCAGGCGAAATTCCAATCCTTGAACAGCGCACATGAGCTCGATCGCGAGGATGCGCTCGGCGTGCTCGACGATCTGGCGGAGCTTGAGCGCGCCGGTCATGCCCATGGACACATGGTCCTCCTTGCCGCCGTCGGTGGGAATGCTGCCGGTGGAGGAGGGATGGGAAAGCACCTGGCACTCGTTGATGAGTGCGGCCGAGACGATTTGCGCGATCATGAAGCCGGAGGAGAGGCCAGGATCGTTGGAGAGAAAGGCGGGCAGGCCTTCATTGATATCGGGGTTCAGGAGCCGATCGATGCGGCGTTCGGTGATGCCGCAGAGATCGGTGACGGCCAGGGCCGCGTAGTCAAAGGCATAAGCGAGGGGCGCGCCGTGGAAATTCCCGCCCGAGAGCACTGCGCCGCGCATCGGTGCGGTGCCGGAGGACTCAGGGAAGATCAAGGGGTTGTCGGTAGCCGAGCCGGATTCTGTTTCGAGCACCCCGGCCACGTGGGTGAGAACATCGCGAACCGCGCCATGGACCTGAGGCATGCAGCGCAAGCAATAGGCATCCTGGACGCGCGGATCATGTTCGCGATGGGATTCACGAATCTCGGACTCCGTAAGCAAGTTGAGCAAGTGAGCTGCCGAGGCAATCTGGCCAGGGTGAGGGCGAGCGTGGTGGATGCGCATGTCGAAGGCAGCGGGAGTGCCCATGAGGGCTTCGAGAGACATGGCGCCGGCTAAATCGGCAAGCCGGACGACGCGTTGCGCGCGAATTACGGCGAGGGCTCCGACCGCGGTCATGGCCTGCGTTCCATTCAAAAGCGCGAGGCCTTCTTTGGCTTTGAGCTGCAGGGGCACAAGCCCGGCACGCCGTAGAGCCTCGCCGCCAGGGAGTCGCTCTCCGCGATAGAAGGCTTCCCCCTCGCCAATCACGACGATGGCCAGATGCGCCAGGGGGGCGAGGTCTCCGCTGGCGCCGACCGAGCCCTTTTCCGGAATGACAGGATGGACACCCGCGTTGAGCAGGCTGACGAGCAGGTCGAGCAACTCGATGCGCACGCCGCTTACGCCTTTGGCAAGGACGTTGGCGCGGAGCAGAAGCATTGCTCTGACTTCGTGCTCGCCCAGGGGTTGACCGACGCCTCCTGCATGACTGCGGACGAGATTGATCTGGAGTTCTGCGAGTTTGTTGTGCGCGATACGGACGTCGGAGAGCTTGCCGAAGCCAGTATTTACGCCGTAGACCGTTTCGCCTGCCGCCAGAATGTCTTCGATCAATGCCCTGCTCTGCTGCACTCTCTTGCGCGCGGCAGTAGCGAGCGTTACCTTGTTCGCAAAACAGGCAACAGACTCGATTTTTTCGAGAGAGAGGGGCTGGCCATCGAGGGCTAAAGATTCCATGTGCCTGATGGTAGGCTGCGAGGCCCCGGAGCGTACAGGCCCAGGGAGACCCCGGGGACGGTTACAAAGAAGCACGGTGCCTCCAAGGCGTTCTGAGGGCGAAGAGGACTTCGAGCGGCTCGCAAAATTTCCCTTTGTCGTTGCGCTGGGGCTAGGATTCTAGGTTGACAAACGGACACTTCCCCGGTGGTCCGAGGCATTCCACCTTTTTGAAACGGAGAATCTGAATGGAATTCACTAGGAGAGATTTTGCGAAGATTGCGGGCATGGGTCTAGCGTCGCAGATGGTGCCTGGACTGCATGCGGCCGAGAGTGGAGCGAAGGTCGGCTACGCCGTGATAGGGCTTGGGCAAATTGCCGGGCATTTTATGCCGGGGGTACGGGATAGCTCTAATTCGCAGATTACGGCCCTGGTGAGCGGACACCGGGATAAGGCGGAACGCATCGCGGCGAATTACGGCATTCCCGCAAGCTCGATCTATGGCTACGAGGAGTTCGATCGCATCGCCGAGAACAAGAATGTGCAGGCGGTGTATGTTGCCCTTCCGAACTCGATGCATGCCGAGTACACCATTCGCGCGGCCAAAGCGGGAAAGCACGTGTTGTGCGAGAAGCCCATGGCCATCAGCGTCAGGGATTGCGAACAGATGATTGCGGCGTGCAAGCAGGCAAGCGTGAAGCTCATGATCGCCTATCGATGCCATTACGAACCAACCAACCTTCGCGCAGTCGAGCTGATTCGCAGTGGCGAAGTGGGCCAGGTGCAGGTAATCGAGAGCGCATTCGGCTTCAACGCTCAGGCGGGCCAGTGGCGACTCAGCAAAGCCCTTGCCGGAGGCGGACCGCTCTTCGATGTGGGCATCTACGCGTTGAATGCCTGCCGATACCTGACTGGGGAGGAGCCGAATGAAATTGCCGCGTATGCTTCCGTGATCGATCGCGACGGGCGATTCAATGAGGTGGAAGAAAATGTGACCTGGACGATGCGCTTCCCTTCCGGCATTGTCTCAAGCTGCAGCACAACCTATGGCGCCCCCATGGCCGGATACTTTCGGGTGCACGGTTCAAAAGGGTGGCTCGAGGTAGATGAGGCCTTCAGTTACGAGGGATTGCATTTGCGTGGAAAGCTATCGGGAGCGGACCTTGACGAGCCGAATACGGCGCGGGACCCCTCGCACTTTCAGGCAGAGGCCGAGCACTTCTCGCACTGCATTCAGAATGGGCTCGACCCAAAGTCGCCTGGAGAAGAAGGCCTGCGGGATATGCGGTATATCACCCAGATCTACAAGTCGGCGGGAATTTCGATTTAGGGCGTCGCGCCCGACCGGTTCTTTCAGTCGATCGGGCCGCAGGTGAATTTGATTGTTCGCTACCGATTGCCACCCTGCCTTGGCCACTGCGTCTCAACCTCGGGGCGAGGATCGAGGCTGAGAATACGGCGGTTCTTTTCATCGTCGGCACCTGAGCCTGCGAAGTCGTCGAAGGCGCGGTCGGTGACATGGATGATGTGGTCGCGGATAAAGATTGCCCCTTCGGTTGCACCGGCCTTCGGATGCTTCAAGCAGCACTCCCACTCGAGAACCGCCCAGCCCGGATAGTCGTACTGCGCCATCTTGCTGAAGATGGAACCGAAGTCGACCTGGCCATCGCCCAGCGAACGGAAACGGCCGGGTCGATCGATCCAATCCTGATAACCGCCATAGACGCCGCTCTTGCCATTGGGTCGAAATTCCGCATCCTTCACATGAAAGGCGCGCACACGGTCGTGGTAGAAGTCGAGGAATTGGAGATAGTCGAGTTGCTGCAGGACCATGTGGCTCGGGTCATAGAGAATGTTGGCACGCTTGTGCTCATTGACCTGGGCGAGAAACCGCTCGAAAGTGATACCGTCGTGCAGGTCTTCGCCGGGATGAAGCTCGAAGCAGACGTCGACTCCCACGTCATCGAAATCGTTGAGAATCGGGAGCCAGCGGCGGCCGAGTTCCTGAAAAGCTTCTTTGATTAAGCCGGCGGGGCGCTGCGGCCATGGATAGAAAAATGGCCATGCCAAGGCACCTGAGAAGGTAGCGTGCGCATTCAACTTGAGATTGCGGCTGGCCTTTGCGGCCCACTCCAATTGCTGGACTGCCCATTCCTGCGTGGCCTTCGGATTTCCGGCGAGTTCAGCCGGAGCGAACCCTTGCAGCATGGCATCGTAGGCAGAGTGGCTGGCGACGAGCTGTCCCTGCAGATGCGTCGACAGCTCGGTCAGCTCGACGCCGGCGTCTTTAAGCACGCCGAGGATCTCGTCGCAGTAGTCCTGGCTTTCGGCAGCGACTTTCAAATCAAACAGGCGCTTGTCCCAGGTAGGAATCTGCACGCCGACGAAACCCAGTTTTGCAGCCCAGATGGCGAGGCCCTCAAGGGAATTAAAAGGCGCGGTATCATCGGCGAACTGAGCCAGAAAAATGCCAGGCCCCTGAATCGTTCTCATCTCTTCTCCCCGTGTATTCCGAAACTGCTCTAGAACTGAATCCAAGCTGCTGTGCGACTGCTTTCGATGGCGCGGTCAATGAATCGCATGCCGCGAACCCCCGCCGTGATGCCGGGGAGTGTCAGGGGCAATGGATTCGCCTGACCAGATTGCCATGCCGTAAGCGCATCGGCAAATTCACGATAGAGCACCGCGAATGCTTCAAGGTAACCTTCGGGATGGCCGCCGGGCAACCGCGTGGCTGCGCGCGCACCATCCCCCAGATAACTTCCCGACGCGTGACGAATTTCTTCGGGTCCATCGAGCCATTTGACGCGCAGCCGGTTTGGGTCTTCCTGCTTCCAATCGAGGGACCCCGCCTCTCCGTAGACGCGGAGACGCAGCCCATTGCCCTCGCCCGCGGCGATCTGGGAGGTCGCCAAGAGGCCGCCGGCACCGTTGTCGAGCCGCAGGAGGGCAGTGCAATCGTCGTCGACACGCCGACCTGAGACCACCGAAAGCAGGGTCGCATTGAGGTCTGTGACTTGAAGGCCGGTGACGTATTCGACGAGATGGAAAGCGTGCACGCCGATATCGCCGATGCAGCCTCCGGGGCCGCTGAGAGCGGGATCGGATCGCCAGGTGGCCTGCTTCTGTCCGGTTGTCTCGATGGGCCGGCTGAGCCAACCCTGCAGGTACTCGACGATGACTTTACGAATGTTGCCAAGCCCGCTGCTCTTGCAGATCTCTCGCGCCTCGCGCACCAGGGGATAGCCGGCGTAGGTATGCGTCAGGCCGTACGGAAGGCCGTACGCAGCGACGGCTTTCTCGAGAGCGAGAGCTTCATCGTAAGTGGCAGTGGCAGGCTTGTCGCTCATCACGGGAAAGCCTGCCTTGAAGGCAGCCAGCGTGATCGGCAGGTGAAGGTGGTTGGGCGTGACGATCGCCACAAAGTCGATCGGATCGGGCCTGGCACGTTCCGCCTGCATCATCTGCTCGTAGTCAGCGTATGCGCGATCGGGAGCGATCTTGTAGGACTCCCCGGCGACCCTCGAGCGCTCAGCGGATTGCGAAAAGGCCCCGGCGACAAGCTCGATTCGTCCGTCCAGCTCGGCCGCGATGCGGTGCACTGGACCGATGAAGGCGCCCGGACCACCGCCGACCATCCCCATGCGCAGTTTGCGTGCTGAAGTCATACGGATGACCTTCCCTGATGATCGTTGGTGCGGACGCGTCTTCGGGCGGGCCCGCGGTTGAGTGGTAGCGAGGATTTAATCCTCAGTGAGTGCCGGCCGCAAGCCGGGAGCCAGTGTACGCAGGAGTCCAAGGGCAACGAGGTAGGCAAAGGCGGAGTACATAAACAAAGGCACGAAACTGTGCGTGAGCTGGAGAATGTGTCCGGCGACGGGTTGAAAGATGGCGCCGCCGACGGCGCCCGCAACCTGGCCGAAGCTGACGACTGTACCGATGTGCCGTGAAGGAAACATATCAGACGAAGTAGTGAAGATATTGGCGGACCAGCCTTGATGAGCTGCGGCTGCCAGGCTGAGGAGACCGACCGCTAGCCAGACGGACTGAAGGCTTCCGGCCACCGCGATCGGCACAACCAGACAGGCGCAGGTGAGCATGGCGGCGAGACGTGCAGGTTTGAGGGCCATGCCCAGATGCATGTAGCCGCGCGGCAGCCATCCGCCGAAGACGCTACCGAACATGGAGACCACATAAACGACGACGAGAGGAGGACCCATGTGCAGGAGGTCGAGCTTGAAACGGGAGTTGAAGTACTGGGGCAACCAGAAGAGAAAGAACCACCACACGGGGTCAGTAAGGAATTTGCCGAGCATGAAGGCCCAGGTCTGGCGGAAACGCAGGAGGCTCCAGATCGCCACTGCTGGGCCGCTTGGTATCGCGACATTAGCTGGCCGTGCGGTCAGTCCTCTTTGGTGGGGAGTGCGATAGCGGATGGACCACCAGACGATCCAGGCGGCGCTGAAGAAGCCAGTGATGAGGAAGGAGGCGCGCCAGCCGAAATGCAAAGCGACCCATGGTACGGCAAGTGGTGCGAGGATCGCGCCGACTCCCGCGCCAGAGTTGAAAATGCCGGTGGCCAGCGCGCGCTCTTTGGGCTGGAACCACTCCGCAGTGGCTTTGACAGCCGCTGGAAAATTGCCGCTCTCGCCGAGGCCCAGCAGAAAGCGGGCTATGCCGAATCCGAGAACCGTGTTGACCAGCGCATGGCCCATCGCTGCCAGGCTCCAAAGACCGGTGACGATGGGATAGCCTGCGCGGCAGCCTACTCTGTCGACAAGCCTGCCCGCAAAAACCACGCCCAAGGCGTAGGCGATTTGAAAGGCCGCCAGGATGTTTCCGTATTGGACGTCGGTGAGATTGATTGAAGCTTCGAACGTAGGCCAGCCGGGAAGCAGAGGCTGCAGATGGAGGACACTTCCGGAGAGTACCGGCTTGAGGATCGACAGGATCTGGCGGTCCATATAGTTGATCGTCGTGGCGACGAACAGCATGGCGCAAATGGTCCAACGTCCAGAGAACGCTTGCTCCCCGGACTCAGTCGAAACACTTGCGATGGTTTTGCTCATGGGCCTACCAGTCAGTCAGGGTTCCATCGAACTTGCGGTTCACGGGTAAATAGGCGCGCTGGTAGGGGTATTGAGCTGCCAGCTTTTCGTCCAGGTCGACACCGAGCCCGGGGCCATCGCCGGGAAACATGGCGCCGTCCTTGAAAAAGTACTGGTGCGGAAACACGGCATCGGTCTCGTCGGTATGGGGCATGTGTTCCTGGATGCCGAAGTTGTGAATCGCAGTTCCCAGATGGAGCGCTGCAGCCATGCAAACGGGCGAGAGATCGGTTGCGCCATGGCAGCCGGTGCGCACGTGATAAAGCGCAGCGAAGTCAGAAATCTTCTTCAGGTGCGTAATGCCTCCGCCATGGACGACGGTCATGCGAATGAAGTCTATCCACTGGTTGCGGATCAGATCGTGAGCATCCCAGACGGAATTGAAGACCTCGCCGACGGCAATGGGCGTGGTGGTGTGGTCGCGAATGACCTTGAATCCTTCCTGCAACTCGGCAGGGGTCGGATCCTCCATCCAGAAAAGGCGAAAGGGCTCAAGTTCACGGCCGAGCCGCGCAGCTTCGATGGGGGTCAGGCGGTGATGGCAGTCGTGGAGCAGGTGGAGTTCTTCCCCGAAGGTTTCGCGCACTTTGGCAAACAGCTTGGGAACGTGGCGGAGATATGGTTCGGTCGCCCACTCGTATTCATGCGGCAAGCCGCGCTCGGCAGGCTCATAGCGGCCCGGCGTCCTTGTGACGCCATAGGTGCTGGCTAGGCCGGGAATGCCGCTCTGGACGCGAATGGCTTTGTAGCCCATCGCCTTGTGACGAGCTACATCCTCAAGGGCGTCGTCGATGTCGTTGCCGTTGGCGTGCGCATAGACCAGGAGGCCTTCGCGGCTTTTGCCGCCGAGCAGGTTATAGACAGGCGTGTTCAGAGCCTTGCCCTTGATGTCCCACAGCGCGACGTCGACCGCGCCAATCGCGCTCATGGTGACAGGGCCGCGCCGCCAGTACGGTCCGCGATAGAGATACTGCCAGATATCTTCAGTCTGAAAGGGGTCTCGGCCAATGAGGCAGGGGACGACATGGTCCCTGAGGTAACTGGCGACGGCCAGCTCGCGGCCGTTAAGCGTGCCATCGCCGAGGCCATAGATGCCTTCGTCGGTTTCGATCTTCAGCGTGACGAAATTTCGTCCCGGCGATGTGATGTTGATGGACGCTTTGGTGATCTTCATCGCAGCTCAACCCTGATCCGCACAGAATCTACATTTCTCGACACGTCTGACCTATTGGTTCACGCCGCTGGCGAGGAAGCCGCCATCGACGGCGAGAATTTCGCCGGTAACGAACGACGCTGCTTCAGAAGCGAGAAAGACGGCGGGGCCTGCAATCTCTTTGGCTTCGCCGAAGCGCCGCATCGGCGTACGCAGAATCAGCTCTTCGCCGCGCGGCGTCCCCTGAATGAGCGCGGCGTTCAACGGTGTCGGAAAGACGCCGGGGGCAAGAGCATTGACGCAGACGCCTGTCTGCGCAAGCTCGATGGCCAGAACCTTGGTGAGAGAAGCAACAGCGGCCTTGCTTGCGCAATAGGCGGCGACCCGATAGAAGCCCACAAAGGATGTAAGGGAGGCTATGTTGATGATGCGGCCATACCCTGCACGAACCATGGTCGAGCCAAAGATCTGGCAGGCGCGCAGGGTGCCATTCAGATTGGTATCGACGACGCGGTTCCAGTCAGCTTCACCGGCCTCCAAGGTAACTTGCTTGGCCGTCACTCCCGCGGCGTTCACCAGGATGTCAATCTTGCCAAATTCCTTCAGCACCGCGTCGTGCAGGGCCTGCAGAGATTCCCTGTTCTGCACGTCGCTGGTTACCTGCAGCGAACGGCGGCCAAGGGCCTGAATTTCGTCGGCTACTTTCTTGACCTGTTCGCTGCGACGGGAGCTGGGCACGACGTCTGCGCCGGCGGCGGCAAGACCCATTGCGATTGCATAGCCGAGGCCCGTTGTACCACCGGTAACCACCGCAACTCTTCCCGCTAGATCGAAGAGATTCTGGGGCATTCCTTGTCCTTTGCTTTTGCTGTACTGAATTTCTTCCCGGCTCGAGTAGCGAGCGAATTGTCATCGCGCCTGCCCTGAAACTCTATCACTGGGGCCCTGTTGCGCGTCCTGCTGTACGACAAGTTGGCTCGATCCTTGAGGCGGGTCTCGCCACGCCGAGATGCGATACATTGTTGATTGGGCAATTTGGCCCAATCCTTATGAATGCAATTGTGATTCCCGATGGCAAGCGCCGGTGGGATTGTTTGAGTCTGGGTGAAGTGATGCTCCGGCTCGATCCCGGCGAAGGACGAACGCAGACGACGCGGCATTTTCAAGTATGGGAAGGCGGCGGCGAGTACAACGTGGCACGCGGTTTGCGGCGCTGCTTTGGGCTTCGTACCGCCGTCGCAACCGCTTTGGCCGACAACCCGGTGGGGCGCCTGGTGGAGGATTGCATTCTGCAGGGCGGCGTGGATACTTCCCTGCTGCGCTGGGTTCCGTATGACGGCGTTGGACGCGTTGTGCGCAACGGCCTGAATTTCACCGAGCGGGGATTCGGACTGCGCGCGGCAACGGGCTGCTCTGACCGGGGGCATACGGCTGTAAGCCAGGTGAAGCCGGACGACTTCGACTGGGAGTTGATTCTCGGGCCAAATGCCGGATCACGGTGGTTCCATACCGGCGGAATTTTCGCGGCACTCTCCGAGTCGACAGCGCAAGTTGCCGAACAGGCGATGGATGCCGCAAGACGCCATGGCACTCCAGTTTCCTACGATCTGAATTATCGCGACTCGCTGTGGAAGTCGATTGGGGGAAAGGCCAAGGCGCAGGAGGTTAATCGCGCCCTGGTGCGCAAGGTGGACCTGCTCCTGGGCAACGAGGAAGACTTCACCGCGATGCTGGGAATCCAGATCAAGGGTGTGGGCGAAGATTTTGCAGAGTTGCCGGTTGCCGGCTACGAGGAAATGCTGCGCGAGGTGGCTGCGGCGTATCCAAACTTGAAATTGGTTGCGAGCACTCTGCGCACCGCGCACTCCGCAAGCCGGAACGGCTGGGGCGCCATCGCGCTCTACGAGGACAAGATCGTGCATGTGCCGCAGCGCGACGTGGAGATCCTCGATCGTGTTGGAGGCGGGGATAGTTTTGCCTCGGGACTAATTTACGGATTGCTTACCGGCAAGCCCATTGACTGGGCGGTACAGTGCGGGGTGGCCCATGGAGCACTGGCGATGACAACCCCGGGGGATACGAGCATGGCTACTCTGGCAGAAGTGGAACGGGCCATGAAAGGCGGATCCGCGCGCATTGCGCGGTAGAGGAAGAATGCGCGAGACAACTCAAGAGACGTTGGAGCGGGTCGGCCTTATTCCAGTATTGCGGGCAAAGACGCACGCCCAGGGGCACGCCGTGGTGGAGGCGATGGTTGCTGGGGGCGTGACTGTAGTCGAGGTGACAATGACGGTTCCGGGCGCTGTGCACTTGTTGAAAGAGCTGAAAGAGAGGTATGGCGCTGCCCTTCTTCTCGGGGCCGGGACGGTGACCACCGCGGCACAGGCTGAAGCGACGATCGAAGCCGGCGCGGAGTTTGTGGTCAGCCCGAGTCTTCATCCCGAAGTGATCGCAACAACCAAGAAGCTGGGCAAGGTTTCGATTCCGGGCGCGTTGACGCCAACCGAAGCGATCACCGCATGGGACGCCGGCGCGGATTACGTGAAGATTTTTCCCTGCTCCGCTGTGGGCGGCGCCAGCTATTTGAAGGCGCTGTTAGCACCCTTTCCGCATTTAAAGCTGATTCCGACGGGCGGCGTGACCCTGCAGACTGCGGAGAGTTTTTTGAAGGCCGGGGCGCGCGCCTTGGGGATCGGGAGCGACCTGGTCAACCTTGCGGCCGTGGATGAAGGGCATCCTGAACGGATTACGGAATCGGCCCGGGCGTACCTCAAGATCTTTGTTGAATATCGTCGGGTCGACAGTGCCTGATCGTCCCTCGCAGGTCGCTGTATACTTCGGCTGGCTCATGGAAAGAGTGGAATCAACTTCTGAGCAGGGTCCGACGGCGTGAAGGTACTCCGCATCGCGGTACGCAACTATAAAGATTTTGAGAATGCTCTCGAAGAAGAGGCTCGACATTTTGAAGCGGCGCACGCAGGCGTCCGCGTCGAGTTGGTGTCCACGGGCATCCACGAGCTGTATGGGGCGGCGCTGACCGACGGTGGTCTTCGCAATGGGCGCTTTGACCTGGCTCTGCTGGTGACGGACTGGCTCGCAGAAGGCATAGCCTCCGGCGCACTGGAGGACTTGCAGCTCTGGCAGGAGCGACAGCCGATTCCAGAATGGCCGGAAGGTTGGGCACAGTCGCTGGTGCGGCCCGTAGTATTTGGCGACAAGCTCTCGGCTTTGCCGTGGCATGATGGCCCGGAGTGTCTTGTCTATCGCAGCGACCTGTTTGCGGACTCCGATCTGCGTGTACGACACAGGGCGAAGGTCGGACGGGATCTCGCTCCGCCTACGACGTGGCAGGAGTTTGAGGAGACGGCGCGCTTCCTAACCAATGCGGCCGAGCGCAGGTACGGGACGGTCTTTGCGGCATTTCCCGATGGGCACAACACGGTATACGATTTTGCGCTGCAGGTGTGGAGCCGCGGGGGCGAACTGAGTGGGCCCGATGGCTTGCCGCGAGTTGATTCGCCTGAGGCGGTGCGCGCTCTGGATTTTTATCGTCGCACAGTGCGGGATTCTTCGCTCTGCCACCCGCAGTCTCCGCAGTTGGACTCAACGCAATCCGGCGACGTGTTTCTGGCCGGCGAGGTTGCGATGATGGTGAACTGGTTTGGATTTGCGGCCCGGTCTGATCGCGAGGGGTCTCCCTTGGCGGGAAAAGTTGCCATTGCGACAATTCCTTCCGACCCTGGTGTCGATCCCATCTCGCTATCAGTGTTCTGGGCGATGGCCATGGGTAGTGGATCACAGCAGAAAGAACTGGCCTGGGAGTTTTTGCGATTTCTCGCGACGCCGGAACGAGACCTGGGAATTACGAACCATGGGACGGTGGGCGTGCGGTTATCGACATGGCGCAACCAGGAGTTGCAGTCGCGCGTTCAGGCGTATGCGTCGATTGAAAAGATCTCGCTGGGGGCACGGCAACTGCCGACCGGGCCACAGATGGCCGCTTTCGCCAAAGTGATCGATAAGATCGTGACGCGGGCGTTAACCACCGATGCGGCGACGGTCGCTATTCTTAAAGAGGCGCAACACAAGATTGAGAGCAAAGGAATCCGATGGGCATGAGCAGTGAGCAAGCGTCGGCATTCGCGCAGTCTCCTTTTCGACTGGAAGGAAGACAAGCGCTGGTGACGGGCGGAGCAAGCGGTATTGGGGAAGCGACAGTCAAGGAGTTGACGCGCGCAGGGGCGTTTGTCTGGATCGCAGACATCAATATGGACGCGGCTGAGGCACTGGCCGGGCAGGTTGGCTCGGCTCAGGCGATCCAGCTGGACGTGACCAATCCGGAATCAATCGCTAGCGCAGTGGCGCGCGTGGGGCAGCTTGACATACTCGTAAACAATGCAGGCATCGGCCATGTGGGCTCGATTGAGACCACCGAAGCAACGGATTTTGATCGGCTGTTGAATGTCAATGTGCGGGCCGTTTATCTTGTGACGCGTGCATTCTTGCCGCTGCTGCTGGTGGCCGAGAGCCGGAGCGGTCATGCAGGAGTCATCGTGAATCTGGGGTCTGTTGCGGGGATGGTGGGCATCAAGCAGCGCTTTGCTTATTGCACTACCAAGGGCGCCGTGATTGCGATGGCACGCCAGCTTGCTGTGGAGTATCCAAAGGCGCTGCGGGTCAACGTGATTTGCCCCGGCACGGTGGAGACACCCTTCGTCGAGGGGTATCTTGAGAAGTTTCACAAAGAGAACAAAGACGAGGTGCGCAAAGAACTGCGTGCACGCCAGCCGATCGGACGTCTCGGGCAGCCGGAAGAGGTTGCGTCGATGGTGCGGTACCTCGCTTCGGACGAGGCTGGTTTTATTTCAGGCTCCGTGTTCACGATCGATGGCGGCTGGACAGCTGCCTGACGGTCTCCGCTTTTCCTCTTGCATCTTGAACTTGCCCTGGAGGGCCGAATGAGGCTTGTATCGTTTTCTGCCGCGGATGGAAAGATTCGTCCAGGCATACTCGTGGAGAATGAAAATCTGATCGTTGATCTTTCGAGCGACTATTCCGATACGCTTGCCGTAATTGCAGCCGGGGTAAAATCCGTCTCTGGACTTGGTACGCGAACAAGTTACAGCTCGGACAGCGTCCGTCTCCACGCCCCAATCGGGAATCCGCCGCGCGTGTTTGCAATCGGGTTGAACTATCGCGATCACGCGAAGGAAGCGGGGATGGCGGTGCCAACGACCCCGGTCGTGTTTTTCAAACTGACGACGGCGATCGTCGGTCCCGGCGAGGCAATTGTTCTGCCGAAGAATTCGACTGAGCCAGACTACGAAGCAGAGTTCGCGTTCGTGATTGGCAAGGGCGGCTATCGTATTGCATCGTCTGCGTGGCGGGAACATGTGTATGGGTACACAATTGTGAACGACGTGAGCGCACGCGATGTGCAGTTTGCAACTTCGCAGTGGTCGATGAGCAAGAGTTTTCCAACATTTTGCCCGATGGGGCCGGCAATTGTGACCGCCGATGAGATCGCCGACCCGCACGCGCTCGCGATCGGCCTCTCGATCGACGGCGAAGTTCTGCAGTACTCCAACACGCGGGAGCTGGTCTTTGGCGTTCCCGCGCTGATCGAACACTTGTCTTCCATCACTCCCCTGCTTCCTGGCGATGTGATCTCGACCGGTACGCCCCCCGGCGTGGGTCTGGGACGCACTCCGAAGAGATGGCTCAAGCCTGGAGAGAAGGTCACAGTTACGATTGCTGGATTGGGGTCGCTGACGAATCCGGTTGTGGCGGAGTGAAACTCGGAGTTTGGCCACGAGCGTGCGTGACCGAATTAGGACGGAGTGCGCCCATTCGTGGAATGCGGGATAATCCAAGATGACTATGGAACTCTCTGGAAAATCTCTCCTCGGTGGGAAGCGGAGCTCCGGCAACGGCGGATCTTTTCAGGCCATCAACCCGGCAACCGGTGAAAAGCTGGCGCCAACGTTTTACTCTGTCACGCCCACGGAGGTGGAGGAAGCTGCCCAGCAGGCGGCTGCGGCATTTGCGGTCTATGGGCAGGCCAGCGGCAAGGTGAAAGCGGCCTTTCTGCGCCGGATCGCCGATGGACTCGATGCGCACAAAGAGGAGCTGGCGCAACGCGCGCAGTTGGAGACGGCGCTTCCGATTCCGCGGTTGACGGGTGAGGTGGGTCGAACGTCGGGACAGATGCGGCTTTTTGCCGGTGTGGTGGAGGACGGCTCATGGGTGAACGCCCGAATCGACCCCGCGCTGCCAGAGAGGCAACCGCTGGCGCGGCCGGATCTTCGGTCGATGCTTCGTGCACTGGGCCCTGTGGTTGTTTTTGGCGCGAGCAATTTTCCATTGGCATTTTCGGTGGCCGGCGGCGACACCGCTTCCGCATTGGCTGCAGGATGCCCAGTAATCGTCAAAGCGCACCCGGCGCATCCTGGGACGAGCGAAATTGCGGGAGGAATTATCGCGGAGGCTGCGGCCATCGAAGGGTTACATCCGGGCGTGTTTTCGCTTGTGTTCGACGCGGGAGTAGAAGCTGGGACTGCCCTGGTCCAGCATCCGTTGGTGCGCGCGGTGGCGTTTACGGGGTCATTGCGTGCGGGGCGGGCGCTGATGGATCTGGCGGCGGCCCGGCCCGATCCAATTCCCTGTTTTACCGAGATGTCGAGTGGGAACCCGGTGTTTGTATTGCCGGGCGCGCTACGCAAGGGGCCGGGCGCGCTTGCGGCGAGTTTGTTTGGTTCGTTCACGCTCGGCGCAGGCCAGTTCTGCACCAAGCCGGGAATTGTGCTGATGCCTGAATCGCCTGAGGCAACGATTCTTGTGAAGGAGTTGGAGAAGCTAGTCGATGAGGCACAGCCGTATACGCTGCTGACCCCCGGCATCGCGCGCGAGTATGGCCGGGCGACCCAAGAGCGCTCCCGAACAATACCCCTGGCAGCGACGGCGGCCAAATCAAATCCCGAACATACGTGCAGGGTGAATGCGCAACTGTTTACGGCGGAGATCAAGGAGTTTCTTGGCAACCCATCGCTGGGAGATGAAATCTTTGGTCCGGATACTTTGCTCGTTCGCTGCGACAGCACCGCGGACTATCTGCGCGCAGCACGCGCCCTGGACGGACACCTGACGGCAACAATTCTGGGAGATGAAGAGGACCTGGCCGCGCATCGGGAGTTGATTCAGATTCTCGAGCAGAAGGTTGGACGAGTGATCTTCAATGGGTTCCCGACGGGGGTGGAGGTATGCCACGCCATGGTGCACGGAGGACCGTATCCTTCGACGTCGGACCCGCGCTTTACTTCCGTTGGCACCCTTGCCATTTACCGATTCGCACGGCCTGTGTGCTTCCAGGGGTTTCCGCCGGGGTTACTGCCTGCCGAATTGCAGGATGGGAATCCGCTGGGCATACGGCGGCTGGTGGATGGGAAGCCGGAATAGCGTCGAACTACCTCGCATAAATAACTGAGCGCGAAGAAGATAGAGTAGAACTCACGAATCATGCTAGACTAGACCTAGTCAAGTTGATCCGGGGGAGGGCGTCTATGCAGACTGTAAATATCTACAAAGCGAAGACGCAGCTCTCGAAGCTCGTAGACCTTGCATCTGAGGGGACCGATGTGGTCATTGCGAGGAATGGAAAGCCGGTCGCGCGGCTGACGAAACTCGAGGCACCGACAAAGCGCAACTACAAACTTGGATTGCTCAAAGGAAAGGGCGGATGGCTGGCGGATGACTTCGACGCGCCTCTGCCTGACGAGATTCTCGCTCAATTCGAAGGCCGGTAATGCGCCTGCTCCTCGATACGCACATCTTCTATTGGTCTTTCTACGATCCGGACCGACTGACACAAGACGCTGTTGCAACGATTAAAGCTGCAGAGCAAGTGTTTGTATCGTCTGCTTCAATCTGGGAGATGGCGATAAAAGTTCGTCTGGGGAAGATGGATGGCGATCCTGCCGAACTTGCCGAGAATATTATTGCTTCGGGTTTCAATGAACTACCGGTTTTGTCGAAGCATGCTTTGCTGGTAGCGACGCTGCCGATGCATCACACCGATCCATTTGACTGCCTGCTTATTGCCCAGGCGATGACCGAACCTCTGCATCTGCTGACCGCCGACAGTAGGCTGAAGCCGTATAGCAAACTCGTGATCTGCGTCTGAGGTCCGGCTTCGGGATCTACAACACCCTCGCCAGCCACTTTCCCGTGTGCGAGAGAAGGTTGCCGGCGATCTCTTCAGGCGTGCCTTCGGCGACAATTTTGCCGCCTCCTTCGCCACCTTCAGGCCCGAGATCGATGACCCAGTCGGCGCTCTTGATGACATCGAGGTTGTGCTCGATGACGATCAGCGAGCCACCACCGTCGATGAGCTTGCGGAATGCGGTGAGCAGCTTGGAAACATCGTCGAAATGCAAACCAGTGGTTGGTTCGTCGAGGATGTAGAGGACGCGGCTGGCCTGCGATGGTTTGGCACTGGCGTTGGCCGACCGGACCTGCGCCAGATGCGCGGCCAGTTTGACGCGCTGTGCCTCCCCGCCGGACAGGGTCGTTGCCGATTGACCGAGGCGGAGGTAACCGAGGCCCACTTCATCGAGTACAGCGAGCTTTTCAAGCAGGCGCGTCTGGCCCGCGAAGAACCGTAGAGCTTCTTTCACGGTCATCTGCAGCACTTCGTGGATGTTCTTGCCCTTGTACTGCACCTGGAGAACTTTGGTCTGGTAGCGGGTGCCGTTGCAGTCTTCGCAAGGCAGTTCGACGTCGGCGAGAAACTGCATTTCGACGGTGACAGTACCATCGCCCTCGCAGGTATTGCAGCGGCCGCCCGGTACATTGAAGGAGAAGTGGCCGGGCGTGAGTGAGAGCCGCTTCGATTCCGGCTGCGCCGCGAAGAGTTCACGGATAAGGTCGAAGCCCTTGATGTAGGTGATCGGGTTGGAGCGCGGCGTACGGCCGATGGGCGTCTGATCGACCAGCACCACATCGTTGAGGCGTTCGACGCCGGTAAGGGATTTGAAGACGCCGGTGGGATCGCCGCCATCCGTATGACCGAGGGCGCGTGCGACGGCGCGAAACAGCACCTGGTGGACGAGCGTTGATTTTCCCGAACCGGAGACGCCGGTGATGGCAACGAGCATGCCGAGGGGAATCTCGACACTCACCCCGTGCAGGTTGTTCGCTTCTGCTCCCTTGAGAACGAGACGTTCGCGTCCGGGTATGCGGCGGCGCGTCGGGACGGGAATTGAAATCTTGCCCGAAAGATATTTGCCGGTAAGCGAATTAGGATTGGCCTCGATTTCGGCGAGGATACCTTCGGCCAGGATCTTGCCGCCAAATTCTCCGGCGCCGGGGCCAAGATCGAGCAGATGGTCGGCGGCCCGCAGTACATCGGCATCGTGCTCGACGACCACGATGGTATTTCCCAGATCGCGCAACTCCTTGAGGATGTGGATGAGCCGCTCGGTGTCGCGGGTGTGCAGGCCGATCGAAGGCTCGTCGAGCACATAGAGTGTACCGACGAGGCGCGAACCGAGCGAGGTAGCCAATTGGATGCGCTGCGCTTCTCCTCCAGAGAGCGTCGAAGCGAGACGGTCAAGGGTCAGGTATTCCAGCCCCACGGCATCGAGAAAATTGAGGCGCTGGCGCACCTCATCAAGGATCGATCCGGCAATCTCCTGCTGCATGGGCGAGAGAGTCAGGCCTGAGAAGAAGTCCTTCGCCTTGGCGATGGTAAGCGCCGCGGCCTGACAGATGTTCTGTCCGTTGATGCGCACAGCACGGGCCTCAGCGCGAAGACGCTGACCGCGGCACTCGGGGCATTCAGCGTAACCGCGGTACTTGCTCAGCATGACGCGCACGTGGAGCTTGTACTTCTTTTTCTCCATTTGCGCGAAGAAGCCGTGGACCCCGACGAAGCTTCCCTTCCCGTGCAGAACGGTTTCGCGTGCAGGCTCGGACAACTCCCGCCAGGGCTTATCCATGGGGACGCGCAGTTCGACGGCCTGCTTACGGAGGTCAGCAAACCATGTACGGTATTTCGGTCGGTTCCATGGGTCGATGGCGCCGTCGTTCAGACTCAGGCCCTTGTCGGGGATGACGAGATTCAGGTCGTAGTCGACGGTGTTGCCGAATCCCTGGCAGCGCGGGCAGGCGCCGAAAGGATTGTTGAAGCTGAACAGGCGCGGCTCCGGTTCTTTGCCGGGCCGATGACAGGTCGTGCATTCGTAGGAGGACGAGAAGCGGTGCCGTTTGCGTTCCGACTCATTGCGCGGCACCTCTTCGAAGACAACTTCGCCGGCTTCGCGGTATGCGGTTTCGGCGGCGTCCACGATACGGCTTCGATTGTCATGACTGACGACGATGCGGTCGACCAGCACAAACACGGGCTGCGAGAAATCAAGATCGAGAAGAGACTCAGGAGTGGAGAACTCGAAGATCTGGCCATTCTGATAGAGCCGATTGAATCCGGAGGAGCGCAGGTCTGTCAGGCGCGCTTTCAATGCGTCATCGATAGATTCTGCGACGGCAACCTTCGCGGACTTTTTTGAAGAGGTCTTCGCGATGGATTTGACGACGCGCTTCGCGAGCTTGGCGGCTTCAGTGACGGGCGACTCGTGGTGCACCGGAAACAACGCGTTCAGACGAACATCCTCGCCCGGCGCGAGTATGGCCTCGGCGACTTCGTCGATGGAATCGCGCTTCACGAGTCCGTCGCAGTAGATGCAATGCACATCGCCACAGCGCGCGTAAAGAAGACGAAGATAGTCGTAAATCTCGGTTGCGGTGGCTACGGTGGAACGCGGGTTGCGCGTGGTGTTCTTCTGCTTGATCGCGATGGCCGGCGCAAGCCCCTCGATTTCATCCACGTCGGGCTTCTCGATCCGCTCCAGAAACTGGCGCGCATAGGCGGACAACGATTCGACATAGCGCCGCTGCCCTTCGGCATAGATGGTGTCGAAGGCGAGGGACGATTTACCCGATCCCGAAACACCGCTGACCACTGTCAGCTTGCCGTGCGGAATCTCGCAGGAAATGCCCTTCAGATTATGGGTCCGCGCGCCGCGGATCACGATTGCATCGTTCGATGAAGTCAACGGGAAGACACCGGAAGAAGTTTGGTGTTGTGCCCTGACCCCACTGGGAGGCTCGGGGCGCAAACATCCAATCTCTATTATAGGCGGGTACGCAATAGGGGGCTCAGCCGCGGGAAAGCAGCGAGCTGGAGTTCGTGAGCGACCGCATGCGAGGTGCACGTATGCTTACGCCGACCGCGCCGGCGTCGCAAAGAAGAAGGAACAATGAATTGCTAGGCCGCCAATGCGGATTGATGGGAAGCAGAATCGACGTAAGCGAGATTCACCATGGGGATCCCCGCTTGAGATTCATCCCGGTTCAGCACGCAGGCCAAACCCAACAAGGCAGTGGACGCGCACGCAGGGCAATGCGTCGCGGAGTTTCCAACGCAATCGCAATCCTGGCAAAGATACGCAGAAGTCAAAGGAATGTATTGCAGCATTGGGGAAGTCATTGATTCACCTATCGGGGATAGACTGGATCGGCTGTACGGCTGACGCCGCTCGAAGTCCTTACAGGGTAGATGATCCTCAAAGCCAGGAAGTTGTTCAGGGCTTCCACAAACTGAATGAAAAGCCGTCTGCTTCGGGGAGCCTTACTGCCCAGTAGAAATTCCAGCCTCTCTGATATCTACGTTAACGAAAAGAGAGGTGCATTTCCATTCCCCATTCAGGATAAAAATGAGGTTACTTTGCCTCTGCAAATGTGGATTGTAAGGTTACCAGCTACTGAGATTACTATCGCGTTTCGACAGTGCGCCGGCCTGATCCCTGGGCCCCAAGTCCTCGCAGGCGCGCTACTTGGAGAAGCCGGGGCTCCTCCGATCCGCGGCAACTATGAGTTTGCGGTTCTTATGAGCAACGAGGTAAGTGCCCTTCTCCGAATCCAGAGGCGAGACCCGCTTTCTGGCGTCGCGGCGACGGGCCTGGCTCGAGAACAGAACGTCTTGAAAGTGCCCTCGGGGCATGCGGTAGTGATGCGGTTCAAGCTGCACCACTACCGCGCACGCAGATTAAAGCGAATCGCCGACTAGAATGATGGTGAGGTATCGTGTGGTTCGTTTTTCGGTATTCATACTTGCTTTCGCTTTCACGGTGAGCGGTGGCCCTGCAGCAGCACAGGGTTCAGCAGTTACCGGCTCAAGCCAGCATCCAGCAGGCAAGGCGAATACGGAGTCGGGTGCTGTCGCTTCGCAAGTGGCAGATGCCGAAGCGGCTATTGTCAAAGCCGATTGGAAGACCGCGGAGACCAAGCTCGATGCGTGGCTCGCCGCTCATCCGACCGATGAGCGGGCATTGTTTGACGCTGGCTATGTGGCCGATGCGCAGAACCGGCTGGACGATGCTGCCGGCCTGTACCGCCGGGCAACGGAGGCCGATCCGCGATCACTCGAAGCAGAGCTTTCGCTGGGGTTGCTGCTGGCCCGGCAGAACAAGATCGATGAAGCGCGACTTGCATTGGAGGCTGCAACAAAGCTCTCCGCAGCAGAGAATGAACCGGCATTGAAGGCGCGGGCGTGGCGGGCACTGGCGAAGATGGACCAGCCTGGGCCGGGACGCACCGGAGATGCAGCCCGAGCATCAACTGAGTTGATTGAAGCTCTGAAGCTGAGCCCGGAGACTCCGTCGGATACATTGCTGGCGGCGAGTCTTGCTGAATCGACGAGTCAGCTTGACGCGGCAGAAGCAGCTTATCGGCGGGTTCTGGCGAAGGATCCGACGTCTGCCGAGGCCAGTGCCGGGATGGCGCATCTGCTGATCGCCCGGAAGCAGTTTCCTGAGGCCGAGGACTTTCTGCGCACGGCGTTGGCCAAGGCACCCGACGATCCGGTGCTGAATGCACAGCTGGCGACAGTTCTTGCGGCGCAGGACAAGGCCGAAGCTCTTCCCTTGTTGCAGAAGCTGCATGCAGCACATCCGCAGGACCAGGCGATCGCGCTGATGCTGGCGGAAGTGGAGGCGGATGCTGGAGACGTTGCAGCCTCAGACAGGCTTTACGCAGGTCTTCTGGCACAGAAGCCGAACAATCCTGATTTGCTGGTGGCACACGGACAGAACCTGATCAGGCAAATGAAGTACGCGGAGGCGTTCGCGGTTTTCGACCAAGCGACGCAGGTCGACCCGGCAAATGGGGACGGATGGAGCGGGCTGGCTTTTGCTGCGTCGAAGACGGGGCGGCCGGCCGTGGCCGTGCACGCGCTTACGATGCGGTCAAAGTTTTTGCCAGAGGTACCTTCAACGTACTTTCTCTGGGCAACATCCTACGATACGATGCACCAAAGAGTGCAGGCCATTGCGTACTATCACCAGTTTCTGGACGCAGCGGCCGGCAAGTTTCCGGATCAGGAGTGGCAGGCCAGGCAAAGGCTGCTTTTGCTTGAGAAAAAGAAGTAGTTTCCCGTTTCCGGGCGGGGTTCTCAAGCGTGGGACGTGGTGTATCGGCAGTTGGCATCCATCGGCAGGCGGGCGGTCTTCAGTTCGAACGAGACGGATTTTCCACAAGCAATCAGCGAATCGTGCGCCGTAGAGACCAGGTAGTAATCGGGGGAGTAGGGGATTTCCCTTGCATGTTCTCCTGAAATGCTCCTATTGTTACGGCGTAGATGGGGCGGCTGGGTCGAGCCGCTCGGGGTCCGCAACAGCGGAGGTTCCTCATGCGCATGGCTTCCTTTCTGGCGGCAGTGGTTGTTCTTTCAGGACTTTCACAGCAGGCTTGTGCGTATTCCCCGAACGAAAAGACCGCGGATCAAGACACCATCGCGAATCTTGAGGCGCGGATTCCCCAGGCCCAACCCAAGGAGCAATGCTTTCTGTACGCCGAGCTCATCCACGAGATGACGGAGTTCAGCGTGCGCGAGTATGCGGCCGGCAATGTTGACAAGGCCAACGATCTACTCAAGCGGATTCAACTTCTTGCCCATCATGTACACCTCTCGGTGGCGGATGACAACAAGCGTCTGAAGAATGCTGAGATTCTTCTTCGTCACACGGCGTTCCGCCTGAACGAGATGCTGCACTCGAGCAGTTTCGAGGACCGGCCTCTTGTGGAGCAGACGCTGGCGCAGGTAAACCAGGCCGAGCAATCGGCGATGCTGCAGGTCTTCAAGAAGTAGTGGGCCTCATCCCGCGCGGGCCGCAGCTGTCTTGAACGGGCCGACTTTCACTGACATACAGAATGTGTTTGAATGGTTCCCGACGAGGGTGCAGCCATGCGCATCGAAAGCCTTTCTTTACTTGGGATTGTGTGTTTAGTGCTTGCGGTTCCGGTGGCAGCGCAGCGGGAACATCGCCAGCCTTTGACCGAAGTGCAGGCGGAGAAGATTCGCGAGGCCGGAATTGAGCCGGATGAGCGGATCAAACTCTACGCGCAATTCGTGGGCGAGCACGTGGACACGATCAAAGGCCTGACGCCGAGAGCTCACTCCGGAGCCCGCACCAAACGAGTGGACAACGAACTGCAGGACCTGACGGCGCTGATGGACGAACTGGGCGAGAACCTAGACCAGTACGGGGGGCGAAAGGCTGATCTGCGCAAGTCGCTGAAGGGGCTGGCGGAGACGAGCAAGCAATGGCTTGGAACGCTGAATGCCCTGCCCAGCGAGCCGGGGTTCGATCTTTCGCGCAAGGAGGCGATCGACAGTGCGAAGGACATGGCGGACCAGACGGAGCAGTTGCTGAAAGAGCAGACGGCGTATTTCGATCTGCACAAGGACGAGAAGGGGCAGGATCGGGCGGAGCCGAAGAACTAGGGATCAGGAACTTGGGACTGAGAGATTCTCGTCGACAAGAGCGTGTGCATCTGGGTGCCCCGGTTGTTTGGGGAATTATTGCGGCGGGCGTAGTCCCGGTCCGGCTTCACTCGCGCGCAAACACTTCGATATCCGGCTGGCCCCGTCCGGGTAGATGTACGACGATTGTTATCGTCTTCCCGTCGTCTGAAACACTCGTCTCCTGGGTGTCGATCATCTTGCTCTCCATTTTGTCGGTCATCTCAATCGTGCTGTCATTCATCCCGCGCGCCGACGCCGACTGCCCCTCCACGATTGCGCCGACATATACTTTGCCCTATGCAACGAAACATAGCTCATGACTTCTCCCAGCTGAAGGCCGCCGTCAGGATGGCAGTCGTGTTGGCGACGTCCATGCCGATGACGGTATTCGGGCAGGCAACTGCCCTGGTTTCTCCTGAACTGCATAAGGACGGCAGTGTGACGTTTCGCCTGCAAAGTCCCGGCGCGCATGAGGTGCTGGTGGCATTGGCCGGAGCGGAGACTCCGCTGAAAATGGAGCAGGCGCAGGGTGTTTGGTCGGTGACCAGCGCTCCGCTGGCGTCTGGGGCGTACTGGTACTCGTACGTCGTCGATGGCAAAGCAGAACTCGACCCAATGAATTCCGATGTGGTTCCCAATTACATCTACCTCAATAGCGTCGTACGGGTTCCGGGGCCGAGCAGCGAACCCTGGGAACGTACGGATGTGCCCCACGGTGAAGTCCACCGACACTTCTATGAATCGCAGATCGCGAAGGGGCTGGCCGGCGGACGAAGCGAGTACTTTGTCTACACGCCGCCGGGCTACGAAGCGCATGCGTCGACAATTTATCCGACTCTGTATCTGTTGCACGGCATGACCCAGGGGGCGGCCGATTGGACGGCGATGGGTGGAGCAAATTTCGTGCTCGACAGCCTGATTGCCCAGGGCAAGGCGAAGCCGATGGTGGTGGTTATGCCGTTGGGATACGGCGACATGTCCCTGATCGGCAAGGGAATCTCGGACGAGGGCTTTGGCGCGGCCTTCACGGCCAACAACGCTCTGTTTGGAGATGTGCTGTTGACGGAGGTTGTTCCTCGCGTGGAAGCGGAGTACAGGGTCGTGAAAACGCGTGACGGCAAGGCGATCGCCGGTCTTTCCATGGGCGGCTCGCAGAGTCTTGATGTTGGATTGAACCGAACTGGAAAAGCGGGCACAGGGGAGTTTGCCTGGGTTGGTGGATTCAGCGCGGCGGCCCAGTTTGTGCCTACGGTGAGCGGCCAGGCAGGCAAACTGCGACTGCTTTGGATCAGTTGCGGGACGAGCGATCCTCTGCTGGAAGCGAATCGGAAATTCACTGCGGAGTTACGGACCAAGGGTTATACGGTGAAGGCTGTGGAGACACCGGGTGCGCACATCTGGCCAGTGTGGGATCGCAACCTGGTGGATTTTGTGCAGCTGCTGTTTTGAGGAAGGAAGCAGCGGTCGCTTCTTTCACCGGTGCCGGAAGGTGTTGAGCGCGCCCCGAAATGCCGGTGTGAGGACCGGCAAAGGCTGATGGCAGGCTGCGTGGCTGTGCTACCCTCCATTTTGGTGAGTGTAGATTTTGGCGCAATTTTTGAGGAAGAGTATCGCGTCCTCCGCCCCCGGGCGCCGATGCCTCCCATCGTTGTACGCTTTCGCCGCTTCACTTCGCTGAACACAACGATCCGGCTGCGCGAGGGTCGGATTCTGGTGAGCCTTTCCGATCTCCTGGAGGGTGCTCCCGAAAGCGTGATCCGGGCGATCGCGCATATTTTGCTCGCCAAGCTCTATCGCAAGCCGATCGATTCGGCACACAACATGCGCTTCAAGCGATTTGCTTCGAGTGCGGCTGTCACGCGGCAGACGGAGCTCATCCGGCAGGCGCGCGGCACCAAGCGCTATACGGGTCCCGAGGGACGCTACTACAACCTCGACGAAGTATTCGACACCCTGAACTCCCGGTTCTTTGGCGGTCTTCTGGGTCGGCCGGAACTGACGTGGAGCGAGAATCTGTCTCGGCGATCGCTGGGTCATTATGACGCGGCACACAACACGATCGTTGTCAGCCGGGTCTTTGACCGGCCTTCAAGCCCGCGTTACGCGATCGAATATCTGCTATACCACGAGATGCTGCACCTGAAGCATCCTGTGAGGATGCGGGGGCTGCGCCGTTGCGTGCACTCGGCAGACTTCAAGGCTGAAGAGCGGCAATTCCCGCAACTTAAAGAAGCGATGGCATTTATCAAGCGCCTGTAGTGCGCTGTCTCTGAAGTTCCCGGCAGCGCCCGAAGCAGATCCTTCCCTTCGTTCAGGGGATTTTCCTTTTGCTGCCCCCGAACTCTGCTTGTTGGTAACCGTCGTGTGAACTCCAGCCCTCCCGACGGTTCCGCGCCAAAATAAATCTTCATATCTGCAATCCACTGGTGAACAGCGAGCGTTCGTCTGCCAGAAATACTCCCCGTCGCGGAGCAGCGAGCCGCGATCAGAATTCATCCCCAACGAATGTTCTGGCATTGAAAAGAGAGGTCCCATGGAGAAGCAGGAACGGTTTACCTCAACGAACAACCTTGTGGAGGCACGCCTCGGACGACGCACATTCCTCAGTCAGGCTGGAATACTGGGCCTGGGTGCGACAGCAGCCACGTTTGCGTTGAGCGGATCGCGGAGCGCCTTCGCGGAGAAGGATTCATCCGCCGAAAGGGCCGAGGAATCGGCACAGGCAAAAGACACGGTCAAAGAGATCTTCACCGCCGCCCTCATCGCCGAAGATCTGGCCAGCACCTTCTACTACAACGGATTGATTGGCACGGTGATCCAGGACTCGAATCTAGCGGGGCCCGGCGGATCGGCCACCAACGTGACGAGCGCGGGCAATGTGGGCAACGTCAATTATGTGCAGGCGGCGCTGAGTGAAGAAATCAGCCACGCCAACCTGTTCCGGTCGCTGCTGGGAATTTCAGGACCGAGCGCAGACCCGGCGCAGACGTTCTACTTTCCAGCGGGCACGTTTGACACGCTCGGTGCATTTCTGGGAGTTTTGAACGCACTGGAGAACGCATTTATCGGCGCGTACCTGAATGCGATCCAGGAATTTGCGGTGAAATCGGCGAGCGCGCGGCGGGACGACGGCTGGCGCGACCGGGACGGATGGAAATATACCTCGGAGCAGCTCGATTACTTTGCCAAAGTGTCGGCCACGATCATGGGAATTGAAGCCGAGCACCGCGTCCTCGGACGGGTTATCGGCAACAACAACCCGGCGAACAACCTTGCCTACGAACAGACCGACGGTCTCAATGCGGTTTACAACGGCCCCAATTCCGCTGTGGCAGCCTTGACGCCGTTTCTGACTTCAACTACCGGACCCGGTTTTACGCTGGCCACGGCGCTGGCGAATCAGGGCACCGTCTCGCTGCCGGCGGTGGGTGGTCCGCCGGCGTTCTGAGCCTGCCCGTACATGAATGGGGGATCCCCTTTGACGGGAAGCTCTGGAGCAGGCAGCGTGGAAAAGGGCTGCCTGCTCCATGGAGCGCGTCGTTGTGTTCCCTTTTGCTGGCAACCCTCCTGAATCGGTAACCCGTCCGCGGTTACAGTAGTCGCTGGTCCTTTTGGTCCTGACAGATTCTGAACTGGAAGAGTAATATGTGCATCTAACTGGGTAACGCATGGGAGGCTCGATGCACGTGTTGACGTGGCTCTTCCCCTTTTTTCAGGGCCTGCTGGTTGGAATTCTCGCGATGTTGTTTCACGAGCTGGGTCATTTGATCGCAGCGCCAGTGGTGGGAATCAAGATTAAGACGGTTGGATTGACCTGGAAGGGTTTGTATACAGTGCGCGAGCACGGATCCCCGGAGAAGAACCTGCTTGTGTCGCTGGCGGGGCCGTTGACGAACCTCGCGCTTCTGGCGTTGTGGCCCCTGTGGCCCAAGCTGGGAATGGCCAATTTCTGCTTCGCATTTTTCAACATGCTCCCAATCGAAGGGTCGGATGGAGAGCGAGTGTGGAAGTGCTGGCGGCAGATCAAGCGGGAGCGCGCGGCTCGTGGCAACTCGCACCTGTACACTGCCTACGCAAAGAACCCATCGGTCCCCACTGCAGCGCACCTGGTAAGTGAAGTTCCGCCGGCAGAGCCGGGCACAGGCGACTAAGGCGTCTGGCAGTTTCCTTCCAGGCAGAAGAGCTGAGCTCAGGAATCGAAAACAAAGGTCAGGCAGTTTTTTCCACTGGGCGATTGACTGATTCCGGGTCCGGCACCGGGCGTCTGACCGTCCAGAGAATCAAGGCGCAACCGGCCAGCACCGAGGCCGCGCTGGCAAGCTGCGCGTTCGACAGGCCCAGGATGACCTTGGGATTCCGGCGAATAAATTCAACCAAGAAGCGTGCGACGCCGGTGAGGACAAGGTACTCGCCAAGAATGCGGCCGGTGGGGCGCGGTGTGCGGCCCCGCATCCAGAGCCAGAGCCCGATGAGCAGCCCGGCGACAAGTTCGTAGAGCGGGGTGGGGTGAACGCGGACGAACGTGGGCTCGAGGCCGTTGGGAAAGCTCATACCCCAGGGCAGGTCGGTGGGGAGCCCGTAGCAGCCATCTCCTGAGAGAAAGCATCCGATGCGGCCGATACCATAGCCGATGGCGGCGGAAGGTGCGGCGAGATCGAGGGTGCGGAGGGCGCCCAGGTGCGCGCGCCGTCCCTGTACGACGAGAGCTGCAATGCCGAAGACCAGACCGCCGAACCACGCGAAACCCGCGGGATCCCAGAGAACCCGCCAGCCAATTTCGCGGAACTCCGACGGAGTATCGACGACGTGCCAGAGCTTGGCGCCGATGATGCCGGCAATGACAGCGATCGCGACGATGCCGACCGCGTCTGCGTCGATGCCAGCGCGCCGGAAGGAGCCGTGCATGACAAAGGCGCCTGCAACGGCGGCGAACCATAGCATGAGGCCAAATGTGGGGACACTGAGGCTGAAGAGGTGGAGGTACGGAATCATCGCTCTCTTAAGTATAGACGCGGCGCAGAAACAATCGACTCGAAGCATGCGGGGCGCAGTTTTTCACAGAGGCGATGGCCGTAAAGTATGGATTCGCGAGATACTAGGGGCATGGCCACCATTACCTACCAGGGACTTGAGATTCTCTATACGCGGGAGCAGATCGCCGAGCGCGTAGCTGAGATGGGGGCGCAGATCACACGCGACCTGAATGGCGAAAAGGCGGTGATGGTGGGCGTGCTGAAGGGTGCAGCCATTTTTCTAGCGGACCTGGCGCGCGCGGTCCAAGTAGACACGACCTTCGACTTTGTGGCGGTGTCCAGCTACGGCAAGGGCCAGAGGTCGTCGGGGGCCGTGAAACTGATCAAGGACCTGGATGAGCCAATTGAGGGGAAGAACGTTCTGCTGGTGGAGGACATTCTCGACACCGGGCTGACGCTCTCGTACCTGAGAAAGGTTCTTCTGCAACATCACCCGAAGACGCTGCGTATTGCGACACTGCTGGACAAGCCGTCGCGCCGGATCGAGCGCATCGATGCGGATTATGTGGGTTTCTCGATTCCAAACCTATTCGTAATCGGGTATGGGATGGATTACGCGGAGCGGTATCGCAATCTGCCGGACATCTGCCTGATGTCTCCGGATCACCCGGAATAGGCAGAGAGATGACGACAACCGAATGGGCGCGCGAGCGCAAACTACTGAGAAGCGCCTACCGCG
Source organism: uncultured Acidobacteriaceae bacterium (assembly GCA_963760475.1). Classification (GTDB taxonomy): domain Bacteria; phylum Acidobacteriota; class Terriglobia; order Terriglobales; family Acidobacteriaceae; genus Telmatobacter. Next base: position 29,328 of record CAVXDG010000004.1, on the reverse strand, counting down.
ATTTCAATGCGCGGAAGATCGAGCAGGTTCTAGCGCGACTGCATCCTGACGTGGAATGGGCAAATGGGATGGAAGGTGGGCACGTTCTGGGGCGGGAAGGCGTGCGCGCCTATTGGACGCGGCAATGGGCGATTCTCGACCCGCATGTGGAGCCGCTGCGGATCGCGCCGGATGACCAGGGAAGACTGGTTGTGGAAGTGCACCAGGTGGTGCGCGATCTAAAGGGGGCCGTTCTCGTGGATACGAAGGTGCATCATGCCTATCGTTTCGCGGACGAGCTCATCAATAGAATGGACATCGAATAAGCGCACACGTAGGCTACCGGGCTGAGTAGGTGTGTTTCAGTCCCTTGGCCCACACCGCCCCAGGCACTATACTCATCTCCCGGACAGAGTCTGGCCGCGCACGCGAAAGGAGCACTATGACTGCCATCACGCCGATTGGAGAAGCCGATCTGGAATTCGATCACGGCAGCTTCGATGCCGCTGGGTTTACGCAGCAGACGATGGCAAGCTGGCAGACCGTGGCCGCGGTGATCGACCACACGCTGTTGAAGCCGGAGGCGACGCGGGAGCAGGTGGAGAGTCTTTGCGACGAGGTCATCCGCTATCGATTCGCCTGCGCGATGGTGAACCCGCTCTGGGCGTCGACCGCCGTTGGGATGCTGGGGGGAACCGGGATTCCGGTGGGCGTGGTGATCGGTTTTCCGCTGGGGGCTTCTCTGGTTTCGACGCTGCGCCAGGAGGGTGCAGCGCTGGTCAGGATGGGTGTGCGCGAATTGGACATGGTGATTCCGATCGGACAACTGAAAAGCGGCAACCATCAAGCTGTGCAACACGCGGTGCATGCAGCCTCCTCGGTTGCGCATCACCATGGCGCGATTCTGAAAGTGATTCTGGAGACCGCTCTGTTGAGCGTGGAAGAAAAGCTGCGCGGGGCAGAGCTTGCGATCCAGGGCGGCGCGGATTTCCTGAAGACGTCGACGGGGTTTGCTTCAGGCGGCGCAACGGCAGCCGATGTTGCCTTGCTGCGCGGCGTGGCCGGCAGCCGCTGCGGCGTGAAAGCTTCAGGAGGTATTCGTACCCTCTCCGATGTGCGGGCGATGCTGGAAGCGGGCGCCAACCGGATAGGCGCCTCAGCGTCGGTGGCGATTGTGCGCGAGCTGGGCGCGGAGTGAGGGAGACAGGGACCAGAAGGGACCAGGAAACTTTCTAGCGGACGAGGCACTCCTCTGCTTCGAAAGTCCGGCCCAACGAGCTCCTCTTTCTGTTTCCCGCTCTTTCCCAGTTCGCTGCTGTCTTCCTCTTCAGCTATGATTCCCAGGAATCTCCATGACCTTGTCCACGACCATTCCGCGCGAAGAACCTGAGTACGAAGGCGACTATCGGCCTGTCGACTCGGAGAATCCGCACGCCCATCTCGATCCGCAGAATGTGCGCGTGGAGACTGCCGATCTGACCTACCTCGTGCAGATGGCGGATGCGCTGAATACTACGCTGGACCTGGAGACACTGCTGCGGCGTACCTCCGAACTGGTTCGATCGATTATTCACTACAAGATTTTCGCGATACTGCTGGTGAACGATCGCACCCACGAGCTGCGAATCCGCTTCCAGATCGGGCATACACCGGAAGTGGAGCGGATGCGATTTCCGGTGGGCAAAGGGATCGTAGGGCAGGTCGCCCTGACACGGCAGGCGATCTTGTTGAACGATGTGAAGGCGGACGAGAACTACTTCCCTGCCAATCCCGATGTGCGTTCAGAGCTGGCGGTGCCGCTGATCGCCAAGAATCGGCTGATCGGGGTGATGGACCTGGAGAGCGAGCAGGCAGGCTACTTCAGGCCGGAACATCTGCATCTATTGACGCTGACGGCGTCGCGGATTGCGCAGGCGATCGAGAATGCGCGCCTCTACGCGCGCGTATCGCGCCAGGCGCAGACGCTGACGGTGTTGAACGAGATTTCGGCGGAGCTGACATCGATCCTGGAGCTTGATCCTCTGCTGGCGCGGATCGGGCAGCTGCTGCGGCGTCTGATCGACTACCAGATGTTCAGCATCATGCTGCTGGACGACAAAGGTGAAACGCTGATTACGCGGTACGCGTGGCGCTTCGGGTATGCGCATGCGCCGCTACGGCGGATCCCAATCACGAGCGGACTGGTGGGCACAGCGGTGCGCGAATGGCGGCCGATCAACGTCCCGGATGTGCGCAAAGATGCGCGATATCTGGCGATGAATCCGGAGACGCGGTCGGAGCTGATTGTGCCGCTCTTTCACAAAGGACGCATTATCGGCGTGCTGGATCTGGAGCACACCCGACCGGGATTTTTCAACGAAGAGCACGAGCGCGCGCTGACCACGATGGCCGCACAGGTCGCAATCGCGATTGAGAATGCGCGGTTGTACCAGGCCGTGAGCAGGCAGGAAAGGCAGCTGGAGAAAGACATCGCGATGGCGCGCGAGGTGCAGCTGCGGCTGCTCCCGACCGCGCCTCCGGAGCATGCGAATGCGGACATGGCCGTACGCTTTTTGCCTGCCCGCACGATCGGCGGCGATCTGTACGACTTTGTCGAGTACGCGCCCGGCGAAACGGCAATCGTGCTGGGCGACGTGAGCGGGAAGGCCGCGCCGGCCGCTCTGTTTGCAGCCCTGGTCAGCGGCATCATGCGCTCGGCGGCGATCCAGCGGCCGAAGGCGGCTGAGATGCTTTGCGCGCTGAACGATGCGCTGCAGGAGCGCAAGCTCGATTCGCAATATGTGACGATGCTGTTCGCGCTGTGGAACGATTCGAGCCGGACGCTGCAGGTGGCGAATTCGGGAGCCGTACAGCCTGTGTTTTTCCGGGACGGCCAGTCGCTGACGATTATGGCGGAGGGTTTTCCGCTGGGGATGTTTCCGGATGTGACCTACGAAGAAATCAGCGTTGTGACGCAGCCTGGGGATGTGCTGGTGTTTGTCTCCGACGGGATTCTCGACGCCGAGAATGCACAAGGCGAGATGTATGGGCCGGAGCGGCTTGCGAAAATACTGTCGACGGCTCCAGAACACTCGGCGAGCCAGATTGCGGATGGGATTCTTGCGGACGTGACGCGTTTCCAGGACGGCAAGGACCGGTTCGACGACGAGACGATCATCGTTCTACGCGTGAAATAGGGCTGCCTTCCCGCAATTGCTTCTTTTGCTGCCATCGCTCCGGTTGCGGACCGCCGAAGCCCTTCCGTTACACTCGAAGGAAATCCTTTTCGGAGTACCCGTGCAGATCGCGACTCAAGAACGCATCATTCGACCCGCAAAGAATATACTCGGCAGCCTTCGACTGCCCGGCGATAAGTCCATCAGCCACCGGTATGGGATGATGGCCGCATTTGCGGGGGGAACGTCGCGCTTCAGCAATTTTTCGACGGGCGCCGATTGCGCGTCGACGCTGGCCTGCATGGAGGCGCTGGGTGCGCGCGTGAGCCGGCAGGAGGATGGCGTGATCGAGATTATCGGCGTGGGTGGCCGCGTAACGCCGACCGAAAATGCGCTCGATTGCGGCAACTCCGGATCGACGATGCGCATGATCTCAGGGTTGCTGGCGGCGCAGGAGGGGCGATTCACGCTGACGGGCGACGCTTCCCTTTCGCGGCGGCCGATGGAGCGCATTCGCAAGCCGATGGAGGCGATGGGAGCGCGGCTCACGCTGACCGAGGGACACGCTCCGATTCTGATTGAGGGCGGACCGCTGCGGGCAATCGACTACACCACTCCGGTTCCAAGCGCACAGGTGAAGACCTGCCTGCTTCTTGCGGGCCTGCAGACCGCCGGGACGACCACGGTGCGGGAGGCGGTGCGGACGCGGGACCACAGCGAACTTGCCCTGCGGGCTTTTGGTGCGACCGTGGAGCGAACGCTCGATTCGGTATCGATTGCAGGACCGCAGACACTGCATGCCATCGAGACAGTCGTTCCTGGCGATCTTTCTTCGGCTGCGTTTTTCCTCTGTGCCGCGGCGATCTTTGAAGGCTCGTCGCTGGTGATTGATGGGCTGGGACTGAACCCGACCCGCGCGGCATTGCTGGACGTTCTGACAGCGCTGGGTGCGCACATCGCGGTTCTCGAGCTCGAAGAAAAGAGCTCTGAGTTGGTGGGAACGGTGCAGATCACGTTGCCGCCCGAGGGTTTGCGATCGACGGAGATCAGCGGCGCGCTGTCCGCGCAACTGATTGACGAGTTGCCAGTGCTCGCGGCGATAGGTCCGTACACGTCGGGAGGCATCCGGATTCGGGATGCGAAAGAGTTGCGGGTGAAGGAGTCAGACCGCATTGCGCTGGTGGCGCGCAATCTGCGCGCAATGGGGGCCGAGGTTGAGGAGTTTGAAGACGGACTCGACGTGCCCGGCGGACAGAAGCTGCACGGAGCCACGATCGACGCAGGCGGCGATCACCGCATCGCGATGGCGTTCAGCATCGCGGCTCTGCGCGCGGAAGGCGAAACGCTGATTCAGGGCGCGGAATCAGCAGCGATCAGCTTTCCTGAGTTCTTCGATTTGCTGGACCGGGTTGCGGATCGGTAGTCACGGACGAGAGACCTTGCGGGGACCCCGACGTACGTCATCGACGTGGCCGAGTGAGATCAGAATGCAAAAGGCCCGGCTGGACGCCGGGCCTTTTGCTGTTGCATGATGCGCGGTTAGTTGGTCGCGGGTGGAGCGGTGGGGGCGACGGTTGTGTTCGACGCGGGCTGGAGGCCGGGGATGACCGGTGCGCTGCCGATCTTGCCTGTCGCGGCGTCGTTGAGATTGATGCCATAGTGCTGCAGCGTCGATGCCAGCACCTGATAGAGAAGAGCGCGATCCTTGGCGTAGGTAAGATTTGCGGTGATTCGCGAATTCTCAGCCACGGCGAGGTTGCGTTCCTGGAGGAGCACACTGGCGGTGGTGGATGCGCCGAGGTTGAGCTTTTTCTGTTCAGAATCGAGACTCTGGCGCGCATAGTTTTCGGCGGCAATCGCGGCCTGCACCTGGGCACGATCATTGGTGAGCGCGTACTGCTGGGCTACGACCTGCATGCGAATCTGCGTGTAGAGCTGCTCGAGGTGCATCTCAGCCTGGCGGTATTCGATGAGCGAGCGAGCCTGCTCTGCCTGGGCGGGGCGGTTGCGAATCGGGATCTGAAAAGTGAAACCGATTCCTTTGTCCGGCGAGCTGCCATTGACCAGGTTGCCGAGCACGTCGGTGTATCCGCTGCTTGAAGGAGCGGCGCACGAAAACCCGAAGAAACTGCAGTTCACGTTTGGATCGCCACCAACGCCGCTTGCCCCGTAGAACCCGTACACATCGAGCGTGGGCAGAAGAGCGTTTCGCGCGCCGCGCAGGGTGATGGCATCTTTCTTAATGGAGAGGACGGCCTGCTCGAGCTCCGGCCGGTTGGTGAAGGCAATCTTCGCGAGCTCGTCTGGTGTTTGCTTCTCTTCGGGCAATTCATCAAGGTTCACGCGATCGGTGGGAATGATGGGCGCCGCGACCAGCGCAGGGTCATTCAGGTTGCGCGCGATGGCCTGCTTGAGCGTGAGCTGCTGATAGTTAAGATTGCTCTGCGAGCTGATGAGCGCCTGCTTGTCGGTGGCAACGGTCGAGTCGGCGTTGACCACGTCGAGCGGGGCCATGGTCCCGATGTCCAGCTGCTTGCGCGTGTCGCTGTCGAGCTTGGTGCTCTGTTCAAGAGCGTGCCCTTTGGCTTGCACGTCTTCATACGCGCTGACCACGACCCAGTAGATGTTTTCGACCTGATTGACCGTGGCGAGGATCTGCTGCCGGAAGGTTGAATCCGTGATGCGACGGTTGAGGATGGCTTCGTAGACGAATCGATTGTTGACCCAAATCCCAGCACCTTGCAAAAGGTGTTGGGTCACCGTGGCTTTGAAACTAGACGTCAGGTCGGGGCTGTAGCTATTGAAGCCCGTGGTCGTGGAACGAGTGTTGTTCCATGCCAGGTTTAGAGATGTACCCGTGATAAAGCCCTGCGCGTAGGTGAAGTTGTATTCGTCGGTATTGGTAAAGGCGCGCGGCTGAAACGGGCTCGTCTGAGGCGATTTCGCGCGTTCGAGCTGAATGGTACCGCCGATGACCGGGTCTCGGTTCTCGGGCGTGGGGCCTGCTCCATCGCTGGAGAGGACGATGCCGGCGCTACCGGTTGTGGCACCGCTCACGGAACCCGGGGCGCCACTGGCACTAAGAGTCTGCGAGGTGCCTCCAATGGTGTTCTGGAGGACCGCGGCTCCAACGCCGCGGAGCGATCCGCCCGATTTTGCGCGCAGCAGGTCGGTGTCGGCAATGTCGAGGTAGTAGCGGCCGATCGCGATGTCGTAGTTGTTCTCAAGGGCCAGTGCGATCGCGTCCGAAAGGCTCAGATAGATCTTGCCGTCCCTGACCAGATCTTGCAGGCGGACCGAATTGTTGAAGTCGGCGCGGGCGATGGTGGTGGGGCGGTACATGTTGATAGGGTTGCCGAACAGATGGCCAGCCGGTTTAGAAAAATCGCGTGAAGACTGACGCAGCATCAAGGGTTCAGTCTGTGTCGGCACCGGCTCGGTTGGAAGCTCGGAAGCGGCTTTGCTGGTCTCGGCGGTAGGTGCCTGCTGGGCGAAGCTGGACGGAATGCCAGCAGCCAGGGTTAGCATTGCGGCGGCGAGGGCACGGAGCCGCGTTCCCGATTTTCTCATTTTCCGGCGCACGGCCACATCCTGTGGTTCAAACACACGTATATCCGACAAATGCATGGTTCCTCTCCACGAGTCGCTAGGGCATGTGGGGTGCCATTCTTCAAGACGCCCGGCGCAACAATCCGGACTCAGTTTGTGAGCTTCCGGCGGCGATTTGACAGACAGATTTGTCGCAAAGACTCACTTATGAGGCAATACGCGCACAGTCGCCGATTCGTTCCGTTCTCCGCAGCCGAAAGTTCAGCTCATCCCGAATGGGAGTTGTTCATGAATAGCTGAGTATATCGCAGTAAACGGATTAACTTCAGTGGCCTATCCGGTCAATTAACCTGTTAGCCAGATTGATTCCCATGACTGACCCTGCCTTGGACACTCGATATTTGCGGACCTGGAAGCTGACGCTGTCGTATGACGGCACAGACTTTCACGGCTGGCAAGTACAGCCCGGGATGCGGACGATCCAGGGCGAACTGCAGAGGGCTTTGGAGCGGGTTACGGGCGAGGCTCCCCTGCCCCAGGGGTCGGGACGGACGGACGCCGGCGTGCATGCGCTGGCGCAAGTGGCAAGCTTCCCGCTGACGGCGTCGATTCCGGCGGAGAACCTGCATCGCGCGCTGAATCGCAAGCTGCCCGGAGCGATCAGGGTTCTGGAAGCGAAGACGATGCCGGCGGAGTTTCATGCCCGCCACTCGGCAATAGCGAAGACCTATGAGTATCGGGTGTTTCTGATGAGGCGCGAGTGCGAAGACATCTGCCCGCCCTTTCTCGCGCGCTATGTCTACGCCTGTTCGTGGCCGCTGGACCGGAGTGCCCTCGATGAGGCTGCGGGACACTTTATCGGAGAACATGACTTTTGCAGCTTCGCAGCGAGCGATCCGGATAGCGCGTCCCGGGAGTGTACGACAGACGAGGATGCGCGATCGACAGTGCGCAGAATCTTTTCGTCCGCGTGGCAGGAGGAGCTAAGCGCTTGGGGGCCGCTGCTGGTGTATCGGGTTCGGGGAAACGGCTTTCTGCATCACATGGTGCGCAACCTTGTGGGGACGATGATCGAAGTGGGGCGAGGGGCCTTGCAGGCGGCAGAAATTCCGGGGATTCTGGCGGCGCGCGCGCGATCTGAGGCAGGCCCAACGGCTGCGGCGCGAGGGCTCTTTCTGCACTCGGTGGAATATGGGTTGGAGAGCGCGGAGGGCGCAGACATGAATGGCCGAGGCTGATGCGATCGGGCTGCCTGCTACCCTGAGGACACCGATGGCGCTCTTCTCACGCAGCACGCCGTTTGCACGGGTAACCGCTCTGGCGGCGCGACGGCAGATCCATGCGGCCTTTGCGTGGATGCATAACAACCCGCGCACCATCATGGATTGGCAGGTGAAGCTGGTTGGAATTGCTGCGCCGCCATTCGGTGAAGGACTGCGCGCGGCCTGGATCGCGCAATGGATGACCGATGCGGGATTGCAAAATGTTCACACCGACGCGATCGGGAATGTGATTGGGATTGTGCCGGCGGCGCATCTCCCCGCCGAGAGCAGCGGACCGCTGGTAGTGCTTTCAGCCCATCTCGACACAGTTTTTCCTCCGGGGACGGCGCCTAATCCCAAGGTGAGCGAGGCAAACGGAGCGATGCGTCTGGAAGCTCCTGGGGCCTGCGACAACGGCGCCGGGGTGGCCGGATTGCTGACCCTGGCTCATGTGCTGATCCACGCCGAAGTTGAGCTGCCCGTTCCGCTGGTGGTGCTGGCCAACGTAGGTGAAGAAGGCGAAGGCGATTTGCGGGGGGTCCGCCACTTTTACAACGAGTCGGCGCTGGCGACCCGGGTAGCGGCACACCTGGTGCTGGATGGAGCGGGCGCGGAATCAGCCGTGACGCAGGCCTTGGGCAGCCTGCGCTTTCAGGCAACGATCAGCGGGCCGGGAGGCCACAGTTTCACGGATGCGGGCACGCCAAATCCGATTGCGGCGCTGGCTTCAGCGCTGGCTCAGATGAGCCAGACGGAGGTTCCCGATGAGCCGCGGACAACGCTGAACCTGGGCACGATTCATGGCGGCACCAGCGTGAATTCGATTCCGGAGAGTGCGACGGCGTCAATCGATTTTCGCTCGACGAGCATGGAAGAGTTGATGCGTCTCGAAGTGGCTCTGCATCGCGCGGTAGAGGACGCTGTGGAGCGGGCAAACAAGATTGCGAAAAGGTTGCCGAACCGGAGCCGTGGGCCCTTGACCTTCATCATCCGCAAAATCGGCGACCGGCCTGCCGCGCAGTTGCCTGCGGATTCACCGATACTGGAAACGCTGCGGTCGGTGGATCGGCATCTTGGGCTCAGGACGGATCTTCGGCTGGGATCGACGGATGCGAATATACCGATTGCCCGCGGGATTCCGGCTCTTTCGATGGGGGCCGGCGGCGATGGCGGTGGGGCGCATACGCTGGCCGAGTGGTACACCGACAAGGATCGCGAACTGGGCTTGCGACGGGCGCTGCTGCTGACCCTGGCGATTGCGGAATGGGCCGCGGAGCAGTAGAGCGGCTCTGGTAGACTCCGCGCATGCGCGCTTCTTTTCTCTTCCTTTCCTTGACCCTGAGTTGCTTTGCAGCGAATGCCGGCGCGACCGATGCCGCGGCGGAGCCAGCACCGGTGCACGCAGACATCATCTTTCTCAATGGCGTGATTTATACCGGCGCGGGTTTTGCCGAGGACAAGCCGCAGACTGTCGAAGCAATGGCAATCAGCGGCGGCAGAGTCGTCGCTGTCGGAAGCAACGAGAAGATTCGGAAGCTGGCCGGGCCGCAGACGGTTGTGAAGGACTTGAGCACAGCGAAGACGGGCACCTTTGTGTTTCCGGGCTTCAACGATGCGCACACACATCTGGGCGGAGCGGGACGAACGAAGCTGAACGTCGATCTGACCGGCGTGCACTCTCTTGAAGAGATGCTGGCGACGGTGAAGACGTTTGCGGATGCTGCTCCCGCGGGCCATTGGCTGACGGGCGGCAACTGGGATCACACCCTGTGGGCGAGCAAGGAATTGCCGACGCGGCAGGAACTCGATCGCGTCACGGGTGACCATCCTACGTTTCTCGATCGGATTGATGGGCACATTGCGGTGGTGAATTCGGCGGCATTGAAGGCAGCGGGAGTCACAGGGAAGACGGAGCCGCCACAGGGCGGAGCAATCGATCTGGATGCGCAGGGCGAGCCGACGGGAATTTTGCGCGAATCGGCACAGGGACTGGTGGAGAAGGTGATTCCGCCACCCAGCGCGGAGGAGCGCCGCAAGGGCGATGCGCTGGCCATTGCCGATGCGCTCGCGCATGGCGTGACGAGCGTGCAGGACTTTAGTGAGTGGCAGGATTTTCTGGTATTCGAAGAGATGGAAAAGGAAGGTGGGCTGAAGATTCGGATCAGCGAATGGCTACCGTTCAAGACACCGCTCGCGGATTTGCTCACGATGCGTGCGCATCACGATGAGCATGATCCGATGCTGCACACGGGGTTCCTGAAAGGATTCATGGACGGGTCGCTGGGGTCGCGCACCGCGGCGATGAAGGCTCCATTCGCCGACGATGCGGGCAACAGCGGGCTGCCGCAGTTCTCGCAAGGCCAGTTGAATGCGATGACCGTGGAGCGTGCGAAGGCGGGATTTCAGTTGGGGTTTCATGCGATTGGAGACAAGGCGGCGGCGATGGCTCTGGATGCTTATGGGCAGTCGGGCGTTTCGCCCACGGCGCGCAATCGTATCGAGCACGCGCAGGTGGTGGACCCTGCGGATATTCCGCGATTCAAACAACTGGGTGTGATTGCGAGCATGCAACCGAATCATCTGCTGACCGATATGAACTGGGCCGAAGACCGGTTGGGGCCGCAGCGAGCCGCCTACTCGTACGCGTGGAAGGCGTTTCTCGACGCGGGTGTGCCGCTGGCATTCGGAACAGACTATCCAGTGGAACCGGTGACGCCGTTTCGCGGTCTCTATGCGGCCGTAACACGGATGAATGAGATGGGCACGAAGACCTACTTCCCCGAAAATAAGCTGACACGCGGGCAGGCTTTGTATGCCTACACACAGGGCTCGGCGTATGCGGAATTTGCCGAGAAACACAAAGGCAAGCTTGCGCCGGGGTACGATGCGGACTTTGTGCTGGTGGATCGCGATCTGTACTCGGTTGATGCGAAGGCAATTCTTGGCACACAAGTGCGAGCGACCTACGTTGCGGGAAGAGAGTCGTACAGTGCGCATACGCACTAAGCCGGCAGTCAGAGTCGAAGACCCGATTCAGAATTGATTCCAATGAAACTGCGCGCCTATTTGCTGATGCTGTTTGTGGTGGCGGTGTGGGGCACGACCTTTGTCGTGGTCAAGGGCGCGCTCGCCGATGCGACGCCGGCAGCGTTCAACCTGGTGCGCATGACGCTGGCGTTCGCGTTGCTGGCTGTGGTCTATCACAGGTCGTTGCGCGGAATCCGCCGGAGCGACCTGGCAGCGGGCGCGGTCGTCGGTCTCTTTCTGGCAATGGGTTACCAGTTCCAGACCATCGGGCTGGTGCGGACGACTCCGAGCAAATCGGCGTTCATCACAGGACTGGTGGTGGTCCTGGTGCCGCTCTTCTCCACGATTCCGGGGTTGCGTGCCCCGGACGCGCGGCCCCCACGATGGAACGCTTACGCAGGCGCGGTACTGGCGTTCCTGGGAATCATGCTGCTGACGGCGCCGGCTACCGTGGGGCGCGCTGGAATGGCCTCGCTCGTGCCGGACTTCTCATCCATCAATCTTGGAGACGTGCTGACATTCGGGTGCTCGATCGGGTTCGCCTTCCATTGCCTCGCGTTGAGCCACGTGTCGCCGCGTATCGCGTTTCAGCCCCTGGCGCTGCTGCAGGTGGGATTCTGCGCTTTGTTCATGGCGATCAGCCTGCCCATGATCGAGCATCCGCAAATTCACTGGACGCCGCGCCTGATCGTGGCGCTGGTGATTGCGGCGGCTCTTGCCACGGCAGCCGCGTTTTCGATTCAGAGCTGGGCGCAGTCGATTTTGCCGTCGACTCACATTGCGCTGCTGCTGACCATGGAGCCGGTGTTCGCGTGGATCACGTCATTCCTCTTCATGGGCGAGCGGATGGGCCTGCGCCCAGCCGGCGGTGCTCTCCTGATCCTCGCCGGCATTGGCCTCACCGAACTTGTTCCCCAACCACATGTCCCCAGCGCGCACGAAGCCTGATGGAGGGTTCGCAACTGATTTGAGTTTGGGAGTACGGAATTCATGGGCAAGTTGAGTGCGGGAATTGTTTTGTATCGCAGGCGGGTCGGCGAACTGGAGGTATTTCTGGTACACCCGGGCGGGCCGTTCTGGACGAAGAAGGATTTAGGCGCGTGGTCGATCCCCAAGGGAGAGTATGAGCTGGACGAGAACGCGTTTGCAGCAGCCTTGCGCGAGTTTGAAGAGGAGACGGGATCCCCGTGCCCGAAGGGCGAAGCACATTGGCTGGACACGGTGAAGCTGAGTTCCGGCAAAGTGATCTCTGCGTGGGCGATCGAAGGAGAGTGCGACGCGAGCACGATCCGCAGCAATCTGTTTTCGATGGAGTGGCCGCCGAAGTCGGGCAAGATGCAGGAGTTCCCCGAGGTAGACCGCGCTGGTTGGTTCGGGCTGGCGGCGGCGCACGCAAAGATTCACCCGATGCAGGGCGCGTTTCTGGAGCGGTTGGTGGAGCTGCTGCGAGCCTGATGGAAGGACTGGAGTCGTAACACTAAAAGCTAGTTGAGTTCCCTGCTTTCCCACGTCTCAAGATCGAGGCATGAGGCACCCACGGTCGTGCAGGTTCCAGCATCGCAAAGCGGTTGGTTGAGGCTCTGAGGTTTCCCACCCTTGCTGCGCAAGGATGGGGCACCCAGTTTCGTGCGGGTGGATTCTAGCGTGGCGCGGGGTCGGGTGAGTCGGCGAGGGCGTAGGCCAGGACCGTCATGACCGCGGCGTTCTCATTGAGGTGTTTCAAGTCGACTTTGTCAAACGTGTCGGCTGGGGTGTGGTGGTAGTTGAAGTAGAAGCGGCTGTCCTGGCGAGGCGCGAAGCTTGGAACACCCGCAGCAGTGAGGCTGGCAATGTCTTCACCCGTCTCCGGAGTGTTGATGAGGGTTTCCGCGCCGATGGCGTCGAGGATCTGCGCAACCGGCCGCAGCCACTGGCCGAGCTCGGGCTTGCCGGCGTAGTAAATGCCTGTTGGATGGTCAGCGCCAAGATCGGACTCGATGGCGCCGATGTGATTGGCGATGTCGTCGTTGTGATCGACCATATAGGCAGCCGCGCCTTCGGAGCCTTCTTCTTCGCTCATCCACGCAATGCACCGCACGGTGCGCCGGGGGTGGATACCGAGTTCCTTGAGCAAGTGCAGGGTCTGCATCGCAACAACGACGCCGGCGCCATCGTCAATCGCGCCGGTACCAAGATCCCACGAGTCGAGGTGACCGGAGACAATGACAACCTGCTCAGGGTGCTCGGTTCCCTTCCAGTCCGCGATGACGTTGAAACTGGGCGCATCGGGCAGAGTTTGCGGAGTGAGGGTAAGGTGCATCTGGACGGGGCCTTGCCGGGTGAGGTCCTTGAGCAGGTCGGCGTCCTCTGCGGTAACGGCGGCTGCCGGAATTCTGGGAACGCTGGGAGAATACTGGGTCATGCCGGTGTGGGGCAGGCGGAAGTCCGCACCGCCGACGGAGCGAACCAGGACCGCGGCAGCGCCAACTGCTCCAGCGGCGATAGGCCCTGCGCCGCGATAGACGACTCCTCCGACGTAGGCATTGAGGCCGTCTCCTTGCGCAGCTAATTCTTTGTCGAACTTGTGGTTGAAGAGCAGAATCTTACCTTTTACTTTATCGGGCGCAAGGGCGTGAAGCTGCTGCCAGTCGTCGACTACGACAACTTCAGCAGTGAGCCCTTGGGGCGGAGTGGCGACGCTTCCGCCGAGCGCGGTGAGGACGATCTTCTGGGTTGTGCCGGGGGCCTGGCCAGACCAGGAGAGGAGCTCAGCCTTTTCCTCTCCGCGGACCCAATGCGGGACGGTGGCTTTTTCGAGCGTGACCCCTGCGCCCAGCGCACGCATTTCAGCGGCGACATAGTCAACGGCTTGCTGGGCCTGGGGGGAGCCGCTGAGGCGGGGTCCGATGTTGTTGGTGAGATGGCGGAGTTCGTCGTAGGCGTAGGTGTCCTTGATGGCAGTGTCGCGAAGACGGGCCATGACGGATAGTTGTTCGGGCGACCAGGCGCTTTTTCCGCCGGAGAGCATGGCGTTGAGGCGGTCCTTGATCGAGAGCGAACCCGGGATGCTGGACGAAGCCGGGGCGCTGTGCGGATTCGCGGGAGCGGGAGACGGCGATTGGTTCTGAGCGGAGGCAATCGGGGCAGCGCTTCCCAGGGAAAGCGCGGCCAGGGCAGCAAGGGCTCTCAAGAACGGGGACGGTTCCATGCCGGATGGTAGCATGCGGGCGAAACGACTCTTTGCGTACAACTTGCGTCTAACTGACTGAGGACAGGAGGGGGTTGTTGCCCACAACAGAGGCGCAGCGAGAGAGAATCGCGCGAACTGACTATACTGGTATTGGTGCACTGAACGTCCAGCCGCAGCAAAGGCTGGTTACCCAAAGAGGTCATCGAACTCATGAAATCCATTTTCGAACGGCTGCGCTCACGCCGTCTCGCATCTGCATTTGTCGTGCTTGCCACACTTTCAGCTGCGATTGTCGCAGGATCCTACGTTGCGCACGGAGTGCGTGGGCAGGAGAAGCAGAACGAAAGCACAGATGCCACGCCGCTCCACGTGACAAACTCGACGGTTCCCCCGAATGAGTTTGTGAAGATTGCCAAGGAAGTAGGGCCGGCGGTGGTGAATATCAACACCGAGACGCTGCCCAAGCAGTCGACCAACCGGCGCCGGAATCCGCACGGAAAGCAATTCGAGCAGACTCCAGGAGACGGGGACGACGACCCGAATGGCGAACAAGGCCAGAATCAGGCTCCCGGAAAAGGTCAAGGACCAGGGTCGGACGATTTTCAGAATTTCTTCAACCGCTTTTTTGGCGGGCAGATTCCCGATCAGGATGGGGGCGGGGACGACGGGCAGGTGCGCGAGTCGCTCGGCTCGGGGTTCATTGTCGACTCGAAGGGCTACATCATCACCAACAACCACGTGGTTGAGAAGGCCGACAAGATTTATGTGAAGCTTTCGACCGATCCGGACAGTGTGGACCAGGGCCGCCCGGCGCGGGTGATCGGAGTGGACAAGGCGACCGATCTGGCCGTGATCAAGATCGACACCAACACGCCGCTCCCGACTGTAAAGCTGGGGAACTCCGATACGGCGCAGGTGGGCGACTGGGTGGAAGCGATCGGCAGCCCCTTTGCGTTGTCGCAAACCGTAACCGCAGGCATTATTTCGGCGAAGAATCGCACGATTGAGCCGGGAGCGAGCGGACAGTTCCAGCACTTCATCCAGACCGATGCGGCGATCAATCCCGGTAACTCAGGCGGTCCGCTGTTGAACATGTCAGGGGAAGTCATTGGCGTGAACACAGCGATCTTCACGCAGTCGGCGGGCTATCAGGGCATCGGTTTTGCAATGCCGTCGAACACGGTAGTGTCGGTGTACAACGACCTGATCAGCCCCAGCCACAAGGTGGTGCGCGGCTCGATTGGGATCCAGTTCCGGCCGAATCTTTCGGGTGCGGTGAACCGCATCTACGGATTCAAGAATGGCGTACTGGTGCAGCAGGTGCAGCCGGGCGGTCCCGCGGATAAAGGCGGGCTGAAGCCGGGAGACATCATCACCCAGATCGACGGAAGACCCATCAAAGACGGCGATGACCTGGTGAACGAGATTGCCAGCCGCCGACCTGGATCGAGTATCCGGCTCGGGTTTATTCGGGACGGCAAGCCGACGGATGCGACGGTGACGGTCGGCGACCGCGACAAGGTATTCGCAGAGCTGAACAATCCGCAGGCGATCACCGCTCCTGACCAGGAGGGCGATGCGGGCGAAGCGAAACTGGGAATCGTGGTGCGCGAAGCGTCGCCGGCAGTGGTCAGCAAGCTGCACACGCAGGGCATGGCGGTGCAATCCGTGCGAACGGGATCGTTTGCCGACCTGCAGGGGATTGAGCCGGGACTGGTGATCGTTCGGATCAACAAGCAGTCGACCAGCACGAAGGCGCAATACGATGCGGTGGTCAGCAAGCTGAAGGACGGGGACGACGTGGTTTTCGAGGTGATGGACCCACGAAGGCCCGGCGATGGCATCAACTACATCGGCGGTACGCTGCAATAGCGCAAGTGGCTTGCTCCGGGCGGAATGGATGTCGCCCGGAGCCTTAACCCATTTTTATTCATGCTATTGGAGGCGAAGTCGGTAGTAACTGGTTGAGAGCTGAAAGAGGCCACGGGAGACATGAAGGTCCTCAAGTTACGTTTGAGAGGGACGCTTGTATTTTCTTCATGTTGAACGACTTTTGAATTGCGTAGCATAGGAACGTCGGATAAAATCCCGACAAAGACGTTCCGGAAATCTGATCTCTAGAGGGAAACCAGCAATGCTTTCATTTCGAGCAAGCCTGGGTCTTCTGCTATCTTCGGCCCTCATTGCCGTGCCGGCAATTGCTGCCCAGGTGCACAAGGTCTCCGCAACGAGCACGCACACGCGCCTTTCGGCCAAGAATCACGTCCATCTGTCCAAAACCAGCCGCGGCCACAAGAAGGCCGGCAAGCGCGGGCACGCGCTGCGAGGCCAGCAGGCGATTGACGGCTCCCGCGCAACGGAGATTCAAGAGGCACTGATCCGCGAACACTACATGACCGGCGAAGCCACCGGTACATGGGACGCGACCACCCAGGCTGCGATGCGGAAGTACCAAGGCGACCAGGGATGGCAGACGAAGTTAATGCCCGATTCGCGAGCGTTGAAAAAGTTGGGACTGGGTGCGGACTACTCGACAGCGATTAATGCCAGGACGGCATCGTTTGTCGATCCCCCGCCGGTGAACTCGATTCCAGCAAACCAGGCATCGGGCTTTGCTGCGGCTTCGGGAACGGATCGCTAGCGGCATATTGAAGGGCTAAAAACAGAGGCCACTCCGGATGGGGTGGCCTCTGTTTTTTGGTGTCGGCGAACGCTAGAAGTGCATGGGCGGAATTCCCTGGAGGAGGAAGTCGTAGCGGGCGCGGAGAGCGTCGGGGCCGGATGTGATGGGGTCGTTGAGGTGAATGAGAGCATCGTCGGCGTCGAGTTTCGGCCAGTTGGGCAGGCCTGCGCCGTTGGGATCGCCGGAGCGGGCGAAGTTGGACCAGTAACTCATGATCTCGTCGCTCAGCTTGCGATCTTCGGGACGCACGGCGAATCCGGGTCGCGTATCGAGGGTCCCGAAGACGTACTCGATATCGTCGGAGTGGAAGGCGAAGGTACCGGGATGGAACTTGCTTGGGGTTGCGGCAAGTTCAAAGTGATAGCGATAGACGGGAGACTGGCCTGTCTTTTTTTGCGCTTCAAGCCATTTCCATGTGCCGAGCGCGATGAAGTTGTCGCTGCCGTAGTCGATCGCGGAACGGAGGGCTTCGGTGTCGGAGCCGGCCGGATAGAACTTGAGGAATTCGGCTGATCGTTCCTTAAACATCCCGGCTGCCATCTGGTTCCACTGCGCTGCGGTCATGCCACGCATGGCGAAGAAGCTTCCCTCGTCGGCGTTCCATCCAGCCAGCAGCGGAACATGCGCCTGCTTACCCGCGGCATACGTATCGGGCACAGGCTCGGTGAGCAAGCGGCCGTCAACGACCGGAGGAAAGCCTGTGGTCTTCTTCTTTGCCGCTTCGAGTATCTGATCGGTGGTCAAGGCGCGCAGATCTTTGAGCGATTTTGCGCCAATCGACTCGGCCCACGCCCCGTCAGCTTTCGCCCTTTCGGCAACAGAGTCGCCGCCCAGAGCGAGGCCGCCCGGAAAGGCCGCTCCGCTTTCGCCGATGGCTTTGTGGAATAGGCCCTGGGCGAGAGGCGAGGCCATCAGCGTTGAAACCGCAAAGGAGCCAGCGCTTTCGCCGAAGATAGTGACGTTGTTGGGATCGCCGCCGAAGTTCTTGATGTTGGCGTTGACCCAGTGGAGAGCGGAAACCATATCGAGCAGGCCGTAGTTCCCTGCTGCTCCATTGGCTTCTTTGGCGAGCTCGTCGGTGACGAGGAAGCCGAAGACGCCGAGGCGATAGTTGATGGTGACGAGCACGACGCCCTTGAGGGGCAGGAAAGTCACCGTTGTGGCGCGGCTCAGAACTGCCGCCGCCGGAGTAACCGCCGCCATGAATCCAGAACATGACCGGCAGCTTGCTTTTGGCCGTCGCGTCGGCAGGCGCATAGACATTCAGGAAGAGGCAGTCTTCGCTGGGAGCAGCGTCCTGAAAGATCATGTCGTCAAAGACGCGTCCCTGAGCGCAGTGCGCGCCGAACTTCGTCGCATCGCGCGTACCCTTCCACTTGGCGGCTGGTTCCGGCGCCTTCCAGCGCAGGTCGCCGACCGGCGGCGCCGCATACGGCAGGCCGAGAAAGGCATTCACCTTGCCGCTGTTGATGGTCTTGCCTTGCGCCTTGCCCTGCTCCGTTTTCACCTTGAGAGGGTCCGCGTTCGCAATGATGGAACAACCGAGAACCAGCACAACCGATGTCAGGACGCAGATCGTCCTATTCGCACAAACTTGCATTCCAATTCCTCCGCGGGATTACCTTAACAGGACGGACCACGGTGCGGGCGAGTTGCACCGAGTTGCCTGAAAAAAATCAGGAACCTGACACATCCATTTCGGGAGCAAGAAGACCGGCAATCGTCTCGCGGCGACGGATGAGCCTGGCCTTGCTGCCGGTGACGAGAACTTCGGCAGCGCGGGGTCGGGTGTTGTAGTTGGAGCTCTGCGCCATGCCGTAGGCGCCTGCATCGAGCAGAGCGACGAGGTCGCCGGGCTTGAGTGGCTTGAGAACGCGATCGCGGGCAAAGAAGTCCCCGGTTTCGCAAACCGGGCCAACGACGTCGACGGGAACAGCTTTGCCGCCGCGAGGGCGAACCGGAACGATCTCATGGTGGGCTTGGTAGAGCGCGGGGCGAATCAGGTCGTTCATCGCAGCGTCAGTGATGACGAACTGCTTGGTGCCGTTGCGCTTGATGACCAGCACGCGGGTGAGCAGAGCGCCGGCCTGCGCGACGAGAAAGCGGCCCGGTTCAAGGAGCAGACGGCCAGAGAAGGCGCCGAGAGCATGGTTCAGCGCACCAGCGTACTCGCGCACCTTGGCTGCCGCGTCGAAGGCTGCGCCGTGGTAATCGATGCCCAAGCCGCCGCCTGCGTCAACGGCCGCGATCGGAATGCCAGCGGAATCAAGTTGGCGCACGAGCTTGCTGACGCGCTGCAATGCAGCGCCGAAGGGATCGGCCGAGCGAATCTGCGAGCCGATGTGGACGCTGACGCCGTGTGCTTCAAGCCAACGATTGCCTGCGGCCTGTTTGTAGATGCGCAGGGCGCGATGAATGTCGATGCCGAATTTGTGCTCGCGCAGGCCGGTCGAGATGTAAGGGTGCGTCTCAGCGAAGACGTCGGGATTGACGCGCAGCGCGAAGCGAGCCTTGATGTTGAGGCGACGGGCGCGCGATGCGAGCAGATCGAGCTCCGGTTCGCTTTCAACGTTGAACTGCAGAATGCCTGCGCGCAAAGCCTGGTCGATCTCCGCTGAGGTCTTGCCGACGCCGGAGAAGACGACGCGTGCGACAGCGTCTGGCGCGGCGGCAACAACCCGTTCAAGCTCGCCGCCGGAGACGATGTCAAAGCCTGCAGCGTGGTCGGCGAGAAGTTTGAGAATGGCAAGCGAGGAGTTGGCTTTCACTGCATAACAGACCAGGTGATCGCGCGCGGCAAAAGCATTTTGAAAGAGCGCGAGACGCTCAAGGATTTGGTCGGCTGAATAGATGTAGAGGGGCGTGCCAAATTTGCGCGCAAGGGATTCGAGAGAAACTTTGCCGCAGCGCAAAGCGCTTTTTGCTGCGGGATAGTGAAAGGGGCGAGAGGAGCCGGTGGAGTCGATCGTCAATGTGCGCTGTGCCTCGATAGTGCAAGGCTTCGTCTACCTATGGACGAGCTTTGCCTTCAAGACCATTGTGCACTGGCAAGGTGAACGCCCTTCGCACAGCCTGTTGTTTCGGCTGCTTCCTCGCCGGTCAAATTCAGTGCCCCCCCCCTCCCCGGCTCTGGGAGCGAAATTCCTCTCTTTGATGGGGTTAGACATAGTCGCTGTCGCCAAATTATTCTGCCAGTTTAAGTTAGCCGCAGATTCCTCTCAGCGTTAGGGTTAGCGGACCGGTTCAAGTGCGATCGAGCTGCCCGCTTGCGGCAGGTTCTCTTCTCCTATTTCATTGTGCGACGGACGAGGCTAATTCTTCGCAAACGATCCGCAGCGGCGACGGCGAGGTTCGGTTGCAGGCTCACGGGAGCGAGAGGCGCCTCCTCTGGAAAGGGGCGCGATGCGCATGATAGGCTTTGGCAACCAATCGCAGAACCAAACTGAATCGAATTCAAGGCCGTCCAGTTGTTCCGATTTCAACTTTCACCAAGGAGCATGTCGATGCGCGTGTGGGGAACTTTGTCCTCCTGTTGTCTGGGTCGTCATTTTCTTTTTTTCTGTGCTGCAGCCAGCGGAATCATGACTCTGGCCGCGCAAGCACAGACGCCTTCGCCCTCAGCCGCAGTTCCCGCGCTGCAGCCGTATACCGCACCCGATCAAAGCGCGCAGGCCGGGGTTCCGCCGGGATGGAAGGTGACCAAAGGCGCAGAAACCGTGATTGTGATGGACGGCCCCAAAGGCGAACAGATCGTGCTGGGCAACACATTTGTGGTGCGCAACGCTCCGTTGCAACTCGGCCAGAAACCAGCGAACGGCATCGATCTGTCGATGCCAAACTCAGCGAGCCTGGATCAAAAGTTCACGATGCTTGAGCAGTGGGGTGCATCGGTCAATGGATCGGCTGATCCGCAAGTGAAGATTGCTTCGAGCACACCGTTCTCACTGATGGGAGGCCGGATCTCCTGCGGGCGCGTCAGCGGCAGCTTCAATTCGCTCAAGGGGCCGGTCGCGTTTGGACTGCTGATCTGCTCTTTGCCTGTCGATACCGGTGGGACCTACAAGTTGATGATGAAGTTGGCGCAGGCACCGCCGGATGTGGCCTCGCAGGAGAAGGCGCTGGCGGGTGCGGTGTTCGCCAGCTATCGGATTCCGCCGGCGATGGTGCAGAAGAAGTTTGCGCCACACTTCGCGCCGCCTCCCCCGGTGGCGCCTGCCGGAGGCGGGGCGGCAGGAATGTCTTCCACCATTGGCATGCTGCGGGGCGCCAACGACTCCGCCGAGTGCATGGATCTGGGCGTAATCCGCGAAGAGCCCAATTGGCAGCTGCCGCGCAAATGTGGCGGCCTTGCTCCCAACGACTGATCGACCGACGAGCGGGAGGCAGGGGGCTGGCGCCTCACGCTCGCGGATTTCACTTTTCTCGACAGCCTCTTCTCCATCGCTTCTGTGGCTCGTTCGATTCGCTAGAAGCATGGTGATTCGATGCGCGTGGATTCGGTTATTGCATCGTCAGTTGCTGGTGAAGTGGCAGATCCTGGGACGAGCCTCCGGCCAATATGGTGTAGCTGCCGGGAATAAATTTCCAGGCATCAGCTGCTTCATCGAACACATTGAGGTGATCGCGCTGAACCGGAACGGTGACCTCTTTCGACTCGCCGGCCGCCAATTCAACGCGAGCCCAACCGATCAGGCGCTTGGGCGGCTCACCAGCTGCGTCAGGCAAAGAGGCATACACCTGGGCAATCTCTGTTCCCGCTCGCTTGCCGGTATTTTTCACCGTGAAGGAAACAGAAAGCGCATCGCCATCTTTCACTGCGAGGCCTGAGTAGGCATAGGTGGTGTAGGACAGACCAAAGCCAAACGGGAACAGCACCGGCCTTTTCTCGGCGTCATACCACTTGTAGCCGACTTTGAGTTTTTCGTCGTAGTAGGTTTCAAAGGGGGGCAGCCCTTTGGCCATCATGGCCATGAAGCTGGAAATGTCGGCTCCTGGCGCTGGACGCTGAGGCTGCGAGGCTGGGGGCGGCAATACCAGCGTCGGATGGGGCAAATCGGCATCACTCCTGGGAAAGGTGATCGCCAGTTTGGCCGTGGGATTGACTTCTCCGGTAAGCACATTCGCCAACGCCTCCGCGCCGCGGATTCCGGGATACCACGCTTCGACTACACCTGCAACCTTGTCGACCCAAGGCATGGTGGCCGGGCTGCCCGTTTCGAGAACAACGACGGTTTTTGGATTGGCGGCAGCAACGGTTTCAATCAGCTTGTTCTGATCGTCGCTTAGATCGAGCGACTTGAGATCCATGCCTTCCGATTCATGCTGATATGCGAAAACGATGGCCACGTCCGCGGCCCTGGCGGCCGAAGCAGCAGCAGCGAGGTCGTCGCCGGAAACGTAACTGACTTTGCTTGAAGGGAGCTTAGCGGTCAACGTGCGCAGCGGAGAACTGGGCAGCCAAACCTGACGCCTCGCGAAGTTCGCCATGACGTTTGCACCCGGCTGCGGAGGCGGAGGAGGAACAACCGAGCCTCCGGGAGCATCAACCTGCGCTGATCCGCCGCCGGTGAGAACACCCACGTCGGCATGACCGCCAATCAACGCGATGGAATGCAGACCCGACCCCAAAGGCAAAACACTGCGCTCGTTCTTGAGCAGTACGATGCTCTTCTCGGCAAGTTTCTGCGCGATGACGTAGCCGCCCTCGACGTCGGGAACCTGCTTCACAAGCGGATTGTCAAACAGCCCGAAAGCAAAGATAGTGCGCAGAATTCGATGAACGTGATCGTTGATCTCGTCTTGAGAGACTTCCCCACTTTCCACTGCTTTCTGCAGAGCATCTCCGAAAAAGTTCTTGCCCGGCTGCTCCTGGTCGAGGCCGGCGTGTGAAGCCTTCGCCGTTGAGTGCGTACCGCCCCAGTCGGAGAGAACAAAGCCCTTGAACTGAAAATCCTTCTTCAGCACTTCCGTCAGCAGATAGCTGTTTTCGCATGCATAATCGCCGTTGACCCGGTTGTAGGAGCACATGAATGCCCCGGCATCGGAGATCTTGAGAGCGATTTCGAAAGCGAGCAGATCTGTTTCCCGCATGGACCGCTTGTCAATATTGGCATTGACTGCGTTGCGCCCGCTTTCCTGATCGTTGATGGCATAGTGCTTCAGGTCGCCAATGACATGCTGCGACTGCACTCCTCTGACGAAGTTGCCGACGAGTGTGCCGGCAAGCAGTGGGTCTTCGCCCTGGTATTCAAATGTCCTGCCATTGCGCGGCTCGCGAGGGAGGTTGACGCCTCCGCCAAGGGACATGCTGTAGCCTTGCTGGCGCAACTCGCGACCAATGAGGGCGCCATATTCAAAGGCACTTTGTGGATCCCATGAAGAGGCAGCGGCGAGGTTGTTGGGCAGCGCGGTGGAATAGCGTCCGGAAGCTGCGCCGCGCGTGACTCCGTAGGCGGAGTCCGCCATTTGAATCGCAGGAATGCCGAGGCGAGGAATCCCAACCGAATATCCGGCACCCCCATTGGACTCAGTCGGTCCCGTTGAATTGAAGGAAAAACCCTGGCCGTGCAAAAGAGAGATCTTCTCCTCCAGCGTGAGTTCCTTGATGATCAAGTCAGCTCGTGCATCGGGCGACAAAGCAGTGTCAGACCAGGGATAGTGCTTCGGCTGCGGCATGGGCGGAAACTGCGAAACCGCGCAGGGAACGCGGAGCAGAACGGCGACAAGAACCAGCGCACCCGCGCAGTTCCGGCTTATCAGGGACTTCGTCACGGGCGGCTACCTCTCTCAATGAGCAATCGCTAACTTGAAACTCAACTTGGCAGCCGGGCCGATGAAGTGCGGGCTCAGCCGCCGAACAGGATGCATTTCTTGACGTGCCATGCGCAACATCCAATACCGGCGCAGAGCACACAAGCACACGCTCGCAAGTACCCCATCCAGAATGTGTCGCAGCAATCCTATCCCAAAGGACGCTCGTTCAAGATCGAAAGACTCATTCAACCGCACATTTGTGGCAACGGCTCAAGGCGCTGATCGAACGGAACGACGGATCCTTTTGGGATTCGGTCGGAGCTTCGCTGAGTTTGCCTTCTCGTCCACCGTTTTATGGGGCGCTGTTATGCCAAGACCTGTTTAAGCCAGGGCGCGAGCAGCGCGGCGACGCGGTCGGGCTGCTCGTAGGCGGCGAAGTCACCGTAGTCGGGCAGCAGCTGGAGGTCAGTTTCGCAGGTGGCTCAGGTGAACAGCGGTTGGCCGTCCACCAGCATCTAGGCAAATCTATCGACCTGGTGAACCCCAACTCCGGGACACCCCTTCTCGCGCGGCAGAATGAGAGCGTATCCTTTGCTGTTCATACGATGCGATCGATTTGGTCCCTCTTGTGCTCAAATCGAGATCTGGAATGCGTTGGCTTGAGATGCGTTGGATTCTGATTGCGGTGTTGGCATTGGCTGTGAGTCCGTCGTGGGCAGCGAAGCGGATGACGGTTGCCCAGCTGGAGCAGCTGGTGAGCGCGGAGCGCGGCGAACACAAGAGCGATGCTGAGCTTGCGCGGAAGATCAGCGGGATCGAGCTGTCGGAGCGACTTACGGAGCTGACGCTCGCCCACCTGAACCAGCAATTGAAGAGTGGCTCGGCCTCAGCTACGGCACTGCTTTTGCTCGCAGATCGATCGGTGTTTCTCGATCCGCCGGCGAACGAGCTGCCGAGCACCCCCGCGCCGGATGCAGCGACAAAGCAGCATCTGCTGGCGGCTGCGCAGAGATTTGCGCTGGAGACGCTTCCGCGTTTACCGAACCTGCTGGCGACACGCACGACGTTCAGCTTTGACGACAGTCCGCAGGAAGGGCCGAAAGGCGGATATGCGGAGCGCCTGGGGATGCATCTCATCGGGTCATCGAATGCGGAAGTCTCGGTGCGCAACGAGAAGGAAAGCGTGTCGATCAATCGAGGGACGGGGGCCCCTCCTGCGACGGGCGGATTGATGACCTGGGGCGAGTTTGGCTCCGCACTGCTTATCATTCTGAGCGATTCTGCGCAGGGAAAGACTGCTTGGAGTCATTGGGAGCAGACTCCTGCGGGCATGATGGCGGTCTTTCACTATGAGGTTCCCAAGGGCGCGTCGCACTACGAGATCGATACTTCGGTGGAAGAGATTCAGACCAGCGGGGAGTCGATGCGGTGGGCTGGAAACAGGGCTCGGGATGCGGGCGCGGTTTCAAAGTGGAATCGAACGATTCGCGTGAAGCCAGACTATCAGGGGTCGTTATGGGTTGATCCAGCGACGGGGACGATTACGCGCGTGACGCTGATTGCGGATTTGAAGGGGAATCCGAAGTTTGAGCGCGGCGCGGTGCTGGTTGAGTATGGTCCGGTGCAAATTGGAGACAAGACGCTGATTTGCCCGGTGCGCAGTCTCGCGCTGTCGGCAGCGCCACCGACGGTGAATGCAACTTTTGCCGGAGTGGCGACGGAGTGGCTCAACGAAAATTTATTCGCGAACTATCATCTGTTTGCTTCGACGGCGCGGATTGTGAGCGAGGAGGCGGTGGGAGCGGCACCGGCCGCAAGTGTGCCACGTGCGGCGGCTCCGGCGGCGGGAGCAGGACAGGGCGCGGAATCAAAGAACTCGCCGGCTGCGGCATCGGAGTCCGCTGCGGGTCCGACATCTCAAATCGCTGCGACTGCGCCCGCGGCGCAGCACGAGGAAGGCCCATCGAACGCTGGGCCCGCAGAGGCGACAGCGCCGGTGCCGGTTGAGAAAGCAACGATGCCTGAGCCGGCTGTTGCGGAGACGCACGAACAGGAGCCGAGTGAAGGCGCTGCTCAGCCTGCAGCCCCGACGTCGACGAGCCACGTGAGCCCACCGGAACCACCGGGTTTGACGCCACCGTCGAAGCCGTCGGACTCGGGGGTGACACTTCGCGTCAATGTCGATGTGCTGCTTGTGCCCGTATTGGTATACGACAAGCAGGATCGTCCGGTGGGCGATCTCACCGAGAAGGATTTTAAGGTCATCGACCAGGGGAAGCCACGGCCAGTCACGGAATTCACCGTGGTGCGATCGACGATTCGAGGCAAGCCCGGGCAAAGCAGCGAGTCACAGTCTCCAGCGGAAACCGCCGTGTCAACCGCCAACGGGCAAAACAGGTTCATCGTGTTTCTCTTTGACGATCGGCATCTGGAGATTTCGGACCTGGCCCGCACGCAACAGGCCGCTCTGCAAGTCCTCGTCAAGCCGCTGGCTGCAAACGAGTACGCGGCCGTGGTTTCGCTGATGGGTGTGAACTCGGGCATTACGCAAGATCGCGCGGTCCTGCAGGCGGCAGTAAAGAAGGTTGCGGTTCACCAGTCGTTTCAACACAACTCGCGCGATTGTCCGGACATCGACTATTTCAGTGCCAACGAGATCTTGAATCAGCATGACGAGACGGAGTTCCAGATTGCGGTGGCCAAGGTGGATGCATGCAGCGGCGCAGTCGCAGTTGTGCCCGGAAGCACAACTGGAGTCGGTGAAATCGAGAACCCCACGCGGGCGGATCAGCGTCTGGCACTCTCGGCCGCGAGGCGCGCGCTCAGTGTCGGCGAAGAAGACGCGCGCGAATCTCTCAACGCGGTCACAACCGTGACGCGCGCGATGTCGAAACTCTCGGGACAGAGAACGTTGATTCTGATATCGCCGGGTTTTCTGACATTGTCGTCGGATGCGATGAACTTCAAATCGCAACTCTTCGATCAGGCTGCTTCGTCGAACGTCGTCATCAACACGCTGGATGCACGCGGCCTCTACGCGGGAAATGTCGATGCGAGTCAGGGCGGGAGCACCGTCTTCCTAGGCCAGTTGACAGGCCAGACATCACAGAACCATCTCAACGTGATGCAGGAAAGCGAAAACGCTCTGTCGGAGATGGCCAATGGAACCGGCGGCAGGTTCATTCATAACAGCAACGATCTGGGCGGCGGACTGGCGAGCCTGATGGCGCCGCCCGAGTTTGAGTATTTGTTGGGGATCTCGCTCAAGGGAGTCACGCCGACCGGCACCTTCCACACGTTGCAGGTGAAAGTCGGTCGGCCCGGTGTCCGTGTGCAGGCGCGCCGTGGGTATTTTGCATCGAAAGAACCCCGCAGCAAGCCCTAGGCCCCTTCCCTCGAGACACATCCTGGGGAGAATTGACTTGGGCCCACCTCTTGTTCGAGTGGAATGGCCGCAACAGTGGGTCCTCTAAAACTCGGAATGGCACTCATAGTGGGTACCAGAATCAGCGTGCGGTCCGGCCCAATGGGCAGACACGCAGAATGGCTCTGCTAGAACACGCGATTTCGGTTCCAGCTCGGACTCCTGCTTTGCGTCAGCTCTCAGTTCTTTGGGAACCTCGATGACACAGTTGTGCCATCTTCGCATTGAGGCAATCAAGCTCCAAACTGTTTAAGCCAAGGCGCGAGCAGCGCGGCGACGCCATCGGGCTGTTCGTAGGCGGCGAAATGGCCGGCATCGGACAACAGGTGAAAGTCGCATCCGCCAGGCGCGAGACGGAAGGCTTCCATTTCGGCGGGAGAAGCAGCAGGGTCTTCTCCCCCGGCAAGAGCGAAGACCGGAGCGGTAATTGTGCTGACCGTGGGAACCGAGTCGGGGCGGAGGGCAAGGCCAGCCTGCACAGCGACCAGCGCTTCGATCGTGAGAGTCATCCGCGCACGTAGTTCAGCAAGGATGCCGGGGTGACGGGCGTGAGCCGTAGGGCCGATCAGCGTTTGGGCCATGCCATCGAAGAGCGCTTGACTCCCACCGGTAAGGGCGCCAGCGCGGGCACGGGCGATGGTTTCAGCGCGCTTGATGCGGTTGGCTTCAGCATCGGGCTGCGGCTTGGAACAGATGAAAGCGAGACCGCGCATGCGTTGGGGCGCCTGTCGCCAGATCTCGAGCAGAACATAGCCGCCAATGGAGCAACCCACGAAGACGGCCTCGCGCAGGGCAAGCCGATCGAGAAGGGCCAGCGTGTCAGAGGCAAGCTGCGCCATGGTGAGCGCGTGCGCACTGGGGACGAGTGCGAAATCGGCGATGGGGAGATTGGCGCCGAGTTCGGAGGCGCCGTGGGCGCGGAGGTCGGGAACGAGCGCGCGCAGGCCGGGAAGGCGTTCGTCCAAACGCTCGACCAACGGGAGCCAGTAAACGTGGTCGAGTGGGGTGGGATGGAGAAAGACGATTGGTGCGCCCGTACCGGTGTCGATGTAGGAGAGGCGGGTGCCCGCAGAGACGTAGGATTCCATCTCGACCATCTTAGGGGATCTGACGACAACCGCACTCTGGCGCAGCAGATAGGACATTCTTCACGCGTTCGGCGGATTGCCGCTCTCTGCAAATCTTTTGCTCCCGAGGTCTCCCATAGCTTTGGTACGTTGTGTGCGGAGGAAATACCTATGACACTTCGCAAGCTAACCTTCGGCACCGCTCTGTCGCTCGCGCTTGTTGCGGGTGGGGTTACTGTTGCCCAGAACGTGAACCCTCATCGCCATCCCAACCTTGCCGCCGCACAACGGCTGATCGATCAGGCAATCGGCCGAGTCGATGCCGCTCAGCAAGCGAACGAATTCGACATGGGTGGCCACGCTGCCAAGGCAAAAGAGCTTCTGGCGCGCGCCAACGAAGAAATCAAGGCAGCCGCCATGGAAGCCAACGAACATCGCCGATAGCCGGCGCGCCTTTCCGCATCTGTGCACCAGGCACGGCGTTCCAGGAAGTGTTAGAGTCGCGTGATGCGCGCGAATCGCTCCGTGCCACCGTGCACCGTCATCCCGGTCCTCTGCTATCCCGATCCAGGCGTCGCCGCGGAATGGCTCTGCAGAGCCTTTGGCTTTACGATCCGGCTGCGGATTGGCAACCACCGCATTCAAATGCGCGCCGGCGAGGGATGCGTTACGGTCGCGGAGGGCGACGTGGTTCCCGAGCGGTCGCACATGACCCAGGTACGCATCGAAGACGCCTCGGCCCATTGTGCCCGCGCCCGCCAACAGGGGGCCGTCATCCTCACCGAGCCCACTGACCACGTCTACGGTGAACGCCAGTACAACGCTCAGGACTTTTTCGGCCATCGCTGGGACTTCACCCAGACCCTCGCCGACGTCGCTCCCGAGGAGTGGGGCGGAACGCCTGTCGATTTGTAGAGTGGGCGACGGGTCAACGCCGAGATTTGCGTCGACAGTTGCCTCCGCCGTACCACGCTATACTTACGCCAAGACTATGCAGACCCGTCGCGCCTTGCTTGCTTCCTCAGCGTTCCTCGTTGCCGCAGGTCTCACGCTCTGTGCCCAAACCCCGGCAAAGCCCTTATCCCAGGTGAAGCCCTCGCCCAAGATGACCAAAAAACTTACGCCTGAAGATGTGCAGCGGTCCGCGCTTGTCATTGACACGCACGCCGACACGCCGCAGCGATTCGTCGATGAGAACTTCGATTTGGACGATCCGCTGGAGGCGGGAATTTCAATTTTGAATCGGCGCGCAAAGGAAAT
>CAVXDG010000003.1:0-16015 GCA_963760475.1 uncultured Acidobacteriaceae bacterium | reverse complement strand
CGTCGATAACTCGATCACAGTAGTCGACGACGGCCGCGGTATCCCCACGGACATGAAGACCCTTCCCAACGGCGAGAAGATGTCCTCCGTTGAAGTGGTGCTCACCAAGCTTCATGCCGGCGGCAAATTCGATTCCTCCACCTACAAGGTTTCCGGCGGCCTGCACGGCGTGGGCGTGAGCTGCGTGAACGCGCTCAGCCAGGAATTCGGTGTCGAGATCTGGCGCGACGGCCACACCTGGGAGATGGATTTCAGCTGCGGTGCTCCGACCACTGAGCTGCGCCAGACCGGCAACAGCAAGAGGCGCGGAACAAAGGTGCACTTCCTTCCCGACAAGTCGATCTTCACCGTGACCGAATACAACTACGACACCCTGGCTCAGCGTTTGCGTGAGCTCGCCTTCCTGAACAAAGGCCTCGAGATTTCGCTTACCGATGAACGCACGGCCGACGCCAAGACCGGCGAGTCAAAGCGCGCCGAATTCAAATACGCCGGCGGCATCGCGGAATTCGTGAAGCATCTGAACCGCGGCAAGACAGTTCTGCACGACAAGCCGATCATGATGGAAGCGTCGCGCGACAACGTTGAGATCGAGATTGCGCTGCAATACAACGACAGCTACACCGACAACGTCTTCAGCTTTGCCAACAACATCAACACCGTCGACGGCGGCTCGCACCTCTCCGGATTCCGCACGGCGCTCACGCGTACGATCAACGCCATCGGCCAGTCCCTCGGGCTCTTCAAGGACCTGAAGGAGAATCTGTCGGGCGACGACGTGCGCGAAGGACTCGTTGCTGTCGTCAGCGTCAAGCTCTCGCAGCCCCAATTCGAGGGCCAGACCAAGGGCAAGCTCAACTCCGACATCGCCGGCACCGTACAGGCCTTCGTGAACGAGCGCCTCGGCGCTTTCCTCGAGCAGAATCCGCCCATCGCGAAACGCATCATCAACAAGGCCATCGAGGCTGCTCGCGCCCGTGAGGCTGCCCGCAAGGCGCGCGATCTCACACGCCGCAAGGGCGCACTCGACGGCGGCGGTCTGCCAGGCAAGCTGGCCGACTGCAGCGAACGCGATCCCAGCCGATGCGAACTCTACCTCGTCGAGGGTGAGAGCGCAGGCGGCACTGCAAAGCAGGGACGCGATCGGCGCTTTCAGGCCATCCTTCCGCTCAAAGGCAAGATCCTCAACGTCGAAAAGGCGCGCTACGACAAGATGCTGGGGCACGAAGAAATTCGCGCCATGATCACCGCGCTCGGCGCCGGCATTGGCAAGGACGACTTCGATCCCACCAAGCTGCGCTACGGCAAGATCATCCTCATGACCGACGCCGACGTCGACGGCTCGCACATCCGCACCTTGCTGCTGACCTTCTTCTTCCGCCACATGACGGAATTGATCAAGCGCGACAACGTGTTCATCGCGCAGCCGCCGCTCTACAAGATCAAGAAGGGACGCTTCGAGCAGTACATCAAAGACGATCGCGAGTTCGTGAAAGTGATGGTCAGTCGCGCCTCCGAAGGCATGATCGTGCGCCATGGCGAGGCTGCCAGCCGCATCGAGGGAGCCGACCTGACCCGGTTCATGAGCTTCCTCAACGAGTATTTGGGATTCGTCGAGAAGGTCGACAAACGCATCCGCAGCGAGAGGCTGACCGAACTGCTGGCGCGCGCAGAACTGGCGCAGCGCGCTGATTTCACCTCAAAGACTGGCAGCACCGTTCCTGAGAAACTGATCGACCTGCACAAGCAGTTGAAAGAAGTCTCAGACGAATTTGGTTTCAAATCGCTGGCCAAGCCCGTCGAAGACGAAGAGCACCACACGTGGTCTGTCAGCTTTGTCGATTCGCAGGGCGCAGAACGCCGCATCGACTGGACCCTCGCCTCCAGCCCGGAGTTTCGCCAGATGATGGCGAAGTACAACCAGATCAAGCAGTATCTGGAGCCACCCTTCCTGGTGGAATATGCCACAAAAGCTACTGCCGATGCGCCTGCAGAGGAACTGGAAGGAACCGAATTCGAGGAGGGCGAGGCGCCTGCTGAGGCCAAGGCCGAAGCGAAAGCCGCGCGCCGCACTGCACGCGTGCCGCGTGAGCCCGTCGAGAAACAGACCGCGCGCGAACTGTTCGATTACATCGTCGAGCAAGGCAAGAAGGAATACTCCGTGCAGCGCTATAAGGGTTTGGGCGAGATGACCTCAACGCAGCTCTGGGAGACCACGATGGATCCCGAACGCCGCACGCTGCTTTCGGTCAAGCTCGAAGACATCGTCGAAACCAACGAAATCTTCACCACCCTGATGGGCGAAGACGTCGAAAAGCGCCGCAAATTCATCGAAGACAATGCCCTCGACGTGAAGAACCTCGATATCTAGTGCGTAGATCACTCGACGGGAATCAGCCGCAGGATTGCAGAAGAGCTGTCGAGAGATTGCGCGAACTCATGCTCAATAGAATTGCAGGGTCCTGAAGGCATGCCGCCGATTCTGAATGCACAAAGCATCTCGAAACGATTCGGCGTCAAGCCCCTGTTTCAAGACATCTTCTTTGCCGTGCACGAGGGGGACCGGATCGGTCTCATCGGACCGAACGGTGCCGGGAAATCTACCCTTCTGGCTCTGCTCGCCGGCGAGCAGGAACCTGATACTGGCGAGGTTGCTTTCCGCAAGCGCGCGCGCATTGGCTACGTGCGGCAGATCTCGGAATATGCACCGGGAATCACGGTGCGTGGCGCAATCGAACTGGCAATGGCCAATGCCTCTGTACCCGAAAATGAACGCGAGCAGCGTTTACGCGAGACTCTGGGTCGAGCAGGCTTCGAAGATTCCCCCGGTTTGGCGGGGACCGGCGCAGACTCGGCCGGTCCCCGCATGGATGCCGATGCGGCCACCCTCAGCGGCGGTTGGCGCAAGCGACTGGCGATTGCTGAGGCCCTGGTCGTCAAGCCGGATGTTTTGCTCCTCGACGAACCAACCAATCATCTTGACCTCGAAGGCATCGAGTGGCTTGAAGGCTTGCTCGATGCGGCGAACTTCGCATTCATCGTGGTCGCGCATGATCGCTACTTCCTTGAGAACGTCGCGACCGAGGTCGTCGAGCTTAACCGCATCTACCCCAATGGACTGCTGCGGCTGAAAGGCAGCTACTCCGCGTTCCTCGAAGGCCGCGAAACGTGGATCGAGTCAGAGCAGCGCGCGCAGGAAGGGCTGCGCAATCGGGTACGAACTGAGGTGGAGTGGCTCCGCCGCGGCCCAAAGGCCCGCGCCACCAAGGCCAAGGCCCGCATCGACAATGCCCACGAATTGATCGCGAAGCTCGAGGACTCCGAATCTCGTAGCCGCACAGCAACGGCCGGAATCAGCTTCGACGCTACCCATCGAAAGACCAAGCGTCTAATCGAACTCGATGGGGTCGCGGTCCAGTTGGGTGGCCGGGAGATCCTGCGCGGCGTCAGTTTCGGCCTCACCAGCGGTATGAAACTTGGCCTGGTCGGCCCCAACGGTTCGGGCAAGACGACTCTGCTACGCGCCATGACCGGCGAATTGCCGCCTAGCGCAGGAACCGTGCGGCGCGCCGCGAACCTGCGCATCGTCTACTTCTCCCAGATGCGTGAAATCGACAACAGTCTCACCCTGCGCCGCGCCCTCGCGCCCGATTCCGATTCTGTTGTGTATCAGGATCGGGTTGTTCATGTCGCAAGCTACGCGACCCGGTTCCTCTTCACGAGCGAGCAACTCAATCAACCCGTCGAACGGCTCAGTGGCGGGGAACGCGCGCGTGTCTTGATCGCTCGCCTGATGCTCCAGCCCGCCGACGTTCTCATCCTCGACGAGCCGACCAACGACCTCGACATTCCCACGCTCGAGATTCTTGAGGAAGCACTGCTCGACTTCTCCGGCGCCCTGGTGCTGGTCACGCACGACCGCTATCTGCTGGACCGCGTGACCAACATCGTCGTCGGGTTGGACGGCCGCGGCGATGCAGAGCTGTTCGCCGACTACCGGCAGTGGGAAGAGTGGCGCGGGGAGGTCGGCAAATCCGGCGATGACCCCGATCCAAAACCGGCACCGCAAACCGCGCCCGCGACAGCTTCAAAAAAGAAGCTTTCCTACATCGAGCAACGCGAGTTCGATGCCATCGAAGCCCGCGTCGAAGTTGCGGATGCCCGCCTCCACGCCGCGCGCGAACTCATCGACGATCCTGCAGTTGCGACCGACGCGCACGCATTGACACAGGCATTGGCGGAGCTGGAATCGGCGCAGCAGGAGCACGATGCGCTCTATGAGCGCTGGGCAATGCTCACGGAAAAGACAGGCGGCTGAGAGCGAGGAACCCATTCTGTGTGCAGGCCGAACCCTTCACCCTCCGAAGACCGCTTCTGCACGTCGGATCGCAAGATTGGGCCCCGAGCGCTCTTCCCTGCTCTGCCGCGCCGTAGAAGGAACAACCTGATACGTTCCGTAGTCGATCGTCAGCACCGCAGTCCCCCCAATCCTCACCTTGGTTTCACTCCGGTTCCGCTCCGGCAGCCAGAAACCGCCGACCTTCGCGCTCGTATATCGAATCTGCGTTCGTGAAATCCAAAGCGAGGGATTCTTTGCCGGCTCTGCTTCGATCTTCTTCACCGCGAAGTCCGTCGCATCCACCCAGATCTTGCCTCGATAGAGAAACTTGTTCCCCGTTAACGGCTCGACATCCAGAACGTATTCCGGGCGTTGATCCAAGTTCTCAACCTTCTCCAATCGGAACCTGTAATTCGCGGGCGTCAAGGCTGTGGCCGCCTTATCTCGCGAAGCCTCTTTCTCGCTGTCAAGCGCCCGCCTCAGCACCTTGTCGCAAAGGATCTTCGACCCGCTCTGGGAGAGAATGCGATAGCTCAAACCCGCGGCTGCGTCGAAGCGCACCTCGACCTCCATCCTGGCTGCGAGAGTCGATCCAAAGCCTCGGTACTCGACCTGATAATGCCGTACCGTTTCGTAATGCTTCAACGCTTCCGCCTGACTCTGATTGTGGCGCTCGATCTGGTCCACAATTTGATCTGCTGTCA
Source organism: uncultured Acidobacteriaceae bacterium (assembly GCA_963760475.1). Classification (GTDB taxonomy): domain Bacteria; phylum Acidobacteriota; class Terriglobia; order Terriglobales; family Acidobacteriaceae; genus Telmatobacter. The sequence goes on along the minus strand of CAVXDG010000003.1, from coordinate 10,972 downwards.
GATTCGGGCGGACAGACGGGTTCGGATCCTGACCCCAACCCGCCCCGGTTGTGAAAGTTAGCAGCGCTGCGCACAAAAGACTTCTGCCTTGATCCAAAGACATGAGCCCATGATGCCTGCGGATCGCGGACTCTGCAAATCTCATCCGCCCTTCTCCGCCCATTGCTCTGACGATCCAAGAGAGCCCAGCCCCTTCAGCCTGGGCGAAGGCCTGCCCTTGGCCGTGCCCGCCAGAGAGGGCAGAGACAATCTTCTCGACGCAGCTAAATCCCACATGGTAAGCTCGTTGCGCGTCCCCCAGAAATCTCATTTCTCCTCGTCGTTTGCTCTTAACTGGAAGCCAAATTGACCAATCGTCGTGTTTTTCGCCACCGGCATTTGCACTTGGCGCTTGCGGTTCTGGCGCTCGCCGCCTTTTCGTCCACAGAGCTTCGTTCTCAAACCGCCTCTCCCGCCGCGGCCCCAACGACGGGAAGCGGAATGCCACTGGTCGAGGTCCATGGGTTCAAGGAGTACAACAGCAACGGCCAGGTCTGGACTTCAACCCAGGACAAGCGCGGGCTGATCTACATCGGGGCCTCCGGCGGCGCGGTTCTTGAGTATGACGGCGTGTCCTGGAGGAAGATTTTCCTGCCTTCCTCGGTCGTCCGCTCGCTCGCCTGCGATGACTCCGGCCGCATCTGGGTGGGTGCTGGCGGCAATCTGGGCTACCTGACACCCGATGCCACCGGTTCGCTGCAATTCGTTTCGCTACTCGACAAGATCCCCACGGAGGATCGCAGCTTCACCGACGTATGGCAGGTGCTGCCCACCAGCCAGGGCGTGTTCTTCCGAGCCTACGAGCATCTTTTTCGCTGGGACGGCAAAAACATGCAGGTCTGGTCGTCGACAAAGGACTCCCGCTTCCAGGCTCTATCGATGGTGCGTGGCCACATCTACACAGCCCAGGACGGTATTGGGCTTGAAGAGGTGAACGGCGACACATTGCAGCCGGCCCCGGGCGGCGAAGCCTTTCGCAAGTCGATCAAGCTCTTTCTTCATCCCTACGACGACAACCAGATCCTTATCTCCGAGCGCGACGGACTGCTCTCGCTCTATGACGGACAGAAAGTCGTTCCCTTCAAGACACAAGAAGACAGCTATCTGAAGCAATACAGGGTTTACACCTCCAATGTGCTGCGCAACGGATACATCTGCGTCACCACCCTGAACGGCGGCGCCGTCATCCTGAACCACGACGGCTCGCTCCACGCGATCATCGATCGCAACACTGGCCTTCCCAGTTCTGATGTGCTATCGGCCTTTCAAGATCGGGCAGGCGGTTTGTGGATTGGAGATACCTACGGCATTACACGCGTCGACGTGGATTCCCCAATCTCCATCTACTCGCGCGAAGGCGCTCTCGACGTCAATTGGTTCCACGGCGTGGCTTACACCTCCGGAGCCGATGGCCGCTCCGCGGTCTGCCGCATCGTCTTCGATCCACTGACGCATCGGCCGCTGCTGTTTCCTCTCCACGGCCCCACCCAGGGCTGGTCGCTGGTCAACTTCAAAGACCCCTCGCACCCCGGGCAAGATCAGTTCCTTGCCGCAACCAGCGAAGGCGTGATGAAACTTCAGGGAGACAACCTCGTCCCCGCCATACCCGCCATCCACGGCCTTAGCGAACAAGCCTACTTTATTGGACAGTCGCACCAGAATCCCTCCCGCCTCTTCATCGGTCATTCCGATTCGGTTGCATCCATGCGATGGGATGGCACTTCCTGGATCGACGAAGGCCGTCTCCCGCTGCTCTATGAAGCACGAAACGTCGTCGAGGAGTCCGATGGCACTGTTTGGGTTTCCGGCGGCAGCGGAAAAGTCCTGCGCGTCAAGGTCGCGCCAACAGGCATTCGAGGCTCGACCTATGAAGTTGTCTCTCAAGGACTCAGCGACGCGCCGGCGGATGTCGAAGTCGTCGCCGGACAGGTCTTCGCGACGCAGGACCGCGCTAAGTCGATCTTGCGGTGGAGCGAAGCTGAACATAAATTTGTCCCGGACAATCGCTACCAGCTCCCGGTCGATGCACCCGATGCCTCTTCGGGTCTGGTGCCGATTGGCCCCGATCGCTTCTTGTCGGGAACAGACTCCTCCGATGCGCGAAGGCTCGGCGTGTTCACTCGCCAGTCCGATGGAAGCTGGACGCTGGACGAAGCGGACTACAGGGATCTGAATCGGTTCCACATTTTTGGTGGCCGTGTCGCACCCGATGGAACGATCTTGTTCTACGGAGAGTCCCTCATCCGCTTTGCGCCTCAATCCCAGCACGCCACCGCGCAAAGCTTTCCCACCGTGATTCGCATGGTCAAGGCAGGCTCGCAGGTTATCTTCGGCGGAACGGTTGTCCCCGGATCGCCCGCACTGCGGCTTCAGCCCACAGAAAACAATCTCCATTTTCAATTCGCCGCTCTGTCGTACGAAAACTCCAAAGGGACCGAATACCAGTATCAGTTGGAAGGGGCCGACAAAGACTGGTCGCCTTGGGACAAGCAACGCGAAGCGAACTATAGCGGCCTGGGCCCCGGCTCCTATCGCTTTCGCGTCCGTTCGCGCACAGACGATGCACAAAGCGGTGAGGAAGGCGAATTCGCTTTCACCATTCTTCCACCCTGGTATCGGACTACCGCCGCCTACATTCTCTACGCGCTCGGCCTCATCGCGCTCGCCCTTGCCGGTTGGATGCTGATTAGCCGCTACGAACGCAGCAAGGCCCTTCGCAAAACCAGGGCCCTTCAGGAACAGGCGCGGGCGCTCGAAACGGTCGTGAACGAGCGCACTCAGGAGATTCGCGCCCAGGCCGCGGAAATCGCCGCGCAAAAAGATTCAATCGAACTGCTCAGCGAGATCGGCAAGGAGATTACCGCCTCGCTCGACCTCAACACCATTCTCTTCAAGCTCTACGAGCGCGTGAACCAGATCGTCGACGCAAGCATCTTCGGCGTCGGCCTCTACCGCGCCGAAAAACATCTCATCGAATACAGCCTCGCCGTGAGAACGGGGCAAGCGCTATGCGCCCTACACGCGCAGCACCGACGACAAGAACCAGTTCGCCGTGTGGTGCATCGATCATCGCCAACCCATCCTGATCAACGACGTAGGCGCAGAGTCCTCGAAGTACATCCCCAATTACGAGCACACCGGCCGCCTGCTTGAAGACGGCAGCGAGGCCCAGCCGCCCGACTCGATGATCTACCTGCCGCTGATCGCGCAGGAACGCGTGCTCGGCGTGCTCAGCGTGCAGAGCTTCAAGAAGAACGCCTACACCGAGCAGCCATCTCAGCTTGCTCGAAAACCTCGCTGCTTACACCACGATCGCGCTCGACAACGCGCAACGCCTACCAGGTCATCAACGACGGAGAACGTGCCGTCCGCGAGCGCGCTGCTGAGCTGATGACCATCAATCGCATCATCGCAGGCCCTCGCCACCCAGCTCGATAAGGATCAGCTCATCCAGTTCGTCGGCGACCAGATCCGCGATCTCTTCCACGCACCAATCGCCTATGTCTCGCTGCTCGATCGCGGCACCATGATGCTGCACTTTCCCTACACCTTTGGCGAAGAGGCTCCAGCTCGGCCCTTCGGCACCGGCCTCACCTCGCAGATCATTCGCACCGGCCAGCCTCTGCTCATCAACGAGGATATGGACCGCAATCGCGCGCGGTTGGGCGTCGAGCAGATCGGGCGGCAGACGGCCTCTTATCTCGGCGTCCCGATTCCATCCGGCGGCCAGATGATCGGCGTCATCAGCGTGCAGTCCACCGATCAGGAAGGCCGCTTCACCGAAGCCGATCAGCGTCTGCTCTCAACCATCGCCTCCGCCGTGGGCGTGGCCTTCCACAACGCCAAGCTCTTCGAGGAAGCACGCCAGGCACGCGCCGCCGCAGAAGAAGCCGACGCCGCCAAGAGCTCGTTCCTCTCGACCGTCAGCCACGAGCTGCGCACGCCGCTCACCTCGGTTCTGGGCTTCGCCAAGATCATTCGCCGCCGGCTCGAGGAGCGCCTCTTCCCGCTCATTCCTGAAGACGATCGCAAGGTGCAGCAGGCCAAGCAGCAGGTCATCGAGAATCTCGGCGTCGTGGTCAGCGAAGGCGAGCGGCTCACCAAGCTGATCGACGACGTGCTCGACCTCGCCAAGATCGAGGCCGGCAAATTCACGTGGAACATGGGCACCGTCTCGATCGCCGATGTGATCGAACGCGCGACCGCAGCCACCGCGTCGCTGTTCGAAGCCAAGAAGCTGAAGCTCGTGCGCGACATCGAGCCGGACCTGCCCACGATCACCGGCGATCAGGACCGCCTCATTCAGGTCGTCATCAACCTGATCTCGAATGCCGTCAAGTTTACCGACGCCGGCTCGATCACGTGCAGCGCCCGTCGCGAAGACGGAGATCTGGTCGTCAGCGTCACGGACTCGGGCATCGGCATCGCGCCGGCCGATCAGCCGAAGGTCTTCGAGAAGTTCAAGCAGGTCGGCGACACGCTCACCGACAAGCCCAAGGGCACCGGCCTCGGCCTGCCCATCTGCAAAGAGATCGTCGAGTATCACGGCGGCCGCATCTGGGTCGAAAGTGCGCCCGGCCAGGGCAGCACCTTCTCCTTCACGCTGCCCGTCGCCGCAACCGGCGCGCAGACCGATGTGCCGCCCGCACGCCGAAGAGTTGACATCGAATCTCTCGTGAAGCAGCTGCGCGCAACGGTAGCGACGCACCAGCCGCGTCACAAGTCGGTCCTCGTGGTCGACGACGACTCCAATATTCGCTCGCTGCTGCAGCAGGAACTCACTGAAGCCGGCTACGCCGTGCGCCTCGCCGAAGACGGGCGCAAGGCGCTCGCGCTTATCCGCGAAGAGACGCCCGGCCTCGTCATTCTCGACGTCATGATGCCGGAGATGAATGGATTCGACGTGGCTGCCGTACTCAAGAACGATCCGGCCACGATGGACATTCCCATCATCATTCTCTCCATCGTCGAGGACAAGGAGCGCGGCTTCCGGCTTGGCGTGGATCGCTATCTCACCAAGCCCATCGACACCGCGTCGCTCTTCCACGAAGTCGACACGCTGCTCGACCAGGGCAAGTCGCGCAAGAAAGTCATGGTCGTCGACGAGGACGCATCGACCATGCGCACCCTCACCGACGTGCTTGAGACCCGCGGCTACCAGGTCGTCGAATCCAACGGTTCTGAACTGGTTTCGCAGAGCCGTGCATTCCAAGCCCGACATCATCATCCTCAACTCGCTCCTCTCCAGCGACGAAGCCGTGCGCGCGCTGCGCTTCGAAAAAGGAATGGAGAACGTACTCTTCCTCATCTATCAATGAATACTATGAAAATTCTGATTGTTGACGACGAACCTCATCTGCGCACGCTGATCCAGCAGACGCTCGAAGAGCTGGAGGACGAAGGCGTCGAGCTCTTCACCGCGACCAACGGCGAAGAGGCGCTCGAGACCATTCGCGCAGGAGCTGCCCAACCTGGTTTTCCTCGACGTGATGATGCCGAAGATGAATGGCTTCGACGTGTGCCAACACAGTCAAGACAGCAGCTCGGCTTGAGTCACATTCACATCATCCTGCTCACCGCCAAGGGCCAGGAATTCGACCGCCAGCGCGGAACCGAAGTCGGCGCCGACCTTTACATGACCAAGCCGTTCGATCCGGATGCGCTGATCGCCAAGGCCCGATCCGTCCTCGGAATCCCAGCATAGGAGCCGGAAAACTCATGGCGGCTCCTCTGTTGCGCGCAGTGCTCAATCCAAAGTCCGCCAGCTTTGCTGCGGTGAAGTCACTCTGCGATGCAGCCGGCAACGGCCTCTCCGTAGTGGACGCTTCAGGCAAGCTTCTCTTGGGCGAAGCGCACGTCGGCGACTCCACTGCTCGTCCGGGGCGCTCGATCGACCTCGAAGGCTCATCGCTCGGCTCCGTACTTGGCGACAGCCCGCAATCCGCTGCGCTCGTTCTCCTGTTACAGCACCTGGTCGCGCGCGAATCCGAACAACGCGCCCTGGCTTCCGAAACGCTCCATCTCTATCGCGAAATCAATCTAATCGAACAGCTCTCCGAACAGCTGACCGCGATTCTGAATCTACCGTCCATCAGCGATTCAGCTCTCGCACAGGCTCGACGCCTCATTCCCGCTACCCATGGCAGTGTGCTGGTCCTTGAGAGGGCAGACGCCGCCCTGCGTACCACCGCGTGTTTCGCGGAGCCGGCCAACGACGTTGGTGCAATCGCTCCCAATTCACTTCTTGCCGCATCGGTATTGGAACGCGGCACCGCCGAAATCCTGAACGACTGCCGCACTGACCCGCGCGCCCGCGGTGCCGAACGCGATCTGCGCGCCCTCCTCTGCGCCCCGCTCCGCGCTGGCCAACGCACGGTAGGCCTGATCACCCTCGCGACTACGGAAGCGGACATTTCCTACTCAACGGCACATCTCAAACTGCTCAACACCATCGCGCTGCAGGCCGCGGCCGCCATCGAAAACGCTATGCTCTGCGCGGAGATGGTGGAGTCGGCACGCGAACGCGCAGCCTACGCGGCCGAGTTGCAGGCAGCAAGTTCGGTGCAGCAACTGCTTCTGCAGAGCGCTTCCCTTCCCACGCCCGGCTTTCATGTCGAGTCGGTGTATCTGCCTGCGAGCGAGGTGGGCGGCGATTTCTTTCTCGTCCAGCCCGCGCCGAATGGGTCGATCACGGCAATTCTAGGGGACGTTTCAGGCAAGGGACTAACCGCGGCTATGCGTGTGGCCATGATCCTCGGCGTCTTGCGCCGCGAGACCTCGCACAATCCAGCGGAGATCCTGTCCAATCTCAATCAAGCGCTTGTGGCGCAGGGGCAGCTCGGCTTTGCCACGGCGTGTTGCATTCGCATCGAGACAACCGGCCATTTCGCGTACGCCAACGCGGGCCACATTGCACCCTATCTTTCGGGTCGGGAGCTTGAGTCCATCCCCGCTCTTCCGCTGGGTCTCGTCGCCGACCAGACGTATCCGATCGTCCTCGGCAAACTCGAACCGGGAGATCACCTCGTTTTGCTCTCCGATGGTGTGCCGGAGGCGCGCTCGCAATCCGGTGAGCTCTTCGGATTCGACGATCTGCCCAGCCTGACATTGAAGCCGGCGGAGCAGATTGCCGAAGTCGCCAAGAGCTATGGCCAGGAAGACGATATCTCGGTCCTCACCTTGGCCCTTGCCTGAAGCGCTTATCCCACCAATCGTCGCGCTCTAATTCGCCGTTGCCGCGCGCACTTTCACTGCATAGAGCGTGTGATGCGCAAGGATGAACAGCGTGCGCCGATCCGTACCCCCAAAAGCAATATCAACTGGCCTTTCCGGCACGTCGATCTCGGCAATCTGTTTACCGCTTGAGCTGTAGACGAAGACCTCTCCATTCGCGACATAGACATTACCCGCCCCATCTTCGGCCACGCATTCGCCACCGCGTTCCGCGAAAAGCTTCAGATCCTTCAACGTGCCATCCGCTCCTGCAACGGCGCTGTACGTGCGATCTTCCGAGGCGCTGCTCACATACACACGCTGACCCGGCTTGGCGCGAATCAATCCGTACGCGTCCAGATTGTCAGAGAAGCGCCAGCCCGAAGTGTCCGACGCCGGGCCTTGCTGAAAGACGCGGCCCGCGGGCAGAATCAGGCTGCCGTCCGGCGAAACATACTCCTTCAACTTCGGCGTTGTTACGTCTTCGGCAAACATTTCGGCCAGCGTTTTATACCGCATCGTGTTCAGATCGAGCTGGTCTTTGAACTCCCCATTATTCCAATAGTTCACTGGGAAAAGCACCTCAGCATCGGAATGGGGCACCGCCGGTCGAGGCGTAAGCAAAGTGATTGCGGCACCCTGCAAACCAGGCCGGAAAAAATAGACCGTGCTCTCAGGCCCCGCCGATGAGACAACCACCAAGCCGCCAGCCCTGTCGAACGCAAGGTTGACCGGGTCGAGTGCATTGTCACGCTCTACCGTCAATCCCTCACCCGCAGACCAGCCATAGATCCGCTGCTGATGGTGATCGACAAAATAAAACTTGCCTTGCGCATCGACAGCCGCACCCGAGATCGAAAAAAATCCGCCTTCCAGTTTCTCGACCTTGGTCCCTTGTGAAAGAACAGCAGACGCGTCCTGTGCAACTGCAGATGCAGGCTCTGCCGGAACATCGAGCACCGCAAACTCCCGCTCGCGCACTTCAAGATGGTGCGTCACGTCCCGAATCGCATTCTCGTAGGGAAACTTGCTGACGCGCAAGAACGTGCCGCAACCATTCTCGTCGCAGATTCCATAACCGCTCTCGGCATTCACGTGTAGGTTACGGAAATGGATCTCGCTCGAGTTGTAGAGCCGCACCGCCGCCGCAAAGGGCGCGCGCGAACGCGTCACGCGGTAGCCGTGATAGTTCGCGATCTCGATGTTCTTTGACCAGTCCAATTCCAGCGACAACGACTCGGGGCTCTCGCCGGCCTCTTCTTCTGTCTGCGGAGCATTCACATCCCAGTTCTCTGCGTGATCGAACTTGATCTCGTTGCGCACATGGTGCTCGGTCGAGAGTTCGTAGACGTGGCCCGGCGTCTTCGTATCCGACACCAGAAACCCTGCCTGCGCAAACGTGTTTGGCGTCCAGATATCCGCGAAGGTCCCACCCCCGCCATCGCTCACCCAAAGGCTCGAATACTGCGCATCCCAGCGCTTGCGTAGATCGGAGTCCGCTGTGTGGCTGTTGTTGTAGGGGTTCGTCCCGCTTCCGTGGCCGCCAAGAAAGCGCACATCATCCACAAGAGAATCGGCACCTGCTTTCCACCACAGAGCAGCGGCACGAGGATTGATCCCGCCCGCAAAGATACCGATGCCACTGACGATGTTGGAGCCGCCGGCTGGTGCAAACAGTACAGCTTTCGGCGCACCCACGCCGTCGTAGCCCGGCGTACCGTCGAGCAGATCGAATTGCGTTGCCGTTGGATGCAAGCCAACGATCACCGTATCCGGCTTGAGCGCGATCGTGTCGCTCACCACGTAGTGGCCGCTCGGAAAATACAGCACACGATGCGTTTCGATGGCTTTCCGGATTGCCGCGGTGTCATCCGTCTTTCCGTCGCCCGTGACGCCGAGATCGTGCACGTTCGCCCACTCCGTCGCCGGCGGCAGTGCACGAATCGCAGACGACAACGGCGGTGGCGCGGAACTTAAAGGCGCGGCGTCAAATCGCTCACCGATAGAACCCATCCGTCCTTCGCCGGGAACGATCAGGCCGTAATTGAATTCCTTCACCCGATAGAGACCCCCCTTGCCCCGCACCGTTCTTCCGCTCTCACGCAGCAATGCAAATGTCGGCGCATTGCTCAACACATCATTCTCAAAACCTACTTCCGTTTGAGGATTCTTCTCGTTGCTGATCGTGATCACCCGCGCCGAAATGTTTTCGAAGCGGCAGTCCTTCACCCAGGTCTCATCCGAGTAGCCCGGATCAATATCGATTGCAATCGGCACGTTGCGAATCGCATCGCGAATGAGCGTCAACCCGACTTCATGCTCCCGAATCGCGGCCTCACGCTGGCCGTCAAACACTGAATCGATCAGGGTAAACTGCCATGCCGGAGAGGTCTTCTCCGTGAGGATGCCGTAACGTCCGCCATAGAAATGCAGATCCTCGGCCTCATTTCCAACCTGCATCAGACCGGCCAGGCCCGAGCCGATGTGAAAATCCATGTGGCTCAAATACGAGTGTTGTGCAACGTGAAATCGAATCGCAACCGCAGCCGAATTCCCGTCCCCAATCTCGAAATCTATGTTGCTCATCGCCGAGTAAAACGTGTTCGGATTAGCATCGGCGACCGCATCATTGGGAGGGACAGAGCCGGGCGGCGGAAACGCGACACGAATCCCGAAGCGCTGAGCCTCGCCCGGACCCAGGCCGGCGAAAATCACCATCACTCCCAGCCCTGTCTGGAATCCCGGGGTCCGGTCTGCAAGATAGAAAACAGGCCGCGTCGGGCCGTAGCCGAAGACGCGAATCCCCGGCCACAAATAAATCGTTCGCGTCAGGCGATAGCGGCCCGAGGGTACAAACACAATGCCCTCGCGACCCTGGGCGGCAGCCTTGTCAATGGCCGATTGAAGCGCTGCACTGTCGTCGGCAACGCCGTCCGCGTGCGCGCCGAACGTGGGCGCATCAAGATAGACGGCCTTCGCATCCTCCAGACGGGTTGTGAAAACTGACGACGCGCGCGCTGACGACGCAGCGCATCCAACCAGGAGTGTACCGAGAAACAAAAGTCGTGTAAGCATGTCGCTCTTGATTCTCCACCATTCAGCGCTGGATCAATGCGACAATTTGCGATCCACGCCAGACCGGCTGATCGCCTCCCGCGGCAGGTGGTAGGCTTCCTGTGAGTTCAAATCAGGAGGAAACGCTGTGCGTACTTCCTCGCATCACTTTGCCGCAATCGTGTTCGCCGCAGGTGCAATTATGGGAATGACGGCCCAGGGCCATGGACAGGCCCCCTCCATCGAAAACCTCACCGCAGATCCCGTTGCCGATTCACGCGCCGAAGTCGTCCTGGGGCACGCACGGTTCACTGTGCTCACACCCGAGCTCATCCGTATGGAATGGGCTGCAGACGGCAAGTTCGAAGATCATGCCTCCCTTGTATTTCTCAATCGCCGCCTGCCCGTGCCCAAATTTGATGTGACGGAGCTGGGTGCCGGAACAACTCAAACTTTGGCGATCAAGACAAGCGCACTCACTTTGAATTACGCGCCGCAGGCCGACGGTCGCTTTACCGCGCGCAATCTCTCCATCACGCTCACCGTCGACGGCAAACAGGTAACGTGGCAGCCCGGTGCGATCGATGCGCAAAACCTGAAAGGCACCACGCGCACCCTTGACGGCGCGCTCGGCGACCATACCAGAGAGCCCATCGGCAATGGCTTC
>CAVXDG010000002.1:0-128453 GCA_963760475.1 uncultured Acidobacteriaceae bacterium | reverse complement strand
GCGGAGGGCCGGCAAAGCTCTCCGCCGCGCCCATGTGCGCCCGCCTGTGTCGTCTGCCCCTATTTCTTTCCCGCGGATTGTTGGTCCGGTAGGTGAGCCGCCGGAGCCTGTGGTCGTGTCCGCACCTGGAGCAGGAGCCGGTTGAACTCCCAGAATTCCATTGACCGTGCCCGTAGCCGCTCCCACGGCACCGCCCACGACAGCACCGACTGGGCCCGCCGCCTGACCGCCTGCCGCAGCGCCCTCCTGAGCACCACGGACTGTTCCCTGAGCACTCGCAGCGCTCGGTAGCTAACCAACGCTATGAACAAGGTCGCGCCTAAAGCTTACTTTGCGCATCTGCCACTCCATTAGGTAACTCTGAGTTCGTGCTCGCCCGCGGGAGAAGAATGCCCCGGCTCTCACCGGGGCTGAACCTTCTCCAGAAGTGCGACTGCTGAAGATGGCCCCCCATCCTGGCGGAGATGGGCGGGCGGGCAAGGTGGCGCCAGCCGTCGCGGTCGAGCCTCCAGATCAAGAACCCGGGCGCATCGGGCGATCGAGCGAGCAATGCTGATTGCACTGAGCAAGCGAGTGCGGCGATGAGCAATCACGGCGTCGCCGCCCCCAAATGCAAAGCCCAGGTGCACGTACTGCTCATGCAGGGGTGCCGACCAAGATCGTCTCGGCAATACGCCGTGAGTTCGCCCCGCGCGCAATCCGCTCCATGCTGCTCGATGACATGATGAATGCGATAATAGCACTCACCGTTCCTCTGAGGCAGCTTCGCGGTGACGACCCAAGTTCCAGACGGCAATAAGTTCCGCGTGGCGGTTGATATGCAACGCCTGCCCGAGGGGTGGAGAACTTGTGCATTAGCTTTGGGATGCCCTCTCGAGGCCGTCAGGTTCATCGCTTTCGCGTAAGCTTTCGCACGGCTGTCCTAGACTAGCAGGGGCCGACGATCCCCTGACTTTCGCTGGTCTCATTGCCCGCAGCCGCGCAGCCTTATCTACTTCGGCCTGCTGCTTGGCGCGATATTCCTGCATCGCGCTTTGCTCCGGTAAGGAGGTTGCGCTCGGTGCGGGCGCGATGGTGCGAAAAACTGCTTCAGCGAGCACGCGCGTTGTTGGCGAAGTTGGTCACGTCTATTCGTTTTCGTTTCCGTTGCGGGTAGATAGTCATCGAGTACGAACACCCTGATTTCTGAAGAGAGATTTGCATGCTGGCGCTTGCTATCGATTTCGGCCATCAAGTCGAACACGGGCCTCTGTTGAGCGGCTGCAATTTCCTTAAGCGCGTCCCAGAATGCATCTTCCAGGCTTATGCAGGTCATGCGTTCATTTAGGCGGACATTGCGTTTGAGTACCAGCGATTTGCCTCTCTGTTTCTCAGGCCTCATTGCTGCGCCTTGCTTCTGTCGGCCACAGTTGCACTCCAACAGAATCGATAAACTGAATCCCGACATCTTCCAGGATGGTTTGAATTATCGCCAAGTCTTCGAGTCGCCGCCTTGGCCGCTTCGCAGTCTCCTCGAGTTCCTGCGTGTCGGCAATGTTCATGGCCGCACGGCGAGCTAAATCTGGAACGCTCCAGCCGAGCAGCATGCGCGCAGCCTTAATCTGCGCGCCAGTTATCATGGTCGATCAACGAACACGGTGAAACACTGGTACGCGGGACCGGCCAAGTCGACGACGGTGCGATACGGCGTGGCGGCGCTGCCACGGCACTCACCCCACAGCGCGCCCGGATCGGCGGCGCCGGTCAATGGCCACGAGCGGCCGGACGCCAGCGATCGGGCCGCTCGCTGCGACGGCGCGTCGGGCGCCAGGGCAAGCACTCGCACGCGATCCCAGCGTTCGGCCACGGTCGAAACCCTAATCCCTGGTACTGACATTCGAAGACCGCCCGACGTGCCGCGGGACGGGCCGCGGCGTAGGCTCGGGACCCGATGTCACAGCCTTCACCGACTCCAGACCGGTTCCTGGATCTGCTGCGGCGCCGGATCGTGGTGGCGCCGATGGCCGGCGGCCCCACGACGACGGACCTGGTGATCGCGGCCGCCGGGGCCGGGGCGCTCGGCTTCCTGGCCGCAGGCTACAAGACGCCCGCGGCGATGACCGCCGAGATCGCCGCCGTGCGGGCCGCGACGGCCGAACCGTTCGGCGTCAACGTCTTCGTCCCCGGCACGCCGTACCCGGACGCCGGGGGCTCGCCAGGTACCTGGACTCGCTCGGCCCGGGCCTCGGCGACGCCAGCTGGGACGACGACGGCTTCGACGGCAAGATCGCGGCCCTGCTGGCCGACCCGCCCGCGGTCACCAGCTTCACCTTCGGCTGCCCCGCGGCCGAGGTGATCAGGGCCCTCCAGGACGCGGGCAGCGCGGTGGTCGTCACCGTGACCAGCCCGGCCGAGGCCGCGCTGGCGGCGGAGGCCGGCGCCGACGCGCTCTGCGTGCAGGGCTACGAGGCCGGCGCGCACCGGGGGACGTTCGTGAACGACGACGCGCCCGGCCGCGACCGGGCCTGCTGGCGCTGATCGGCGAGGTCGCCGCGGTCACCGGGCTGCCGCAGATCGCGGCGGGCGGCATCATGGGCCCGCGCCAGGTGCGGGCCGTGCTCGCGGCCGGAGCGGTGGCCGCGCAGTGCGGGACCGCCTTCCTGCGCAGCCCGGAAAGCGGCGCGCATCCGCTGTACAAGGCCGCGCTGGCCGACCCGCGCTACACCGCCACCGTCGTGACCAGGGCCTTCAGCGGACGACCCGCTCGCGGGCTGGTCAATCGAGTTCATCGTCGACCACGCGGACGCGCCGCCTGCCTACCCCGAGATCAACAACGCCACCCGGCCGCTGCGCGCCGCCGCCGCGGCCCGTGGCGATACCGAGGGGATGTCGCTGTGGGCGGGACAGGGCTACCGCCTGGCGGCTGAACGGCCCGCCGGCGAGATCATCGACCGGCTGTGCGGGTGATCGGCACCGGCTGCCTCGCGCCGCTGGCATCGCCGCGGGCATACGGAGCGGCGCTGCGAAGTTGAGGTGGTACTTGGAGAAAGGGAGGCGCGCCAGTGAAGGCAGTGCGGTTCGATGAGTACGGCGACGTCGACGTCCTGAAGGTCGTCGACGTGCCGAAGCCGGCGCCGGGACCGGGTCAGGTGCTGGTCCAGGTCAAGGCGGCGGGGATCAACCCGGGCGAGGCCAAGATCCGCGCGGGTCTGCTGCACGCCAGGTGGCCCGCCACGTTCCCGTCCGGGCAGGGCAGTGACCTGGCCGGGGTCGTGGCCGAGACCGGATCCGGGGTGACCGGCTTCGCCGCCGGGGACGAGGTCATCGGCTACACCGACAACCGGGCCAGCCAGGCCGAGTACGTCGTGGTCGAGGAGCATAACCTGACCGCCAGGCCCGCGGGCGTGCCGTGGGAGGTCGCCGGGGCGCTGTTCGTGGCCGGGGCTGTCGAGGGGTAGATCGAATAAGAGGCTACCGTAGTGGAAGTTCCAACCGTCTATTGAAATAGGACCCACTGGAGGAAAAATGCTGTTGCCGCGCAGATCCAAAGGTACCGGGCTGTGCCTGGCTCAGGTTGTTTTGTTCTCAGGATTCGCGGTGGGGCAAACGCCGCAGGGGAGCGCAGCGCAAACTGAGGCTGCGCAACAAACGGTGAACACCGAACCCGCCGATGGGTCTCAAGCGGGGGATCACGCTGCCCAGCGAGAGTTTCCGGCGAAAAGAACGTACACGGTTCCAGCCGGAACCAAGGTTCTGCTGCAACTGCGGAGCGGCATCAACACCAAAAGCGCGCGGGTGGGCGATGGAGTTTACCTTGCCTCGACGTTTCCTGTGGTGGTGGGCAATCGGGTGATGATTCCGGCGGGAGTGTATGTCCAAGGGACAGTGGATCGGGTGGAGCGCGCGGGGCGCGTCAAGGGCAAAGCGCAGCTGGATATGCATTTCACCTCGATCATTTTTCCGAATGGGACTGTAGTTGAGGTTCCCGGCATGGTGAACAGCCTTCCCGGCGCACGCAAGCAGCAGGTAAAGAACGACGGCGAAGGAACGATCGAGCAGGATGGCGACAAGGGGCGCAACGCAGGGAAGACGGCAGAAATCGCGATTCCAACTGGCGGAACAATTGGATCGATTGGTGGGCTGGCTTCAGATCATCCGCTTGCAGGCGGGCTTGCCGGTGTGGGAGCCGGACTGGCGACAGTCGGCATCGTCTCGTTATTTACACGCGGTGCCGATGTAAACATCGACACGGGGACCCAGGTGGAGATGGTGTTGCAGCGTCCGCTGATTCTTGAAGAAGAGAATCTGTCTGAGGGGGGCGCACACGGGGCGCCGAGTCTCGTGCCTTCTCCCGATCAGCCGCGTCCGATCGAAAAACCGAACCGCGCGCGGGTTCTGTGTCCAGCGGGAGGGCTCGGCTGCCAGTAAGGTCGAGGGGTTGCGGATAAACTGAGAGAGATGGATTCTTCTTCTCAAGCTTCTGAGCTACAGACCCCGCAAACCGAGGGGCCGGATTTCAACCCTGTTCTACAGCAAAATCCCGCACCTGCCTTGAGGGCGAGCGGGATCGGATTGTGGCTCAGGGACCTGCTGATCTCGGCCGGAATTTCTGTTCTCATCATCACGTTTCTCTACCAGCCGGTGCGGGTCGAGGGAACCAGCATGTTGCCGCGGCTGGAAGATCACGACCGACTCTTCATCAATAAATTCGTTTACCACATTGAATCGATCCAGCGTGGAGACGTGGTTGTGTTTCACTATCCGCGCGATCCACAAAAAAGCTACATCAAAAGAGTGATCGGGTTGCCCGGCGACAGAGTCTGGATTGACCGCGGTCAGGTCTGGGTGAACGGCGCGGAATTGTATGAGACCTATGTTCCAGATCGATATCGGGACTCGCGTTCGATGGCCGAGCTCGTGATTCCGGAAGACAGCTACTTCATGATGGGGGATCACAGATCGATCTCCTCGGACAGCCGTGAGTTTGGTCCCGTAGAGCGCGAGTTGATCTACGGCAAGGCGGTGTTTGTCTATTGGCCGGCACGGGATGCAGGCGTGGTTCGGTAGGCTTTTCGGGGAGTAATGATCCGAAAGTCGAATCCAGAAGCTTATTCCACAGTTCGGCGGTCTCGCCGGACGGGCAAAACTGCTAAAATCTATTGAATCCACTCCCCGGAGCGGCAATGCAGGCACTTCTTGCGCTCGAAGACGCGCGCATCTTCCTCGGACAAGGCTATGGCGCACCTGGCGAATGCCAGGGTGAAGTTGTATTTAATACCTCACTAACTGGCTATCAGGAAATCGCCACCGATCCCTCCTATGCCGGTCAGATCGTCGTTCTTACCAATCCTCAAATCGGGAATTACGGCACCAACCAAGCCGATAACGAAGCCTCGAAGCCGTATATCGAAGGGCTGATCGTGCGTGAATTCTCGGCCATCAGCTCGAACTGGCGGTCGGAGCAGGTCACGGATGAGTACATGGAGCGGTATTCCGTTCCGGTGCTGGCCGAGATCGATACCCGGGCGCTGGTGCGCCATCTGCGCAATAACGGCGTGATGCGAGGCGTGATCTCGACGAAGGAGACCAACCCACAGGTGCTGGTCGATAGGGCGCGCGCGCTCCGGAAAATGGATGGAACAGACCTGGCGCGCGTGGTTTCGACGAAGGCATCGTATACGTTCGATTCGGACGATGTCCGGAACCAGACGGGGGATCCTTTACTGGCCTCAGCCCTCGACCAGGACGCAAACGTGCGGAAGCACCACGTTGTTGCATACGACTTCGGAATTAAACAGAACATTCTCCGCATGCTGACGCGCGAGTCCTGCCGCGTCACGGTAGTTCCGGCAGAGACATCGGCAGAAGACGTCCTTGCGTTGAAGCCCGATGGTGTTTTTCTATCGAATGGCCCGGGCGATCCGGAACCGGTCGATTACGCGGTGAAGTCTATTCGCGAGATGATGGGGCGCGTACCGATTTTCGGAATCTGTCTGGGGCACCAACTCTGTGGACTTGCGCTGGGTGGGCGTACGTACAAGTTGAAATTTGGCCATCACGGCGGCAATCATCCGGTGCGCAATAATCTGACCGGCAAGGTTGAGATCACGGCGCACAATCACAATTTTGCGGTCGATCCGGATTCGATCAATGCCAACGAGGTCGAGTTGACCCACGTGGACCTGAACGACCAGACACTCGAAGGATTGCGCCACAAGACGCTGCCTCTGTTCAGCGTGCAGTATCACCCGGAAGCGGCGCCGGGGCCGCACGATTCGCACTATCTGTTCCGCGACTTCAGGAAATTGATGGAGGAGTGGAAGGGATGACAGCCGATATGCGCAGACGATTCGGCATTTCAAAACAGCGGGGCTTTCGGCTCCGCTGTTTTTTGGGTTCGATATCAGGACAGAACCGATAGACAAAACCCTCAACAGACTTGTCAGAAAAATAAGAGCGAGCAATGCCACGCAGAAATGACATACAGAAGATCCTGGTGATCGGCTCGGGGCCGATTGTGATCGGCCAATCGGCTGAGTTCGACTACTCCGGCACGCAGGCGTGCAAGGCGCTGAAGCAGGAGGGCTATGAGGTAGTGCTGGTGAATTCGAACCCGGCAACCATCATGACCGATCCCGACCTTGCCGATCGCACCTATATTGAGCCGCTGACGCGGGAGTACGTTGAAGAGATCATCCGCATCGAGTCCGCGATGCTCGGACCGGGGTCGGGCAAGTTTGCGCTTCTGCCGACGGTTGGCGGCCAGACAGCCCTGAACCTCGCTGTCGATCTTGCCGATGCCGGAGTGCTGGATCGCTACAACGTGGAGCTGATTGGCGCGAAGCTCGAAGCCATCAAGAAGGCAGAGGACCGACTCCTTTTCAAGGATGCGATGATTCGCATCGGACTCGAAGTTTCGAAATCCGCGCTGGTGAACAACCTGCGCGACGGTCTCGATTTTGCCGGCAAGATTGGATTCCCGGTATTGATCCGCCCCAGCTTTACGCTAGGTGGATCAGGCGGCGGCATCGCCTATAACCGCGAAGAGTTGATGGAGATTCTGGCTCGCGGTCTGGACTTGTCGCCGGTGCACGAGTGCCTTATCGAAGAGAGCGTGCTTGGCTGGAAAGAGTATGAGCTTGAGGTGATGCGGGATCTGGCGGACAACGTCATCATCATCTGCTCTATTGAAAACTTCGATCCCATGGGCGTGCACACCGGCGATTCGATTACGGTGGCCCCGGCGCAGACGCTGACCGATCGCGAATACCAGAAGATGCGGGATGCCGCGATTGCCGTGATGCGCGAGATTGGCGTCGAGACAGGCGGGTCCAATGTGCAGTTCGCCGTTAATCCCCTGGACGGCCGGATGACGGTGATCGAGATGAACCCACGCGTGTCGCGTTCTTCGGCTCTCGCTTCAAAGGCAACGGGATTCCCGATTGCGAAGATTGCGGCGAAGCTCGCAGTAGGGTACACGCTCGACGAGATTCCCAACGACATCACGCGCAAAACGCCTGCCTGTTTTGAGCCGACCATCGATTATGTTGTAGTCAAAATTCCCAAGTGGCAGTTTGAGAAGTTTCCAGGCGCGGATGACGTTCTTGGGCCGCAGATGAAGTCGGTAGGCGAAGTGATGGCCATCGGCCGGACGTTCAAAGAGTCGCTGATGAAGGCATGGCGCGCTCTTGAAACGGGTAAGAAGACCGGGGCCGAAGTTCTCGATCCGAGAAGGCTGACGCAGATGCTGGTGACGCCGCGACCCGAGCGGCTTGCTTATATACGCTTTGCCTTCGAACGTGGGATGAGCGTGCGCGAGGTCGCTCGCCTCACGACGATGGATCCATGGTTCCTGTACCAGCTGCGCGAGATCACGCTGACGCAGATGGACATCTCGGGAATTCCCGCGGCGGAAATCAGTACGGAGCAGCTTCGCCGATTGAAGCGCCTGGGCCTGAGCGATGAGCGCATCGCCACGGAGTGGAAGCTCGAGGGACACGACGGTGTGAAGCAGGTGCGCGAACTGCGCGAGAGTAAGGGGATCAAGCCCGTCTTCAAACTCGTCGATACATGCGCCGCGGAATTCGAGTCGATGACACCTTATCTTTATTCGACCTACGACGAGGAAGACGAGGCGCCACCGACCGACAAGCCGAAGATCATCATTCTTGGATCGGGGCCCAACCGGATTGGACAAGGAATCGAGTTCGACTACTGCTGCTGCCACGCTGCGTTCGCGCTGAAAGACGATGGCTACGAAACGATTATGGTGAACTGCAATCCGGAAACGGTATCGACGGATTACGACACGAGCGATCGACTCTACTTCGAGCCATTGACGCTCGAGGACGTGCTTGCGGTGTATAACCACGAGGCGCAGTCGGGCGCGAAGATCGGTATGATCGTCCAGTTTGGTGGGCAGACTCCGCTGAACCTTGCGCAGCGCTTGCGCGCGGCAGGAGTACCGATCATCGGCACATCGCCCGCATCGATTGATCTAGCTGAAGATCGCAGGCAGTTCGGCAAGCTGCTAGAAGACCTCAATATTCCGCAACCCGCCGGGGGCACCGCAACCAGCGTCGACGAGGCGCTGGCGGTGGCCGAACGGATTGGCTATCCCGTCCTGGTGCGACCCAGCTATGTGTTGGGCGGCCGTGCGATGGTGATTGCCTACGACGCGGCTTCTGTTGCGCAGTATATGCGCGAGGCGGTCGAGTATTCGCAGGAGAGGCCGGTCCTGATCGACCATTTTCTCGAGAATGCTGTGGAAGTGGATATCGACGCGCTCTGCGATTCCAAGGATGTAATTATCGCCGGAATCATGCAGCACATTGAGGAAGCCGGAATTCACTCCGGCGATTCGTCGTGCGTGCTGCCTGCTGTGAGTATCCGAAAAGAGACGCTGGAGACACTCCGCATTTATACGCGGAAGTTAGCTTTGGCACTTAAGGTGATCGGGCTGGTGAATCTGCAATTCGCCATTCAGCGGGATGCGGACGGACGGGACAGTGTCTATGTGATCGAAGTGAACCCGCGTGCTTCGCGCACGGTGCCCTATGTTTCAAAGGCAACTGGTATTCCACTCGCGAAGATTGCTTCGCGCCTGATGACCGGCCGCACACTCAAAGATCTTCTTCCCGAGCAACTGGCCGCTGGGAGAGATCTGGAGACAGGATCGCACTACTATGTGAAGTCCCCCGTGTTTCCATGGTCGAAGTTTGCTGGAGTCGATACTGTGCTCGGTCCGGAGATGAAGTCGACGGGCGAGGTGATGGGGGTAGCTGCGAGTTTTGGCGAGGCCTTTGCCAAAGCGCAGCTGTCGGCTGGACAGGTGCTTCCCACCAGCGGCAATGTCTTCTTCAGCGTGAACGATCACGACAAGCCGGCTGCGATTGAGCTGGCGCGCCGCTACGTGCATCTTGGTTTCCGCCTGGTCGCGACCGAGGGTACGGCCAATGTTCTTGAGCATGCGGGGCTGACGGTGGAGCGGGTATTCAAGGTAAAGGAAGGCCGTCCCAACGTTGTCGACTTGATCAAGGGTGATCGCATTCAGTTGATCATCAATACGCCACGCGGACAAGACACCTTGTTTGACGAGAAGGCGATTCGTCGCGCCGCTGTACTGGCGCGTATTCCGACCATCACCACGATTGCTGCGGCCCAGGCGGCGGTGGAAGGAATTGCCTCAGTGCAGAAGCGGCAGATATCGGTCTTCGCGTTGCAGCATTTGCACGCTATGTTTTTGCAGAAGGCTAACTGACGCGATTGCCGACGACGGTTCGAGAACGTCCGGAGATACAATGAATCCATGTTGATTGAAGGCATGTTTGCGGCCGTAACGACGCCGTTTTACACGGACGAGAAAGTCTACTTCCGCAAGATCGAAGCGAATGTCGCCCGGTATTCCAGAAGCCTCTTGTCGGGCATGGTCCTGCTTGGATCAACCGGAGAAGCGGTTGAACTGAGCGACGCAGAGACGCGCGAAGTTCTGCGCACCGCTGCGGATGCGGCAGCTCCGGAGAAAGTTCTGATCGCAGGCATTGGGCGCGAGAGCGTCAAGGCAACGGTTGAGTTGGCAGAGGCAGCGGCGGCTGCGCAATACGATGCGGTGCTGGTCCGCACCCCAACCTACTATGCTCCGCAAATGTCGTTCGAGGCTGCGCTCAACTATTTTCGAAGCGTTGCCGATCGATCACCCCTGCCGGTGCTGCTCTATAACATTCCGAAGTTTGTTCCTTACGCCATGCCCGTTGAGCTGGTTGCCGAGTTAGCGGAGCATCCGAATATCATCGGGATCAAAGACTCGACCGGCGATCTTGAGCGGCTTAGGGCTTTGATAGGGGCGACTCGATATGCGCCTCGCAGGAGTGTCCCGGTGACGAGTGTGTTTGAGGCCGTCACGGCACGCATGCTCAAACCTTCAGCCGCGGAAGCTGGAAATATGAACTTCGTGGCGGCCGGCGACCTGGCAGGCGGCCTGGCACTGGCGGCAGCTCCACCCTCGGCGACACTGAAGACGCGGAGCAGGGAAGTCGGCTTCCAGGTGATCACTGGTGCGGCTTCGACGGTTGTCGAGTCGCTTGAGGCTGGTGGCTCCGGTGCGATTCTAGGCTTTGCCGCATGCGCTCCCCAGGCATGTCACGAGATTTATTCGGCGTGGAAGGACCACGATCCGAAGCTTGCTGCCGAGAAGCAGCAGCGTATTGCCGGCGCGGCGAAACGGGTAGTTGGCGAGTTGGGGGTTAGCGGCGTGAAATACGCCTGCGACTTTAACGGCTACTACGGAGGGCGCGCGCGGCTGCCGTTGCTTCCAGTGTCCGGCGAACAGAAGCAGGAGATCGAGAGTCTGCTCGCGGATATCCGCAACTAGGCCCATCGATTACTGCGCAAAAGATTTCAGAAATCGTGAGAGCGATCGATCAGGGACGCGCCAGGTTTCAAAGCCTCAGAGAAAGACGTGTTTTCGGAGCCTTCGGAATTGGCTGCTTCTGTTCTGGCGCGAACCTTGGCAACGGCCAGCCAGTTGTCTTTGCGATGCTCGGTTGGAATCCACGGGGGAAGCGGCATCCTCAAATAGGCGCTCAGCGCCTCGGCATAGCCTTCATACAGTGCGCGCAGGTCGCGAAGCCGTTCGAAAGATTGTCCGTCGCGGCAGACACTCACTCCGCTTTGACAAAGCAAGGCATAGAGTTCTTCGTAACGCTTCTGGGGAAGCCGATCGGCGGCTTCGTTCAAGGGAGCCAGAGAGAATATCTGCGCCAGGTCGACTATTGCATGGCGCGCCATCGCGAAGGTCAATTGGGCCTGCCGGGCCTCATGGCCGCGCACGCCTGCAATCAACAGCGCAGACGTGTCGAGGATCGATGTAAGCGCGCTGATCCAGCTTTGATTGCTGTGCTGCGACCGGAAATAGCAGAGAAGCGGATAGGAGATGTGACTCTCCAGCAGCTCCGCCGACCATCGTTCCCATTCGACGAGGAGGAGAGACAGAGCTTGTTCTGCTCCTTCGTACGAATGGCGGCGGAGCAACTCGGCAGCTGTGGGCGGAGAGCCGGCGCGTGCATCTAAAAGCGCAATGCTGACTTCGCGTCGAGAGAACGCGCTATAGAGGACAGGGAAGTAGCCCATGACGACCGCGAGGAAGCCAAGGCCCGTGCCCGCTTCGAGGATGGTGAGAGCGCGCGCCCAAGCGCTGTCGGGAACGACGTCTCCCAGTCCAAGAGTGAAGATGTTGGTGCCGCTGATGTAGAGATCGGAACGAAACCCACTTTTCAAATGGTCAATGAAAGGGCTTCCCAGCGAGAAATAAATGAGAGCAAATCCCAAAACCATGCCGCCAGCCCAGACCACGAGCAGCAGCAAAAGAGAGAGCGGGCCATAGTAGCTGAAAACGGATTCGCGCTTCCGCTGATCGTGCAGCCGCTCGGTAAGAAGGACCCAAGGCTTCCAGGTCAAGATGTAAAAGATGCGCGTGATGCGAAAGCGACCAGTGGCGCGGCGGGGAAGGATGATCGTCTTGAAGGCATCCACCAGCACCGCTGCGATCAATGCGATCCCGCAGATTAGTGTGACGATCTGCATTGATCCTCCCTCCAAGTGAATTCTTGCGAGCCTCAACCCGAGGCTGTTCCTTGTATCCTAGCTGAAGTACGGGGCCCAACGAACCCTGTTTCCACGGACACATGAGTGAACTGGGCAAGGCACTTGTCGGTATTGGATTTCTGCTTGTGTTGCTTGGAGCCTTGTTGCTGCTCGCGGCAAACATCGGGTTCCCCCTTGGCCGGCTGCCCGGCGATATCTCTTACCGCGGGAAGAGTTTCTCGCTCTTCGCGCCCCTGGGTACGTCGCTTCTGGTGAGTCTGCTGCTCTCGGCGATCTTGTACCTGATCGCGCGATTCCGACGGTAACCTGCTGCGTGCTGCGAAACCTGAAGCCGCAAGAAACATCTAAGATGGAGCGGGAACGCGGTGCGGTTCCGGATGCACGCAGCCCAACTTGGGATTTGATATTCTTGACAGTTCGTTGCGCTCATCGCGCTGCGACTTTCGAAATCGATTGAAGAGAAGATGTGCCTCGGGCAATTGTCATTGCTACGAGAGCAGGTGCGTGAGGAGTGCAACATGATCGCAAAAGCAAAGAAGATTGCCGGCAAAACAATACGGCCATTGACAAGGCGCACCGCATGGAAGGCGCTCCAAGCGCACTACAAACAGATCCGGACAGTGCATCTTCGGCAGCTTTTTGCAGAGGACCCGGGGCGCGGTGAACGGATGACGGTTGAGGCTGCCGGTCTGTTTGTGGACTACTCAAAGAATCGCATTACCGATGAGACTCTCAAGCTTCTTCTGCAGCTTGCCGAGGAGTCCGGCCTGCGGGAACGGACGCAGGCAATGTTTATCGGCGAGAAGATCAACATCACCGAGAAGCGAGCTGTGCTGCACATCGCCCTGCGCGCACCAAAAGGCGCCGCGATCTATGTCGACGATGAAAACGTGGTCCCGCAAGTTCATGAAGTGCTCGACCAGATGACTGCGTTTGCGAATCGTGTCAGGAGCGGGGAATGGAAGGGGCACACCGGAAAGCGCATTCGGAACGTAGTCAACATCGGAATCGGGGGATCCGATCTTGGCCCGGTGATGGCCTACGAAGCGCTGAAGCACTATAGCGATCGGAACATGGTCTTCCGTTTTGTGTCCAACGTAGACGGCACCGACTTTGCCGAGGCGGTTCAGGATCTGGATCCGGCAGAGACGTTGTTCGTCATTTCGTCGAAGACATTCACCACGCTCGAGACGATGACCAATGCGCATACGGCTCGCGACTGGGCTCTGCTCGGTTTGGGCGGCGACCCATCGGCTGTTGCGAAGCATTTTGTGGCGGTCTCGACGAACGCGGCCGAGGTTTCGAAGTTTGGGATCGACACGGCCAACATGTTTGGGTTCTGGGATTGGGTTGGCGGACGCTATTCAATGGATTCCGCCATCGGGCTGTCGACCATGCTCGCGATCGGGCCCGAGAATTTCCAGGCGATGTTGAATGGCTTCCACCAGATGGATGAGCATTTCCGCACGGCGCCGTTCGAAAAGAATTTGCCTGTTCTGTTGGGTCTGCTTGGCATCTGGTACGCCGACTTTTTTGGAGCGCAAACCATCGCGGTGCTTCCGTACGAACAGTACTTGAAACGGTTCCCGGCGTACCTGCAGCAGCTGACCATGGAGAGCAACGGAAAGCACGTCACGCTGGACGGAAGGGAAGTCAACTACGCGACAGGGCCTGTTTACTGGGGTGAGCCCGGGACCAACGGACAGCACTCCTTCTATCAGCTGATTCACCAGGGCACGAGTCTCATCCCCTGCGATTTCATCGCGTTTTCGAAGACGTTGAACAAGCTCGGACCTCATCACGACATCCTGATCGCCAACGTCTTTGCGCAGGCTGAAGCGCTGGCCTTTGGCAAGACGCCGGAGCAGGTGAGGGCAGAAGGAACCCCCGACTGGCTTGTGCCGCATCGTGTATTCGAAGGGAATCGGCCGTCGAACACGATTCTCGCGGACCGGCTTACCCCTGAAGTTCTAGGCAAACTCGTTGCTTTGTACGAGCACGCGGTTTTCACGCAAGGCACGATTTGGCAGATTAATTCGTTCGACCAATGGGGTGTCGAATTGGGCAAAGCGCTGGCGCAGCGCATCGTCCCTGAGCTCGAGAGCAAGAACGAGCCGGTCCTGAGCCACGACAGTTCGACCAATCACCTCATTCAGCGCTATCGGAGGCAAAAGGAGGGCGCATGAGCCCACGCGGGTACGATCGACCCCTGTACATTCTCCCGTTCGACCACCGTGGTTCCTTTGAGACGAAGATGTTTGGCTGGCATGAACCGTTGTCGGTCGAACAGACTGAGCAGATTGCCGCGGCCAAGCAGGTGATCTACGACGGATTCAAGGCCGCGCTCGCAGGCGGAGTCGCGCGTGAGAATGCGGCGATCCTGGTGGATGAGCAGTTCGGGGCCGCCATTCTGCGCGATGCTGCGGCGCGGGGATACCATACGGCGTGTCCCGCAGAGAAGAGCGGGCAGGATGAGTTCGACTTCCAGTACGGCAACGATTTCGGGGCCCACATCGAGGCGTTTCATCCAACCTTTTGCAAGGTATTGGTCCGCTATAACCCCGGAGGGGACCCTGTACTGAACCGGAAGCAGGCGGATCGGCTCCGTCGACTTTCGGAGTACCTGCAGTCGGCCGGACGTAGCCTGTTTATGTTCGAGCTACTGGTGCCAGCAGAGCCAGCCCAGCTTGCCAATGTCAGCAACGATCAGCATCGGTATGATTTGGAGCTTAGACCTCAACTCATGGTTGAGACGATTCGTGAACTTCAGGACGCTGGGGTCGAGCCGGATGTCTGGAAGATCGAAGGGCTCGACCGCCCGGAAGACTGCGTGAGTATTGTTGCGACCGCGAGACGCGGTGGGCGTGACAAGGTAGGGTGCATCGTTCTGGGGCGGGGAGAAGATGCGGAGCAGGTGCGCAAGTGGCTGACAATCGCTTCTGCTGTGGACGGTTTTGTTGGTTTCGCTGTAGGCAGAACGGACTTCTGGGAACCGCTGGTTGCCTGGCGGGCGGGCGAGAAGACACGTGCGGAAGCGGTTGCGGAGATTGCTCGGCGCTACCGTGATTTCGTCGAGATTTTCGAGGCAGGGGCCCATGGAAGGCAAAAGGCCTGATTCAAAGCGGGTACATCTTAAGTCCGATAACAGATATTCTGTATAGTCACAGTCGAGCACAACTTCCCGTCTCGAACCAGCAATGGACAGCGTCCTTTTCGCTCGCTTCCCTTGTCGACGAGTTGACCCGATGGAAATGCGAATGCGACCCGGGGCACGTTCACATCTTGTATCGCCCCATATCCTCGTCGTTCAACCCTTCGAGCCAACCTCGCAGCTGCTCGGCAGTCGGGCCCTCCGGTGGCCCTGAGGTGTTGAGCTTGGCCGATTGCAACACCTGCTCGGAGACGTAAATTGGGCAATCTGCTCGCAATGCCAAGGCGATCGCGTCGGACGGGCGGGCATCCACGGCCACCTGCTCGTTGTTCTGGCGCATCCATAAAAGCGCGTAGAAAGTGTCATCGCGAAGCTCTGTAATAACGACCTTTTCCAGCGATGCATTCAAGTGACGGATCACGTTTCTGGTCAGGTCATGAGTCATGGGTCGAAGGCCGGCCATCTTCTCGATTTCTATGGCGATCGCATTGGCTTCAAAGATCCCGACCCAGATGGGCATCACTGTTTCAGAGGCAACGTCCTTCAAGACCACGATGGGCATGTTGGTGGCTGGGTCCATCATGAGTCCGCGAATTCGAACTTCGATATCCATGGATCACCCTCCTTCGTCTGGTTAGACGGCCTCGCCTACCAGGCTGTTTGGAAAAGCACCCGTCACCCTGACCTGTATGTAGCTTCCGATGGCCGGAGCGATGGGTTGGCTGACCGTGAAGTTCACCGGCTTGTTTTGGGTGCTGCGGCCTGCAATCTGACCCCGTGCCGAGTTAATATTCTCAACCATTACTTCAAGAACCATTCCTATCTGTTTGGAATAATTCTTTCTTTGAATTTCGCGTTGCCTGTCCAGAAGCACCTGGAGCCTTGTCGACTTCTCCTGTTCTGGAATCGAGTCGATCATCACCAGCGCTGGAGTGTTGGGGCGCGCTGAGTACTTGAAGCCAAAGACGCAGTCGTACTCGACCTCCTGCAACAGATCCATCGTCTCCACAAAATCGTCGGGGGTTTCGCCGGGAAAGCCGATGATGATATCCGTCGACAGTGCGATGGGCCTCTTCGA
This sequence comes from uncultured Acidobacteriaceae bacterium, assembly GCA_963760475.1. Taxonomy (GTDB): domain Bacteria; phylum Acidobacteriota; class Terriglobia; order Terriglobales; family Acidobacteriaceae; genus Telmatobacter. Next base: position 112,143 of record CAVXDG010000002.1, on the reverse strand, counting down.
AGACTTGATCCAGCTGATTCGCTCGAGATACCAGTCCCGGGTGTACTCCCGCGCCATCATTTTGAGCACGCGGGATGAGCCGGACTGGACCGGCAGGTGCACGTGATCGCAGAGGGTTGGGACGGCGTCGATGGCGTCCACGATGTCCCGCGTAAAGTCGCGCGGGTGGCTCGTGGTGAACCGAACGCGACGGATCCCAGGGACTTGCCCAACGGCGGCCAGCAACTCAGCGAAAGTCGACTTCCCTTCCGGATCGCGGTAGCTGTTGACGTTTTGCCCCAGCAACTGGATCTCAGTGAATCCCTTGTCCGCAATCTGGCGCGCTTCGGCGAGCACGGAGGATGAACCGCGGCTCCGTTCTTTTCCGCGCGTAAAAGGGACCACGCAATAGGAGCAGAATTTGTCGCATCCTTCGATGATGGTGAGGTAGGCGCGACAGGGATTGGTGCGGGCCGTGAACTCGGTCTCAAAGGTCTCGTCCGTTTGGCGATCGTCCAGCCCGGTGATGCGCGATTCGCCGGACTCAAGGCGCGACAGCATCTCGGGCAGTTTGCGGTAAGAGGCTGACCCGGAAACCAAGGATACATAGGGTGCCCGATCGAAAATCTTCTCGCCTTCCTGCTGGGCGACGCAGCCAAGAACGCCGAAGCGCTTGCCGGACTTGTACAACTTCTTGTAATCGTTGAGCCGGTTGAAGACCTTCTGCTCGGCCTTGTCCCGTATGGAGCAGGTGTTGTAGAGAATCAGCCCGGCTTCTTCTTCTGAATCAACCTGCCGGTAGCCCTCGTGTTGCAGTGTGCCAATCACCTTCTCGGAATCATGGGCATTCATCTGGCAACCGAACGTCTCAAGGTAGAAGGTTTTTTCGGCGCCCATAGCACTCCTGAGTATAGAGCATCGGTCGATTCCGGACTTTCCCGCAGTCCGGAGGGCTGTTGTCAACCCACGGGCCGTTCATTTGCGAACACAGGACAACGAAACTGGACATCTCCGCGTTTGATCGGGTCCGCCGTCTCTTGAAGAATCAATCACTTATCTGGCTTCAATTGGAGCTTCGCATGCTGCGGTCATATCAGGAATCTCTTTTCGCGCTTAGCTCGACCGCTTCTCGATTCACCGACATTGGACGCAATCAAACCGGAGGGATGAAATGAGAACACTGCTGCAGGACCTGCGCTACTCGATTCGTCAGCTAGCGAAGCTGCCCGGGTTCTCTTTGACGGCGATCCTCTCGCTGGCCTTGGGCATTGGCGCAACCACGGCGGTATTCAGTGTGGTGTACGCCATCCTGATGGACCCCTATCCTTACGCTGCCCCGGACCGGATGGTTCATATGCGCCTGGTTACCCCCAAGGGAGGCCTGCGCGGCTTTGGTCTGACGGGAACGCAATGGCAGGAGCTTCGCAAGTCGAGCGTCGTTGAAGACACGTTCCTTGAAGACGACTGGAGCCTGACTGTAACGGGAAGCGACGTGCCCGAAGACGTGCAAGGGGTCTATCTCACTTCGAACGGCTTCAACTTCCTCGGGGTTCCTGCTGCCCTCGGTCGCGGTTTGCAGCCCTCCGACGCGCAAGACGGAAAAGATCCACAGCCGGTGGTTGTGCTCGGATACAAGTTTTGGCAGCGCCACTTCAACGCCGACCCTGCGGTGATTGGGAAGACGATGCAGATGGTGCGCAAGAACTACACCATCGTGGGTGTGGCAGCTTCGCGGTTTACCTGGGGCGACGCCGATGTCTATCTCCCCTTGAAGGTGACCCAGGACCAGGTACGCAGCTACTACACTGGCATCCGTCTTCGGCCTGGAGTGACCCACGCGCAGGCTGATGCGGCTCTAGAACCGTTGATTTCGGTATTTGCGAAGGAGACCCCAACGCACTTCCCCCACGATCAGCTGAAGCTTCACGTCGTAGGCCTCAACGAGGACTTTGTGAAGCAGCTCGGGGGAACACTCTACCTCCTTTTTGGCGCTGTTGCCCTGTTGCTGCTGATTGGTTGCGGGAACGTCTCCATTCTTCTGCTGGCGCGCGCAACCGGCAGGCAGAATGAATTCGCGATTCGGGCGGCAATTGGAGCAAGCCGCATTCGCATCGTTCGCCAGCTCCTGACAGAAGCGCTCCTGCTCTCGATCACGGGCGCGGCCCTCGGGCTCGCGATCGCCTATAAATCGCTCGCGATCATTGTGGCGAATCTACCGGAGTTTTCGTTCCCGCATGAAGCAGCGATCCAGATCAACCTGCCGGTTCTCATTTTCTGTGTGGCTGTGGCGGTAGCAACGGGTGTGCTCTTCGGCCTTTGGCCCGCGCTGCAGCTTTCACGTCCCGAAGTGAGCCAGGTGATGCAGTCGAATACGCGCAAAACGACCAGCGATGTGAGAGGTCGCAGAGTCCATCAGGGCCTGATTGCCGCCCAGATTGCCCTCACACTGCTGATGCTGGCCGGGGCCGGGGCTGCAATCGAGGGATTTTTGCACGTCGCCAACAGGAGCCTCGGTTACGACCCGCATCACGTCATGTCGGTGGGCATTCCCATTCACGATGGGACGTACAAAACCTGGCCCGAACGTGCAGCCTACTTCGAAAAGCTGGACGCAGCGGTCGCCTCTGTGCCGGGCGTTTCAATGACGGCAATCTCCAGCAATGCGACGCCTCCCGACAATGGCTTCCAGACAAAGTTTGAGATTGTCGGCAAACCGTCCAGCGAAGATCAGTCTGTCCGTTTCAATATCGTCAGCCAGAATTATTTCCCGATTCTCAAGATCCCGGTGCTGCAGGGGCGGGTCTGGGATGAAGCGGAAAATCATCGAGGTGCGGCGGTTGTCGTTGTCAACCAGACACTCGCACAGCGCTACTTCCCGGGAGGCGACGCCGTGGGGCATACCCTTCACCTGCCTGAAGTGAAGGAGCAGCCACCCTTCCTGCTGCTCGCGCCAGGCTACGAAAACGGCGTTCTGATTGTGGGTGTGGTGGCAGACAAACTGAATGACGGCCTTGCGAAGCCAGTCCTTCCAGAGGCTTTTGCCCCCGACACTTTTGGGATGACCATGTTTACGCAGATTCTTGTGCGTTCTGAGGTTCCGCCTCTGACGCTGCTCCACGCCATTCGCTTGAAGGTCAACTCGATCGACCACGACCAGCAGACCAATGGCGATGTGCGCGATCTGGAGCACTGGATTACGCGCACGCCGGAGTGGGCGCGGGGCCAGCTTATCTCCTGGCTCTTCGGTGCATTTGCCGGACTGGCGCTCACCTTGGCTGCGGTGGGGCTCTATAGCGTCGTCTCGTACACGGTTGTCCAGCGCACCAATGAATTTGGGATTCGAATAGCCCTGGGCGCGCAACGAGGGCATGTGCTCGGCATCGTCTTTCGCTCCATGATCGCGAGCGTTGGTGGGGGTATCGTCGCCGGCGGCATTCTTACACTCGCCCTGAACAAAGTGCTGGCAAGCTGGGATGCGGAGAGTGCGCGCGATCCCCTGCTCTTGCTCGCTGCAGCAGTTTCGCTTGCATTGGTTGCGGGGTTCGCCTGTGCGCTGCCGGCGCGCCGGGCTGCGGGGCTCGACCCGATGACTGCGATTCGATACGAATAGCGGGCACGGTTGCCAATTAGCTCAATAGCCACCTGAATGCAGGTACGCGAGCAGAGCTGCCATCTGCTCATCCGTAAATCGTCCAGCGAATGGTGGCATGAGTCCTTTACCAGAGAGGACCACCCTCTTGACGTTTTCATCTGTAGCCGATGCGCCGCTGGGTAAGGCTGCGCGGGTGAAAACACCATGCAGGTTCGGCGGGATTTTCTTCAAACCCAGGTCGTTCTCTTCGTGGCAATGCACGCAGCGCACCTCGAAGAGATGCTTCCCTTCCGCCTGCTGAGGGGTTAACTGGGGCGCGCGATGGCAGCCGCTCGTTTCAAACGCAACGACAACGATACCGGCGAGAAAACCCGTCACCGCGATTATGAAGCTCCTGAACTGTTTGTGCATGTCTGCGATGCGAATACCTTTCAGCATCTTCGACTATCGTATCCAATCCTGCCCGCCCTGCCTGGTTATCCGATCATGCGAACACCCGGGGCCGACCGAGACGATGCACCGCCACTTCGGTCTGTCCTCCGCTATGCTGGTGGAATGATTCTTCCGACCTTGAGTGAGATCGAAGAAGCGCAATCGGTGGTTTATCGGCAGATGCCACCGACTCCGCAGTACAGTTGGCCTCTCATCAATCAACGGCTTGGCACAGAGGCATGGATCAAGCATGAGAATCACACACCGGTGGGGGCATTCAAGCTGCGCGGTGCGCTTGTCCACCTGGAATGGTTGAAACGGATGCAACCCGATCTCGCCGGCGTCGTTGCCGCCACCCGCGGCAATCACGGCCAGGGCGTTGGAATGGCGGCGCGGCTCTTTGGCTTGAAAGCGGTCATCGTGGTTCCCCACGGCAACAGTCATGAAAAGAATTGCGCGATGCAGGCCCAGGGAGTTGAACTCATCGAGCACGGCAACGATTTTCAAGAGTCGCTTGAGTTCGCGCGTGAGTTGGCAAAAGAGCGCAGCTTTGCGATGGTCGACTCGTTTCACGAGCGACTGGTGATGGGTACCGCGACCTATGCCCTTGAATTCTTCAAAGTCGCGCCAACCCTCGATGTGCTCTACGTTCCGATTGGGCTGGGCTCATCCATCTGCGGCGCGGCTGCGGCACGCAACGCACTGGGGTTGACGACTGAAATTGTTGGGGTGGTGGCCGCCGCATCGCCTTCCTATGCGCTCAGTTTCTCGCAGCGCATGATCATGGAAGCTCCCGCAACCACGCGCATCGCGGACGGCCTTGCCTGCCGAATTCCAAATGCTTCTGCGATGGAGATCATCTGGAAGAATGTAGCCGCATCGTCGAGGTTTCAGAGAACGAAATTGCAGCGGCCATGTGCGCGTACTACCAGGACACGCACAACGTGGCGGAAGGTGCGGCAGCCGCAGCCCTTGCGGCGGCGGTCAAGGAGCGTTTGAATTTGAAGGGGCTGCGCGTAGGGATTGTCTTCAGTGGAGGCAACGTCGATGCATCCGTATTCGCTCAGGTTCTCTCGAGGGGATTCACTTCATGACAATACCTTCAGCCGACGGTCTGACTCCACTCGCCCACTCAGCGCAGAACAACTGTTTCGGTTGCGGGCAAACGAATCCTTTCGGTCTCCGACTGCAGTTCCTGCAGGCGTCCGACGGTTCGGTTGTGTGCCCGGCAACGATCGGCGAATCCTTCGAGGGGCCTCCCGGTTTTCTCCATGGAGGGATCATCGCGACTCTATTGGATGAGTCGATGAGCAAAGCGGTACGAGCCAAGGGCCTGACTGCGATGACGCGGCACATGGAGATCGACTACCGCCGCCCGGTCCCGTCCGGGTCGCCGATTCGCCTCGAGGCCAGGGTGGCTCGCAGTGAGGGCAGAAAGCATTGGACCGAGGCTTCTGTACTCAACAGCGAAGGAGCGACTTTGGCACAGGCCAAAGGACTCTTCGTCGAAGTGAGTGCCCACGCAGCAGCGCGTGCACAGCGGCCCAGCAAACTTACTTGAGCTGTGCCAGCCAGGAAGAAGCTCAGGCTTTCTCTCTGACCGGTCTCCGGCTAAGGAAAGTGAGGTCCCATTCAGGCTGCGGCAGTCGGCTCAGACGGTTAGTGGATCATGTTGATTGTTTCCTGGGTCACAGAATCGAAGGTTGTCACCGTCTTCGAATTTGCCTCAAACGCCCTCTGCGCAATGATCAGATTGGAAAACTCCTGAGAGATGTTCACGTTGGAGCCTTCAAGCGCGCCGCCTTGCAGGACTCCAAGCCCCGCTCTGCCGGAGACGCCCACCGAGGCGGTTCCGCTGGCGAGCGTTGTCGCATAGTCTCCGTTCCCCAACATTTCGAGACCCTGCACATTGGCAACGTTTGCGAGGGCGAGTTGACCTACGTTTTGCTTCTGCCCATTGTCATAGCTGACGGTGACAGTGCCGTCGGCGCCGATGGCGAAGTCCTGGTACTGGCCGGCAGTGAACCCATCCTGCGTTGTTGCGGTAACGGCAGAATCGGCACTCACCTGGCCGACTGTCGGCATGTTGCCCGAACCGAGAAGATTCCAGCTCATGTTCAGATCGTTCGCGGCATCGGTGAGCCCGGTGAAGGCGAGCGGAATGGAGGAAATGTCGCCAGGCGCGGTACCCACAGGAATTGGGACAGCGCTGAGAACAGGAGTTATAGGAGTGACCGATTGCAGGACGCCAACCAACAGCCTCATTCTTGCCTTCCCCAATCGCAGGTCGATTCGGTTCCCGCGGGCCGATGCGCATTGAGTTAGCGCGTATTGAGCTGCGGTCCTCTCCACAGTGCGACGCGGAAGGTGGAAACTCAAGCAGGTTTAGCCGAAAGAACGAGGGCGGGTTCTGAAACGGGACCGAGATTCGAAATGGGAACTTTGCCCGCGCACTGCCATTGATTCTCTTTGTGCCACGGACGAAGAAAAACCCAAAAAAGCACCTCGCGATTCGCTTTTTGTTCGCTATAATCCGCCCATGGCAGTTACGCGCAGGCAAAAAGAGATCCTTGACTTTCTCGCCACCTTCATTTCCAGAAACGGCTATGCCCCTTCTTTTGAGGAGATTGCGAGGGGGATGGGGTTGAAGAGCCTGGCGACGGTGCATAAGCACATCACCAATCTTGAGAAGAAGGGACTTCTGGATCGCGTCCACAACCGTAGCCGGTCAATTGACGTTCTCCCCCCGGGAGCGCGCACGCGCTCGACCGACAGGCTCCCTTTGGCAGGCCGCATCGCCGCCGGATTGCCGGTTGAGACGTCGGAGACAATCGAGAGCATTTCGCTTCACGACATCGTGGGCAATCGCGATGTTTTCGCGCTCGAGGTTCGCGGGGATTCGATGCGGGATGAGCACATCATCAATGGAGATTATGTGCTCGTAGAAAGGACCCGGACGGCCCGCCAAGGGGAGATCGTTGTCGCTCTCGTGCATGGAGTGGAGACAACGCTGAAGCGCTTCTATTCGGAAGGGCGTGTTGTTCGCCTTCAGCCGGCCAACGTCGAGATGGAACCCATTTATGTTGCGGCCGCGCAGGTTGCGATTCAAGGACGCGTTTTGGGAGTTCTCAGAAAATACCGCTGACACGGAAACGGCCCGGCCGAATGGCCGAGCCGTTAGTCCCGCCCGCGATCTTCTCAAGCCAGCAGACGCTGGACCTTTTCCTCAATCACATTCTGTGGGACGTAACCGACTACCTGATCAGCGACCTTGCCATCTTTAAAGAAGAGCAACGTCGGGATCCCGCGGATGCCATAACGAGAGGGTGTTGCGCTATTCTCGTCGACATTCATTTTCGCTACTTTCAGCTTACCGGTGTACGCAGTCGCAACGCTATCCACCATTGGTGCGATCGCTCTGCATGGTCCGCACCAGACAGCCCAAAAATCCACCAGTACCGGCTGCTCGCTGTGCAGCACTTCCTGATCGAATGTCGCATCGCTCACTTCCATTACCGCCAACCCTGCCATGATCCTCCTTGCACCGCCATGATCCTCTTCATCCATTATGATGCCCGCCGGCGCGAAACGTCGCAAGACGACGGTTCGGTGTAGGGAGGGTCTGACATGTTCTCGATGGGGAACTGTACCTTGAATAGACCTATGGCTGGGTGCCGGTCAGAGGAAATAGAAATGCAGATCCAGGCCCTGTGTAAGTACTCTCGGCACAAATAGAAGCGCCCGGATCCCAGTAAGGATCACGGGCGCTAGAGCAGCCCTCCCCCAGAACTGCCCACGGAGCGAATGTAGGTGTTCCATGCTCGAATAGCAAGTAAACTTAGGTAATCCAAGGAGTAATCACCGACTGGTGATTAGCAAATGTGACAACCGCACTTTCTCAGAGATTACACTCGCGATAACTCCCTCGCTGTCTCTGAACTACCCGCTTTAGGTCTGTTCATGGGGCGATTTGAAAGTCCCAGCCATCTTGTTCCAGAAACTGTTTTGCCCCTCGTTGTTCGAACCCACAGACCAGAAGCTCCGGCTCTTCGATGCCACTTACGGCACTGCGAATGGACTCCATTGCCGCAGCAACGTTGGAGGAGCGATCAACCACAACCAAGACTGCGGGCCCAGCGCCGCTGAGCGCAACTCCGAGAATCCCCGCCCCTTTTCCCGCTAGCCCAAGCAAAGGTGGGAGCAGTGGACAGGCCGACATCCGATAGGGCTGGTGGATACCGTCCTGCATGGCCGCGGGGAGCAGCTCACCGCGAGCCTGAGCAAACGCCAGCCCGAGAAGTGCCGCAGCCTGGATATTGGCCACAACAACATCGCGTGGATAGGAGTCGGGCAGAAGAGCGCGCGCTTTGCTCGTTGCCAGGGGCTTTTGGGGAAGTGCGATTATCGCACGCCATTCGCTTGAAGGGGTGACCTCTGCAACCTGGACCCCCCCTTCGGACTGCGCGGCAATGACAAGTCCGCCAAGCCAGCAAGCCGCTACGTTGTCGGGATGTCCCTCCAGCCGGCCCGCCTCTTCGAGTATGCGATCGGAACTCCAGTCAAGTTGACCGAAATAAGCTGCGAGAACAATTCCTGCGAGACGGCCTGCGGCGGACGAACCACATCCCATCCCCAAGGGGATTCCATTCGCCATCCGCAAGGCAAGGGGTATCTCCGGACGAAGGTTCTCCGCGAGAAGTTTGCGATAGATATCGAGAATGAGGTTATCGTCGAGTCTGGAACAACGATCCGCATCGCGACCCGTCGCGACGATTGAATACTCGCTGGCCGGGTGCGCCTCGATTTCCAGGTGGAAGTCAAGAGCCACGGCAGCCGCATCGAAACCCGAACCGAGATTTGCCGACGTCGCGGGAAGTTTCATCCGCAAACTCGCCCGTTGCCCGCCCGGTGGAGAACTCATCCCTAGTGGCTCCTCATCGCGGCCAGTACAGAGGCAGGGTTCGCATCGACGGCAAAGGCATCGCGCCGTAAAGCGTCGATCTCGGCTTCGTGACCGGCAGTCTCCTGCTCCTTGAGCAACGTCCCGCGGTGAAAGTCGATGGTGTAATCCGCGTCTTTCAGCGTGTGACCCGTCAGAACAAGCACGACGGTCGCGCTCGAATCGACCTTGCCATCCGCACGGAGCTTCTTTAAGCCAGCCAAGGTCACCGCGGACGCGGGTTCACAGCCCAGTCCTTCGGCGCCGAGCTCCGCTTTGGCAATCGCGATCTCCGTCTCCGTCACATCCAGGCACCAGCCATTCGTATCCTGGATAACCTTGACGGCCTTTCTCCAGGAGGCGGGGTTTCCGATGCGAATCGCCGTTGCGCGTGTATGAGCCTCGACGGGTTCAAGTTCCTTCCCACCGCTGGCGGCAAAGCTGCGCACAAGGGGGTTGGCTCCTACGGCCTGGATCACTGAGATCCGGGGTATCCGCGCCACAAGTCCAAGCTCGTGCATCTCGCGAAATCCCTTGCCGAGAGCCGAGCTGTTGGCCAGATTCCCGCCCGGCACGATCAGGTGATCCGGGACATTCCATTCCAGCGCCTCGGCAATCTCAAAGGCTGGGGTCTTCTGCCCTTCGAGCCGATAGGGATTCACTGAATTCAGCAGATAGATCGGTTCCTGCCGCACAATTTCAGCGAGGACCTTGACGCAGCCGTCGAAGTCGGTTTTCAGCTGACAGGTGACCGCGCCGTAGTCCATTGCCTGCGCGAGCTTCCCCCAGGCAATCTTTCCTTCAGGAATCAGCACCAGGCTGCGCAACCCGGCACGGGCCGCATAGGCAGCCATGGCCGCGGACGTGTTCCCTGTCGACGCGCACGCAACCCATTCGTAGCCTCTCTCTTTGGCAACGCTCAGGGCCGCGGTCATGCCCGTGTCCTTGAAGGACCCCGTGGGGTTCATTCCCTGGTGTTTGGCGAAGAGTTGGTCGATCCCCAATCTGGCTGCCGCTCGAGTGAGCACATATAAGGGTGTGTTGCCCTCGCGCAGCGTCACCGCGTTCCCATAGCTATCGAGAATGGGCAGCAGTTCGCGAAAGCGCCAGACACCGGATTGATCCAGCAATTCCGAGGAGCAGCGACGCTCGCGCCAAAGCCATTTCAGGGCGCCAGGATTCGGCCGGTTTGTTCCTGTGCGCGCACTCCATCCGGCGTATTCCACTTCAAACAGGTCGCCGCACAGGGCGCATCGAAAGTCCGGCTGAGCGTCGGATCCAGAAATCTGCGCTCCGCAACCGAAGCAACGTAGTTGGTGCAGGTTGTCGTTCATCCCTGGTGTTAGCCTACCAGCGTGAACCGATTTTTGCTCGCACTCAGCCGCGCGGGGGACCCTCTGTGTCGCGATTCATTCAGTTAGCCTTGGCCTGCATCTTGGGCGTTCCGGCTATGCTGGCACAGACGCCGCTTCATGTCGCCGCCGCCGCGGACCTGGAGCCTGTGCTGCCGCCCATTCTCGCCCAGTTCCGCCAAGCCACGGGGATTCCCGTCGAAGCCACTTACCAGGCCTCGGCCGTGCTCACAACGCAAATCGAGAACGGAGCTCCCTTCGATCTATTTCTGTCGGCGGATCTGGGTTATCCGAAGCGGCTCATTGACGACGGTTTGGCCGATGCGGCAGGCTCCGCCGATTCGAGCAGCCCGATCGTCTACGCCAAGGGCACTCTGGTGTTGTGGACTCGGAGCGATTCTCACTGGCCACAGCCCACGCTTGACCTGCTTCGCGATTCGGCGTTGAAGCGTCTTGCGATTGCAAATCCGGATCGAGCTCCGTACGGACGCGCAGCTGTCGCAGTCTTGACGGGTTTGAAACTCTATGACGCCTTGAAGGCCCGCATTGTGACCGCAGAGAATATCGCGCAGACTGCGCAATTCGTCGATTCAGGGAATGCAGACGCCGGCCTGATCTCGCTGACCTCAGCCCTCACACAGCGCCTGGCCGCGAGCGGCGCGTACTTTGTCATTCCGCGCGGTCTGTATCCACCCCTTGCGCAAGGGGCAGTGATCGTGAGCAAGACGATGCAACGCGCAGCCGCGCATACGTTCCTGAATTTTCTACTCTCGCAGCCAGTCCAGGCGCAGCTTGCAAAGAGCGGCCTGACCCCAGTGAAGTGAGGGATGCCGACGATGGATTGGCAAGCGCTCACGGTCACGTTGAAACTGGCATCTCTTACCACAGCAATTCTGCTCGCTCTCTCGGTGCCACTGGCTGCTTTCCTGGTGCTTGGGCGCAGCCGCTGGCTCTCGGTTCTTGAAGCACTGGCGACCCTGCCGTTGGTCCTGCCCCCGACTGTGCTCGGCTTCTTCCTCCTCGTCCTTCTCGGGCCGCGTACCGCGATTGGGCGCGCGATTACTTCGCTCCTCGGCCATCCACTCGCGTTTTCTTTCGCAGGACTTGTCGTTGGCTCGGTCATCTACAGTTTGCCCTTCGCTGTGCAGCCGCTCGTTGCCGGCTTCGCGGCCGTCGAGCCCGCACTGGTTGACGCCGCCCGCTTGCTCGGTGCAGGCCCTGCACGCGTAGTTTTCACGCTGTTCGTTCCACTGGCACAACGATCGCTGCTTGCGGCTGCCGTTCTCACGTTCCTTCACACCGTAGGGGAGTTTGGCGTCGTACTAATGCTCGGCGGTGACATTCCTGGCGCCACGCGCACGCTCTCCATCCTGCTCTACAACCAGGTGGAGAACTTCGACTACGGGGCTGCGCGTACCACCGCTTCCCTTCTGCTTCTCTTCAGTGTGCTCGCCCTTGTCGCGATCTCGATCGGAAGTCGCAGGCACGGAGGTCGCCGTGATTGAATTCACACTCCAAGCGACCAGAGGCAATTTTCATCTCAACCTGGAGGGGCGCTTTGCTTCCGACTGGACGGTGATTTTTGGACCGTCGGGCGCGGGCAAAAGCACCTTCCTCCGCCTTCTCGCGGGACTCGATCGGCCCGACCGGGGCAAAATCACTTTTGCCGGCGAAACCCTTACTGACACCGCACGCCGCATCTATTGCAGCCCCGGCCAGAGAAAGACAGCATTGGTCGCGCAGCAGCCTGCACTCTTTCCGCACCTGAGCGTCGCGGGCAATGTGCGCTACGGTCTGTCGGGTCTCGATAGAGCTGAACAAACAAAACGCATTGAGGAGACGCTGCGTCTGGTTGATGCCACGGATCTCGCGCATCGCCGACCTCGCGATCTCTCGGGTGGAGAGGCGCAACGGGTCGCTCTCGCGCGTGCGCTCGCCCCGTTGCCTCTCCTGCTGCTGCTCGATGAGCCCTTCTCCGCCCTCGATGGCGAAGCGAGCGACGCTTTGCTGATGCGTTTGCAGGTCTGGCTGCGCGAGCGTGCAGTGCAAACGATCCTCGTGACCCACGACGCAACCGACGCTTATGCTGCTGACGCCGAGGTCGCGCTGCTCCGCGAAGGGAAAATTGTTGCGTTGGGTCCGCCGCAGGTGGCTCTCGCCGACGAGCGGCAACGGATCGTCGCTCGACTTGGTGCAAATTAGCTTGCTGAATTCTTAAAGCCCAGCAGAACCGGCTCGCGTTCAAGCCGCACACCGAATCGCGCGAAGACTGCGTCCGCAATTTCTTCAGCCAGCGCCAGTATCTCCGATGCCCGGGCGCCTCCTCGGTTGATCAACGCGAGTGTATGGCGGGAAGAGATTCCAGCGGCGCCGCGCTTGAATCCTTTCGTAAACCCAGACTCCTCGATCAACCATGCAGCTGAAACCTTGACTCTGTCGTCGGCACCGCCTGGCTGTGCAATCGGAAATGTCGGAGGAGTTTTGCTAGCGACCAATGCGATTCGCTGCACCTGCGCAGGGGTGGCGAGAGGATTCTTGAAGAAGCTTCCCGCACTCCGGCAGTCCGGGTCGCCTTCCTTCAGAAGCATTCCCTTTGAACTACGGATTCTGCGGACCACTTCCGCCACTTCGATAAGGGTTGGTTCGGGCCGCGCCGCAAATGCTCGCTGGAGTTCTGCATAACTGAGCGTCGGCGCGCCCCCTGGAGTCAGCCGATAGTCGACCCGGGTCACCACGTAGCGCCCCCGGTCCACGGTATTGAACCGGCTGCGACGATACGCGAAGCCGCACTCCGCCTTCGAAAACTCAACAAACGCCTCTGCCTGCAGGTCATAGGCGCGGACCGTTTCGAGAGTTGTCGCGACTTCCTGCCCGTAGGCTCCGACATTCTGAACCGGCGTGCCACCGACTGTGCCGGGAATGCCTGCCAGGCACTCGACGCCCGCGCAGTCATCCGCAACACACCGGCGAACAAACGTATCCCAATCCTCACCAGCCCCTGCTTGATAGACGACGTGCTCGGCGTGCTCAATCCTCCGAACTCCGACGAGCGCCACATGAAGTACCAGTCCCTCGAATCCCTGGTCCGCTATTAGAAGGTTGCTCCCGCCGCCCAATACGAAGAGGGGGACGTCTCTTTCCTGTGTCCACTCCGCGGCCGCCGCGACATCGGCCTCGCTTGCGGCCTTGATGAACCAGCGCGCAGCTCCCCCCACGCCCAGCGTGGTCATGGGTGCAAGCGCCTTGTTTTCTTCCACTCGCATGTGTCCTCAAGGCTACACCCGCGATTTCGGATAGAATGAAGTGAGGCGAATTTCCCAGCCGGAGGCATTCATGTATCCAGAACTGATGGTGATTCCCATGCGCGAGGAATTGGTTCGCGCCGGAATCAAAGAAACTCGTACTGCGGAAGAAGTGGACGCGGCGTTGGCCCAGCCCGGCACAACCATGCTCGTCGTGAATTCGATCTGCGGGTGCGCTGCAGGCAAAATGCGTCCCGGTGTTCGTCTGGCGCTGGCCGGCGCGAACAATCGTCCCGAGCAGAGCATCACCGTATTTGCGGGTCAGGACCGCGAGGCGACCGAGCGCGCGCGCAGCCACTTCGATGGCAACCAGCCTACTTCACCGGCGATCGCAATCCTCCGCGATGGCAAGCTGGTCTACCTCATGCAGCGTTACGTGATCGAGCAGGCAACGGCCCAGCAGATAGCCGGCGAACTCGTCCGCGCTTTTGACGAGTTCTGCGCCAAGACAACGGCGTAGTCTCTGTCCATCCCTTCACGCAAAACGGCCTCCCGTGGGAGGCCGTTTTGCATTGGGTCTGCTGCTCGTCAGCTCTCTTTCGCAGCCGCGATTGGTAGAGCCTGCACCTTGCTGTGCTTAATCGAATAGCCGAAATAGATCAGCAATCCGATCAGCAGCCAACTGACCATCACGATCCACGTGATCAGTTCCAGCCGCGTCATCAGGAAAATTGCAGAAAGGATGCCGAGAATCGGAACCAGTGGAACGAAGGGAGTCTTGAAGGGCCGCTTCATCTCGGGGTGACGCACGCGCAGCACCCAGACTCCGGCGCACACAATCGTGAAGGCCAGCAGTGTCCCGATGTTGACGAGTTCGGAGAGACGCTCGATAGGCAGGAACGCCGGCATGATCGCCGCAAACGAGCCGAAGACAATCGTCGTGATCCACGGTGTACGAAATTTAGGATGCACTGCCGACGCCCACTTGGGGAGCAAGCCGTCTCTGGACATCGAATAGAAGACGCGCGTCTGGCCCAGAAGCATGACGAGCATGACCGTGGCGAGGCCAAACACCGCGCCAATCTTGACGAGCAGCGATCCCCATCCGACTCCAGTCGCATCGATTGCAAGAGCAACTGGGGCCGACACGTTCAAGGTCTTGTAGCTCACCAAACCGGTAAGAACAAGCGAGACGAGGATGTAGAGGATTGTGCAGACAACGAGCGAGCCAAGGATGCCGATTGGCATATCGCGGCTGGGGTTCTTTGCTTCCTGCGCGGCAGTGGATACGGCATCGAAACCAATGTAGGCGAAGAAAATAGATGCTGCTGCCGTTGGAATCCCCAGCAAGCCGAAGTTGCCGTGACCGTCCGCGGGCGGGATGAATGGATGCCAATTCGCCCGCGCCACATCGGGATGCTGGAAGAGAAAGTAGCCGCCGACAATGATGAAAACCCCAACGATGGACACCTTAACGATGACCACCGCCGAGTTAAAGTTCGCCGACTCCTTGATTCCGATCACAAGAATCGTTGTGATGACGATAACGATGCAGACCGCAATCAGGTTCAAGAAGCCTGTCGCATGCGGCAGGCCGGCCGCGCTCACGCCCGGAGGAAGAGACATCAACTGAAGCCATTGGTCGTGATAGAAAACCAGAGGCGTCCCCGTGGTGGCTGTGAGTTGGGGCGGAATGTAGATGTGGAATTGCTGAAGCAGGCTGTTGAAGTAACCTGCCCAACCCGAAGCCACGGTAGAGGCGCCAAAAGCGTACTCAAGGCAGAGATCCCAGCCGATGATCCACGCCACCAACTCGCCCAGCGTCGCGTAGCCGTACGTGTAGGCCGAGCCGGCGATCGGAATGATCGAGGCAAACTCCGCATAGCAAAGCCCTGCGAAGGCACAGGTGAAGCCTGCAAGCACGAAACTCAGCGCGACCGCCGGGCCCGCGCGCAGAGCGGCGGCCTGTCCGGTAAGCGTAAAGATGCCCGCGCCGATCACCGCGCCGATCCCGAGTGTGATCAGGTTCAGCGCGCTCAACGAGCGTTTCAGTGTATGTTCACCCTCTTCGCACGCCTCTTGCGAAAGCATGGACATGGGTTTAATACGAAGCAGCCTGGACATGGGCGAGGGATTACCTCCTCAACGGTTGAATTGCGAACCTGATGCTAACGCGCGCGCGGAGTGCCGCGACCAGAATAGATAGACCGGAATTCCCAGCAAAACAATGACCAGGCCCGGCCACGTGTACTGTGGCTTGTATCGCAATAATACGATACAAATCCAGGCTGCCATCCCGATGTAGAGGGCAGGCAGCACCGGGTAGCCTAGCGCCTTGTAGGGCCGCTGGGCATCGGGATTCTTGAAGCGCAGGACGAACAAGCCGGCAATCGTGAGGATGTAGAAAACCAGCACGGCGACAATGATGTAGTCGAGCAGTTGGCTATACGAACCGGAGACGCACAAGAGGGCCGTCCACGCCGCTTGGATTAAGAGTCCTGCCGCAGGTGTGCGATAGCGTGGGTGCAGCTTGCCGACGGATTTGAAGAAGAGCCCATCCTGGCTCATGGCGTAGTACACCCGGGCGCCGGCCAACGACATTCCATTCGCGCATCCAAACGTTGATACCAAAATGGCCGCCGCCATTAGGTACGCTCCGCCCGAATGAAAGATGACCTCGAGCGCCGCAGTGCCGACGCGGTCCTCTGCCGCATGTTGGAGCCCCCGTGCGAGCGCAGTCGCTCCCTGCGGGTCGCCGTGCATCGGCAGCACAAGAAGGTACGCCAGCGAACAAAGAAAATAGACCGTGAGGACGAACCCCGTTCCAAGAATCAGCGAGAGAGGAATGTTACGGCGCGGGTTCTTCACTTCCCCCGCGGTGAACGTGATGTTGTTCCACGCATCGGCCGAGAACAGCGACCCAACTTGCACGACCGCGAGAATCACAAACAGATTGACTAGAACAACTGGCCCGCCAACCCCCACCTGCACAGGGTGCAGCGAACTCAAGCTCGCGTTCTTCCAGAATGCGCTCAGCCCCGGGCCGAAGTTGTCATTCCAGGCCGTCGCATTGCGCCCCACCGTGAATGCCAGCAGGACCAATGCAGCGAGAGACAGCGCTTTTGCTGAAGTGAAAACGTTCTGAATCAGCGCGCCGAGTTTAACTCCGAACACGTTGACTATGGCCAGCACAACCGCAACGAGGATCCCCACGAGATTGGCCGTGTTTACGCCAATCTCCATATTGCCTAGGACCATCGGCCCCACCTTGATTGCAGGCACGTGGGCAATATGCCAAAGCCAATGAGTCGTTGAAACCGAGGGGAAAAATACCCCAAGGAATTTTCCGAACGCCACGCAAACTGCTGCGATCGTTCCGGTCTGGATCACGAGGAAGAGAGTCCAGCCGTAGAGAAAGCCCCACAGCGGCCCTAGAGACTCGCGTAGATACACATACTGCCCGCCCGCCTTGGGCATCATGGCTGCCAGCTCGCCGTAGCTGAGGGCGCCGATCATCGTCATCACACCCGTCACCACCCACGCAGCGAGAAAGAGGGCCGGCGAGTTGGTGCCCCGCGCAATGTCGGCGTCCACAAGAAAAATGCCGGACCCAATCATGGAGCCGGCAACTAGGGCGGTGGAACTGAACAAGCCAAGGCTCTGCACCATCTGCGGTGCAGCGGAGCCTTCGGCAAGTTTCGCTTCGGAGCGGAGATTGGGAGTCGTCACCTTGCTCGGTTTTACCGGAAATACATCAGAATGTCTTGTCTTTTTTGCCGCCCCGGTTCGAGCTGGCGAAGCTCTCAACCAAGCTCTCGCAGCCAGCGTCGGAATTCAGCCGCCGGATCGTGGGTCCGGAAAATTGCCGCGGACGCCGCGACCAAAGAGGCGCCCGCCGCCAAAAGCTGCGGCGCAGATTCGAGGGTCACTCCGCCCACCGCCACGAGGATTGCGTCAGGCCCTGCCTCTTTCCGCAGCCGGCGCACGCCCTCCGGACCGATGGCCGGCTTCGATGTCTGCTTGGTTGAGGTGGGGTAAGCAGGGCCCACCGAAAGATAGTCCACCGGCTCGTCGAGGATTCCTGGGACCAACGTTTCACCTCCCCCAAAGGTTCCGACAATGTAGTCCGGACCAACAACCCGCCGTGCCTCGCTCGGTGTCGAATCACCGCTGTCGACATGAACACCATCAAATCCAACCCGATCGACCAAGTCGGTGCGGTCATCAAGAATCAATTTGATGTCTGGGCGTGGCATCACCGCTCGCAGAATCGCCGCGTCGCTCATAATTTCCGCGTCCGCGCCCGGCTTGTTCCGGTACTCGAGCATCGTGACGCCCGCGTCCGCGAGCGACGCACCCAGTCGCATCAAGAACTTCATTCGATCGATTCCTGGAATCGTGGACGAATCGAGAATCGGGTAGATCTTCGGAAATGTTCCGCGCATGCTTCAAGGGTAGAGCACTCGGCTCGCGTGGCAAGAACCTGCCGGCATCTATATGCCCAAACTTCGATTCGTCCTCGGGCTTACATTTCGTCGGCTGAAGGCCCGTAGCAGCCAGGGACCTTCTTGTCGAGGAGGCGAAGATAGACGCCAAGCTGCGCGCGATGATGAACCAGGTGATTCATCACCCAGGTACGCCATACGTTGTATTTCGTGTCATCAATCCAGGCCTGGTCACCCGCTACGAACTTCCAGTTGCTGTCCCACTTCTCGATGGTCATCTTGGCCAGCTCCGGCTTCACGGACGCAACCTGTTTCTCAAAGCGCGCGAGCAGATCTTTCTTGTTGGTTGGATCCTGTGGGTTCATGGCAGGGTTCCACTCGAGCTTGTCAACAGTGAGCGCGTGCAACGCCCAGTCGCCGTTTGTGTCGGATACATGGCCCGCAAGCTTGCCCAGGCTCATTGACTTTGCGTGAGGCTTACCTGCAAAATCCGCATCTTCGGGAATCGCTTCAAGAACCTTGCGGGTCGTGGCCGTTTCCCGGTCATATTCAGCAATAAGTTCTTTCTGAAAATCCATCTGGTCACCTCCATGGTGCGAAGCAAGAATAGCGGAAAGCGAAACAAAAAGGCGAAGAAAAAGCGATAATTCTGAGTGGGTTTTCCACAGGGCGCTAGCGGGGCAGCGAGAACGCGATATACGCGCCACCCACCGGTGACTTGGGGTCGCGTCCCCCGCTCGATGCGGTCACAACATACTGCGTTCCATCGATCATGTACGTCGCAGGCGTCGCCATTCCGGCAAACGGTAACGCCTTTTCCCACAGAAGCTTGCCGGTCAGCGCATCGAAGGCATGGAACTTCCGGTCGTACACAGTCGCGCCAATAAAAAGCACACCGCCGGCAGTGACAATGGGCCCACCATAGTTCTCTGATCCGGTGTTCTTGATACCCTGCGCCGCCAGATCGGGATATTCTCCGAACGGAATTTTCCACAGCGAGCGCCCCGTTTTCAAGTCGATCGCGCTGAGGGTTCCCCACGGAGGCGCAATGGCGGGATACCCATCGGGGTCGATGAACTTCTTGTAGCCCGTGAAGGTGTATCGGTCTTCGGCTACTGCTTCCGGTTTCGACTCCGGAGAGTGGACTCCGAGGAATTGCAACAAGGCATCAAGTTCCGACCCCTGAACATCTGGCATCGGCGGCATGCGTCCTTTACCTTTTTGCACGAGATCGGAGACCTGCGAGGCCGAGAGGCGATTCCCTGCCCCAATCAGGGCGGGAAAGGAAGGAGGGATGCCTTCGCGCTGATCTCCGTGGCAAATGGCGCAGCGGTCCGCATACAGTTGTGCGCCCGCCGCACTTGAAGTTGCTGCTTGTGGGATGGACTGTTGGTTTGAGTTAGAGTTCAATTCCCTCTTCGTCGAGACGTCTACACCGCTGCGCAAATAGTCGAGCAAGGCACTGAGATGATCGTCGGCAATGTTGGGGAAGGACGGCATGCGGCCGGTTCCGCGATGAATCGTGTTCGTGATTTCGTCGGGTGTGAAGCGTTGGTTGATGGCGACCAGGCTCGGAAATGTTGGAGGTGCGCCTTTGAGCTCCACGCCATGACAAAGGGCACACTGGCTGCGATAGATCTGTTCTCCGAGTCCGGTGTTCTTCTCGCGCGGAATCAATCCGCCGAGCCACGCCATTTCATTCTCATTGACGAAGAGCACATTCGAGACCGGGTCGATCGCGGGTCCGCCCCACTCTGCTCCGCCATCGAATCCTGGAAAAACAACCGTCAGTTTGCCCACGGTCATCGG
The DNA here is from genome assembly GCA_963760475.1 of uncultured Acidobacteriaceae bacterium. Taxonomy (GTDB): domain Bacteria; phylum Acidobacteriota; class Terriglobia; order Terriglobales; family Acidobacteriaceae; genus Telmatobacter. The sequence goes on along the minus strand of CAVXDG010000002.1, from coordinate 92,353 downwards.
ATAAAACTGCCCACCGCTTCGCAGATCCCGAAACGTTTTCAACGCCCACGTATGCGCTTCGGGAGTGCGCGTCGTCAGCATGTCTTCGGTAAGTCGTTGGCGCTCGGCAAACGGCGATGGCCCGTCAGGCAGCGGCTGCGTTGGCGCTGTCTGTTCTCCCGGCACATCGCTCGCTCGGTAAGGCCGTTCATGAATCGGGAATAGTGGTTCACCCGTAATCCGATTGAAGAGGTAGAGGTAGCCTTGCTTTGTTGTTTGGGCCAGTGCCTCGACGGATTTGCCATCGTGCTGCACGGTGAAGAGCGCTGGCGGCGAAGGAAAATCGCGATCCCAGATATCGTGATGTACACCCTGAAAGTGCCACAACAGCTTTCCGGTTTCGGCGTCGAGAGCGAGGATCGAATTTGCGTAGAGATTGTCTCCAGCGCGATCGCCGCCGTAGAAATCCATCACGGCAGAGCCCGTGGGAGCATAGACGATTCCGTGTGCGACGTCGAGCGACATGCCTGCCCAGTTGTTGGCTGCACCCGCTGTCTTCCATCCGTCTTTGGGCCACGTCTCATAGCCCGGTTCGCCGGGAAGCGGAATCGTATGGAAGACCCAACGTTGCTGCCCCGTGTGTACGTCGTAGGCGCGAATGTATCCCGGCGGCGCGGGATGCGTTTCGGGATTGCGGCCGCCGACGATGATGAGGTCTTTGTAGATGACGCCCGGCGACGTGAGAACGATCGATTGCGTCTCGAAGTTGCGGCCGAGGCCCTTGCGCAGATCGATTCGGCCTTCTTCTCCAAACGAAGGGATCGGCTTCCCTGTATCCGCGTCGAGGCAATACAGGAAATTCATGATGCCTGCGAAGAGACGTCGCTGCATGCCATCGGTCCAGAACGCTAAGCCACGCGCAGGTTGCGTTCCTTCAATTCCGGGATCGAATTTCCATTGCAGCTTGCCAGTCGCGGCATCGAGAGCAATCACCTTCTGTGTCGGTGTGTAGCCGTAGAGCGTTCGCTCGACAATGAGAGGGTTGGTTTGAATCTGGCCCTTTTCGCCCGTGTCGAAGCGCCAGGCGACTTGCAGCCGCTCTACATTGCTGCGATTGATCTGCTCCAAAGGCGAGTAGTGGTCGCCATCGAGGCCGCCGTTGTATGCGTGCCAGTCCACATCTTTTTGTGCATGCACGGGCGCACACAACAACAGCATGAGCAGGCTCGCTGCCGCAAGGGGGCGACGATCTCTGCGGAACGCGCGCCTATCCCACATATTTGAACAGCTGCATGAAACCGTAGTCCATGTGGAGCTGCTGATGACAGTGCCAGAGCGTATCGCCTGGATTGTCCGCAGTGAAATCGACCGCCACCGTATCGAGTGGCATGACGTTGATGACGTCCTTGCGCAGGCCGCTCATTTGTTTGCGTCCAATCTGCACGACCTCGAACGTGTGCCGGTGCAAGTGGATCGGATGCTGATCGCCGCTGCCGTTGCGCAGCAGAAGGCGATAGCGCCGGCCGGCGTGCAGGCGGATGGGATCGATGTCGGGCCAGGACCGGTTGTTGATCGTCCATGTGTCGAACTGCGAGCCGTTCATCGGTCCGATGTCGCGGAAGGTGAGCGTGATGATTTCGTCTGGAGTTGAGGACGGTTCGGGATTGGCAAACAGGCTGTAGTCCCATGTTGCAGGTGCTGGATCGCGCCAAACCGGTGCGCCTTTCTCGCCGGCGTACTCGACGACAATGCCGAGGCCCATGGTGCGCGCCGCGGCAAGCGTCGAACCCAAAACCCATACGCCCGGCGCATTCATTTCGACGATCGCGTCAACGCGCTCCGCCACGGCGAGCGAAAGAACCTCGACCGAAGTTGGGTGCGGAACGGGATTGCCGTCCATCGCGAGAACCTTGAAGGTGTGACCGGGCAGCGCAAGCTGCACGTTCTCCGTTGCGCTCGCGTTGAGCAGGTGAAGCAGAACCCGCTGACCCTGCTTGACGCGGATCGGCTCGCCGGCTCCCAGCATGTGCTGATTGATGGTCGCGTATTTGTAGCCGACGTCGGAGCCAGCGGTGAGCGGCTGATTGGCCGAAGAGGCGCGCATGGTTTCGGCCATGGGAACGAAGGAGGGCTCCCAGTGATGAATGGCGAGGAAGACTTCCTGATCGAAGCCTCCCGCTGCTGAGGGATCCGACTTCCCTTCCACGAGAAGAAAACCAAACTGGCCGCTGTATGTTCCAAGAGCAAGATTGCCGCCAGCGCCAGCGTGGGTGTGATACCAGCGCGTGCCGGCGGGCCGCGGCGTGAAGGTATAGCGCAGTTGGCCGCCGGGCGCAATCATCGGCGAGCCTTCTTCCATCGCGCCGTCATTCAAGGAATCTATCGCGAGACCATGCCAGTGCACGATCTCCGGCTCGGTTCCGGCGTTGGTTACGTCGATGGTGACGGGAACGCCTTCGCGCATGCGAAGAATCGGGCCGGGAACCTGGCCGTTGTAGGCGCGCGTCTTGATCAGGACGCCGGGAGCGATCTCGATGCTGCAGGGTTGAATGGCGAGCTTGTAGTCCGGCTTCGCGATTTTGTTCACTGCGGCGAGCGCGGCATTTGGCATCAGAATGCCGCTGCCAACGACGATTCCACTTTGCCGCAGAAACTCTCTACGTGTTGCTTTCGAGCTGGAAGTCTCCACCGCCGCATCTTACAGGAGGACCTGCCGTTCAGGCGGCGCGGCCTTCGGCCGCCATTCGTGCTGATTCGATCCTCTGCAGAGTGATTTCCACCAATTCTTAGGCGCTATCGATGGGATCGCGCTGCCACGCGAGGCGGCTGCCTGAACGGCAGCTCCACAAATTGTTCCACGTGGAACAATTGTGTTGACCAGCACACCTGTTCTAGAACTTGCAGAAAATGGCGCTGTTTGTGCTCGCGCGAATCTCTGAGCGCGTTTTCTCAAGATTTGATTGTGGATGGAAGCCGACTATGCAGAAAGAGGTTTCTCAGACGCAAGGAAGGCACATAGAACTGCACAATTTCAGAGGCACCCGAGGGGGGAGGGGGGTAGGGGGTAAAGGCACCTAAAGGGGGCGGGGGGGGGTACGGATCGGGGAAGAGCAACCGCAGGTCCTTCGACTCACTACGTTCGCTCAGCGTGACAGGCTACGACGGTTGACGTGGGTTCGTTGCTCTCCCACCCTTGCTGCGCAAGGATGGGGCACCCAGGTTCGAGGGGAATGTCGCATAGCAAGGAGCAACCGCAGATCCTTCGACTGCGGTCAGGATGACAAGTCAAAACAAAGGCTTCAGTCGGGTTGTTTGGCGAGGAAGCGTTCCATGAACTTGGTGTCGAATTTGCCGGTGCGGAAGTCTTCATCGCGGAAGATGGCCTGATGGAGGGAAATCGAGGTCTCAATTCCCTGCACCACGAACTGGCTGAGGGCGCGCTCCATGCGGGCGATGGCCTCGGCGCGGTCGTCACCGTAACAGATGAGCTTGGCGATGAGAGAGTCGTAGTACGGCGGGACGACGCCCTCGGCGTATTGCGCGGTATCGACGCGAACGCCGTTGCCGCCGGGCACGTTGAAGGCTGTGATCTTGCCGGCAGATGGGGTGAATTTGCGCGGATGTTCGGCGTTGATGCGGCACTCGATGGCGTGGCCGCGGATTTCGAGTTTGGCGGGAAGAATTGCATCGAGACGTTCGCCGGCGGCGATGCGCAGCTGCGCCTTAACGAGGTCGATGCCGGTGATGAACTCGGTGACCGGATGCTCGACCTGGATGCGGGTATTCATCTCGATGAAGTAGAGTTTGCCGTCTTCGTCCATGAGGAATTCGACGGTGCCGGCATTCTGGTAGCCGATGTGGGAGAGGCAGCGGACGAGGGTGTTGCCGATTTCCTCGCGCATGGCGGGCGTGACCTGGAGCGACGGCGCTTCTTCGATGAGCTTCTGATGGCGGCGCTGGATGGAGCACTCGCGTTCGAAGAGGGAGACGACGTTGCCGTGCTCGTCGGCGAGAATCTGGAACTCGATGTGGCGGGGCTGCTCGATGAACTTTTCCATGTAGAGCTCGCCGTTGCCGAAGGCGTTGGCGGCCTCGGTATAGGCGGCATGGAAGAGATTGGGAAGCTCCTCGTTGGTGCGGACGATGCGCATGCCGCGGCCGCCGCCGCCGGCTTTGGCCTTGAGGATGACGGGGTAGCCGATCGTTTTGGCGATGGCGAGCGCGTCGTCGGCATCGGCGATGACGCCGTCGGAGCCGGGAAGAATAGGAACCTTGGCCTCTTTCATGGCCTGGCGCGCTTTCTCTTTTTCGCCCATGAGGCGGGTGACCTCGGGCGGAGGTCCGATGAACTTGATGTTGGAAGCGCGGCAGACCTCGGCGAAGTTGGCGTTTTCGCTCAGCAGGCCGTAGCCGGGGTGGATGGCGTCGACGTTGGCGATTTCGGCGGCGGAGATGACGGCCGGCACATTGAGATAGCTGTCGGCGGGGCGCGGCGGGCCGATGCAGATGGCCTCATCGGCAAAGCGGACGTGGAGCGAGTTGCGATCGGCTTCGCTATAGACGGCGACGGTGCGAATGCCGAGTTCGCGGCAGGCATTGAGAACGCGCAGAGCAATTTCACCGCGATTGGCAACCAGAACTTTACGAAACATCGAAGACCCTTTGAGGTTGGTGGTTTCCCATCCGTTCGCCGGAAAAGAGGCGAATGGATGGGGCACGGAGGGAGGTAGCGGTGTGAGAGGCGCCCGCTAAGTATACGGAGTTGTTAGTGTTCAACACTGCGGCTCGATCGACAATGGAGGCGATTTGCCTGTCCATCGATCTAGAGCCTGATTCAGATGGGTTGTCGATATCTAGCTCCGCTAACACCGCTCACTCCGCTGCTTTGGTAGCAGGCTAACTCCGCTGTCGAATGGAAAAGAGCGGCTGACCGAACTCGATGGGCTGGCCGTTCGTGACGAAGCACTTGACGATTTCTCCGGCCACGTCGGATTCGATTTCGTTCATGAGCTTCATGGCTTCGACAATGCAGATGACCTGTCCCTTTTCGACTTGATCGCCGGGCGCAACGAAGGAAGACGCTCCTGGGGACGGCGAGCCGTAAAAGGTGCCGACGATCGGCGATTTGACGATGTGCAGTTCTTCGACCGGCTCTGAAGCTGCGGAAGGCGCAGCAGGGGTATTCGCGGCGGATGAGGCCGGGGCGTGGGCGGACGGAGCGGGAGCGTGCGGAACCGAAGCCAAGGCGCGCGCTAAATCCGAGAGCTGCAGCGAGGAGGCCTCCGGCTGGGCAAATTTGAGCCGGATCTTGGTCTCGCCGCGGTCGAGATCAAACTCGGCGACCTGGTATTGCTTCAGGAACTCGATCAGCTCTTTCAGATCCTGGATATCTTGTGGTTTCATTCGTTCCTTGTCTCTCGCCAATAAAGTCGTTCCGCGTGGATCACAGTTCGATGAGCGCCTTAGGCGCTGGAGTCAGCACCTGCCCTCCGGAAGGAGTGACAGCGACCATGTCTTCGATGCGAACGCCGAACTGGCCGGGCAGATAGACCCCGGGTTCAATCGTGATAACCATTCCCGGCATCAGGCGGGTCGGTTGTCCGGCTCCGATGCGGGGCGACTCGTGAATCTCCAATCCGACGCCGTGGCCGGTGGAATGGGAAAATGCGTCGGCAAGGCCGGCGTTGCGCAACACGGAGCGAGCGGCTTCGTCGACATCTCGCGCAGCGGGCTCCGCCGCTGACTGCCGCGACGGCCGATTCCTGGGCTTCGAGCACTGCCTGATAGGTATCGCGCTCTTTGGCACCAGGTTTCCCAAGGTGCACAGTGCGCGTCATATCGGAGCAATAGCCCTCCCGGATTATACCGAAGTCGAGGGTAAGAAAGCCTCTGCGGGGCAGGAGGCACTTTGTGGCTCTGCCATGAGGCAGCGCCGAACGGGTGCCTGAGGCGACGATGGTCTCGAAGGACATGCCTTCAGCGCCAAGGCGGCGGGCCTGGTATTCGAGCTCGGCGGCGACTTCGAACTCAGCAAGACCGGGACGGAGGAAGCCGAGCATGTGGTCGAAGAGCCTGCAGCCGAGGAGAGCCGCTGCGCTGAGGATGGCCAGTTCGTCGTCGTCCTTGATCCAGCGGAGGGGCTCGACGAGTGGAGCAGCGAGCGGGGTGAGAAAGGTACGGCGAAGGTGCGACGGGAGACTGCCGCGAAGGCGCGCGTGATCGGAGACGGTGGTCCAGGCCGGATCAAAGCCCGCAAACTGGATGCCGGGTTGGGCGGCGAGCCACTGGACAGCATTGACGGCGGGAGAACTGGAGACAATCTGGACCTTGGCGGCTTTGACTTCTTCTGCAGCCTGCTCGGAGTAGCGGCCGTCGGTGAAGAGGCGCGCGGCGCGGCGCGTAACGGCGAAAGCGGCGCTGGAGCCAGTGAACCCGGAGAGATAGCGGACGTCGGGGAGGTGGGTGACGAGCAAGCCATGCAGACCCGCGCGCGTGATGCGGCGGCGCAGCTGGCCGATGCGGCGGTTGTGGTCCATCGGGAAAGGATAAATCAGGGATCAGGAATCAGGTTTCAGAGATCAGGGACTAAGAAAGCAAAGCCGGGCTTTTGGCGAGTGAAACCTGACCGCTGAAACCTGCTTTAGAGCGCTGGACGGACGGGCTTCTTGGCGTGGGGGTCCAGGTCTGGAGTGGCCGACTGTAGATCGGACTGGCGATCCATCCACTCATCGAGCCGGGAGCGCTTGAAGCGCCAGCGATTGCCGAGCTTGAATGCGGGGACGAAACCGTCCGAGGCATATTTATAGAGCGTGTCAGGAGAGACCCCAAGGTAGTCCGAAGCCTGGCGAATGTCCATGACTTCACGGACTTCAGGAACAAGCAGATTGGAACGAGCTGCAGAGTTGCGCATGATACCCTCCCCGTCAGGCAAACGCCCCAGGGCTGAGATTCCGGCAGGGGTACCGGTACTCCTGTATATATCGCGGTTTCGCCTACCGCTTCAAGGTTTTTCAGGAAGTTACGGTTAATTTGTGGGCTTTCGAGGTGGGTGACGGAGCGGCTAGCGAGGAGAGGGCCCGGCGCCACCCCCGTCAGTAGGAGGGGCAACTCCAGCGGCCACAAGAGCTTGTGTGGTTAAACCGGATGGTGCGGATGAGGGACCGGGCACCGGGTGGTCATGTGGAAAAGCCGGGGCAAATTCGCCGGTTCCTCATTCCATCGGGGTCGGACGCGAAGCTCCGGGAACGGCGCAGAGGAACCCGCAATCCTTCGATCCAGATTTTTCAACGGCCGGTCGGACCTGCATAGTTCTGATCTTCGCGGCGATGGAGGGTGGGCCGGTCGTCGCCGTTGGAGCCTGTCCCTGCCTGGGTGTTGCCGTTATCGTCGGTGGTGGTGCTGGCGCGGCGCAGCGACGGCTTCTTGCCGTCCTTGTTGTCGATGAGGCGACGCTTGTTCTCGATGCGGGCGAGGCGGGCCTTTACGTCGTCGAACTCCGATGTGGTGACGGTGTATTCGTCCTTCGCGGGCAGGATGCGGGCGATCTCCTCCTGCGAGTGGAGGATGCGGTCGGGCGTCTGCGGATGGTCGGAGAAGGCCTTGGCGACGAGGCCGGGCTTGCGCTTCTCGAGGGCCTGGATCTTCTCAAAGAAGCTGATGAAGGCCTGCGGATCGTAGCCGGCGCGGTACATGTACTGGACGCCGAGGTAGTCGGCCTGCGCTTCGAAGTCGCGCGAGAACTGGAGGAAGGTGATGGGCACGGCGAGCTGGGCGGCTTCGTAGATGCCGTAGCCGGTCCAGCCGTAGCCGGTCATCATGATGAGCGGAATGGTGCCGAGCTGGGCGTAGTTCATGCGGGTCATCTCGCGGGCGGCGTGGTGGGCGCAGACGTGGGCGGTCTCGTGGGCCATGACGCCGGCCAGCTCGGCTTCCTCGTCGGCGTTCAGAATCAGGCCGGAGTTGACGTAGAAGAATCCGCCGGGCAGCGCCATGGCGTTGATCTCGTCGGAGTCGATGACCTTGATGGTGAAGGGCACCTTGCAGTCGGAGTTCTTGACGATGTTCTGGCCGATGCGGTTGACGTATTCGGTGACGACCGGGTCGGTGATGAAGTGGGTGCTCTTCTCGATCTCGTCGGCGTACTGCTTGCCCATCTTGATTTCGGAGTCGGTGGAGTACCAGTTGCCCATGCCGCGGCCGCCGATGTCGCGGTTGCCGACGGCGTTGACGTCTTCAATGCTGCCGGGCTTGACCTTGGTCATTTCGCCACCGACGGGAACGACCTTTTCAGGATCGACGTCTTTGGCGGCAACGTCGTCTTTGACTGGTGTGGTGCCGGGCGCAGGATCGTTCTTGCCAGCCTTGTCGTTCTTGTCTCTTTTGTCTTTCTTCGCGCTGGTATCGGAGGGAGCGGCGGGAGGGGTATCACCGACGACAGGGGCGGCGCCTGGAGTGGGCTGGGCCGTTGGCGCCGGGGTTTGGGCTGAGGCCGCCGTACCGGCCGCGGAAGGGCTGGAGGAGTCGTTGGCGCTGGGCGCCTGGGCAGCCGGCGGATTGGAAGGCTTGGTCGCCGGATCGGTGGAAGAAGTTGACTGCGCGCACAGGGTAGAGGCCAAGGCCAAAGCCAGCCCTGCCAGTATGCTCGCGTTGAGCCCGTTCGATGCTGCTCTCATGTGGTTCCTCCGCCCGGAAGCCCGCCCTACGGGATATTTCGCTTCGCTCCATCAATTAGACGCTAGTATGTGCCCGGTCGGGAGCGAAACGAAAGAGAAAATCGCAGGGGCGGGAAGCCGGCGATGGCAGAGTGGCAACCAGCTCAAGCAGCTGCATCCAGAATACGTCCGCATTGCCTCACTCTTGGAGGGGGCATTCGGGGTGAATTAGAGTGTAGGTCACGTGGAAATGAGAGGTTCTGTGGGCCGAGGATTTCTGAAAGTTGCGTTGCTGGCCGTGTGGGGTCTGGCGCAGGTTGCAGCTCAGCCTGCGCCGCGGGCAGGTTCGCTGGCGGAAACCCTGGCGCCCCACCCGCATGCGCGGCCTGCCGCCGCCGACGCTCTTCATATTCCGGATATTTCGATTGATGCGAGCACGCTTGGATCGCCGCTGGTTCTGGACAAGAACTGGCGTGTGGGGGTGACTGCCAATCCGGACGCTGCCCTGCCCGACTTCGACGACTCCACCTGGCAAGTGCGGAATGCAGAGAGCTCGATTGCCGACGTTCCGGACGAGGACCACCGGAGCAACGCAAACGCCAACGGGCTGGATGCGCCGGAGGGTCTTCCGCCAGGTCACAAAAGACCTTATGTCTGGTTTCGCGTACATGCGAAGCTTGCACCACACCATGGGCCGGTGTCGCTGCTGATCGAGCTACCTGTCACGCAGAACACGAATATCACGTTTGGCGAGTCGAGCCCCGGGTTGGACGTATTCGCGAACGGCAAGGCGATCCTGCCGGAGGGGCCGCACGGGGATGCAACGTTCCGGTACCAGGAGATCTCGCGCCTGTATCGTGTCGCGCTCGCTCCGGATGAGACGAATCTCACCATCGCTGTACGGACGATCTATATCCCAGTGGGGTACTACGCGTATACGAGCTTCTTTTCCCGACGGACCTTTCGCCTGGGAAGTCCGGAGGATCTGCAGCGCGCCTGGGATCTGTGGTTCATGCACAGTCTATTCGAGCGGCTTCCGCGGCTGGTAAATGCGATTCTGCTGACGGTTTTGTCTCTTTTTCTGCTGGCGCTCTATTTCACGCAGAAGGGACATGTGGAGTACCTATGGCTTGCGCTCCACGAGCTTCTACAAGCGCCCATTGGCTTTGTGGATCTGGCGGGCAGCCTGGGACATCTGGACCAGCTTTGGTACGCGGGGGTCGTGCTGCAGCTGGTAGCGGTCTCAGCCTATCTTTACTTTGAATTCCTGATAGCTTTTCTGTCGCTGCCCAAGCGGTGGACGATCACTGCGCTTCGCTGGACCGCGCCGGTACTGGCCGGAGTTGGGCCAGCCGTACTGCTGCTTGGCGGGCACGGCCTCCTTCTTGTTGCGACGCTCATCTTTGTCTATCTCGGAAGCTTTCTGTGGATCACTGGCTGGTTTTTATTCATTTTCGTTACCCTGATCGCGGCAACAATCCGGCGCAATTTTGAAGCGGGCCTTCTCCTGATCCCGCTGGTGCTGACGATTATCGGCGTTGCCGAGCCGATCATGACGAGCCTCTTGAGCGACTCCTCGGGTCATCCTTATCGTTCGCCACTGACGATTCAAGCGGGGCCGGTGCCTATCCATTTTGCATCGATTGCGGATTTTACCGGACTGCTGGCGATTGTGCTGATCATTTTTGTTCGGTTCTTGCGCATCCAGCATGACCGGGAGCACGCCAAGAGCGAGCTGGCCGCAGCGCGGAGCGTGCAGGAACTGATGATTCCTCTGGAGAGGATCGATACGCCGGGATATGAAGTGGACTCGGTGTATCAGCCGGCCACCGAGGTTGGAGGAGACTTCTTCCACATTCAACCGGGAAGCGATGGCAGCCTTCTGGTGGTGATCGGCGACGTGGCGGGTCACGGGCTGAAAGCGGCGATGAACGTGTCGATGCTGATGGGGGCTCTGCGCCGTATTCCGGAACGAAGCCCTGCGAAGATTCTGGAGTCTTTGAACCGAGTGCTTTCAGGGAGCGAGAGCCTGACTACGTGCCAGGCCATCTGGTTCGGCAAGGACGGCGAACTGGTGATGTCGAGCGCGGGTCATCCGTTTCCCTATCTCAACAGCCAGGAGATTGTGTTGCCGGGAGGATTGCCCCTGGGAGCGATCCCCGAGGTGCACTACGACGAGGTGCGGTTGTATCTCCATCCTGGCGATCGGTTGCTGCTGTTGTCGGACGGGGTGGTGGAGGCGCGGAAGCCGTCGGGCGAGCTGTTCGGATTCGATCGCGTGCACAACCTGAGCAATCAGTCGGCGTTTTATATTGCCGATGCGGCCAAGGAGTTTGGGCAGGAAGACGACATCACGGTGCTGACGGTGCGGCGGCTGGCGGCTGTTTTGGCAGCATAGGCTGATATCAATAACCGCCAGGAGCCAAATATGCCGTTTGTGAGTGTCACGCGCTTGCGAGTTCGATCGATGCGCTTTTTGCCGTTCTTCTTTCTGCATGCGCTGCGCTCTCAGCGCCAGGTGAAAGCGTCACCCGGGTTTTTGAGTGGCGCACTCCTTCCAGACCGAAGCTGGGCTTTCTGGACCATGACCGCGTGGGATTGCGCAGAGAGCATGCGCCGTTTCATGAGTTCGGGCGCACACAAGGCTGCCATGCCGGGTCTGCTGGAGTGGTGCGATGAGGCCTCGGTGGTGCATTGGGAGCAGGCCGAGGGGGCGCTTCCGACATGGGGTGAAGCTGACCGGCGGATGCGTGCGGAAGGGCGAGCTTCCAAGGTTCGCTATCCAAGTTCAGAGCATGCAACTTTGAGCTATGAGGCGCCGCGAGAGACCGGGAGCCGGCCGATTCTGCGGGCGAAAAACCTGGCGGGAAAGGAGTCACGCGGAGTTTGAACGCGAGCCTCGGCGTCTCGAGTGGAGGGGCCGCTCGTTTCCTGCCTCCAAAGTTCGTGGCATAGGTCGCGACGAGCAACGCAGATCTTTCGACTTCGTTTGGCCAAAAGCGGCCAAACTCCGCTCAAGATGACAGCGCAATTGAGATGCGAACTTCAGGGACAGGCCACTAGAACGGCTTGCCTTTAAACAGGTAAAACAATTCGATCAGCAGGATCAGGACAACTGTGACTTCAAGGAAGAAGGCGCGGCTCTGGTTGAACTGCTCGACCATGTCGTGGTGCAGATCTTCGGCGGTCTTGAGCTTTTGCGCAACGAGATCTTTGTAGTCGTGTACGCCGACTTTGGCGGCGGCAAGCTTATAGACACGCGCGGCAAACATGTCGCTGAGGAATTTGATGGCGTTGTCGGCATGTTCCGTGAGTTCGGCCACATCGAGGAGCACGGTTTGCAGGCTTCGAGCCGATCGGACGAGGCCCCAGCGCGCGAAGAAGCCAGTTCGCTGGCCCAGCAGGTCATAGACGCTGTCGAGTATGCCAGTAAGTAGTTCGTCGTAGTGGCGGAACTCAAGCAGCTGCGAGTTGGCGTATTCGAGGAGTTGGATGGAAGTTTCGGCGCCGGATGTGCTGTCGTAGAGAAAGGCAGCGTTCCAACCGATGACGGCGACGTCTCCGGCGTAGTAGGAGATCTGCGAGTGCAGGACTTCGCGGATTTCGCCGTCGGACAGGAGGAGGCGATCGCCGCGCACGACCTGGGCGATTTCGAGGGCGTGATCGCGGGTGAGGTCGGCGGCGTTGGGAGAGCCGGCTGCTTCACGCACGTGGAAGATGAAGTAATCCTCACTGAGCCAACGCTGGTAGGGCTTGACCATCGCTGAAGTCACGTGCTCGAGTTTCTGGCGCACGATGGGTTCGACGCGCGAAGCGAAGTCGATATCCCAAACCCAGCGGCTGGCAAGGTTCACCAGGCTGTCCCAATCCCCCGAGAAGGGGAGCTGGTAGATGACGCTGGCCACTCCGTAGTCGTAATACTTTACCTCACCCTCGAGGCGCTCGCCGGTTTCGAGAGTGAGAGGTTCGAGGGGGCCGACGACGGGGGGACGCTGGTAGCGAACGTAAGCGGGCGCGGCGTGCTTCATGCTGGGCTGTTGCACGGTGCGCGCGTTGACAGACTGCTGCAGCTGATCGAGTCGCATTTCTTCGCAGACGTCGAACTGGATGAGGACCATGATGGAGCCGCTGAGCGCCGTGCCAGCGGGAATGGAAGGAGTTGCCATCATATTTAGGCATGGTAGCCGATGGGGCGAAGAGGCGCGGGCCTGCTCGGCAAACTGAAGCGAGCGCAATTCCCGGTAAGGCCCGCGATGCATGCCGGGCGCGGGCTGCAAATTTAACTTGCCAGGGTTCCACCGCACTGCCGTATGCTGAACGGGCCGCAGCGCGGATTGGTTGCGGCGGTCGGGACGCGCCGCAGAGAGGCCCGCTTTTTTGCAGTTGCGTTTCAGGCAATTCCCGACGTGATCGGAAATCCAAGGAGAAAGACCCCATGGGAGAAATTGCGCAGTTATTGGAACAGAAGGGCCTCAGCTCGGATCAAGCGCAGGAGGCAGAGAACGCCGTTCTTCAACTTGTGAAGTCCAAGGTTCCACCACAGTTCCAGGGAATTCTGGATGAGGTTCTTGGATCATCGCAACAGGCCTCTGCGGATGGCTCGGCCCCGGCCGGGTCTGGAGGCTTAGGCGGTCTGCTGGGCATGGCAGAAGGGCTGCTCGGCGGGCAGAAGAGTTAGGTCGCACGCGCACCGACAATATTTGTCCAGCCTTGGGCGTGCCCTCGACTGGATTCAGGTTTCGCAATGCTCCACAAAACGAAAGAGAGAACGAAATGAAACTCACTCGCTTCAAGTCTCTTGTGCTCGGCCTTGCTGCCTGCACTCTGCTCGGCATCCTTCCTGGGGTTTCGGCCCAAACCAAGCCTGCTACCAAGGCAACGACTGCTGCCAAGGCAAGCACTGCCGCGAAGGCAGCGCCGGCTGCCGCCAGCAAGCTGGTTGACATCAACTCCGCCACAGCCGATCAGCTGAAGGCATTGCCCGGGGTTGGCGATGTGTACTCGAAGAAGATCATCGCGGGCCGTCCGTATGCGAACAAGACGCAGCTGAAGAGCAAGGGCATAGTGCCCGATGCTACGTACAGCAAGATCGCCGGTCTTATCATCGCCACCCAGCCGGCAAAATCGAAGTAACTGCCGGTAACGACGGCGGAGTCAGTGTTCAGCCACGGAAAGCCCCATCTGCAGAGATGGGGCTTTCTGTTGGTTCACGTTGCAGTGAAGGAGCCGGCAGCTCTATGGGTTGACGCATGAAAAAGTTGCGGCGTCCGTGGCATCTCCAGAGCCCTTGTACTTCGCGACGCCGGGATAGGCACAGAGCGGCCGGGTCATTACGGACTTCATGCTTCCGTCGGGGGCGGGGACTAATTTCGTCGCGATGACACCGTTCTCCAGCGATCCCTTCTCGACCCAATCCTGCAATGCGTCAAAGAGGCCGTTCGAGGGGCTCTTTGGGGGGCCGAGGCCGAGCTGGCCAAAGGCTGTTGCGCCAGGGCCACCCGCGCAGTGTTCCATGCCGGGAACCATGTAGAGGCGCGTGAAAGAAGCTGCCTTCTGATCTCCCATCGTTTGCTGTACCTGTTTGTAATAGGCGATGGTGTTCCAGGGCGAAATGGCGGGATCGTTCCAGCCGTGATAGAGAATCAACTTCCCTCCCCTGCCGGCGAATGCGCCGAGATCAGGATTTGTGGCATCCAGATCGGCCGCAAGCTTTTGTTGCGATTGCCGGAGGGCATCATCGATATTGGCGGTGAGAACGTTCCACCGGGGATCGTCTGTGACCATGTAGCGAAAGTAATTCTGAACAAATTGCGCAGTGAGGGACGCGCCAGGATCCTCGCCGACCACCCACTCCTTCCAACTCGTCTCATCGCCGGGAGTGAAGCCTGGGAAGATGGTCTTTCCCCGGCCGTCTTTTGCGCCAGCATAAAAGCTCTTGAGGGTTTCAATCTGCGGGCGCGTGAGGCAATCCAGATTGTCGCCTGCTTTGCACAGCAGAGCTTCAGGATCGAACTGGCACTTTGCAGGTTCAGCGATGACCGAATCTTTCACTCCATCCTGCGCGTCGCACGCGTCGAGCGCGGCTTTCTGAATCGCAGGAAGCTTCAGATCGGAGATGAACGCATGCGGGTCGTTCATCAGAGACTGCATGCCGCCAATGCCCGCGGCCAGCATGGTGGACCAGGCATTTGCGGGTGCGCCGGCAAGGATGCCGTCGTAATCCGCGGGAAAACGCTGCGCTTCCATCAGGGCCTCTCGGCCACCGTCCGAACAGGAATCGAAGTAGGCATGATCCTGCGGTTTGCCATAATAGGCTTCAAGTATTTGCTTGCCGCGCTCTGCAGTGAGATGGACGGCGCGCCAGCCGAAGTCCTTAATTTTCTCCGGATGTCCGAAAGCCCAGCTTGCATCGGCGCTCTCGGCTTGATGTCCTGCGTCGGAACCGGCGACCGCGAAACCGCGTTTGAGATAGATGGCAAACTGCCGGTAGCCAATGGCCCCCGCGAAACCACCGTTGCCCACGCCCAGCAAACGGCCATTCCATCCCGTAGCAGGCAGCCAGACTTCGAAGCGAATTTCTGAGTCGCTGGTGGGCCGGAGAATGCCTGCGACGCGACACAGGGCCGGGAGGCCGTTCACGGGCGCCTCGCCCGAGATGGTGAGCGCGCCTGATGTGACGGATTCAGCGAGGGTGATTTCGGTGTTTTCCAGTTTGAGGTTCTTCAGGGCGCTACAGTTGGCGGCCCATAGGGACGACGTGGCCGCCAGAAGAGAAAGCAATACTCCGTGGATTCGATTCATTGATGCGGAGCCTTTCGAGCCATCATTCAGGGTGGCCCTTTTATATCAGAAGAAACGCGAACCTGCGTGCAGTTTTCCCATGTCCCCAAAGGCGAGGGAGATGGGGCACCCAGATGCGTGGGGATTATGCGGCGCAGCCTGCGTGAGCAGCAAAAGCCCCATCCTTGCGGATGAGGCTTTGTTGTTCTTGCCGACCGGCGGGAGGCGGTTGGCCCCACCGCCGGTGGCTAGTCGTAGTATTCGAGGCCGAGGTGGGTGATGAGGTCCGCGCCCATGATGTGGCGCAGGGTGTTCTTCAGCTTCATCGACTGGATGAAGAGATCGTGCTCGGGATAGAGGCCTTCGCGCGTCTGTGGCGACTTGAGGTAGAAGCTGAGCCACTCCTGAATGCCGATGGAACGGAGTTCGGGCGTGCGCTTGGCGAGGTCGAGGAAGAGGACCAGGTCGAGCGCGATCGGCGCGGCCAGAATGGAGTCGCGGCAGAGGAAGTCGACCTTGATCTGCATCGGGTAGCCGAGCCAGCCGAAGATGTCGATGTTGTCCCAGCCCTCTTTGTTGTCGCCGCGGGGCGGGTAGTAGTTGATGCGGACCTTGTGGAAGATGTCCTTGTAGAGGTCCGGATAGAGCTCGGGCTGGAAGATGTATTCGAGCGAGCCGAGCTTGGATTCTTCCTTGGTCTTGAAGGACTCGGGATCGTCGAGAACTTCGCCGTCGCGATTGCCGAGAATGTTGGTGGAGTACCAGCCGGAGACGCCGAGCATGCGCGCCTTGAAGGCCGGCGCGAGAACGGTCTTCATGAAGGTCTGGCCGGTCTTGAAGTCCTTGCCGCAGATGGGCGCTGCGTTCTTCTTGGAAAGCTCGATCAGCGCGGGGATGTCGACGGTGAGGTTGGGCGCGCCGTTGGCGAAGGGAACGCCTTCGCTCAGGGCCGCGTACGCGTAAATCTGCGAGGGCGCGATGCCGATGTCGTTGGCTTCGAGGCCTTTTTCAAAGGCTTCGATGGACTGATGGACGGCGGTCGGCTCGAGAAAGATTTCGGTAGAGCCGCACCAGATCATGACGACGCGATCGACGGTCTTCTTGAAGGCCTGGATGTCGGCGCGGACCTGGTCGGCGAGATCGCGCTTGTTCTTGCCCTTCTTGACGTGGGTGCCGTGGAGGCGCTTGACGTAGTACTGGTCGAAGACCGCGGGCAGCGGCTTGATGGTTTCGAGATAAGGCTTGAGCTGCTGGAGCAGATCTTTGTCGAGCACCTTGGCGTGCGCGGCGGACTCGTAGACGTTGTCTTCGAAGATGTCCCAGCCGGTGAAGACGATGTCGTTCAGGTCGGCGAGAGGAACGAAGTCCTTGATGAGGGGCGATTTGTTGTCGGTGCGCTTGCCGAGGCGGATGGTGCCCATCTGGGTGAGCGAGCCGATGGGCTTGGCGAGTCCGCGGCGGACGGCTTCAACGCCGGCGATCATTGTGGTGGCGACGGCGCCGAGGCCGACGACCATCACGCCCAGCTTGCCCTTTGCGGGCGCAATCTTTCGCGACGGCGGTCTCTCTGTTCACGCCGTCCTCCTGCTGCTCATTTCCCATTGTTTCTGCCTAACCTTCCGTTTGGTTGCTGCGGATTCTCAGGGAATCCGCTAATTGCAATTTGAGAGACGAATCAGTGTACGCCCGTACGCGGCGGTCATTCTTCCTGAGCGGCCTGGCGCCTGCGGCCGATGTGCGACCAGACAAACCAGATGATAGCCGCGAGGAGGACAATCTCGACTCCGAGATGAAAACGGTGGAATGCCTGCTCGAAGCGCGGGTCGGTGTGCCACTTCTCGCCCAGCTTCATGCCGGCGTAGGCGAGGGCGAAGCACCAAGGCCACGAGCCGATGAAGGTGTAGATGTGGAAGCGGAGCTGCGGCATTTTGGCGATGCCCGCCGGAAAGGCGATGAAGGTGCGCACCACGGGGAGAAGGCGCCCGATCAGAACCGTAATGGCGCCGTAGCTGTTGAAGAAGTAGGTCATGCGGTCGAGGTCATGATGGCTCATCAGGACCCAGCGGCCATAGCGCTCGACGAGCGGACGCCCACCCTTGGCGCCGATCCAGTAGGCGACGACGGAGCCAAGATTGCAGCCGATGGCGCCGGCGGTGGCGGCCCAGAAGAGGTTGAAGCGGCCGAGATAGACGAGGTAGCCGGCGAAGGGCATGATGATTTCAGAGGGGAGCGGGATACAGGCGGACTCGATGCCCATCAAGCAGCAATGCCGGTGTATCCGCCCATGTCGATGACGTGCGTGATGAACTGGACAAGGACAGCAAGAATGCGTTCGGTCATGGGCAGATTCAAGTATATAGGGCGGTGACGGGGCGGTTTCGACGATGTGTATGAGCGGGGTCAGGAAGCGCAAGAGATCAAGGGAGCGGAGCTCCTTTGTTAGGATGAGGGTGTTTCGACGTACGTAAGAGGTGATGCAGTTGGCTGAGTTTCCCCCTGTTCCGTTGACGCTTGAAGGCTCGTTCGCTCTGCATCAGTTCTTCCGCTTTGACTGGAAGAAGTGGCAAGTCCTTCGCGGACGGCGAACGCGCTCGCATTGCGAGCGAAGCTACTGCAGTCGCTGAAGAAGCTGGAGCGGATCGCCGAGGACGGACCGGTGCAGACGGCGCTGTTTTCGCAGCTGGGGCACAAGGGCGATCTGATCCTGGTGCACTTTCGCGAGTCGCTCGAAGCGCTGAACCAGGTGGAACTGGACCTGGCGCAGACTTCGCTTTTCGATTTTCTGGAGCTGAGGCACTCGTATGTTTCGGTGGTGGAGCTGGGACTCTACGAGTCGAGCCGCAAGACCTACGAGGCTGCGGCGGCGAAGGGATTTGAGGCGCACTCGCCGGAGTGGAATGCGGAGATTGCGGAGTCGCTGCAAGCGCGGGGCCGAGGCGATGAAGACGCGGCTCTTCCCTGCTGTTCCGGAGGCGAAGTACCTGTGCTTTTATCCGATGGATCGCAAGCGCGGCGAGCAGGTGAACTGGTACACGGTTCCGTTTGCCGAGCGGCAGCGGATGATGCACGAGCACGGGATGATCGGGCGGCGGTACGGCGACCGGGTGAAGCAGATCATCTCCGGGTCGATCGGGATGGACGACTGGGAGTGGGGCGTCGATCTGTTCGCCGATGATCCGGTGGTCTTCAAGAAGCTGATCTACGAGATGCGCTTTGACGAAGTGAGCGCCGTGTATGCGCTGTTCGGGCAGTTCTTTATTGGGGTGCGGCTGCCGGTGGAGAAGCTGGGCGGGTGGCTGGAAGGCAAGTTGTAGCAAGGTTGGGTGGCAATGGCGGAAGCGAAGTCCACAAAGAAACGCGCTACGAAAGCGAAGGTCGCGCGCGGCAAGGTCAAAGGCGATTTCGCGAAGGCTCGTGCGAAGGGACACGCGATGCGCGGCGACCTTGCGCCGGAGCGCATTGCTGCGATTCTGAAGGGGCTCGACGAGGCCTATCCCGACGCGGTCTGCGCGCTGACGCATCGATCGCCATGGGAGCTGCTGGTGGCGACGATTCTTTCGGCGCAGTGCACGGATGTGCGCGTGAACATGGTCACGCCGGAGCTGTTCAAGCGCTTCCCTACTCCGCAGGCGATGACAAAAGCGAAACTGCCGGAGCTTGAAGAGCTGATTCGTACGACGGGGTTCTTTCACAACAAGGCGAAGTCGATCAAGGGCGCGGCCGAGACGATTGTGAAGAATTTCGGCGGGAAGGTTCCGGAGACGCTGGCGGAACTGATTACGGTGCCGGGTGCGGCGCGCAAGACGGCCAACGTTGTTCTCGGAGTGAGCTTCGGGAAGGCCGAGGGCGTGGTCGTGGATACGCATGTGTTTCGCATCGCGCACCGGCTGGATTTGGCGAAAGGCGATACGGCGCCGAAGGTGGAGCAGGAGCTGATGCAGGTGATCCCCAAGGACCACTGGATCAGGTTTTCGCACCAGGTGATCCATCATGGCCGGCAGGTGTGCATCGCGCGCAAGCCGAAGTGCGATAAGTGCAACCTGGAGTCGCTGTGCCATTCGGAAGACAAGACGTGGAGCAGCTAGCGGGGCAGCCGCGCTTCGTCCAGATTCGTAGCATTTAGGGATTGCCAAAGGTGGCTGGGTTGGGTTCATTGCTTTCCCACGTCTCAGAATCGAGACATGGGGCACCCTCGGTCGTGCTGGTTTGGATTTCGCAATCAGCTCTCCGTTGCGATCTATGACGCGGCTAAGGCGTGGAATCCTTCCAGATGCCCAGGACATGGGTGACGGCGGCGATGAGGCCTGGGATGTCGTGGGGATCTGCTTCGGCGGCGGGGGGCCAGTCGAAGTCGCGCAGCGTCTGCGACGTGACAGGGCCGATGGAGATGGCGCGTACACCTTTGAGGGGAAACGGAACGCCGCTGGCTTCGGCAGCCTGGGCGAGATGGGTGACGCTGGAGGAGCTGGTGAAGGTGGCGGCGTCGAGTCCGCGGGCGTAGGCGTGGCGGAGCTGCTGCGGGGCGGCGGCAGGCACGACGTTCTGATAGGCATCGACGACGTCGATCATGGCTCCTGCGTCGCGCAGCGCGTCGGGGATGACGTCGCGGGCGATGGCGGCGCGGGCCAGCAGAATTTTTACACCGTTGAGACTCTTTGCAGGGGCTAAAGCCCCGCTTCTTTCCCGCTCGATTTTGGCACGACTCAAGTCGTGCCCTGTTACAGAGCCCTCGGTCAACCGGCTTGTTTTGCCCTCTGTGAGGTCGTGCTGGAGCAGGGCGGCAATCAGGCTTTCGGCTACGTAGGATTCGGGGACGAGCGCGACGGTGAAGCCGGCATCGCGTGCGGCCTGGGCGGTGGCTGCTCCGACTGCTCCGACTTTCTGTGGCGCGAATTTTTCGAGCGAGATTCCAGCTCCTGAGGCACGTTCTGCGAGGACGCGGACCGTGTTCGTGCTGGTGAGAATGAGCCAGTCGTACTGGGCAAGGTTCTGAAGTGCGGTGTCGACGGGGTCGTAGGATTCGGGCGGAACGATTTCAAGGACAGGAACTTCGATGGGGATAGCGCCGAGGGCGCGGAGGCCGTCGCTGAGCCTGGGCGCTTGCGAGGCGCCCCGCGTGACGAGGATGCGGCGGTTCATGAGGGGTTGAGTGGTCATTGCTTGGTCTCGATCTCGTTCGAATGGGAGGATCGGGAAATGCAGGTCCTTCGACTCCGCTGCGCTCCGCTCAGGATGACAGCAGTATGAGCCGGGATGACAATCCATCCACGATACGAAAACTCCTCCTACTCTACTGCGCCGAATGACAATTCTTGCGAGAAAGATTAGCTGGAGGCTTGCGGAAGTGCGGCGAGCAGAGGGCCGGCGCCGGCTTCGATGAGCTTGCGTGCGGCGAGCTGGCCGAAGGTGATGGGATCGCTGCCGGCGCGGGGCGCGCGCTGCAGAATGCGGACGGCCTGGCCGGTCTCGGGTGCGGCGACAACGGCGAAGATTTCGTCCCAGAGGCCGTTGAGCATCCCGTCTTTGGATGCGGCATAAAGGCGACAGTGGACGCCGATGGGGACCTGGCAGCCTCCGCCAAGGGCGGCGAGGGCGGCACGTTCGGCGGTGACCGCGAAACGTGTGTGCGCGTCGTCGAGGAAGGCGAGCGCGGCGATCGTAGCGGGATCGTCTTTGCGTGTTTCGATGCCGAGAGCGCCCTGGCCAGCGGCGGGGCAGAAGGCGGCGGGGTCGAGTCTCTCGCGAACCCAGTCTGTTTTCTCAAGGCGGTCGAGGCCGGCAGCGGCGAGGAGGATGGCATCGACCTGGCCTTCGGCGAGTTTGCGGAGCCGTGTGTCGACGTTGCCGCGAAATTCGACGGCTTCGACGTCGGGGCGGAGGGCCTTCAACTGGGCGCGACGGCGTTGGCTGCTGGTGCCTATCTTTGCGCCCGGAGGAAGAGCGGCGAGGCTGGGGTAATTCACGGAGACTAAGACGTCGCGGGGATCGACGCGCGGGGGTGTGGCGGCGAGGGCGAAGGGCTCGGGGAGTTCGGTGGGCAGGTCTTTGAGGGAGTGGACGGCCAGATCAATGGCGCCGACGGCGAGGGCTTCTTCAATTTCCTTGGTGAACATGCCCTTAGACCCGACTTGTGCGAAAGTGACTTCCTGAAGCCGGTCGCCGGTGGTTTTGATGATTTGAATCTCTACCGTGTGGTGCTGCGCGCGCAGAAGCGCGGCGATGTGGTTGGCCTGCCAGAGAGCGAGTTGCGAACCGCGGCTGCCGATGCGGAGGTTCATGGGCGGACCGCCGCGCTGGATTCGCGTTCCTTGCTTTTGCGCTCCTCGGAGACTTCAGTGGGGCTGGGCATTTCGGTGACGGAAGCGGCTTCAGCAACGGTTGGCAGGGACCATGTTTCGCAGAGGGCTTCTACACGCGCGGAGTCGTTGTCGCGGGCGGCCTGCTTGAGGGCCTGCATGGGCGGATGAAGGAACTTGTTGACGAGGCCGCGGGTGAGGGCTTCAACGGCGGCCAACTGCTCGGTGGTGAGTGTACCGAGGCGCGGGTGCATGCGGCGCATCTCGGCTTGGCGCAGCTCTTCAGCCTGCTGCTGGAGGCTGACGATTGCCGGAGCCACATTGACGGTGCGGCGGCGCTGCTGGAAGCGCTCGACTTCAGCGGCGACGAGGGCCTCGGCATCGCCGGCCTGACGACCGCGCTCGGCGATATGGGAAGCAGCAACCTGTTGCAGGTCGTCGATGTCGTAGACAAAGATTCCTTCAATCTGGTTGACGGCTGGGTCGACGTCGCGGGGCACGGCGATATCGATGAAGAACATGGGCCGGTTGCGGCGGCGATGCATGAAGGACTGTCCGTGCTCGCGACGGAAGATGGGGTGTGGCGCGCCGGTAGAGCTGATCACGATGTCGGCTTCGCTGGCGGCTTCGTAGAGTTTGTCGAAAGGGATGACGCGGCCGTTGAAGGGGGCGGCGAGCTGGCGGGCGCGCTCCTGTGTGCGGTTGGTAACGAGGATGGCGCCTGCTCCCTGCTGGACGAGGTGGCGCGCGGCGAGCTCAGACATTTTGCCTGCACCGACGAGAAAGACGGTGCGACCGTTGAGCGATCCGAAAATCTTGCGGGCGAGCTCGACGGCGACCGAGGCAATGGAGACGGAGTTGGCGCCGATTTCGGTTTCAGTGCGCACACGCTTGGCTGCGGCGAAGGCGGATTGGAGCAGGTGTTCGAGCTCAGAGCCGATGGTGCCTGCGGTGCGGGCTACGGCGTAGGCCTCTTTCACCTGACCCAGAATCTGCGGCTCACCGACGACCATGGAGTCGAGACTAGCGGCGACGCGAAAGAGATGTCGGACAGCATCCTGATCGGTGTGGCAATAGATGTGGGGCGCGAGAAGCGCCGGATCGAGGCCGAACTGGCGATTCAAAAATCCAACCAGGTCGGGTTCTGGCGAAGGCGCGTTAGCAGTACCTGGATTCGGAGGGTCGAGTACAGCGAGCATTTCGACACGATTACAGGTGGACACGATCATGCACTCAGCGACGCCGGGGACGGAAGCAAGGGCGCTGGTGACCTCGGGCAGCTCGTCGCGCGAGATGGCAACGCGTTCGCGCAGATTGATGGGCGCGGTCTTGTGGTTGATGCCGTAGAGAGCAAGGGTCATGGGGCACCAAACCTGTGGACATGGCTGACCAGGTTGGCGGCCCAGACAACGATCATGCAGGCGAGGACCGCGCCGGAGAGATACGCGGCTCTGCGTCCGCGCAAGCCCACCGTGCGGCGCAGGAAGAGAAGAAGGATGTAGACGCCCCAGAGGACAAAGGAAGCCAGGACCTTGGGATCGAGGAAGTAGGCTGCGCCGAGCGATGTTTCCTGGACAAGGACGGCGCCAAGAACGAGGCCGACGGTCATGCAAGGAAAGCCGAATAGGAGCATGGCGTGGGCGAGGCGCTCGAGGGTATCGAGTGGCGGGAGCCAGTCGAGCGGCATCCACCAGGAGTCATCGCCGGGTTTGCGCTTGGCTTTGAGGCGGTTTTCCTGAACGAGGTAGAGGACGGAAGCCAGCAAGCTAAAACCGAGGGCGGCATAGGCAGCGAGCAGGGCCGAGATGTGGGCGACGAGCCAGCTGGTTCGAACCCCTTGCGACGGGAAGACGTAGTGGGTCAATCCGAGGGAGGGCACGAAAACGAGAAAGAAGGTGAGCGGTAGGGCGAAAACACCGAGGGAGATGGCGTCGTAGAGCCACCAGGCCAGGAAAAACAGGCCGGCGATGGCAAAGCCAAGGAGTGATTCGACCTCCCGCGCACCTACAGGGACGAATCGATGAGCTTCGGCGAGCATTTCTACGGCAGAAATGAAGTGAAAGAAGAAGGCAAGGCCACCGAGATGCACACACCACCTGCGCCAGCGGTCCACCGAATAGAGGACGGCCGGGAAGATGGCGACGCTTGCTGCGGCGTAGAGAATGGCCGCGACTCGGAGCCAGAGAAGATGCATGCCGTACACAACCTTAAGGCCTTAGGCATCAGTATACTGTGATCCAAATCACCAAGTTGAGGGCAAACGCGAACGGTATCCCTTGTGTTGCCACGTGGAGAGACATAGAACCAGGTGTTGATTCTATCGCCGTTTGTATGGATGAGGGCGGTGGTCTGTTGGTTCCATTCGTAACAAACACCGGTTAAGAGATCAAGCAATGGCGTGGGAACCGGCGGCGACGGCACCCGTTTTGACCCGGTTCGATCTGACTGACAGACCTGCGGGGCGGCGAGGTTTGGCGTATTTGTGGGCCGGAGAGGTCAAGCTTCGGTACCTGTTTCGCACACCGGCGCGTGAGCGCGGGCACGGTAATCTTGTAGTCAATCGTGCAACCGGCTGAGACTCAACCCGTGACGGCTGGAACGCCTTCCCTTCCCCCAGAAGAACCAGCGTTGGGGCCGGTGCTCGATCTGACTCCGGGCAATGTTGCTGCCGAGAACGCGCCACTCGTGAAGCCTGCTCCGGAAAAAGCAGCTCCAGAAAAACAGGGAGAGCTTACGCCCTTCATGCGCCAGTGGTCGGCGGCGAAGCGAGAGAATCCCGATGCGCTGCTGTTCTTTCGCATGGGAGATTTCTACGAGCTGTTCTACGACGATGCGGTGGTAGCGAGCCGCGAGCTGCAACTGACGTTGACGGCGCGGGACCGCGAGAAGCAGGTGCCGATGTGCGGCGTGCCGTATCACGCGGTCGAAGGATATTTGGCGCGACTGCTGCGCAAGGGATATCGGATCGCGATCTGCGACCAGATGGAGGACCCGAAGCTCACGAAGAAGATTGTGCGGCGCGAGGTGACACGGGTTCTGTCGCCGGGGACGGCGCTGGATGCGGAGCTGGGGCAGGAGCAGAACAATTTTCTGGCCGCCTATATTGAGGGCCCGAGCAGTGGGCGCGACAAGCGCTCCTCGGGGGCTAAAGCCCCTCACGAAAACGACACCGTGTCGTACGGGCTCAAGCCCGTACCCTCTAAAGAGTTGGTGTGCGCGATCGCGCTGCTGGATGTGTCAACAGGGGAGTTTCGCACTGCTGGAGTTTCGTGGTGCATCGGCGCGGCAGCAAGCTACGGACGCGATTCTGCTGGCAGGCGCCGAGCGAGGTGCTGCTGGCGGCGAGCGCGGAGACTCCGGCGGCGCTGGAGCGCGTGGCAGCACGGACGCGTGTCGAGGACTGGGTGTGGACGCGTGACTTTGCTGTTCCGCTGGTGGAACGGCAGTTGAAGGTGCGCACACTCGAAGGCTACGGGCTGGTGGGTCACGAGTGCGGCAGCGATTGCAGCCGGAGCGGTGCTGCATTATGTGCGCACGACGCAAAAGAACGAGGCGCTGCATATTGATTCGCTGCGGTTCGAGGAACACTCGACGGCGCTGGAACTGGACCAGGTGACGGTGCGGAACCTGGAACTGGTCGATCCGCTGTTTGCGGGACAGGATGCACGGACAACGCTGTTCCACACGCTCGATGCATGCCATGACGCCGATGGGGAAGCGGCTGCTGCGGGCAACGATCCTGCGGCCGCTGGTGAGTGGCGAGGAGATTGAAGCGCGGTATGAGGCTGTGGCCGAGGCGCATGGCGACCTGCTCAAGCGCGAGGAAGTGCGGCGAGCGTTTGCTGGGATTCTTGATTTGGAACGGCTGCTGGCGCGGTTAAGTCTCGACTCGGCGGGCCACGCGACGTGCGGGCAATGGCGCGCGAGCCTGGCGCGGCTGCCGGGACTGAAGTACGCGCTCGAAGCAATGAAGGCTACCCTGTGGCGCGGGTTGACGGAGCGGCTGGATACGTTGGACGATGTGACGGCACGGATTGAGGCGACGCTGGTCGACGATCCTCCGCTGACGCTGGCCGATGGCGGCGTGATTGCGACGGGCGTGGACGCGGAGCTGGATGAGCTGCGGACCATCTCGACGACAGGGCGACAGCAGATTGCGGCGATCGAAGAGCGCGAGCGGCAGAGGACGGGGATCGGGTCGCTGAAGGTGCGCTACAACTCGGTGTTTGGGTACTACATCGAGATTACGAAAGCGAACATGGCGCTGGCGCCGGCGGACTACGAACGCAAGCAGACGCTGGTGAATGCGGAGCGGTTCACGACACCGGAGTTGAAAGAGTACGAGCGCAAGATTCTGACGGCGCACGAGCGCTCCGTAGAGATTGAGAAGCGGATTTTTGCGGAGCTTCGGAAAAGCGTGCTGGAAGCTGCGAGCAGAATTCGACGGAGTTCCGCCGCGGTGGCCGAGGCGGATCTGCTGGCGAACTTCGCGCACCTGGCCGCTGCGCGACGCTATGTGCGGCCGCGGCTGACAGATGAGCTGGTGCTCGAGGCGGTCGCGGCGCGGCATCCGGTGATTGAGCGCTGGATGGAAGAGACGCGCGAAGGACGCTTCATCGCGAATGACCTCTTTCTTAGTTCTGAAGGAGAGGGTCCAAGCCTGCTGCTGATTACGGGACCGAACATGGGCGGCAAGAGCACCTACCTGCGGCAGGCCGCGATGCTGGTGCTGATGGCGCAGATGGGCTGCTTTGTTCCGGCAGAGAGCTTGCGGCTGGGGCTGGTGGATCGCATTTACACGCGCATAGGGGCCAGCGACAATGTGGCGCGCGGGCCGGTCGACGTTCATGGTGGAGATGACGGAGACGGCAACGATCCTGAACACGGCGACGAAGCGGTCGCTGATTCTGCTGGACGAGATGGGGCGCGGGACGGCGACGTTCGATGGGTCTGAGCCTGGCGTGGGCGACGGTGGAATATCTGCATGCAGAAACGGGCGCGCGTACGCTGTTTGCCACGCACTATCACGAGCTGACGCTGCTGGCCGAGAAGCTGAAGCGGGTGCGGAATCTGCGCGTGGGCGTGAAGGAGACGCGGGCGGGATTGTGTTTCTGCACACGATTGAGTCGGGTGCGGCGAGCAAGAGCTACGGCATCGAAGTGGCGAAGCTGGCGGGACTGCCTGCCGCGGTGATCGAACGGGCGAAGCATGTGTTGAAGCAGCACGAGAAGCAGGAGCGGCAGAGCGTCCAAGCAGAGACGGTGGCGGAGCCGATGCAGATGACGATTTTTACGCCGTTGTCGCAGCGGATCGTGGATCGGATCGAAGCGGTGGATGTGAATGCGCTGACTCCGCTGCAGGCGCTGAATCTGCTGGAGGAGTTGCAGCAGGAGTTGAAAGACAAGGGACTGAGGGATTAGGGACTAGGGACTAGAATCGACGGGCGCGAAGTTCAGGAGACTCGATGGCAGGTACAGTGCGGCAGGCGGCGGGCAGTCTGCTTGTGGTTGGACTGGGCGGAACGGAGTTGACGGGGCTTGAACGCGCATGGCTGAAGTTGGTGCGGCCCGGCGGCGTGATTCTATTCAAGCGCAACATCGTGGACGCTGCGC
This sequence comes from uncultured Acidobacteriaceae bacterium, assembly GCA_963760475.1. Lineage (GTDB taxonomy): Bacteria > Acidobacteriota > Terriglobia > Terriglobales > Acidobacteriaceae > Telmatobacter. The sequence continues at coordinate 65,035 of CAVXDG010000002.1, read as the reverse complement.
AGACGCGTGCGTTGCTGGACGAGGCGGCCGGATACTGTGCGCCCCATGCGGCGCGCAGTGTGGATGTGGAAGGTGGCACGGTGAATCGGCTGCGCGATGCGCTGGCGCCTCTGCCTTCAGCGCGGGCTGTTGGCGCTGCGATGGAACGATCGGGAAAGCCGGCCTTCGCTCGCGAACATGGGGAGCTGATTGCGCGGGCGGTGAAGGCTTTCGGGCTCAACACGACACTGGCGCCTGTGGTGGACCTGGGGCTTCCCGAGTCGGCTGCGGTGATGGGATCGCGCTGTGCCGGGGCGACGTGGCAGGAGACGGTTGCGTATGCGAGGCCGCTTCTCGAGGGATTGAAGCGCGAAGGCGTGGCGGGATGCGCGAAGCACTTCCCCGGGCTTGGGGGAGGGACCTTCGATTCGCATTTCGTCACGCCGCGGATCCAACGCGGAAAGAAACTCTGGAGCGAGGACCTGCGTGTCTACGAAGAGCTGAAACGCGACACGCCGATGGTGATGGTGAATCATGCGAGCTATCCAGACCAGAAGGGCGGAGACCGGCCTGCGAGCGCGTCAAGCTTCTGGACCAAGACAGTGCTGCGCAGGCGCATCGGGTATCGCGGGCTGATTGTGTCGGACGATCTGGAGATGGGTGGGATTCTCAAATTCATGCCGGTGGATCAAGCTGCTGTTGCTGCGGTACGCGCAGGAACGGATCTGATGCTGATCTGCCATAGTGCCGAGCTGATTCTGCGCAGCTACGAAGCGCTGGTGAGCGAGGCAGAGCGATCCGCGGCGTTCCGGACGCTGCAGCTGGCGCGAGCGAAGGAAGTGGCGCGGAAGCAGGCCAAGCTCTATGCGGGCCGCGGGTCGAAGGCGTTGACGGCCAAACAATTGCTGGCTTTGAAGGAGCGCATTCTGAAATTCGGAGAGCGCGTTGCTGCGCTTGCGAAGGACGACGCGATCGATCCGAGAGCGACGGCACCGGCGGAGACCTCATGAGGCTGGGCAGCATGGTTGTGGCGGGCGTGATGAGTGGGACGTCGGCCGATGGGATCGATGTGTCGGTGGTGCGGATCGTACCGATCAGGCGGCGTCCCATGCTGACCTTGCTGGCGCACGAGGCATTTCCCTACCCCGCTGTATTGCGCAAGCATGTGCTGGCGGCGATGAATGCAGCTTCCATTTCAACGGCGGAGTTGGCGCGTTTGAATTGGCGGCTCGGTCTTGCGTATGCCGAGGCTGTGGCAGCGACGGCGAAGAAGCATCGCGTGAAGCTGGACCTGGTGGGGTGTCATGGGCAAACGCTCTACCACCAGGCACGTGCCGAGGCATACGCGGGCCTGACATTCGCGTGTACATGGCAACTGGGTGAGGCCGCGGCGATTGCGGCCGCTGCTGGGGCACCCGTGGTGTCGAACTTTCGTCCGGCGGATATGGTTGCGGGCGGTCAGGGCGCGCCGCTGGTTCCGCTAATGGACTATGTGCTGTTCTCGGACGCGAAGCGCGGGCGTGTGCTGCAGAACATCGGCGGCATTGCGAACCTGACGGCGATCCCTGCCGGAGGCGGCGCCGGTGAGCTTGTTGCCTTCGATACAGGGCCGGGGAACATGGTGATCGATGCGCTGGCGCAGGAACTGTTCGGCAACAAGTACGACAGGAATGGGGCGATCGCGGCGCGCGGATCAGTGCTGACGCAGGTGCTGAAGCGGATGCTGAAGGACGCGTATTTTGGGCAGGAGCCACCGCGAACGGCGGGGCGGGAGCAGTTTGGGCGGGAATACGTTGCCAAGTTTTTGAAAGAATGCCGACGCCACTCGATGAACTCTGAAGACGCGCTGGCGACGGCGACAGCATTGACGGCCGAGAGCATCGCCGAAAGCTATGCGAGATTCGTGCGACGGAAGATGCACGCCGCGCCGGTGGATTACATTGTGTCGGGCGGTGGAGCGCGTAACGCGACGCTGATGGGGATGTTGGCGCGGCGGTTGGAATCGACGGGCTGTACCGTGGCGACCATTGAAGACTTTGGCATGCCAGCAGCGGCGAAGGAAGCTGCGGCGTTTGCGCTGTTGGCGTGGATGACGTGGCATCGGTTGCCGGGGAACGTTCCGGCGGCGACTGGGGCGAAGAGGGCCGTGGTGTTGGGGCAGGTGACGTTTGCGTAGATTGCCTCATCGGTCTCCCACCCTTTTCGCCAGTGTGAAGGCGAATGGCATAAGCAAGGGCGCATCGCCGTTTTCCCATCTCTCAAACGCGAGACCTGGGGAACCCATGGTCGTGCCCGGGACGCAGCGGTGAGCGCAGGATTCCGCTCCGGGTTCTAGTTCTTGCGGCAGCTTATTGCGGGCCAGCGCTGGCAGAACGCTCGGAGCAGCCTGATCCTTTGGTGTGGGTATTTCATTTGCGGGCGGGCGTGCGCTTCCACAACGAAAATGCCTGCTTGCAAGCGGCGGATCAACCTTTTGCGTCCCACGCTCGTCTATCCAAATGAAGTTCAAAATGACAATTCTGGGCTAGGCACTTGAAGGCCTGGAGACTGGAACTATGGCAAGCAATCGATTTAGGTCGTCATGGGTCGTGGTATTTGCATTGGGCGTTACGACCGCCCTTGCATGGGCACAGGCAACGACGCCATCCCGGTTTGTGGGGACGATTTCGGCAATGACCGGCGACACGTTGAGCGTGAAGCCGGACAACGGTGATGTGCAGCAGGTACAAGTGCCGGCAACCGCGGTGCTGAAGCGGGTAGAGCCTGGGCAGAAGGACTTGAGCGGAGCAACGGCGATTCAGCTGAGCGATCTTGAACCAGGCGACCGAGTGCTGGTGCGGATCGATTCGAGCGCTGCGGGCGATGTGCCGCAGGCGGCGCAAATTGTGACCATCAAGCAGGCGGATGTGGCCAAGCGGCAACAGCAGGAGCGCGAGGATTGGGCACGCAGCGGCGTAGGCGGATTGGTGAAGAGCGTCGGCAGTGGCGTGGTCGTGTTGACGAGCGGGGCGGGGCCAACGCTCAAGGTTATCCAGGTGCATGTAAGCAAGGCAACGGTGTTGAAGCGCTATGCGCCTGCCTCTGTGCGCTTCGACCTGGCCCAGCCTGCTCCGATCGATGCGATCCAGGTGGGCGATCAACTACGCGCGCGCGGGACAAAGAATGCGGATGGGACCGAGCTTGATGCGGTTGAGATCATTTCGGGCAGTTTCAGAAATATTTCAGGCACGATTGCTTCACTGGATGCGACGAACTCGGTTTTTACGTTGAAGGACCTGTTGACGAAGAGGCAGGTGACGGTTCGGATCACGCCAGACGCGCAGATGCACGCTCTGCCGGAGATGATGGCGCGCATGCTGGCGGCGCGTCTGAAAGGGACAATGCCGAGCGGAGGCCCAGGCGGAACGGCAGCAGCCGCAGGAGCCTCAGCGTCAGGCGGACAAGCGCGCAGCTGGGCCGGCAATGCAGGCCAAGGCGGCGCTGCAGGATACGGCGGTGGGAATAGCCAAGGTCGCGGCGGGGATATGCAGGCGATGTTGAGTCGTACGCCGGCGATTCACTTCTCTGACCTGAAGAAGGGCGACGCGGTGATGCTGGTAGCGACATCGGGCGCGTCGGATCTTACGGCAATTACGCTGTTGACCGGCGTGGAGCCATTGCTGGAAGCACCGGAAGCAAGCCGCAGTCTGCTGGCGAACTGGAGCATGGGTTCGGGCGGCGGAGCGGAAGCGGAATCACAGTAAGTCCGCGGAACAAACATAGCTAATACGGAAGTTTGCGGGAGAGGTGTCTTTGCGATCTCATAGTGTTTTTTGCGTCCTTATCGGATGGATATTGTGGGTGGTGTCGTTTGTTGTTGCGAACGGACAAGCACTGCCGGCCACGGACTCTGCGGCGGGAGTGCCCGCCCAGATAGCGGCACCGGCGGCCGCTGCGACTGCGAACGTGCATGGACACGTAACCGACCAGACGGGAGCATTGATTCCGGGGGCGGCCGTGACGATTGCCAACCGAGACGGTGTCCCCGTAAAGACGGTGACGGCGGACGCGAGCGGCTCCTACGAGATTCGGGGGATCGCGCCGGGAGCCTATTACGTTCAGGTTTCATTCGCGGGGTTTGCGCCGTTTCAGTCGCAGGTGATTTCTGTAGCCGCCGGGCAGATAAAGCGCGTGGACGTATCGATGGCCGTGCAGGTAGAGCAGCAGAACGTGGTGGTGACGGACGAGTCGCCCGCCGTCAACGTGGAGGCAGGGGGCAACGCGAACTCCGTGGTGATCAAGGGTAAGGATCTCGATGCTCTGTCGGACGATCCCGATGAATTGTCTAACGAGTTGCAGGCATTGGCGGGACCGTCAGCCGGCCCGAACGGAGGGCAGATTTACATTGACGGGTTTACGGGTGGGCAGTTGCCGCCGAAGTCGGCGATCCGCGAAATCCGGATTAACCAGAATCCGTTTTCGGCGGAGTATGACCGATTGGGATATGGACGCATTGAGATTCTGACCAAGCCGGGCACCGACAAGTTGCACGGGCAGGTGTTCGCCATGGGCAATTACAGCGGGCTTAACACCGGCAACCCATTTGTGAAGAATGTCCCGCCGTACAACCGGTTCCAGTACAACGGCACAATCAGCGGGGCCTTGAGCAAGAAATCCTCATTCTTTTTGAGCGTGGAACAGCGCAACAATCACGATCAGCAGGTGTACGACTTTCAGCCTGCGGTAGCGGGAACATGCGACTTTGGGTACGGGGTGTATTCGGCGGGAATATGCTCGGGTTCGGAGGCAAATCCGCACAATCACATTACCGTATCACCGCGCGTGGACCTGCAGCTATCCGACAAGAACACGCTGACGATGCGCTACCAGTTCTACTATGACTCCGAATCGGGGGATATCAACAGCACGCAGCTTCCGACGCAATCGATCTCAAGCAACACGACCGAGCACGCGCTGCAACTGAGCGATTCGCAGATCATCAATGACCGTATGGTGAACGAGACTCGTTTTGAATACAGGCGTACTACGGGGAACGATACCCCGGTGAGCAACCTGCCCACGATTCGCGTGAGCGGCAACTTCACGGGAGGCGGAGCGTCGAGCCAGTTATCGAAGGATCACCAAGAGCATTTCGAGCTGCAGAATTTTACGACGATGAGCCTGGGCAAGCACGCCGTGAAATTCGGAGCGTGGCTGCGCGATAATCGCGACGCGAACACTTCGACTTCGAATCGCAATGGGACACTGACTTTCAGCCAGAACGGCTACGTGGATGCGCTGAACAAACTGGCAGCCGGGCAGAATCTGAATTCGGTAGGAGACGACCTGGTGACTTTGAGCGTCGGGGCGGGCCGTACCAGTTACGAGGCCAACGTCTTCGACGGCGCACTCTTTGTGCAGGATGACTGGAAGGTGAATCCGAGGTTCACCCTCTCGGGCGGCATCCGGTGGGAGGGGCAGAACCACATTTCGGATCACAACGACTGGGCACCGCGTGTGGCGCTGGCTTATGCGCTGGATGCCAAAGGAAACAAACCGGCGAAGACAGTGGTGCGTGCAGGCTACGGGATCTTCTACGACCGCGTACAGATTGCGAACGTGCTGGCGGCGACGCAGCAGAGCGTCAACTCCGGCCAGGTAGTGGTCACGGCGACGTCACCCGCGTGCCTGAATGCGACGAGCCTGACCAGCGTGGACTTTTCCGGGTGCCTGCCGGCGGCTCCCTACGCGCCCACGCCGAACAGCACGATTGTGGAGATTGCGCCGAACTTTCATGCGCCGTACACGCATCAATTCGGTGGCAGCCTCGAGCGTCAGCTGACGAAGACAACGACGGCAACGGTGACCTATCTTCACTCGTTCGGGGTGCACCAAGTGGTGACGCGCGATTCAAACGCATATCTGCCGCTGGCTGGAACCACGTACTACAACAGCACAACGGGACCACGGCCGAATCCCTCGCTGGGAATCGTGCAGCAGTACTATCCAGAAGCGGTGTACAAGCAGGAGCAGTTGATCGTGAACATGAACGCGCGGATCTCACCGAAGTTCAGCGTGTTCGGTTTCTATAATTTGTCGTTCGCGAATACGGATGGGGCTGGCGGCGAAGTTTCGAACTCCTACAACCTGAGTCAGGACTATGGGCGCGCCGGCTTTGTTTCGCGGCACCAGGTTTTCCTGATGGGCAACTACACGGCACCGTGGAACCTGCGCTTGAATCCGTTTATTGTGGCGCGCTCGGGAAGGCCATACAACGTTGTGACCGGCGACGATTTGACGGGCGACAACTTCATTAACGATCGACCGGGACTGGTTGATTCGTCGCAATGCACATCGACGCTGACTGGTCAGTTTGTGCCTACGTCGTTCGGATGCCTGGATGTAACGCCGGGGCCCGGAGAGAAACTGCTGGGGATGAATCTTGGGAACAGCCCTGCGTCGGTTGCAGTGAATCTGCGGTTGAGTCGCGCGTTTGGGATCGGTCCCAAGGTTGAAGCAAGTGCTTCGGGCGGTCCTCCACCGGGTGGCGGCCCGGGCGGTGGTCCTCCGGGAGGCGGGCGTGGAGGCGGTCCGGGCGGTGGATTCGGACCGGGAGGATTTGGCGGTGGTGGAGGAGGAGGGCCGCGCGGGATGTTCGGTCCGCAAGGAAGCGGGCGCAAGTACAGCCTGAACTTCAGTGTGCAGGCACTGAATTTGTTCAACAACATCAACTATGGAACGCCGACGGGAACGATCAGTCCTTCGCCGATTCTGGACAGTTCGGGCGATGTTACCGGATACACTGCTGGCGGCAATTTCGGCAAGTCGCGCGGGTTGGCGGGGCAGATGTTTTCGCAGGGCGCGGCATCGCGTCGTGTGTTTCTGCAGGCGGTGTTCTCGTTCTGAGGACCGTGGGCGCTTTTTGATTCTGTGCAGATGGTAGTTAATGAACGAGGGCCGAGGCGATTGCTTCGGCCCTTTGCTTTTGCGTCAATGCGCCGCCGAGACGGAGGCCGCTGCGGGGACGGTTGCGAAGGCATCGGTAAGGGAGACGACATGGAGTTGTGCCCTGATCTCTTCGAGGGATGAGGTGCTGGTGACGGCGATCTCACGCGTTTCGCCGGGCAGGAGGTCGAAGTAGTTATCGGCGACCTGTGCATCGAGCGATCCAAAGGAGAGATAGACATCTCGAGCGAGAACTGGCGAAGTGAGGCGGATGGTGTACTTGCCGCCGGAGCCTGAGGTGTCAACAGTGAGATGGGCGGCCTTGAGATGGATTTCTTTGGTGGGCGCGAGATAGGTAAGATTGCGGGAGACTTGCACGTTCCCTGCTGTGACCTCGGCAACGACAAAGACTCCGGATGTGTTGGAACCGCCGGCCTGCGCGAGTTTAGCGAGAGGCCAATCGAGATAGGCCTTGCTTGAAAGCGAATCGATGCTGACTTCGTGACTGTCGTCGAGGAGGACTTTTCCATCGAAGTCCATTAAGCGCATGCGGAGTGTAGCCGGTTGCGCGGCAGTTTTGTCAGAGACGATGTAGACCTTGACGGAACTGCCTTCGAGGTGCGGGGAGACGAGAATAGGCGCGTAGAAGCGGCGCGCATAGTATTGCAGCGCTTTCCAGTGGCCGTAGTAATCGATGCTTGACCACGAAGCGACGGGCCAGCAGTCGTTCAACTGCCAGAAGATGGAGCCCATGGTTTCAGGGCGGGAGCGGCGGAGGTGTTCGGCGCCGATCTTGATGCCTTCGGCTTGCAGGACCTGGCTGACATAGAGAAAGCTCGGAAAATCTTTTGGCTCGGGGTAGTCCTTGAGCAGATAGTCGTGGATGATCGAGTTGCCTTCATTGTTTTTCTGGTGCGCGAGCATGACGGGCGTGAAGATGCCAGTGCGATCTTCAGGCTTGGTGAAGGCTTCAATGGTGCGCATCTCAGGGAAGGACTGGAAGCCGTATTCGGTGACGAATCGGGCGTGATGGGTTTCGTAAGTTGAGAACGGAACACGGCCGTGCCAGACATCCCAAATATGTGCATCGCCGCTCTGATATTTGTCGCTGAGCTCTTCGTAGTCAGAGCTGGGTGAGCTGGGCCAGTAGGGTGTTTCGGCGTCGAGGCGCTCAACGACGCGATTGAGAATGCCGCTGAACTCGGTGAGATAGTCCTGCCACATCTGGTATTTCACTTCGAGCGGCAGCTTGTCGCGCGGAGCCCAGTTGAGGGCTTCTTCGGTTTCGTTGTTCCCGGACCAGATCACGATGCTGGGATGGTTGCGCAAGCGACGGACCTGATCTTCGGCCTCGGCTTCGATGGTGAGCTTGAACTGGTAGGTGCCGGGCTGCCAGTCGTTACCGAACATGAAATCCTGCCAGACCATGATGCCGAGCTCGTCGCAGATCTGGTAGAACTCGTCGGTCTCGTAGTACCCGCCGCCCCAGTGACGAATCATGTTCATGTTGGCGTCGCGTGCGGACTGGAGAATGCGGCGATAGTCGGCGGTGGTGACGCGGTTCGCAAAGCTGTCGAAGGGGATGACATCGGCGCCTTTGCCGAAGACAGGGATTCCATTGACAAGGAACTGGAAGCTGCGTCCCCACTGATCTGGGTGACGATCGAGAACGATAGAGCGCAGGCCAGTTTTTTTCTTAATTTCGGATGTGAGCTTGCCTGCGTCGAATACTTGCGCAGTGAATTCGTAAAGCGGCTGGTCGCCGTAGCCGGCGGGATACCAGAGGTTCGGCTGGCGGATCTCGACGGGGATATCGATCGTGTTGCGGCCAGTGTGAAGTGCGACAAGCTTGCCGATCTTGATGGGCGCAACGGCGCCGGGCGCGGTGTACTGGACGGCGATTTGCGCAGGGCCGTCGGCGGAGGCTTCGACTTCAACCTCGGCATCGATGTGGGCGACGGTCTTGCTCACGTCACGTTGCCGGATGGCGAAGTCGGCAATGCGGACCTTGTCCCAGGACTCGATGCGCACCGGCTTCCAGATGCCGCTGGTGACGAAGCGCGGGCCCCAGTCCCATCCATATTCATAAGCGGGCTTGCGAATGTAGGTCTTCTCGGCGGTACCCGTGCGTGGCTGCCAGGGGTCCCTGGCCGCGACGAGATGCGCGGAGGTGTTGGGCGACGGGAAGACGATGCGGAGATTATTGCTGCCGACGTGTAGGAGCTCTTTGGCGGGCACGCGCCAGGCGCGAAACGAGTCGTCGGTGTTGAGGACTTGTTTGCCGTTGAGGTAGACCTGTGCGGGGGAGTCGAGGCCATCGAAGACCAGGTCGACATTGGTGCGGGCCAGCGGCGAAGCGGAGACGTCAAAGGTGTTGCGGTATTCCCAATTCGCGTTTTCGATCCACTGCAGCTTCGACTCGTTGTCGCGGTAGAAGGGGTCTTCAATCTTCTTGTTGGCGAGCAGGTCGAGGTGAACGTCGCCGGGAACCTTTGCCGGGATCCAGCCCACTTCGTCCCCCTGCCCAAGCTGCGACTGACGGAATTGCCAGTCATGATCGAGCGTGAGGGCTGTGTTCTGGGCGCGCGGCGACTGGGCCGAAACGAGTGAAAGAGCAAGAACTGGGATGATCGCGCCCAAGGCAAGCCGCACGACGGCACTACGGGTGATTCGACGCATTCGCGCTTTCTCCAGGGCCTTCCGCAAGGAGGAACGAAGACGCGGAGGGCGTGCAAAATTTCGGGATAAGGGTAACACGCGCCGTTTCAATCACTGTGCTGTATGGCCAGGCGGTGGATCAGCGATTATGATCCGAGGCAGCTTCCCCGCTCTTCCCCAGAGATCTGAGCGGTGAGAAGCCGAGGAGGTGAGGTACATGAGCGTGGACGCACGAGGAATCGCGTTGCGCAGCTGTCGGCTGGTGCAGGCCGGCATACCGTTTATCGGCAAGCAGAATCTGCAATATGAAGTTGGCATTTCGGCCGAGTCGGTAGGCGCCCAGGGAATCCACATGCAGCTGGTAACAATTCCGCCGGGCGGACGGGCGAAGGCGCACAAACATGCGACACACGAAACGGCAATCTATGCGCTTCAGGGTGCATCGGGCGTGTGGCATGGCGAGCGGCTGGAGCAGCACACGATTGTCGAGCCTGGAGACTTCTTCTACATCCCTGCGGACGTGCCGCATTTGCCCTACAATCCAAGCGCAACAGAATCGGTGGTCGCAGTCATTGCTCGAACCGATCCCAATGAGCAGGAGAGCGTGGTGCTGCTGCCGGAGCTGGATGCGATTCATCCGTGAAGACGGCGATCGTGATCAGGGGTCAGGGATCAGCTCCTGGCTGGGTCGGGAGACATGCGCTTCAGAACTAGCGTGTCGAGGGCGAGGGCGCCGGGGCCGAGGATAAGGATGAGCAGAGCTGCAAACCAGTAGGTGTAGGGCGAGGCCCCGTAGAAGTCTTCAGGCTTGGACAACATGTGCGTGAAGTTGACGCGGTCGTCAGGCACGGTGAGGTAGGCCATGGTCATGTTGACGAAGAGGACCAGCGAAGTGAGGCGCGAGAGGATGCCGAGCGCGAAGAGGATGCCGCCGGAGAATTCAATTGAAGCGACGCCGAGGGCGGTCATGTGCGGCGCGGGCAAATTAAGGCTGGTAAAGAATTCGGTGACCTTATCGAGATGGGTGAGTTTGCCCCAGCCATCCTGGGTGAATTGAAAGCCCCAATAGAGGCGGATGGCGAGGAGCAACGGGCTCTGCAAACGGGCGAGCAGGGCGGCGAATCGGGAATATAGATCGACGATGGTCTGCATGAGTGGTGTTCTTTCCGAGCGTTTAGATTTGCGCTTACCCACGTCTCAAAATCGAGACATGGGCACCCAGCATTTCAGTGGGTTCATTCATTTTTACGGGCGTACGAGCGATTCGAGGTCGGGAGCGCAGATCCAGCCTTGCTCGGCCCACGAAGCGAACCACTGTTGAATCAAACCCACGCGGCGGGATTGTGGAACGCGCGAAGCGATGAAGCCAGTTTCGATGGCGTCGGCGAGGGAGACGCCTTGGCGGATTGCCGAGAGCGTAAGGAATTCTTCGCGCGTGAGACGCAGGTAGTAGACGGAGTTGTCGACGCGGTGCGCGGCGACCCAGGTTGAGCGTCGGCGGATGCGCGGCAGTTTGGCTGGAGCTTCTTCTGCTTCGTCGTGGCTAAGGCCAGCTTCGCCGACCTGCCTCTTGTCGCGTTTGTGCAACGAGAGCACGAGATCGTCGGCAGGATATTTAAGGGCGAGCAGAATGAGATGCGGTTGCAGCGCGAGCCGTGAACCTGCATCGAGGGTTGCAATCTCCTCGATGGTAAGCGGGGTGCGCTCGCCGTTGTCGAAGGCCTCGATGAAGGCCCACTCGATGCGGGCCACGTCGATGGCGAGATGCTGGCGGCGGCCAGTGAATTGAGGATTGGCGCCGAGCCAGTCAACTAGCTTCGAGCCGAGGTTGCGCAGGGTAAAGGAGTGGCTGGGATGTGCGCTGAGATAGGCGATGGAGAGGGCTTCAAAGGCGCGTGCTCCCACGATGGCACGGAGAGCCGGAAAATCTTCAGCGAGAGCGCCCAGCACGCGGTACCAGTATTGCCGGTTGTAGATTTCAAGGCGCTCGAAGGAGTTGAGCTGGCTGTTGGGCGCGATGAAGGATGCGGCGACCTCGTGCATGTCGCGGCCGTCGGTGGAGACTGCGCGCATGTCTTCGTCTAGCTGTGAGCGGCTGCATCACCGCCGCGGCCATTTCGCGCTGGAGGTCGGCGAGGTTCATGGGCTGGGCTCGTCATTTGGCGGCCTCCGGCGAGTTCCGTGGTGTGTGCGTGCAGATAGCGTTCGGCCTTCTTCGCTTCGGCGTGGACTTCGTCGAAGCTGGGGATGTGGTCGTCCCACTCAAGCAGGGTGGGTGTGGGGCCGCAGCGCTCGATGGCGCGCGCATAAAGCTGCCAGACCGGATCGATCACGGGATGGTCGTGCGTGTCGAGGATGTACTTTTCGTAGCGCGAGTGGCCGGCGATGTGAATCTGCGCGACGCGGTGCGCGGGGACGGCGTTGACGTAGTCCATCGGATTGAATTCGTGATTCACCGAGGAGACGTAGATGTTGTTGACGTCGAGAAGAATGCCGCAGTCGGCGCGCTCGACGACTTCGTTGAGAAACTCCCACTCGGTCATCTGCGGATCCGGTGAAGGCGGCGTAGGAGCTGACGTTTTCGACGGCGACGGGGATCTCGAGGATAGTCCTGCACCTGGCGTACGCGCTCGACGGTGCGCTCGACGGCCTCCCAGGTGTAGGGCAGCGGGAGCAGGTCGTGGGTGTAGGTGCCGTCGACCGAGCCCCAGCAGAGATGGTCGCTCAGCCACGGAGTATTGGTGCGGCGGACGAGTTGCTTGAGGCGGCGCAGGTGCTCAGGGTCGGGCGCGGTCACGGAGCCGAAGTACATGGAGACGCCATGCTGCACGACGCGGTACTGCTCGAGAATCTGATCGAGCACGGCGAGCGGGCGGCCGGCGTCGACCATGAAGTTCTCCGAGATGATCTCGAACCAGTCGACGACGGGCTTGCGCGAAAAGATGTGCTGGTAATGCGGAATGCGCAGGCCGATGCCGACGCCGTGATTCGAGAACGCGTTGAAGCGATTAGACGGACATGGGGACTCAGTGAACAATGTGCAGTGGATAGAGAGAAACAGCGAAACAGACACACAGAGAAACTTGGAAACAGCGCCAAACGATGCGCCTTTCACAGTTCTCGAATCAGGTGAGGGGTGGGACCGGACAACGAGATCAAGCGTGTGACGGATTGAATCTGCGCTGCCGGTCCCTGGGGGAGCTAGACCAGGCCCGGCATCTTGGAGCCGTCGGTCGCGCAGCCGCCCTTGCCCTTGCAGCTGTTCTTGCCTTTGCAGCCATTGTCACTGGACTTGCAGCCACCCTGTACCCTTGCAATCGTTCTTGCCTTTACAGGAGTGCTTGGTGGTGTCCTGGCTGGTGTAGCGGAGGCCGGCCTTGGCCGCTTTGGCCGAGGTGCCCTTCGCTGCTGTGCCCGTAGCTGCGTGCGCTGCAACGGTTCCGCCGATGAGACCGGTGAGAGCTGCGGAGAGCAGCAGAGCATTCAATTGGTTCTTCATGTTGATTGACCTCTCTTGGGGTTTGGGGCGGAAGGGCTCCGCCGGTTGTGGGGCGAGCAGGATGCCGGGATCGATCCCGCACGTTCCGTGGCACGCACTCTAGGAGTGGGTGCACGGGCGAAAGGTTACAGCGAAAAGGGGTCAAGTGAAAATGAAATTCTTTGTGCTGGACCCTCGACAATATGTACGGGCTCCAGCCCTAATTGGATTGGCCGGACAGTTTGATGCCGGAACCAGTTGACGGGAGGTTTTAGGGTAGTGGGTATCTGGGTTCCGGGTATGGGTTTGAGGTAAGCGGTTGATTGCGGTCCGCGGGCATGGGGCCCCTGCCTCCTTTAAGCTGATTGAGCCTACCCAAAAAGCGAGGGCTGGCAGGGGAGATTCCGGTGAGTTGGAAGCGATGGAGCGCGGTGAGTGGAGCCGGTTTGCTGGTTGCGCTGGCGCAGAGTCTGTGCACGGCGGTACTTACGGTCAGCGGGATCCGTGTAGCGATCGGGCTGTCGGCGCTGGCTGCGGCCAGCGGTATCTACGCACCGGCGAAGGGCTTTCATCAAGACGCTATTCGGATTCCAATGCTAATTTTGGCGACCGTGGGTGCGGTCGTGAACCTGGCGGTGCTGGCATGGATCCGGCATTTGCGCAACCGGCCTTCGGCGCAATGGCGAAGGCGGGAACGGAGCGCGCAGGATAAGCGATCGGAGAAGCTGCAGGTGGCGATGGCAATTCTAACGCTGGCGCTGGTGGGGCTGGAGACATGGACACATCCGATGGTGCATCGGACGGGGGTGCCGCCGCTCCCGGCGTTGAATTCAAATCCGAAATAATTTCGAAACGGAGCAGGACTCCGGTCGAATATTTACAAACTATCCAACAGCGCGCGCCAGTTCTTTATCGATGCGCGCGTGCAATCTTTGGCTGAAGCCGGCGGGAAGTTCAAAGACACGGTCGTCGGCCATGAGGATGACAACGTTGCGCGTGGAGTCGAGAACTGCGGAGCAGACTTCGCAGGTTTCGAGATGCCTGTCGATTTCAGCGCGCAAAGCCGCGTCCACATCGCCCTCGATGTAGGCGGAGATGTGCTGCCAGACGTGCTTGCAATCGATTCTCATGCGCGCCCCCAAAAGAGGCCTTTGCGTTTGGGTGCAAACGCTTTCAGTTTTGGGGCCAGCTCCTTTTGCAGCATGCCGCGCGCCCGGTGCAGTCGAACCTTGACGGCACCTTCACTGATGCCGAGCGCCGCAGCGGTTTCGCGGATATCCATTTCTTCGATGTCGCGGAGGACGATAATGTTACGGTAAATCTCCGGCAGGCCTTCAATTGCCTTACGAAGGATGTCGCGTAGTTCCTTTAGTTCCAGAGCTTGGCTCGGGATCTCGCGCCAACTGGTGAGGATCGCTGGAGTATAGTCGCCGGTCTGATCTTCAGAGGCTGCGTCGAGTGATTCTTCCTTGCGAATGCCCTGCTTTCTAAGGCGCCCCAGGCCTTCATTTCGAGCGATGGAAAGCACCCAGGTGCGAAACTGCGCTTCTCCGCGGAACAGATGCAAATTGAGATAGACCTTGATGACGGCTTCCTGCGCGGCATCTTCGGCTTCGGCCTCGTTTTTGAGAAGCGAGAAGAGGAGGCGATACATGGAGCGCTCACAAGGCCGGATAAGGTCGTGAAACAAGTGCTTCTCACCGGCGAGAATACGCTGGATCTGTTCGATTTCGAGTTTTGGATTCGGCGCGGTCATTGTTGTTTTCCAAGTAACTAGAGAAGCGAGGTCGCTTTCCAGGCACTTACTTTGCGACTATAACGCGTGCAGCGCGGCAAACGTTATCCCGTGCTCTCAGCCTGAAGTATCTGTCGAATGAGACGGCCAGCATTTCCGATCTCAACACAATCCTTATGCACAATTAGACAAATGGGCTGTACAATCTCTGCACGAGGAAACCCCATGGCCGGAGATCTACAACTCACGTGCAGCGATTGCGGGCAGGATTTCACCTTCACCGCTGCAGATCAGGCGTTCTTTCAGGAACGCGGTTATTCGACCCCAAAACGCTGCAAGCCTTGCCGGATGGCAAAGAAAAACGACCAGGGGGGAGGGGGTTCCGGTTATCGTTCGGCTCCTGCACAGGGAACGCCTGTGATCTGCTCTGGCTGCGGCCAACCGACGACTGTACCGTTTGAACCGCGCGGAGATCGTCCGGTGTTTTGCAGGGACTGCTACCAGGCCCGCAAGGGCAGCGGCGGGGGGGGCGGCGGCGCTTCTCGAGGACGCGGCCGCTACTAAAGGCAACGCGCTGCACGATTTCGCTGATCGAAGCGGAAACAAAGGGTCCGGCGGGCAGAACGCCGCGAACGACAGGACACTCGATGTGTCGTCACAACCCGAGGGGCGGATTTTTCCGCCCCTTTTCGTTGCCCTCCATGAGACGTTATCACCTTGCTCTATTTACTGTTTTGCTGGGAAACGCGACGTGGGGAGGATCCCTGTCTCCTGCGCGTGAACCTGAAGGACAACGCTGCACGCTGCGCATTCATGCGGACGGACTGCGTAATGCCAAGGGCGTCGTGGGGGTTCTGCTATTTCGCTCGCCGGACGGCTGGCCGGAAGATGTAGCAAAGGCCGAACGGCACGAGGCATCGGAAATTGCCGCCCAAGGCCGCGAGGCAACTGTCGTGTTTACCGGAGTCTCGACAGGCGACTACGGAGTGGTTGCGCTCCACGATGAAAACAAGAACATGAAACTGGACAAAAACCTGTTCGGCTTTCCGAAAGAGGGTTTCGGATTTGCGAACAATCCGCACGTGGGATTTGGTCCGCCCCCGTTTCGGGCTGCAGTGGTTCACGTGCAGTGTCCGGTGACGGAAGCCAGCATCCACATCCTCTACAAGTGAGGACTCGTTGGGGTCGGCCGCTTTCCCAGTCTCAGAAGCGAGACCTGGGGCACCCATTTTCATGCGGATTGAATAAGTGAACTAAGGCTTCTCACCCGCCGAGAAGGTGGTCCATGGGCCAGCCTTCATGTCTTTGAGGATGGGCTTGAGGTAGCGGTACTCCGGGTGCGCGGCGAAGAAGGGGGCGGCAAGAAAGTCCTCACCGCAGGGATGCCCGGCGCGTCCGATGAGCGAGAGATGCGCAGCCATATCGGAGTCAGCGACCTTGCCGGTGACCGCGCCTTCAGGATAGTACGGTCCGTCCTCCCACTCGGGCACGCCGCGGGAATCACGATCGGTGTGGCCGCAGAGAGTACGAGAATCGGGGTTCACTTTGCCGGTGTAGCTGTCGACATGGTCGGCCAGAAACTGCTCCGCCATATTGACGTCAATACGGCCTTTGGACGTCGCCATTTTGTCTTCCCACGTGACGCGGCGTGCGTTGGGAGAGGTTGCAAGGTTGGTGGGATCGAATCCGCCGGTCTCATTCTTGATCAGGTTGGGGTCGCGGGCGAAGTTCGAGCTGATGAAGTAGCCGTCTTTGGTGCGCCAGAGGGGAGTGTTCTTGAGGCCCAGCTCAAGATAAGCGATCTCGCCGGTTTTTCGATCACCGACCAGCCAGTCATTCGCATAGCCGCCGTTGTTGCCTTCCTTGATGAGGCTGGCGTATTCGTCGATGGTGCCGGCGTATTGCATGGCCTTGCGGGAGCGGACGAACTCCGGAATTCCGTCAGGGTTCCAGCCTTCGAACTGGGTGATCGTGGTTTCCGTAATCATGAGGCCGGCATCGTTAATGCCAAAGTCGTCCTGGCTGGTAATGACGCCAGGCTCGCCATCCATCATCATGCGATGGCCGTGCGCGGGCTGAATATCAAACATGACGGTCCAGCGTTCGCCATCCGCATAGGACGACCAGTTATTGTGCGCGATGACGATCTTGCCATTCTTGGTATAGCTACCGTTAGCGATGAAGGCCGAGCAATGGCCTTCCGGGAGGATGTGCGGAGCGTTGGCGGCCTGCTGGCTCTTGTTCAGCCAGGGCACATAGTAGCTGGGCAGCTCGATACTCCCATTGAGGGCGACGATGTCCCATACGTCGAGCTTGATGCCCTTGGAGCGTACGCCTTTGGCAATACCTTCGAGTTCCTGCTGATACTCGGCCTCGATGTGGGGCCAGAGCATTTTGCGGCTGGCTTCACGGTAAAACTCCCAATTGCGCTTGGTGGAGTGCAGGGTTTCAAGCTTGGTGACACGGACAAGGTCGGCAATCTCGGGAGCGAGCAGGCGGCCATGCTGGTAGCCGATTTCCGATGGAGAGCCTTCGAGATGGACGTAGATCCAGCCTCCGCGCTCAAAGCGATAACCGGGCGTGGCGTCGGCAAGTTTTGCGGAAAGCAAGCGATCGGCCGCGTGAGCCGCATTGGCAGCAAGGAGAAAAACCATCGGCAAACAGACACAAAGCGCGAGCAGACGCCGTGTAAACATGCAGAGAAGACCCTCCGGAATGCCCTGAACATATCATGACGGGTCAGCGCGAGTGTACGGCGAAGATGTTGGCACAGCTGATCCGAGCGTTTTCTGCCGATGGCTGGCTTAGCGCTTTTTGCCGGATTTGAGTACGGGCTTTTTGGGGGCCGGCTTCGACGCCTTGGCAGGTTTGGCAGGCGGCGCAGGTTTCTTCTTTGCCGGTGCAGCCTTGGTCGGCGCCGGCTTCGGCTTGGGTTTCGCTACTGGCTTGGGCGCCGGTTTTGACGGAGCCTTCTTGGCTGCAGCCTTCACGGCGGCCGGTGCCTTGACGCTTTTTACTGGGGACGCAGTTGTCGGCTTTTTGGCAGCAGGTGCGGTCTTGGCGGGTGGAACCGCGGGCTTTGGCGTAGCTGCTGGCTTGGCCGGCGGCTTGGCTCCCGGCTTTGACGCCGATTTTTCCTGAGGTGCAGGCTTGATTGTGGACACTGGTTTACCGTTGTCCTTACCCGCCTTGACGGCACCTGCCTTTGTCACAGCTGCTTTTGCCGGCACTGGTTCCGGAGCACGCTTGCCGCGCTTGGGAGCAGGAGGCTCATCTGCCTCGCCGTCTGCCCCTTCTTCGTGATCGAGCACTCCATCGTCCTCGTCGTCACTGTCTAGCTCGAGCTTGGGAACACCGATATCGATTTCATCTTCGTCTCCGCCGATGTCATCCAGGTCGGGGTCTTCGTCGGAGACGACTTCGTCCTCGTCGTCGTCCAGAACACGTTCCTTGACCTTGGCCTCGGCTCCGCGGCGCGCGCGAGTACGCTTGATGGTGACCTGCGGCGGGGGTGCCGGGGGCGAGTAGGGATCGAGGAAGGCGCGAGCCTCTTCCGGAGTGATCAGTCGGCCATCGATCAGCTCAAGGAAGAGCTTTTCTACGATCTCCTTGTAGGTAGGCAGATCGGGCGTGATCCGCATCTCCTGCATCAGGGCGTAGGGGATGCGCTGGCGGGCTTCGGGCCAAACTTTGAGGAACTGCTCGTACCGATCTTTAACCGGCGCGGATGTTGTCGTAAATCCAAGCCATAGAACCGCTTTTGGCTCATAGCTCGTGAAAAGCTTGAAAGTTGCCGATGGGGTCAGCGGAGGCTTGGCTAGGAGCACTTTGGAGAAACCGGAGGCTAGCGCGTCGAGACCATTCCACTCCTCCACAAAGCCGGGGCGCAGAAGGAGCTTCTTGAGTGCTGCCACGTCTTTGGAGGCCAGTCTTGAGGTCAGCAACTGCATCTGAGCGGCGGACATATCAGGATGTACACCCTGCATTTGAAGTTCTGCCGCCAAGTCGTGAAGAGATTTGAGCTTTTCCTCATCCGCCTTGGCGGGGGTCCAGGCCGGAAAGAGGGCTTTCATCCAGCCCTCGGCCTCAAGGGCGGTGAGGACCTTCAGGCCGTCATCTTCGTGGCCGATCTGTTCGAGTTCCTGGCTGCGCGCTTGGGGCAAGAGGTACTCGATGACATTCTCAGCCTTGGCGTTCTCGTAGCGCGCCTGGGTGCGGGGATCTAGATCCCAACCAAGGCGAATGCGGTAGCGGGTAGCGCGGATCAGGATTGCTGGATCTTCGAGAAAGCCATAGTTTGAGACCAGGCGGAGGGTGCGGGCCTCAATGTCGGCTGCGCCATTCAGCGGGTCCATCAGCAGGCCATAGGATCCCTCATTCAGGGAGATCGCCATCGCGTTTACGGTAAAGTCGCGGCGGCGAAGATCCTCTTGGATGGAGGCGGCGTGGTAGACAGGCTTGCCGGGTTTCGGGTATTCGAGGCGGTGGGTGCTGAGCAGATCGACGCGCACGGTACCGGGAAAACAGAGATAGAGCGTGTGCGATGCCTCGTCTTCCCCCCAAAGCTTTGCCCCAGATTTCTCCAATGTCTTCTTTAATTTAAGCGCATTTCCATGAACTGCCACTTCAAGATCGCGAACTGCGTGGCCACTGGTCAAATCGCGGACGGCGTCCCCGGTGAGAAAGAGAATGATGCCTGCGTCGCGCGCGACCTGGCGCAGCTTTCCAATGGCGCTCTTCTGATTCGCCGACAGCCGGTTTTCAAGGAGGTAGATATAGTCGGGCATTCCGTTCCGCTTTCATCCTCTCAATCCCGACCCAAATGCCTGATGCAGTTACGCTTACAGTGCGCCTCGGCGGGGCTTGCAAACCAGTACCTTAACACAAATGATACCTGTTGGCTAGAGAGATGTGCACCGGGATTGCTGCTTTTGGCCTGCCACCGAGGGGGTGATCGTGCGACAATCCATGCGTATGGCCTCGCATCGTAAACCTGTGATTGTGCGTAAGTTCTCCCGAGACTGGGTAGCGGGATATGCGAGTGGGAGTTTCGTCTCCGAGGCCCCGGAATTGGAGATTCTGGATCTGAAGGGCAAGGTGATGACGATTGGCTGGGAAGCGGTGAAGTGGGTCTGCTATGTCCGGGACTTCCCTGCCGGCGAATCGGCCAACCCGGAGCGCCTGCTGCAAAAGAAATTTGCGGTGCGGCCGAGGGCTGCCGGGCTTTGGCTGCGGATGACCCTAACCGATGGGGACGAGCTTGAAGGGCTGGCGGCGAACGACCGATCGCTGATCGAAGGAGCCGGGCTGCTCCTGACCCCTCCGGATACGCGCTCGAACACGCAGCGGGTCTTTGTGCCGCGGGCGGCGATCCAGACGCTCGAAGTGGTGAGCCTGATCGGGGCGGGACGCGGGAAGCGCGATGCGAGCGTGGCGCAGCCAGAGCTGTTCCCGAGCGAGACCGACAGCGCTTAGCCGCACAGCCGCAGGGAATGGGTTCCGGTACAATCTACCCGATGAAACTTGGCGAGTTGGCAACCTACCTGGGCGCGGAACTGCGCGGCGACGCGAGTGTGGAAGTGACTGGGGTGCAAGGGATTGAAGAGGCAGGGCCGACGGAGATTACGTTTGTCGCCAACCCCAAGTATGCCGGGCTGGCGCGTACGACAAAGGCCGCAGCGGTGGTGGTGGAACCGGAGTTTCCAGAGATTGCGACGGCCACGCTGCGGATTAAGAACCCTTATCATGCGTTTTCGCGGGCATTGGGGATGTTCTACCAGCCCCCGGCCTATGCCGAGGGCATTCATTCGACCGCGGTGATCGATCCGACGGCGGAGGTTGGCCCGGGAGCGCATGTGGGGGCTTACGTGGTGATTGGGCCCGGAGTGCGGGTTGGCAAGCGGGCTACGCTGCTGCCGCACGTCGTTCTATACCCGGGCGTGACGGTGGGAGACTGTTTCTTTGCCCATGCGCATGCAGTGGTGCGTGAGCACTGTGTACTGGGCGACCATGTGACGCTCGAGAACGGCGCCATCGTTGGGGCGGACGGGTTCGGCTTCTCGAAGAACGACAAGGGCGAGTGGCAGAAGATTCCGCAGTCGGGGCCGGTGCGGCTGGGCAATCGGGTGGATGTGCAGGCGAATGCGTGCGTGGACCGGGCAACGGTGGGCGCGACGGAGATCGGCGATGGCAGCAAGATCGACAACCTTGTGCAGGTGGGGCATGGGTCGAAGGTCGGGGAGAACTCGCTGATTTGCGCGCAGACGGGACTGGCGGGGTCGTCGGTAATTGGCAACAACGTGATTCTGGCAGGGCAGACGGGGATTGCCGGCCATTGCACAGTGGGTGACGGTGTGATTCTAACGGCGCAGTCTGCAGTGAGCCACGATGTTCCGCCGGGGAAGATCATCTCAGGATCGCCGGGGTTCGACAACCGAATGTGGCTGCGTGCAGTGGCAATTTTTCAGCGGTTGCCGGAGCTGCTGAAGCGGCTGGACCGGCTCGAGAAAAAGGTGGCAGCGGAAGAGAAGCCTGAGGAGCGCGCGTGAGGCGCCTGGCGCGGGCGCAATCGCGAAGCCGACGAAACCCGCTGGGACTGGTTTTGATTCTGCTGCTGGTGGCCGTGTCTCTGCCGGGATGCCGATCGTCGCATATCGATGCGACGGTAGAGAATCGCACGGGCGCGGCGATTGAGCTGCTGGAGGTGGATTATCCGAGCGCAAGCTTTGGAGCGGATCGCCTGCCGGACGGCGCTACGTATCACTACCGGTTTCAAGTTCGGCTGAGCGGTCCGGTCAAGGTGCAATACAGCGAGAGCGGGAGTCACGCTGTGCGGCAAACGACTGGGCCTGAGGTCTTCGAACATCAGCAGGGCAAGCTGGAGATTGTTCTGCTGCCCGGTGGCAAAGTGAGCTTCAAGCCGGAGCTGACGTCGAGACAATAACGCACTGGCCCTCCTGAACGCACCCTGGACAAAGCAAAGCCGCCCGCCTGCAGAGGATGCAGAACGAGCGGCGATGGAACGGCACGCAGATGCGCTTAGTGCACCATGCTTTGGAAGAGCGAGGACTTGAGCAGGCTGGCGAAATCGGAGTCGGACGACTGGAAGTGGACCAGGAGCTGTCCGGAGTTCGAGGAGACGTCAGTTGCCGCAAGAGCCGCTTTCTCGTCTTCGGAGCCGCTCATCTTGCGATAGAGCACGGCCGCATTGAGCAGCGACGAGACTGTTGCAGCGGCAAACGAGTCACCCGTCGAGATGGTCAGGTCAAAGCGCACGCCGTGCTGGAAGTTCATGGTGTACCAGGAACCGACGAGGCGCTTGCGTACGGAGTCATAATCCGTAACGGAACCGGCTTCGCCGAGGATCTGGCGCATCATGGTCTGTGTGCCCTTCTGATCGAGGATGCTCCAGAGGGGCTCGGATTCGACGGAGTGCATGGCGTCCATGATGGAGTTGTTGGTGAGCATGCTCGGCCCGAGCCCATCGCGCACATCGAGCGCCTGCTTGACGGCTTCGGAGCTGCCGAAGACCATGGTGGACGGATCGACGAAGCAGAGGACCATGCCGGTCTTGCCCATGGGATAGACGCGATTGGTGCGGACAAGAGTGGGGCGCACTTTCTGCTTGCGGAAGCCGGCGATCATGTCATCGACGGCGAACTGTCCCTGGGCGATGCTTACCGTTTCAAGCTGGTCGCCGGGGCCGGGCACGCGATAGAGCGCGAAGGCAAGGCTGTCGACGTCGTGATTGTCGTTCAAGCCGGACTTCTGGAGCGCATCGTCAAACTGCTTGAGATCGGGTGGCATCACGCGCTCTTTAAGCTGCATGGCCGAGTCGGAGTTCTGCATGGCGCGATAATCAACAACAACCAATTGCTGCAGGTCACGCGGGATTGCTGCGCGCGCATCCCCTGAAAGCTGTGCAGCGAAAACGGGCAGTGCACACGCCAAGGCTACGGCGCCGATCGAAATACGAGACAAGATACTCGACACTCTTTTTCCTCCAAGTACAAAACGCCGAAGGGAAACTCGGAATTTGTTGCCACGACCTTCGATGGTCCTCTGAGTCAACCTTCCCGTGGTTGAGACTGAAGAGGACGGGCCATCGTGAGCGACTCTTATCCGGCCTGCGCAGAGCTATGCCTGGGGCGGATGTGCGCTTCCTTCCTTTGTTATTTTACCCTTCACAAGTTTTGAAAGGCGTGCAACGGCTGACCGGGGAGGTTACTTTTCTCCAGGCCAATCGAGCGGAGCGTCGAGCCGATTCTCGAGTATTTTGGTAAGCGGATCGAACCCACTTAACTGACGCATCCACTCGCTCTCGCGCTCACAGGCGGCATCGGGGATAAGGCCGATGACCTCGCCTTCGACAGGCGCCGCTTTGTGCCTGAAGGCGAGGCGCGAGACGGTTTCATAGACCTGCGAGAGGGGCGTGGCCTGGAAATCGGTGATGTTCATCGAGAGCTGGGCACGCCCATGCGCAAGAACACCCAGGGCCTTGACACCCTTCAATCCACCGGAGGCGGCGCGCATATCGCGGGCAATGGCGCGGACGAGAGCGACGTCGGCAGAGTCGAAGTAGATGTTGTATTCAACGAGGAACTTGCGCGCGCCGACAGCGCAGGCACCGGCCGTGGGGTGCAGCCCTGGTCCGCCAAGGTCGGGGCGGCGCGCTGCTTCTTTGCGCACGATATCGCGCAAGCCTTCAAACTGGCCGCGGCGCAGGTCGTCGAGGTTGGCGCGATCGGGCCGTGCGGCCGCAGCTTCGTAAAAGTAGACAGGAATGCCGAAGCGCTGTGAGATGCCGAGGCCAGCCTGTCGCGCGAGCATGACACACTGCTCGAGTTTGATTCCTGCGATGGGGACGAAGGGGATGACATCGGCGGCGCCGATGCGCGGATGAACGCCTTCCTGCCGGGTAAGGTCGATTAACTCGGCTGCCTTCCCTGCTCCGCGGATTGCCGCCTCAACAACAGCCGACGGTTCACCCGCGATGGTGACAACGGAACGATTGTGATCGGCGTTCATGGACAAGTCAAGCAGATGCACCCCTTCGACGCGCATCGCAGCCACGATGGCCTGGATGCAGCGGACGTCTCTGCCTTCAGAGAAATTAGGGACGCACTCAACGACTGGTTCTTTCCGGGTCATTTCCAGAACGTATACCCCACCTGGATCTGAATACTGGCATTGACGCCCGGATTGCGGTCGCCGAGCGAGGCGGAGGAGATGTGGACAGCGTTGACGCCGAGATCGATGGACCGGCGGGAGCGGAGAAAGTAGTGGAGGCCGAGACCGCCCTGTGGGGAGAAGTTCCAGACGGAGGTGCCGCCGGGGGTGCCGTGGGGTACAAGCACTTCAGGCGGAAATTTGTGCGTTGTATAGATAAGGCCACCTGCACCCTGAAACCAAGGCTGGATGCGGTGGGAATGGGTGAGGAAATTCCAGCGAAAAATAACCGGTGTGAGGCTAAGGCCGATATAGTTTCCGCCGCCGATGGTCTGCGTGTAAACCTGGCCCTGGTAGAGGAAAGTCTGATCGTGCGCGGCGGGTGTAAAGGCGAGCCAGAGAGGCATGATATTTGCGCCATATTCGAACTGGCCTGAAAGGAAGCCGGCGTGCAGCACGGGCGTCATCACCTTGCCCACCTGCCCGCCACCCCAAAGGAAGTTGAAATCGGAGCGGTCGCCGACGCCTTTGCCCCAATTGATGAAGGGGCCGTACTCCCAACTTCGGTCGATGCGAACTTCGGCGACGGGGCTCTCGGGCGCCTTTGAATCGGACGCGGCGGTCGCGGTCGACTCCGCGAAGCACGCGAATGCGGGAGCCAGGGAGGCCGCCATCAAGACAAGCAGGAAAACCTTCGTTCGGCGCGTCAAACTTCTTCCCTTCCTTGAATCCATGGTTTGATTGTCACAGAAAAGGCCGACCCGTCAGGTCGGCCTCTCTGTCGGAATCCTGAGGCAGGCTCAGCCGGCGACCTGCTCCATTTGCTCTGCGTCCATATCGAAGTTCGAATAGACGTTTTGCGTGTCGTCGAAATCTTCGAGGGCTTCGAGCAGGCGAACCATCTGGTTGGCTGCCGGGCCTTCGAGCTTGGTGTAGGTCGAGGCCAACATCGTGACCTCGTTCATCACAGTTGGGATTTTAGCTGCCTTGATGGCGGCCAGAACGGCATCGTAGGCCGAAGGATCGGTGATGATCTCCCAGCTTTCGCCTTCGTTGTTGAGGTCTTCACCACCATGCTCAAGAACAATGTCCATCAGTTGATCTTCAGTTGCAGCAGCCTTTTCGATGGCAATGATGCCCTTCTTCGAAAACATGAAGCGCACCGAACCGGTTTCGCCGAGGTTGCCGCCATGCTTCGAGAAGGTGTGGCGGATCTCGCTGACGGTACGGTTGCGATTGTCGGTGGTCGTTTCAACGATGATGGCGACGCCACCGGGGCCATAGCCCTCGAAGGTGATCTCCTCGTAGTTGACGCCTTCCAATTCGCCCGTACCGCGCAGAATGGCTCGCTTGATGTTGTCCTGCGGCATATTCTCGGCCTTTGCCGCCAGAACCGCCGTACGGAGCCGAGCATTGGTGTCAGGGTTGCCACCACCCTTTGCGGCGACTGCGATTTCCTTCAGCAGACGGGTGAATATCTTGCCGCGCTTGGCATCGAGCGCGCCCTTCTTGTGCTTGATTGTTGCCCATTTCGAGTGCCCGGACATGGGAACCTCAGTGTGTTGAAAATGCAGGCGCTGTTGATCTGCTGCCCTTGCGAGTATACCACCGGGAGATGTTGGAGAACGGCGGCTGCGGGGAGGCGGCTGCGGGCTGGCGGGAAAGGGAGAACAGGGTCGTGAATCCGTGGGAGAATTCAATTGAAGAATTCGATCGCCCGCCGCGCAAGACAGTTTCTTTGCGCAACACTGCGATCAGAACGGATCAATCGAGAAGGTGTCATTTCTTGCGTGTTCCTTTTCTAATCGCTGCGGCATTCGTCTTGAGCGCATTTGGCGGGCGGGTCCTGCTGGCGCAGGGCAATTACGAGATCCAGGTGTATGGCGCGGATACCGTACCGGCGCACAGCACGATGGTCGAGCTGCACTCCAACTTTACGGCTGACGGGCAGCGCCACTCCATCAACGGGGTTGCGCCGACCCACCACGCCGAACACGAGACGATCGAGATCACGCAAGGAATCAACGACTGGTCGGAGCTGGGCTTCTACATCTTTACCAGCGAGCAGAGCGGTGCCGGGGCGCAATGGGTGGGCGATCATATCCGGCCGCGCGTGCGTGCGCCCGACAGCTGGCATTGGCCGGTAGGCGCAAGCCTCTCGATGGAAGTGGGCTACCAGCGGGCGCGCTTCTCGCCGGATACCTGGACGTGGGAGATAAGGCCGATTGTGGACAAGACCGCAGGCCACTGGTACTTCGCCATCAATCCTGCACTCGAACGAACCTGGCACGGACCGGATGTAAATCTGGGCCTGGATTTTGCGCCCAACGTCAAGGTGAGCTACGCGTTCACGAAGCAGATCTCCGGCGGCCTTGAGTACTACGCCGACTACGGAAGCATCACGAACATCGCCGCGATGCACGACCAGCAGCAACAGATCTTTCCTGCAATCGATCTGAACGTCTCGCCGAAGTGGGAGATCAACTTCGGCGTCGGAATTGGGCCGACCGCAGCAACCGATCATTGGATCGTGAAGGGGATTCTAGGGCGGCGGTTTGACTGGGGACGGCGGAAGGGGGGATAGTCCCCTTCGAGACGCTCAAAGCAAATCACCGCCGCCAGTCGAAACCGCCGACGTGCTGATTGCGAGAGGCGGAGAACTAACCCACCAGTTCGAGTGCTCGCACGGTTTCTTTGCGGATGGTGAGGCGCTCGATCAGGTCGTAGCGCACCTCGTAGCCGCGGCCGGGGGTATCGGGAACTGCAATTTCGCCTTCCGGAGACACGGTGACTTCGGGCTCGATGATGTCTTCTTTCCAATAGCGGGCCGAGGCCGAGACATCGCCGGGGAGCGAGAAGTTTTCGAGCGAAGAGAGTGCGATGTTGTGGGAGCGGCCGATGCCGGACTCGAGCATGCCTCCGCACCAGACCGGGATACCACGCTCCTGTGCGGCGTTGTGGACGGCGATGGCTTCAGAGAAACCGCCGACGCGGCCGAGCTTGATGTTGATGATCTTGCAGGACTCCATCTCGATGGCGGCGAGCGCGTCGCGGCGATTGCGGATGGACTCATCGAGACAGATGGGGGTGTTGAGTTGCCTCTGCAGCATGGAGTGATAGTAGAAGTCGTCGTGCCAGAGGGGCTGCTCGATCATGAGGAGGTCGAACTGATCGAAGGAGACAAGGTGGTCGGTATCGCGCAGCTTGTAAGCGGAGTTGGCATCGCAGGAGAGCATGATGCCGGGCCAGCGGCTGCGAACTTTCTCGAAGACTTCGACATCCCAGCCGGGCTTGCACTTGAGCTTGATGCGCTGATAGCCGGCGGCAAGTTCGCGCTCGATGATGGCCATCAACTCGGAAATGGATGCCTGGATGCCGAGCGAGACACCGCAAGGAATGGTCTCGCGCACACCGCCAAGGAGTGTGGAGATGGAGAGGCCTTCACGTTGCGCTTCAAGATCCCAGACCGCGTTTTCGAGCGTGGCTTTAGCCATCTGGTTGCCGCGGACGCGCTTGAAGATGCGTGGGCAATCGCCGCCGTGCTCGGGAGATTCAGAGGCCAGCATGGGGCCGAGCTCATGGACGAGAATCTGCCAGGCAGTGTCGGTGGTTTCGCCGGAGAAGAACGGCCGCTCACCGGCGGTGCACTCACCCCAGCCGATGAGGCCCTCAGAGCGAACTTCGGCGAGGAGAATACGGCGGTCGGTAGTGACGCCAAAGCTGGTTTCGAAGGGACGCACGAGGGGGAGATGCAATTCGCGAAGGACGATTCCATCGATTCTCATAAAAAGTGAATTCCTTTGACCGTCAGCAATGAATTAGAAGCTGTTTCAATCAAGTTCAACCGGTTGAGCTTTGACGATTCCTCTTCAATCCATCTCCGCCTGGGTAGGGGAACCCAACTCGAAGACACCGTTACCTTGAGCATCGCGAGAGAAACCGAGTATGGCTAATCCGCGACGAAAAGCATCCTGAAACCTGAGGCGATTTTCTAATTGCACGGTCAAGGCCCGCTCCCGGTCCAATTCGGATGCCTTCCACTGGTAGATGGATGACGGAACCGAGATACGTTCCTCGATGTCGAAAGCGACCCTGGGTTTACCTTCGAGAATTGCTGCGACCCTGGAGGAACTGAGATGCCACTCAGCCACGAAACGATCTGTGGGGAGTCCTCCTTGCAGACGACTTGAGGATACACCATAGAAATTCACGTGGTAGCAACGAATGATGACGCCGAGCTTGTGGATATTTAAATGCGCGTTTTTGATCTCGAGTGGATCGAACGTCCATTCCATCAAGCGAATGTTGCGGGAGAGCGCCTCAACACGCTGCTGAAGCTTGATTTGGGCGCCGAGACCGCGATTGCGATACGAGTCGCGCACGGCGAGCATGTGGGAATGAAGATAGGCGCGGGGTTCGCCGGAGCTGGTTTTAACGCCAGGCAAAGACATGGCGAAACCAACGAGAGATTCGGGCGAGCCTTCGGGAGTGGCGCCGGGCAGGCTGGTATCGAAAGCACCGATGACCTGGCCGCCGATCTTCTGGCCAACGAGGAATGCCTTGCGCGGAATGACATCGCTGTCGTCGTAGCCCCAGGTTTCGATCTGGAGTTGCACGCAGGCTTCGAGCTCGTCGAAACCGGAGCAGTTGCGGATGACGATCATGGCCGGGTCTCCGGAACGGGTGCAGTGTCGGAGAGTTTTCGCTTGGCTTCGGCCCAGAGGGTTTCGAGCTCCTGCGGGGCGAGCTCTTCAAGCGGACGTGCAGAGGCTTCCTCCATCGCGTGGAAGCGTTGGCGGAATCGCAGATTGCAGCCGCGAAGAGCCATCTCCGCATCGACGCCGAGATGACGGCCGAGATTGACGACGGTGAAGAGAAGGTCGCCCAGTTCGGCTTCTACTTTCTGTTGCTGCGCGGGATTGGCAGGATCGATGGCTACTGCTTCGGCTTCGAGTTCGGCGGTTTCTTCGGCAATTTTGGGGAGAAGGCCGCGCCAATCGGGCCAGTCGAAGCCGGACTTGGCGGCCTTCGAGCCGAGCTTTGCGGCTTCAGCCAGAGCGGGGAGAGCGCGTTGGACTCCATCAAGCCGCGAGTTATTTGAGGAGTCTGCTCCATGCAATGGTGCCTCGGCTGCTTTGATTTCATCCCAGTTGCGCAGGACGGCGGCGGATGAACCATCTACGTTGGAGTCGACGACGGCAGCATTGCCTGCGGCGCGCGAAGCCTCTTCGCCGAAGACATGCGGATGGCGGCGGATGAGCTTGCGGTTGAGGTGATCGAGCACGTCGGCGATGGTAAAGTGGCCTTCGTTGGCGGCCATCTCCGCATAGAAGAGAACCTGCAGGAGCAGGTCGCCTAGCTCCTCGGCGAGATGGGGAAAGTCACGGCGCTCGATGGCGTCAAAGACCTCATAGGCCTCTTCAAGCGTGTATTTGCGAATGGAGTCGAAGGACTGCTCGCGATCCCATGGGCATCCGCCGGGTGCGCGAAGACGGGCCATGATAGCCGCCGACTGCTCAAATAATGCTGCGGCCCGCGCTGGATCAGTGACGACCGTGGTGCGTGGGGTCGAGGGTGGTTCTGGAGCGTCTGCCTGTCGTGCAACGTCCATCGTTGGTAGTTTAACCCGGGCCGTGCAAACGGGGTCGTATGGTGCAACGCGCGGCGGCGATCGCCACCAGCGTTCTTTGCGGGGCACGCGTTTGCCGGCCCGTATACTCAAACGCGCGGATGATTCGAATTCCATTAACGGTGTTTGCGGGGCTGGCGGGGTTGGCGTTCGGCAGCTTTCTGAACGTGTGTCTCAGCCGCTGGCCCGCGGGCGAGAGCGTGGTGCACCCGCGCTCGCATTGCCGCGCCTGCGGGCGGACCCTGACGTGGTGGGAGAATGTTCCGCTGGTGAGTTGGCTGGCGCTGGGTGGGCGCTGCCGAACGTGCCGGGGTTGGATTGGCTGGCGGTATCCGATGGTTGAGCTGGCGGTGGGGACATTGTGGGCGGCAGTTGTGTGGCAAATTGCCTGGTGGCATGCGGGGATTTCGTTTAGTCCCCTCGGCCTCATCGAGGCAGCGGCCCCCACCATCGGAAAAATCCTGCTGGTTTGGATCCTCGTGGGACTCGCGGCGCTGGATGCGGAGCACCTGTGGCTTCCGGATATCGTGACGTTACCGGGCATAGTGCTTGGCCTCGTGGTGAGCCTAATGCGCGGGGACTTCCTGGTTGCGAGCTCTTTGGGCCTTACCTCTGGCGAGCCTTCAGCTCCGTTCTCGCTGCTCAATCAGATGCTCAGGGTCGCGTTTGCGATCCTCATCGCGGCTGGGCTTGTTCTAGCGATCCGCTGGATCTACTGGCTTGTCCGCCGGCGCGAAGGCATCGGGCTAGGCGATGCGAAGCTGATGGCGATGCTGGCAGCCTGGCTAGGACTTCCCGGCGCACTGCTGGCGTTTGCGATCGGCGTGGTGCTGGGCGCGGTGGTGGGGATTGTGCTTCTTCTGAGGCCGCAGACCGGTGAAGGCGCGGCGACGACGGGCCTGACGAAATTGCCGCTGGGGACGTTTCTCTGTATTGGCGGCATTGTGAGCGCATTGTGGGGTTCGGAGATTCTTGGTGCGTACCTACGGTGGGCTGGGATTTTGTGACGTGCGGCGATCCGCTTACTGGTGCGAAGTCGAGGCCGGAACACCAGCGGAAACGGCCTTGGCGTTTTCCATTTCCGGCTCTTTGAGAATCTTCTTCGCTTCCTTGCTGTGTTTGCTGTCGGGGTCGTACTCCATAACTTTCAAGTAGTTTTTCTTGGCGTCGGCGTAGCTGCCAAGGTGACGCTGGGACTCGGCCAATCCCCAATAGACATCAGGGTTTTCGGGGTCGAGCACAAAGGCCGACTCGAAGCGGGACAACGCCGCTCTCCAGTTCTTCTGGTCGAGGTAATAGCTGCCTACGCTCTCGTCTTCTTTGGGGCCCGTGTGCGACTCGTCTTTGGGCTGGCCGTTTTTGCCGGTGTCTGGCGGCGGCTTGAGCAGGTTGTCGAGGCCTGCGCTGCTTGAACTTGAAGTGGTGGAGTCTCCGGTGGATGGCTGCGCTTCATCGGGACTGCGCACGGGATCGTTTTCATCACCGGGCAGTTGAACATTGACCGAGTCGTCGGCACCGGGTGGAGCCGCGACCGGGGCATTCGCCGGCGGCAGCACGGGAACCGTCTTTGTGTCTTCAGGGAATGGGTTCGCCTGCAGACCGGTCTTCGGTTTGTCGGCGGGGGCTTGGGCCCAGACATGCGTAGAAAACGCTGGGATACAGAGAGCGAGACCGAGCGCTACAGCGTGAACGGAGAGGACGCGCGATGGGGAACAACTTTTCATGGGCTCCTCAATGGTAGGATGCGAAGCAGACGGCATCAAGTCGCTCCATCACGCTTAGGAACTCAAGGACTCTTTCGCATTCAACCATGGGATTGATTATTCGCTCCTCCGCCATCCACGCCGCAGGCTGCTATACCACCACACCCATCCGCAAAGGCGCCCACGTCGCCGAGTACACGGGTCCGCGGCTCAGCAAGTCCGAGGCCGATACCGCCTATGACGAGACGCCTATTACCTATCTCTTTGGACTCGGAGACGGCACAGTGGTGATCGACGGCCACTGCATGGCGATGTTCATCAACCACAGCTGCGACCCGAATTGCGAGAC
The DNA here is from genome assembly GCA_963760475.1 of uncultured Acidobacteriaceae bacterium. Classification (GTDB taxonomy): domain Bacteria; phylum Acidobacteriota; class Terriglobia; order Terriglobales; family Acidobacteriaceae; genus Telmatobacter. Next base: position 33,412 of record CAVXDG010000002.1, on the reverse strand, counting down.
CCACGAAGTGCGGGGCCGGGTGTGGATCAAGGCGATCCGGAGTATTGAACCCGGCGAAGAGATCACCTACGACTACTGCCTTTACGACGGCGAAGGGGATGAGGCGCTGTGCAATTGCGGCGCCAGGAAATGTCGAGGTACGATGTACTCGCGCGAAGAGGTTCGGCGGCGGAAACGGGTTGCGAAGCCGGCCCTCCGCAAGGACGGAACGGGGCAGGTGCGGAGGAATAGAACCACGAATAAATCGCACTGAAGAAGCCGTTCTGCCCATGCACAACCAGCAGGGCGTCAGGCAATAGGGTCAAGCCAGCCTCAGGCAACACGCCCGGGTTTGCGCGCGAGCAGGTCGCCGAGGCGGGAGTGGTAACTGCGGCTCATGGGCACGCGCTGCCCGGAGACAAGGTGCACCACAAAATCGCCCTGAGCTTCCGTGCGCACTTCTTTCACAAATTGCAGATTGACCATTGCGGACCGGTGTACCCGCAGAAACGTCTTCGGGTCGAGCTTCTGCTCAATCCGCATCATGGTTTCGCGAAGCAGGTGCGTCTCGCGCTCCATGCAGAGGCGCACATAGTTCTCTTCGGCGCCGATCCAGCGGATGTCGCAGACCGGCAGAAAGAGAATCCCTCCGCGCGATTTGAAGACGATGCGCGAAGTGTAGGGCTCCCGACTTCCGGCCCTGGGCTGATCGATAGCGGTCGTTCGGCGGTCCAGGGCAGGCCCCAAGGGAGCGGAAGAGGATTCTGAAGAAAAGTGCGGCGCGAACGAGGCCGCTCGGTCTCGCAGCTTTGGAGGGTTAGAAAGCCGTGGACGGTCGCTTCTTGTCAACCGATCGTCGTTCATTTGTAGTGTCGCCATGCCCTCGCCTCCTTTGGTTTCGCCCCGGGAACAGCGGCGGTCCTGCAAGACAGGTTGTGCCAGCTTCGGTATTACCTGTGGCAAGCCACATGCCAATCTGAGAGTTGTTGGAGCCGCAAGGTTTACCTTCGGTTCTGCCCCGCAGAGGACGACGAAGGCTGTCCGCTTTCAGGCTTGCCTGTCCGATATCGGACACCTGTTTCTGGGCTGCGGATCTGCCCCGGATGAGGTTCGGTATGATGGCTGGCGAACAAGGATGGAGATGGATACCGATGAGTGAAAAGTCGATGAGACGCCGGGATTTCCTTTGGCGGGCGGGTTCAGTGGGCTCGATGGCGATGATGGCGGGGTTGCCGAGAACCTCAGACGCCCTGGGCTCGCCGACGGGCGCAATGATCGAAGACTCTGTTCAATCAGAGTTTTCAGGTGAGACGCCGAAGCATCACATCAAGTTTGGCGTCTGCGGCATGAGCCACGACCATATTTACGGAATGGCCGGCGCGATCCAGCGCGGGGGCGGCGAGTTAGTAGCAGCCTGGGGTGGCGAAGAGGACAAGCTGGTGGCGTTCCGCAAGCGGTTTCCCGACGTGAAGATCGTGAAGACGCAGGAAGAGATCCTGGACGATTCTGCAATTCAGCTTGTACTGAGCTCGCAGGTCGCGAATGAACGTGCGCCCCTGGGCATCCAGGTCATGAGACGGGGAAAGGACTATCTCTCAGACAAGCCGGGGATCACGACGCTGGAGCAACTGGCCGAGGTGCGGAAGACGATCGCCGAGACCAAACGCATCTACGCGATCATGTACAGCGAGCGGCTTGAGGTAAAGGCTGCGGTGTACGCCGGCAAACTGATCCAGCAGGGAGCAATCGGAAAGGTGATCCAGACGATCAACATTGCGCCGCACCAGATTACGCAGCGGCATGGCGACGCGGGCGGTGGGTCGGGACGGCCCGACTGGTTCTGGAAACCGGAGCAGTATGGGGGGATCCTGTGCGATATCGGCTCTCATCAGGTGGATCAGTTTTTGTTCTATACGGGGTCGAAGCAGGCCGAGGTGGTGGCTTCGCAGATTGCCAACGTTCGCCATCCGGAGCATCCCCAGTTTCAGGACTTCGGCGACATGGTGCTGCGCGGCGATCGAGGCCTGGGATATGTGCGGCTGGACTGGTTTACGCCGGATGGGCTGGGGACATGGGGTGATGGCCGGCTCTTCATTCTGGGGACCGATGGATACATCGAGGTGCGCAAATACACGAACGTCGCGGTGAGCAAACAAGGCAACAACATGTTTCTCGTCGACCAGAACGAGGCGCGTTCCATCGACTGCAACCAGATGGCTCTGCCCTTCGGGCCGGAGTTTGTGGCCGATATCGTGAACCGGACACATGTGGCGCAGGACCAGGAGCAATGCCTGCTGGCCGCCGAACTTGTGTTGAAGGCACAGAAGAATGCAAAGTTGGTCACGCTGAAGGATTGAGGAGGCGAGGAGACACAATGGGGATATCGAGGCGAGATGCCGTTGTGGGGCTGCTGGCGCTGCCCGCAGCGTTGAGTGCTCTGGCTGAACCTGAAAGCAAGAGTGCGATTCTTGGGCCAACGGTCTTCGCGTGGGAGGAGATGAAGGCGGTGAAGACCGCGACGGGCGAAGTGCGAGCGCTCTGCAAGGAGCCGACGGCGACCGTGGATCAGCTGGAGATGCATGTGACCACGCTGAATCCCGGGCTTGCATCGCATCCGCCGCACCGGCATGTGAACGAGGAGCTGATCATCTTGCGCGAAGGCGAATGCGAGACCCTTTCGAATGGCAAATGGATCAAGGTCACGCCCGGATCAGTCGTGTTCAACGCATCAAACAGCCTGCACGGATTTCGCAATGTGGGGACGGTGCCGGCGGTATATCACGTGATCAACTGGAGCCAGAACAAGGATGTCGCCGCGATACAGACGGCCTGAGTTTCACACATTGCTGCGGGAGTTGCCGCCCAGCCGGGAACGATACAATCGCACCTGAGCCGCTCTTGAAATGGAGGCGGCACGGGGAGCGGAATTCAGCATGGGTTACCAGGTTCTGGCCAGAAAATATCGTCCGCAGCGCTTTGCCGACGTGGCCGGCCAGGACCACGTGACGCGCACGCTGATGAATGCGCTGACCCAGAACCGCATTGCGCACGGGTACATCTTTTCGGGACATCGCGGCATTGGAAAAACGACCATTGCGCGCATTCTGGCGAAGGCGCTGAACTGCCGGACGCGAGATCGGGAGCGCGGAGCGGCCGACGCCGGAGCCGTGCGGCGTATGCGACTCCTGCATCGAGATTCGCCAGGGCAATGCGGTCGACGTGATCGAGATTGACGCGGCCACCAATCGCGGCATCGATGAGATTCGCGAACTGCGCGATGCGGCGCGCTATGCGCCGGCCCGCGACCGCTACAAGATCTACATTCTCGACGAAGCGCACCAGATTACCGAGGCGGCGTTCAATGCGCTGCTGAAGACGCTGGAAGAGCCGCCGTCGCACGTCATCTTCATGATGGCGACGACGGAGCCGGAGAATATTCCGCAGACCATTCGCTCGCGCTGCCAGCACTTCAGCTTTCATGCGGTGAAGTTCGACGACATTCTGGCGCAGCTGAAGATGATTGCCGAGCAGGAGCAGGTGCTGGCCGAAGATGCCGCGCTGGCGCTGCTGGCCGAGGCCGGCGATGGATCGATGCGCGATGCGCTGTCGATCATGGACCAGGCGATCGCTTCGGCGCCGTCCGATGAGAAGGGTCGGCCGGTGCTGGCGGCCGACGCAGATTCGCGAGTTGATGGGGTCGGTGCCGAATGCGGTGTTCGAGCGGCTGCTGGAAGCTGTGGCCGCAGGGCAAAGCGCCGAGTTGATGGAGCAGCTGAATGTGCTGCTGAATGCCGGGCACAGCCCCTCGTCGCTGGCGCGGCAGATGGTGCGCTACCTGCGCAATGCGCTGATGGCGAAGCTGGGCGGCGAGCAGACGGAGCTGCTGCAGATTTCCGCCGATGAGCGGGCGCGGGCCGCGCGGACTGCCCTGCTCTTCACCGAAGAAGACCTGACGCGAAATCTGCAGATTGTGCTGCGGACCTTCGACGATCTGAATTATCGCCAGGAGCAGCGGTTTCACCTGGAGCTTGGGCTGCTGAAGCTGATGCATGCGCAGCGGCTGCTGCCGCTGGAGGAGCTGTTGAGCGGTCTGGCTGGCGGAACCGGGTGTACGCAGTGCGGGAGCCCCCGCGGCACCGCGGACCAGCGCGCCCGTGGCAGTACGATCGATTGCTTCGGCTTCTGCGGCGTCGCCGGCACCGACAGTGTCTCCTTTCGCACCGAGCAGCGGCCGCACGAGTCCAACGGTGGTGAAGCAAAGCGCAGCAGCATTCGGGGCGATTCAAGAGAGCGCCACGGAATCCGCAGCGCAGGCCGCGGCTCCGCGCGAAGTGACGCCGTTCCCGGTGGCGTCGAGTGCGGCGGGACTGGGCACAGGATTCGCCGAGACGATGACGGAAGGCGCGCTGGCGAAGGTTCCCCAGAGCGAAGCGAAATCAAGCGATGGGGTTGGGCCGACGGCGAATGCAGCGCGCGATGCGGTTTGTTCGGCTCTGGCGACGGCAGGGCATGCTTCAGCTTCCCAGCTCTTAGGCGCGGGGTACGTGGAGCCTCGATGGCGGCAAGCCTGCGCATTGAAGTGGCAGGCATGGGCAAGAAGATGCTGAGCCTCACCGTGAATGCTGCGTCCGAGAAGATCATTCGCCAGGAGTTGCAGCGGCTGGGCGCTTCGGCTCGCCTTCTCATTGTGCCGGGTGCCGGAAATGCAGTTGCACCGGCGATGATGTCGACACCGGCCGCGGGCAGCGTGGAGGAGGAGGCTCTGCAGAATCCTCTGGTGCAGCGCGCTAAAGAGATCTTTCAATGCCGAAGTGCGCAGTGTGGTCGATCTGCGCGTCAAATAGTGGTCGGCAAGGAGGCACCATGATCAACCCGCTGAAGATTCCCGAGATGCTTTCGCAAGCCAACCAGATGCAGGAGGAGATGCAGCGCAAGCTGGCGCAGACGGTGGTGGAAGGCAGCGCGGGCGGTGGCGCCGTGCCTGGCGACGATGAACGGCAAGAAGCAGCTTCTGAAGATTCACATCGATGCATCGGCGGCACTGAGCCTCACCGGCGGGCAGCCGGATGTGGAGATGCTGGAGGACCTGGTGGTGTCTGCGGTGAACGACGCAGGCCGCAAGGCGGACGAGGCGATCCAGTCGAGCGTGCAAGGCATGCTGGGCGGGCTGAAGATTCCTGGATTGAGCTGAAGGTTTCACAAGGGAGGCAGACGCGGTGGCACGTTATGCCGAGCCGATGGCGCGGCTGATTGAAGAATTAAAGAAGCTGCCCGGGGTCGGGACGAAATCGGCCCAGCGATACGCTTTCCACATTCTGCGATCTTCCGACGAGGACGCGACTGCCCTGGCTGAGGCGGTGCACGGGCTGAAGGCGAGCCTGCGCCTTTGCTCCATCTGTAACAACATTACGGATGTGGATCCGTGTGCCTACTGCACGAGCCCGACGCGGAATCAGCGCCTGGTGTGCGTTGTGGAAGAACCCACAAATATCGAAGCGGTAGAGCGGACGCGCGGATACAACGGGGTATATCACGTACTGCACGGAACCCTTTCACCTCTGCATGGAATAGGTCCAGACCAGCTGCGGAGCAAAACCCTTGTGCGCCGCGCGGAGCAAGGGGAGATCGACGAAGTGATCATCGCCACGAGCCCCACTCTTGAGGGCGAGGCCACGGCAAGCTGGCTGGCGGGGGCGTTGCGCACATTCCCGATACGGCTGACACGCATTGCAACAGGCGTGCCTGCCGGGAGCGACATCGAATACGCCGACGAGGTGACCATGGCTCGGGCACTGGAAGGCCGCCGCGAATTGTAAAATGCGCCCATCGCCGGGGGCAGTGGGTTCTAGGCTTGCAACCTGCTTAAGAGATCCTGGGGATGGACGGGCTTGGCCAGGATCTCAAATTCGTATCCTTTGGCGCGCGCCTTCTCCAGCAAATCCGCCGTGGCAGCCTGGCCTGAGAAGAGCAATATCTTAATTTTCGGAACGATGGCGCGAATCATGATCGCCGCGTCGATGCCGTTCAAGTCGGCCATGATCACGTCGGTGATGAGCATGTCGGGCGCAAAGGTGGAGGCCATCTCGACGGCTTTTTCGCCGGAATAGACGGCACGCGCATCGAAGCCGCTCTGGTTAAGGATCATGGCCAGGGTATCGGCAATGACACGTTCGTCGTCCACAACGAGAACTTTGGGTTTGACACGATTTTCGTGCATACTCTCCTAGGCGCCGATCGCAGATTTTGAGGATTGTGCACTTGCTTCAGTCTGCTGCCTGCGTGCGGTCTGGGAAGGGTCCGGGAAAACGACCGTGCGCAGTTCTTCGAGAATCATGATACGCTCTGCCGGGCGCAGGCAAGGGCGCGATTTTCCCCGCCGGCAACACCCCGGAGAAGTATTGTACGGTCTAGCGGCAACAAGGGGAACCCCCGGGCAGACGGGGCCCGCAAGGCGCAAGCCTGGAGCGGAAATCACCGAATGAGGCCGATGCGGCGACGAACCGAATTGCGGTTTCATCTCTCCGAAATCTACCTCTCATAGAATTGCAACACCGGAAGACCGCATCCCCTTGAACCGGAGACTCGAGCATGGAACAGGAAGTGGCCGTTCAAAGCCCCCCGGAGAGCGCGAAGGCCGAAGCGATCATCCGCGCGGAACGAATCGAGAAGTATTATGCCCAGCCGAGCGAGAACCGCATTCAGGTGATTGCGCCAACCGATTTGAGCATTGTGCCGGGGGAGATTGTAGCCCTGCTGGGGCCATCGGGATCGGGCAAATCGACGATGCTACGGATGCTGACGGGGCTGTCGCAGCCCTCTGCGGGACAAGTCTATTGGCATGAAAAGCCGATCAGTTCCGTAGAGATCAACGTCTCCATCGTGTTCCAGAGTTTCGCACTGTTTCCATGGATGACGGTGCTTGAGAACGTCGAGGCCCCTTTGACGGCCCGCGGCGTGGATCCGGCAGAACGCCATGAGCGGAGCATCAAGATGCTGGACACGGTGGGTCTGGACGGATTTGAAGCGGCATATCCAAAGGAGCTTTCGGGCGGGATGCGGCAGCGTGTGGGGTTCGCGCGTGCGCTGGTTGTCGAACCTGAGGTGCTGTTCATGGACGAGCCTTTCTCCGCGCTGGACGTTTTAACGGCGGAGAACCTGCGCAGCGAACTGCTGGAGCTGTGGGAAAAGAAGACAATGCCCACGCGCTCGGTTTTTATCGTGACACACAACATTGAGGAGGCGGTGCTGCTGGCGGATCGGATCATCGTTCTGGGCCGCAATCCGGGGCATATCCGGACAGACTTCAAGGTACAGATTCCGCAGCCGCGCGACCGCAAGGCTGAGTCGTTCACGCAGCTCGTGGACTACATCTACAAAGTACTCACGCGGCCGGATGTGGCTCCCGCGGTAGCCCCCGACCACCAGCATCCTGGTCCGCGCCCTCGGGATCAGCGGCAGATGCGCTACCAGATGCTGCCCCACGCGCGACCAGGCGGCATTGCCGGCCTGCTTGAGTTGCTGCTGGATAAGGGCGGCCGCGACGATATGTATCGCTTGGCGGACGACCTCGCGTTTGAAATCGACGACCTGCTGCCGATTGTGGACGCCGCGCAACTGCTGGGCTTTCTGAAGATTGAAGAAGGCGACGCAGCCATCACCGAGCCAGGCACTGAGTTTGCGAACTCGGAGATTCTGCGTCAGAAGGAGCTGTTCCGTGACGCTGTAATCGAGCACGTGCTGCTGCTGCGCCAGATTCGCCGCGCCCTGGAGACGAAGAGCGACCACACCGTGCCCGAGGAATTCTTTCTCGACATGCTCGACGAGCAGTTCAGCGAAGACGAATCGCGGCGGCAGATGGAAACCGCAATCAACTGGGGCCGCTATGCGGAACTGTTCGATTTCGACGCCGCCCGGCGGCGCTTTGTGATGCCTGACGCACAGGAGGAAGAAGTTGTGGCGCACGAGGGAGGCGAGTGAAACTCCACCCTCTAGCGCGAACCCTCGTAACGGCGCGAACCTGGCCCTTCGTTATCGATCTGGGTGTAGCGGCTTGCGCGATGGCGGTGTTTTTCTCGTTTGTCAGCACGGGTGCCTACTGGATGGGCAAACCCGTGCCGGTGATACCGATTTCTCACTCGCTCAGTGCGTTGCCGGCCTATGCTTTTTACTCGGTGGTGCGCATCGGCATCGCCTACCTGCTCAGCCTCACCTTCGCGGTGACCTATGGCTACATCGCTGCATACAACCCGCGTATCGAGGCGTGGATGGTCGCAGTTCTCGATATCCTGCAATCGATTCCGGTACTGAGTTTTTTGCCGCCCGTGGTGCTGGCTATGGTCGCGCTTGGTACCCGGCCACCAAATGGGCATTGAGATGGGCGTAATTCTGCTGATCTTTACCGGACAAGTGTGGAATCTTGCGTTCAGCTTCTACTCCTCGCTCAAGAGCATTCCGCGCGAGATGCTTGAAGCCTCGCGGATCTACCGCTATTCTGCCTGGCAGCGCTTTTGGCAACTGGAGATGCCTTATGCGGCGATCGGCCTGGTGTGGAACTCGATCGTTTCGGTGGCGGGCGGCTGGTTTGCATTGATGGCGTGCGAGATGTTCACGATGGGCACGCGCAATTTTCAATTGCCGGGGCTGGGAAGCTACCTGCAGACGGCTGCAGACTCGGGGGACGAGCGCGCCCTTGTGGCAGGTTTCGCCGTCGTCATCCTGATTGTGGTTGCTACCGATCAGCTGGTTTGGCGGCCGCTCATCGCGTGGAGCGACAAGTTCAAATTTGAGCAGGTAGAGTCGGCGGATCGTGTAACGTCGCCGATTCTCACGCTGCTGCATCGCTCGACGCTGTTAACCACACTGCCAGGCCAACTCTGGGCCCGCCTGGAAGAGCCGCTTTATCGGCGCCTGGCGCGCAAACGGGAGTCGCACCTGGTTCATCCTGTCGATGAGATCGCCACCAAATCGTCTGCGTCGCCTGCGCTCTGGACCATCGCGATTGTGCTGCTGACGGTGGCGGGATGGGGAGCGCTGCAAGCCGCACTGATGCTGCGGACCGTGAGCTGGCCGCAGTTTCTGCTGCTTCTGGAAGGAGCGGGGGCAACGTTTCTGCGCGTCAATGCTTCCCTGCTGATCTCGGCGCTGTGGACGATACCTGTCGGAGTCGCGATCGGCTTCAATCCCAGGCTTGCGCGCTTTATTCAGCCCGTGGCACAGGTTCTGGCATCGGTGCCGGCAACTGCGTTTTTTCCTATTCTGCTGATCGGCCTTGTGAAGATAGGCGGCGGACTGGGCGTCGGCTCTATCGCCCTGATGTTGCTGGGCACCCAGTGGTACATCCTGTTCAACGTGATTGCCGGTGCCATGTCGATTCCTTCGGACCTTCGTGAGGTAGCGTCGCTCTATCACTTCACGCGCTGGCAGCGCTGGACGCGGCTGATCTTGCCGGGCATCTTTCCCTACCTGATCACAGGGATGGTAACGGCCTCGGGCGGTGCGTGGAACGCGTCGGTGTTTGCAGAGTATTCGCGCATGCCGGGGCGGACGCTCGAGACGATTGGACTGGGTGCGCAGATCAGCGCCGCAACCGACAGTGGAAGCTTTCCCATCCTGCTGCTGGCCACGATCTTCATCTCGCTGATGGTGGTTACGATGAATCGCCTTGTTTGGCGACGGCTCTACCGGTTGGCCGAAACGCGGTATAAACTCGAAGGCTAATCGCTGAATCAATATAGCCGGCGAGTCGAGGGGAGCGCACGATGATCCGAGTGGGGCTGGTGGGTTTTGGCATGGCGGGACGCGTATTCCATGCGCCTCTGATCTCTTCGGTTGAAGGACTGGAGCTTGCCGCGGTGGTGGAGAGAAACTCAGATCAAGCCGCGCAGCGCTATCCGGGGATCACCACCTATCGGACGCTGGAAGAGCTGCTGGCCGACTCGTCGATCAAGCTGGTGGTGGTGGCCACGCCGAACGCAACACACTACGAGATTGCGCTGCAGGTGCTGGAAGCGGCGAAGAGCGTGGTGGTCGATAAGCCGGCGGCACTCACGTCTGCGCAGATTGCCGATCTGCTGGGCCTTGCCGGCGCTGTGGGGCTGCACTATATCCCGTTCCACAACCGGCGATGGGACAGTGATTTTAAGACAGTTCAGCATGTATTGCATGAGAAGTCGCTCGGCTCGCTCGTGCATTTCGAATCGACCTTCGATCGTTGGCGTCCCGAATTGTCCTCTCGGGCGTGGAAGGAGGATGCTGAACAGGGTGGGATTCTTCTGGATCTTGGTACACACCTGGTTGACCAGGCATTGGTTTTGTTTGGTTCTCCCGAGTCGGTGGGCGCGGAGGTGCGACGGGAGCGCAACAGCGAAGGAGGCAACGACTCATTCACCCTTCGCCTGCATTACATGACCAGCCTGAGCGTGACTGTGAGCGCGAACGCTCTTTCCTCGTTGGCGCGTCCGCGCTTTCATCTGCGGGGCAACCGCGGCAACTACTGGAAGTGGGGACTCGATTTGCAGGAAGAGGCGCTGGGCGAGATCACGAAGATTGACGCGCCCGATTGGGGCAAGGAGCCGTCAGACCGTTGGGGCACATTGTGTGTTGACGCGGATGGCAGCGTTGTCAGCCAGCCGGTTGAGCCCATTGACGGGGATTACCGGCTCTTCTATGCAGGCGTGCGCGATGCTCTGCTGGAAAAGGGCAAGCCGCCTGTAGTTGCCATCGATGCGTGGCGAACGGCACGAATTCTTGAGTGGGCGCTGGAGAGCGCAAAGTCGCACCGTGACGTGGAGTGCGACTGGAGCGCGGAGCCGCAATAGGCGAGCGCCCCTACGGCGATCCTTGCGGATCCTTCTCCACCAGAGGCACCCAAAAACGAAAGGTCGTTCCCTGACCAGGAGCGCTCGTAACGTCGATGCCTCCGCTGTGGGCAAGCAGGATGGCCCGGGTAATGGCGAGGCCCATTCCGGTTCCCTTGCCTGCGCTCTTTTTTCCGCGATAGAACTTTTCGAAGATAAACGGCAGGTCGAGCGGATCGATGCCTGGACCGTTGTCTTCCACCGTAAATTCGAGTCGATTGCCTGCGTGGCGGTTGCGCAGCACGATGCGGCTGCCAGGCGGACAGTAACGCGCCGCATTTTCGAGCAAATGGCGAAGCACGCGGCTCAGCAGTTGCGCGTCGAACCATCCGGGCGTGTCCGGCTCCTCCACTTGAAGTACGACCGTGTGTCGTTTCAACGCGGCTTGTGACACTTCTACCGCATGTTCGAAGAGCGTCTTTGCATGGTGGCGCCGGGCATGCACCTGGACAACGTTGGCGTCGAGCTCGGCCATCTCGACGGCCTCTCCGATCAAGGCGTCGAGGCGCGCGCTCTCTTCGTCAACGATGGCTATCAGTTCCGCCCGACCTGTGTCGTCCAGCCCCTCGTTTTGAGCGAGCGTAGACGCCGCGGCGCGAATCGAGGTCAAAGGGGTGCGCAATTCGTGGGTCAACGAATCAATCAGCGCGGTGCGCAGGCGCTCGCCCTCACGCGACGCTTCGAGGCGCGTGGAGACCTCGATTGCAGACGCTCGGGTTAGGGCAATGCCCACCTGGGCGGTGACTGCCGTAGCCACCTCGCGCGACAACGTTGCCGGACGCCAACCCAATGCGCCGACGCTCCGCACGCCCACGTTCAACGGCATCGCAGAGATATCACCGGGCAGCACATGAACAGCGATCGGGGCTGTAGTGATGGCGCTTAGACTGGCCAGCACGCTCATGGGCAACTCTGAGGTCGAGGAGTAGCAACGGTTCTCGTCGCTGGAGTACAAGATGACGCCTTCGAGGGCAAAGACGCGCTCGATGATGCGGGGCAACTCGTCTTTAAGCTTGGCCGCATCGTCGTAGAGCATCATCTCCTGGCTCAGCATGTAGAGGCGTTCAACTTCTGCACGGCGTTCCTCAGCCTGGCGTGCCTGGCGGCGTGCGCGTTCAGCCACGCGGCCGGCAACGACGGAACTGCCAAAAAACGCGAGAACGCCAACCCACTCCGAGATCCCGGCGAGACGCAATGTACGATAGGGCGGAAGAAAGAAGTAATCAAACGCAAGCGTACAAAGGAGAGTGGCATAGAGCGAGACGACCATCTCAGCTTGGGTCGCGATCCATACAATGAGCACGAGGAAGATGAGACCCGCCGTTGTCGAGCCGGCGTCAGCCCAGGCAAGCAGCGCGGTCGTAAGCCCAACAGCCAGCGTTGCGCCGAGCCATCCGGGGACGGCCCCAACCTTGAAGTTCTGTTTCATGATCGTCTCACTGGGAATGATACCGGCCCCGCCCGATGATGTAATCTTCCCCAGGAAGCAAAACGGACATGCCAGGAAAAATATTGGTGATCGACGATGAGCCCCAGATCACGCGTGTGCTGCGCGCATCTCTATCCCCTCAAGGGTTCGACGTGCGCACCGCGAACGATCCGGAGGAGGGACTGCGGATTTTTCGCGAGTGGCAGCCCGACCTCGTCATCACCGACCTGATGATGCCGGAGATGAGCGGCGTGGAAGTGTGCCGCGCGATCCGTACAACTTCATCGACGCCGATCCTGGTTCTTTCGGTCCGGGACCAGGAGCGCTCGAAAGTGGAGGCTCTGGATGCAGGAGCGGACGATTACGTCACCAAGCCATTTGGGATTCAGGAGCTGCTTGCCCGGGTAAGGGCGCATTTGCGGCGGGCTCCGGAGCGCAGCGCTGCCGCCATTCATACAGGAGACTTCGTTATCGACGAAACCGCCCATTCCGTAACTGTGCAGGGTAAGTCAGTGCACCTGACGCCCAAGGAGTTTGATCTCTTGCTGCATCTGGCGCGCAATGCCGGCAAGGTGATGACCCATCGCGTTCTTCTGACTTCAGTTTGGGGTGCGCAGTCAGCCTATCAGCCGGAGTATCTGCGAGTGTTCGTCGGCCAGTTGCGCAAGAAGCTGGAGAACGAAACGGGGCGTCAGTACATTCAGACAGAGCCATGGGTGGGGTACCGTTTTATCCCCGAAGGATGGATGGGGAACGAGGAATAGTTGCCTCTTGCCTCGCCGGACTGAGACGGGGCGTTGATATTCCGTCGCAGTCGGCGCAGAAGAGAGCGACAATTGAGAGAACACGGCGAGTCTGTCGTCCTCACGGAGGTATCCCGATGGGACAAGCGCTGGATCCGCGCACGGTTGCCGGCATCGGCGCCCAGCGCTGGCGGCGAATCGCAGAGATAGTGGGACTCCTGTGCCTGCTGGGGATGCCGGCAACAAGCCAGGCGCCGAATCCACCAAGAAATGTTCCCGAATTCCTGAATCGCCTACCCGACCAGAACGATGTGTCGCGCATGCGCCAGCAGCAGACGCGGGAGTTGGATTTTGCGGCCGCCAATGCATTACGGCAAAAGCAAGTCGCCGAAGACAGCGCGAAGTTGCTGAGGCTGGCCACGGAGTTGAAAGCCGAACTCGACAAGGCAGGCAAAGATTCTCGGTCAGCAAGTGCATTGCGCAAGGCCGACGCAATTGAAAAGCTGGCGCGCAACATCAAGCAGAAGATGACCGTTACAGTGATCGGCAAATGAGCCAGATTCTCCACCGAGGATCTCGGGGTTCTGACTGCGCCCTGGACTAGCCGCTAGTCAGCCAAGATTGTTCCTAAGCCCGTACGGCGAGACGCCGGTACGGGCATCTTTATGTTTTCTTTAGATTTCCCTTCGACCCTCTCAATACTCCTGAAAGCAAACTCGATTCTGAAGCATGGACGGCTCACCCGCTCACACCGGGAAGCGACCAAAAGCGAATCGAGGAACTGCAATGCAGGATTTGTTGATGCTACTTTTCACCGCGGTCTTCTTTGGCGTGGCTTTTCTCTACGTCAAAGCATGCCAGAAGTTGAGGTAACCATGGACTGGATCACCGTTGTCGCTCTCGTACTTGCCCTTCTTCTTCTGGTGCACCTTACCTTTTCGCTGCTCTTTCCGGAGAAACTCTGATGACCGCGAATGGATGGCTGCAATTCGCGCTTTACTCCGTCATTTTGATTTTGACCGCGCGCCCTGTCGGGCTGTTTCTGACCCGGATATATGAAGGCGGACGCACCTGGCTCCACCCAGTTCTTCACCCCTGCGAGCGGCTCCTCTATCGTCTCTGCGGCGTCGATGCGGAGCGAGAGATGAACTGGCGCGAGTACGCCTTTGCGCTGCTTGGCTTCTCGGCCGTCAGCCTGGTGGTGACGTACGCCATCGAGCGGCTGCAGCATGCGCTGCCCTGGAATCCGCAGGGTCTCGCAGCAGTCAGCCCAGATCTGGCGTGGAATACGGCGGCGAGTTTCACGACCAACACAAACTGGCAGTCGTACACACCTGAAAGCACGATGAGCTATCTCACCGAGATGGCCGCGCTGGCGACGCACAATTTCTTCTCGGCAGCGGTTGGCATCGTTGCTGCAGTCGCTCTGGTGCGGGGCATCAAGCGCACGACCTCGGGCACCATCGGCAATTTCTGGGTGGATACGACACGGACAATCCTGTATGTTCTGATGCCGGCCTGCATCCTCTATGCGCTGCTTCTGGTGGCGCAGGGCGTTCCGCAGAACCTGCACGCGTACACCGTGGCACACACGCTCGAAGGTCAGACGCAGACCATCGGCCAGGGCCCGGTTGCTTCGCAAGAGGCAATCAAGATGCTAGGGACGAACGGGGGCGGATTCTTCAATGCCAACAGCGCGCATCCCTACGAAAATCCAACGCCGCTCTCGAATTTTCTGGAGATTCTCTCCATCTTCATCATTCCTGGCGGACTGACCTACATGCTGGGGAAAATGACCGGTTCACGCGGGCACGGCTGGGCTGTGTTTGCCGCCATGTACTTGCTGTTTGCCGCAGGTTTCGTGACCGCCTATTGGGCTGAAGCGCATCCTCATCCGATGATTCATGGCGCAGGGCAGACGACGACGGCCACAGCGCCGGGCGGCAATATGGAGGGCAAAGAGGTGCGCAACGGGATTGCCGAAAGCGCGCTGTTCGCCACCATCACGACCGATGCAAGCTGCGGCGCGGTGAATGGGATGCATGACAGCTTCACGCCGCTCGGCGGGATGGTCCCGCTGCTCAACATCATGCTGGGTGAAGTGATCTTTGGCGGAGTGGGTTCGGGCCTTTACGGGATGCTGATCTTTGTCGTCATGGCGGTCTTTATCGCCGGCCTGATGGTGGGCCGTACGCCGGAGTATCTCGGCAAGAAGATCGAGGGATACGACGTGAAGATGGCGATGCTGTATGCGCTTATTTTTCCGTTGATCATTCTCAGCCTGACCGCCGTGTTCGTTTTGTGGCCGAACGTGGGGCTGGCCGCACTGAACAACGCAGGCCCGCACGGGCTGACCGAGATTCTTTACGCCTTCACTTCGGGTGCAGGAAACAACGGCTCCGCATTCGCGGGCCTGAGCGCGAATGCCTGGTGGTACAACGTCGCGCTTGGCTCGGACATGCTGATGGGACGTTTTCTCATGATGATTCCAGTGCTGGCGCTGGCCGGCAATCTGGCGCAGAAGAAGAGCGTGCCGCCGTCGCCGGGAACGTTCCCCGTGCACACGCCGCTTTTTACGGTGCTGCTCATTGGGGTGGTACTGATTCTGGGGGCGCTCACGTTTTTCCCTGCCCTCAGCCTCGGACCGATTCTTGAACACCTTCTGCTGAAGTCAGGTCAGCTGTTCTAACCGTACCGTAAAGGACATTGCGATGGCGGATAAAACGAGTCTCTGGAATACGAAAATAGTTGGCCAAGCCATGCTCGAGTCGGTGCGGAAGCTAGACCCGCGCTGGATGATGAAGAACCCGGTGATGTTTGTTGTTGAAGTGGGCAGCCTGCTGACCTCGGCCCTGCTGATGGACAACCTCATCCACAATCGCCCTGGGTTCGGCTTCAATCTGCAGATCACGCTTTGGCTCTGGTTCACGGTTCTGTTTGCTAATTTTGCAGAGGCAATGGCCGAGGGCCGCGGCAAGGCGCAGGCTGACACGCTGCGCAAGGCAAAGGGCGAGACGATCGCGCGGCGCTACACGGCGGACGGCGGCTTTGAAGAAATTGCCAGCGGGTTACTCCGGGCGGGCGACGTGATCTACGTCGAGGCAAACCACTACATCGCAGGGGATGGAGAGGTAATCGAAGGCGTGGCGTCGGTCGATGAGTCTGCGATTACGGGCGAGTCAGCGCCGGTGATCCGCGAAGCAGGCGGCGACCGCTCGGCGGTGACAGGCGGAACCAAGGTGTTGTCAGACTGGATCAAGGTGAAGATCACGTCGAATCCCGGCGAGACGTTTTTGGACCGCATGATCGCCCTGGTCGAAGGCGCATCACGCCAGAAGACGCCAAATGAGATTGCCTTGAGCATTCTTCTTTCCGGACTGACGATTGTGTTTCTGCTCGCTGTTGTAACGCTGCAGCCATTCGCGATTTACTCGAAAGCACCGCAAACAATATTCGTGCTGGTGTCGCTGCTGGTGTGTCTGATCCCCACGACGATCGGCGGCCTTCTGTCGGCCATCGGCATTGCCGGCATGGACAGGCTGGTGCAATACAACGTGCTGGCCATGAGCGGACGCGCCGTAGAAGCTGCCGGCGATGTGAACACGCTGTTGCTCGATAAGACCGGCACCATCACACTGGGCAACCGGCAGGCAACGGAGTTTCGCGTGGCGCCAGATGTGTCGGCAGAACGATTGGCCGACGCAGCGCAACTCGCTTCCCTTTCAGATGAGACGCCGGAGGGCCGGTCGATCGTGGTACTGGCGAAAGAGAAGTACAACCTGCGTGGCCGCGACCTTGGCAGTATTCATGCAGAGTTTGTTCCGTTTACGGCGCAAACCCGCATGAGCGGCGTGAATCTGCCAGGCATCCGAATTCGCAAGGGCTCGGTGGACGCGATTTCGCGGTTCCTGGAGGATCAGGGGTCGTCGCTTCCCAAGAAAGTACGCGAGAGCGTCGATGACATCGCGCGGATGGGTGGGACTCCGCTGGTGGTAGCCGAGAATGCAACCGCTCTGGGAGTGATTTACCTCAAGGACATCGTGAAGGGCGGCCTGAAGGAGCGTCTGGCGCGACTCCGCGCCATGGGCATCCGCACCATCATGATCACCGGCGACAATCCGCTGACCGCAGCGGTGATTGCACGCGAAGCTGGCGTCGACGACTTTCTTGCCGAAGCCAAGCCCAAAGACAAGATGGACCTGATCAAGCGCGAACAGGCCAAGGGCAAGCTCGTGGCGATGACCGGCGACGGCACCAACGATGCTCCGGCCCTGGCGCAGGCGGATGTCGGTGTGGCCATGAACTCCGGCACGCAGGCTGCCAAAGAAGCAGGCAACATGGTCGATCTCGATTCGAACCCAACCAAATTGATCGAAATTGTCGAGATCGGCAAGCAATTGCTGATGACGCGCGGCGCGTTGACGACGTTCTCGATCGCCAACGATGTCGCCAAGTACTTCGCCATTATTCCAGCGATGTTTGCGGGCGCGTTTCCGGTGCTGAATGCGCTGAACATCATGTATCTGCACTCGCCGCAATCGGCGATTCTTTCGGCTGTCGTCTTTAACGCGATCATCATCATCGTGCTGATTCCGCTGGCGCTGAAGGGGGTGAAGTACGAGCCCAAGGCGGCCGAGGCCCTGCTACGGCAGAACCTGCTGATCTACGGCGTCGGTGGCGTGATTGTACCCTTCATCGGCATCAAGGCTATCGACATGATGCTGGTTGCTTTGCACCTTGGATAGAGAGGAAAACAGTATGCATTCCGTCGCAACACCTACACTTCCGGTCAATGCAAAGGTCGTCGAGACCGCCGCCGCCAAGCATTCACTTTGGGGCACTTCGATTCGCTTCACGATCGTAACCACGATTCTGTGCGGGCTTGCCTATCCGTTGCTTGTTACCGGCCTTGCTTCCGTCTTGTTCCCGCATCAGGCGGCCGGCAGCCTCATTCTGAAGGATGGGCAGGTGATCGGATCTGAGCTTCTTGCACAGAGCTTCACATCGGACCGCTATTTTCATCCACGTCCTTCCGCAGCAGGCAATGGCTACGATGGCACCTCGTCGGGAGGATCGAATCTGGCGCAGTCGAGCGCAAAACTGGTGCAGCGGATTCAGGGTGACATCGACAAGCTGGCTAAGGAGACGCCCGGCAAAC
This sequence comes from uncultured Acidobacteriaceae bacterium, assembly GCA_963760475.1. Classification (GTDB taxonomy): domain Bacteria; phylum Acidobacteriota; class Terriglobia; order Terriglobales; family Acidobacteriaceae; genus Telmatobacter. Next base: position 15,247 of record CAVXDG010000002.1, on the reverse strand, counting down.
TGGTGCCGATCGACCTCGTGACGACTTCTGGGTCAGGGCTTGACCCGGACATTACGCCCGACGCGGCGTTCTATCAGGTTGAGCGCGTCGCCAAGGCGCGGGGTCTGAACCCGGATCGGGTGAGTCAACTCGTCCAAGAGCACATCGCAGGGCGCCAGCTTGGTGTACTTGGCGAGCCTCGGGTCAACGTACTTGCGTTGAACCTAGATCTCGACAAGCTCGCGAAGTAGTTTCGCGAGAGATTCCCTGGAAATGGGGAGGGTGAGTCTCGTCCTCCCCTCTTTTTCTATATTTTGGCAAGCTGAACATCGCAACCTAGATTTGCTGCAGGGACTCGGCAGCCCGCAATGCCAATCCCCGCGCTACAGAAGTGAATTCGTTGCCACCACGAATGTGATCTTCACCGAATCGACTGGCAAATATCCGCCGCACTGCCGGCACAAAAGAAGTGCCGCCCGTGAGAAAAACGCGATCCACATCGAGCGGATCGACGCCTGGAGCGCGCAGGAGGGTATCGACACATCGCTCGATGCTTTCCAGTTCCTCGACAATCCATGACTCGAATGCTGCGCGCGTCACGGGGATGCGCAGATCCATCCCGGCATCGTGAAAGCGAAACTCTGCATGTTCACTGCGCGAGAGCTCGAACTTGACCTGCTGCACAGCCTGGTGCAGCTGATAGCCGAGATCCCCGTCCACAATCGCGATCAATGCTTCAATCTTCTCGGGCTCCAACGCACGGATGCGAGCGCTTTTTAGAATCTCGCGGACGTTGTTGGTCCGGAGGAAGGAGAGGTAGTGCCAGCGTTCGAGGTTAGCGTAGATCCATGCGGGTACAGCCGGGAGAAGTTTGTTGAGGGAACGGGCCTCGGAGTTCGATCCAAGCGCCGGCGAAATGAGCTTACGCACGATGCGTGCGTCAAAGGCATCGCCCGCTAGCCCGATACCGCTATTGGCTACAAGATCATTCGCCGCTCGTCCGCGCCGTCGCACACCGGGACCTACGCGCAGCAGCGAAAAGTCGCTTGTGCCGCCGCCGAAATCTCCGATCAGAATCAACTCATCGTGGTCGAGCGTCGCTTCGTAGGAATACGCAGCTGCGACCGGCTCCATCTCGAATTCAACGCGTTCGACGCCAGATAGAGCAAACGCCTCGCGCACGCGCGCCACGGCGAAGTCGTCGTCTTCCTCTGTCTCTGCGCCGACAAAGCGCACCGGCCGGCCGACCATGGCGTATGCAATAGGCTGCCTGAACTGCCGTTCCGCTTCCTTGCGCAAATCGCCGAGCAGGCGGGAGATCAGCTCTTCGAGCCGGTGACGCCGGCCAAATACTTCCGTGCCCGTCAGCGTTCTGCTGGACAAGTGCGATTTGAGCGACTGAATTAACCGACCTTTTTCGTCCGACTCGAGGTACCGTTCGATCGCCGCCGGCCCAGTAAATCCATGGGTCCGCTTCACTCCAGCTGCCGATTTCGTCTGCTCGAAATAGAGGACGGAGCGATACGACTCGGTAGGCGTGCCTCGAAAGGTGAATGAGGCCAGTTCTACACCCGCGTCCTTTGTCACGCGCGCGATCGAACTGTTCGTCGTTCCAAAATCGATTCCGACCGCGTCAACTGCCTGCACGATTTCGTATCCCCGGTTTGGTTTGATCAGGCACTAATTGACGACCTGCACAGTTCCTTTGCCTACCAGTTCTTCCACACGCTCAACCCAGCCGCGATCTGCGGCTACACTCATCTGCTCCGGCTCGAGAATCACTTCGTACTCGTCCTTTTTCTGGAGATGGAGCATGACCTTCCCCGGACCCGGAGCGGCGTCTGCGGCGGACTTCAGAGCGGCCATCATCTCCTCGGTTGCGCGGTCAAGGTTCACGCGAATGCGGATGGCGCCGGGCAGTTTTACCTGCACCTGTTCAAGAGGTTGGATTGCGCTGATGGAAAGCTTTGGCGCAGCATCTTCGTCGCCGGAAAGAGTTCCCCGAATCAATACGGGCGCTTCGATCTTTAGCTGTTCCGCAAGCTTCTCATAATCGCGCGGAAAGGCAATCAGCTCGATTTTGCCGGTGGCGTCTTCAAGTCCAGCCTGCGCGTAGAGCTTGCCTTCGCGCTTCGTCTTTTGTACGCGGAGACCGTACATGATACCGGCAACCTGCAGTTCGTCTGCGGGGTCGACATCCTTGCCCCAGCGCTTCTCCGGTGGCTTGCGCTCCAGTGCTTCTGCGATCGGAATGACGCCGGGCAGGTTGCGGAGCTTCTCAGCATACTTATCCAGAGGGTGACCGGAGACGAAGAAGCCGAGGACTTCTTTCTCGTTGGCGAGGCGCTCGCCTTCCTCCCAATCCGCAACATGGGGCAGGTCGTCGCCGCCGTGGCCGTGTGCGGGGGCCTCGTTGAACAAGCCGAAGAGACCGGACTGCCCGTGCGCCTCGTCGCGCTGCGCCTTCTGCGCACGCTCCATCGCCCTGTCCACGGCGTTATAGAGCTGGCCTCGCTTACCCAGCGAATCGAGAGCTCCAGCTTTGATCAGCGACTCGATTACGCGCTTGTTCATCACGCGCAGATCCACTTTCTCGCAGAACTCCCAGAAGCTGCGGAAGCGTCCGCCGAGTTCTTCGCGCGCCTTGCTGATGGACTCAATCGCGTTGCCGCCGACGTTTTTTACGGCGGCGAGACCGAAACGAATGGCATCGCCGTGCGGAGTGAATTGCGCGCCCGAGGACTGCACATCGGGCGGCTCGACGCTGATGCTCATCTCCTTGCATTCCTGGATGTACTTGACCACGTTTTCGGGTTTCGAAGTTTCCGACGTGAGCAACGCGGCCATGAACTCGACCGGATAATGGGTCTTCAAGTACGCCGTCTGGTAGGCAACAAGCGCGTACGCAGCCGAATGCGATTTGTTGAATCCGTACCCTGAGAACTTTGCCATCTGGTCGAAGATTTCAATGACTGGATTCTTGGGATGCCCTAGCGCCGCAGCACCGTTCATGAAGCGGTCGCGCTGCTCCGCCATAGCCTTTGGGTCCTTCTTCCCCATTGCACGCCGCAGCAGGTCGGCCTCGCCCAGGCTATAGCTTGCCAGCACATTGGCGATCCGCATCACCTGCTCCTGATAAACAATCACGCCGAGAGAGTCCTTCAGAATCCCTTCGAGCGCCGGCAGCAGAAATTCAACCTTGCGCCGCCCCCACTTGCGCTCGACAAAGTCGTCGATCATGTCCATCGGGCCGGGCCGGTAAAGCGCGTTCAGCGCCGTCAACTCCTCCACCGTGTCCGGCTTGTAGCGCCGGAGAATGTCTCTCATGCCGCTCGATTCAAACTGAAAGATCCCCGACGTGAGCGCCGTATGAAACACCTTTTTGAACGTCTCGGGATCGTCCAATGGCACCATGTCGATGTCCAACTTCTCCCCGCGCGTCTGCTCAATCAACTTGAGGCAATCTGTAATCACGGTCAGCGTAGCGAGGCCGAGGAAGTCCATCTTCAGCAGCCCCATCTTTTCAACCGCCTTCATGTCGTAGGCGGTCACAATTTCATCGTTCTTGGTTCGGTTCAGCGGCACTAGTTCGGTCAGCGGGCGAGGTGCAATTACCACTGCCGAGGCGTGCACACCAGCTCCGCGCACCAGGCCCTCAAGCTTTTTCGCCGTGTCGATCAGCTCGCGCACCTGTCTATCGTTGTCGTAGGCTTTGCGCAGGTCAGGGACATCCTCAAGCGCCTTGTCGATTGTCATCCCAACCGTTGCAGGCACCAGTTTGGCAATGCGATCGACATCGCCGTAGGGCATATCCATCGCGCGGCCGCAGTCCTTGATCGATGCTTTTGCCGCCATTGTGTTGAAGGTGATAATCTGCGCCACCTGTTCGCGCCCGTACTTGCGCGTTACATAGTCGATCACTTCTCCGCGCCGATTCTGGCAAAAGTCGACATCGATATCCGGCATCGTGACGCGCTCCGGATTGAGAAAGCGCTCGAAGAGAAGGACGTTCTGCATGGGATCGATGTTCGTGATCTCCATCGCGTAAGCAACAAGCGACCCTGTTGCCGAACCTCTTCCCGGCCCAACGGGAATTCCATTGTCCCGCGCATACTTGATGAAATCCCACACGATCAGGAAATATCCCGGGTACTTCATCTGCTTGATGATCGAGATCTCGTATTGCAGCCGCTCCTCATATGCCGTAGCAGGCGAGCGGAGTACACCCCTGATTTCCAGCTGTCGCACCGCCGTCTCCAGCCGCTTGCGCAACCCCTCACGGCACACCTGCTCGAAGTAGCTGTCGATCGTGTGACCCTGCGGAACGGTGAACTCCGGGAAAGGATTGTCCACCGGATGCATCTTGAAGTGGCAACGCTCGGCGATCTCCATCGTTCGCTGCATCACCCCGGGCGAATCGGGAAAGATGCGCGCCATCTCATCGGCGGACTTGACGAAAAATTGGTCGGAGTCAAAGCGAAAACGGTCGGCGTCGTGAATCTTCGCACCTGTCTGCACGCAGAGCATGACATCGTGCGCGTGCGAGTCTTCGCCGCAAAGATAGTGCGAATCGTTGGTCAAGACGAGGGGAATTTCAAGATCCTTCTCAAGGCGAAACAGGTCGGCCTGGATCTTGTCTTCCTGTTCCAAGCCCTGGTTTTGGATCTCGAGGTAGAAGTTGCCTCGGCCAAAAATGTCCTGGTACTGCTGGGCGACGGATTTGGCCTTGTCGTAGTGGCCTGCCATGAGCTCTTCGCACAGCTCGCCCGAGAGGCAGCCGGAGAAGCCGATGAGGCCCTTGGAGTTTTCAGCCAGGTACTTCTTGCTCACGCGCGGCTTGCGATAGAAGCCGTGCAGGCTGGCCTCGGAGGTGAGGCGAATCAGGTTGCGGTAACCCTCTTCGTTTTGGGCCAGGACGAGCAGGTGGTTGTATTGGTCGTTGGGTGTCTCGGCGCGATGGTCCTCGGCCTTGCACACGTAGAGCTCGCAGCCGAGGATCGGTTTGACTCCATACTCCTTGGCGGCATTGAAGAAGTGGACCGCGCCGTAGATGTTGCCGTGGTCGGTCATAGCGACGGACTTCTGGCCGAGTTTGGCGACGCGTTCACAGAGCTTCTTGACGTCGCAGGCGCCGTCGAGGAGGGAATAGTCGGTGTGCAGGTGCAGGTGAGTGAATTCAGCCATGATCTAGTTCAATTCTATTGACTGCCCCATCGCGTTCCCGCTCGCATGTGGAAATGAGGTCAGGCTGCGATCCATCCCAAACATTGGCGCAGTCATCGAAGCAGAAGCGCCCTTTTGCCCACGGCGCCGATTCAGGCGCGGATTGAGCAGAATTGACCATCCATCGTCGGGCGAAAGGCTAAGTGTAGATAAGGGCGCCCGAGGCAAACCGTTTTGCCGGTTTGAGTCGCGTTCAACGGCTGAAGCCGCTCCGCAATTGCACCACAACCGCATCGGCGTCGCAGGCAATTTCGAAAGCAGAAGTTCGTTCGGAGCCTGCAGGAAGGCAGCACCCATGAAACGAGTCGGGCTCTTCATCTCAATATCGATTTTATCCAGTGCACTGGCGGCGTGTTCCTTTGGCTACTCCCAGGAGCCACAGGACAAACACGATGAAAAGCAAGGCCAAAACAAAGGCCAGCAACAGAAACAACAGGACCAGGGCAGGCAGAATCAAGGTCAACAGCACCAGCAGCAAGACCAGAACAGGCAGGCACAGGACCAACGCCGGCAGCAGGACAACAACAATCAGCAGCTGCAGCGCCAGCAGCAAGACCAGAACAAGCAGGCACAAGACCAGCGCCGGCAGCAGGACAGCAGCAACCGGCAGCTGCAGCGCCAGCAGCAAGACCAGAACAGGCAGGCACAAGACCAACGCCGGCAGCAGGACAACAACAATCAGCAGCTGCAGCGCCAGCAGCAGGACCAGAACAAGCAGGCACAAGACCAGCGCCGGCAGCAGGACAACAGCAACCGGCAGCAGCAACGCCAGCAGCAAGACCAGAACAGGCAGGCACAGGACCAGAACAGGCAGCTACAGAATCAGCACCAGCGCGGACAGCAGATGGAGCGCTCGCAGGAACAGCAGCGTGCACAGCAAGTTCAGCAGCGGCAAGTCTGGCAACAGCGCGGCTCGAATAACTGGAACAGCGATCGCCGAAGCTGGCAGCAACGCGGCGGCTACAACGGCTACCGAATCCCCGACAATGATTTTCGCGGTCACTACGGCAGGGGGCACATGTTCCGTATTTTTGGTCTTCCCTTCATGTATGAGGGAGGCTATCCACGTTTTCAGTACGACGGCTATTGGTTGACGGTGATGGACCCATATCCCGACTACTGGGGCAATGACTGGTATGAATCGGACGATGTTTACGTCGATTACAGTGGGGACGGATACTACCTCTTTAACCGAAGATACCCCGACCGTCCAGGGGTCGCGATCAGCATCTCGTTCTAAGCGCCTTCGATACCCAGCGCACCGAGGCCCATCCGGCGGGATGGGCCTCGGTGTTTGTTGTGCATGGTGGATGGGTTGTTTACTTCTTGCCCCAGAAGTCTGAGGTCAGCCAGGAGTCGGGCACGTAGCTTAGGTCGGGATCGAAAGCAAAAAGGTCGGACTCGGTCGATTCAACGGCTGCGTCGATTGACTTCGTGAGAGTCTGAAGCTGGTCCTCGCCCACGCCCTCGCTGAACTTCTTGTCGCTACCGATGATGCCATCGACGTACGCCAGAGACTCCATCGGGGTAACAAGGATGTATGTGTTATCGCTGCCGACGCCGTACATCTTTTGGAACATCGCCCAGCGCGCTTCGGGAAGGGCCGATTGATAAGCCTTCACGAAAAGCTTCGCCAGGCGGCGAAAATCCGCATCGTGGCCGGAGCGGACGTGGAAAAGCAGAATCCGCATGAAGCGCATCTTGGAGAGATCCACGTTGGTGTTGAGGCTCAGGTCCTTTTCGTAGGAATAGATGCTGTCATGCTCGGTAGCAACAAGCGGAGCCTGTCCCGCTTCGGCCGCTTTGAGCGCATCAACAGCCTTCGGTGTTCCGAAGGTGCTCTCGTGTCCCTTCTGCAAATCGGCAAAGGAGTCGAAACCGTGCAAATAAAGCACGTGGCCGGCGCCAGTAATGCCCCACATTCCAACAAAGTGATCGGGGGCTTTGGCATCGCGCAATCCATGTACCTCGGCAGACACCGACTTGGCATAGGCGAAGGTCTGGTTTGGCTTGAGCTCCTGATTCTCAAGGTAGAGATATTTGCTTGGCCCCTCGGCCTGGCCGGCTTCATGCTGGGCGAGAGCCGCCGGGGAGGCGGCGACTGTGAGACCTGCCACAAAAAGGCAGAGAGTGGCTGTCGAATGGAAAGGAAATCTCATGGGAACTTGCCTCCTGAGTTGGTTGGGGAATTCGGGGAGACCCAAGCATACTCCTGCTGCAACCTCCTGCGGTAAAAACATTTACGAGCGGTCACCGTCTTTGTTCTTGCCTTCAGCGTGCCGGTCGATCCCGCTCTGCCTGGCGTTCAAACGGCCTTCATTACCTACGGATAGACGGTGCTGGTTCTTCGTGCTGGGTTTGGCGCCGGCGCCCATAGACTTTAGCTAAATGTAGAGGAATCCTAGATGAGCAAACTAAAGTGGCTGGGAATCGCTGCTGCGATTTGTTGCTTTGCTGGGTGCACCAACTCGGTTGAAGCGCAAAAACTGGACGCGACTGTGCTCTACCGGCAGAGCAGCGACTCGGGGTACAGTGCCTTGATTCCCGGCTACTCGGCCCCGGGCGCCCCGGACTGCGCCGCCGATGTGGCCAATGCAGAATGCTTCAGACCGACGCATGTCTATGAAGCTGGTCCTGGCGCGGTCTCCTACAACGTGGTGGGCACAACGCTGTCTCTGCTATTGCCCGACGGCAAGATCGCAGTGCTCAACTGCATCAACAAATCCAAGTATTCATCCCGAGGGGCATATATTGTCCTCCGCAACTGCGGCATGCCGATGGTGGAACATGTGGAGGCGGAATTGAAAGGCGACACGGCGAAGCTCGACTGGCCTGTAGCGCCTGACAGCAAGAAAACAGAGTCAGAGAATTACAGGGTTGTCGCGGTGCTCGAAAAGCGGTAAAGACGCTCGATCGCTGCTTACGACCCCTCTCCATGCGGGATCTCTCAAGGTGCTGCTACATGCCCGGTGGGGGCGGCGGCGGATAAGCGCCTGGAGCAGGGATGAGCGGCTCTTCGGGAATACCGATCCAACCGGCAAGATAGCCGACAGCGACGAGTCCGCCGGAGAAGAAGAATCCAACGACGGCGATGATGCGGATCACGGCAACGTCCCAGCCATTGGCCTGGGCAAGAGCGGCACAAACACCGGCGATCTGACGGCCGACGATGGGGCGGACGAGGGGTCGCCCCATGGGTGGCGCGGTGGCCGCAACAACGGTGCCGCATTTTGAGCAGAAGCGTGCGCCTGCAGGCAGGCTTGTTCCACATCGATAGCAATAGAAGGTCATGACCGATCTCCGGGCTTTCCACAGCACTCTTACGTTCAATCTACGCAGAAACCATGGTAGCGGTTCCACGGCGGGGATTGGAGTTCGGTCTGGAATCGACGGGCCTTGGGTGATTTCCCACCCTTTCGTCAGGAACAAGGAGAAAGGATGGGGCACTGTATTGGTGCAGTGGCGAGCGAGCCGAAACCTAGTTGCCGCGGTACGGGGTTTGCAGGCGCCTGCGGGCGGTGTCGGCGCGGGAGGTATTCGGGCCAGCGGCGATGGCCGCAAGGTAATCCTCCAGAGCCCTGGGTCGTTCGCTGTTGAGGTCACGGCATTCGCCGGCGGCGAGAAAGGAGCGGATCCGGAGCTCCGGTGAGGTGCTGCTGACGGAGGCTGCCTGCTCATAGGCCTGGGCCGCTTCGCTGAAGTGACGCTGGCCGCGCAGCGCGTCGCCGAGGCCAAAGTAGGTGAGCTCGAGCCGAGCCTGCGCGAAGTAGTTGGGGCGGGCGTTCTCGGCGAGGATCTGGCGGTAGCCTTCGACCGCTGACATGCCCTCGCCTGCATCTTTGCGCAGGTTGGCTTCTTCAAGGCAGAAGAGGTAGTTGTGCGGATATTGCGCCTTGAGGGTACGCACGACCTGAATGGCTTCTTTGTAGCGGCCCTCGCGGCGGAGAAAGAGCGCGATGACGGTGCGGGATTCAGCGCTGGTGATGACGCCTCGATTGGCATCATCGTAGAGCAGCTCCAGTCCCTTGTTTTTTGAGCCGGTTACGCCGGTAAAACCGATCAAGAACTTGAAGGGCCATGGCAGGGCTCCGACGACGTACTCGTAGACGCCGACGACGAGCTTGGCGTCGACGTAATCGGGGTCGAGTTGCAGCACACGCGCCTCGTCGTCGCGGGCCTTGGTGGCGAGGCGGAAGCCCGTTCCAAAGGCGCGCTCGACCATGGCCATGTAGGCGCAACGCAGGCTGCGGACCCAACCCCGGGCAAAGAGCGCATCGATGTCGTTGGGGTTCTTGCCGACGCGCCAGTCGGCTTCGCGAACGGCTTCGTCGGCCAGGGCAAAGATGCGATCGCGCGCCTTGGGATCCTCTTGGATAGCATGGCGGCCGGTCAGAAATCCATCGTTGGCATAAAACGTTGTGTCGAGTAGGTCGAGGCGATAGAGCTCATTGAAGATCTCCGCGTTGAGAAGCAAGGCGGTTGCCTGCGGGTCGCCAGGGTGTTGTTGCTGGAAGCGCTGGAAGCGGTCGACCGCGCCCGGAAAGTCGAGATTGTAGAAGTGGTCGTAGGCTTCGCGGACGAGTGGATCGTGGTTGAGGGGGTTGGTGTGGGCTGCAGTCGCATGGGCGACGATGCAGGCGAGAGAGAGGAGCAGCGCTGCGGCCAGGTTGCGAAGCGCCGCGGCAGGGTTGCTTGGGTGGCTGGGCCAGCGGTGTTTCCTGTGTTGGGAAAAAGGGCACATTCAGAAGGCTTTCCGGTCCAAACTGAGACCCGCAGAGTGACAACTATCACAACCACGACCGACTCGGCGATTCAAAAAAGGAAAACTGGACCCATTTGACGTTTCAGATGTAGAAGCTCCCTGAAATGCGTGTGTCTGGTCCTCAACAAAGGTTGCAATGCCGGCAGAGCGTGGCCCAGTCCGGCCCACAAGGACGCCTTGGATGAATCGCAAAGAGTTGTTACGTCTCCTTCTCAATCAGGCTCAGTTTAATGGATTCGAGCTGCGCAGCTGGTTTCAAGCGCATGTGCAGCCAGTATGGCCGGGCACCGAGCAGGCATTGAACCTGCTGGCTGCCGAGGGCAGATACTATGCTCTTCTCTTCTCGCATGATTTTGCGCGCGCGTACTGGAGAAGTGGTTCGCGGATCAGCTTCGTAGTGCCCTCGATCACATATCCCCGCCTGAACCGGGATGGCGAAGTCGTGCAGGTGACGCGGAAGCCTTTCACGCGGCGGACCATGAAGCCAGACGTGTGGAAATATCATCTGCGTCAGATGGCAGCAGCCGACGATCCCTTTGCCTACCTGGGGAGGTTTCTGCCCTCGCCGGAGCAGACGGCTTCCAGTGAGAGGACGGAGCAGGCTGTCTAGCCGCAGTCATGCTTGGATGAGGAAAATTTCGGCTAGGATGAAGGTATGCAACCCGCGCCGGGCACACCTCTCTTCCCTGTTTCGCACGGATCAAAAGCATCGTTGGACCCGCACGAAGTGGCACGCAAGCGCCTGATTGTTGCGCTGGATGTGCCGACCGCGCAGGCCGCGCTGGAACTGGTGAGCAAGCTCGAGAACTGCGAATGGTTCAAGGTGGGGATGGAGCTGTTCACTGCCGCGGGGCCGGGATTGGTCACAGAGCTTGTGGCGCGGGGACACTCGGTTTTTCTCGATCTGAAATTCCACGACATTCCCAACACTGTGGCAGGGGCGGTGCGCTCGGCTGCGAAGCTTGGTGTGCGCATGATGACCTTGCACGGGCTGGGCGGGCCGGCGATGCTAGCTGCAGCCCAGAAGGCGCTGGAAGGAATAGCCGATCCGCCGCAACTGCTGGCGGTGACAGTGTTGACGAGCATGGATGCGCAGCAGTTGGCCGCTATCGGTCTGGCGGGAACCCCGGCCGAAGAAGTAGAAAGGCTGGCGCGCGTCGGGCTCGAGGCCGGGATACGCGGATTCGTGTGCTCGCCGGAAGAGGTCGCAGCCCTGCGACGGCTGGGCGGGCCGGAGGCGGTGCTGGTGATTCCAGGGATTCGCCCGGCGGGGGCAAGCATTGGGGACCAGAAGCGCGTGGCAACGCCCGCAGAGGCGCTGCAAATGGGGGCGAGCTACCTGGTGGTGGGGCGACCGATCACGCAGGCTGCCGATCCGGCTGAGGCGGCGGAGCGGGTGCTCGTGGAGATGGCTACTGGGCTCCGTGAGGTGCACCTTTGAGTTGGACCGAACACGCGGCTTAACGCAACAAGGCCCGGCTAGCAGCCGGGCCCCGCTGGAATAAATCCTAGAATCTACTTTAAAGCTTCTCGTAGAAATCGCAGCCAGAGCACGAGATATAGACGCCGCCCGGGACGCCGCGCTCGCGGTCTTTGACACGCTTGACGATGCGCGTGGGCTTGCTGCACTTGGGACAGTCGGTCGACTTCGTCGTGTCCATCACTTTCTTGCGATCCCCGGTTTTGGCGATTTTGGCCATGGTCGGGTGTTTCTCCTTCGTGAGGTTGTCTCTGCTCACACGCACCAAACTCGGCGCGCGGCTTCAACGGCGCGGTCGTGAACTTGCCTCGTGCAGATGAGCGGAGGAAGCGGGACTCGCTGCCTTCAGTTTACCCGATGTTCGCCGTTATTGCGGCGGCGGCGGGTTCGGAGAGGAAGCAGGTTGCGCCGGAACAGGCTGCGCCGTGTCTACCGGCGAAGAGGGGGTTGCTGGAGGCGCGGTTGAAGCAGGCTGAGGCGCGCCGGTCGCCGGAGCGGAGGCAGACGGGTTTGCGGGACGCGCATTGGGCTCATCGTCCGGTTGTTGCTTGGGGAACTGCACGGGCTTCATGACGCCGATGCGCGAATTCTTCCCGTCCTCTGCCGGGAGGGTCTCGCCGGGATTGCGCAGACTGGGCGGCGCGGCGGGGGCCTGCGTGTCCGGATTGTGCTGGACGTCACCGAGCTGAATCGTGTGTGTCCCAGTGTCGGCGGCTGCAGTGAGCGGCGTGCCGTCGGTGCGCATGAGGCCCTCGACTTCGTCCTTCGTGAAAATCTCAGGTGTCTTGCCGACCTTGGCGATTTCAACGCGGATGACGCGGTTACCGTTGATGCGCACGAACTCGATGTCACTGGGGGGGCGGCCATAAATCCACTCTTCGAAGGGCATCTGGCCGTCCATCTCGCGAATTTTGTTTTGCGGCTGGCCCTTGGCGAAGAGCACCATGTCGGTGCTCATGCCGACCATGACGTTATGGTCGAGAATCGCCTGCTTGAGCTTCGGCGGGAGGGTATCGGTGAAGGCCTGGATGGGCGTTTTGACCTCGAAAGAGATGAGCGGGGCCAGCAGAGCTTCCACCTGCTTGCCGGTGAGGCTGGGGAGGCGATCGTGGAACGTGAGAGTCAGGCGTGCGCCGGTCGGATCCTGTTCGTCGCCTTGCGAGGTGACCGGGCCCATCGAAGTGCTCGAGCCGATTTGAGATATGGCGGAGAAAGCGGTGCTTGGCGTCGGGGCCGCCATTCAGCTGAAAGATGATTTTGGAATGATCGATTTTGACGTCGGTGATGACGACGCGGTCGCCGGGCTTTGCCGAGAGGCCATTGGCGGTCACCATGGAGAGGTAGGACTTCCCCGGCTGGGTCGAGCTTGCCGTTAGCGACCAGGGTAAGACCGCGGTGCCCGCGCGGGAAGGGGCGCATGGCAAAGCCCTGGTCCGACTCCAGGAAACGCAGCAGCTCGATACGGGCCTTGGGATCGAGTTCGCTCTGAGGCAAGGGTACCTGCGTGGGCTGAATCTGGCTGAAGCGGCGGTCAACGGTTCCCGCCTGCTCAGGACCGGAGACGGCCTTTCCGCTGGAATCGATGGTGATGACCTGGGCAACAAGGGGGAAACAGCCGAATAGAACCGCCAAGGCGCAGGCAGTCGCCGAGCGATGGGAACTGCGAATCGAGGGCGCCGAAACTGCTTGCACTCCATGCTCCAGCGACGAGCCTTTCATGGGAACCTCCCCATGGCATCTGCATCGAGCTTGTCTCAAACGATAGTTCCGTTCAAGAGCAACGGTCAAATTTGTTGTGGATCGGCGTTAGGCCATCTGTTGGAAGGTGGGGCAAGGGCCAAGCCGGATAACGTCGGGTCAACGGGCTTCGCCGGTGCGGCCGTTCTCTGGCAGATTCGATGCGGGCTGGGCGGCGACGGGGAGTATCTGCACCAGGGAGGGAGCAGAGGGCTGGGCGGGGGCCATGGCTGCTTCGTGCTGGCTGCGTGCGGAGGCATCGAGATCGACGGCCAAGCCCGCGGCGACGATGACGGGGGCATTGTGCTGGAAGTCGAGGTTCCGTGTGACGCGATACACAACAGGAAGCAGGAGAAGAAAAACGAAGAGCGCCATCCAGCTGCCATCGAGGCCATCACGGAGCGCGACGTGCTGCGCGCGGTCGCGCTCGGGCAGGTCGAGGGGACCGACGTGGCGACCTGGATGACGCACCATCCGGAGACGATCGAGCCGTCGGACTCGACCGGGCACGCGGCCTCGATCATGATCCACGGCGGCTTCCGACACCTGCCGGTCGTCGACGGCGGGAAGCCGGTGGGGATCGTCTCGATCCGCGACCTGATGCGTGTCGTGCTGGACGACGAGACGCCGCGTGGCGCCTAGCCGGGAGATGTACGTCGACGGCGGCTGGACGAGCTCGCTCTCGGGCGAGACGTTCACGGCCGAGTCGCCGGCGACGGGCGAGGCGATCGCGGAGGTTCCGCGCGGCGACCGCCAGGACGCGCAGCTCGCCATCGGCGCGGCGAACCGCGCCGCGGACGCGTGGGCGGGCGCGACCGCCTTCGAGCGCGCGGCCGCGATGCACCGCGTCGCCGACGAGATCGAGAAGCGCCGCGAGGAGCTCGCGCGCACGCTGACGCTCGACCAGGGCAAGCCGCTGGCCGAGTCCCACGACGAGGTGGAGGAGCTCGTCCTCTACTGGCGCAACGCCGCCGAGGACGGGAAGCGGCTCGAGGGCAGGCTCCCGAACTCGATGTCGCCGGGCAAGCGCGTCCTGCTCATCCGCCGGCCGCGCGGCGTGATCGGCGTCATCACCCCGTGGAACTGGCCGTACACGATGCCGGCCGAGCTGATCGCGCCCGCGCTCGCGTGCGGGAACACGGTCGTCTGGACGCCCGCGTCGACCACCGCCGTCGCCGGCATCGCGCTCGCGGAATGCGTCGTCGAGGCGGATCTGCCGCCCGGCGTCTTCAATCTCGTCACCGGTCCCGGCTCGACGGTCGGCGACGAGGTCGCGCGGAACCCGGGCACGCACGGCGTCGGCTTCATCGGCTCCACCGAGACGGGGCGGAAGGTGGCGGAGGCGGCGGTCGGCAAGGCGGCGGTGCTCGAGCTGGGCGGGAACGGGCCTGTCGTCGTGATGGACGACGCGGATCTCGACCTCGCCGCCGAGGCGACCGTCACCGCCTGCTTCCTCTGCGCCGGGCAGAGCTGCACCGCCGGCGAGCGGCTGCTCGTGCACAGCGCCGTCCGCGACGAGTTCGTGGCGAAGCTCGCGCGGCTCGTGACGGAGCGCGTTGTGCTCGGCGATCCGTTCGCGGACGGGACGACCCTCGGCCCGCTGAACAACGCCGGCGTCGCCGAGAAGATGGACGAGCACGTCGCGGACGCGCTGGAGCGCGGCGCGGCCGTCGTCAGCGGCGGCGCGCGCGCGGCGGGCTTCCCGACCGACCTCTACTGGCCCGCGACGATCCTCGACGGCGTTCCCGAGGACGCGCTCGTCGCGCGCGAGGAGACGTTCGGCCCCGTCGCTCCGGTCGTCTCGATCGACTCGCTGGAGCACGCGATCGAGCTCGCGAACGCGTCGCCGTACGGACTGCTCGCGGCCATCTTCACGCGCGACCTCGCCCGCGGCCTCCGCTTCGCCGAGTCGGTGCGCACCGGCTGGGTCAACGTGAACGAGTCCTCCAACTACTGGGAGAGCCACCTCCCGTTCGGCGGCCGCTCCGGCACCGCCAGCGGCATCGGCCGCGTCGGCGGCACCGCGCCGATGGAGGCGTTCACCGAGCTGCAGACCGTCGTGCTCT
>CAVXDG010000001.1:0-17301 GCA_963760475.1 uncultured Acidobacteriaceae bacterium | reverse complement strand
GGATATTTTCCCGAACATCGATATTCCTGTTGTCACGGTTGTGTGGCAGTACACGGGCCTGTCAGCGCAGCAGATGGCGAACCGCATCGTGTTTAACAGCGAGCGCGGGATGACCACGACCGTCAACGATATCGAGCACATCGAGTCGCAGTCGCTGAACGGCATTGCGGTCATCAAAATCTTTTTTCAGCCGCACGTGAACATTGCGCAGCGCGGTTGCCCAGATCACTGCGATCAGCCAGGTGCAGCTGCGCGAGTTTCCGCCGGGCACAACGCCGCCCTTCATCATCCAGTACAACGCCTCGAGCGTGCCGGTGCTGCAACTCGGACTCTCGGGAGAGGGGCTGAACGAGCAGCAGCTGAACGATCTGGCGACGAACACTCATCCGGACGCAACTGGCGACGATTGAAGGCGCGCAGACTCCGTACCCCTATGGCGGCAAGCAGAGACAGATCCAGGTCGACATCGACCTGGCCGGCACTGCAGGCCAAGGGGCTGTCGCCGGGCGATGTGGTGAACGCGATCGGGGTGCAGAACCTGATTGTGCCTTCGGGAACGGTGAAGATCGACCGCTTCGAGTATGCGATCGAGACGAACTCGTGCGCCGACGGATCGTGGACGCAGCTGAACAATCTGCCGATTCAGGCAGTGAACGGCGCGGTGATCTACATCCGCGACGTGGCGCATGTGCGCGACGGAAACCCGCCGCAGACCAACATTGTGCGCGTGGACGGGCGGCGCGCGATCCTGATGAGCGATCATGAAGACGGGGTCGGCGTCGACGCTGGACATCATCGCGGGAATTCGGGCGAAGCTGGACGGCATCAAGGGGCAGCTTCCGCCGCAGCTGAAGATCAACGCGCTTTCGGATCAGTCGATCTTTGTGCGCGGCGGCGATCAGCGGCGTGGTGCGCGAGGCGATTATCGCCGCGTGCCTGACGGCGATCATGATCCTGATCTTTCTCGGGAGCTGGCGTTCGACGCTGATCATCGCGGTTTCGATTCCGTTGTCGATCCTGTGTTCGCTGGCGGCGCTGGCGGCACTGCGCGAGACGATCAACATCATGACGCTGGGTGGTCTGGCGCTGGCGGTCGGCATCCTGGTGGACGATGCGACGGTCGAGATCGAGAACATCAATCGCAATCTTGAAGCGGGCAAGGAGATCGAGCAGGCGATTCTGGATGGCGCGGCGCAGATCGCGATTCCGGCGCTGGTGTCGACGCTTTCGATCTGCATTGTGTTCGTGCCGATGTTCTTTCTCAGCGGCGTGGCGAAGTACCTGTTTGTGCCGCTGGCTGAGGCGGTCGTTTTTGCGATGCTGGCGAGTTACCTGTTGTCGCGCACGGTTGTGCCGACGATGGCGAAATATCTGCTCCACGAGCATGACGACGCGCAGGCGGCGAGAAAGCAGGCAAGCCGGAATCCGCTCGTTCGCTTTCAGTTGGGATTCGAGGTGGGGTTTGAGCGGATGCGCAGGTTCTATCTGAGCGTGCTGACCCTGTTCGTGGATCATGCGGCGGTGTTCCTGATCTGCTTTATGGTCTTCTCGCTCCTGTCGCTGGGGGTTCTGGCGCCCTGGCTGGGTCAGGACTTCTTTCCCTCGGTCGATTCGGGGCAGTTCAAATTGCATGTCAGGGCGCGCACGGGAACGCGCATCGAGGAGATGGCGGCTCTCTGCGATCACATCGATGGAACGATCCGCGAGAATATTCCTGCACGAGAGATTGTGACGATCGTAGACAACATCGGTCTGCCGTACTCGGGATTGAATCTTTCGTATTCGACCTCGGCGCCGGTGGGCTCGGCGGATGCCGATATCCAGGTGCAGTTGAGCAAGGACCATCATCCGACGGAGCGGTACGTGGAGAATCTGCGCCAGCAGCTGGCACGCGATTATCCGGGCGTGACGTTTTACGAGCTTCCCGTCGATATTGTGACGCAGATTCTAAACTTCGGCCTGGCCGCTCCGATTGATATTCAAATTGTGGGTCCCAATCTGTACGGCAATCGAGCGCTGGCGGAGCGGATGCTGAATGAAGTGCGGTATGTTCCGGGTGCGGCAGATGCGCGTATTCAGCAGCCATTCGATTTGCCCAATATGACGGTGAATGTGGACCGAACGCGCGCGGCGGCGATTGGCTTGACGCAGCAGAACGTGGCGCAGAGTCTGCTGGTGTCGCTGAGTGGGAGTTTTCAGACGACGCCGAGTTTTTATCTGGACCCGCGGAATGGCGTGAACTACAACGTGGCGGTGCAAGTGCCGCAGTACGACATTGAATCGCTCGCGGCGCTGAAGAGCCTGCCGGTGACGGGGACCATGAGCACGGGCACTGCCGCAACCGCAGCGTCGACGGGAGCACCTGGCTCGACGGGTGGTGTACAGGCGGCGGGCTACAGCGGGGCGCCGGGAGCGATGCGGCCGGTGCAGATTTTGGGGAACCTGGCGGATATTGTGCCTGGCGCGGAACTGGGGTCAGTGAGCCACTACGATGTGCAGCCCGTGATTGATGTGTTCGCCAACGTGAACTCGACGGATCTGGGCACGGTGACACGCGCGATTGAGAAGATTCTCGCCAAGCACGAGAAAGATCTGCCGCGGGGTTCGCATTTGATCCTGCGCGGACAGAGCGAGACGATGAACAAGTCGTACTTTGGATTGTTCGCGGGCCTGGCGTTCTCGATTCTACTGGTGTATTTGCTGATCGTGGTGAACTTCCAGTCGTGGCTCGATCCATTCCTGATTGTGTCTGCGCTGCCGGCGGCCTTGGCGGGGATCGTGTGGTTCCTGTTCGTGACTGGGACGCGGCTCAGTGTGCCGGCGCTGACCGGAGCGATTATGTGCATGGGCGTGGCGACTGCCAACTCGATTCTCGTGGTGAGCTTTGCGCGCGAGCAGCTGGATGTGCTGGTGGGCGATGCGCGGCAGGCCGCGCTGAATGCGGGCTTTGTGCGGCTGCGTCCCGTAATGATGACCGCAATGGCAATGATTATCGGCATGATGCCCATGGCGCTGGGACTGGGCGATGGCGGTGAGCAGAATGCGCCGCTAGGCCGTGCGGTCATTGGCGGATTGCTGCTGGCGACGGTGGCGACGCTGTTCTTTGTACCGGTCTCCTTCTCAATGGTTCATGGCTGGCTTGAGCGCAGCAGACGAGCGCGCGCGCCGGTGAGGGCCACAATTATGGATGAGTTCGATCACACCTCGGAGTGACTTGATGGCAAATGCATCCAACCCGCAACCGGTACGCGACGACCATGAGAGCGCGCCCGAGCAGGCGGCAGTTTCAGCACGCGGCGCGGTGACGGTGGTTGTTGTTCTTCTGGCGATTGCGGTCGTGTTGGCCGTCGTCGGCATTTTCGCCCGGATCCGCAGCGACCGCGTGCTTGCGGACACGACGACGCGGCTGGCCGCGCCGGCGGTGATTGCGCTCGAGGCGAAGCAGGGAATCTCGACGGACACGTTTGTCCTGCCGGGCAATGTGACGGCGTACACGGATGCGCCGATTTATGCGCGAACGTCGGGGTATTTGACCAGGTGGTATTTCGATATTGGCGCAAGGGTGAAGAAGGGGCAGCTGCTGTGCGAGATTGCTTCGCCCGAGGTGGATCAGCAACTGGCGCAGGCGCAAGCGGATCTAACCACGGCCAAGGCAACTGCGAACAATGCGCATATCCAGGCGCAGAGGTACGCGGACCTAGTGAGCTCGAATGCGGTGTCGCAGCAGGACACGGATACATTCAGGAACCAGGCGGATGCGACGGCGTCGTCGGTGCGGTCGGCCGAGGCCAATCTGCAACGGCTGCACGAGCTGCAGTCATTCGAGAAGGTGTATGCGCCGTTTGACGGGGTGGTAACGGCTCGCGGCGTAGATACGGGCCAGTTGATCGACCAGGGCGCGACCCGTGAGCTGTTTCACATGCAGTCTCTACAGACGCTACGCGTGTACGCGAGCGTGCCCCAGCTTTATACAGGCAGCGCGAAGCGGGGGCTGAAGATCGACCTAACGTTTCCGGAGTATGCGGGACGGACGTTTCAGGGAACGCTGGTGCGGACGGCGGATGCGATCGATCCGGTCACGCGGACGCTGCTGGTCGAGATCGACCTGGATAACCGCAAGGGCGAGCTGATGCCGGGCGCACTGGCGCAGGTGCACTTCAAGGCACCGTCGCCGCGACCGACGTTTATCGTGCCAGCCGCGGCATTGATTTTCCGCCGCGAGGGCCTGCAATTGGGGACGGTGGTGAACGGCAGCAACGGGCCGGTGGCGCACCTTGTGTCTGTGGTGATTGGAGAGGATGACGGGGCCACGGTGCAGATTGTCAGCGGTCTGGAAGCGACCGATAAGGTGATCCAGGATCCGCCAGACTCGCTGATTGAGGGCGAGAGAGTTGCGCCACAGCAGCGCTCCGATGGGAGCCCGACAAAAGCGGCGGCAGGCGAGCAGGGGGGCAGGTAAGGATGCGGAGAGCGCGCACCGTCAGGACCGTCCGACCTGCCGAGACGGGGCTCCGCTTGCACGGGAGCAAGACCGGTTCCACTGGGGTCGTAGTGTTGCTGGCGGGATTGATGGGAGTGGCGGGATGCAAGCCGGTGGGGCCGGATTATCAGAAGCCGACGTACACAGCGCCGGCCGCTTATAAAGAGGCGGGCGCACCGACGGCGGTGGTTCCGCCGCCGAGTCCGCAAGGCGGGAGCTGGCAGCCTGCGTCTCCCTCGGACGGTCTGTTGAAGGGCAAGTGGTGGGAGGTTTACCAGGACCCGCAGCTGAACCAGCTTGAGGAGCGGATCGCAAGCTCGAACCAGAATCTTCGCCAAGTTTACGAGACGTATCTTGCGGCGCGGGATCAGATCGCCATCGCGCGCGCGAACCTGTATCCAACACTATCGGCTGGGCCGGGGTTTGTGCATGAGAGCACTTCACGGAATCGTCCCCTCGCGACTGCGAGCTCCAAGAGCAGCTACAACGACCTGACGCTGGAAGGGCAAGGGAGTTGGGAGCCGGATTTGTGGGGACGCGTGCGGCGTAGTGTGGAAGCGGCACGCGACAATGCGCAGGCCAGCGCAGCCGATATGGCCAATGTGAATTTGAGCCTGCAGGCGGAGATGGCAACAGCCTACTTTCAATTGCGGGGGGCTGACTCGCTCATTCAGTTGTTGGATTCGACCGTGAAGGACCTGGAGAGCCAGCTTGATCTAGCGAAGCGGCGATTAAAAGGTGGCGTAGCGACCGAGGTGGATGTGGCGCAAGCGCAGACGCAGCTGGAGACAGTGCGCGCCCAGCGTGTGGATGTGGAGCAGTCGCGAGCGCAACTCGAGCATGCCGTGGGCACGATCGGCAATTACAGCCTGTCGGATTTCAGCATTCCTTTCTCACCGCTCAATCTGACGATGCCCTCGATTCCTGTGGGCGTGCCGTCGCAACTGCTGGAGCGGAGGCCAGACATTGCCGCGCAGGAACGCAGGACCGCGGCCGCGAACGCGCAGATCGGCATCGCGGTCAGCGCGTTTTATCCGAACATCACATTGGGGGGGACCGGAGGATTTGAGAGCACGCATGGCGGGACATGGCTGCAAGGTCCGAGCGCACTGTGGAGCCTAGGCGCGCAGGCGACAGAGCTCCTTTTCGACGCCGGGCAGCGGCACGCGGTGACAGACCAGACGCGGCATACCTATGAGGCACAGGCCGCGGAGTACAGGAACACCATCTTCCTGGCCTTTGAGGATGTTGAAGACCAGCTGTCGAGCCTGCGTGTTTTGGAGCGCGAAGCGGCTGCCGAGCGGCTGGCTGTGAATTCGGCGCAACACTCGCTGGACGTTTCTAACCGCAGGTACAAGGGCGGGGTGACGAGTTACCTGGAAGTGCTGACGGCGGAGACGACTCTGCTGCAAAACGAGCAGACGGCGGTGGGGTTGCAGACGCGGCAGTTTGTGGCCAGTGTCGGGCTGATGCGATCGCTGGGCGGGGGATGGGATGTGACGGAGCTGCCGAAGTGAGAAGGCCAGGGACCAGGGACTGAGATTCAGAGAGAAGCAGAGACCTAGGCGTGGGTTTGCAGGGCGAGGTTAGGGTTCTGGGCGCGCAACTGGTTTTGCAGCAGGGTTGCGAGCTGGAAGTGGAAGTCGGTGGGCGCACCGATTTTGAGTCGAGCCTGCGCTGTTTTGGCGGCGAGTTCGACTCTGCCTGCGAGCAGGGCGCCGGCAGCGAGGATGTCATAGAGCTCACCAAAGGCGGGTGCATCTGCTACAGCTTTCTGCATGCGCGCGACGCCTTCATTCGCCGATCCAAGATGGACATCGCAGGCGCCGAGCTTGGCTTCGCTGAGAGGCGAGGCCTCGCCCATGTTTGCGACTTGCTGGTAGGAGGAGCGGGCCTCGGCATAGCGCCGGGCGTGAAAGTGGGCGTCGCCGAGGGTCTGGTAAAAGAGCGCGTTGCGCAGGCCGAGTGCGGCGGTGCGCTCGAGGCGCGCGATGGCTTCGGGAAGTCGATTGAGCCGGACCAGACATGCGCCGGCGTAGAGCCAGGCAACCGCAGATTGCGGGCTGACCTGGCAGGCGCGCTCGAAGTGCGAGAGAGCCGCAGCGGGCCGGCGGGCGTGCTCGAGTTCGGCAAGGCCCAGTTCAATCAAAGCCTGCGGGTCGTCGGGATTGGAGACGAGCTTCTTCTCGCCGAGGACCTGATAGAGCTGGTCCTTCTGTTTGCGAACGTCTTCGGGGTCTTCGACATGGCCGAAGTGGTGAACTACGAAGTCCGCAGCAGCGGTCGGAAGGTGAAGTGCGTCCAGCCGCCTGGTGATGGTTTCGTGGACGCAGCCCTCGTAGTAAATACCGGGGTGGCTGCGAAAGAGGCGGGTGGTGGGCAGCGGAACGTATCCGGGGTAGGCGCGGGATTCCTCGATCAGAACGGGATTGGGGCGGGCGGTCTGAAAGCCGAGCCGAGTGCTCATTTCGCGCATGTAGTTCCAGCGCTGGTTGTGCCAGGCGAAGATGCTGGGGGACTGAAGCAGGGCGTGCATGCGAGCCCCCGCGGAGGCGTCGAGCATTTCGTCGGCATCGAGGACAAGGATCCAGTCGCATTTGCGTTGCGCGAGCAAGCGGTTGCGGGCGCGGGAGAAATCCTGTTCCCAGGGGATGACGAAGACTTCTGCGCCGAATTCGCGGGCGACGGCGGCGCTGTCATCCGTGGAACCAGTGTCACCGATCACGATGCGGTCGACGAAGGGAGCCGCGCTGCTGAGGCATCGCGCGAGGGCGGGTCCACCGTCTTTCACGATCATCGAGAGTTCAAGGGTAGGCTTCAACGGTGCTTCCTCTGCGGGCAGCGTGGTTCAACGGACCAAATGAGCGGAGCAGACGCCGAAATCTGGCGCCGAGAGGCGCCCTGTGTCCTTGGTTTCCTGGCCAAGACAGGGCTGAGTGCAGAAATACTATCGGCCACTGCGGCCTCGGGTTCCATGTGGATTACGGGGAAACTTGGAGCGAGGGGAGATTTAGAGATAAGCTGTTGAATTCAATCAAGATCTCCTTGGAGTAGAGCTGACCCGTGGCCGGGGCTTCTCCACAGGGAAGGGAGAAGCCCGGCGGGCCAGTTGTGTTGCGGAGCACAGCTCGCTATCAGCCCTTGGCGGTGACGAAGCGCTTGTTCACTTCGGCCCAGTTGACGACGTTCCACCAGGCGGCGAGGTAATCGGGGCGGCGGTTCTGGTACTTCAGGTAGTAGGCGTGCTCCCAGACGTCGTTGCCGAGGATGGGGTAGAGGCCCTGGGAGAGGGGCGAGTCCTGATTCGGCGTGGTGATGACCTTGAGCTTGCCGCCCTGGAAGACAAGCCAGCCCCAGCCGGAGCCGAACTGCTTGGCGGTGGTCTCATTGAAGGTCTTCTTGAAGGCGTCGAAGTCGCCGAAGTCGGCAGCGATCTGCTTGGCGATGGCGCCGGTAGGCGCGCCGCCAATGCCGGCCGAGCCCGCGGGACCCATCAGCTTCCAGAACACGGTGTGGTTGGAGTGGCCGCCGCCGTTGTTGCGCACGACGCCGCGAATGTCTTCGGGGATGGCATTGAGGTCCCTGATGAGGTCGTCGACGGATTTGGCGGCCAATTCGGGATGTTTTTCCAGCGCGGCGTTCACATTGTTGATGTAGGCCTGGTGGTGCTTGTCGTGATGGAGCTTCATGGTCTCGGCATCGATGAAAGGCTCGAGGGCCGCATAATCGTAAGGCAGCGGTGCGAGTTCGTAAGCCATTTGGGGAAATCTCCTTCGAATGGGATTGTACTGTGGACGTTTAACCGCATCAGACCCGGTGCGTGTGGAAACCGGGCGAAGCCGCGGTGGGGTGAAACCTAATCTTCACATAGGAGCGACGGGCCGTATGTTTGGATGGGAACGCGTCACCTTCCGCGAACCCTACGGATAGATGGATGCGACTTGAGCGGACGAGGTGCGAAACTAATTGCGCGACAGGCGGAAACCTTCACCTCGCCAAAACATCGATTAGAAGACAGGACAGAGAATGAATCTCCCCAATCCCCGCAGGAATGGTAGCACCGAGTGATCGATCAGAGTTTGTACCGTTGGCTTGACCAGCAGGGCGAGGCGTTCGGCGCTCCCGGATTGGAACCGCGCTGGACGTCGAGCGTGAAGGATGCGGTTGGCACGGCCTACGCGGCTTCGAGCCGAGTATGGTTCACGTGCTCACACGGCATTCTGAACGAGATCTATCACCCGACCATCGATCGCGCGCAGGTGCGCGACATGGAGTTCCTGATTACGGACGGCGAGACATTCGCGCACGAAGAGAAGCGCGATCTGCTGACAACCTTCGAGTACATCCATCCTGAAGCGCTGGGTGTGCGTTACGTGAATCGAGATCCCGAGGGTCGTTATCAGCTGACCCGGGAGATTATCGCCGATCCCCACCACTCGGTGGTACTTCAGTGGGTCAGGCTGGAAGGGCATCCGGACCTGTTATCGCGGTTGAAGGTCTACGCACTGCTGGCGCCGCATCTGGACGGTGGGGGCGCGGGGAACACGGCACGGGCGGTGGACATTGCCGGGTATAAAACGCTGGTGGCGTGGAAAGACGATTGGGCGCTGGCGATGGCTGCGAGCTGTGGCTTCTCGCGGGTGAGCTGCGGTTTTGTGGGCACCAGCGACGGCTGGCGCGACGTGATGGAAAACTACCGCATGGACTGGGAATTCGGCTCGGCACACAACGGAAACATCGCGGTGCTGGGCGAGTTGAACCTGGGTGCGGCAACGACGGATGGGTCGCGGGTGTTTGTCGTTGCGATCGGGATTGGGCAGGGACTGCACACCGCTTTGCAAAAGACCGTAACGTCGCTGGCGCAGCCGTACGAAGAGCATCGCGACCGGTTTATTTTGCAGTGGCGACGGGTGGCGAATCCGGAGTGGCTGGCGGCAAAGTCGTGCGACGACGGAAAGCTGATGCGGACCAGCCACAACGTTTTACTGGCGCACGAAGACAAGACATTTTCAGGCGCATTTGTAGCGTCGGCATCGATTCCCTGGGGCCAGGCGAAGAGCGACGACGACCTGGGCGGCTATCACCTGGTTTGGACGCGGGACATGGTGCAGACGGCGAGCGCGCTGCTGGCCTGCGGACGGGCCGAGACAGCCCTGCGAGCCCTGGTATACCTGGCGTGCACCCAGAAACCCGACGGGGGATTTGCGCAGAATTTCTGGGTGGATGGGCGGCCGTACTGGTCGGGCGAGCAACTGGATGAAGTTGCGTTCCCGGTCATTCTGGCGTGGCGCCTGTGGAAGGCAAATGGCCTGGGCGACATGAAGATCTTTCCGTTTGTGGAGAGGGCGGCAGGGTTTCTTGCACGTCATGCGCCGATTACGCACCAGGAGCGCTGGGAAGAGAATGCCGGCTATTCGCCGTCGACGCTGGCGGCCGTTATCTCGGGATTGATTTGTGCTGCAGAAATTGCCCGCGCCCACGACTCGATGGAGGTGGCGGTTTTCTACGAGGAGTTCGCGGATTGGATTGAAGGACATCTCGAAGACTGGACGGTAACGAATCAGGGCATTTTGTTGCCGGAGATCAAGCGGCACTATATGCGTATTCGTCCGCCGGAAGAGGGCGAGGCCTATCACTGCGAGAGTTGCGGCGACGAGGTGATCCACCTCAATAACCGGCCGCCGGGCACGCGAGCCTCCTTTCAGGCGCGCGAGATTATTGATGGGGGATTTCTGGAGCTGGTGCGGTATGGGGTGCGGCGCGCCGATGACCCGCTGATGGTGGATTCACTCAAGGTCGTGGATGCGGTACTGAAGCGCGGACTGCCGCAGGGACCAGGATGGCTGCGCTACAACTGGGATGGCTACGGCCAGCGGCCGGACGGAGGGCCCTTCCTCGGCTGGGGGCAGGGGCGTGTATGGCCTTTGTTGACGGGGGAGCGTGCGCACTATGAACTGGCGGCTGGGAGGGATGTTTCTTCGCTGATTAAAACCTATGAGCGTTTTGCCACGATCGGGCAGATGTTGCCGGAGCAAGTGTGGGATGAGCCGAGCCTGCCCTCGGCCCGGCTGCAGATGGGGCAGCCCGCGGGATCGGCAGTACCGCTGGTATGGGCACATGCCGAGTATCTGAAGCTGCTGCGCTCCGCTTTGGACGGCAAGGTATTCGACCGCATCGATCCGGTGTATGCGCGGTATTGCGAAGCGGAAGGGCGGAAGTTGCGGCGGACGGATTTGGAGATTTATACGTTTCGGCGACCGATTCAGCAGGTCAACGCAGGTGACACACTGCGCATCATAGATGACAATCGGTTCGCAGTGACATGGACCACCGACGGTTGGAAGACAACCCAGGTGACGCAGAGTCGGAGCCTGGGAAGCGCGGGATTCAGCGCGGATATTTCCACTGCGCAAGAGGCGCCAGGCGGTGAACTATCATGGACTCTCGAGTGGCTGGACCAGGGTCGTTGGCTTGGTTATAACGTGAACATCGGGATTGACACAGCGCAACACTAGAGGAGCACGCGGGGTTCCGTGGAAATTCTGCGGGAGCCTCCTCTCCGGGAGAAAGGACTCCAGACGGTATGACTGCCACACTTTCGGCGCTTTCGATCGACGAACTTTCTATCGATACACTTCGTTTGCTCGCAGTTGACACGGTTGAGAAGGCGAACAGTGGCCATCCAGGGGCACCACTGGGCTGCGCACCCATTGCCTATCTTCTCTATCACAAGCTGATGAAGCACAATCCTGCGCACTTCAAGTGGGCGGATCGCGACCGGTTTGTGTTGTCGAACGGGCACGCTTCAGCGCTGTTGTACTCCTCGTTGTTTCTGAGCGGCTATAAGTTGACGCTGGACGATTTGAAGTCGTTTCGACAGTGGCACTCGATTACGCCGGGTCATCCGGAGTCGGGCGAGACCGAAGGCGTGGAAGTGACGACCGGTCCACTGGGTCAAGGTTTCGGCATGGCGGTGGGGCTGGCGATGGCTGAGAAGCATTTGGCTGCGGTGTACAACAAGCCTGGTTTGGACATTGTGGATCACCACACCTATGTGCTTTGCGGCGACGGAGACCTAATGGAAGGCATCTCGCATGAGGCTGCTTCGCTGGCGGGGACACTGGGGCTGGGCAAGCTGATCGTGCTGTACGACGACAATCTGATTTCGCTCGATGGGCCGACGGAGCTAAGTTTTACCGAGGACGTGCTGAAGCGGTTCGAGGCCTATCACTGGCATGTCCAGATCGTCGAGGATGGAAACGATCTGAAGGGAATTGAATCGGCGATCGAGGCCGCGAAGGCCGAAAGCGGAAAGCCGTCGTTGATTGCGGTGCGCACAGTAATTGGGTACGGAAGCCCGAAGGCTGGAACTAATAAGGTGCACGGCGAAGCGCTGGGAGCGGCGGATACGGCGGCGACGAAGAAGTTTTTCGGATTTCCCGAAGACCAGAGCTTCTATGTGCCCGACGATGCGTTGGCGAACTGGCGCAAGGCAGGGGAGCGCGGCGCGGCTCTGGAAGGTGAATGGAAGCAGCTTTTCGAGAAGTATCGCGCGCAATATCCAGATCTGGCCGCAGAGTTTGAGCGGACCAAGAGCAACAAGCGCAAGGCGGGATGGGAGAAGGCGCTGCCCAGCTTCCCGGCAGGCAAGCCTGTGGCCACGCGCAATGCAGGCGGGGCGATTATGAACGCGATTGCCGAGGCTGTGCCGGAGTTGTTTGGCGGCGCGGCTGATTTAACAGCTTCGACGAAGACGATCTTCAAGCCTGGCGCGAATTTTCATATCGATCCAGCGGGGCGCAACGTGTTTTTCGGCGTGCGCGAGTTTGCGATGTGTGCGGCGGTGAACGGCATGGCAGCGCACGAGGGGCTGGTTCCATTCGGCTCGACGTTCTTCACATTTTCGGACTACTGCAAGCCGGCGATCCGGTTGGCAGCGCTGATGCGGTCGCATTCAATTTTCGTTTTCACCCATGATTCCATCGGGCTGGGTGAAGACGGGCCGACGCATCAGCCCATTGAGCAACTGACGATGTTGCGCGCGATTCCCGATCTGACGGACTTCAGGCCGGCGGACGCGAATGAGACGGCAGCGTGCTGGCGGCTGGCACTTGAGCGGACAGGGCCAAGCTTCTTCGCGCTGACAAGGCAGGATCTGCCGGTGATCGACCCGGCGACGCACGACGTATACGGCAGCGTGTGCAAGGGCGCCTATGTGCTCGAGGACGCGCCGAATCCCAAGGTGATTTTGATGGCCACCGGCTCCGAGGTTTGGCCCTGCGTCGCTGCGAAGAAGCTGCTCGACGCCGAAGGAATTGCGGCGCGCGTGGTGAGCATGCCGAGCGTGAAGATTTTCGATGAGCAGGCGGCGGAATACAAGGCCAGCGTGCTGCTGGCGGGGGTGAAAAGGGTCGCGGTGGAAGCGGGTTCGCGCCTGGGATGGTGGAAGTATGTGGGTCTGGATGGCGATGTAATCGGGCTGGATCGTTTCGGTGCCTCGGCGCCGGGGCCAAAGGTGCTGGCCGAACTGGGATTCACGGCAGAGAATGTGGCCGCCAAAGCGAAGGCAGTACTGAAGCGGAGCTAGCCGCGCATCGTGCGTGGTTAGCGGAGTTAGCCGGACCGCCACGAATTCCACTGACTCCGCTAGCGCCTCTTATACGAAAGGATCAAAGGAACGCAATGAAACTCGTTATCGCTTCGGATCATGCGGGATTTCCTCTGAAGGAAGAGGTGCGCGCGTATCTTGCCAAGAGTGGGCATGAGGTTGTGGACCTTGGCGCGTTCACGTGTGATCCGCAGGACGATTATCCTGATTTTGCCGAGCGCGTTGGCGAGGCGATTCGGGCGGGAGAGGCGCCGCGCGGCATTCTGATTTGCGGATCGGGGGTGGGTGTTTGCGTCGCAGCGAACAAGATTCCAGGAATTCGCGCTGGGATGTGCCACGACACGTATTCAGCGCACCAGGGTGTGGAGCACGACGACATGAATGTGCTGGTGCTGGGAGCGCGCATCATCGGTGCGTCGCTGGCATACGAGCTGGTGGATGCATTTCTTCGCGCAAAATTCATTTCCAATGAGGAGCGGTTTACGCGACGCTTCAAGAAGGTGCTGGCGATTGAAGCGAAGTACCAGAAGAACAGTGGGCAGTGAACAGTGGACAGAGGAACGGTAAGACGCGGTCCGCCGATGGTCAGCGATCGCTTGTCGGTATTCCCCACTCCTGAAGCAGCTTTGTGAACAGCAGTGCATGAGGCGACCCGGTCGATGTTCCCCTTCGACGCGATTCTTTTTGATGTTGGTGGAGTCCTGCTGACCAATGGCTGGGACCATGTCGAGCGAGCGATTGTGCTGCAGCAGTTTCATCTCGATAGGACGGAGTTTGAAGCGCGGCATCCGCAGCCGTACGACGCATGGGAGCGCGATGCGATTACGGCGAAAGAGTATCTGGATGCGACGGTCTTCTACCAGCCGCGTGCTTTTTCACACGAGGAGTTTCTCGACGCCATTTGCGCGCAGTCGAAGTTATTGCCCGACGGCGGCATGGGAATCCTGCAGGAGCTGGCGGCATCAGATAAGTGCATTCTGGGAGTCTTGAACAACGAGGCGCGCGCGACCAACGAATATCGCTTCAAGACCTTTGGGATTCGACAGCATGTGAAAGTGGCATTCAGTTCCTGCTATCTGGGGCTGCGCAAGCCGGGGCAGGCAATCTACAACAGGGCCTTGGATATTCTTGGAACGCCGGCAGAGCGGGTATTGTTCATCGACGACCGCGCGGAGAATGTTGCGAGCGCAGAGGCGGCAGGCATGGAAGCAATTCTCTTCACCGGCGCGAATGCGCTGCGAAGCGAGTTAGCAAATTTGGGAGTTTTGTAACGAGTTCGAAGGGAGAGCGAGATGCAACTTGGATTGATTGGCCTCGGCAAAATGGGCGGCAATATGGCGGAACGGCTTCGCCTGAGCGGCCACCAGGTAGTGGGATTCGACTTCAGCGCGGAAGCGGTGCAGAAGCTGACCGCTTCAGGAAACGTGGGCGTGTCTTCGCTGGAAGACATGGCGAAGAAGCTGACTGGGCGCAAGGCGATCTGGATCATGGTGCCGCAGGGCAAGCCGGTGGACGACACGATTGCCAAGCTTGAACCTTTGTTGAACCCAGGGGACATTTTGATCGACGGCGGCAACTCGAACTACAAAGACTCGCAGCGCCATTACAAGGAAGTGACGGCGAAGGGTTTTCAGTTTGTGGATGTGGGCACATCGGGTGGCGTGTGGGGACTGAAAGAGGGGTACAGCATGATGATTGGCGGCGATAAGGAAGCCGTCGAGTATCTGCGGCCAATCTTCGAAACGCTAGCGCCAGGCAAGGATTTTGGCTGGGGTCATGTGGGGCCTGCGGGCGCAGGACATTTTGTGAAGATGGTGCACAACGGCATTGAGTACGGCCTGATGCAGGCCTATGCCGAGGGTTTCACCATCATGGAGAAGAAGGAAGAGCTGAAGCTGGACCTGGCGCAGATTTCGCAGATCTGGCGTTTCGGCAGCGTGGTGCGTAGCTGGCTGCTGGACTTGACGGCGGATGCGTTGAGCAAGAATCCCAAACTCGATGGGCTTGAAGCGTATGTTTCGGATTCGGGTGAGGGCCGGTGGACGGTGTTCGAGGCGATCGATTTGAACGTGTCGGCTCCGGTAATCACCGAGTCGCTGATTCGGCGGATTCGATCGCGCGAAGAGAACAACTTCACCGATCGAATGCTTTCGATCATGCGCAACGCGTTTGGCGGACATGCGGTGAAAAAAGACTAGATTTCAGGGATCAGGTTTCAGGGATCAGAGATCAGGCACTAAGAAACTCGGGTCTCGCTCGACCTTGGGGTCCAGCGACCAGGGAATAGCAAGACCGATAGCGGAGGGGTTGATAGGTATGGCGACGGTGGAGATGAAGGTTCGTCCAGAGGATTTGTCTAACGTTCAACACACCGGCGAGCGAATCCCTGATCCGGGGATCCTGGTGATCTTTGGCGCCTCGGGTGATTTGACGAAGCGCAAGCTGCTGCCGGCGTTATTTCACCTGGAGCAGTCGGGGCTGCTGCCGAAGAAGTTTGCGATTGTCGGTGTGGCGCGGCGTCCGCTGGGCGGTGAGTTCGCCGCAGACATGCGTGCGGGCATCGTGGAATCGGGCGTCGACAACAACGATCCCAAGTTGGAGGAGTTCGCCAAGAACATCAACTACTACGCGCTGAGTTTCGACGATGCGTCGCACTATGCCGGGCTGAAGGCGGAGCTGGACAAGATTGCGCAGGAGAAGGGCATAGGCCCGAATCGGCTCTTCTATCTGGCGACAGCGCCGGAATATTTTGAGCCGATCGTCGAGAACCTGGGCGCGCAAGGCATGGCGCAACCGGAGCAGGGGCGCGTTGGCGTGGTGATTGAGAAGCCGTTCGGGCACGATCTCGAGTCGGCGAAGGCC
The DNA here is from genome assembly GCA_963760475.1 of uncultured Acidobacteriaceae bacterium. Taxonomy (GTDB): domain Bacteria; phylum Acidobacteriota; class Terriglobia; order Terriglobales; family Acidobacteriaceae; genus Telmatobacter. The sequence continues at coordinate 1,351 of CAVXDG010000001.1, read as the reverse complement.
CTGAACCACAATGTGAACGCGGTGTTCCACGAGAACCAGGTATTCCGCATTGACCACTACCTGGGCAAGGAGACGGTGCAGAACATCTTGGTGTTCCGGTTTGCCAACGGCATCTTTGAGCCGATCTGGAATCGGAACTACATCGACCACGTGCAGATTACGGCGGCAGAGACGCTGGGCGTGGAGGGGCGCGGGCCGTTCTACGAGAAGGCAGGCGCGCTGCGCGACGTGATTCAGAATCACGTGATGGAGCTGCTGAGTTTTGTGGCCATGGAGCCGCCGTCGAGTTTCGATGCGGACGCGGTGCGGCGCGAAAAGGTGAAGGTTTGGCGCGCGATTCCGAGCATTCCAATATTGAATGTGGTGCGCGGCCAGTACGGCCCTGGGGTGATCGACGGCAAGAAGGTGGCAGGCTATCGCGATGAAGAGCGTGTGAATCCGGAATCGGGAACAGAGACCTACGCAGCGGTTCGTCTCGAAATTGAGAACTGGCGATGGGCAGGTGTGCCGATTTATCTGCGTGCAGGCAAAAGGATGAAGAGACGCGCCACGGAGATCAGCATTCAGTTCAAGCAGCCGCCGTTGCTGATCTTCAATCGCATGCAGTCAGGCGGTCCCTGCACCGACATCCAGCCGAACCTGCTGACCATTCGCATCCAGCCTGACGAGGGCATAGCACTGCGGTTTGGGGCCAAAGTGCCGAACACGCCGAACATGTCTGTCTGCCCGGTGAACATGGACTTCAATTATGCCGCGGCCTTCGGCACCTCGACGGCGAATGGGTACGAGCGGCTTCTGCTGGACGCGATGCTTGGCGATCAGACGCTGTTTGCGCACCGCGACGGGGTTGAAGTGACCTGGGGGCTGTATACGCCGATTTTGGAAGCATGGGCGTCGAAGACCCCCGAGGTCTTCCCGAACTACTTTGCCGGGTCGTGGGGTCCGGATTGCGCGGATCGGTTGCTGGAGCGGGCTGGGCACACGTGGCGGAATAATTTGGGGAGCAAGGGCTGAGTGCTAAGGGTTCGCAGCTTTTGAAGGACTCCGAATCGCGGCCTGTAATTCATGCCTCGATTGAAAGAGCCGAGGACGGTAGTGCTTTCCCATCCTGGACGTAAAGAACGCGCCTAGGGTCGTAGTTTGATGCGGTCTGAGAACGCGCTATTCCCGAACGACTTTGACGAGGATGCCGTCGGGGAGTTCGCCTTCGATGAGGTGAACGACGCCGTTCTTGACCAGGCCTTCGAAGACCTGACGGGTGGGCTTGGGGACAGCCCCGGGGCGCGGGCCGGAAGCCGAGCCAAATTGCGCCGTTGGACTGGGGCCCGGGCTGGGTGCGCCCTGCTCTCTG